>NZ_CP009576.1:1291250-2582500 GCF_000763495.1 Listeria ivanovii subsp. londoniensis | reverse complement strand
TTTTGCAGATACATATTTAAAGAAGCAATTACGCACATTATTAAAAATCCGTGTAAAGCGTTTTTTATTCTCTCAAAGAACAAATTTAAATTCGATTGACATTTATATGTGATTGATTTAACATAAAAAAGGCCGGTAAATGCATGAAATTCTTTTTTTACGGAGAGGATAACTATGCTTATAAATTATATTGAGAAAGATATTAAACGGAAGTGTTTGATTTGTGATTTTCTATTTAAAAATAAGCATACGGATTTGGATGAAGTAGCAGAATATATGGGGACTTCGCGTGTTACGGTGAAATCGGATATTCAAGCGCTAAATGAAGAATTAGCTGATTTAGTGACAATTCAAATGAACACTTGCCATGATAATTTGGTGTACCGATGTCAGCTGCATAATGGAGTGACAGAACGACAGGCTTTACATAAACTATATGACAGGTCTATGTTCTTAAAATGTTTGGCCTTTTTAATTACAAATGAGGATTCTAAAAGTTTTACGGATTTTATGGATCAGTATTTTATCTCCCATTCACATGCTTATCGACTGAAACACAAAGTTGAGGCGTTTTTAGCAGAGACAGATCTATTACTAGAAAATAATTTGATTACAGGAAAAGAATATCGAGTCCGCTATTTGATTGCACTTCTGCAGGCTGAGTATGGAATCCTTATTGTTCCACTTTTAGATAAGGAAAAAAGAATAGTAGATGACTTCATGTCGGTGCTTAATAGGCGGATAAATGTGGACAATTTAGCACATAATGCGGAAGGGCATGAATATTTTAGATTGCTTATTTCGATGGTCTTTAAAAGAGATATTCCGACAAGTGCGATAATTTTGGATGAGCAATGTCAGAAATATATTGAGACTTCTCGTTTTTTGGATATGGTGAAAGAAAGCAGCAAAGAGACATTAGAAAAAGAGCTGGGTTATGCTTTTTCGTATAATGATTATCTTTATTTAATGTTGATTTATTACTCGACTAATTTCAGTATTGTGGATGCTTCAATGAAACGAATAGAGTTAGAGCAATTTAATACACTTATTTTAAAAGAAGCTGATTTACAATGTTTAGTTGGTTTATTTGAAACTTATTTTGGAACAGAAGTGGTGAATCATTCACTTTTTCGAGTGGCACTTTGTTATTTTTTAAAGAAGACATTGTTTGATTTGCAAGGGCTTATCCCGAGTAATGAACGGTTGCTTGATAAAAAATACCAGCCACTTTATTTGGTCGTAAAAAATGTGTTGGAGCGTTGGAATGAACTTAGTGATCGCTATACATTGTTAATTGATTCGCATATTCATTATTTAACGATTCATTTGTATCCGCTAATCTATAAATGGGATAATCCAGTACCAATTTGCATTTTCTCGTTTAACCTAATTAATTTTGAGTCTTGTAAATTTCAGGTGGAACAGGAGCTTGGTCGTAAAGTGGTAGTAAATGAGACAATGTTTAACTCTGTGGAGGAGTTGAATTTGGTTTTACAGGAATCTCCTATGCGTACAATTGTGCTTTGTCATCCGCAGTGTGAGATGACATTAAAAAAATTAGTGGAAAATGGGACAGTTATTCCGATTTCGCTTGGTTTTTTTGACAGAGATTTGGAAGATGTGGAAAGTGCGATTCAGTCACTTCGGATGGAAGAATATGAAAAAAGGCTAGCCTGTTTGAAGAGCTAGCCTTTTTCTTAGTGCGTGAAGCCATGAACACCGGATTGCTGTTTATCATGGAAAAGGATGTGGGCGTTATTTAGTTCGTGGATAGAAGCTTTGAAATCTTGGATAAATTCTTCAGCCATATTGAAACCAAGGTCAGCTCGACAAACATAGCGTTGAATAATAACGTTTTCTAAACTTTTTGGTAGTGGATAAGCTGGTACTTGCCATCCGCGCATTTGCAAGCGGTCAGCTAAATCGTAAAGCGTCCAACTAATGTTTGCATCTTCTTTTAATTTATAGCAGACAATTGGCAAATGGGAGCCGTCATTATAAATGTCGAAATAACCAGTTTGTTTTACGGCATTTGCAAGATATTGTGCAACATCACTTGTTTTTTGATGAATGGTCCGGTAGCCTTCAAAGCCATAGCGTAGGAAATTATAATATTGGCCGATAATATGGCTAGCGCTCCTAGAAAAATTGATTTGCATTGTTGGCATTTCTCCGCCAAGATAACTAACTTTGAAAATGAGTTCTTTTGGCAAATAGTTTTCATCCTTCCAAAGCACCCAGCCAATACCAGGATAGACTAACCCATACTTATGTCCAGAAGTGTTAATAGAAATAACATTTTTTAAACGGAAGTCCCAAATGATGTCAGGTTCCACAAATGGGGTAAAGAAACCTCCGCTTGCTGCATCAACGTGGATGTATACTTTGTAATCTGTTTGGCTGTTGTATTGTTCAATTTTCTCATTAAGGGCGTAGATGTCGTCGTAACGTCCCGTGTAGGTAATACCAAGGATACCGACGACGCCGATAGTATATTCATCAATATAGTCTAACACTTGGTCGGTATTTAGTTGCATATGGTCTTTATCCATTGGTACGATCCGCATGTCAATATCCCAGTAAACACAGAATTTTTCCCAACAAACTTGGTAACCGGAAGAAATGACAAGGTTTGGTTTTTTGGCATGAATATCGAGGCCTAGCTTTTCTGCACGATTTCGCCAAGTGAATTTCATCGCCATTCCACCTAACATACAAGCTTCACTAGAGCCAATTGTAGAAGTCCCCATGAATTTTTGTTCTTTTGGTGCGTGCCATAAATCTGCAATAATATTAACGCAGCGATTTTCAAGTTCCGCTGTTCGTGGATACTCCGATTTATCAATGGCATTTTTTTCTAAGGTTTCGGACATTAATTTGGTAGCTTCGTCTTCCATATATGTTTGGCAAAAAGTAGCTAAATTTTGACGAGCAGATCCTTCATCTAATAGTTCATCTTTCACTAATTGATAAGCGATACGAGGTTCTAAAGGTTCTTTTCCGAGAGTATATTTTGGAATATCACGATCCTCTGCGCTGGATCCAAAAATGGGTTCTAAATAACTTTCTTGATTTTCTTTACTATATAACATGATTTTTTCCTCCTATAATTTGTCTTGGTTCATAATATGTTTTTCGTCTGGATTAATAATATGCTCACCGCGAGCTCTAGGATGAGTGAATTTGTTAATACTGTTGGAATCAATATGCGTGACGTTTTTTGGTTCGATATTCTTTTTGTCATGAACTGCATAAATGATAAAAGGAATTAAAACTGTCACGACAAAGCTAATTGACAAAATGATACTGTATGTCATATGATTTTTTTCGGCGATAGATGCTGGTGGAACAAAGGAAATACATAGAGCAAAAATAGATGTGGCTAAACCGACTAATGCAATAATAGTTTTGACGACTTTGCCACCTGGGATTTGGTATGTGCGGTGTAAATTTCCTTTTTTAAAAATAAGTACGAGATAGCCGATAAAGAACAATAAGTATCCGACTAAATAAATGACAACGGTTAAAGAAATAGCTGTTAGGAAGGACAAATTATTTCCTCCACCACCAAATGTTAGAATAGCTGCCCAAATAGTGACAACTACACCTTGCATCATAATGAGCGGTACAGGAACACCGTGTTTATTTACTTTCTTCATTTTTTCTGGAAGTAGTCCTTGCTCTGCCGCAGTATACATGCCGCGAGATGGACCAACTACCCAAGCGCTAACTTCCCCCATAACACCAAGCGCAATCATGATAGCGATTAGTTTGACTGCCCAACCAAGTCCGGAGCCAAAGTGAAGGATTAAAGCTTGGAATGTTTGTACTACACCAGAACTAAGAGATAGATCGTTTAATGGTAAAACAGCAGAAATAGTTAAACCGCCGATAGTATTCAGTGCGATTGCAAGGATAACAAGCATAATCATTGCAAGCGGATAATCTCGCTTCGGATTTTTCATTTCATTTACATGGCTTGCGGAAGCTTCAACACCCATGTAAGCGAGAACAAATGACACGAAGATCACTAATGTTGAAGCTTTTGAAAAATCTGGTATGAACGCCTCAGTGGAAAATTGAACATGAAGCGGATTTCCACCGACGACATATGCAATACCTAAAACAAATAAAATGACTGCCGGGATGAGAATACCGATAATAAAACCAAATTTGGCTATTTTAGCAGTATTTTTCGTTCCTCCTAGTTGGGAGAAAGTAAGTCCCCAAAAAATAACTACCACCCCAATAAATTTAATAAGCGGGTTTGACTCAAGCGCAGGAAAATCAAATACATAGGAAAGTGCCCCGAGAATAAAATAAATCATTGTGACAAAGCCGACAGTAATTTGAAACCACTGAAAGAAAATCGCCGCGAATCCAAAGCGTTCCCCAAGCGTACTTCCGACCCAAGAAAATATCCCTCCTTCTTGCCAACCATCGACAGTGGCCATTTCTGCTGCACATAAGGCAACTGGCAAAAACCATAAAAAACCACCAAGTAATAAGAAAAATACTAAATGAAAACCAGAAGTAGCAAAAGTTGGATATTCATAAACAGTCATAACCATCGATGCCGTAATGGCGAAAAATCCAAATAATGTTAAAGATTTTGTTTGCTTAGACATTGTGTATTACCTCCGAATTATTTTTGTTTACTTAAAAGAAATAACCGAAGCTATACATAATTAGAATGATGCTTAATTAATGGTAAATGAGATTTTTTCCGAATATCATCAATTAACAAAGTAAAGCACCTCCTGAATAATTTTTTTAACAGTTATAAGATTAGCATGTTTTATCACAATAATTATTCCAGTTTTTTTCTTAGCTGAGAAAATTTTAGAGACTTTAGTATTTTTTACTAAAAAATGCTTGCACTATTAAAAAAATGGGTGTATTGTATATAGATGTTAAATGTCTATTAAGGACATTAAAAGGTAATAATGGGAAGAGGGAGGATTTTATTATGAAGTTGAGTAAAAGTATGGACCAGGTATTTTGTATTATGACGATGTTGTACACCCAGAAGGCAGATGTTCCCATTTCTTCCGTAACTATCCATCACCGTTTACGTGATTCGTCACCATCTTACATTAGTAAAATCTTAAGAAAACTAGTTGTTAGCGGACTGATTAATTCAGTATCTGGAAACAACGGCGGGTTCACACTTGCCAAAGATCCAGAAGAAATCAATTTGTTAGACATTGTAGAAGCGGTGGAAGGAAAAATCGACACATACCCAGACTCAGACTTAATCCACACTGTTTTCTCCGACTATCACGAATTTGCAGAGTCCGGTATTCATACCATTACAAGTGCTTTTAGAAATGCGGATAAAGAATACGCTAATTATCTCTACTCACAAAAATTAGCTGTTTTAGTCGAGCAAGTTATTGGGAAAGAACGGACAACTATCATAGATTGGAACGAAGCGTAATAAATCTTTAAACAGAAAGAAGTGCGGTAATAAAATGGATATGGTAAAAAATGAGTGGAAAAAATTATTCAAAAATAAAATACTATTGTTGTCATTTGTAGTTATTTTATTTATTCCACTTTTATATGCAAGTTTTTTCTTGAAATCAGTCTGGGATCCTTATGGTAAGGCAGGAGATTTACCAGTAGCGGTAGTAAATAATGACGTCGCGGTAGATTACAATGGCCAAACGATGGATGTTGGCGATAAGTTAGTTACTAAGCTGAAAAGTAATGATGAACTCGATTGGAACTTCCTTTCATCAGAAGAAGCCGAAAAAGGTTTAAAAGATGGCAAATATTATATGATTGTCACGATTCCAAAAGATTTTTCCAAGAATGCAGCAACCGTTTTAGACAAAAATCCGAAAAAAATGGAATTATCCTATAAGACAAATGGTTCGCTTAACTATTTAGGTCAAGTAGTGAGTGAGCAAGGTGCAAAACAACTTAAGAGCGAGGTTTCAGCAGAGGTAACAAAATCTTATGCAGAAGCAATTTTTGATAAAATTAAAGAAACGGGTAATGGTTTTGTGCAAGCAGCGGATGGATCTGGAAAATTAAAAGATGGACTAGAAAAATCACAAGAGGGCAATAAAACCATTTCAACAAATTTAAAGACACTTGCAGACAGCTCATTAACTTTTAAAGATGGGGTAAATACGTTAGAAGTGGGTCTGAAAACATATACAGATGGCGTAAACACTGCATCAGCTGGTGGCGATAAACTAAACGCAGGAGTATCTACACTTGCTGCTGGAGTGGGTCCGCTTAAAGAGGGCGTCCAAGCATTAGATAATGGTGCAACGAAATTATCCAATGGCGTTTCCACTTATACCACTGGTGTAGATACACTTGCTGGCGGAATTAATCAAGCTTATTCTGGCTCAAGTGCATTAACAAACGGTCTTAACAAAATGAATGGTAGCATCCCTGCTCTAACGAACGGCGTAACAGAGCTTAATAACGGCCAAGAAAGTCTAGCAAGCGGCTTAGATACCCTCGTTGCTGGTAGTAACAAACTAACGGCGGGGCTAAATCAACTAGATAATAATTTAACCGACAAACAAGGTAAAATTACTCAACTAAAACAAGGGATGAACGATTTACAGCAAGGAATTGATCAACTAAATAAAAGTGTAAATGGTGATGATGCAGCACTAGCTAAACAACTAGCTGCTTTACAAAAAAGCCTGGCAGATCTTCAGTCTGGTCTAACTTTTATCAAATCGAATGCTAACTTTGATGCTGATGCAATTAAAGCGAAAATCAATGCAACGAATGGTGTTAGCGCAGAAGATAAACAAAAAATCATTGACTCCATTCAAGCTGATTTAGATAAAGAAAGCCAAAAATCAGCCACTCAAGTAGCAACTGTTGATAAACTTCAAAGTGGATTGTCTGGACTTGATTTAGCAGCAATTCAAACTCAAGTATCCGAACTACAAACAGGAGTTGCAAAAATTTCAGCGGGCTATTCGACAGTTCATCAAGGGACTACAGATGCATTTAATGGTATTCACCAAGCTCTTAATGGTTCCGGAGACCAAACGCTTATCGGTGGTGCGAACCAATTAACTGCTGGCTTAAAATCAGCACAAGTGGGAAATGCAAAATTAGTTGCTGGAACAAATGCATTAAACAACCAAATTCCAACCCTAAGTTCTGGTGTAAGCCAACTTGCAAGTGGTAGTTCCAATATGGAAAATGGACTAAGTAAGTTAAATGATGGAGGAAATAAATTATCTGCCAATTCAGCAGCTCTCCAATCAGGAGCAAATCAATTAGAAAGTGGAACTAATCAACTAGCGGCGAAAGTACCAATACTTGCTGGTGGAGTAAATCAATTGCAGGCTGGATCAGGAGCACTAGCTAGCGGTTTAAATCAACTAGCAGCAAACTCACCAAAACTACTAGCTGGTACAGGACAATTAGCAGATGGTTCTTCTAAAATAGCAGATGGCTCTTCTAAACTTGCTAATGGTTCATTCCAGCTAGGTGATGGACTAACAAAATTAACAGCTGGTAGTACAGAATTAACGACCAAACTTTCTGATGGGGCAGCACAAATTAAAGATACTAACGGAACTGATAAAACTTTCAAGATGATTGCCTCTCCAACGAAATTAGCTCATGATGAATACACACATGTTAGTAATTATGGTCACGCCTTAGCACCATATGTATTATCATTAGCTTTATATGTTGGTGCACTAGTATTTAACTTTATTATGCCAATTAGACGTGTATCTATGGAAGGGCAACCAGCATACAAATGGTGGTTAAGTAAATTATCACTTGGATTTGTTGCAGCCGTTGCAATGGCATTACTCGAAGGCGGTATCATGATAGCACTTGGGCTTAGACCGGACAATATGGTTGAATTCTTTGGAACAGCAATTATTACAGCCCTAGCGTATATGTTCTTAATCATGCTTCTTGCAATGACATTTGATAACCCAGGTCGATTTATTGCAATGGTTCTTCTCATTGTTCAATTAGCTGGATCAGGCGGAACATTCCCAATGCCACTTACAGGATGGTTCTTCAACTTAATCCATCCGTTCTTACCAATGACATATTCCATTTACGCCTTTAGAGAGTCACTGGCTGCAGGTATGGGACCGAATATATACAGTATGTCTATGCTTGTTCTTTCGCTTATCTTAATCGCATGCATTGGACTACTTTATCTATCAATGAGTCATTTGAAAAAACGACACGATGCGCACGAATCAGCACTGGATGATAATCAAAAATTAATGGCACTAGAAAATTAATTAACAGATTAACAAAAACAAGAATCCTCATTAAAAAAGGGTTCTTGTTTTTTTGTTATATATGGGGACGTTTTATTTGTAAAGTAATGCTATAATTAAGTTATTAACATACGAAAAGAGGTATTGCATGACGAAAAGAATAGTATTTGTAGATGTAGATGGTACGTTAGTTAATGATGATGGATTAGTTCCAGATTCCGCTAGAACAGCAATAATAGAAGCACGTAACAACGGGCACCAAGTTTATCTATGTACAGGGCGCTCAAAACCTGAATTATATGAATCCATTTTGTCCATTGGTTTTGATGGCATTATTGGAGCTGGTGGTGGTTATGTCGAAGTAGATGATAAAATTATCTACCATCAAAAAGTAGCGAATGAAGATGTTGTACATATGGTTGATTTTTTCAATAAGAAGAAATTAGACTTTTATTTAGAATCAAATGGCGGTTTATTTGCAAGTGAAAACTTGGAATCGCACTTAAATAAATTGATTTATGGTGATGTGGAAAATGATCCAACTGCCCGTGAAAAACAAAAAAATAATCCGCATCCATTTATGGGAAGCTTAACATTTGGGGAAACAAACCTTTATCGAACTGACGTAAATAAAGCTTGTTTCTTAGAAAATAAAGAAGTTCCATTTGAGGAAATCAAAAACGAATTTAGCGGAAAATTTGAAGTAATGCACTGCACGGTACCAATCTTTGGTGATGATAGCGGTGAATTAATGGTTCCTAACATTCATAAAGCAACCGCAATTGAAATACTCCTTGAACATATTGGCAAAGATAAACAAGATACAATTGGTATCGGTGATGGTATGAATGATGCAGAAATGCTTACTTTTTGCAAAACCGGAATTGCTATGGGAAATGCGAAAGAGGGTTTGAAACTTTTGGCTGATGAAGTAACGAGTTCTGTCGATGAAGACGGCCTATTTACAAGCTTTCAGAAACATGGGTTGATTTAAGGTAGTGATGTTAGGGTAAGCAAGAGTATGGGAGTTCAATTGGAGGAGAATATTTGATGAAACTTATCAGAACGAAAACGTACGATGAAATGTCACAAGCAGCTCTTGAAGTTGTCAAACAAGTTATTGAGTCAGAGAAAAATCCGGTTATCAATACAACAACTGGAGCTAGTTTTGATGGAATGTTTGCTGGACTAGTAAAAGGAATTAATGCTGGGGAAATCCCAATCGAAAAAGTATTTTTAATGAATTTAGATGAATATGTCGCAAAACGAGATGCTTCCTTTACTGTTTACACATATATGCATCAAAAATTCTATGATTTAATTACCAAAATGCCCAAAAGAGTGGAATTATTAGATGGTAGCCTAGCTGATTTCACGAATGAAATTGCTCGATATAAGCAAATCTTAAAAGAAAATCAGCGTGATTTACAGATTTTAGGGTTAGGTGTAAATGGACATCTAGGAGCAAATGAACCAGGTACTCCATTTGATGCACGATTATTTTTAGCAGATAGCGATGAATCTACTATAAAAAGTACCATTATGTACAATAATTTAAAAGAAGACGAAGCACCATCACAAATGTTGACTCTCGGTTTGGCAGATATGATGGATGCTAAACAAATTCTCGTAACTGCATCAGGAGAACGCAAAGCAGAAGCTGTAAAAGGAATGCTAGAAGGACCGATAAACGAGAGCTGTCCGGCATCTATTTTACGTAACCATCCGAATGTTGTGTTTGTCATCGATGAAGCAGCAGGATCATTACTTACTAAACATTAAAAAGGAGTGGTAGTATGAGAAAAGTTTATTTATATTTTATTTTGCTTTTAGGGATAGTGATGATCGGTCTTGGTATCTATTTAATGTTTAATCCAAGTACTTCACTAAAAGCATTAACTATTTTCATCGGGATTATTTTAGTTTTAAATGGTATTAATGAGGTGATTTCTTATTTCGGTGAACAAAAATATTGGAGTATTTCCAAATGGATAATGCTTGATGGTATTTTATCTATTGTTGTTGGTGCTTTTGCGATTTTCCAATCTAATATGGCAGAACGTATCTTTATCATTATTTTTGCCATTTGGATTTTAGCTTCAGCAGTATTGCGTATCTTAACTGCATTTTCTGTCAAAGGCTTACCTGGTTGGACACTATTACTTGTAATGGGGATTCTTGGTTTAATCATTGCCGTTATTTCGCTATTCACAAATACGTTAGTAGCTATCGCAATTGGAATTATTTTAGGTTTATTTTTCATTTTGCAGGGTGTAACTTGTCTATCTCTTTGGAGAGTTATGAGAAAAGGTGAGAGTAAAGCATGAAAAAATAGCAAACTTGTCACAAAATAGACAAATGGAGAAGGAAGAGTGTTCTTTAGGAACGTTTTTCTTCTCTTTTTTTTATTATGATAAAAGTAGATTCAATTTGGCATGAGGTAAATTAAATGAGAGGAGCGTTTACTATGGAGGTAATGTTTTTTTTGACTAGTAATCCAATGTTTCAAGAAGTAACAAAATTAGTTTACTGGGAAAAAGAGGAAATTATCGATTGTCCGGAAAATGGACAATACGTTTACGCGATTGATGAAGGTAGCGTGATGCAGTATGCGCAAAAAAATACCTCGTGGGGAAAAGGAATGGTTTTTGGATTTACAAGGGAACAGACAAAAATCCGACCCCTCTGTAAAACCGTTGCTTGGAAGATTCCATTAATATATGTAGAAGAAACGTTAAAAGGTATTGACGAATTAAATGTAGATATTTTGATTGAAATAGAGACTAATTCTTTAAATAAATATAAGAATGTCGATATTATTCAGTGGTTTATCAAAAAAATACCTGAAAGAATTCGAACAACGACTTGGAAAATCGAAAAAGAGTCTGTTAGAAAAGACATCACGAAATTCATGTCAAATGAGACTTGGTGCAAACAATTGAATGATCTTAAAGGGCGATATATTATTCGAGAATTAGGGTACTATTTGGAAGTGGATCTACTTCAATTGCACCATTATATAAGACAATGGAATTATAATTTGCTTACTCGAAAAAATAGTTGAAATATTTTTGATAATTTAACAGACAAAAAGGCAATTTCATAGTAGACTTATAGTAACCGTGATAGGGAATTATTACCAGTCCCTATAGCCACCAGCAAAATTTGCTAGGTGGCCTTTTTTTATGAAATTTTCCTTTTCGGATGGAGTTAGTTGTGATAACCTAAAAAAGTGAGTTTTAATGAAGGGATAGTGTAGTTATGGCAAAATGGTTACCGAGGGATTTATGGATTGTTATTATTGGAATGGTGTTACTTTATACTGGGCTTTCGTTTATTTGGCCTTTTAATATGATTTATATGACACAAGAATTAGGAATGACAACGACGGATGCTTCACTCGTTTTATTAATTAATTCTGGCGTAGGAATTGTATCGAGTATCATTGGCGGGCTTATATTTGATCGTTTCTCAGGTTTTATTTCATTAACAATCGGAACAATTATACTCGTACTTGCTACTGCTTCACTATGTTTCTTTCATGGGTTTCCATTCTTTATTTGGAACTTATGGGGAGTTGGCGTTGCGATGGGAATGGTTTTCTCAGGTCTATACGCCGCCGCAGGATTGACGCATCCGACTGGCGGAAGGACAGGATTTAACGCCATTTATGTGGCACAAAATATCGGTGTTGCTGTAGGACCGCTTTTGGCAGGGCTGCTCGCAACACGAGGGATGAGCCATGTGTATATTGGGTCATTTATTTTTGCACTAATTTTCGCCGGTTATTTTTTCTTTTTCTTCCATAAAATTGACTGGAAATCAGAGAAAGTCACTGCGGAAACAAAGCATCGTAAGAAAGGTATCAAGCGAGAGTTCCCAACTAAGCTAGCGCTATGGTCGTTTGTATTATTATTACTTGCCTATTTGTTGTGTCAATTACCACATGTACAATGGCAGTCGAATCTGTCTACTTATATGACGGAAATAAAAGGTGTGACAGCAAGCCAATATGGTAATTTATGGAGCCTGAATGGTGCACTTATCGTACTGGGGCAATTAATCTTAATTCCAGTTGTAGGTAGGTTTAAAAAACATTTACTCGCACAAATTTATATCGGGATTTTCTTATTTATCCTATCCTTTGTTGTGGCAATGAATGCAAGTGTATATAGTGGGTTTGTGATTGGAATGACTTTTTTAACGATCGGAGAAATGTTTGCTTGGCCAGCTATTCCAACCATTGCCTATCAACTTGCTCCAAAAGGTGCTGCAGGATTATATCAAGGCCTTGTCAACGGAATGGCTACAGCTGCTCGAATGTTGGCACCTTTTGTTGGCGCGATTGTCGTTCAAAATTTAGGCGGAATAAAAGCCTTGTTCATCGGCGCATTTATCTTGCTAGGATGTGCACTTATTAGCATCACATTACAACAAATTCTACAGAAAAAGGATCAACAAGAAAAAACAGCTTTACAAGTTTCCATAAGTCAGGAGGAGTAGAAATGAAATTATGGAAAAATGGACAATTTTACCAAATGACTGCTGAAGGTGAAGTGGTTTCTGCTGTATTAACCGAAAACGGTCGAATTTATGCGGTGGGTGAAACAACAGAATTAGAAACATGCTATCAACATAAGATTGATGAAACGATTGACCTTGCTGGTAAAATTATTTTTCCAGGATTTGTCGATGCCCATATCCATTTATTATGGTATGGACAAGCACTAGAACGACTTAATTTAAATCAAAGTACGACAAAAAAAGAAGCATTATCGCTTATTTCAGAACGAGTGAACCGATTAGCAGAAGATGAGTGGCTGTTTGTCGAAGGTTATGATGAAAATAAATGGACTGATGAAAAAACCTTCATTTCAATAGGAGATTTGGATGGAATAAGTAGCACCAATCCGATTTTAGTGAGACGTATTGATTATCATAGTGTGTCGATTAATTCTGCTTTATTAGCTCATATTAAGGATTTTTCGGAAAATGACTTTGATGGTGGAGGAGAAATTGTTCAAAATCAGGCAGGAGATTTTACAGGCATTTTAAGAGATAATGCTACAACGCTCGCGATTAATGCTTTTCCACCAGCTACACCATCTGAACTAACAGCATGGTTAGAAATAGCTATTAAAGACTTATGGTCAAAAGGAATTACAGGTGCTCATTCAGAAGATCTACATTATTTTACAGGCTTCGAGTCAACATTAGCTGCTTTTAGAAAAACATTAGGAGCAGAAAAGCTACCATTTCGCGCACAACTTTTAATTCATCATGCAGAGTGGAAGGCATTTGTTGCTTCAAATGAAACCTTCATTAATGGCGATGATTTTGTAGAATTAGGTGCGATGAAAATTTTTTATGACGGTACTGTTGGGTCGCGGACAGCTCTAATGAGTGCTGGATATGCCGATAATCCAACTGAAAAAGGCTTAAAAATCCATTCGGACTTAGAGTTTGAAAATTTGGTCAAACTAGCTAGAAAAGAAGGTTTACCAGTAGCAATTCATATTCTAGGGGATTTAGCGTTTTCCAATGTGATTCGCTCTTTACGTGCCAACCCTCCAAAAGACGGACAATATGACCGCTTAATTCATACACCATGGCTTACAAAAGAATTAGTAGCCGAGGCAGCTAAAATGCCTGTACTATTTGATATCCAACCACAATTCATGGCAAGTGATCTCCCGTGGGCGCTTGATGTCCTTGGAGAAACACACCCACCACTAGCTTTCGCCTGGAAATCATTCGTTTCCACTGGGCTTCATCTTGCAGGGGGAAGTGATGCACCAATTGAAGTGCCAAATCCATTTTGGGCGATTCATGCTGCTGTCACGAGGACTGCAAATGCAGATTTAGATGGAGTTAAGTACTGGCCGGAAGAAGCTTTAAGCGTATATGAAGCAATCCAGTTATATACAACAGGAGCAGCTTTTGCAAGTTATAAAAGTCATACTCGTGGACAAATCAAGCCAGGTTATGTTGCTGATTTCACCATTTTGACTGAGGATCCATTTCAAATAGAGCCTGCTGCAATCCGCGAAATTACGGTAGAAATGACTGTTGTAAATGAGCAAATCGTCTATCAAAAATCTCCATACTAAGACGGATGTTTTCGAATATTTTTTTTGTTAGTATGGGGAACGAGACAAATTGCGCTTTGGGGGACTTTTTATAACGCAGATACATCAATGAGTGGGAGAAAATGAGGGATATAACAATGGAGATTTTTGAGCTTATTTTATTAATGTTAAGTGCTGTTTTTTTATCGAATGTACTAAGTCGATTTTTGCCTAGTATTGCCGTGCCTTTGATTCAAGTGTTGTTAGGAATTATGTTGGCAATTCCGCTTGGAGACCATACGATGGATTTAAATCCGGAGTTATTTTTACTATTATTCATGGCGCCGATTCTTTTTAATGACGGTGCCAATACGGATAAAAAATCATTATGGAAAAACAGAAAAGCAATTTTGTCGTTATCGATTGGGTTAGTGTTTGTGACAGTTGGAATTCTTGGAACATTTATTCATTATTTAATTCCAGTTATCCCTTTTGCAGCAGCATTTGCACTTGCGGCCGCACTTGCACCAACAGATGCCGTTGCGGTGGGAGCTTTAGCAGAAAAAGTGAAAATTCCACATAAAATCATGCATATTTTAGAAGGCGAGTCTCTGATAAATGATGCTTCGGGACTAGTTTCGTTTCAATTTGCAGTACTTGCACTTGTGACGGGAACTTTTTCCTTTATGACTGCTGGAACAAGCTTTTTATTACTATCTTTAGGTGGAATCGCGCTTGGGGCTGTAATGAGTTTGCTTAAAATTATACTAATGCGTGGCTTACGGCAAATGGGGATTGAAAATGTAACTTCCTTTATGCTGATGGAAATATTGCTACCGTTTTTAATTTTTATGGTGGCAGAAAAAGTAGGAGTCAACGGAATTTTAGCTGTTGTTAGTGGTGGAATGGTGCACTCTTTCAGCTATAAGAAAATCAATCCTGAAATTGCACAGCTGAATTTACTTTCAAAAAACACTTGGTCTGTCATTACTTTTAGCTTGAACGGATTAGTATTTATTCTACTGGGAACGCAGCTGCCACAAATTATGGAGACGATTTGGTTAGATTCGGGTATACATAAAAGTATGCTATTCGTGTATATTTTAGGAATTACCATTTTACTACTTGGCCTTCGTTTTCTTTGGATTTTGTTTTTCCGAAACTTTGAGGAGCAACCGAAAAATGATTTAATTAGCAGGTTTAAAAACACTTTTCTTTATACTGTTGCTGGTGTAAGAGGGACCATCACCTTGGTCAGTGCGCTGTCGCTTCCATTTGTACTTGGTGATGGCAATGCCTTTCCAGAGCGAGACTTGCTTATATTCATTGCGGCGGGCGTTATTATCACGACACTTTTACTTGCGAATTTCACTCTACCACTTTTCGCGGCGAAAAAAGACGTGACAGTTGCAGATCATGAAGCTGATATTGTCCTACTACGCGATGTAGTGAACCAACTGCAAGCCTATAAAACAGATGAAAATATGGTAGAAATGAATAAAGTCTTAAAAATGTACAATGATCGGATTTTTTCATTGATGAAGCATAAAGAAGTAAACACGACTGAAAAAGAACTTCGGCGTTTAACACAAGAATGGCAACTTGAAAACACTAGGAGACTCGTTTTTGAAAAGAAAATTGATACAGGAGTTGGCTTGTCTGTTATGATGCGTCTAGGTAAAAGATTATACGTTCAAACAAGAGAAGAAAAATACCGTGCCAGAGTAAGATATCGTCAAATGTTGCGTCACGGTTTTCGTAGTTTCCGAATTGTTCCTTTATCTTTTGAGGAGCGCAGAAAAGAGCGTATTAAATTACAAAGGGAAAATAATGAATTTATCGTACAAAAATTACATGAGTTAGACAACACGGAATATAGTCCAGAAATTATTTCACTGTATTTAATTACCTTTGAGCAGTCGCTTTTCACCAAAGATGCTAAAAGAGAAAGTGATGTGGAAGAGTTGCAAACTACCATTGACCTAGCATCTCAAATTGAGCGAGAAACAATTCAACGGTATTTTGAAAAAGGAGATATTACTCGGAAAGAAATGAAAGTTTATCGGGATAATTTACTTGCAATAGAAGCTAGTTTTCAATTGTAATACAGTTGAAGAAGCATATAATGATTTCAGATGATTGTGCAGGTTAATTAGGAACAATCGCTAAGCCCACTCAGTAGTCTAGCGATATTTTATAAGTAGTCTTTTTGAGAAAATGCGACTTTTTTGTTACAATAAAAGAAAAAGGAGCTTGATTATGCGCTTAGATAAACTATTGTCTCACACAGGTTATGGCAGTCGAAGAGAAGTGAAGCCGCTTCTGAAATCTGGCTCAGTTACGGTAAATGGTACTATCCAAAAAGATAGCAAACTACAAGTAAATCCGGAAAAAGACCAAATTACAGTTCATGGGAATCCGGTTGTCTATCAAGAATTTGTTTATTTTATGCTCCATAAACCGCAAAATGTGGTTAGCGCAACCGAAGATAACCTATCAGAAACGGTTATTGATTTATTAGCACAAGAAGATACGCTAACAAATCCTTTTCCAGTGGGTAGGCTGGATAAGGATACAGAAGGGCTGCTAATTATTACAAACGACGGAACGTTAGCGCACAATTTACTCTCACCAAAAAAGCATATTGATAAAACATATTATGCCAAAATCGAAGGCAATGTGACAGTAGCCGACATAGAAGCATTTCAAACAGGAATCACATTAGATGATGGTTATACCTGCAAACCAGCACACTTAGAAATTATTACTCCAAGCGAAATCAATGTAACGATACAAGAAGGTAAATTCCATCAAGTAAAAAGAATGTTTGCAGCAACAGGGAAAACTGTCACATATTTAAAACGAATTTCTATGGGGAAACTCAAGCTAGATGAAGCACTTCGTTTAGGGGAATATCGATCATTGACTGATGAGGAACTAGCTCTCTTACAAAATAAATAAAACTAGCGAAAATTTTCTTCTGAAGAGAAGCGGGTTTTCGTTTTTTTATTTGCAAAAGAAAGCATTTACATATATAATAAACTTATGTTTAAAAAATGAACAAAAGTTTGGAATGGAGGTGCATTATATCGTGGAGAATAATAAAGCGAAAATGAACGAAAAGGAAGAGATAATTTTCAATTCCATCCGTAAAAATCCTTACATTTCTCAACAAGAACTTGCTGATATTCTTGATTTATCGAGACCGACAGTAGCGAACCTTATTTCTGGTCTAATTAAAAAGGGTCGTATTTTAGGGAAAGCCTATATTTTAAATGAAGCAAAACAAATCGTTTGTATAGGTGGAGCGAATGTTGATCGGAAGTTTTATATTAAAGACAAAGCGCAACTTGCTACGTCTAACCCAGTCAGATCTACCCAAAGTGCCGGTGGAGTTGCTCGAAATGTTGGCGAAAATCTAGGACGCCTCGGCAAAGAAGTTATTTTACTGACTGCTTGTGGAACTGATTCAGATTGGGAAGCTGTTAAAAGTGCTAGTAATACATACATGAATCTAGATTATGCAACTGCATTTCCAAGTATTGCAACCGGATCTTATACTGCTGTACTCGAAAATAATGGGGACTTACTCGTGGCGCTTGCTGACATGGAGGCATATGACCATTTGACGCCAGATGTACTAGCAAAAAATGAAGGTTTACTCAGTCAAGCAAGTGCAATAATTGCGGACTTGAACTGCCCTAAGGAAACACTAGAATACTTGGGGAGTTTTGCAGAAATTAATTCTATTCCATTAGTTTTAGTCCCTGTATCCTCTCCTAAAATGTCTCATTTACCCGAGCGGCTTGATCATGTAACTTGGCTAATCTGTAACCGAGATGAATCGGAAACGCATTTAGGAATGACAATTGAGAGTGACGAAGATTGGCGCTTAGCTGCAGAAAGATGGCTCGAATTAGGTGTCGAAAATGTTATTGTAACTAATGGCAGCAAAGGAGCAGTCGCGGCGAATAAAGTAGAAGGCGTCATTTTTGAACCAGCGATAGTTATTAAAGATATTGTTGATGTGACTGGAGCAGGCGATGCATTTTGTTCAGCTGTCATTTATGCATGGTTAGAAAGAAAATCATTGCAAGATATTTTAAAAACTGGGAGTGTCAATGCTGCGCGAACACTTGAATCAGAATATACCGTTCGCCAAAATTTATCCACATCCCAATTACAAAAAGATCTGGAGGAATTCAAATGAAAAATTATCTATCATTATCTGAAGAAGTAAAACAAGCGAAAGCAGAAGGAAAAGCAATTGTAGCATTAGAATCAACTATAATCTCTCACGGAATGCCTTACCCGCAAAATGTTGAAATGGCGCGCGATGTTGAACAAATTATTCGTGACAACGGTGCAGTTCCAGCAACAATTGCTTTAATTAATGGTAAAATAAAAATTGGTTTGTCTGATGAAGAACTAGAATTATTTGGAAAAAGTACAAACGTAGCAAAAGTTTCTCGTCGTGATATTGGTTACCTTGTTGCAACAAAAAAACTTGGCGCAACAACAGTAGCTGCAACAATGATTTGTGCAGAATTAGCAGAAATTGGTATTTTCGTAACTGGCGGAATTGGTGGAGTACACCGTGGCGCTGAGACGACAATGGATATCTCCGCTGACTTAGAAGAACTAGCGAAAACAAATGTAGCAGTTATTTGTGCCGGAGCTAAATCTATTCTGGATTTAAACTTAACAATGGAATACCTAGAAACGAAAGGCGTTCCAGTAATTGGCTATCAAACAGACGTATTACCTGCATTTTACACACGCTCAAGTGATGTGGAATTAACTTTACGCGCAGATTCACCAGAGATTATTGCAGCTTCACTTAAAGCAAAATGGGATCTTCAAATTGAAGGTGGAGCGGTAATCACAAATCCAATTCCAGAAGAATTTGCTATGGATGAAAAAGTAATCAATGATGTGATTCAAACAGCTTTAAAAGAAGCGGAAGAAAATCACATCCACGGAAAAGACGTAACACCATTCTTACTTGGGAAAGTAAAAGAATTAACAGACGGAAAAAGCCTAGAAGCTAATATCGAATTAGTAAAGCACAATGCTTTAATTGGGGCTCAAATTGCCGTAGCTTATCAAAACAGTTAATTATTCGAAGGCTGTCACCACAAAATGGTGGCGGCTTTTTTATGTTAAAATGAATAAATAATAGAGGAGGAATTGGAATGATTGCAGTAAGCGCATGTCTTGCCGGAATTGCATGCAGATATGATGGACAAGATAAAGAAATCACAGAAATAAAGCAGTTGGTTGAAAGTGGAGAAGCAATTCCTTTTTGCCCAGAGGTTATTGGAGGACTTTCAACTCCAAGAAATCCTGCTGAAATAGTGGATGGAGATGGTAAAGATGTCTGGTGCGGTCGTGCAAAAGTAATTGACAGTGAGGGAAACATTGTTACCGAAGAATACAAACGAGGTGCCATACTCACCTTAACTAAAATGAAAGAACTTAATATTACCAAAATAATCATGAAAGAATACAGCCCTTCTTGTGGTAGCTGTGCTATTTACGACGGCACCTTCTCGGGAAAAACAACAGATGGTACCGGCGTAGCAGCAGCACTTTTTATAGCTAATGGAATCGAAGTTATTTCAGAATTTACTATTTAAAAGCAAGCGAGCCCATTGGATCCCATGGTTTCAAGGTAATAGGTTCTTGTTTAAATGCATTTAGTAACTCATTAGATAGATATTTTTTCCGAACAACAACCTGGAACGTAAATTCATCCATCCACGCGTCACTTGCAACAAAATAACCTTTATTGCCAATAGCTTCTCCCCAACTATTTTCTACTTTCCAACGATTCACTTCTCCGTCCACAACATTTACTCCTGTTAGTACCATCGCATGTGTTAGCATACTATGTTTGTAATCAAGACGTTCCGCTTTAGTCATGGTAGTTTTAAAACCAAAAGCTTGATTCAACAAGAAAATGTTTGTGTCCATAATGCCGCTAGTTCGTTCTGAAAGTTGACCGACATCACAACCAAACCAAACAGTTTCGCCATCCTGTATTTGTGTTGCAGCAGCTTTTTTCAAAACATCCATTTCAACATTTAAATATTTAATCGGCGCACCACCGACAATGTTACCTAAATAATCCACCGTGAAAACTTGATTAAACGGTTTGTCTTTTGTGGGAGCATTAATAAGTGGAACATAATCTCTCAAATCGATATCAATATACCGTTTGAAAAAATCTGTCGGTGAAATTTGTAAATCTTGTTTAAACTCATTATCTTTATTACGATATTCGAAATCAAATGTTTTTGGCGGTTCACCAAGCGACATCGCTAAAAGTTGATAAATTTCTGCAAGCATTTCCTCTTTTAATTGTGTGACAGAAACTTTATTCTTAACAGCTTTTCTTAGAATAACTGCGTCTGTACGAAGACGCTCATTTAATAAATGATTTAAATCAGCGGACTTACTACTTTGAAAAGTTTCTGGCATAGCTGATTTTGGAACAACTCCGTATTTTTCAATAATCGAAACTAACATATCCCACTGACCACCATCTTGTTCTGGTGTATCAAGCAACCATGAAACGAGTCGACTATCTTCATCTTCCAGTGCGGTTTCAATGATATTCTCTAAAAAATAATTTGCCTTCTCCAACTTATCCCAAAAATTAGTATAATTCTGAGATAACTCAAAATCCTTCAAACCAAGTGTTCCGTTCAATTTATGACGGAATGTATTTAGTGCTGCAAACATCCAACACCGTCCACTTTGCTGTTGGTTAGAAACCTTATCTGTTGTCACTTCATGAGAAAAAATAGGTTGAACTTTCACTTTAGTCACAGGGTTTTCTGTGGCTGCTTTAATCCCATTTTTCATAATACTAGCTTGAATTACCAGATTATCCGGATTTTCACGCCATTTTTTGGAAAAACTATCTAATTGATCGAATGTTAATTCTGTACTCATGTTCTTTCCTCCTATATATAAATATATCTTCCAAATAAGTATACTCCTAAAAGTAGTAACTGTATAAGAAAACAAATGACTGCACTTTTATGACTGTTTGCAAACGTATTTATGCTATAATATGAATGAAATTGAAAAAATATGAATGTTTTTGGGTGAAAATGGTTGATTTTGAATGAGGGAAATGATAAACTAATTTTGGATGGAGGAACTAGTATGTTAAATGCAGAGCGAAAACAACTTATTATGGAACGTATTGAGCAATTTGGTGTCATCAAATTACAAGAGCTAGTAAAAGGATTAAACACATCAGAATCAACTATTCGTCGTGATTTAATCGAATTAGAAGAGCAAGGACTAATCGAACGTGTACACGGTGGGGCTAAGCTTATTATCTCACACAACCAAGAACCGAGTATGAATGAAAAATCGTTCAAAAACATTCAAAGTAAGAAAGAAATTGCTGCATATTGTGCTAGTCTAGTAGAAGAAAACGATTGCATTTATTTAGATGCAGGATCAACTACATTAGAGTTAATTAAACATTTAGCAAATCGAAAAATTACTGTAGTGACAAATGGTTTAACACATATTGAAGAATTAGTTCATCAAAATATTGATGCTTATCTTTTAGGTGGGAAAATGAAAGTGCATACAAAAGCAATTATTGGTGCAGTTGCCTTAGATAACATTCAAAACTATCATTTTGATAAAGCTTTTATTGGTACTAATGCCATGCATCCGGAGCATGGCTATACTACACCTGATATGGAAGAAGCCTTTGTAAAACGTGCCGCAAAAGAACGAGCTGATCGAGTGTTCGTTGTAGCAGACCATACTAAGTTTGCAGAAGTTAAATTTTCTAAAATGTTTTCTTTAGATGAAGCGACAATTGTGACAGACTATATTCCTTCAGAAGTAAAAGAATCCTTTATCCAAAAAACTAAAATAATCGAGGTAGAAAAATGATTTATACAATTACTTTAAACCCATCAATTGATTATATTGTACAAATCAATCAGCTAAATCTTGGTGAATTAAATCGCATGAAACAAGATTATAAATTACCTGGTGGCAAAGGAATAAATGTAAGTCGTGTGCTAAATCAATTAAATGTACCAAGCCTTGCTACAGGTTTTTTAGGTGGATTTACTGGTGGATTTATTAAAGATTGGCTTAAAAACGAAGGTGTGAAAACTGGTTTTGTTACAGTGAAAGATGATACTCGCATAAATATTAAATTAAAGCATGGTGAAGAAACGGAAATCAATGGCTTAGGTCCAACAATTTCAGAAAAAGAAATTAATGAATTTTTAGCAGTAATGGATAAAGTAACAGCAAACGATATTGTTATTTTATCAGGTAGCGTTCCACCTTCACTAGGAAATGATTTTTATAATAGAATAATCCAAATTTGTAAAGAAAAACAAGCCGAATTTATGATTGATACAACAGGACAAGAATTACTAGATGCACTCCCAAATAATCCTATCTTAATTAAACCTAATCATCATGAATTAGCTGAATTATTTGATGTTCAATTAAATAGTGTAGAAGAACTTATCCCATACGGTAAAAAATGTTTGGAGCTAGGTGCACAACATGTCATTGTATCTATGGCTGGTGACGGAGCACTTCTTTTTACTGGTGAAGATGTCTATTTCGCAGAAGCTTTAAAAGGAGAACTTAAAAACTCAGTTGGAGCGGGTGACTCGATGATTGCTGGATTTATTGGAACATTTGATAAAACAAGAGATCCGTTGAAAGCATTTGAAGCAGGCGTTGCAACTGGTGGAGCTACAGCATTCTCAACAGATTTAGCCCAAGCAAAATTAATCAATAAATTATTACCGCAAGTAAAGATTACTAAAATAACAGGGAGGAACTAAAATGAGAATTACGGATCTACTTAATAAAGATGTTATGATTATGTCTTTAAAAGCAACGACAAAAGAAGCGGCAATTGATGAAATGATCGCTTCCTTAAAGGCCAAAGGGAAAATTAATGATGCAGACCTCTTTAAAGAAGAAATAATGAAACGTGAAGCTCAAAGTTCTACCGGTATTGGCGAAGGAATTGCTATGCCTCACGCAAAAACAAAAGCAGTCAATGAACCTACCGTGGTTTTTGCGAAAAGTGAAAATGGATTAGATTACAATTCTTTAGACGGTCAACCAGCACACCTTTTCTTCATGATTGCAGCAACAGATGGTGCAAATGCAACCCACTTAGAAACTTTAGCAGCACTTTCTAGAATGCTAGTTCACCCAGCTTTTGTTCAAAACTTAAAAGATGCTAAAACCCCCGAAGAAGTAATTAACCTTTTCAATCAAGAGCAAGAAGAGACAGAAGAAACAAGTGTTACTCCAACTTCAAGCGTAGACACTGGTAAATCAGTCGTAGCTGTTACTGCCTGTCCAACTGGGATTGCACATACGTATATGGCGGCGGAGAAATTACAAGAAACAGCTAACCAGTTAGGCGTGAAAATCAAGGTAGAAACAAATGGTTCAAGAGGTGTAGAGAACCGATTGACTGATAAAGAAATCGCTGAAGCAGATGGTGTTATTATCGCGGCAGATGTACAAGTTGATATGCCTCGCTTTGATGGAAAACATCTTATTGCTAAACCGGTGGCAGCAGGAATTCACAAACCAGAAGAGCTAATAAACGAGGCAATTTCAGGTAAAGCGCCTGTTTATAAAGCAGAAGAAGGTAGTGAAATAACAAGTAGTTCTGATGGACTTTCTATTGGACAACAAATTTATAAACATTTAATGAGCGGCGTTTCGCATATGCTACCGTTTGTTATTGGTGGAGGTATTGCCATTGCGATTGCTTTCATGTTAGACCAATTAATCGGAGTACCACAAGATCAGCTTGCTAAATTAGGTTCATATAATGAAATCCCAGCACTGTTAAAACAAATTGGTGATGTGGCATTCGGATTCATGCTTCCAGTGTTTGCAGGTTATATTGCTTATAGTATATCGGATAGACCAGGACTTGTAGCTGGCTTTGTAGCTGGTGGGGTTGCTTCTGTTGGTGGAGCAGGGTTCCTTGGTGCATTAGTAGGAGGTTTCTTAGCAGGTTATGCCGTTGAATTAGTAAAGTTAGCACTAAAAAAATTACCGAAAACATTAGATGGAATCAAAGTAGTACTATTTTATCCAGTTTTATCCGTACTAATAGTCGGTCTGTTAATGTTATTATTGAATGTACCAATGAGTGCCCTAAATACTTGGCTAAATGATTTCTTAAATAGTTTGAGTGGTACAAATGCAGTTATTCTTGGATTGTTACTAGGTGCAATGATGGCCGCAGATTTAGGCGGGCCGATTAATAAAGCAGCTTATATCTTCGCTACAGGAACTTTAGCAGCAAGTGTGGCAACAGGTGGGAGTGCCATTATGGCAGCAACAATGGCAGCAGGAATGGTTCCGCCACTTGCAACATTTGTCGCAACGCTTGTTTTCAAAAATAAATTTACAGCACAAGAACGTGATGCAGGATTGACTAACTCTATTCTAGGAGCGTCATTTATTACAGAAGGCGCAATTCCTTTTGCGGCAGCTGATCCACTCCGGATGATTCCAAGTTTTATCGCCGGTAGTGCAATCACAGGTGCAATCGTTATGTTCCTGAATATTAAAGTATTAGCACCTCATGGGGGAGTCTTCGTTATCTTCCTAGTATCCCAACCATGGTTCTATATTATTGCTATTGTTATCGGAACTTTAATAAGTGCAGCTTTAATTGGCTTTTTACGCAAGAAACCAACTGTATAAAATTTGGAAATCGTCTTTTGAAACGAAAAAAGGCGATTTCTTTTTTGATTTCTCGAATTCTTATTGAAAAATTGCTATAATAGAAAAGAAGCGAGGTGGGCATATTGGAATTTGGAGAAAAGTTAATTCATTTACGAAAGAAAAATAGATTAACCCAAAAGCAATTGGCAGCAAAAATTGGTACAACTGCATCAACCATTAGTAAATATGAAAATGATAACCACCGGCCGCCAATCTTTATTTTGGCTAAACTAGCAGAAATTCTCGGAACAACAACAGATTTCCTACTAGATGATGTAGCAGGATTACGAGAAAAAAATTCAGTAAATGCCTTTCCTTTAATTGGTAATCCAGAACTAGAGAAATGGTATTTAGAATTACCATATACATATTCAGAAGAAGAATTATTAATGTTAAAACGAATTGCAGATGCGATTGAGAATAAAAAATAATTGAGGAAACCAGATATACAAGTTGATTTGTATATCTGGTTTTTCTTTAATTTTTGGATTTGTCTGAGTTCGTAGGATCGTCATTTTCCAGAATCATTGTATTATAATAACGTCTTGTTTCAGCTGCAAGTGTGGCTGGTGGGAAAAACATATTCATTGAAGGGAAATTGCTCTCCATCATACGCATTTTTTGAGAAAATTTCATATGTAGCATGGAAGTTCTAGCAATTTGATTATTAAAAGAGGCTAAAGACATATCAATTTCAAAAGTTTGTTGATTAGAAAATCTAATTAAAGTGTGATTATAGCCCACTGTTTGGTATTCTTTAATGTGCTGCGGGAAAATCCAAATGCAATCTGATGTACTAGGTGCTGCAGTTGGAAATGCATAAGTGGATGTGACTGGGTCGATAATGATAGGTGGCTTGTGGGTGACGCCAATCAGATGCTTAGTGCCCTCCTTACGTCCATCATAGCTCGAACCGAAAAAATTACAGCTGGTTTTAATTAGCTCAAAAGGGGTAAATTTAGAAGTATACTGAGAATCAACTTCATAAATTTCTGAATAGACTATACTTCCTGACTTTTTCGGAAAAATAATCATCGTGTGCGGGTTTACTTCATAAAACTGAGTACTAATTGGTTCTTTTTTCATTTCATTCAACTCTCCTATGTTTGTATTTATGTCTAAGAAGTAACCTAAAATCATTGCTAAATCAATAATTTCAAGTGACAACTAAGCACCAAAGTAAGTTACGAGTTTATTTTTTGTCATTATAGCACATGGTAATTTACAAGTCATTAGATTTTCGTAAAGTTGTATTTTCTAAGTGTTTTCTGTTTTTTCTTGCGATATTACAGTTTTTTAATTGTAATAAATATGAGTGAAGGAGTGGTAGTCGTGGAAATGCGTGATTTTTCTAATTCATTGATGAATCAGGTGGGCGTCCTTAAAGGAGAAAAAGAATTAACGAATGTTTTTATCGAATGCTTCCTGACGATGCTCCTAGAAGAGAGAAAATTAGAACAACTTAGAGCTAAAATTGATGAGGCTCTCGATAATAGGGACAAAGCGAAATTCATCCAACTAACAGAAAAAATGAATGATATCCAACAGGAAATGCTGGCTTTTGAGTAGAATATATGAAAAACTAAGATAGTAAGAGCTATCTTAGTTTTTTTGGGCTGTTTTATAAATTTTAAAGGAAAAAATCCTTCGAAAAAAGTTCTGGACAGATAGCGTAAATATGGTAAACTAAATAAAAACATATGTTCGGTGGTGAGGGTATGACACTTCAAATAATTGCTGGTAGATCAGGGACAGGTAAAACGACACATCTAATGAATGAAGTAGGGACAAAAATTAAACAAAATTCAAAAACGTATATCTTTATTGTTCCAGATCAAATGACTTTTCAAATGGAAACCCATTTCTTGAAAAAGGAAAAACTTGCAGGGATGATGGGAACACAAATTTTTAGTTTTAGTAGGCTTGCGTGGAAGATCCTTCAAGAAACGGGCGGATTGTCTAAAACATTCCTAAGTAAAACAGGTATCGAAATGGTCATCCGAAAGGCAGCTCTAGATAAAAAAGAAGAATTGAAAGTTTTTTCGAGAGCTACTTCTAGAAAAGGCTTTTATTCAGAGCTTGCCAATTTATTTAAAGAAATGAAGCAAGAAGAGATTTCAATTAATGATTTAGAGGAAAGTGCCAGAACGTTACCGACAAGCGTAACGAATAAAGTGCATGATATTTCACTGATATATCAAAAATATGAAGAGCTGTTAGCGGGTAAATTTCTTGAAAACGAGGATTATTTAAGACTTTTAGCTGAAAAAATTACTGAGAGTGACTATTTAAATGACACAGAAATAATTATTGATGGATTTAATTCTTTTTCTAAGCAAGAATTAACTGTGATAGAAAGATTAATGCAAAAATGTGATAAAGTGACTGTTTCACTTACATTGAATGTCCCTAACATTCAAGATGGATTAGAAGAATATAGCATGTTTAAAACGAGCACAGAAATCTATCTTGCTTTATTAGAAATAGCTAAATTAAATAATATTGATATAGAAGAAGGTAAGTTACTAACTGAAAATAAACGAGCGAAAGCAGCTTCGTTAGCATTTTTAACTAATACCTGGGGACAAAATAAATTTGCAGCTTTTGAAGGGGAAGCAACGAATTTAAGCATTCATCAAGCTAATAATAGACGTGCTGAAATAGAAGGGATTGCCCGCGAAATCCGAAAGCTTACTTTGAATGGTTATAGCTATAAAGATATTGCTATTTTAACAAGAAATCTAGGGGACTATGATGTCTTAGCTGAAACAGTGATGGAAGCCTATGATATTCCTATTTTTATAGATAAGAAGCGCGAGATGGCTAAACATCCATTTGTTGAGTTTATCCGCTCAAGCTTAGATGCAATTCAATTTAATTGGAAATATGAACCAATTTTTCAAGCTGTTAAAACAGAATTCTTTTTTGATATTATGGAAGAGGCGGCAGATATGCGCCGTAAATCAGATATTCTGGAAAACTATGTACTTGAAAATGGGATTCAAAATAAATGGAAGTGGCAGAAAGAAGGTGACTGGATTTATCGGAAAATCCGAGGCCTCTCTACCAATGTTTTACCTCAAACAGATGAAGAGTTAAGTACACAAAACGTTATTAATGAAATGCGGAATCGTATTGTAATACCACTTTCGACATTAGAAATGAATTTAAGTAAAGCAAGTACTGGACAAGAATTTGCGCTAGCGTTATACCATTATATTGAGCAAGTTCAAGCAGTGGAGCATTTAGAATCTTGGAGAAGAGTAGCGGAAGACAATGGCTACCTGGAACTAGCACGCGAACATGAGCAAGCTTGGAATTCTATTTCAGCACTTTTGGATGAATTTGTTGAAGTTTTAGGAGAAGAATCACTTGACTTAACAAGCTTTATAGAAATAGTTGTGACTGGTTTGGATGCACTGGAATTTTCTCTATTACCACCCGCATTAGATCAAGTCGTTTTATCTGATATGGAAAATGCCAAGTTATTAGAGATGAAAGTTATTTTTGCGATTGGAATGAATGATGGCGTGATGCCGCTGCGTCAAAAAGATAAAGGAATCTTATCTGATCAAGACCGAGACTTTTTACGAGAACAAAATAGTAATTTAAAAGCATCCGCTAAAAATAATATTGGGGAAGAAGATTTATTAGCTTATAAAATAGTTAGTTTGCCAAGTGATAAGCTGTTTCTTAGCTATCCAGCTGCGGATGAGGAAGGGAAAGTATTAACTGAATCAAACTACCTTCGCAAAATAAAAGGACAATTTAAAAACTTGAGTGAAGCAGTTTATTTAACAGATCCAAGTTTATTAAATGAGGAAGAACAAAGTAGCTATATTCGCTCGAGACAAGCTGTTTTAGGTATACTCACGAGCCAATTACAGATGTATAAACGTGGTTATCCTGTGTCAAACGTGTGGTGGGATGCATATAATAGTTACTTTGATGATAAGGAAGAATCTAGAACTGCAAAACAAGTATTTTCTAGCTTATATTATGAAAATAAAACAGCGCCTTTACAAGAAACAACTGCGAAAGGCTTGTTTGGTGAAAATATCCATGCAAGTGTTTCTAGAATGGAGAAGTTTTTCAGTTGTGAATTCCAGCACTTTGCTCAATATGGTTTGAAATTAGAAGAAAGAGCACATTTCCAACTCCAAGCAGTAGATATGGGAGAAATCTTTCATGCGGCGATGGAATGGATTTCAGCAGAATTGAAACGCAATAATATGGACTGGGGAAGCTTAAATATAGAAGAATGTAAGCATTTAGCAAAGCTTGCAATGACATTTCTAGCACCTAAAATCCAACATGAAATTTTACTGAGCTCTAAGCGAATGGAATATATTCAATATAAATTACTCCAAATAATTACAAGAGCGACAACGGTTTTAAATGAACAAGCAAAAAGTAGTGCCTTTAGACCAGTAGGATTAGAAGTGGATTTTGGGTTAAAAGGTGATATTCCACCATTGAAAATACCATTACAATCAGATAGTGAACTACTTTTACAAGGAAGAATTGATAGAATTGATGTTGCAGAGCAGGATAATCGGACTTTCCTACGTATTATTGATTACAAATCTAGCGCACATGATTTGGCGCTTACAGAGGTTTATTATGGACTAGCACTTCAGATGCTAACATATTTAGATATTGTCGTAATGAATGCGCAGAAAATGCTTGGGAAAAATGCAGAACCAGCAGGGGTACTTTATTTCCATATGCATAACCAGTTTGTTCAATCTGATAAAGAATTAACGGAAGATCAGCTTGCTAAAGAAGTCCAGAAAAGTTCTAAAATGAAAGGATTGATTCTTTCTGATCCAGTTGCTGTTTCCTTAATGGATACAACACTTGAAAAAGGAAAATCATCGACTATTATCCCAGCTGAAATCAAGCAAAACGGAGAACTCAGCGCTAGATCAAGAACGGCAACAAGAAGCGAGTTTGACAAAATGCGCCAATTTGTACGTAATAAATATCAAGAAGCTGGAAATAAAATTCTCGATGGTGCAGTTTCGATAAATCCGTACAAATTAAAAGAAAGAACACCATGTCAATTTTGTGGATTTCGTTCATTTTGCAGTTTTGACCCATCATTGACAAGTAATCAATATAGACATTTAACGAATGAAAAAACAGAAACAATATTAACAAAAATGGATATAGAAGGAGGAACGCAGTAGCATGAGTCTAAATATACCTGATAAACCCAGTAACTCAACATGGACAGATGACCAGTGGAAAGCTATTCAAGCAGATGGAAAAAACATTCTAGTAGCTGCTGCTGCGGGTTCTGGGAAAACAGCCGTTCTTGTTACTAGAATTATTGAAAAATTGATTGATGAAACAGTTAAATGGAATGTAGATGAATTACTAATAGTTACATTTACAAATGCATCAGCAGCAGAGATGAAATTTAGAATCGGTAAAGCTTTAGAGGAGGCTCTTGTGCAAAATCCGGATTCTGCACATTTGAAAAAACAAGTAGCACTGCTAAATTATGCTTCTATTTCAACTTTGCATTCATTTTGCCTAGAAATTATTCGGAAACATTATTTTGAAGCAGACATTGATCCTAACTTCCGTTTAATTGAGCCAATTGAAAGTAGTATGATTAGAGATGAAGTACTAGAAGACCTTTTAGAAGAAGCTTATGGTATTAAAGATAATGATTCGTTCTTTCATTTGGTAGATTCCTTCACAGGGGACAGAACAGATACTGAATTACATATTCTAATATCAAAGCTATATGATTTTTCAAGAGCTAATCCTGAACCAGATATTTGGTTAGAAAAAATGGTGGATTTATATGAAACAAATAATATTACATCTATCACCGAACTACCTTATTTTCCGATTATTAAAGAAGCTATTGAGCTCCGAATCCATCAAACTAAAAATGATTTATTAACTGCTATAGATTATGCAAGTGACACTGATGGACCGGCACCATACCTTGATACATTAGAAGGAGATTTGGCTCAAATCAATATGCTATTCCAAATGGATTGGAATAGTTGGGAAGATGTAAAAATAAGTATCGAAAGTGTTGATTTTAAGAGGTTACCCACTCTTAAAAATAAAAGTGATTATGATGAGGAGTATGTTGAACAGACGAAAAAGTTTCGGGATGCAGCAAAAAAAGAAATCAAAAATGTTTTAATAGAGTGGTTTTCCAGAAATGAAGTTAATTATTTAGCAGATTTAGAAAAAATGAAACCAAATATTAAAGCTTTAAGTGAATTGGTGAAAAAATTTGCACAAAACTTTTTTGAGGAAAAACAGAAAAGAGGAGTCTTAGATTTTAATGATTTAGAGCACTTGGCTTTAAAAATATTACTAAAAGATGGCACTCCGTCTGAAGTTGCGAAGAGCTATCAGAAGCAATTTAAAGAAGTGTTAATTGATGAATATCAAGATACAAACATGGTACAAGAGATAATTTTAATGCTAGTTACTACAATGAATGGAACAAAAGGAAACTTATTTATGGTTGGTGATGTAAAGCAATCTATTTATCGTTTCCGTTTAGCTGAACCCACTTTATTTATGACGAAATATCAAGCATATCAACAAGATGGAACAAGTGGAGGTATACGGATAGACTTGTCACGTAATTTCAGAAGTAGAAAAGAAGTGCTGGATGTTACAAATTTTATTTTCCATCAATTAATGGACAATAAAGTGGCAGAAATTGATTATGATAATGCGGCTGAATTAACATTAGGAGCCCATTTTCCTGAGTCAAAAGATATGGCAACAGAACTTTTATTAATTGACATGAAAACAGAAGAAAAGGAAACTGAAGATGATGCGCTATCTCCACAAGAACTTCAAAAAAACCAAGTAGAAGCCAGAGCTATTGCGTTGAAAGTTAGAGAAATGATTGATAATAAGTTTCCAATCTATGATAAAAAAATGCAACAGAATAGACCAATAGAGTACCGAGATATTGTCATTTTAGCACGGGCAATGACGAGCGCACCTGATATTGAAGAGGCAATGAAACTTCAAAATATCCCGTTTTATGCCAATAATAATTCTGGTTATTTTGAAACAACTGAAGTGGCTACAATGATTGCACTTTTGAAAGTAATTGATAATCCATATCAAGATATTCCGTTAGCTGCTGTTTTAAGGTCTCCAATTATCGGCTTAACAGAAGAAGAATTAGGACAAATTCGGTTGGCGAAGAAAAAAGGCTATTTCTTTGATGCGTTGCGAGCTTTTAAAGACAATGTTATTTCAGAAGCAGCAGATAAAATTAGTGAGTTTATAAAACAATTAAACAATTGGCGTGAGCTATCTATTCGAGAGAATTTAACTTCATTAATTTGGCAAATCTATCAAGAAACTAACTTTTATGAATTTGTCGGTGGTTTGCCAGGTGGGAAACAGCGTCAAGCAAATTTGCGAGCCTTATACGACAGAGCTAATCAGTATGAAAAAACTTCTTTCAGAGGACTATTTCGATTTGTCCGATTCGTTGAGCGTTTAGAAGTTCGGGGGGATGATCTTGGAACTGCTAAAACTCTAAGTGAAAAAGAAGATGTTGTTCGTATGATGACAATTCATGCGAGTAAAGGATTAGAATTTCCAGTGGTAATAGTATCCGGATTAAGTAGGAAGTTTAATATGCGTGATATTTATAGTAAAACATTATTAGATAAAGACTATGGTTTTGCATCTGCTTACAGAGATATCGAAAAAATGATTGTATACCCAACTATTATGCAACAGGCAATGAAACAAAAAAAAATGCGCGAAATGATAGCCGAAGAAATGCGTGTCCTCTATGTAGCGCTCACTCGGGCAGAAGAAAAATTAATTTTAACTGCTACCGTTCCTGATTTTGAAAAGACGAGTAAACAATGGCTACAAGTAGCAAAAGAAAAAGAAACCATTTTACCAGCAGCCATAAGAGCAAGGGCAAAGTGTTATTTGGATTGGATTGGACATGCGCTAATTCGTCATATTAGTTTTAAAGAATTACTTTGCGAAGAGGGCATTCAACCACTTCCAACTGATATGTCGCTTCAAATAGAAATTAAAACAAAAGAAATGCTTTTATCAAGTGAAATAACCGAAAGTAAACAAGACAATTGGTTGGAAAAGGTAAGAGATCATCAACCAGTGCCTGTTCAAAGCGCGTATAAGGATGAAATTGAGCGATTTATGAACTATCAGTATAAAGATGAAGTAGCAACAGAAATTCGCGCTAAACAGTCTGTAACGGAATTGAAACGACAATTCACCTTACAAGATAGTTGGAGTGACACGACGCTTTTAAAAGAATTTCAAAAAGTATCGCTGGATAGACCCAAATTCTTGCAACAAAACAAATTATCTGCAACTGAAGTAGGTACAGCCATGCATACATTAATGCAGGCGGTTTCTCTAGAAAGTAAACCTAGTGTAGGCGAAGTGAAACAACTTTTACAAAAGATGAGAGAAAAAGACATTTTGACAGAAGCGCAAGTCAAGGCTATTAATATAGAGCAAATTCTTGCTTTTTTTGAATCAGAACTAGGCGAAAAAGTACTTCTGGAAAAGGATCATGTGAAGCGTGAAGTACCATTTAGTTATTTACTTCCTGTAGCTAAACTTTACAAACAGGCTAATATAGATGAACATGTACTGATTCAAGGTGTTGTCGATAGTATGATTGAACAAGAAGATTCTATCATTTTGATCGATTATAAAACGGATAAAATAACTGGAAGATATGCTGACTGGGGCGAAGCAGAAAAAGTAATGAAAAATCGCTATCAAATACAAATCAAGCTTTATGCGGAAGCAATTCAGGCAATAAGTGGAAAACGAGTATCCGAAGCATACTTATACTTTTTCGATGGACAGCATATGTGCCGAATAAAAACAGAGGAAGGTTTTTAAATGAAATGGATAAGCTATCTTTATAAAGGGCAATCGAATTATGGCGTTTTAACAAATGAAAATGAAATCATTCCAGCGCAATCTTTTTGGATGAATCCACCCAAAACATTACTTGATTATATAAAAGAAAGGCCAATTATTCAGGATATGAATGCTATCAAAGAAAGGATTGCAATAGAAGAAGTAGAAGTTCAAATTCCTTTATTCCCGCCAAATAATATTATGGCAATTGGTAAAAATTATTATAAGCATGTGCTAGAAATGGGAACAAAAGAGGATGTTCCTTCTGACATATTAGTTTTTACAAAAAGCGCTAATAGTTTGTTGCCTCATAACGGAGAGATTGAGTTGCATCAAAATATAACAGATCAACTTGATTATGAAGGAGAGCTAGCAGTAATTATTGGCAAAGAAATTAGAGATATACCAGAGGAGGAAGCTTTGTCTGCTATCTTTGGTTTTACAATTATTAATGACATTACTGCTAGAGATATTCAGAAAAAGCATAAGCAGTTTTACCTTGGGAAAAGCTTAGACGCGAGTTGTCCGATTGGGCCTTGTGTATTAACATTTGATAGCAAAGAAGAGACAACTTTTTATATTGAAACAAAAGTAAATGGCGAATTAAGACAAGCAGATTCCACAGAAAAATTTATTTTTAAATTAACGGAAATTATTTCTAGTTTGTCAAAAGGGCATACGCTGGTTCCAGGTGATATAATTGCAACTGGAACGCCAAGTGGTGTTGGTAGTGGAATGAATCCTCCAACTTTTTTACAAGAAGGAGATTTGGTTGAAATTATCATTGACCGCATTGGCACATTGCGAAATAAGGTAAGGAAGTCTTAACGGAGAAAGAAGGAAGAAGAAAATGTGGGGATATATTCATTTAATTTCTTGGGTGGCAATCGTGGTACTAACAATTGGCGCTTTGGTTATCTATTCGAAGTCAACTAAGGGTTTTACAGTGCTCCAAATGATTAATCGTGTTTTTTATATTTTAGTTATTTTAAGTGGGATTATGATGGTTCAGTATAGTATCGAGCAAAGTTGGATTTTGGCAATATTTAAAATTTTGATGGGAATTATTGTTATCGGAGTTGTCGAAATGTTACTTAGTTACCGAAAACAGCAAAAACCAACAGGAATGTTTTTAATGATTTTTGTTATTGTAGTTGTTCTGACAGTATCATTAGGGTTTTATTTATCGGGCGGATATCCATTATTTGACTAAAAATAAAAAAATTAAACAAAAAAGGCTTCTCTTTTCTCCGGAAAGTTGGTATGTTATGTTAGGACCAAAAAAGGAGAGAAGAAAATGAGTTCAAATATAGTATATAAAGAGTATGCTAAAAAAACCGCCATAGCAATTATAGCAGCACTTTTAAATGCGATTGGTATGAACTTCTTTTTAATACCAGCACAAGTATATGCAGCTGGATTAAATGGGGTTGCACAATTGGGTTCAGACATGCTACGAGATTCAATGAATATTTCTATTTCAACGGGGCTACTTGTCCTATTGTTAAATATTCCGGTTGCAATTTTAGGCTGGCTAAAAGTAGGAAAATCATTTACGGTTTTTAGTTTTTTAACAGTTGCGTTTATGTCTTTTTTCTTAATTGTTATCCCAGAAGTGCATGTGTCAAATGATATATTGCTTAATGCCATTTTTGGAGCATTAATTGCTTCTGTGGGTATTGGTTTAGCTTTAAAGTTTGGTATTTCTACTGGTGGGCTTGATATAATTGCGATGTATATTACGATTAAGACTGGGCGTTCTTTTGGAAAGTACTTCTTGTTACTAAATGGTGTCATCATTATTGTCGCAGGTTTTGCTTATGACTGGACATTTGCGCTTTATACGCTTATTTCTTTGTATGTACAAAGTAGAGTGATTGATATCATTCATACAAGACATCAAAAGTTAACCGTAATGATTATGACGCAGCATGCAGACACGGTTATTCAAGCAATTCATGACAATATGGTTCGCGGAATAACAGTAGTGGATGCAATGGGTGGCTACTCGAAAGAAGATGTGGCAATGTTGATAATGGTCATCACGCGGTATGAGTTATACGATATTACACATATTGTTGGGGAGTTTGATTCGAAGGCATTTATTAATGTAATGGAAACTTCTAGCGTATTTGGTGATTTTCGTTCAGAAGCAGATCAAAAATTAGCGATGGCAATGTATAAAAATAAAATGATGTAAAAAAGCTGCAAAAAATGGCGGCACAAAAATGAGAGATTCTAATTTTGTAAAGCCATTTTTGCAGCTTTTATTATAAGTTTAAATTTTCTTCTAAATAGACAGCTATTCCATCATCTTGGTTGGTGGCTGTAACAACATTGGCAACGTTTTTGACTGAATCCGTAGCGTTTCCCATTGCGACACCAACGCCAGCGTAGTCGAGCATTTGTAAATCGTTATCTTCATCACCAAATGCAATAATATCTTTTCGGTTGAAGCCGAGTGTTTTTGCGGCAGCTTGGACACCGATTGCTTTATGGATACCGAATTTAATGATTTCGACAGCTGGCCAAGCAGAGGCTCCCCATGTGTGATGGGAAATAACATCAGCAAGAGATTCATCAAGATGCTGGCTAATTAAATCAAGCTGATCTAGTTTACCAAAAAATAATAAAGACGTAGCATCTGACTGAATGGTGTCGCGGATATTCCCGAAAACAACATTTTCTGTTCCTAAATGAAATGTATCTGGTACACTGTTGTTTCTTTCTTTCAAGAATACGCTATCTTGTACTTCTGCAGCGATATTATCTAGTGAAAAGTCATTGGTGAAATCAAGTAGTTCACGAACAACTTGTAAATCGATAGCGTGGTGATAACCTTCTGAAAATGTCGTAAGTCTTGGGTGATGGTAAACAGCGCCATTAAAATTAACGATGGGTGTAGTTAAATCAAGCTCCTCGTAGTATAAGCCGCTAATCCGGTATGGACGTCCTGTAGCTATCATTACTTCATGGCCTGCCATACGCGCTTTTTTTAATGTTTTTTTCGTATGAGAAGAGATGGTTAAGTCATCTCTAAGTGTGGTGCCGTCGAGATCAAGTACGATTAATTTTTTAGACATAATTTGCTCCTTTAATTCATATGGTTAGTTCAAAACTGCCCCTTCATGCTAAAATAAGGGCACAAGTTAATGATAGACGTTTGCTACTGTTTTGTAAATGATTCAGTCCGTTGCAAGTGCTTAATAATTCCTATAGAAACGAGGCGTCACAATGATTCAAGTTGAAAATGAACAAATTGCAAATATTCCAGTGTTACATATTAGCAATAGTGAAAATGCGGATAAAATGTTGCCAACTATTATCTTTTATCATGGTTTTACCTCTCAGAAAGAATTGTATTTGCATTATGGGTATTTACTTGCCCAACGAGGTTTTCGTGTAATATTGCCAGATGCTAACTTACATGGAGAACGGCTTTTGGATGCGAATCCAGAAGACCAAGCAACCTACTTTTGGGATGTTATTGAGGCAAATATTAAAGAATTCCCCTTAATTATAAAGGAGTTAATAAAAGCCGGGAAAACGAATGCTAATCGAATTGGTGTGGGCGGAGTTTCAATGGGAGCTATCACATCGCTGGGGCTTCTTGGTCAATATAATGAAATCAAAGTAGCAGTTAGCTTGATGGGAAGTGCCTACTATGTTGATTTCGCAAAAGAATTATCGAAATACGCAGCTTCACAAGGGATGACATTCCCATATGATGTGGATGCACGAATACTTGCGCTGCAAAAATATGATTTAACACAAAATATCACTAAAATAAAAGAACGCCCACTACTGCTTTGGCACGGTAAAAAGGATGATGTTGTTCCCTTTGCTTATAGTGAAAAGTTATACCAAACGCTTGTAGAAGAAAGCTTAGCAGATAATGTTCAGTTTGTAATAGATGATAATGCAAAACATAAAGTATCGGTTGAAGGGATGCTTGAAGGGGTAGGATTTTTCGAGAAATTCTTATAATGAAAATCATTCTCATATATGATACAATAAGTGTACAAAATGGCAAAAAGGAGGCATATACTTCATGGATGAACAACTGAAAGAAAATCTAATGGGAGCACTGGAGCAAGTTATTGATCCGGAGCTAGGTATTGATATTGTGAATATTGGACTTGTATACGATGTTGAATTAGATGATGATGGACTTTGCACAGTTTCAATGACGCTTACAACGATGGGTTGTCCACTTGCTGGGATTTTGACGGAGCAAGTGCAAATGGCATTAAGTGATATCCCAGAAGTAAAAGATACAAATGTTAACCTTGTTTGGAATCCACCTTGGACGAAAGATCGTATGTCACGCTATGCAAAAATAGCACTAGGGATACGTTAATCTTAAATAGAAATAAACAGGTAGGACATTTTTTCATGTCATGCCTGTTATTTTTATAGGAAAGAATAGAGGATAAAAAGAATGAGTTATCAATTAATAAGTGATTACAAAGATAATGCCAAATACCGAGAAAGCTTTAATAGCCTGGCTGAAAGTACTTTTGAAATCAATTTGGAAGAGTGGTATCAACAAGGTTTTTGGAATGATAAATATGTTTGCTATTCCTACGTAGATAAAGGAAAGGTTATCGCGAATGTTTCTATTAACAAAATGGATCTGACTTACCAAGGGGGAACTTATCGTGCTTTACAAATTGGAACTGTCATGACGCATCCTGACTATAGAAATCAAGGTTTAGCACAAAAGTTAATCAACCACGTGATTAATAAATATGAAGCGGAATATGATTTTTTCTATCTTTTTGCGAATGACTCAGTACTTGAGTTTTATCCTAAATTTGGTTTTGAACGAGTAGCAGAAAGTAGTTTCACTGTAGATGCCACTAGTTTGAAAAAGCAAGCATCTCAAATAAAAAAGCTGAATCCGGCGAGTAAATCGGATTTTCAGTTAATAAGTCGAATTGTTTCAAACCGGATAAGTCTTTCCACCGTTTTAGATGTGAGAAATAGTGCAGATTTACTCATGTTCTACGTGTTAATTGCTTTAAAAGATGCCGTTTATTATCTAAAAGAATTAGATACAATTGTTCTTTTCGAGCAAGAGGAGACGGATTTATATGTACTAGATATTATTAGTACTAAAAAGGTAAGTGTAGTAGAAGTTTTGCAGCGTTTAGTAACTAAGGATATCGATACTATTCATCTTTCTTTTACACCAGAAAAAGATAAGCATATTGATGCAGCTTACATTATTGAAACAGAAGATATATTATTTATGCGTCCGAATGTGTTTACAAGCGAGCGTTATTTTCTATTCCCTGCCACTTCTCATGCTTGAGGGACTTCTTGTTCTAGTTTCGTTAAGCGTTTTTCTAAGCGTTGTTGATGCTTATATTGCTTAATGATTCTTTTAGCTAATTGTAATTCTGCTTGGGCAGTCATTAGGTGATCTTGTCCGTGGATTAGTAAAAATGATGGATGTGATAAGGACTTTGCGTCACGAATCGATACTAACTTTGTTTGCCAAACATGTCCTTCTTGAAATTGTTCTTCTGCCAATTGTAAATGTTTATCTGCATCCTTGAATTGGTATTTCTCAGCAAAATCAATTGCTTTGTACGCTTCTTTTCGTGTGTTTCCACCATGCAAAATTAGTTTTACAACAGCTTCTTCTACTTGCATTTCCATTTTCCCACCCCAACAATTGATAGTTTTCTTTTATTGTAGCAAAGGTGAGAACGGTATGCCAATAAATTAGCAATAAATCAGACTATGGAAGGATGTTTTTGATTTCGCCTCACGTATAATAAAAGGTAGAAAAACTATGGAGGGGATTTAAATGGAAGAACGTTTGTATGAGCTAGAAGATAAAGTACAAGACTTAGAGCTAGAAGTACATGATTTACGTGAGAGAATTCAACTATTAGAAGAAAAACCAAACGCTCGCCCTAGTTTACTTGGTCATAATGTATGGGTATTAATTCCGTTAGTCGCAATTATTTCTTGGATGATTGTAGAAGTTATGGATTAAAAGGAACCTTTACTGGTTTCTTTTTGTTATTTTTTACGGAAATACCTGATAAAACAAAGATATTTAGACCGATTTGGAAGTCCGTCACAAAAAATCTACATTTATTTACTTGCATTTTTCAAGAACAATAGTAAAATAAGTTATAGGAAAGAGTTTTATCCCGATGAAAGTTTCATTTGAGAATGTGATTTTCATGGGGATAAGACCCTATCATGGTTATAATGACTTTTGGTGTATCCATCTTCCAATAGAATGGCAACTAGTCAGACATCTGTTTAGACACCAAAATCATTATTTGTTTTCATTCATCTCATTAGCCATGTAGTTTATGTTTGTGCCTCATCCCGTTATGCACAGACGACCGAACATGATGGCAACGCTGGAAATGTTTATTTTCAGCGTCTTTTTTTGTCTTCTTATAGGCGGAATAATTTAATAACAGTCCAGTTGTTGTTATACTATAGTAGAGGATAGGAGGAGATTCAGATGAGCTTGAAAGGTAAAAAAATAATTGCGTTAGTCAGCGAAGACTTTGAAGATTTAGAACTTTGGTATCCTGTACTTAGATTGCGTGAGGAAGGTGCCTCCGTACATTTAGTGGCAGAAGAAGCGAAGAAAGTATATCACGGGAAATATGGTGTTCCAGTTACTTCTGACTATGATTTTGATTCTGTTCGTGCAGAAGACTACGACGGGATTTTGGTTCCGGGTGGATGGTCCCCAGATAAGTTGCGCCGATTTGACAGTGTTCTGAATTTGATTCGTTCTTTTGATAAGGAGAAAAAACCAATTGGTCAAATCTGTCACGCTGGTTGGGTATTAGTTTCTGCAGGAATCTTGGAAGGCGTTAATGTTACTAGTACACCAGGAATTAAAGATGATATGACAAACGCAGGGGCGATTTGGCATAATGAGCCGGTCGTAACAGATGGGCACATTATTTCAAGCCGTCGTCCACCAGATTTACCAGAGTATTTACCGGCTTTTATTTCCGCTTTTGAAAAATAAAAAAGAAGCATTCTCAGGTTAAAAGAGAATGCTTCTTTTTGTTTAAAAGTAAAAAGTAACGATAAAGCCGATAAAACTAGGAATAGCAGCTACTAAAAGCAGGATACTCCAACGTAATTGGCTTTTCCGACTAGGATTCCCACTGCGGCCGCCAAAGGAAACAAAGGCCGATAAAATAATCGATGCAAACACAAGGATAGTTGTCACAATGGAAAATAAGCTGGATAATGTATAACTTGATGTTAGGAAACTTGCTAAAAAAATTACGACAGCAAGTCCAATACCAGCGAAGAATGATTTTAAAAACACGACAATTTCAACTCATTTCTAATTAGTTTCTCTCTTCTTTATAGCAAAAGAGTTGTTTTTTGTCCAATTAAAAGGGCCTACTACTATTTTAGTAGACGCTTGATTTATTAATGTGGCAAGAAAGCAACAAGGATGAAGAATAAGACAGCAATGACAATTAGGAACCAGTTAAGTTCACGCCATTTACCTGTGAAGACTTTTAAGATTGGATAGGAAATAAATCCGAAAGCAAGGCCGATAGCGATACTTGAAGTAAGTGGCATAGCAAGGATTACTAAGAAAGCTGGGAATGCTTCATCCAATGTGTCCCAATCAATTTCTTTTACAGCACCAATCATCATACTCCCAACAACAATTAGAGCAGGAGCAGTAATGGCAGAAATACCTGATACAGCACCAACTAGTGGAGCGAAGAATGCGGAAACCATAAATAAAATAGCTACTGTTAAAGTGGTTAACCCAGTACGACCACCAGTTGCAACGCCAGCAGATGATTCAATGTAAGCACTTGTTGGTGTTGTCCCAAACATAGAACCAACACTTGTTGCAACAGCATCAGCCATTAATGCTTGTTTTGCATTTGGTAAAGATTCGCCTTTCATCAGGCCAGCTTTTTTTGCAACGCCAATCATTGTACCTGTTGTATCGAAAATAGTGATAAGTAAGAATGATAAGACAACCGCGTATAATCCGTAACTCATCACATCACCAAAAGCGTGGAGTGGATTTGTGAAAACGAATTCTGGCATTGGTGGCATCTTAACAATTCCATCCGTAAATTTCAGTTCGCCAGTAAAGAAAGCAATAACTCCAGTTGCAATCATTCCAATAAATAAAGCACCTTTTATGTTTAAAGCTAGAAGAATTAAAGTAATCAGAAGACCAACGATAGCTAGAAGGGCTTCTTGAGAGTGTAAATCCCCGAGCCCTACTAAGTTAGAATCATTAGAAACGATAATGCCAGTCATTCGAAATCCTAAGAAAGCGATAAAAAGACCAATACCAGCTGTGATTCCAGCTTTTAAATTGTGCGGGATAGCTTCGATGATTTTTTCCCGAAGTGGTGTCAAGGAAAGTAATAAGAAAATAATACCTGCTACAAAGACCGCAGCGAATGCGACTGAATAATCTAGTTTTTGTGTTGTAACTACTGTGACAAAGTAGGCATTCATTCCAAGTCCTGGTGCAATCGCAATTGGATAATTAGCAAAAATCGCCATCCATAATGTACCAATAACTGCGGAAATAATAGTTGCCATGAAGACGGTATTGAATGGAACCCCAGCTGCAGAAAGAATTGCCGGGTTAACTACAACGATATATACCATCGTTAAGAATGTAGTAAAACCAGAGATAACTTCTGTTTTAACATCTGTACCGTTTGCTTTTAATTGAAACATACGTGTGTTTCACTCCTTTTTTAATTCTAAATAACGAACATTAAAAACCACAACTTCAATATTATTCGTTTTTTGCTAAAAAAGCAACCTTTTTTGGAAGATTTATTAAATAGTTTATCTGTGTTACAATAAAACTATCATTTATACTAGGAGGATGCATGTGAAGGCAGTGATTTTTGATTTTGATGGCACCGTGCTTGATACAGAGAATTTATGGTATAGCGAAACAATGACCTATTTAAAAGAAACTTACAATATTGATTTACCAGATGAAATTTATCAGCAGATTATTGGAACAAGTGAAGAGCCAATAATTACTTATATGATGGAAGCAACAAATGGAAACTTTGATAAAGAAGCATTTTTGACTACGGTTGCAGAAGCTTGCCACACAGGTCAACAGTCGCTTGGATTCCGAGATGGTTTTGAAGCATTTTTCCAAGAAGTAAAATCAAGAGGCTATAAGATTGGTCTTGCAACGAGCTCTGGTTACGGATGGATTGCATCGACGCTCGAACGATTGGGGATTTTAGAAGACTTTGAAACAATACAAACGGCGGACCATGTGGAGGAAATTAAGCCACATCCAGCACTTTATGCGCAAGCGGTGGAAGCTCTAGGGGTGAAACCGGAAGAAGCAATTGCGATAGAAGACTCCAAAAATGGTGCATTATCAGCAATGGAAGCAGGATTGAAAGTATATATTGTACCTAATGAAGCGACTAAAACCATTGCATTTCCGAAAGAAGCAACAGTAGTTTCAGCTTTTGCAGAAATTAATTTAGAGTAGAAAAAGAGTAAACTTAGAGAGCTATTTGCCTCCAAGTTTACTCTTTTTTTAGAATGTTAATTTAGCTAAGCGATTGAAAGCTTCTTCTAATATGCTGATATTTTGAGTGGCTGCTAGTCGAACATAATTGTCACCAGACTCGCCAAATGCAAGACCTGGAATAACGAGTACTTGCGTTTCTTTTAAAACATATTCTGTAAAGGAAACGGAGTCCATTCCAGATTTCGTAATATTAATAAAAGCATAAATGGAACCTTTTAATGGATGAAGTGAAAGGTATGAAATCTCTTCTACACGTTTTGAGATGTATTCTAGGCGTTTTTGGAAGGTTTCAGTGACTAAAGGAATTAGTGTCTCAGAATGATTCAAAGCGTAAATAGCTGCTCTTTGAGACGGCGTAGGAGCTGAATAAGTAATCCCTTCATTGATTATTTTTGCTGCTTCATTTAAATAAGTTGGAGCAATCATATAACCTAAGCGCCAGCCAGTCATTGCAAAATTTTTGGACATACTTCCGAATGTAATAGTATGTTCTGGGGCGAATTTAGCCATTGGAACAAAGTCTTCATAGAAACTAAAACCATCATAAACCTCATCTGATAAAATAAAGAAATCATATTTTTTGGCTAAATTAGCTATTTTTTCAAATGTTTCAGGTGAAAAAACAGCACCAGTTGGGTTGTTCGGAGAATTGAGAATTAAAGCTTTGGTTTTATCAGTAATTGCTGCTTCTAAAATATCTACATTAATAGCAAAACCATCTTTTTCATAGGTTGGAATGATGATGGGAGTTCCGCCTGAATTTAAAACTTGGTCTTTGTAAGGGGAGAAGTATGGTTCATGAATAATGACTTCATCACCAGGATCAAGGATTGTTTGTAGTGTCAAAAACATACCATGGAGTGCGCCAACTGTTGCGCGGATTTGAGAGCGTTCAAAAGACATATCATAACTACGACTGAAATAACCGCGAATGGCATCGATAAGTTCTAGGTCACCGCCAGATTCGGTATATTTAGTATGTCCGGCACGAACGTCTTCGAAAGCAGCATTAATAATGGATGTATCTGTAATTAAATCGGGATCACCAATCGATAAGTCAAGAATATCTGGCATTGTTTTTGCTAGGGTGCCTATATCGGCAAGAATATTAACAGGCATTTGTTGATGTTTTTTAGCGATTTTTGAATTATTCATCATGGGTTTAGTAATCTCCTTTTTTATAGGTGCAGATAAACGCCTCACCAGTAGTTGGTAAGACGTGATCATGCTTTTATGCTAAAACTTTTCCTAAAAAGTCTTTCGTACGGTCATTTTGTGGATTGCCAAAAATTTCTTCTGGCGTGCCTTGTTCTTGAATCACGCCAGCATCCATAAAGACAACACGGTCAGCAACTTCTCTTGCAAAGCCCATTTCGTGCGTTACAACAACCATTGTCATGCCTTCTTTAGCGAGTGCCTTCATAACACTTAAAACTTCGCCAACCATTTCCGGATCAAGTGCCGAAGTTGGTTCGTCAAAAAGCATTACATCTGGATTCATTGCTAGTGCACGTGCAATAGCAACCCGTTGTTGTTGGCCACCAGATAATTGAGATGGATAACTTGTCGCTTTATCAGCAAGACCGACTTTATCAAGAAGTGCTAGCGCATGCTTTTTAGCAGTAGAGTTAGCTTCATTTTTCACTTTCATTGGGGCGAGCATTAGGTTTTCTAGGACGTTTTTATGTGGGAAAAGGTTGAAATTTTGGAAAACCATCCCCATTTTTTGACGAAGTGCATTGACATTGGTTTGTTTCGCCAGTAAATCTTTATCCTCAAATAAAATATGTCCAGCTGTTGGTTGTTCCAATAAGTTTAGACACCGTAAAAAAGTGCTTTTTCCGCTTCCGGAAGGGCCGATAACTACGACCACTTCACCAGCTTCGATTTCCAGGTCAATGCCTTTTAGAACTTCCAATTTGCCGAAATGTTTGTGTAAATTTTTAATATTAATCACTTGTTCTCATTCTCCTTTCAGCAACACCTAGTAGTCTTGACAAGCTGAATGTTAGTATAAAGTAAATTAATGAAGTGATAATTAGTGGGATAAATGGTTTGAAGCTTGCTCCTTGAACCACACCAGTCATGAACATTAATTCAGTCACACCGATTACCGAAACAATAGATGATTCTTTGATAACAGTAACGAATTCATTCCCAAGTGCAGGAAGAATATTTTTGACAGCTTGTGGTAAAATAATGTAACGCATACTAGCTGACTGTGTCATACCAAGGGAGCGGGCTGCTTCCATTTGACCTTTGTTTACAGCAGAAATACCTGCACGGATGATTTCAGCAACATAGGCAGCGCTGTTTAAGGATAGGGCGATACAACCAGATACGAAGGCTGATACATCCATTCCGATAATTTGTGTTCCAAAAAAGACGATGAAAATTTGAATGAGAAGTGGTGTCCCACGAACAAATTCAATATAGCAAGCAGCTGGCCAGCGTAACCATCTTGTTTTCGCTAGTTTCATTAGTGCAAGCAAGGAGCCTAAAACTGCTCCACATAAAACACCAATAGCAGCGAGGGCAATCGTGATTAGCGTTCCTTTAACGAAGTAGTTACCATATTTTTCATAGAAACTACCATCTTGGAACATTAGTTTGTTTGCTTCTTTTTGATAATCCTTTAGTAAACCAGTATCTTGAATTTCTTTAATAGAAGCATTGACTTTATCTTGAAGGGCAGTGGAGCCTTTTGGCATAGCGATAGCAGTTTCTTTACTCCCATTGACAAATTTGATGTCTGCCATCGCAAGTGTCTTGTCTTGGCTTAAGTAAGCTTCTGCAACAGGACCTTCTAGAACAACTGCATCAACTTTATTACTTTTTAAGTTAAGAATTAAGTCTGGAACTTTTTGTAGAGAAACAACATCAGAGCCAATGAGTTCATTTTGTGCTAATTCTTCTTGCGTAGTTTGCTTTTGGGCGCCTACTTTAACACCATTAAAATCATTGACACTTGTAAATTTCTCTTTATCAGCTTTTCGTACAACAACACGCTGTTGAACGAACATATACGGGTCAGAAAAATCGACTTCTTTTTGACGTTCCGGTGTTGGTGACATTCCGGAAATAATCATATCAATTTTGCCAGTTTTTAGTGAACCTAGCAAACTATCGAAGTTCATTTCCTTAATATCTAACTTAACATCTAAGTCTTTGGCAATTTTTTTAGCTATACTTACATCAAAACCAACAATTTCATCCTTTCCATCAATTGTTTGATGGAATTCATATGGAGGATAGTCAGCTGAAAGTCCAACTGTTAAAACGCCTTTTTCCTGGATTTTAGTTAAAGTTTCATCTTGTTTATCGGCAGCAAATACTGTATTGAAGCTAGAGAATACAAATATAAAAATAAGTGCAATTGCTGCAAGCTTTTGTAAAAAGTTCTTCTGCATGGATACAACTCCCTTTTGTCTATGATAAATAAACGGTTATTATCGATGTTAATTATAATACATTAAAATGATTAAATATGCAATAAATTTTTAAATAAATCTCTTTTTACACTAAGAATTACTCGATTTATTCAAAAATGTGCATAAAAAAGAACCCGCCTAAGCAAGGTTCTTTGCTTTTTATAAGAAGAAATTTAGTACGTAGAACAGGATTGCTGCAATTGTTGCGGAAATTGGGAGTGTAATTACCCATGTGATAACCATCCGCTGTGCTGTATCCCATTTTACTCCTTTAACACGGTGAGCTGTTCCAACACCAAGAATAGAAGAGCTAATAACGTGCGTTGTACTAACTGGTAAATGGATAAATGTAGCACCGAAAATAATGATAACAGAACTTAAGTCAGCTGCTACACCATTAACAGGTTTGATTTTCATAATTTTACCACCAACTGTTTTGATGATTTTCCAACCACCAATACTTGTACCAATCGCCATCGCAATCGCACAAGATACTTGAACCCATAATTGCACATCATCTGTAGTTTGGAAACCACCAGCAATTAATGCCATGGTGATAATCCCCATTGATTTTTGAGCATCATTTGTTCCGTGTGTATAAGATTGTAAAGCAGCGGTACCGATTTGAAGCATCCTAAATCTTCTATTTGTCGTCGCTAAATTTAAGTTCTTCAAGAAAATCTTAAAGAGCGAATAAATCGTGTAACCAACGACAAAAGCAAGAACAGGAGAAACAAGTAGTCCGATGATAATTTTAGTGAATCCGCCGTATTCAAGCGCAGAAAAACCAGCTGATGCAATAGCTGCACCCGCGATAGAACCAATTAATGCGTGGGAGGAACTACTAGGAATTCCGAAGTACCATGTAATTAAGTTCCATGCAATTGCTGATAATAATGCTGCTAAAATAACAAGTTCACCGTGATTCAAACTAAATGGATCCACGATATCTTTCGTAATCGTTTTAGCAACCCCTGTAAAAGAAACTGCTCCGACAAAATTCATAATAGCGGCAAGGATAATTGCATGTCTAGGTTTTAAGGCTTTTGTAGAGACACTAGTCGCGATTGCGTTTGCTGTATCATGAAACCCATTAATTAGGTCAAATGCTAGCGCGGCAAGGACGATGACGAGGGTGATAAGAAACATTCCTTCCATCTATCTAGGCCCCTTACGCATTTTTCATGACAATTGATTCAAGCGTGTTAGCAACACTTTGACAACTATCAGCAATGTCTTCTAATTTTTCATAAACTTCTCTTAGACGAATAAGTTTGATTGGATCTTTTTCATTTTGGAAAAGTTGGATAAGTGATTCGCGGTAAACATCATCACACTGGGATTCGTAATCTTTAATTTGAATCGCAAGTTTACGAACATCTTTTAATTTTTTATCAAAAACAAGGTCAACTGCTTTTTCAATTTCAACAGTGCTTGCTTGAATCGCTTGGATAAATTTAGTCATGTATTCATCATAATGAGTGATTTGGCAGATTTCTAGTGAAAAAGCTGTTTCATCAAGTGCATCCATTACATCGTCTAGGCGATTGGTAAGTTCTAACATATCCTCGCGTTCGATTGGTGTAATAAAAGCATCGTTCAATTCCATAATCATTTTGTGAACCATGGAATCCCCAGCTGTTTCATATTCTTTGATTTTATTCGAGAAAGTATGTAAGTCCTCCACCGAATTGATGTTATACGTTGCAAAAAAATTCGCACCTTCATGTAAATTTACTGCAATGTCATGTAACAACGAAGCAAAACGGTCTTTTTTGTTTTTAAAAGCCATTTCCTTAATTCCCCCGATCATTTTTGGTCATTAATAAATGCTCACTTTCGATTTAAAAGGGAGCTTTTTTCTTAACGATAAGTTAACAAAAAGAAATAAAAACATGATAGATTTTTACCACAAATTAATACTAACATAGGATGGGAATAAATAGGAAACTTTTTTTCGACAGTTAGACAAATAATGACTCTGACAGCGTTTCCAATGGCTGTTTTTAGGTATTTAAGAAAATGAATAAAAAAAGTTGTTTTTTTATGACTTTTTATTAGGAGAGTAAGGCTCATTTCGGTATACTGGTTTTAAAATATAAATTTGCGAAAATAGTGTATAATTCATTTTAAGAGAAAAAGTTCACAAATGATTTTCGTGAGGAGGTTTTTGGTTTGACAAAAACATTACAAGACAGAATGATTTTACCTGGAGATGTATCGATTCCTTATATTGGGCTTGGTGTCTTCCAAGTGACAGAGCAAGAATTCATCGCTGGTGCTGTAGAAAAGGCTATTGAGGTTGGTTACCGGTTATTTGATACAGCAGCAGTTTATAATAATGAGGCAATCGTAGGGCAAGCCATTGTCGATAGTGCTATTTCACGCGAAGAGCTATTTATTAGTTCGAAAGTTTGGAACGGTGATCTCGGTTACGACGAAACTCTATTTGCATTTGAACGAACTTTGAAAAATTTAAAGTTGGACTATTTGGACTTATATTTAATTCATTGGCCAGTAGCAGGAAAGTATCGCGATTCTTGGCGAGCGATGGAACGTTTACAAGATGAAAAATTGATTAAATCTATTGGTGTTGCCAATTTTAAACAACATCATTTAAGTGATTTATTAGTTGCGGCAAACCAAAAGCCAGTATTAAATCAGGTTGAGACGCATCCACTTTTGCCGCAAAATGACTTAAGGAAATATTTAGCAGAACAAAATATTGCGCATGCTGCATGGTCCCCACTTGCAAAGGGAATTTTAATGCAAAATCCAGTTATTAATGCAATTGCAAAAAAACATGGCGCCTTTGTTGATCAGGTGATTTTACAATGGCATTTAAATCGAAATACGATTATTTTTCCAAAATCCATCACGTCTACCCGAATTGAAGAAAACGCCCAGTTATCTTATTTTCAATTGGATGCAAGTGATATGGAAAAAATGGATCGTTTGGAAACGGGGAAACGAGTTGGTCCAGATCCAGATGATTTAGAATATTTTTTAAGTAGTATTGAACGGGAACGTGCCTTTTTGACGGGCGAGAAATCCGAATGAGGGATATTCAAACACTCTTTCGCGTGAATGGTTCGCATGTAGATGCAAAGCCCATGGAAGTATACATGAAAAATCAATTTACTTTTTTAGGAATTAGAGCAGGTGAACGAAAAAAATTGCTCGCAACATTTTTAAAAGAGCAAGGAGAACCGGTTGATTTGTTAAGGCTAGTAAAAATACTATTTCAAGAAGCAGAGCGTGAATTTCAATATGTGGCGATTGATTTACTTAGTCGTTACGGAAAAAAACAAGCAAGTGAGGCTATTTCGGTATATGAAGAATTAGTTGTGCATAAATCTTGGTGGGATACAGTAGATGGGTTAGCAGGAACAGTAATAAGTAATCATTTTGCGACGTATCCTGAACTTATTCCTAGTTATAATGCGAAATGGATTGATGGGAATAATATTTGGCTAGCGCGGACGGCAATTTTATTTCAACTCAAGTATAAAGAAAAAACAGATGCAGAACTATTATTTTCAAATTGTGAAAAATGGCTAGATTCTAAGGAGTTCTTTATTCAAAAAGCCATTGGTTGGGCGCTTCGTCAATACGCAAAAGAAAGCCCAGAGGAAGTCCGACATTTTGTGAAAAACCATTCACTTGCCCCGCTTAGTAAAAGAGAAGCGCTCAAGCATATCGGGGAGGCGTAAACGGAAATGTTACATCATGTGGAAATTTATGTAGAAGATTTAGAAAAAAGTCATTTGTTTTGGTTGAGTTGTTAGAACTGCTTTCGTTTGAATTGTATTAGACGTGGAATGCTGGTTTTAGTTATAAATACGAGGACACTTATTTAGTATTTGTCCAAACGGAGGAAAAATTTTTGGCAGATGGTTATCACCGCAAGCGAATTGGACTCAATCACTTGGCTTTTCACGGTGTCTCGAAAGAACGAGTTGATTTCTTTCGAGACAAGTTAAGAGCAGCAGGAGTAAAACTTCTTTATGAAGATAGGTATCCATTTGCTGGCGGTGAAAATCATTATGCAGTATTTTTGGAAGCCCCCGATAAAATGAAAGTAGAAATCTGCACGGAAGTCACGACGTAATGTTGTGGCTTTTTAAAATACCCAATCATCACCAGCGGGCGCAGAAAAATTCATTTCTTTGCCTTTAAATGGATGATTTAGGTGTAGCTTTTCTGCATGTAACATAATGCGGTTGGCACGCGGAGAACCACCGTAAAGCGTATCACCAATAATCGGATGACCAATTCCACTTAGATGAACGCGAATTTGGTGTGTCCGGCCAGTTTCAATTTGACATTCGACAATGGATGTATTTTTTTCAGTATCATTTTCTAAAACGGTAATATGTGTGACAGCAGGCTGGCCATATGGACTAATTTGACGTCTGGAACCATGATGTCTATCTTCACCAATTGGCTTATTAATTGTCTGCATCACAAGTCCCCAAGTACCATCCACTGCTGCAAGATAAGTCCGGTGGATAGCGCGATTTTCCATTTGCCATGAAAGTCCAGCAATCGCCAGTTTATTTTTAGCAAAAAGAACCAAACCAGAAGTTGTCTGATCTAAACGATGAACCGCTAGCGCATTTGCATCTTGGTTCGTTTGTTCTAAATAATACTGAACTGCATTCGCACAAGTATCTGTTTCATAAGAGTCATTTGGATGTGTTTTCATACCAACAGGTTTATTAACGACGAGTAAAAAATCATCCTCATAAATAACTTCTAAATCATATTCATACACATCAATTTTTTCATGCAAAATGACAGGCAAAGACAAACTAGCACCAACAAAAAGAGGTGTATTCCAATCGTCAAAAGGCTTGTTATTAAGTAGAACATCATGAGACATTCTAATTTCATGTCGTGCTTTTTTTCCTAAGTGAAATTTTTCTTGTAAAATTGTACTGAGCGTTAGTCCTTCCCAGTCTTCAATAATTGGTAATGTTATATGTGTCATATAAGTTTCATCCATTCTATATTTTATTGATAAGCTTTTCGGAAATGATTTGGTGATAAACCGGTCTGTCTTTTAAATGTTGTTGAAAAATGAGAGGGATTTGGGAAACCAGATTGTTTGCCGATTTCTTCAATGGATAAAGCGGAATTTTGAAGTAGTTTTTTTGCATAAGTAATCCGCACATTTTCTAAAAAAGCAATTGGCGTGATTTGTGTGATTCGTTTAAAAGTACGGTGTAAGTGATATGGGCTACCGTGACAATCTTCGGCAATTGTTTGTAAGGTTATAGCTTTTGCGAAGTTTTCTTCAATGTACGCTTCAATATTTTCGATCCATTCCGCGTCTGGAAGCGTTGCGCCACCAGATTTACATCTTTTACAAGCCCGGTAACCATGAGAAATCGCTTCATCAGCACTTTTAAAAATAAGGATATTTTCTTTTTTAGGTAATCGTGATTTACAGGACGGATAGCAAAAAATTTTAGTGGATGTTACACCATAGAAAAATTCGCCATCTGCCGTTTTATCATTCATAGAAATCGCTAACCAACGTTTTTTGGTTAAGTAATAATCCGCCAATTTTATCACCTCAACTTCTTATTAATCATAAACGTTCTGACTACAAATTGCGAGGAAAACTTTTCTAATCTTGCTCTTTTAACAATAGGAAGTGGAAATCCCTGCTATCTAGCGTATAATTTCCTTTAGAAAGAGGTGACGATAATGTATTATGATTCAATATGTTTTTTTGATGCCGAACTTTATCTTATTGCAACCGAGCAGGCACTTATTTATGTAGGTACAGATAAAAAATGGCTTCTGAACGCCACGCAAAATACCAAGAAATTAAATAAATATAAAACCGCCATTCGTGCTTACCAAAATAAAGAAATAGTAGCGTTTGATTTTCCAATCGAGTTAACCGGCAGTAATTTGCAAATGGAAGTTTTTGAAGCATTAAAAACCATCCCATATGGCGAAACAAGAACATACACGGAAATTGCGGAACAAATTAATCGCCCTAAAGCAGTTAGAGCTGTGGGAGCGGCAATCGGAAAAAATCCGTTATTAGTTATCATCCCATGTCATCGCGTCATCGGTAAAAATGGAAAACTAACTGGTTTTAGCGGCGGTTTATCAATGAAAGAGTCGTTATTAGATTTAGAAAAACAATAAAAAAGCCGAGAATTGAGTGGCAATTCTCGGCCTTTTTATTTAAATCGCGTCGTTAGCAAACTTCCTTTTTCGAATAAATACAATCAACAGCAAAATCAGTCCAAATAAAGCGATTCCTGAATTTAATAAGAAAATAGCAGCAATATCAATGCGAGAAATGGCAGCTGCAATAAGTGGAATACTAAATACGGCGATTCCTTCAGCAATTGTATAGAGACTTGTAACGAACCCTTTTCCCCGTGCAGAAACTTCCGCAAGTAAGGTTAATCCTAATTGAATAATTCCACCAGCAGAGAAATAACCAAGTAAGAAAGCGCCTACTAAACAGACAATCTCATTTGGAAATGCAAAGAGGGTGAAAGAAATCAGCATGGTCATCGTTACATACGTGATTAAAATATGAAGTGTCTTCACACCACGATTTCCTAAAACAAAGGTAACGCACACGCATATAATCGCCCCAACACTAGCATAACTCACGAGCAGCCTAGAAGCATTGTCTGTCATATGAACCACTTCGGATCCGTATTTGGCAATCCATTGACTCATAATATAAAGTAACGTCTGAGCTACAAAACCAAATAAAATCAAGCAAATTTCATCAATACTAAAGTGGATTTTTCGTTGTTTTTCCTTCGCTACTTCTTTTTCAAAATCAAGTGGCTTTCCAACAGTCATTGGCGGGAAAGTACGAGTTAATGTATAAAGTAGATTGATAAGTAAAATAACAATTAATACAATAAAACTCCAACCATACCACAAGTTGTTTGCCAGAATAAAGGCAATCATAAATGGTAGTAAGAACTGTCCAGCTTGCACAAACGCTTTTACAACAATATTTGCAGATGCTGCTTTTTTCGGATAAGCTTCCATAAGTGCAGGATAGGTCCCCGTGTCTAAAAATGAGTTTGCAATCCCGGCAGAAATACCAAACGCATAGGCAACAATCGTATTAGGACTGAGCAAAATCCCGCCCAAAAAGACAATATAGAAGAATACACCAAGAATAACAGATAGTTTACGGCCAAACTTATCTGAAAGTTTACCAGAAACAAAAACGGCTAATAACTTACCAATCCCAAACGAGGATACAACACCAGCTGCACCAGCTAAATCAGTATTCCATTTCTGAGATAAAAAATCAATATTTTGAGCAATAATGATTAATGCCATCCCATGAACGAAATAATTCATATAAAGTCCGAGTGATGTAGATAAATATTTGTTTTTCATAGTTTGCGCTCCTTTATGTAGTTACTTTGGGGATTATAAATATGACTCTTATTTTAAGCACATCATATAGATAAACTGCATGAGTTTGTGCTGTAATTCACAATCGATATGCAAGTTCAACTGAGCAGATGACTACTCAGTTGAATGCATAACTTATTTAGTTGCAATTTTAGATTCATTTTTATAACGAATATTAACAAAGATTGCTAATAAGATTCCAATAATAGTTATTACTACATTGAATAATAACACATATTTTGGTCCTTCGATACCACCAGCTTTAGTAATATAACTTGCGATGTTTAAAACAATATAGTTTGCAAGGCTTGAAGAAATCATCACAATGGAAGTGATTTTCCCTTTGTTAGTTGGGAAGAATTCGTTGGCAGTTGATACAGCTAGTTGCAAGACACCACCAGCGGCAGCATAACCAATAACGAACCCACCGATTAAGCAAATAGTAGGTGTTTGAACAATGTAGATAATAAGCAACATTAAAGTAGCAATTGCTGGATAAATAATGAGAATACGCACGGGTAAAATAAATTTCTTCACGAGAACTGCGGTAATTAAAATAGCGCACATCGTACCAAGTGAATAGAATGATTGAATTTTACTTGGATCGGTCATACCATATAATTTTCCGAGTTCCTGGTTACAGTTTAGCCAAAGTTGGAAAGTGGCAGTACAAGTAAATCCAATACCGATAATGGCCCAACTGGTTGCATTGAATTTCATTTTTTCTGGTTTTGCTTTTTCGCCACCAACATTGTTATTCATTGGAGGAAATGGCATAAATGCAATAATTAAACCATCAATCACGATTAAAGCCATTGAGATAATGAATAGTGTACGGAAAGACATGTTAGCTGCTGCAACCATCCCAATCGCAAAAGGTAAAACGAATTGCCCGATAGAGATAGAGAATTTCGTAAACATGTTGGCAATAGCACCATTTTTAGTGAAAATTTCTAGAACAGAAGGTGTTACAGCCGTATCTAAGAAGGAGTTTGCAGCTCCTCCGACAAAAGCAAATGCATAAGCGATATACATGTTTGGTGAAAAGGCAATACCGATAAAGTAAACAGCGTATAAAGCGACGCCGATTAAGGCTGAAGGTTTACGACCAAATTTATCTGAAAAAGGACCAGATATCGGTAATGTAAGTAGACGACCTAGCCCAAGTGCAGCGATAACGGCAATGACCATACTAACGTCAAATGTACCGTCAGAAAGTTTGTCAGCCCCCCACATTCCAGCAAAATCTTGTTTGTATTGGCCGAGAATAGATACCCCAATACCATGAATAAAATAAGTAAAATAAAGTGCAATAGCTGTTGGATAAAATCTTTTTGCGTTCATTTTTTTCTCCTCTCGAAATCCTGATGAATTTGTTTAACTAAAATATAATTCTCTTACTTCTGAAACCGGCATGTCTTCCCCAGTGAATAATTTATATGCCTCAGCACCTTGCCATAAAAGCATTCCAAGTCCACCAACTGTTTTGCAACCAGCTGCTTCTGCATCTAGCATTAACTTTGTTTTTTTAGGGTTATAAACGACATCGGCCACAATTAAATCTTTAGTGAAAATAGTGGCATCTTTGACAGGTGTCGCATTTTCATATGGATGCATGCCAACGAGTGTTGCGTTTACTAAGATCTCGCTTGTGGCAATCTCTGCATATAATTTTTCTGTATCGTTTAAGTCATAAATATGAACGATACAGTCGGGAACCTCTTTTTTGATAGAAGCAATGGTTTGTTTAGCTTTTTGGTAAAAATCATCTTTTATATTAAAAATGGCGATTTCCTTTGCGCCATCAAGTGCCGATTGAACTTGGATAGCAGTAGCCGCGCCTCCAGCTCCAATAATAGTCATCTTTTTACCAACAATGTCCACACCTGCATCACGTAGATTACTAGCAAAACCAAGTCCATCAGTGATGTGTCCAGTTAGTTTCCCATTTTCATTGATAATAGTGTTAACTGCGCCAATCATCCGAGCTGCAGGGGAAAGGTCATCCATGTATTTTAAAACTTCACTTTTGCAAGGCATTGTGACATTAGAACCGCGAAGATTAAAAGTTTTCATCGCAGCAATTGCATCTGCTACCTTAGTAACAGGAATATCAAATGCTAAATAGGCATAATCCAAACCAGCTTTTTGAAAACTGTAATTATACATAATAGGAGATTTTGAATGGTCTATAGGTGTTCCGATTAAACTAAGTAGACGGGTGGATCCTGATATTCTATTTTCCACGTTTCCGATACCTCCAAGTGGTTTATACTCGCTGTTTTAACAGCGAGTATAAATATGAATTATAATTGCAATACAGCGTCAAGTGCTTCTTTTGTTGCATCTAATGCTCGGCGTGCGCGAACTGCATCGCCAATAACATAAGTTTCAGGTACGATTTTTTTGATAGCTTCTTCTAACAGATTGTGTGCTCTTGATCCCATTGCAAGTACAACGGAGTCGAATCCATCTATTCGATATTCTGTTTCATCGGCTAGCGAATAAGTCACGCCATCTTTAAAGAAACTAGTTACTTTCGCATTGGTAATACTGTCAATCTCGTATTCAGCAAAGTCACGCATAAGGAACTTGCGGTGTTCAGAAATAACATCTGCACCAACCTCATCGCGAAGTTCGACAACTGTTACATCATGACCAGCTTCCCCTAAGAAAGCTGCTGTTTCACTACCAACCATCCCGCCGCCAACAACGAGTACTTTCTTGCCACAAGCTTCTTTTCCATCAAGCAAATCGACTGCGTGAATTAAACCAGAATCCTCAATACCAGGAATTGGCAAAATAAGTGGGGTTGCTCCAGTTGCGATAATAACCGCATCTGGTGAAAGTTCTTGAATTAATTCTGGTGTTACAAGCGCATTTGTTTTAATTTCAACATCGAATTGCTCGCATTTTTTTATATAGCTACGAACCATATTGGTTAAATCGCCTTTTCCAGGAGGGTAAGCAGCAAGTCGCATTTGGCCACCAATAATGTCAGATGCTTCATAAACCGTCACTTCATGACCTCTTGAACCAGCCATCCAACCCGCGTAAAGTCCGCCAACACCACCACCGATAACTACGACTTTTTTACTCGGTGTTTTTGGTAGGTAAGCTTCGGATTCGCGACCTAGTAATGGATTAACCAGACAGGTAATTGGCTTACCAGCATACATATTAGCGACGCATCCTTGGAGACATGCGATACAAGGCAGTAGTTCATCTAGTTTATCAGCTGCAGCTTTGTTGGGTGTTTGTGGATCTGCTAAAGATTGTCGTCCAAAAGCGACCAAATCAGCTCGACCTTCGCGCACCATTAACTCTGCATAATGAGGCTCTGTGAAACGTCCCACCGTAATAACCGGAATTGAAACAGCCTGTTTGATTTGTGTAACAAGGTCAGAACTAAAGCCAGCATGTAAAACAGTTGGTGCCCACATGTACTCATCGCGAATATGGACACTACGAGAAACATGTAAACCATCTAATCCACAGTCTTCCAAGTATGCCGCAACTGTTGCACTATCTTGCACGCTAAGCCCACCGTCCACACCATCAGTGCTGTTAATTCGACAAAGAATGGCGATGGAATGACCGACACGTTTACGAATACTTTCAATAATAAGTCTTGGAAGTCGCATTCTATTTTCAAAACAACCGCCAAATTCATCGACGCGTTTATTTGTGCGTCCGGATAAGAAACTACTTACTAAATAACCATGGGCACAGTGGACTTCAACTGCATCAGCCCCAGCTTTTTTTGCGCGTAAAGCAGCTTCACCGTAAAGCTCAATTAATTCATAAATTTCTTCTCTAGAAATAGCTTCAGGTGTATTGCGTCCTTGCGCAGAAGCTATGGCAGAAGCAGCTTTTAAAGGATACCCAGAAATTTTGGAATTGCCTTCTGGTCCAGCATGTTGTAATTGAACCGAAATTTTTGCCCCAGCTTCATGACAAGCATCAATTACTCGCTTAAAACTGGCAATTTGGTGGTCGCTATATAGACATGCTTTATTAGCTCCACCTTTTGCTCGAACATCTACGACAGTGGCTTCAAAAGTGATTAATCCAAATCCACCGAGTGCGCGCTCTTTATAATAAGCAAGTGAAGTATCTGTTAGTGTTCCGTCTGTATTGGCATAGTTATTACACATTGGTGAAACAACAAAACGGTTGGGTACTTTCATTGGTCCGATATCTATTGGAGAAAACATCGAATTAAATTTCAAAAAAAACACTTCCCTTTCAAGCTGAAATTTTCTCTTACGTTAGTAAATTCACATAGCATTGTATCAGATTAATTTGGTGATATTTCAGGCCATGCTTCATCTAATACTTTTTTTGTGGCATTGTAAACTTTAATTGCGGCATATTCTAAGCCAGTCTCTACCATGGAATCAGATATTACTTCTACTCCCATGACACGTGGACTTACACCATGTTCTTTTAAAATACGAGCAAAACCAATCGTGTCTCCGTATCCTTCACCAGGTGCTAGTCTATCATGCAATGACTCATCACGTAGCTCTTTATAAGGCGTTTCATGGACGTCACAAAGTTGAATCGATACAATCCGATCGGCAGGCACATTTTTGATAGATTCTACTGTTTGGTTTGCTCTTGCCCAGTGCCATGTGTCACAAATTAGTTGGGCGTTATCTCTACCACAAGCCTCTGCCACACGCCATGCTGCTGCTAAATCTGCTACTCCGCTGTAGGGCATGAATTCTAAACCAATAATCAATTCTTCTGCACGGTCGCAAAGTTCACCAAGAGCAGTAATAATTTGGTCTTCGGGAATTTTTTCCAGCAAACCACAATTAATATGTTTTACACCGAATAAGCGAGCCATGTGGAAGGTGGTTTGTTCTTTCTTTTGTTGTTCGAAAGTGCGGTCGGAAGCGGTTCCCCACTGCGTTATGTATTCTACTTCAGTAACTTTGATACGATGCTTATCTAAAATCTGCAACATATCTTCATCAGTCAAGCCTGTTGCCAGTGCATCAACATAATTTTCGGCGCGTAAACCAATTCCGTCAAAACCATTTTCTGCTGCGATTCTTACTCGTTCAGGAAAAGAAACCTCCGTTCCTAGGGTATAAGAGCTAATCGTGATGGGGCATTTTTTTAAGTTGCCATTTGCATTTGTCATAAAAATTATCTCCTCTCTAGATTAAAACACAAGAAACTTTGATAATATTTTCACAATAACCAGCAAAAAAATAAAATCCATTCACTTAGAAAACTTTTTAATGTGAGAACGTATTCAATAATTAGAAAATTGACTGGACAGTTTTCACATTCTACCGTATATTGGTTTTTAAAGGATAGTTTATTTCACTGGCATAACTACTGTTTAATTGTAGTATGACTATTCCATAAAAACAAATTGGTATTATTCTATTAATTGATAGATAAATTGCATAGATTATTTTTAACAAGGAGAGAACCCATGAATTTACATCATTTACGCTATTTCGTCACACTGGCGCACATGGAACATTACACAAAAGCAGCTGAAAAATTGCTTATAACTCAGCCGAGTTTAAGTCATGCAATTTCCTCATTAGAACAAGAACTTGGAATTCCGTTGTTTGAAAAAGAGGGTCGTAACATTGGTTTAAGCAAAGCAGGGAAGGTTTTTTTGGATTATGTGGAAGAATCTTTAGACATGATAGACGCGGGAGTTGCTACTGTTGAAAAAGCTGCGAACGGAGAAGGACAGGTTGACTTAGCTTTCTTACAGACGCTTGGAACTTCACTTGTGCCAAAACTTGTACAAGAATTTTTGCAGACGGAGCCAGACAAACAAATCGATTTTGTGTTCCATACAGGCGTATCGATTGATATAATTCAAGGCTTAAAAGAAAAGAAATATGATATTGGAATCTGCTCGAAACTCGAAAATGAGCGAAATATCCATTTTACGCCAATTGCTAAACAAGAATTAGTACTTATTGTTCCAAAAACGCATCCACTAGCAGAGAAAGAATGGATTGATTTAATAGAAACTGTGCCATATCCTCATATTGCTTTCTCGAAAAAAAGTGGTTTGCGCCCAATAATTGATGAGTTATTTAGAAAAATCAGTGCAGATTACAAAATTGCTTATGAAATCGAAGTGGATCAAGTGATTGCTGGGATGGTTGCTCAAAACTTTGGCATCGCAGTAGTTCCTAATATGCCAATTTTAAATTACGTAGATGTAAAAGTGTTACCTATCAGAAGTCCGAACTGGGAGCGGATTTTTTATTTAGCTGTACAAAGGAATCAAACATTAACACCCGCTGCTGAAAAATTCAAACAGTTTATGCTTAATCATCGCATCTAATAAAAAAAGCAGCTATCCAAAGTGGATAGCTACTTTTTATTAGTCATTTTTCTTCGTAATTTCAATATATTCAATATGATGTGGTTCACCTTGTTTAACGCGGAAAATAAATCCATCATAATCAATCTCGTCCCCAACTTCTACTTCATAATTTTGAGTCAGGAACCATCCGCCAATTGTATCCACTTCTTCTTCTTCAATTTCTGTACCTAAAATATTGTTTACTTCATCAATTAGTAATTTAGCATCAACAATATAGTGTCCATCCTTGATTTTACGGATTTCTGGAATTTCATCAGCATCGAATTCATCACGAATGTCTCCAACAATTTCTTCCACAATATCCTCTACAGTTACTAGACCAGAAGTACCACCATATTCATCAAGTAAAATCGCAATATGGGAACGTTCACGCTGCATCCGGAAAAGGAGTTCTTTAATCGGAATCGTTTCAATAACACGAATAATTGGCTTCACGTAAGGATCAATACTAAAACTTGGATTCGATCCGTGTTCTACGTAAGCTGATAAAATTTCTTTTAAATTAAGTACGCCGATAACATGGTCTTTATCCCCATCAATTACAGGATAACGAGTATATCGCTCATTTCGCATAATGTCGGACAGTTCCCCAATTGTGGAGCCGGTATCAACTGTTACTATTTCTGTGCGCGGAATCATCACTTCTTTTGCCATTCGCTCATCAAAGTCAAAAATTTTATTTACATAGCGAAATTCTGATTGATTAATTTCGCCGCTTTTATAACTTTCACCAACGATAATTTTTAGTTCATCTTCTGTATGCGCAATTTCATGTTCAGAAGCTGGTTCTAAACCAAAAAGACGTGCGATAAATACCGCAGAACCATTTAAAATCCAAATAAATGGGAACATCACTTTGTAAAAGATATGCAATGGGCGTGCTACGGAAAGGGCCACTGTTTCTGTTTTGTCAATAGCGAGTGTTTTCGGTACAAGTTCGCCGACAACAACATGCAAAAATGTGATAAATAAGAAAGCAATAGTGAAAGAAAGAATTGTAATAGCAGACTGCGGCAGTTCCATCATACTAAATAATGGATGTAACGCCGCTTCTACTGTAGATTCGCCTAACCAACCAAGCCCAAGAGAGCTAATCGTAATCCCTAACTGGCAGGCAGATAAGTAAGCATTCAAGTGGTTGTAAATATATCTTGCAAGAACCGCGCGTTTATCCTTCTCAGCAATTAACTGGTCGAGTCGGCTCGGTCGCATCTTAACAATTGCAAATTCCGTGGCCACGAAAAAAGCTGATATAGCAATAAGTAAAGCTATAATTAAAAATTTAATGGTTAATATCAATAAATCGCCTTGACAGAAATTATTCTGCTAAGGCAAACACCTCCTAATTTAATATAAATAAGCTTATGATAAAACTATCTATATAGAAGAAAAAACGTTTTGGAAGAGAACTCCTCCAAGGTTGTGATGCTGTTATTTATTCTAGCTAGATAATTTAAATGAATTAGTTTCTCTGCCCCATCGAATATTCCCCCCCAACAAATGATACTTAATCTAAATTATAGTGGACTTTCTGAAGATTGACAATGAATATTATTCAAAAAACGGTTCTATATGAACTAGAGTAAATGCGCCATCATACTCACTCCGAATTTTTTGTTCGACAATTTCAGTGATTTCATGGCTCTTTACTACATTTAATTCTGGATCGACAGCAATCGTTGCATCAATCCAAATTCGATTTCCGTTCATTCGCGCTTTAATATCAATCACTTTTTTGACCTCAGGAACTGAAGCAATTAAATTGTGAATCGTCTCTAGTTTGGAAACATCAAAGCCATCTGTAAGCGTATGGGCAGCATCGTAGAAAATCTTACCCGCTGTATAAATAATTAATACTCCTACTAAAAATGCTGTAACGAGATCAAGCCAAGGGATACCAAGAACGGCGCCGACAATCCCAATAAATGCTCCGAAACTAACGAATGCATCTGAACGATTATCATAAGCGGCTGCACGAACTGCCTGACTATCAAGTTTTTTTGCCAACCGATGATTATATATATAAATACCATACATAAAAATACCAGAAAAAAGTGCTACAACCGCAGTTAACACGGAAGGGGAGGTAAAGTCTTTTTCGATAATATGAACAATCGAACTCCAAATTACCTGCACCCCAACTAAAAACATAATTATAGATGCAATCAAAGAACTAATTGTTTCTGTCCGACGATGTCCATATGAATGATCTGCATCAGGAGGTATTCGAGAGATTCTAAGCCCAATTAAAAGTGCCACCGAGGCGATTATATCTGTTGTATTATTCAATCCGTCAGCTAGTAATGCATCAGAATTGCCAAAGTGTCCCGCAACTATTTTTAAAATGGAAAGAAATACGTAAGCGAATATGCTCAAAAATGCGGCTTTTTCAGCTTTTTTTAAATCATTGTACCCGTCCATTATGTAAACTCCTTTCTTTTTAATATAAAAGTCCCGCCTACAAGTGGCGGGACAACGAAATCTAAGCCTCTATCAATACGTGCTCTAAATTTTTAACCGATAAGGCAATGTTATCACAAACTTCTTGATAACTCGCCCATTTTTGGGGTAACGCTAATTCCAGTTCTGGATCATCAATGTCCCAATAAATAATTTTTTCTTGGATGTCCGATGGGAAATTTGGTGCAGTTTCATGTGTAGAATCATAAATTGTTACAATGAGATCAGCATCTGCCAGTAATTTTGAGCTAGGAGAATACGATAAGCTTTCAGGTGGGTCAATGGCAAACTCATTAAGCGCTTCTGCAATAAAAGGAGTTGCTTTTGATTTATGCCAAGAACCGCTAATAAATTTAACATTGCTAAGTGAAAGTCTTTTCGCCCAAGCTTCTGCAATGGCACTTCGAATATGCGTTTGTGATAAAAAGTAAATCAGCTTTTGCGTCATATTCCAAATCCTTTCCGGCTTATTAATGATACCCATGTAAAACACGATGCCTTTACTTGTAGTACACAGCATATAGGTGATTCTTATTACCAAAACACAGGTGATGGTAACAGTAATATCTACCCTTTTTACAACACTAGAAACATGAAAATAAAGAAATTGTAAAAAAGAGGTTAATAAATATGTAGGAAATATGGATTATTACAATTTTATTACAAAAATCGGTCTAAAGTTGGTGGCGCAAAGTTGTGTTTTAACGTAAAATACGTGTATAACTGTGTTTGCAGTTTTTGATTACCGTGTAGAAAGATAGGAGAGTTACATGGACAAATTTAAACAACAACTCATTAAATACCTTCAATTATTCTTTGGATTTATTGGCAAATGGATTGGTATAGGTTGGCGAAAATTTAGACGCTTTTGTAAGAATAAACATATTGGCAAGATTTTTTTACTTGCGGGACTGGTATTTTTATTAAGTTTTATTATTTATCTCGTAGTTGTAGCAAAGTCCGCAGATATAGATGCCTTAAAAAAAGGCTTAGAATCCGCAACAATTATTTATGACAAAGATGGAGACAAAGCAGGAGAATTATCTTCCACAGATGCTACTTTTGTATCAATCAACAAAATTTCTAAAAATCTTCAAAATGCAGTAGTTTCAATTGAAGATAGACGCTTTTATGAACACAAAGGCTTTGACCTAAAAGGGATAGCTCGAGCAGGTGTTAATTTAATTACAAACGGTGGAATATCTGGTGGAGGTAGTACTATCACCCAACAGCTTGCCAAAAACGCCTTATTAACTCAAGAACAGACTTTTACCCGAAAAGCAAAAGAAATTTTTATGGCTCGGGAAATCGAAAAAACGTATTCTAAAGATGAAATTATGGAAATGTACTTAAACCGTTCTTATTTTGGAAATGGAGAATGGGGTGTCGAGAATGCCTCCCTCAAATATTTTGGTAAATCAGCAGCAGATTTAAATGTACCAGAAGCTGCGACGATTGCAGGCTTACTACAAGCTCCGAGCGCCTATGACCCATATGAACATATCGATAAAGCAACTAATCGGCGAAATATGGTGCTAAATGCCATGGTAGAAACTGGAGATATCACGAAAGCGGAAGGCGATAAATACAAAGCTACCAAAATTGTATTAAATGACCAATCAAAAGACCCGCTAGCGAATAAATATCCATGGTATGTAGATGCAGTTATTAATGAAGCGGTCAATGAAGCAGATATAACACAAGATGAAATCATGCAAAAAGGCTACAAAATTTATACAGAATTAGATCAAAATTACCAAACTTCTTTAGAGAACGTCTATGAAAATGACTATTTGTTCCCAGCAAATGCGAGCGATGGAACCTTAGTTCAATCAGGCGCAGTATTAATGGATCCAGCAACAGGAGGAATTCGAGCGCTTGTTGGTGGGAGAGGGGAACATGTTTTTCGTGGCTTTAACAGAGCAACACAGATGAAAGCCCAACCAGGCTCAACGATGAAGCCGCTCGCTGTTTATACACCAGCACTTCAATCTGGTTATGATGTTGACTCCATGCTAAAAGATGAAAAAATAACTTATAAAGGTAACTATACACCTACAAATGTGGGTGGTGTATATAGTGGAGAAGTTCCAATGTATACCGCAGTGGCAAACTCCATTAATGCACCAGCTGTTTGGCTGCTTGATCAGATTGGCATTGATAAAGGCGTTAAATCAGTAGAAAAATTTGGAATAGAAGTTCCAGAACAAGATCGCACACTTGGACTTGCGCTAGGAGGAATGAGTAAAGGTGCTTCACCAGTCCAAATGGCAACTGCTTATTCTACATTTGCTAACAATGGAGCAAAACCAGAATCACATATTATTACCAAAATAGTGGATCCTTCTGGTAACACAATCTATGAAAATGTTCCTAAAACAAAACAAATTATTTCAAAGACTGTTTCGAATGAAATGACTTCTATGCTTTTAGATGTAATCAATACAGGAACAGGTCAAAGTGCAGCCGTTTCTGGTCATGAAATGGCAGGGAAAACTGGATCGACACAAGTTCCATTTGATGATACAAGTGGAACAAAAGATCAATGGTTTGTCGGCTATACACCTAACTTAGTTGGAGCTGTTTGGATGGGCTTTGATAAGACTGATAAAAATCACTACCTTACAACCACAAGCTCCTCAGGTGTATCTAGCCTGGCGCATTATGTGATGAACAGTGGGCTGAAATATCAAAAAGCAACAGATTTCAGTACAAAGAGCGCGTCCCAAGAAACAGCTGCAAAAAAAGAAGAAGAAGCAAAATCAGATGAAGGCGACTTCTGGGGTGGCGTCAAAGAAAAGGCCGATGAAGCAGGTAAGACTATCAAAAAAGGGGCAGATAAAGTAAAAGAATTTGGTGGTAAAGTATCAGATGGAATTGGTAACTTACTAGATTCTATTGGTAATTAATAAAAACACACTTCCCTTAAAGTGATTAAGGAAAGTGTGTTTTTTCATATTGCTTTATTATTATAACTGTTATACAATATATATAACAATGAAAATGAGGTGAAAACGATGGACAAAACGCAAATAGCATTAATTATTCCAATTATTATTTTATATCTAGCTTTATTATTAACGGCAGTTATCGATTTAGCGAGAAATTGGCAAATCCGAAAGAGCCCAGTTGTATGGCTACTTGTTATTATTTTTATTAATATTTTCGGACCAGTGGCGTATTTCATCTTTGGTCGAAAAGAGGATGGTAACTAATGGAAAAATTAGAAATTCAAGGATTAGCAAAGAAATACAATGGAAAATTAGTGGTTAAAGGTATCCACTTAACCATTTACAATAAAGAATGTGTCGCACTTATCGGACCTAATGGCGCTGGAAAATCAACTATTATCAATATGATTGTACAAATTCTGACTCCGGATGATGGATATATAACCTTGGATGGTCAAAAAGCCAAGATTGTTAGGGAAAAGATTGGCTTTTTACCACAATATCCAGAATTTTATGGTTGGATGACTGCGATAGAGTGTCTTCGTTTTATGGGGAAATTATCCAATATGAAGAAAAATGATTTAGAGAGGCGGATTCAAGAAGTTTTGCTCCTAGTTGGTTTAACGGATAGCTCCAAAAAGAAAATTAGTACTTATTCGGGAGGTATGCGCCAACGCTTAGGAATCGCACAAGCAATTTTGCACCGGCCAGAGTTACTGATATTAGATGAGCCAGTTTCGGCTCTGGATCCAATTGGACGTAGAGAAATTATTTTACTGTTAGAGAAATTAAAGAAAGAAATCACGATCTTATTTTCCACCCATATATTGAAAGATGCCGAAGAAATATGTGATCGTATTGCCATAATTAAAAAAGGGGAGCTTGTTACTGATAAAACAGTAGAACAGCTAATGCAAGAGGAAAGTTCTTCTGTTTTTGACGTGGAATTCATTGGAGATACAGCTGCATGGCAACAAATACTTAAGCAAAATGATCACATTGAAAAAATAGAGAAAATTGGTACAGTATATCAAGTGCATGCCACAGATAGAAAAGCAGGAGCAGAGACTATTTTAAAAGCATTGTTAGAAGTAAATGGTGAGCTTATTCGTGTTGAAAATAGGCATCAAAACTTAGAAGAAATCTTTATGGAGAAGGTGGGGAAATGACACATTTTAGTGCATTAATGGGAAAAGAATGGCTAGAGCAACGTCGTAGTTTAAAAATCATTTGGCTACCAATTGTTTTCGCACTTCTAGGTCTAACGCAACCAATGATGATGTATTTTCTTCCAGATATCTTAAAAGCTTTCGGTACTGGGAGTGAGTCTGAACAAGTCATTGCATTAATGGGAAATCAATCGGCTCAGGAAGTCATGGCGCAGACACTAGGTTCTCAATTTGATCAGATTGGAATTATAATTATCGTTGTTGTTGTAATGACTTGCATTCAAAGTGACAGAACGAAAGGGATGCTTGCCTTTATTATGACGAGACCAGTTACTGCTATAGAATATGTTTTATCAAAATGGGTGATGCAATGCCTCGTTGGCTTGGTCTCACTTATCATTGGCTACGTGTTAGCAGCATATTATACTTATTTTCTATTTGGTGAAATAGCTATAAGTACTCTAATTCAAAGCTTTTTTGTATACAGCTTATGGTTTATCTTTGTTATCAGCTTAGTTATTTTTGCTAGTGCTGCATTTGATAGTAATGCGCTTGTGGCAATGCTAAGCGTATTTATAGCAATCTTGCTGGGAATTATTAGTGGTTTTGGCGGTTGGGTTCAAATGTTTAATCCTGCATATTTAAGCAAAAATGCAACTACACTCATTTTGTCTGGTCAACCAATGGACTATTATTTGCCAACAATTTTCATAACTATTGCATGGATTATCATGTTCTTCATACTCACTATCTTCATGGTCAAAATAAAACCACTTCAAAAAACAGAATAACGAACTATTCTTAAGTATTTTGCGAAAATATCCGTAATATAATAAAATAGATAAAAGAGGTGATGAAATGGAACGGATAGAACGAGATACATTAGGAGAAATCTCCGTAGATGCTACTAAATATTGGGGGGCACAAACAGAACGGAGTAGAAGAAATTTTGCTATCGGTGATAATCGAATGCCTGAAGAAATTATTCGAGCATTTGCAGAACTAAAGAAAGCAGCAGCAACAGTAAATGCAGCAGAAGGAAAATTATCACAACAAAAAGCAGTTGCCATTTCTCAAGTATGTGACCAAATAATTCAAGGCGAATTAGACGAACATTTTCCTTTAGTCGTATGGCAAACTGGGAGCGGGACGCAAAGTAATATGAATGTAAATGAAGTTATTGCACATGTAGCGAACCGTAACTTAGGTGAATCAGTAATCCATCCCAACGATGATGTTAACATGTCGCAAAGCTCCAATGACACTTTTCCAACAGCGATGCATATTGCGGCTTATCAAACGTTAGTGACAAACCTCTTGCCAGAGCTAAATGAAATGTGCAAAGTATTAACTGCTAAAAAAGAAAAATATATGAATCTTGTCAAAATTGGACGAACGCATTTACAAGATGCAACACCACTTACACTGGGGCAAGAAATTAGTGGTTGGGAAGCTAGTATCACGAATAATAAAAAATATATAGAAACAAGTATGGAAGCAATTTTACCACTTGCAATTGGCGGAACAGCAGTTGGAACAGGCTTAAATGCATCCCGACATTTTGGTGATAAAGTGGCCCAAGAATTAATGAAACAAACAGGTTATACATTTACCTCGGATCCAAATAAATATTTTGCTTTAACGAGCCATAGTCCAATTAATTTTGTGCATGGAGCAATTCGTAGTCTTGCATCAGATTTAATGAAAATTGCTAATGATATTCGTTTCTTGGCCAGTGGACCTCGTAGCGGAATTGGTGAGCTTGTAATTCCAGCAAATGAACCAGGAAGCTCCATTATGCCAGGAAAAGTAAATCCAACACAATGTGAAGCCATTACAATGGTTGCGGCACAAGTTATGGGAAATGACACGACTATTAACGTCGCTGCGAGCCAAGGTAACTTCGAATTAAATGTATATAAACCAGTTATCATTTTTAATTTTTTAGAATCTGTTCGGTTACTTTCTGATAGTATGCGTTCATTCAGAATCCACTGTTTAGAAGGTCTCGAAGCAAATGAAGCAGTAATTGAAGCCAAAGTAAATGATTCACTTATGCTCGTGACAGCACTAAATCCACATATTGGCTATGAAAAAGCCGCGCAAATTGCCAAGCTAGCATTTACCGAGAATTCCACATTAAAAGCAGCAGCCGTAAAAACTGGGTTTGTGACAGAAGAAGAGTTTGATTTATGGATTGATCCAATTAAAATGACTAATTTGTAATCTCCTACTTTAGAATGAACTTCCCTAGAAACAATTGTTGTCTAGGGATTTTTCGCGTATAATGAAAACACTTTTACTAGACAAATATGAGGAGATGCAAACTATGTCTGTTTTTTTTACTATCATTCTAATGGCTGTAATTGGCGGATTTATTGGTGCAATGACAAATTATATTGCCATCAGAATGCTTTTCCGACCATATAAAGCCATTTATTTCTTAAAAAAACGGTTACCATTCACACCAGGCCTTATTCCAAAGCGCCGTGATGAATTAGCCGAGCACATCGGAAAAGTAGTTGTTAGTCACTTGCTCACAGAAGATGCTATTCGTGCTCGGCTACTAGACACGAGTTTACAAAAAGAAGTGACAGAAACCATCGTCAACATGTTTCAAGAAAAAATGACACTTGAAACAACACCGAATGAATTATTAGAAATTCTAGGCTATCAAAATGCAGAAGTTCGTTCCGTTGAGTGGCTGAACACTAGTTTGGAACAACAATTAAATCACTTTTTTAAGGAACACCAATCCACTCGCCTAAGTGATATAATTCCAACAATGCTTGAATTAGAACTACAAGCCAAGTTGCCACATGTGACGGAAAGAATAGTGAGCAAAATGAGCGAGTTCATTGCAAGTGAAAAAGGTAGAATCCAGATTAAGCAAATGCTCCAGAATTTTTTTACGGAACATGGCAAAATGGGTAGTATGGCAAGAATGTTCATTAATACGGATACTTTTTCAGAAAAAATCCAACAAGAAGGACTAAAATTGATTGGACAAGAAGACACTAAAAATTTATTAAATCAATTCCTAACAACCGAATGGCAGAATTTTGAAGCCAAAGAACTACAAGAACTTGTGCCTGTAGAAAAGCAGCCACACTTAACAAAACAACTTACAACAGAAATTATCCAAGCGATTCCATATGAAAAATTATTCAATCAACCAGTTCAAAAAGTGCTAAGTAATTATGAAAGGGTTATTTCAGAAAAAATTATCCCGTTTATCGTAGAGCGATTATTAGATTTTGTTGCCAAACGCAGCGCGGAAATTGTTGAGCGACTAAACTTAGCCCAACTTGTAGAAACACAAATCGCTACTTTTTCCTTACCTGAAATCGAAAAATTAGTTATCGAAATTTCTGGAAGAGAGTTAAAAATGATTACTTATTTAGGTGGAGTCTTAGGTGGATTTATCGGGATTGTTCAAGGCATTCTCGCAATCTGGATTTAGTTCTTTTATACTGGAATAACTGGTGACTTTTTGTTATAGTGAAACAGAAGTGACAAATACAGATATTTGGAGGATTTATCAATGGCAGTTAATATTTATGATTTAGCACACGATTTAGACAAAGGAATTCGTGAAACACCTGAATTCTTAAGCTTACAAGAAGCATACCGTGAAGTTAACGAAGATGCAGAAGCAAAAGCAAAATTCGAGCGTTTCCGTGATGTACAAGTAACTATCCAAGAAAAACAAATGACAGGTCAAGAAATTGATGACGAAACTGTTCAAGTAGCACAAGAAGTAGCACAAGAAGTTCAAGAAAATGCTACAATCGTTAAATTAATGGAAAAAGAACAAGCAATGAGCACGATTATTAATGACTTAAACCGTATTATTATGACGCCATTACAAGATTTATATAACGTAACAAACGATTAATTTTTCAAAAAAGTGGTTTCGATATTTGTTATTAGCTTAACAAATATCGGAACTCTTTTTTTGTTGAAATGCTTGTACCAACAGGAATAATAGGATATAATAAGAACGTATATTCGGTTTTTGAACAGGAGGCGAAAGTCATGAAAGAAATCAAATTTTTACATATCGCGGATTTGCATTTGGATAGTCCTTTCATTGGCCTTTCAGCGCTGCCGCGACCACTTTTTTCTGCAATTCAAGAAAGTACCTTTCAATCTTTGGAAAGAATTATATCCCTTGCAATAAAAGAAGCAGTCGATTTTGTATTAATTGCGGGGGATATATATGATAGCGAAGACCAAAGTGTTCGTGCACAAGCTCGTTTTTTTAAAGAAATGAAACGTCTAGAAGCGGCTAGAATCAAAGTTTTTATTATTCATGGGAATCATGATTTTATAGATAAACATAAGGAAAAAATCGCGCTACCAGAAAATGTGCACGTTTTTCCAGAAAAAGTAGAGATGGTAACAATCAAGACTAATCGAGGTGTAGAGGTTAATCTTTACGGATTTAGTTATGATGAACGGCATATTCGCACTAGCCGCGTGGAAGAATATATGATGCAAAAGACTGCGGACTTCCATATTGCACTCTTGCATGGTTCAGAATTAACAAGTAGTGAAGAACATGACGTTTATGCCCCGTTTCGTGTACAAGACATTAGCAAAAAAGGTTTTGATTACTGGGCACTTGGGCATATCCATAAAAGACAATTACTTTCAGAGCATCCAAGTATTTATTACCCAGGAAATATCCAAGGTAGAAATCGCAAGGAATCTGGAAAAAAAGGCGCAAGTATCGTAACTTTGTCAGAAATAAAAACAACCATCAATTTTGTGGAAACTAGTCCGATTATTTGGGAAGAAGTAATAATAGCTTTGCCAGAAAATGCAGAAATAAACACTATTTTTCGCGAACTTACAAAACTATTAGAAACATATCGGGGTAAAAACACTTCCTATTTTTTACATTTAATAGTAGAGGTAACAAATAAACAAAAAATAAAAACGGATGATTGGTTACAAATGCTTCAAGAAGAAACAACTATGGATGGTTCTGCGTTTGTATGGGTTCATAAAATATCATTACAACAAGCGAAACAAAACAGCGAAAACCATTGGCCAGAGTCGCACTTAGCAGAAAAAGAAATAGTAAGTGCCTACCAAAACTTACAAGACGAAGTAGCATTCTATCAAGCCATAGAAGCACTTCACTTTGAAAGTGGTGTGAGTAGATATTTGGAAGATTTATCAGAACAGGACCGTCTTAACCTTCTAGAAAAGGCATTAGCAGAATTAGGATCAACTCTTGCAGAAGTAGAAGGTGATGAAAAATGAGAATAACATCTATTGATATCATTGGTTATGGAAAATGGTCTGATGCGCATTTTGATCAGATTGCAGATTTTCAAGTGTTTTTTGGTGAGAATGAAGCAGGAAAATCAACTATTATGGCATTTATACATAGTATTTTATTTGGATTTCCGACCAAGCAGCAATCAATTCCGCGCATGGAACCAAAAAACGGTGGTCCTTATGGTGGGAGACTGACACTAGAAAATACAAAATGTGGAAAAGTTATTATTGAGCGCTTAAAAGGTAAGGCAACGGGAGATGTCCGAATTCATTTGGAAGATGGACAAATAGTAGGGGAAGATAAGTTAGTAGACATTATTGGAGAAATCGATCGAACAACTTTTGAAGCAATATTTTCTTTTGATATTCATGGCTTACAAAACATTCACCAATGGAAGAAGAAAGAATTTGAACGCTATCTTTTAGCAACAGGAACAACTGGCTCTGACGCACTTTTAAAAACAGCAGAAGTTTTACAAAAGAAACTTGATACCTTATTTAAACCAAGTGGTAGAAATCCGGCAATTAATCAACAACTCAAAAAGGTAAAAGAAAGTCAGCAAGCTTTCCAAGAAGCCAAAAAGCAAAATTCTCGATATGAATTACTACTTACTGAAAAAGAACAAGAACTAGAACGTCAAATAGAACTACAAAAAGAAAAAACAAAGATTCGAGTGGAGTTAGACACGCTTAAAATTTTGCTGGATTTATGGCCTTTGTACAAAGAATGGAAGACGCTTGAAGATAAATCGTCTGGTTTAATGAAAGTGGATTTTCCAGCAGACGGCATTATCCGATTAGAGCATTTGCAACTTCGAGAAAAAGAATGGCAAAACCAATTAATCCAATTAGAAGAACGTCAAAAAAACTTAATCAAGCAAAAAAGTTTTGATCAACAAGCTTTTTTTTCATCCAATGAAGCAGAAGTAGCTTATTTAATTGAATCATTCGGGGCTTATAGTGAGAGAGAATTGCAGCAAAATAGCTTAAAGCAAGAAATTGATTACCATCAAACCAACACTAAACCAACCAAAACAAAATGGACAAGTACTTTGGAGGAAAGAACTCATAAACTAAAGGAACAAGAAAAAAAAAATAAACAAATCCAGCATGATATTAATTTAAAACTATCATTAATGTCCGAATCGGAACAAAAATTGCAAACAAAAGTGGATCATATTGAAGCAACTATGTGGGATAATAAAACTTTCCAACAAGAAAAAGATCGAATAGAGAAAAAACAAAAATCGCCGACAACTGCCTTATTTGTTTCTCTTGGAATGTTCATCGCGGCTTTATTAATTATGTTATTTTCGTTGTCTATTTGGAGTGTTTCTTTTGTTTTTATAACGGTTATTATCTCAGGGTATTTTCTCGTACTTACTCAAAAAAATGAACGTCCTAACAATGAAGCTGTATTAGCATTTCTAGAACAGAAAAAAATAAGGCAAGAATGGCAACAACTATTGAATGAAATGGACGTTATTGCTGCAGAAGTAGCTGGGTTAGAAGAAAACAAGCAAAATTTGAATGAGGCTATTTACCAACATGATATGAAACTTCGTCAGTTGTATCACGATTTAGGTATGAACGATGAACCGCGAGAAAATTGGGAATTCGCTATTCTTGCATACAAAGAAGATGCCAAGAAAAATCAATTGATTACCGAACTAAAACAAAAATTATACCCATTAGAAGATAAGCAGACAGCCTATCAAACTAGATTAGAGAAATTAACTATCCCTGCTGAATATTCTCAAATAGAAGAAAAAATCACTTTTTTAAGACAAGGCTTATTACAGTATCGAAATCATTTGGCCGAGAACGCTAAGCTATCTGAAAAAATGGAACAAGTAACTATGCAGCTCGATTTATTGAAGCAAGACTTATTACTTGTGGAAAAAGAAAAACGAGATTTATTATTACAAGCTGGCGCAAATACAGAAGAAGCGTTTCGGATAAAAGCAATGCAAGCAAAAGATGAACAGAAATGGCGTGAACGATTAGTTCTGCTAGAGGCCCAATTAGAACCAGAAAAAAGAACAGAACTAGATAAATTTGAAAGTCAAACAACCATTAAAGAAAAAGAAATCCAATTAGAAGAAACACTACACAAAATAGAGATAGAGCAAGAACGTATTCATGCAAGTTTAGCAGCAAAGAACCATGAGATTGCTGCTTTAGAAGAAGGTGGTACTTTCTCCGCATTAATGCAAAACTACTATTTCGAAAAAAGCAAACTACAACAATTAGTAGAGAAATGGACAGAAACAAAACTTGCTTTTGAAATACTGCAAGAAGCCATGCAGCGATTGCAAGAAGGCAAGTTACCAAAAACACTGGCGCTTGCAAGTGATTATTTCCGTGATCTAACAGGTGGAAATTATTCGAAAGTCTATTTATATGAAAATCGGCTACAAGTGGAAAGTAATCAAGTTGTGTTGTTTTTCCCAGAAGAGTTAAGCCAAGCGACGAAAGAACAATTATATTTAGCGATTCGATTTGCATTAATTGATGTAATCCATAAAGATTTTCCACTCCCAATTATTATTGATGATGGCTTTGTCCATTTTGATGCGACTAGAATGAGTCAAATGATGCAACTACTAAAAAAAAGAAAGAGTCAAAATCAAGTTATTTTCTTCACATGCCACCGGGAAACACGCAAATATTTTTCCAGTGAGGACATACGCATGCTATAATGGGGTGAGAAACTTCTTACTACAGAAAGAAAGAAGGCGATATCATGGAAAAAAGATTATTAGACTATGAAGTTGGAGAAACAGTTGATTTATTTTTGTTAATAAAATCAAGTGTCAAAGGAACAGCAAGTAATGGGAAGCCATTTTTGAGCCTCGTTTTACAAGATAAATCAGGTGAGTTAGAGGCGAAATTATGGGATGTCAAAGAGAGCGATGAAGCCAGTTACGGGGTACAACAAATCGTTCAGCTTACAGGTGATATTCAAAATTATCGAGGTAGAAAACAACTGAAAATCCGTCAAATAAGACAAGCTACTGCTTTAGACGGTGTCAATGCAAGCGAGTTTATGGAAACTGCCCCAATAAATAAAGAAGATATAGCGGACGAAATTACGCAATATATTTTTGAAATGAAGAATGCCAATTTACAAAGAATTACAAGAGCGCTTCTTAAGAAATATCAGGATGACTTTTATGACTATCCTGCTGCGATGCGTCATCATCATGAGTTTGTTTCTGGTCTTAGTTTCCATGTAGTTTCGATGTTGCGATTAGCAAAATCCGTGGCTGATTTGTACCCATCAGTTAATAGAGATTTACTTTATGCAGGAGTTATTTTACATGATTTAGGTAAAGTGATTGAGCTTTCAGGACCAGTTTCAACAACCTATACACTTGAAGGGAATTTGATAGGGCATATTTCAATTGTCGTGGAGGAAGTAAGTAAGATTGCTGAGGAACTTTCGATTGACGGTGAAGAAGTTGTTGTTTTAAAACATGTATTACTTTCGCATCACGGAAAAGGTGAGTGGGGAAGTCCAAAGCCGCCACTAGTTCGTGAAGCAGAAATATTACATCAAATTGATTTAATGGATGCTTCTCTTAATATGATGGATAAAGTATTAAAACATACAAAACCAGGGGAATTTAGTGAACGAGTATTTGGCTTAGATAATCGTTCGTTTTACAATCCTACTTTTGAATAACAAAAAAACACGTTTGGGAAAATTCCCAAACGTGTTTTTGATTAATTATTTACTTGAATCAGTGGACTCTTCTTTCTTAGCTGAACCATCATAATCTTTGAAAGCATCTTTCAAGTCTTTATCTTCTACTTTTACATTGGCATCTTTGTATTCTTTTTTCAGTGTTTTTTGCATGTTTTCAGTAGTTAGTTGAGATTGTAGATAAGATTCTTTGACAGCTTTTTTATCTTTGTCATAAGTTGTTTTTGTTGCAGGTTTGTCCATTTGGATAATGTGGTATCCGTATTGCGTTTTAACTGGTGCGCTGATATCACCCTTATTTTTAAGGGCATAAGCAGCTTTTTCAAATGCTGGATCCATTTTACCTGGACCGAATGGAGCTAACTCGCCACCGTTATCTTTAGTAGCGGTATCTGTAGAGTATTCTTTTGCTAAGTCAGCAAATTTTGCGCCGTCTTTCAGTTTTTGTTCAACTTCTTTAGCTTTTGCTTCATCAGCTACAAGGATATGGCTAACTGTAATATCTGGTTGCCAAGTTTTGTAATACTCTTTAAGTGCTTTGTCGCTAGTATCTGTATTTGCTTCAGTTGCTTTTTGAACTAATAAGTTGTACTTAAGTTGGCTTTTGAATGTTTCTTCAGTTAAGCCACTTTGAGCTAAAACAGCATCAAATTGATCGCCGTATTGGGATTTGTACTTTTTAAATTCAGAATTTACTTGTTCATCTGTAACCTTGTATTTGTCGCCAAGGATTTTTTCGAAAGTAAGTTGTTGTACGAACTCATTGCCATATTTGTCTTTCATAGCCTCATAAAGCTCATCTTGCGTTACATCGCCAGCATCTGTCTTAACGACATCGCTACCGCCACCACATGCTGCTAGACTGAACATTGCCATTAACATAACAAGTCCAAGTATCATTTTCTTCTTCATTAAATAAAACACACTCCTTAGTTGTTGGAATAATTCCCGCTTAACACAATAACTATCATACCATAAATTAAAGCTAAAATGAAAAGATGAAAGAAATTTAATGATATTCTTATGCTTTAGTCAGAAATTAAAATAGAAAAACCTCGCTCAGCACTTTCTACAAAACAATTTTTGGGCATTTTCCACAGTTTTCTAATATGAGCAAAGTCAGAAAAACTCATTCCAAAGTGGACGGATAAAAGAATTAAGAACATACCCGAGTGTCCAATGGGTGTCAGAAACATTAAAGTTATTAATATGGTCGTGATTATTACAAATGGAAGTATAAGAGAAAAGATGTAATTCCATTTGGGAATGATTCGTTTAATTTTAAGTTTCATGCACGGAAGGAAAAAGAAGTGAATTCGCCACTGAATAACTGTGCCTTCACGATATTTAAAGCAGCCGATAACATGAAACAATTTATGAATAGGGTAAATTAAAATTATACCAACTAAACTAATCAGTTGATAATCGTTTGTAAGTTGCCCTGGATAGATTAAATGTTGTGTCAAAAAACATATACATACGGCAGCCAACCAGACAAGAATTCCTTTTAAAAAAAGTCGATTAAATTCATCTCGTCGCTCTGTGTTGATTGATTTTAAGCAGCGCATTGAAAGCTTACCTCCAGTAATAACCAAAATAGTGTCTTTTGTCATAAGGCACCATAGTATTGTATGCTCTAATACGCTAAAATTCAACCCTTTTTTAAGTATTTTTTGCTGTATTAGAAATGTCTTTTTTAATCAAAGAAAAAAACCGAGCAACAGCCCAGTTTTTTTGATTATTTATTGTCTTTTTTTAATGTTTTTTCTAAGTCGGAAATGGTTTTTTGCATATCTTTAATTTCATCTTTTAAGCGTTTTTTCTCAGGTTCCATTTCTTCATTCCATTTAGAAACAGATTCCATAATGTCAGAAGATACATCTTTTAGTAAAGTAGAACCTTCCGTGCCAAGTACTTGAACAGATTGGATTAATTCATTTGCATTATATGCCAATTCTTTTAAAATGACACTTGCTTCACCAGACTTAGCTACAATATCTTTTCTAAGTTCATTACCGGATTTTGGAGCAAATAATACCGAGGCTGCGGCTCCAATTGCCCCACCAGCTAGAATACCAAAAATAAGTGATTTTTTATTCATTTATACTCCACTCCATCCATAAAGTCATTTTAGTTTACTTTTGCTGCAATCAGTTCAGCGATTTCTTGATAACGATCTTTTGTATACCATTCTGCATTATCCTTCCATTTTAACCCAAAGTCATCAGATTTGCTATACCTTGGAATTAAATGGATATGGCAATGGAAAACAGATTGAGAAGCTACTTCTTCATTATTGTTTAAAATATTTAATCCTTGTATAGGTAAAGCTTCTTTTAATGCTCGAGTGATTTTGGGAACCCGACGAAATAATTCAGCGGCCGTATCATCAGGTAAATCGAATGTGTTTCTAGCATGCTTTTTAGGGATTACCAGTGTATGACCCTCTGTGACTTGTCCTAAATCGAGGAAAGCATATACTTCATCATCTTCATACACTTTGGCAGAAGGGATTTCTCCGCTGATTATCTTACAAAAAATGCAATCGTCCATTAAATGTGACCACCTTTCACGATTTATAAAATATGTACTATTATAAATTTAACATAAAAGGGAGTTAAAAGCATGCGTGAGATAGTGAATAATGGATTATTTTGACAGGTAGAGGGATGAATATGCTATTATTAACTAAACAGTACGTAAGGAGGCATGTTTAATGGCTTTATTAGAAGTAAAAAACTTAACAGGCGGATATACAAAGCGCCCAGTTTTAAAAGATATTTCATTTGCTATTGAAGAAAAACAAATTGTTGGATTAATAGGTTTAAACGGGGCAGGTAAAAGCACAACGATTAAACATATAACCGGTTTAATGCACCCTAAAAAAGGAACGATTAAAATCAATGGTCACCAGCTAGTGGAAGATACAGAAACATATCGAAAACAATTTTCATATATTCCAGAAACGCCTGTATTGTATGAAGAATTAACATTGAAAGAACATCTAGAATTAACAGGTATGGCATACGGTTTATCAGAAGAAGAAATGCATGAAAGAATGACACCACTTTTAAAAGAATTTCGGCTAGAAAAAAAACTAAACTGGTTTCCAGCGCATTTTTCTAAAGGTATGAAGCAAAAAGTCATGATTATGTCTGCTTTTTTAATTGAACCTAAACTATATATTATTGATGAACCTTTTGTTGGTCTTGATCCACTTGGAATCCAGTCATTACTAAATTGGATGGATGAAATGCGTGCAGAAGGTGCGAGTATTTTAATGTCGACGCATATTCTAGCTACTGCTGAGAAATATTGTGATACATTCATTATTATTCATCAAGGTGAAATTCGCGCGGAAGGAACACTGAAAGATCTGCAGATTAATTTCCAAATGCCTGGAGCTTCACTTGACGAAATTTACATTCAGTTGACAAAGGAAGAGGAAGCTGATGAAGATGATATTTGACAGCAAAGTGCTTTGGAAGGAACGATTTAGTGCTTACACAACGGAAGTAATGCGCTATCTTCGTTATATGTTTAACGATCATTTACTGTTCGTACTAGTGATTGGGCTTGGAGCTGGTATTTTCTATTATGCTGGTTGGGTAAAAACGATAGAACCGACATTTCCAGTTATTCCACTAATGGTTATCTTGCTTACAGCTTCGATTGCGGTAAGCCCAGTTGCCACGCTTCTTCAAAAGCCAGATATTGTTTACTTAATCGTGCAAGAAAAAGCGATGGATAGCTATTTCTCTCAAGCGAAAATAGCCAGTTTCTTTATGCAACTTTATGTTTTTGTGATTGTTCTAGGAGTTTGTATGCCGATGTATGTTGAAGTAACCGGCATGCCTTATAGCCGCTTTTTTACTTTGTTTGTTGTACTTGCTTTACTAAAAGCTTGGAACATTTACTTTGGGTGGGAAAGTATGAAACTCGAAGATGCTGATACGACTTGGATGTTCGTTCGAGTTATATTAAATGCTATTTTAATTTATATTTCTTTGATTGCTGCACCATACATTTCTATTCCAGTAACTATTATTGTGCTACTTGCTAGTTATTATTGGATGACGAAGAAAGTGGCAAAAGTTACGCTTAGATGGGAATACTTAGTAGATAAAGAAGAAGCTAGGATGAATCGCTTTTACCGTTTAGTGAATCTTTTTACCGATGTTCCCCATTTGCGGGGGACTGTACGCAGACGTAGTTACTTAGATTTTCTTTACCAACCAATTCCTTATGCAAAAAGAAAAACATTTGCATATTTATTTAGTCGGACTTTTGTAAGGACAAACGAGTATAGTGGTTTATATGTTAGACTAACCGTTATTGCAGTAATTCTACTTGTATTTGTGCAAGGCTTTTATTTAAATATTGTTTTTTCATTACTATTTCTCTATTTGACTGGTTTCCAATTTATCCCAATGCTAAAACATTATGATTCGCAAATGATGCTTCGGCTTTACCCGATTGATGACTGGTATCGTCACCGTAGTTTTATTCACTTTTTACGAATTTTACTGCTTGCTCAGGCATTATTGTTTAGTATTATTGGTATTGCGCAAAATGGAACGATTAACGGGATGATTATTTTAGGCATAAATTTAGCATTTGTGGTTATCTTTACCTTTATTTACGCACCAGTTCGAATGCGAAAAATGTACGAATAAAAAAAGCGATTTAGATGAGAAAATTGAAGCGACCCCCAAAAGTTAGATCAAAAATCTAACTTTTGGGGGTCGCTTCAAGTCCAAATCGCTTTTTCTTATTTTGCATCATGGGAAAATTCGGGATAATGATAAATATCTTCGTGCGAAAAGCCAACTTGGGTATTGTTTTTCTTCATGATATTCATAATTTCTTTGTGTAACGATGTTTTCTTCCAATCATGAAAGAAAACTTCTGAATCCCAAAAAGAGATTATTAAAAATTTATTCGCACTAATAGATTTTGTAAGCTTCATACTTTGTAGCCCAAGAGTTTCTGCAAAATGGAGACTCGCGCGTTGATACATTTGTAAGAAAATAGGGATTTCTTCATCGCGAAGTTGGATGTATTCAAAAACAACGATTCCAAAACCTTTTAAAGATCCACTGCTTTGGAGTACCCGGTATTCTGCGCCTTCTTGAAAAAGTTTCTCACCAGAAGACTCTTGATATAAAAGTGATTGAGAGAAATTTTGGAGGAGTGTTACATTTCCCCCTGCGTAATTAGCCATTAATTGGCGAAGATAGTGCTCGGTACCAGTTGTAATAAATATTTTTTTCATAGTTAGTCCTTCTTTCCATTTTAATCGAATAAGATAAATGATTACACCTTATTTTTCCACGTTTTTAATAATTGAAACAGAAGATAGGCAATTTGTTTGGTTTTATACAAGATTTCTAGTATTCTTTTATCTGGAGAAGTTATTTCTTGTTCTGATACCCATTGTGTGTAAATGAACAAAGAAGGGAAGCGACTTGATGACAAAAATAACAAATGACTTATTTTTAAAAGCGGCTCGAAAAGAGAGTGTGGGCCGAATTCCGGTTTGGTATATGAGACAGGCGGGCAGATCGCAACCAGAATATCGTAAATTAAAAGAGAAATATTCTTTATTTGAAATTACCCATCAGCCCGAATTATGTGCTTATGTAACCAAATTACCAGTAGAACAGTATGGTGTGGATGCAGCAATTTTATATAAAGATATTATGACACCACTTCCAGGGATGGGAGTCGATGTCGAAATTAAATCTGGTATTGGTCCAGTCATACATAACCCAATTAAAACTTACCAAGATGTGGAGCGACTTACTATTTTCAAACCTGAAATAGAAGTTCCTTATGTGCTTGATACAATTAAATTACTCGCGGATGATATGTTAGAAGTACCTTTAATTGGCTTTGCGGGAGCCCCGTTCACTTTAGCAAGTTATATGATTGAAGGAGGTCCTTCGAAAAACTATCATCAAACGAAAAGCTTTATGTACCGGGAACCCGAAGTTTGGAAGGTGTTAATGGAAAAGCTTGGACGAATGACAGCAGATTATTTAATTGCACAAATTAAAGCAGGCGCATCCGCTGTTCAATTGTTTGATTCTTGGGCAGGGGCACTTAGCCGTCGAGATTATGCGACTTATATCCGACCAACTATCGAAAAAATAATTGTGGAAATTAAAGCTGTTCATCCTACAACACCAATTATTATGCAAGCAGTTGGTGCAAGTCACCTTTTAGCAGAATGGGAACATATGCCACTCGATGTGGTTGGCGTAGACTGGCGCGAAACACTCACTGATGCTAGAAAAAAAGTACCAAGCAAGGCTATCCAGGGGAATCTAGATCCGTCCACTCTTCTTGCGCCAGAAAAGTGTATAGAAGAAACCGAGCGAATTTTACAAGAAGGTGTCTTAAAACCAGGATATATTTTCAATTTAGGACATGGGGTTTTTCCTGAGGTGTCACCAGAAATGCTGAAAAAATTAACAACCTACATACATGAGAGAAGCGAAATATTATTAAATAAAGGATGATGAGAAAATGACTAAAAAAGTTGGTTTACTTGTTATGGCTTACGGGACGCCATACAAAGATGAAGACATTGAACGTTATTATACGGATATCCGTCATGGTCATGAACCAAGCGAAGAAATGATTGCTGATTTACGCGAGAGATATCATGCAATTGGTGGACTATCCCCACTTGCAAAAATTACAGAGGCGCAAAGTTATGGATTAGAAAGAGCACTAAATGATGCACAATCAGAAGTAGAATTCAAAGCCTATATTGGTCTGAAACATATTGAACCATTCATAGAAGATGCAGTAGAGGCGATGCACCAAGATGGAATAGAAGAAGTGATTTCCATCGTTCTAGCGCCACATTATTCTAGCTTTAGTGTAGAAGCATACAATAAGCGAGCAAAAGATGCTGCAAGTAAACTAGGTGGAATGGAAATTAAATCAATTAATAATTGGTATCAAGAACCGAAATTCATTCAAATGTGGGCAGATAGAATTAATGAAACTGCTAAACAAATTCCTGCGAGTGAATTAATCGATACTATTTTAATTGTATCCGCTCATAGTTTGCCTGAAAAAATTAAAAAGCATCAAGATCCATACCCAGATCAACTACAAGAAACAGCTGATTTAATTTTTGAAAAAGTCGCCGTACCTCATTACGCATTAGGGTGGCAAAGTGAAGGGAAAACAGGTGAACCTTGGCTTGGACCGGATGTACAAGACTTAACAAGAGAACTTTATGGGAAAGAAAAATATAAACATTTTATTTATACACCAGTTGGTTTTGTCGCAGAACATTTAGAAGTGCTATATGATAATGATTATGAATGTAAAGTGGTAACAGATGAAATTGGCGCCACTTATCATCGCCCACCAATGCCAAATGCGGATCCAGAATTTTTGGAAGTTTTAAGGACAGTTGTTTGGAATAGATACACAAATTAAGAAGATGAATGCCGGAATAGATACTATTTCGGTATTTTTCACACAACAAAAGAAAGCGATTTCAATTTTATTACCTAAATACTATGAAGTTTTAATCTGTTTCTCATCTTTTACGGGCATAATGATATTTATAGAAGGTTAGGAGGTTAACCTAAATGAAAAACAAGGCAGAAAAACAAAGAATTGCCACTAATTTGTCACTTTATATGAAAATAAACGGATATACCAATAGAACATTTGCAACGGCGGTTGGAATCTCCCAGAATACGTTAAAAGCGTTGATGATTGGAAAAATGAGAAATGAAAGTAAATTTCAAAAATACATAATGCAAATTACAGAAAGTTTAGCATTAGAGGAAAACTTTTTTGAGCAATCCAAAGAAGCTATCACAACTGCACCAATCACCTTTCAAGACACAAATAAAATGCATCTTGGAGATGAAAAATTCAATGCTATTAGTCTGATGTTGAAAATTGGCGAAATTCATTACGAATCATAAAAAAGTTTGGGACTTGTTCCCAAACTTTTTTATATGCAGCAAGATGCGGAAGTTTAGGGCTTGACGAACCTAACTAACTCACGTAAAATGAAGACAATTTTCAAAATAGGAGTGTGACACATGATTAGAAAACTGACAGTATCAGATAATGAAGAAGTAATGGCACTTTTGAAATCAGAAGCAACCCTTAATTTGTTTATTATTGGAGATATTGAGAACTTTGGTTATGATAGTGATGTTCAAGATCTTTGGGGTGAATTTGATCCAACTGGTGAATTACATGCAGTGTTACTTAGATTCGATAAATTTTACTTACCTTATTCAAAAGATGCTAATTTTGATGCAAAAGCTTTTTCAGAAATTATTGCCAATGATAAAAAATACGAAATCAGTGGTATTTCACGTGTCACACAAGAGCTAGAACCTTTTTTACCGGAAATAGCCAAGAAAAGACAAGATACTTATTTTTGTGAATGTGAGCATGTTAATCGTATTTCTGTTAATCAAGATGTTATTGTGCGAACCGCTATCGCAGAAGATGTCGCGCCTATTATAGAAATGCGGAAAAATATTGATGAATTCGGTAATCGAGAAGAAAATGAAGAACTTATTATCCGTCAAATTGAACAAGGTGTAAAACGGATTTATTATATTGAACAAAATCAAGAAATTGTGGCTGTCGCAGAAACCTCTGCGGAAAATTCTTTTTCTGCAATGATTACTGGTGTTGCAACAAGCTCGGATTATAGACAAAATGGTTTTGCAAGTACACTTCTAAAAAAAATATGTTGTGATGTTCTCGCAGAAGGAAAGAAACCTTGTTTATTTTATGATAATCCAGTAGCAGGTGAAATCTATCATCGTCTTGGTTTTGAACATACTGGTGATTTTGTCATGTATAAATAGTCTTTACTTTCTATGTGTAACATTGGTAAGATGGATATATTATGTTAGTAGAGGATGAATAATGTGAAACCACGTGGGATTTGTTTTTTTGATATGGATGGAACACTTTTAAATAGTGAATCAAAAGTGCTAGATAGCTCGCTTCATGCGCTTGATAAATTACGAGAAAACAATATTGTTCCTGTTATTGCCACTGGACGAACACTGACAGAAATAAGTCATCAGATGGAAATCACTGGAATCGAGTCAGCAGTGATGATGAACGGACAAATGGTTATTTTTGAAGGTGAAAAAGTTTATGAAGATATTTTAGAAGAATCGTTATTGGAACGTTTAACCGAAGAGGCGAAATCGCAAAATGTAGAAGTTTGTTATTATAATGATAAACGAATTGGGGCATCAGCTATTACTCCAGTAGTTAAAGCACATTATGATTTCCTTGGGGAGCCAGCGCCAATGATACGAGAAAATATGTATAAAGAAGAAACAATCAATATGGCTCTTTTATTGTTAGAGTCTGGCGATGAGTATTTTCCAGAACGTTTTAAAGAATTACAATTTGTTCGTAATACGCCATATAGCAATGATGTACTTAGAAAAGGTGGATCAAAAGCAGTTGGTATTGCCAAATTACTTGAAATCACGGGGTATCAAGATGTTCCAACCTATGCTTTTGGTGATGGCATGAATGATTTAGAAATGTTTGGGACAGTAAATTATTCTGTAGCAATGGAAAACGCAGTACCATTATTAAAAGAAAAAGCAACTTTTATTACAAAAGATAATAATAATGATGGAATTAAACTCGGACTAGAAGAATTTGACTTAATTTAAAGAAGTGCCTCGTGCGCTTCTTTTTTTAAATTTCAAACGTAAGACCGATATAAAAAGGATTATTTGTCTGTTATACTTAATATAGATTAATTGGAAAAAGGAGAAATGTTCATGAATGAAATAGGTCAAACATCCGAGCGCGTAAAGACAGATAAAAGAACAAATAAACAAATTATTATGCAAAAAATTCTCAACTGGTTTGTATTCTCGCTATTACTTGCATCGATTGGTGCAGCAATTGGGAGCAAGCTAAGTCCAGAACTTTATTTACCTCTCGTTGTAATAGAAATAGCTCTTTTAATAACAGCTATTGTTGTACGTCGGAGTAAAACGATTAATAAAGTGATTGGCTATCCAGTTTTGTTAGCTTTTGCTTTTGTCACAGGTTTAACACTCGGACCCACTTTGACATATTATTTTGGTGCAGGACAAGGTGTTGCAGTACTGATGGCATTTGTTACAGCATCTGTTACTTTCACTGTACTTGCATTAATTGGTGCCAAAACTAAAAAAGATTTATCCTTTTTAAGTAGTGCGCTATTTGCAGCGTTAATCATCTTAGTATTATTTAGTTTTTTAGGTGTCTTTTTACCAATAGGATCAATGCTTTCGACGATTATTTCAGCTGCTGGGACATTAATTTTTTCTTTATATATTTTGTATGATTTTAACCAAATAATGAAGCGGGATACTCAGCTAGATGATGTACCAATGCTTGCACTTACGCTTTACCTTGATTTCCTTAACTTGTTCACGTTTTTACTACGACTTTTTACCGGTCGTGATTAACCAGAAAACGAAAGATCTGCCAGCCTAAAAATTGGTAGATCTTTTTCTATAAAAGAATGGTTTTTGTTAGACAAAAGGAAGTTAAAATTCTATAATAAAATTAAGGTCAAAAAAGGTCAGACTTATCTTTTATAAGGAGGACGAACTAATGGATTTAAAAAAATTTACGCAACAAGTCCAGCAAACAATTGCGGATGCACAAAATCTAGCTATTGCATCAGAACACCAAGAAATTGATGTAGCTCATATTTTCCAAGTACTTTTAACAGAAAGTGACTTTACGAAGCGGGTGTATGATGTAGCAGAAGTAAATATCGATCAGCTTCATCATTCAGTAGAAGCAGCCTTAAAAAAAATCCCCGTTGTCTCAGGTAGTGGCGTGAACTATGGTCAAGCCATGAGTCAGTCATTATTCCAATTGATGCGAGATGCTGAAAAAGAGCAGAAACAACTAGAAGATGATTTTGTATCAACGGAACATCTTATTTTAGCAGTGATGGATCAAAAAACAAATCCAATTACAATGGAACTTAAAAAACAAAATAAAGCAAAAAAACAAATAAAAGAAGCAATTTTACAAGTTAGAGGAGGGAAAAAAGTGACTTCTCAAACTGCAGAAGAAAACTATGAAGCTTTACTCAAATATGGTCGTGATTTAGTAGCAGAAGTTCGAAGTGGAAAACTTGATCCTGTTATTGGTCGTGACACAGAAATTCGCAACGTTATTCGAATTTTATCTCGAAAAACAAAAAATAATCCTGTACTAATTGGGGAACCAGGTGTTGGTAAAACCGCAATTGTTGAGGGGTTAGCACAACGAATTGTTAGAAAAGATGTGCCAGAAGGACTTAAAGACAAAACGATTATTTCGCTTGATATTGGTTCGCTTATTGCTGGAGCTAAATACCGGGGGGAATTTGAAGAACGTTTAAAAGCGGTGCTACAAGAAGTGAAACAAAGTGATGGACAAATTTTATTATTCATCGATGAAATTCACACGATCGTAGGTGCTGGAAAAACAGATGGTGCAATGGACGCTGGAAATATGCTGAAACCAATGTTAGCAAGAGGTGAACTACATTGTATCGGAGCAACAACTTTAGATGAATATCGCGAGTACATTGAAAAAGATGCCGCACTAGAAAGACGTTTCCAAAAAGTGCTTGTTCCAGAACCAACCGTAGAGGATACTGTTTCTATTTTGCGCGGTTTGAAAGAACGATTTGAAATTCATCATGGGGTTAATATCCATGACAATGCTTTAGTGGCAGCGGCAAGTTTATCTAATCGTTATATCACGGATCGTTTTTTACCAGATAAAGCAATCGATTTAGTAGACGAAGCATGCGCAACTATTCGTGTCGAAATTGACTCGATGCCGAGCGAACTTGATGAAGTAACGAGAAAGGTAATGCAATTAGAAATCGAGGAAGCTGCTCTAAAAGAAGAAAAAGACCCTGCAAGTGAGCGACGTCTAGAAATCTTGCAACGAGAGCTTGCTGATTATAAAGAAGAAGCAAACAAAATGAAATCAAAATGGGAAGCGGAAAAAAGCGAAATTAGTAAAATTCGTGAAGTTCGCGAACAAATCGATCATTTGCGTCATGAATTAGAAGAGGCGGAAAATAACTACGATTTAACCAAAGCTGCTGAATTACGCCATGGCAAAATTCCAGCAGTAGAAAAAGAACTATTAGTACTAGAAGCAGAAAATCGAGAAAAAACAGCACAAGAGGACCGAATTTTACAAGAAGAAGTAACCGAGAATGAAATTGCTGAGATTGTTGGTCGTTGGACTGGAATTCCTGTAACCAAGTTAGTAGAAGGAGAACGAGAAAAACTACTAAAACTTGCAGATGTCCTTCACCAAAAAGTGATTGGCCAAGATGATGCAGTGAGACTTGTTAGCGATGCAGTTTTACGTGCACGTGCTGGAATAAAAGACCCAAAACGCCCAATTGGCTCCTTTATTTTCTTAGGACCAACCGGTGTAGGGAAAACAGAACTTGCTAAAGCGCTAGCCTTTAATATGTTTGATTCAGAAGATCATATGATTCGAATTGATATGTCTGAATACATGGAGAAACATTCTGTATCTAGACTTGTCGGAGCACCTCCTGGCTATATCGGCTACGAGGAAGGCGGTCAATTAACCGAAGCAGTAAGACGCAACCCATATTCGATTGTACTCCTAGATGAAATTGAAAAAGCACACCCAGATGTTTTTAATATTTTACTTCAAGTATTAGATGATGGCCGAATTACAGATTCGCAAGGTCGTTTCATTGATTTTAAAAATACGGTTATTATTATGACATCCAATATTGGTTCTACCTTATTGCTAGAAAGAACGGAAGACGGCGAAATTTCTCCAGAGCTAGAAGAAGATGTGATGCAAATTTTACAAAGTGAATTTAAACCAGAATTTTTAAATCGTGTCGATGATATCATTTTGTTTAAACCGCTGACACTTGCTAATATTAAAGGCATTGTAGAGAAACTCGTGGAAGAACTTCAAATTCGTTTAGCAGGCCAAGAAATTAGTATAAGTATTTCGGAAGAGGCCAAAGCGTTTATTGCCGAGGAAGCATATGATCCAGTTTATGGTGCCAGACCGTTGAAACGTTATATCGTACGTCACGTGGAAACACCGCTTGCTAGAGAAATTGTTTCTGGTAATGTTCTCCCGCATACATCTGTAGAAATAGATCTTTCAGAGAAGGAATTTACTTTTAAAGTGAATGAGTAACAAAAGAAAAGGTTTAAGGCGCGGTTTGAAAGGGAAAACTTTGGTTGGATTAGTCGTTTTATAATAGATGAAAATGGAAGGATGAGGAAGATGAAATTAGTATTAATACGTCATGGTCAAAGTGAATGGAACAAATTGAATTTATTTACTGGTTGGCACGATGTTGACTTGTCAGAAGAAGGCGTAATTGAAGCAAAAACAGCTGGAAAAAGGATTAAAGAAGCTGGCTTAGAATTTGATGTGGCTTTTACTTCCGTTTTAACAAGGGCTATTAAAACCTTGAATTTTGTTTTAGAAGAATCTGACCAAATGTGGCTTCCGGTAAATAAATCTTGGCGCTTGAACGAACGTCATTACGGAGCACTTCAAGGGCTAAACAAACAAGAAACCGCAGAAAAATATGGCGCTGACCAAGTACAAAAATGGCGTAGAAGCTATGATACTCTTCCACCATTACTTGAAGAAAACGACGAAAGACAGGCAAAAAATGATCGACGTTATCAATTACTTGATACTCATGCAATCCCCTCAGGTGAAAACTTGAAAGTAACTTTAGAACGAGTGATACCTTATTGGATGGACACAATTGCACCTGAAATTAAAGAAGGTAAACGAGTTGTCATTGCCGCTCATGGAAATAGTTTGCGAGCCTTAGTGAAATTTTTAGAAGGAATCAGTGATGATGAAATAATGGAGCTGGAAATCCCAACAGGTGTGCCGCTTGTATATGAGTTGAATGATGATTTAAAACCAGTAAATAAATATTACTTGGATAAATAAAAAAAGAACCTCTTTCTAAGCTCAATAACTTAGAAAGAGGTTCTTTTTTTTGAACGCACATAAAAGTGAGCTCTAGCTATCAGAAAGTTGGATGTTTACTTAAAGTCATAAACTTCGCTATCTTTAGGCATTAAGAAAGTGATTAAAATAATGAAGAAGGACATGCCTACCCCTAAAACAAGAGCTCGTATCATATCAAATGGTACATATAACATGGAAGAAAGAACGAATTCTGCCATTAAAGAAAGGACGAATATCCAAAATACAGTCACCACGTAACGCATCCTTACACCCCATTTCATCTATTTCATAATACATTTTAGCACATAAAACTTGATTATCCAATCAAATATTCTTTGAAAATAGGATTATCAACTTTTGGAAAGGATTAAGCTAAAAGGTGTAGAATATAAGTATTAAGAGCTAAAATGAACAATGTCATAATATTGTCAAATGTAAATAGTTATCCGTGAATCCTATTATACAGCCATTTATCGTGTTGTATGATAAAACTTTCATCAAAAAGTTAGTAAGCTCTCAGAATGAAAATGCTAGAATGTAGAAGGTTAACAGAGACAGAGCCATTTAAATTGGGGGAAATAACTAATTTGGATAGGAAGTGCCAACTGATAATGAAAAAGAAATTCACGCAGATTTTACTAGCAAGTGCCATCGTAAGTTCAACGTTATTACCTTTTGCTCATGCAGAGGCAGCCGAAGCAAGCCAAACTACAGTGAGCCAAGCAGGAATGACTTTATCACAACAACAATTTATTCAATCCATAGCAAGCGATGCACAAGATTTACAAAAAGAAGAAAAAATATTGACAAGTGTTACATTAGCGCAAGCCATCTTAGAATCTAATTGGGGCAAAAGCGGCTTATCTACATCAGGTAACAACTTGTTTGGAATTAAAGGCAGTTACGAGGGACAATCCGTTTCAATGGGGACGCAGGAATTTAGTAATGGTGAAGCTTACCGGACACAAGCAGATTTTAGAAAGTATCCGGATAAAAAAGCATCTTTAGAAGATCATGCACAACTATTTGTTAATGGAGTGTCAGGAAACGGAGGGCTATATTCAGCAGTCATCGGAGAAACAAACTACAATAAAGCGGCATATGCAATTCAAGATGCTGGTTATGCAACTGACCCAGCATATGCAGACAAGCTTATCTCAACGATTGAGAAATATCATTTAGATAATTATGATAATATTTACGACGCAGTAACATCTACCGAGAAACAATTAGCTTATGCTGAAATAACGAATTCCGGCGAAACCATTTGGACAAAACCATACAATACGGAAGGCGCTGAAAAAGCTTCTGATGCCAAAAATTATCAAAATAAGTCACTAAGAATCACAGACAAAGCTACAACTGAACAAGGAACTTGGTATAATTTACAGGATCAAGGTAAACAAATTGGTTGGATAAATAGTAAAGCAGTAAAAATTTTTTATACACCTAAAAATGAAACTAATGTAAAACTAGATAAATATGTCACAGATTCTGATCAAAAAATTTATGCGTATCCAGTAGAAGATAATTCTAAAGTAGTTTCTGCATTAAACGATTATAAAGGAAAAGAATTAGATATTGATCGACGTGCAGATGTAAAAAATGAATACTGGTATCGTGTGAAGACTGATGACGGAAAGATTATTGGTTGGTCAAAAGCAAGCGGATTTGCAGAAAACAACCCAGAAAATTTGACGGAAACAAAATAAAAGTAGCAATCCAATTGCGTAATGAAGAGTTCTCTGTTAAAATTAGGACCAGGTCATAAAAATATCCAGGAGAGATTAACATTTATCCTGATGTAGTTTGATATGGAGGAGAACACATGAACGCAGGAATTTTAGGAGTAGGTAAATACGTACCTGAAAGAATATTAACAAACTTTGATTTAGAAAAAATGATGGAAACATCTGATGAGTGGATTCGTACTCGTACCGGAATTGAAGAAAGAAGAATTGCTCGTGATGATGAATATACACATGATTTAGCATATGAAGCGGCAAAAGTAGCAATCAAAAATGCTGGATTGACACCAGATGATATTGATTTATTTATCGTAGCAACAGTAACTCAAGAAGCAACTTTTCCATCAGTTGCTAACATTATTCAAGACCGTTTAGGTGCAAAAAACGCAGCTGGAATGGATGTGGAAGCAGCTTGTGCTGGATTTACTTTTGGTGTCGTGACAGCAGCACAATTTATTAAAACAGGAGCATATAAAAATATCGTTGTAGTTGGTGCAGATAAATTATCTAAAATCACTAATTGGGATGATCGCGCAACTGCTGTTCTATTCGGTGATGGAGCTGGAGCAGTAGTTATGGGTCCGGTCTCTGATAATCGCGGTTTACTATCTTTTGACTTAGGTTCGGATGGTTCAGGTGGTAAATACTTAAATCTAGACGAAAATAAAAAAATCTACATGAATGGACGCGAAGTATTCCGCTTTGCTGTTCGTCAAATGGGTGAAGCATCTTTACGCGTTCTTGAGAGTGCTGGACTTGAAAAAGAAGATTTAGATTTGTTAATTCCACACCAAGCTAACATTCGTATTATGGAAGCTTCTCGGGAACGTTTAAATTTACCAGAAGAAAAACTAATGAAGACAGTTCATAAATATGGCAATACATCTTCATCCTCTATTGCACTTGCGCTAGTAGATGCCGTAGAAGAGGGACGTATTAAAGAAGATGATAATGTGTTACTTGTTGGTTTTGGCGGCGGTTTAACGTGGGGAGCTTTAATTATTCGTTGGGGTAAATAAATCACCAATTAAAAAAAGTAAAGTTGCCCTAACGATTATTTTAGTTAGGGCAACTCTACTTTTTTTATGTTATAATAGAGCAGGCTTTTGGTTTATTTGTTTGTGCACTATTTTTAATTTAAGTAAAGCCTTAATTTTATACTAGCTACTGTCGATTAGACAGAAGTTGTTTTTTATGAATCGCAAAAATGAGGAGATGAGTAAATGGATAGAAGAAGAGTGGTTGTTACTGGTATTGGAGCCGTTACACCAATTGGGAATGATGCGGAAACTTCTTGGGAAAACGCAAAAAAAGGTGTTAATGGTGTTTCAGAAATGACAAGACTTAATCCGGATGACTTTCCGGTTAAAATTGCAGCAGAATTGAAAGATTTTGATGTTGAAAAATATTTAGAGAAAAAAGAAGCTCGTAAAATGGACCGCTTTACCCATTACGCAATTGCAAGTGCTGAAATGGCTGTACAAGATTCTGGACTAATTATTGATGATTCTAATGCTGCTCGTGTTGGTGTTTGGATTGGTTCAGGAATCGGCGGTATGGAAACATTCGAAACACAATATGAAGTGTTTTTAAATCGTGGACATCGTCGTGTTAGCCCGTTTTTCGTACCAATGATGATTCCAGACATGGCTTCAGGTCAAGTTTCCATCCGTTTTGGTGCAAAAGGAATTAACTCAACTACAGTTACTGCATGCGCTACAGCTACAAACTCTATCGGTGATGCTTTCAAAGTAATCGAACGTGGTGATGCTGATGCAATGATTACCGGCGGAGCAGAAGCGCCAATCACAAAAATGTCTTTAGCAGGATTTACTGCTAACAAGGCTTTATCTTTAAATCCAGATCCAGAAACTGCTTGTCGTCCATTTGATAAAGATCGTGATGGCTTTATTATTGGCGAAGGTGCTGGGATTGTCATTTTAGAAGAGTACGAACATGCAAAAGCTCGTGGTGCTAAAATTTATGCAGAAGTTGTTGGCTACGGTGCAACAGGAGATGCATATCACATTACAGCTCCAGCTCCAGGTGGTGAAGGAGCGGCTCGTGCTATGAAAATGGCCATTGATGATGCAGGGCTTACACCTGATAAAGTGGATTACATCAACGCTCACGGAACTAGTACTCCATATAATGATGAATATGAAACACAAGCAATTAAAACTGTATTTGGTGAATCTGCTAAAAAATTAGCCATTAGTTCTACTAAATCAATGACTGGTCATACTTTAGGTGCGTCTGGTGGTATTGAAGCTATTTTTACAGTGCTAAGTATTCGTGATAATATTATTGCGCCAACAATTCACTTGAAAAACCAAGATGAAGTTTGTGACTTGGATTATGTTCCAAACGAAGCACGTGAAAAAGAAGTGGATGTAGCAATATCCAATTCTTTTGGCTTTGGCGGTCATAATGCGACATTGGTATTTAAAAGAGTAAAAGAATAAAAAGTTTAAGCCTTACTTCCATGTTGGAGGTAGGGCTTTTTTTGAGCAAAAATATAGCTATCTTTTAAAAGAAGGTGTAACATTGAATTGCACACAACCTAAAAGGAGGAGAACATGGTGGACACGAACAAGCGCATATTAGAAGAACAGCTTTGTTTTTCTGTTTACAGTGCATCCAAACAATTTACAAGGCTATATCGTGAAGCATTGGAACCTTTTCAACTGACTTATCCACAGTATATTAGTTTACTAGTTTTATGGGAAGGGAAAGAACTAATGGTATCTGAACTTGGAAATAGATTAGCTTTGGATAGTGGCACACTCACGCCAATGTTAAAGCGGATGGAGCATTTAGGATATGTCACTCGGAGCCGTCATCCCGAAGATGAACGCCGCGTGTATATAAAAGCAACAGAAAAAGCGAATAAAATACAAGCTGCTGTGCTAGAAAGCGTGGACAAATGTCTTCAACTACTAGGTGCCGACGAAAAGGAATATACACAATTACTTACAAAAATTCAAGCACTAACTAATCAATTAGGAGGAATAGAACATGAAAAAACTGTATGAAACAACTGTTATTAACACTGGTGGAAGAAGCGGAGAAGTACATTCACCTGACAATGTATTTTATTTTGACATTGCAGCGCCCAAAGAACTTGGGGGAGATGGTGGCGGTGGAACAAATCCAGAACAATTATTTGCGGCTGGATATGGTGCTTGTTTCAATAGTGCTCTAGAATTAGTACTTGGAAAAGCCGGGATTGACGCAAAAAGCACAGTAACAGCGACTGTAAGCTTATACAGTGACCCAGAAGATAATGGATTTAAAATTGGTGTCTTATTAGAAGGAACAATTGAAGGCTTGGACGAAGAAAAAACAGAAGCATTACTGAAAAAAGCACATGATGTTTGTCCATATTCGAAAGCAACACGTGGTAACATTGATGTGGAAATTAAAGTTGGTTAATTTACTGATATTTTTATAGAAAAAACCCGTATGAATAATTCACTTCATACGGGTTTTCGCAATTATTTATTTTCTTCGTTTTCGACCAAGTCCAATAGCATTTTCCATTTTTTTCAATGTTTTATTAGCTACTTGTGCTGCTTTTTCTGCGCCAGCATCTAAAATATCATCTAATTCATCTGATTCTAAGTAAGCATGGTATCTTTCTTGAATTGGGCTAAGTTCAGCAACAACAATTTCTGCCAAGTCAGTTTTAAAGTCACCATAACCTTTACCAGCATATTTCTCTTCTATACCAGCTATCGTTTCCCCAGTAATAACGGAATAAATAGTTAGTAGATTCGAAATACCAGGTTTTTCTTCTTTGTTATACTCAATAATTCCACTAGAGTCAGTAACAGCACTCTTGATTTTTTTTGTAATTGTTGCTGGTGGATCGAGTAAGAAGATAGCATTTTTTAAATTAGCATCTGATTTGCTCATTTTCTTTGTTGGATCTTGAAGGGACATTACTCGTGCGCCTTGTTTCGGAATAAATACTTCCGGCATCGTAAAAATATCTGCGTGTTTTTTGTTAAATCGTTCTGCTATATCTCGTGTTAATTCGATATGTTGTTTCTGGTCTTCACCAACAGGGACTAAATTAGTTTGATAAAGTAAAATATCGGCCGCCATTAACGGTGGATAGGTCAAAAGTCCAGCACTAACGCCTGCTTTGCCATCCGACTTATCTTTAAATTGTGTCATGCGTTCTAGTTCACCAATATAAACATTACATTGTAAAATCCAAGCAGCCTGCGCATGTGCAGCAACTTCAGATTGAATAAATAAAGTTGCTTTCTCAGGATCAAGTCCAACAGCTAAATAAAGTGCTGCAAGATTTCTAGTCTGTTGTCGCAATTTTAGTCTGTCTTGAGGAACTGTAATTGCGTGTTCATCCACGATACAATAAAAACAATTATACTCATCTTGAAATTGTCCAAACTGTTTTAATGCTCCAATGTAATTTCCTAAAGTTAATTGTCCACTAGGTTGAATTCCGGAAAATATTATTTTTTTCATGTGTATTCCTCCAATTTATTTACTGATTGCGAAAATAAAAAACCGTCCATCCCAACAAATGAATGTTAGGGACGAACGGTTATCCGCGGTGCCACCCTAAGTACCAAAAAGGCTCTTAGTAATAGAAAATTTCTATTAAAGAAGATAACGGTCTTTAGCCGCTGTCTGCTACATCATTTCACAAACAGTCCTCAGAAGGCCATTCGATTTTGTGCTTTATCTGTTTTCACCAACCACAGACTCTCTATTGAAAAGCTACAAAATGTACTATTCTTCCTATTAACGCATCAGTTATATTACTATACATTTTATCAGTTTATAAAACGGCTTGTCAATCATAAAAATAAGCATAAAATACTGGAAAGCATTACTAGAAGCGCGCTGATTAAAATACCTGCATATTGAAGACCTACAAGTTCTGACAGCATCATATCAGAAAACTCACTTTCTTCTTCACGTTTGATTTTTCGAGATATATTCCTAAATCCATTATGAACCCGGTCCAGAAAACCACTTCTCATTATATAAACAAATAATCCAATAAGCAATGTAATTAGTGATACAAGGAAAGAAATATCTATATAACCACGTAAACTAACCCCATTTTTGCCGAAAAGTAGGATTCCAAAAATAATTCCCTCTTGAATAAGAGTGTAAATCGAAATTCTTAAAAACATTTTCTCACCTCTAATTAAATTTCATAATTCACTCTATCACAATTTGCCGTTAAACACTATATGATAGAAGAAAGCTATCACGCAATGTGAGAAATTCAATCGTTTTATGGAAAATAAGCTAGCAACTGTCTTTACATATTATTAACAGAAGAATCCCATTACATCAACGTTTTTGGAATTTATTACAAAATTTAATTAAATTTTTGGTATTTTTATCTAGACAACAGCCCAAAAAAAGTATATAAATATAATAATCCTTTAAATTTTAAAGGGGTTCGATATTTTTTCTTATACAAAAAAGATGACTTCTATAGTTCAGACATAATTGGCTAAGTTATTCATGAATTTACCACCTAAATGGTTATTTTTCTGAAAACTTAATAAAAAGGTTTAGCAAAGTATACATAATTAATTCGAGTTATCGCAAAATGAAGGGTAGCGTAACAATCTCTGTTCAGATTTTTCACGCAATTTCAATTTTGCCTTAATATTTTAATAACTTGTATCTTTCATCCTTGTTTTCATTTATCTTGTAAAAATAATTTACAAAGCCAGAATTCTTAGAGTATAATAGATATCGAAACAATTTTTCAGAAAAATAAAAAAGGGAGGTCTACTTAGTGAAAAAATCTAAATTATTTCTTACACTTGGATTAACACTATTACTAAGCTTAGTCTTGGTAGCATGCGGAGGCGGATCTGATTCCAAATCTGACGACAAAAAAGGCTCAGGCTCAGGTAAAGCTTCAGGAGAACAAGTACTTAACTTAACAGAAAGTGCATTAATTCCTTCTGCAGACAGCACAAAAGCGGATGACCAAGTTGGTTTAAACGTAGTTAACCAAACAAATGAAGGTCTATATGCGCTTAATAAAGATGGTATTCCTGCCATTGCAGGTGCTGCTGAAGAGCCAAAAATAAGTGATGACAAAACAGTTTATACTATCAAACTTCGTGAAGATGCAAAATGGTCAAACGGAGATCCTGTAACTGCAAATGACTATGTTTACTCATGGCGTCGTGCAGTTGACCCTAATACCGCTGCAACATATTCTTACCTATTTGCTGCAATCAAAAACGGTGAAGAAATTGTAGCAGGTACAAAAAAACCTGAAGAATTAGGAATTAAAGCAGTAGATGACTATACTCTAGAAGTTACTCTAGCAAAACCAACTGCATATATTAATTCACTATTTGCATTCCCGACTTTCTTCCCACTTAACGAAAAATTCGTTACAGAAAAAGGCGAAAAATATGCACAAAATAGTGATAACATGTTATTCAACGGACCTTTCGAGTTGAAAGACTGGACTGGAACAAATAAAAAATGGACTTACGTAAAAAATGATAGCTACTGGGATAAAGACAAAGTGAAGTTGAAACAAATCAACGTACAAGTTGTTCAAGATTCCGGTACTGGACTTAACCTATACAATACTGACAAAGTAGATCGTACTGTACTAAGTGCTGAATATGCAGCGCAAAACAAAAGCAACAAAGATTATGTAACAGTAAATGATTCTTCTACTTTCTATATTAAATACAACCAAAAACGTGCTGGTAAAGATACCGTATTTGCAAACAAAAATATCCGTAAAGCGATATCCCTTGCAATTGACAAACAATCTTATACAGACACAGTTCTAAAAAATGGCTCTAAACCTGCCAACAACCTAGTACCAGAAGGATTTACTTTTGATCCAGGTAACAAAGAAGATTATACAAAAGAATCTGGTCCACATTTGGAATATGATGTAAAAGAAGCACAAAAAGCTTGGAAAGCTGGTTTGAAAGAACTTGGAGTTTCTGAAATTACAGTTGAATTCACTAGTGATGATACTGAAAATGCAAGAAAATCTTCTGAATTCCTTCAAGCTCAATTAGAAAAGAATTTAGATGGTCTTACAGTTAAACTGAAAAACGTACCATTTAAAGTTCGTTTACAAAATGACCAAAACCAAGATTACGACTTCTCAATGAGCGGCTGGGGTCCTGACTATCAAGATCCATCCACTTTCCTTGATTTATTTGTAACTGATGGTGCACAAAATAGAATGAGTTATTCTAACAAAGACTACGACAAGATTTTAAATGATGCTTCAGTAACTTATGCAGCTGATGATCAAAAACGTTGGGATGAAATGGTTAAAGCAGAACAAATCCTACTTACGGAAGATGTAGCTGTTCAACCACTTTATCAACGTTCTACTGCATACTTGCAAAAAGACTACATTAAAAACTTGCAAAAAAATCCATTTGGTCCTGATTACACTTATAAAGAAACATACTTGACTAAATAAAATAATTAATTAGTCTTTAAGAAAATGCTTAGCGGAAAGAGAGAGTATATTTCGATATGCTCTCTCCTTTTGCTGATGATTTACATGTGTTATAATTAAAAATTAAAGTATCCTTTTCTAGATTTTCTAGAACCTAACATTCGAAAAATGAAGTTTTTTTCCTAACTAATTTGCCATGTTGCAATAAAAGTTTAGAAATAAAGAAAAAGGCTCACTAAACTTGCGAATTTGGTTAGGAATAACTTTTTTATATATTTATTTATACTGGGAGGTGCAGAGATAGATGGTTAAATATACGTTAAAAAGAGTATTATATATGCTTATAACGTTATTCATTATTGCTTCAGTTACGTTTGTTCTAATGAAATTCTTGCCTGGTACGCCTTATCGTAATCAGGAGAAACTATCTGATGAACAAATTCATATGATGAATGAAAAATACGGACTAAATGATTCAATTCCAGCCCAATATTTTAATTATATGACAAATTTGGTTAAAGGAGACCTAGGTGTTTCTTTCCAACTTGATAATAGACCAGTGTCCGAAATTTTAGGTGCGCTAATTGGTCCTTCTGTCCAATTAGCACTAGAGGCAATGGTTTTTGGTGTTATATTTGGGATATTGCTTGGGGTGGTCGCGGCCATGTATCAAAATAGGTGGCCGGATTATACGAGTACATTTATAGCAATATTAGGAAAGTCAGTACCATCGTTTGTTTTTGCGACTGTATTACAATACTGGTTTGGAGCAAAATTACAATGGTTCCCAGTAGCCGGATGGGGGACTTTTGCAGATACGATTTTGCCGGCATTTGCGTTAGCGATGTTCCCACTTGCAACAGCTGCTCGATTTATGAGAACAGAACTAATTGATGTATTTGCATCTGACTATGTTTTATTAGCTAAGGCAAAAGGGAATAGTCGCACTGAAGTAGCAATAAAACATGCAATTCGTAATGCACTTATTCCTTTAATTACCGTTTTAGGACCATTGTCAGTTGCACTAATGACTGGTTCTCTAGTTATTGAAAATATTTACAGTATTCCAGGTATTGGTAGTCAATTTGTATCTTCCATTCAAACGAATGATTATCCAGTTATCATGGGGACTACATTACTATTTGCTGTTATGTTAGTATTTATTATCTTAGTAGTGGATATTCTTTACGGATTAATTGATCCACGAATCCGTGTGTCTGGAGGTAGAAAATAATGGCAGAACATAAAATTGCAAAAGAAAGATTTCAACCAGCGCACATTTTGGAAGCAGAAGCAGAGAAAATTAATCGACCAAGTTTAACTTTTATGCAAGATTCTTGGCTTCGAATTCGTAAAAATAGAGCGGCCTTAGTTTCACTTATTGTTTTAGCACTTGTAGTTATTATGGCTATTATTGGTCCTTATTTATCACAAAATTTAGGTCCAGATCACAATGTAAATAGACAAATCACTGAAAATGCGAGTCTTCCACCAAAAGTTCAAGGGTTTGATAATATGCCATTTTGGAATGGTCATCAATCAATTGGTGGGGAAGATGTCGATATTTATAAACAAAATAATATTAAAGAAGGCACTTACTACTGGTTAGGTAGTGACACGCTAGGTCGTGACCAATTTGCTCGTATTTGGGCGGGTACACGAGTATCTCTTATTATTGCAGTTGTTGCAGCACTCTGCGACCTTGTAATTGGGGTTGCTTATGGTTTAATTTCTGGGTACATTGGAGGTCGTGTTGATAACTTTATGCAACGTGTGCTAGAAGTTATTGGTGCAATTCCAAACTTAGTTGTTGTTATTTTAATGATGTTGATATTGGATCCAGGAATGCTTTCAATCATCATCGCAATTGCGATAACGAGTTGGATAACTATGGCCAGGGTAGTCAGAGGACAAGTCTTAAAGCTGAAAAACCAGGAATTTGTTATGGCTTCTATGACATTAGGTGAATCGACACCAAAAATTCTTATAAAACACTTAATACCAAATATTTCTGGGATTATTATCATTAATATTATGTTTAGTATTCCTAGTGCGATTTTCTTTGAAGCCTTTTTAAGCTTTATTGGATTAGGTCTTCCAGCGCCTGCCGCATCTCTAGGGGTCTTGGTCAATGATGGATATAAAACATTACAAGTATTGCCGTATATGATACTTTATCCTTGTATCGTGTTATGTATTGTCATGATTGCATTTAACCTGATTGCAGACGGCTTACGCGATGCCTTTGATCCTAAAATGCGCGATTAAAAGAGAGGTGAGGAATTATGGAAAAGCTATTAGAAGTGAAAGATTTAAATATTTCATTCCACACATATGCTGGAGAAGTAAAGGCAATTCGTGGAGTTAATTTTGATTTGTATAAAGGTGAAACATTAGCGATTGTTGGAGAATCTGGTTCTGGTAAATCAGTTACAACAAAATCAATTATGCGTTTGCTTCCAGAAGGTAATTCAGAAATTAAAAGTGGTCAAATCTTGTTTAATGGAATGGATATTGCTAAAGCACACGAAAAAGAAATGCAAAAAATTCGTGGGAAAGATATAGCAATGATTTTCCAAGATCCAATGACATCACTAAATCCCACGATGACAATTGGAAAACAAATTTCTGAACCACTTATTAAGCACCAGAAGATTAGCAAATCAGAAGCTCGTAAAACAGCATTGCGATTGCTTCAATTAGTTGGTATTCCAAATGCAGAAGAACGAATTAAACAATATCCTCACCAATTTTCTGGTGGGATGCGTCAACGTGTTGTTATTGCAATTTCGCTTGCTTGTAATCCGCAAATTTTGATTGCTGATGAACCAACAACGGCACTAGATGTAACTATTCAAGCTCAAATTTTAGATTTGATGAAAGATTTGCAGAAAAAAATTGATACATCTATTATCTTTATTACCCATGATCTTGGTGTTGTAGCAAATGTTGCAGACCGGGTTGCTGTTATGTATGGTGGTAAAATTGTGGAAATTGGTACGGTTGATGAGATTTTCTATAACCCACAACATCCTTATACTTGGGGATTGATTAGTTCTATGCCTACACTGGATACAGATGATGAAGAACTATTTGTTATTCCAGGTACGCCTCCAGACTTGCTTCATCCTCCAAAAGGGGACGCATTTGCGGCTCGTAATAAATATGCAATGCAAATTGACCTTGAAGAAGAGCCCCCACTATTTAAGGTGTCTGATACACATTATGCGGCTACATGGTTACTTCACCCAGATGCACCTGAAGTAACGCCTCCTGATGCTGTATTACGTCGCCAAGAACAGTTTGCGGAACTTCATCCTGGCATGCAAGCTGTCCATGCGAAAGGGGTAGAAGTAGAATGACGGAGCAAAGAGAAAAATTATTAGAAATTCATAATCTAAAGCAATACTTTAACAAAGGTACTGCAAGTGAAGTACGTGCTGTTGATGATATTTCTTTTGATATTTATAAAGGTGAAACACTAGGTTTAGTAGGTGAATCTGGTTGTGGTAAATCAACTACTGGACGTACGATTATTCGTTTGTATGATGCGACTGGTGGAGAAGTTATTTATAATGGTAAAGATGTGCATGCACGTAAAAACCGTAAAGAAATGCTGGAATTCCGTCGTAAAATGCAAATGATTTTCCAAGATCCATATGCGTCTTTAAATCCGCGTATGAAAGTTAAAGATATCATTGCTGAAGGTATTCGTATTCATGGACTTGCTAAAACGCCGGAAGACACAAATCAACAAGTATATGATTTACTTGAGACGGTTGGTTTAAGTAAAGAACATGCTGGTCGTTATCCGCATGAGTTTTCTGGTGGTCAACGTCAACGTATTGGGATTGCCCGTGCGCTTGCTGTTCAACCTGAATTTATCATTGCTGATGAACCTATTTCTGCACTGGATGTATCCATTCAAGCGCAAGTAGTTAACTTATTACGCCAATTACAAAAAGAAAAAAATCTAACCTACCTATTTATTGCCCATGATTTATCCATGGTTAAATATATTAGTGACCGTATTGGCGTAATGTATTTTGGTAAATTGGTAGAGTTAGCACCGGCTAATGATTTATACCATGCACCATTACATCCTTATACAGAATCGCTTTTATCCGCAATTCCTCTACCAGACCCAAATTATGAACGGACTCGCGTGCGTAAAGCATATGATCCAACTTCTCATAATTATAAAGACGGTGATGAAATTAAAATGCGTGAAATCGCTCCTGGACACTTTGTTTATTGTTCAGAAGAAGAAGAAGTAATGTATAAAGAGAAGCATGCTAAATTATCTGCTGCTGTTAAATAATAAATAATGTCACTCGTCGAATCGATTTCGGCGAGTGTTTTTGTTTAAAATGAAAATTCTCATGAAATTCTCATAAAAAAGCTAATTTTTTCATGTGATTTTAGTTTAAACAAGTTATAGTAGGGGTATCATATACATAACGGCTTGCTAACAATGGTTTTACATATTTGGGAAGAAAAATTTTAAAAATAGTATATGGAATTTCACAAAATTAGTGTATAATGAAGTGTAAGTTCTTTAATGAATTTTCCAAATAGAGATATTGCTAGAATTTCGTTATATGAATGAAACAATACCCGATAAGGAGTGTGAATGTCTAATGGTAACGTTATACACTTCACCTAGTTGCACATCTTGCCGAAAAGCTCGTGCATGGTTGGAAGAACATGATATCCCTTATAAGGAAAGAAACATTTTTTCCGAGCCACTTAGTTTGGATGAGATTAAAGAAATTCTTCGTATGACTGAGGACGGAACAGATGAAATTATTTCCACTCGTTCAAAAACTTTTCAAAAGTTGAATGTGGATTTAGATAGTCTTCCTTTACAACAGCTATTTGAATTAATCCAGAAAAATCCTGGCTTATTAAGACGTCCTATCATTATTGATGAGAAACGTTTGCAAGTTGGGTACAATGAAGATGAAATTCGCCGTTTCTTACCGCGCCGAGTACGTACGTATCAATTACGTGAAGCGCAAAAAATGGTTAACTAAGATTGATAAAAGTGGTTGTCAAGAATTCCATTTAATTGGATTCTTGGCACTTTTTTTGTAATTCGAGTAATTGTTCTTGAATTATTTGTGTTTTTCAGCTAATATAATACTCCACCATGAAATTCTGAGGAAAAATGGTGGTACTATTTTCTATTATGAGCTACAATGAATTTAACCAATTAAGTTTTACCCTTCATTGTCAAAGACTAACTAGGAAGGGAGAGTGTGACGATGGAAATTGAACGAATTAATGAAGATACTATCAAGTTTTATATCTCTTATCTGGATTTAGAAGAGCGAGGTTTTAACCAAGAAGATGTTTGGTATGATCGCGAGAAAAGTGAAGAGCTTTTCTGGGATATGATGGATGAGCTAAAATATGAAGAAGAGTTCTCTCCAGAAGGTCCGCTCTGGATACAAGTCCAAGCTTTGAAACATGGCTTAGAAGTATTTGTAACAAAAGCTACAATTGGTGGAAAAGGAGAGGGTGGCTTTGATGTCACGCTAAACTCCCCAGATGAGCTTGCAGAAGAAAAAATCGAAAAACTACTCGAAGAAAACTTCAATCCAGTGAAGAAAGAAGCACTTGGGGAAGATGATACGCTAGAGTTTATTTTAGAGTTCCGCGATTTTGAAGATGTTATTTCGTTATCACGTGCAACCGGATTAGAAAATCTAGTAACGAAATTATACTCGTATCAAGAGAAGTATTATTTGAATGTAGAATTTCCTGAAAATAAGTATGATGAATCTAACATTGACAATGCCGTTAGTATTTTACTTGAATACGGTTTAGAGTCGAATTTAACTGGTTATATGCTAGCAGAGTACGGAAAAATCATTTTTGACGTTCCTGCATTACAGCAAGTAAGACAATACTTTTAATTCTATATTTTAAGACCCGTTTTAGCTTGAAAATCAGCTAAACGGGTCTTTTTTTGTGATTTTAATAATGAAGCAGGAAAACAGTTAGTTGTTGTCGAATAGTATTAGTAAAGAGCTAATTGGAGAGTGATCATCATTTTTACAGCGAGAAACGACCGCGGAGAAACGGTTACTATTACTAAAACAAATGTTGAGCGTATTCGTCAAGAAGGTAAATTATTTTGTAAAGCATGCTCTAGCCCTGTAATGATTAAAGCAGGTGAAATTAAAATACCCCATTTTGCTCATGAAAAATCAAGCCAATGTGCGTTGGCCTCTGAAGGAGAAAGTGAGCTGCATTTACTTGCGAAAAGTCAAATTATGTCATGGTTTTGTTATCAAGGTGTTACTGCTACATTAGAACATTATTTTTCTAAGATTGCAAGACAAGCAGATTTGTTTGTAAGCGATAAGGCAGTGATTGAGTTCCAGTGCTCCTCCGTGCCAATTAGCGAGATGATTACAAGGACAATGGACTATCTGTCGCTTGATTTAGAGGTGTACTGGATACTTGGACAAACAATTAGAAAGGTGAAAGGTCGTATTCATTTAACTGCATTTCAGCTGGCATTTTTACAATTTGATCGAAAGTTAGGTTATCATTTTTGGCATTATTCCCCGGAACAAGGAATTTTCACCTTGTTTTATCACTTAACGTTTGAAAAAGGGAGTACTTTTTTTGCTAGCGAAATGCATTTTTCATCGAAAGAAAATATTACTGAATGGAAACAAAAAATAGCTCGGATTATTTCGAGAAATGCTTATGTGAAAAGAGACAGATTATTAGAACGGCAAAAGATTTGTTTTTACTATGCCAAGTTTAAAAAGCATGGGCAATTTATGCGCCGCTTATATAATGCTGGTTATTATTTGCATTATCTACCGAAAGAGATTGGGGTGGATTTAGATACACAATTCTTAGTTATTACGCCAGCTGTTGAATGGCAATTTGATTTATGGGATATTTTCTTTAATCGACTTGAACAAGGCGATACATTTAGTGAAGCTTATTTTTTAGAGAAATTTCAATTAGTAGTAAAGCAAGTGAGAACAATTTGGTTACCAACTAATGAGCACTTAAAATTAGGAAAAGCTTACATGGCTTATTTAATTGGAGTGGGAGTACTAGCAGCGATACCGGAAAATCGTTATCGAGTGAAACGTGTGATGACATGTATTCATGAAACTGTATCAGAAATATAATCATCAGTTTTGCTTTTTAAGTTATTTTGGCTCATAATAAAATCAAAATGACTATGGTTGGGGGTTTTTAAATAATGAGTAAAACAAATGCATTGCCTTTAAGGGAAGAAGTACCAAAAGAGTTAACATGGGATTTAGCGACGATCTATCCAAGTGATGAAGCCTGGGAAAAAGCGTTTGAAGAATTACAAAAAATTGCAGAAGAAAGTACTAAATTTAAAGGGCATCTAGCAGATAGTAGCCAAACATTATATGAAGCGCTACAATTTCGTGATAAAGCATATGATTTAATTAGTAATTTATATGTCTATGCTCATTTAAAAATGGATCAAGATACAGCTAATGCTAAATATCAAGGGTTACATAGTCGGGCAGGTAGTTTAGTGACTAAGTTAATGTCAGCATTATCCTACTATGATCCAGAAATATTAGCAATGGATGAAACTGTTTTAAACCAATTTGTAAAAGAGAATTCAGATTTACAATTATATGGGCACCTTTTGGAAGAATTAAACCTTAGTCGTCCATATATTTTAAGTGAGAAGGAAGAAGCTCTACTTGCAAATGCTGGAGAAGTTCTTGGAAGTTCATCTAATACATTTAATACGCTAAATAATGCAGATATGAAGTTCCCAACTATTAAAGACGAAGATGGTGAAGAGATAGAAATCACACATGGACGTTTTGGGAAATTATTAGAAAGCAATGATCCACGTGTACGTAGAGATGCTTTTCTAGGTGTCTATTCTGTTTATGAAGGGCTAAAAAATACACTAGCATCAACATTAAACGGTCAAGTGAAAAAATCTAATTTTTATGCTGCTACTCGTGGTTATCAATCAGCGCGTGAAGCAGCACTTTCTGGCAATCATATCCCTGAAACAGTATATGATTCGTTACTTAAGTCTGTAAATACGAATGCAAATTTACTTCATCGTTATGTGAAGTTACGTAAAGAATTATTAGGGCTAGAAGAATTGCATATGTATGATCTTTATACACCGCTTTCGGATGATGTTAATTTAGAATTCACATATGATGAGGCAAAAGAACTTGTACTTGAGGCATTAAAGCCACTTGGAGAAGAGTATCAGGAAATCTTAAAAGAAGCTTTTAGCAGTCGCTGGATTGATGTCATGGAAAACAAAGGAAAACGAAGTGGTGCCTATTCTTCCGGCTCTTATAGTACGAATCCTTATATTTTGTTGAATTGGCAGGATAATATTAATAATGTATACACACTTGCGCATGAACTTGGTCACAGTGTGCATAGTTACTATACTAGAAAAAACCAGCCATTTGTATATGGTGATTATTCGATTTTCTTAGCAGAGGTAGCTTCCACTACAAATGAAAATCTTTTGACCGATTACTTGCTTAAAAAATATGAAGATCCGAAAGTACGTGCTTATCTACTAAATCATTATTTAGATGGATTTAAAGGGACTGTTTTCCGTCAAACGCAATTTGCTGAGTTTGAGCATACTATTCATCAAGCAGATCAAAATGGTATTGCGTTAACTGCAGATTACCTAACTGAAACTTACTTTGATATTAATAAGAAGTATTATGGTGAGGCGATGGTTTATGATGAGGAAATCGGTTATGAATGGTCACGCATCCCACATTTCTATATGAACTACTATGTTTTCCAATATGCTACCGGATTTTCGGCTGCTTCAGCGCTTAGTGCGAAAATTTTAACAGAAGGGCAATCTGCTGTAACGGCATATATTGACTTTTTGAAAGCTGGGAGTTCGGATTACCCTATCGATGTGCTTAAAAAAGCGGGTGTTGATATGGCTACTCCTGATCCAGTAGATGATGCGTTAAAAGTATTTGAACAAAGACTAGATGAATTAGAAAAATTGGTAAAATAAAACAAGCTGGACTATCAAGAAGGCGCGAAATTTCGTGTCTTTTTGATTTGCTTAAGGTGTGAGTGAAGGTTCTCAAAATGAAATATAAAAATAGATATGTGAACTATTGAATTAAAGTAATTTATATGGTATATTATAACCGTGAAATAAATCACAAACAAATACCCCCTTTATTTGATTGTGTGAATTTCTCCTTTTGATTGCGCTGTAAGAAGCCGTGGCCTTGTGCTACGGCTTTTTACGTTATCAGCTTGAAATGACAAAAAAGGCGGGGTAAAATGACATTTGAAAATAAAGAATTACTGAAAGATGTGCTTCTTTTTGCGAAAAATGTAGATACAAAAATTAATGATATGTCACTAGAGGTTATTGATTTTAGAGAATTGAGAAAATATACGAAAAATGAGGTGTTACTTACACTTTATTGGCTAGAGGAGAATGGTTATTTAGCTCGAAATAATAAGCTAACGGAGAAACGCTACTCATTAACTTTAAAAGGGGATTTATTGTATGAACGGTTTTCTAATAATATAGAAATGAAAGAAGAATGATCGAGCCATGGATGAGCATCGTAAATCCATGGCTTTTTTGTATCTTTTACAAGGAAAATCAAAATACAGTTGACAATGATAATCATTATCAATTAAAATGGTAATTAACGGATGAAGTTACATAACTTTTACTCCACAAGGTTTTGTGGAGATTTTTTATAACTAACATTCTTTATTAAAGAGGGGAGATAGATGTATGAAGAAGATAGCAGTATTCGTTACTTTTGTAGTTTTGTTTAGTTTTTCTTTTCTTTCTAGTGGTGTGACCGCAGAAGCGGCACTTAAAGATGGGAATTATTCGGTTAATTACACGATACTTCAAGGTGACAGCGAATCCGTGTCAATGGCGAACGATTATTTTGATAAACCAGCAACTGTAACGATAAATGGAGGGAAATCTATTGTTAGCTTACAAGTGAACCATAGTAAGTGGATTACAGGTTTGTGGGTCGAAGGTAGTGAGGTTAGTGTAACTTCTAGTAGTACTGCAAACGATACTAGAAAAGTACAATTTCCAGTATCTACTTTAAGTAGCCCAGTTAAAGCAAAAATTAAGGTAGATATTGATGATGATGGACTGAATTATCATCATGAGTATCAAATTCAATTAAATTTTGACGAGAGTTCAGCAAAGTCGCTTGCTGCTGCGGTAAAAACTTCTGATGATAGTGCAACAAAAGAAGCTATTACTAATGAATCAAAAACAGAAGTTGCAAATCCGAAATCAAGTGACTCTAGTCAAATGTTCTTATATGGGATTGTTTTTGTTGCAGCGGGAATAGGTTTAGTTTTACTAAAAAGACGAGCAAGTTTTAAATAAAGGGGGATTATTATGAAGAAACTATGGAAAAAAGGCTTAGTATCGCTACTCGCATGGACGCTTATTTTTCAAATGATACCAGGATTTTCAGCCAGTGCAACTGATTCAAGGCTAAAAGATGGCGGAGAATATCAGGTTCAAGTTAATTTCTATAAAGATAACACCGGGAAAACAACGAAAGAATCATCCGAGGCAGATAAATATATTGATCATACCGCTACAATCAAAGTGGAAAACGGTCAACCGTATATGTACTTAACCATTACAAATAGCAATTTCTGGCAAACAATGGCCATTTCAAAAGATGGATCTCGTCCAGAGAAACCTGTACAAGCAGAAGTATATCAAGATAGCTATCAAGATGTACAAACCGTTAGCACAGATGCAGCGAATAACACGCGTGTAGAGAAATTCAAGCTAAGTTCACTTGATGATATTATATACTCGTATATGCATATTAAAGTAGATGCAATTAGCTATGATCATTGGTATCAAGTGGATTTAACCATTGACCCAAGTAGTTTGAAAGTGATTTCTGAACCTGCTGTTACAACACCTGGGACACTTTCAGACGGTATTTATACGATTCCTTTCGTAGCTAAAAAAGCGAATGATGACACTAATTCAAGCATGCAAAATTATTTTGACAACCCAGCTTGGTTAAAAGTTAAAAATGGTAAGAAAACAATTGCGATGACAGTCAATGATAATAAGACTGTGACAGCTCTGAAAACACAATTAGCTGGAGCACTACAAGATGTAAAAATTATTTCAGAAGATAAGGATGCAAATACAAGAATAGTGGAATTTGAAGTGGTAGATTTAAGCCAACCACTTGCTGCACATGTTAATTATGAAGCGCCGTTCAATGGCTCTGTTTATAAAGGACAAGCGGATTTCCGTTATGTTTTTGATACAACGAAGGCGGTTACAGCTAGTTTATATCCTGGAGCGGATGTAACTCCTCCTGTAGTTGACCCAGAGGAACCAACTCCACCAGTAACAAAACCTGATCCTGATCCAGGGACAACGAATCCGCCAATTACTACACCAACAACGCCAACTAAACCAGTTGTAGTGGATCCTAAAAAGCTATTAAATAAGCATACGTATTCAATCGATTTTAATGTGTTTAAAGATGGGACCGCAGAAACTTCTATGATGGAAAGCTACGTGATGAAACCTGCTTTGATTAAAGTAGAAAATAACCAGCCTAATGTATATTTAACTTTAACAAATAGTAGTTGGATCAAAACATTCCAATATAAGCAAAATGGTGTTTGGAAAGATATGGAAGTAGTTTCTGGTGATTTAAATAAAAATACTAGAACCGTAAAATATCCTGTAAAAGACGGAACAGCGAATACAGATGTAAGAACGCATGTTTTAGTTGAAAATATGCCTGGCTTTTCCTATGATCATGAATATGTTGTTCAAGTAAAACTGAATGCAGCGACTATTAAAGACATTACAGGAACAGATGTCACTTTAAAAGAACCACCGAAAAATGATCTTTTAAATACAAATAATGTGTCTAATAATGCTGGACCTAATTTACCAAAACCAGATTTTGACGACACAAAAACTGTTCAGAAAGTAACAACAGAAAACAAAGCAGAGAAAAATGCAAAAACAAGTGATACCTCTAGTATGACATGGTACATTACATTATTTGGAGCTTCCTTCCTTTATTTAGCTTATCGTTTGAAACGTAAAAGAATAAGTTGATAAAACTGGTAAGAGCGAGTTAGGTGGAGGTTTTTCCTTTACTTGGCTCGCTTTACCGATTTTATTTTATAACTGGGGGAAATAATCATGAAAAAAATGATGGTTTTATGTATGGTGTTACTGCTTTTGCTAGTAGCTTGTGGCAAGGAAGAAGCAGCTGACAACCAATCGGAAACAACAGAGCAAACACCCAAAATTGTCGCTACTACGGTGGCAATAACGGAAATTATGGATAAACTTGATTTGCCGCTTGTTGGTATACCAACAAGTTCTAAAAATTTACCAGCACGATATGCAAAAGTGGAGGAAACTGGGTCGCCAATGGGACCGGATTTAGAAATTATTCGTATGTTGAAGCCAGATGTTGTTCTTTCTACAAAAACACTCGAAGCCGATTTAAAATCAGGGTTTGTAGGAGCTAATTTGCAGGCGGAGTTTTTGGATTTTACTAGTATAGACTCGATGCAAACGGAGATTCGTAAACTTGGAAAAAAATTCGACCGAGACAAAGATGCGGAAAAATTAAATGAAGATTTATCAACTAAAGTAAATCAAGTGAAAAAAAGTGTTTCTAAAAAAGAACACCCCTCTGTCTTAATATTAATGGGAGTACCTGGCAGTTACTTGGTTGTGACAGAACATGCTTACATAGGTGATTTAGTGAAAATTGCTGGGGGGGAAAATATTATAACAAATCAAAAAGTGGAGTATTTGGCTTCCAACACGGAATATTTACAGAATGCTAACCCAGATATTATTTTGCGTGCAGCTCATGGAATGCCAGCTGAGGTCGTAAAAATGTTTAATGAAGAGTTTAAAACCAATGATATTTGGAAACATTTCGATGCGGTGAAAAATAATCGTGTCTATGACTTGGATGGAAATTTATTTGGAATGACAGCTAGTTTAAATGCGCCAGCTGCACTTCAAGAAATGGAAAAGATGCTTTATGACAATTAAACAAAAAAGTTATTTTGGGATAGTTGCAGTATTACTAATCGGGACATTTATATGGGCGATACAAGCAGGGAGTTTGTCTGTATCGATTCCAGAATTCATCAGAGGGCTTTTTGATGGTGAAAATGAGACGGTGGATATCATTATTGATTTGCGATTTCCTCGAATTATGCTTGCTTTACTGGCTGGTGCTGCTTTATCTGTGTCTGGATTATTACTTCAGGCTGTGATGCGCAATCCACTTGCTGATGCAGGGGTAATTGGTATTTCCGCTGGGGCGAAGTTTTTTAGCTTTGTCATACTGTTGTTTTTACCGGAATTATATTTTTGGCTACCACTTTTTTCCTTTGTTGGTGGAGCACTTGCTTGTTTTTTAGTATTTTTCTTTAGTTATCGTTCTGACTTTAATCCGCTTCGTTTTATTATTATTGGTATTGCGATTAATGCAGTATTTACAGGACTGAGTGATGCACTTTCCTCTCAGGTAGCGCTTATTTCTAGTCAAACAGCTAGTAATGCAGCAAGTTTGGCGATGAAGAAATGGTCGGATGTAGAAACCTTATTTATCTATGTTGCCATTGGTCTGATTTGTGCATGGATGTTTGCTAAATGGTGTAATGTATTAGCGCTTGAAAACAAAATGGCTCGTGGTTTTGGGGTCCCAGTAAACCGAACGAGAATCTGGTTAGCTCTAATTGCGGTGCTACTTGCTTCTATTACAACGGCCGTCGTAGGTGTTATTGCCTTTGTGGGTTTACTCGTACCGCATATTGCTAGAAAACTGGTAGGAGGGAATTATCAAATATTGGTTCCGTTTTCGATTTTATTTGGGGCACTTTTACTCTTAGTAGCAGATACGATTGGCAGAACATTATTTGAGCAGATGGAAATTCCGGCTTCCGTGATGATGCTTATTATTGGTGGTCCATTCTTAATCTTTTTAATGCGAAAGGGTGATTTTTATGGAAGTAAAGGACGTTAGTTTTAGCTATAATTATGCAGAACCTATTCTAAAAAATATCTCATTTACTATCCAAAAAAATAAAATTAACACCATTGTTGGACCAAATGGTAGTGGGAAGTCAACCTTGTTAGAAATACTTGCTCGACTACTTGAACCTGATACAGGAGAAGTTTTATTAAAAAGAAAATCAATTTTTGACTGGAAAGCCAAAAAATTTGCTCAAAATGTGGCGGTTGTACATCAAAATAATATTTTGCCAAGTGAGTTGACAGTAAAGGAGTTGCTTTATTTTGGGAGGCTTCCCTACAAAAATTGGCGAATGACTAAAACTAAAGAAGATGATTTGGCTGTCGAATCGGCATTAATCCAAACAGAACTAGTTGAAAAAGCAGATAAAATGGTGGAAAGTCTTTCAGGTGGAGAGCGACAACGGGTTTTTGTTGCTACTGCCTTAGTTCAGGAAACGCCCATTTTGCTGTTAGATGAACCTACCACATTTCTTGATATGTACTACCAACTTGAAATCTTAGAGTTGATAAAAAGGTTAAACAAGGACGAGAATTTAACGATTGTGATGATTTTACATGATTTAAATCAAGCGCTAGCGTATAGCGACCAATTGATTGTGATGAAAGACGGTGCGGTAGTTGCAAAAGGAGACCCTAAAGAACTTTTAACAGCAGAGCTAATTGCTGAAACATACGGAGTTCATGCCGATATTTTAGAAGATGCGAATAAAGGTATGTACATTGTCCCAAAAAGGCGAAAGGAATTTTGATAACATGAAAATAAAATCGTTTTTAGGGAAAAGTGTTACGTGGATTGTTTTAGCTGTTTTTCTTTTTTCAGGGTGGAAAATTGGATATGAACTATATGAAAACAAGCATAATCGTTCCATATTAGATGATGCAAAAGCTGTGTATACAGAACAAGTAACGACCACAAATATAACTGGAGAAGTGAGAGATGAACTCAAGTCCTTGCAGCAGCTTAATAAAGATATGACTGGTTGGTTAACTTTGGATGATACAGAAATAGATTACCCTATTTTACAAAGTACAGATAATGACTATTATTTACACCGTAATTATAAGAATGAGCAAGCGAGGGCAGGTAGTATTTTTAAAGATTATCGGAATACAAACGAATTCTTAGATAAAAATACAATAATATACGGGCATAACATGAAAGACGGTTCCATGTTTGCTGATTTAAGAAAGTATTTAAATGAAAAATTTTTAGCAGAACATCCTACTTTCTCTTATGAATCCGCCCTCCAAAATTATCAGGTAGAAATTTTTGCTGTCTATGAAACGACAACAGACTTCTACTATATAGAAACAGAATTTCCAAATAAACTGGATTTTGAAAAATATTTACAAAAAGTGAAACAACAATCAATCTATCAATCCAATGTTGAAGTAACTGGAGCTGATCGAATTATTACACTTTCTACTTGTGATACAGAGAAAGATTATGAAAAAGGACGCATGGTTATTCAAGGGAAATTAGTAGCAAGCTGAGGAAGCGCCAAAGGAAGGACAGCTTCTTTGGGGCTTTTTTTCTTTTTGGAAAGGATGAGTTGGATGAAATTATATGAGCTAACTGATAATTATTTGCGTGTGCAAGAACTTTTAGAAGAAAATAGAACTGAGGCACTAGAAGATACACTAGATGCGATTACAGACGGTTTTCATGATAAAGCGGAGAATGTTGCTAAAATAGTTAAGTCATTAATGGCAGATGCTGAAATGGCTGGAATAGAAAGCAAACGATTACTAAAGCGTAAACAAGCTTTAGAAAATAATGCTTGGAAGCTAAAAGAATATTTGCAATTGGAGATGGAAAGACTAGAAATCAAGAAAATTAATAGTGCTCTCTTTACTATTCAAATTCAGAGAAATCCAGCTAGGGTAGAAATAACGGATAAAACTTTGCTTAAGCCGTACTTTTTATTACAAGAACCAAAGATCGATAAAAAGCGAATTGCTGAATTACTCAAGTCAGGAAATAAAGTTGAGGGGGCAATATTGGTAGAAAGTGAATCACTTCGAATAAGGTAAATGGATTGACCAAAGATAATCAGCATCTTTGGTTTTTTTATTAATATGGTTTAAAAACGCATAAAAAATTAAGGATATTGTCCTTATAAGGTTATCTTTGTTCACTAAAAAGTCAATAAAAGCGCGTTTTCCGGCATTTTTCACCACAATAAACAAAAAAATTTATCCTGTGGAAGTGAAAAGTAGTTAATCAACCTATAGCGATTTTAATAGGTTGATAAAAAAACGGCTTAAAATGTTGGTGTATAAAGAGTTTTGCGTTAGTTTAGAAATTAAATCTTTCTTTTGAGTAGACTTTTGTTCCTAATATGATAATTTATTTGTTCACTAAAATGTCACAAATAGCGATTTTTTGGTTCTTTGAGAACATTTCGCTTATTTGTAGCTTGATATAATTCAGTATGTCATATGCGAAAAAACTCGTATTTAAGGAGGGAAAAGCACAGTGAGAAAAATCACTCAATGGAAAAAAATACTTATTGCAGCAGTTATCGGGCTACTTGTGTTCCAAAATGTTTCACCAGTTCTAGCAACGATGACGGAAGATGAATCAACACAAGCGAGTCTGAAAGTGACTAAAGAAGATAAAGAGACGAATGAAAAAGTGAATGGTTCTATTTTTGAAATTAAAAATAAAACAACAGGGGAAACCAAAACACTTTCTATACAGGGAAACGGGGTTGGTACAGAAGAGTCTCTTTCAGCTGGGGAGTATATTGTGAAGGAAAAAACCGCAGCACCAGGTTATACTTTAGATGAAAAAGAGTATAATGTAACTCTGACTGATAGAGAACAAGTGGTGACATCTGTTTCCGCTAAAGAAGCCACTGCAACGAATGAAGAGCAGACAACAAAAGAAGAACAATCAACAGCACCTGACAAAAAATCAGTTACTAGCAATAATTTAAAAGCGGCGATTACAGATAATATTTTTAAAGAAGTAGTTCTAAAAGATGGAACTGGAACGGAAATTAAAACTTCTGACCGAATCCAAAATGGTAGTGGTGTTGTTTTAGATATGAATTTTGGATTTACTGGAAAAAATTATAAAGCAGGGGATACATATACCACTGTTTTACCAGATGCTTTTAACTTTGGCAATAAAAACCTAAGTGGAGATTTCTTACCTTCCACAGAAGCAGAATGGACTTTAAATGTAACTACACGCGAATTAACTATTACTTTTTTAAAAGATGGTGTTCAAGAAGGCGATTATGATATTAGTATCAGCACAGCCTTTAAAGTATTTACTGCATCCGAAGAAACAGTGCAAGATGTTGTCTTTAAAACGGCAGGAAAAGATACTGTTTACCAAATTGAGGTAGTACCAGTAGTTACTTATCCGACAACAGTAAGTGTAAAAGCAAGTCCTGGAGTAGTTAATCCTAATAAAGTCAGTGTTGATGCGAAATTCAACTTAACAAAAGAAACAGATGCAAAAGGGGAACTGAAATTGTCAGATTACACATCTGGCGGTACAACAACAATTGATCAATCTAGTATAAAAGTATATTCTAGCGATGTTAGTGCTGGAGGAACTTTTATTGGAACAAAAAAAGAGCTAACTGAAGGAATAGATTATACGTTAACTTATGCGACAACTGGGTTGACTGTCACGCTGAATGGTGGACTTGCTGGAAAAGGTTATCAAGTAATGTATGACCGGACAATTAACCAACCAAGCACATCCTTATCCTATGTCTCCACTCAAGCACAAACAATGGGAGATTCTGGCATTTTATCTAGTAATTCAGCCTATGTTTACTTGACGATGACCAACTACAAGCATATAGAGAAAAAAGCGACTTATAATGGCTCTACTCAAAGTATTGACTGGACTATTAATTTCAACTATGATCAAGATGAATTATCTCCGTCTACGGTTCTTACGGATGTTTTAGCAGATAATGATGTGGAATATGTGGCTGACTCTCTTAAAATAACCCCTGTAACATTTAATGCAACCACAGGAGCACCGATTATTGGAACAACAGATGCGTCAGGTGACTGGGAGACATCCGCCATATCAGCCAATGGGAACTTTGATTTAACGTATAAAGATACAAGTACTAATGCGTATCAAATTACCTATTCTACTAAAATAACAGATTTTAGTGATCGTGATATTAAAAATGAAATTACAGATGAAAATGGTGTGTCTGCTGATGCAACCATTGCGATTCAACCTGATTTACTGAAAAAAGAAGCAGGGAGCATCGATTACTTTAATAACACGATGACATGGAAAATTACAGCGAATGCAGATAGAATCACTATGACTAATCTTAATATTACAGATGAATTTTCTACGGGGGTAAAAAGTTTAGCTAGTTATGATGTTTATGCCTATACAGACAATACAAATCGCGTTTTACTAACGGAAGGTGTAGATTATACAATTAATAAAGATATAACACCAAAAGGTTTTTACATTCAGCTTATTGGAGATTATAAAGTAACCAATAAAAGAATTGTAGTAGATATGGTAACCAATATCGATTTAAATGATGTAACAAAAACAATTGATAACAAAGCATCCATTTCGTACTATGATGGTGGCGTAATCAAATATGTCGATGAAGTAAGTGCTTCGATGACACCAAACGCAAGCATTATGACAAATGGCGGCAAATACGGTTCTTATAATTCAACAACAGGAAATATCGATTGGATTGTTTCTGTCAATGCGATGTCCAAAGACTATGAGAATTTAATTTTTGATGATGATATTCCAACTGGATTATCTTATGTCGAAGGTTCGTTAAAGTACCGAAATGTCGCCTCATCAACAGAACTATTAAATTTATATGTTCCTTTAAATTCCACTGGGACATTAGCTGCTTCTGGTGATGACAATTATCCAACTAAAGTGGAGACAACTAGTCAAAAACTACATTTAGAATTTGCTAATATGGGGACATCACGTGTCTTTATTAAATATAGTACAAAACCGGATGATAATTGGTATTTTTATAAATATGTAACGAATATAGCCAAGGTATCTGATAATGGGGTAGGTGAAAAAAGCTACACTTATCAAGCATATGCAAGTCATGTGTATAGTGCAATTTCAAAAACAGGTAGTATTGACCCAGCTTATGATAATAAAGTTAACTGGACAGTAGAGCTAGCAAATATTGCTCCCAACCGCCCTGTAGAAAATCCGACTATTTTAGATACACTAACAACTGGAGCTACAGGCGCCCAAGTTGTAAAAAGTAGTTTTAAAGTAGTTAATAGTACGACTGGCGAGACAATTGATTCTAAATATTACGATATTACGTATACAGATAACAATTTTACGCTTCAATTTAAGGACTATATAGCGACAGCTCCAATCAAAGTAACTTATAGCACCGTTAGTTTGATGTCAGGAATTATTACCAATAAAGCGACTGCTGCAGCCAATGATTATGGTGCTTTACCAGCAGTCTATAAATCAGCTAGCAGATCTGTCGCACCAGCATTTACCATTGGTAGTGGCAGTGGAATGGCAACAGTCGGTTCACTCGAAGTTACCAAAGTAGACCAAGTAGATAATACGAAAAAATTAGATGGTGCTAAATTCCAACTGTATACGCTTGATGGCGAAACGGCTGGGCAAGAAGGCACAACCAATTCAGAAGGAAAAGTTCTCTTTGATGGACTGCAATCCGGAAAATATAAGTTAGTGGAAACTGAGGCACCAGTTGGTTACACAATTAGCGATGAATACAAAAATGGGAAAGAAGTAACCGTTTTAGCAGATGGTGCAGTCGCAAGCTACACAGTCGAAAATGCTCAAGCAACTGGTAGTGTTGTTTTAACAAAAGAAGATAGCGCAACTAAAGCAAAATTATCTGGAGCGGAATTCGAATTGCAAACAGCAGATGGTACCAAGATAGAAGATGGCTTAACATCCGACACGGACGGTAAAATCGAAGTAGCAGATCTTGCACCTGGCGATTATCAATTTGTCGAAACAAAAGCGCCAACAGGTTATGAACTAGATGCAACACCGCTCACATTTTCCATTGAATTTAACCAAGAAGCTGCAGTACAATTAACTAAAGAGAATGTAGCGAAAGCAGGAAGCGTTGTTCTAACTAAATTAGATAGCAAATCAAGAAGTAACTTAGAAGGTGCTGCGTTTGAATTACAAACAAAACAAGGTGCAAGCTTAAAAACAAATGTTGTCACAGAAGCAAATGGTCAATTAAGAATAGATGATTTAGCACCAGGCGATTATCAATTAGTGGAAGTAAAAGCACCAACAGGGTATAAGCTAGATGCAACGCCAGTCGAATTCACCATTGAATTTAACCAACAAGAACCAATTCAAGTAACGAAAGTAAATACAATGAATACAGGTTCTGTTATTTTAACTAAAACAGATGGTCAAACCAAGGAACCTCTTGCTGATGCGACATTTAAATTAGTTGATGAGGATAATAATGTTACTGAAAACCTAACTACAGATAGAGACGGAAAACTTGAACTAACGGATTTAGCACCAGGAGATTACCAATTAATCGAAACAAAAGCACCGATTGGTTATGAACTAGATACTGTTCCAGTAGACTTTAAAATCGATTTTGGCCAGCAAACGAAAGCCCAAGTAACTAAAATCAATACAAAAAAAGTGGTTAGTGGTTCTATCACAGTGGAATTTATTGATACAAAAGGAAATAGACTGGCAGAACAAGAAATTCATACAGGCCTAGTTGGCGAAAATTATAAAATTGATGCCAAAGAAATTAAAAACTACGAACTTGTAAAAGATGCTAGCAACAAGATTGGCGCATATAAAGAAACACCGCAAAAAGTTACGTTTATTTATGACAAAACGAAACAACCAATCAAGGTCAATCCAGTAAACCCAACGAAACCGACCAACCCAACCAACCCAGAAAAACCTGCTGTAAAAGACGGAAAGTCGGTAAATCTGCCTTCTACCGGAGATGAATTCCCATATGAAGTTATTTTCACGGGATTCCTTGTTAGTGCATTCGCACTCTTCTTACTAAGAAAAAGGAGACAAACGCATAAATAAAACATTAAACACAAGGCTAAAGTGGCCGACCTTTAAAAAGTAGACTAAAATCTACCTTTTAAAGGTCTTTTTTTATACTATTTTTTTCTTGGGAAAAAAAGAAGTTAGTAATTTCAATAATCAAGTACGTTTGTGGATAGTAGTAATAATGTTATTGGTTTTGTGATTCTTTCGATTTAGAAGAGTAGAGCGAGTTATATATGATAATTTGAATTATTAGTCTCAATAAAATAGTAAATTCGATGCATCATATCACCCGAAATAAGGTTGGGAAATAGCGATGATAAACTTGATATTTGTCTTTTTAAGTTGCTGAGAGTGTTCAAAACTATTGAGGTGAAAAGTTTTATGTCTTCTTTAGGTATATTTGTACCTACGTTCAAAAACTAACAAACTTTTTCAGCTACTATATTAGTGTTCACGGAAACGTCACATGATACACATATCTTTTCCTTTTTAAGTAAAATTTGTTTTTTTGTTGTTTGTTATAATGTATGGAGTTACTTGCAATCAAAGTTGAATTTAGGAGGATAAAGCATCATGAGAAATATTAAACAATGGAAGAAAATGCTAATCGCTGCTGTGATTGGGCTACTTGTATTCCAAAATGTTTCTCCTGTTTTGGCAACGATAACAGAAGAAGCATCAAAACAAACAACACTTAAAATCATGAAAGAAGATAAAGATACAAAAGAAAAAATAAATGGCTCAGTTTTCGAACTGAAAAATAAAGAGACAGGAGAAAGCAAGGAACTTTCCATACATGAAAACGGGGAGTTTACAGATGAATCGCTTTCAGCTGGAGAATATGTTGTAAAAGAAAAAACAGCAGCGCCAGGTTATATACTAGATGAAAATGAGTACAATGTAACATTAACCGATAAAGAAGAAGTAGTTACGTCTATTTCTGCAAAAGAAAAGGAAACTACAAATAAAATAGAAGAAACAGTTGTATCTGAAAAAAAATCGGTTTCAGAAAAGAATTTAAAAGCAGCTATTTCGGAAAATATTTTTAAAAAGGTAACGCTTAAAGATGGAAATGGAAAGGAACTTAACAAGACAGATCGAGTTAAAAATGGTAGTGGTGTTGTTTTAGATATGAACTTTAGCTTCACTGGAAAAAACTATAAAGCTGGTGATACTTTTACAACCATTTTGCCGGATGCCTTCGATTTTGGTACAAACAACATAAGTGGGAACTTTTTACCATCCACTGAAGCAGAATGGTCTTTAAACGTGAAGACCAATGCTTTGACTATTACCTTCTTAAAAGATGGTGTTCAAGAAGGTGATTACGACATCAGTATTAGTACAGCTTTTAAAATGTTTACAACAACAGATAAAACCGAACAAAATGTTGTTTTTAAAACTGCGGGAGAAGATACTGTTTATCCAATTGAAATAATTCCTAATGCTAGCGACCCGACTGCCATATACATGTCAGCAAGACCTGGAGTAGTAAATCCAGAGAAAATAACTGTCGATGCAAAATTCAATTTAACGAAAGAAACAAATGCAAAAGGAGAATTAAAATTAATTGATTTCACTGCTGGTGGGACAACAACAATAGATAGAGCAACTATCAAAGTCTATTCTAGTGATGTAAGCGCGGGTGGGACATTTATCGGAACGAAAAAGGAATTAATAGAAGGAACCGACTATACACTAACTTATGAGAATAACAGAATGAGCGTTTTACTTGATGGCGGACTTGCTGCAAGTGGATACCAGGTAACTTATGAGCGTACCGTTAATAAACCGAGTATTGGTATAACTCATGTTACGACAGAAGCACAAACAATTGGAGAAGAAGGGAAGTTATCTGGAAACTCAGCAATTGTTTATTTGCAGATGATTAACTATAAACATCTTGAGAAGAGAGCTGTTTACAATACTTCCACACAATGTATTGACTGGGCAATTGATTTCAATTTTGACAAGAAAGAGATATCGCCTACTACAGTTCTGAAAGACGTTTTAGAAGATAGTGGCGTCGAATATGTGGCGAACTCCCTTAAAATAAATCATATCATTTTTAATTCGACGACTGGCACACCAATCATTGGATCTGATGCATCCAGCGACTGGACTACCTCTGCTATTTCAGCTAATGGGGATTTTGATTTAACATATAAAAATACGAGTACAAATTCTTACCAAATCACCTATTCAACCAAAGTAACAGACTTTAGTAGCCGAGAAATTAAAAATAAAATTACGGACGAACAGGGTGTTTCCTCAGAGGCATCGATTAACTTTCAACCTGATTTATTGAAGAAAAAGGCAGGGACGATTGACTATTTTAATAATACAATGAAATGGACGATAACTGCTAACTCAGATAGGATTCAAATGAATCGTCTTAGTATTACTGATACGTTCTCTTCTGGTGTAACAAGTTTAGAAAGCTATGATGTATATGCGTATAAAGATGAGACTAATCGAGCCTTTTTAAAAGAAGGCAGAGACTATACTATTGATAAAGATATCACGCCAAGAGGTTTTTCGATTCAACTTATCGGTGATTATAGTGCAACAAATAAAAAAATTGTAGTAGAGATAAATACAAAAATTGATTTATCTGATGTTACAAATACAATTGATAATAAGGCAGATGCTATTTACTATGATGAGACTGGGATTTCAAGGCATATAGATGAAATAAAGTCTGAAGTAACTCCAGATACAAACATCATGAATAATGGTGAGAAGTATGGTTCCTATAATGCCTCAACAGGGAATATCGACTGGATTGTTTCAGTGAACACAATGGAAAAAGACTATGATAATTTAATTTTTGATGATGAGATGCCAGAAGGACTGACGCTTGTGGAAGACTCATTACAATATCGTAATGTGGATTCGACGACTGAAATGTTGAGCTTATATGTCCCTTTAAGAACAGTTGGGACACTTGCTGTACCTGGAGATAATAATTATCCAACAACGATCGATACGACAAGTAAGAAAATACATTTAGAATTTGCTAATATGGGGACATCACGCGTCTTTATTAAATATAGTACAAAACTAGATGAAAATTGGTATTTTTTCCAATCTGTAAACAATGTGGCTAAAGTTTCGGATAATGGGTTCGGGCAAAAATCCTACTCTTATCAAACTTATGCAAATCTTAGGTATCGCGCAATTTCAAAAGCTGCTGCTATTTCTCCTGCCTTTAATAATCAAGTACTTTGGACCTTGGAATTAACAAACATTGCTCCAAATCGTCCTGTAACTAATCCAATTATCACGGATACGCTAACGACAGGAGCTACTGGTGCGCAAATAGTGAAGAGCAGTTTTAAAGTAGTTAATAGCACCACAGGAGATACGATTGATTCAAAGTATTACGATATTACTTTTGAAAATAATAATTTTACGATTCAATTTAAAGACTATACAGCAACAGAGCCTATTAAAGTGACTTACAGTACAGTTAGCTTGATGTCGGGAATCGTTGCGAATGAAGCTAATGTCGATGCTACTGATTATGGTGTGTTGCCTGAATCATATAAAAAATCCACTGCGTCTATCGCGCCATCATTTACGATGGGAAGCGGAAGTGGAATTGCCACAATTGGTTCATTAGAAATTACAAAAGTAGATCAAGCAGATCATACGAAAAAACTAGCCGGTGCTAAATTCCAACTTTATACATTGGATGGTGAGGAAGCAGGGCAAATTGGTACCACTAATGCAGAAGGTAAAATTCTATTTGATGGAATTCAATCTGGGAAATATAAATTAGTAGAAACTGAGGCGCCAGATGGCTATACTATTAGTGATGAATACAAAGAAGGAAAAGAAGTGACTGTTAGAGCTGATGGTCAAGTAGCAAGCTATACGGTTGAAAATACACAAGTCTCTGGAAGTGTTGTTTTAACAAAAGAAGATGACAAGTCTAAAGCGGCATTATCTGGAGCAGAATTTGAATTACAAACAGCGGATGGAACGAAAGTGAAACAGGACTTAGTAACAGATGCGGATGGTAAATTGACTGTAACTGATCTTGCGCCAGGTGACTACCAATTCGTGGAAACAAAAGCACCAACTGGGTACCAGTTAGATGCAACCCCAGTGTCATTTGTGATTGCTTTTAATCAAGCGACGCCTATCGAAGTAACCAAAGAAAATACAGCGAAAACTGGCAGTGTGATTTTAACAAAAGAAGATGACACAACGAAAGCAAAATTAGCAGGAGCAGAATTTGAGTTACAAACAGCGGATGGAACAAAAGTGAAACAGGTCTTAGTAACAGATGCGGATGGTAAATTGACTGTATCTAATCTTGCACCGGACGACTATCAGTTTGTGGAAACAAAAGCGCCAACCGGTTACAAGCTAGATGCAACTCCGGTAGCATTTACCATTATTTTTAATCAAGCGACGCCTATCGAAGTAACCAAAGAAAATACAGCCAAAACTGGCAGTGTGATTTTAATAAAAGAAGATAGTGAGACAAAAGCGAAGTTGTCTGAAGCAGAATTCGAGTTACAAACAGCGGATGGAGTGCAAATGAAAGAGAGCTTAATATCCGACAAGGATGGTAAAATTGAGGTAGCAGATTTAGCACCAGGTAACTACCAATTCATAGAAACAAAAGCGCCAACCGGTTACAAGCTAGATATAAGTCCAGTCACGTTTACTATTGGGTTTAATCAAGCAACGCCTATCCAAGTAACCAAAGAAAACACAGCCAAAACTGGCAGTGTTATTTTAACAAAAGAAGATGCTAAATCTAAAATGAAGCTATCCGGAGCAGCATTCGAATTGCAAACAGCAGACGGAACGAAAGTGAAAACGGATGTAGTAACAGATGCAGATGGTAATTTGACTGTAACAGATTTAGCGCCAGGTAACTATCAATTTGTAGAAACCGAAGCACCAACCGGATATAAATTAGATGCAACTCCAGTACCGTTTGCGATTGTATTTAATCAAGCAACACCTATCCAAATAACGAAAGAAAATACAGCAAAAGCAGGTAGCGTCATTTTAACGAAAGAGGATGACCGTAACCAGGCGAAGTTATCCGGAGCAGAATTCGAATTACAAACAGCGAATGGAACAAAAGTGAAAGATGGTTTGGTGACAAATTCTGATGGTAAATTGACTGTAGCAGATTTAGCACCAGGTGAATATCAATTCGTGGAAACACAAGCGCCGATAGGTTATCAACTAAATGCAACGCCTGTTTCATTTTCCATTACATTTAACCAAGCTATACCAACTCAAGTAATCAAAAAAAACACAGCCAAAACGGGCAATGTCACTTTAACGAAAGAAGATGGCGAGTCTAAAGCGGCGTTATCTGGAGCAGAATTCGAATTACAAACAGCGGATGGAACAAAAGTGAAACAGGACTTAGTAACAGATGCGGATGGTAAATTGACTGTATCTAATCTTGCACCGGACGACTATCAGTTTGTGGAAACAAAAGCGCCAACCGGTTACAAGCTAGATGCAACTCCAGTGCCGTTTACGATTGTATTTAATCAAACGACAACTATCGAAGTAACCAAAGAAAATACAGTGAAAACAGGTAGTGCGATATTAACAAAAGAAGATGACCAAACGAAAGCGAACTTGTCCGGAGCAGAATTTGAGTTACAACAAGCGGATGGAACGAAAGTGAAAAGTGGCTTAGTAACAGACGCAGATGGTAAATTGAGCGTAGCGGATTTAGCACCAGGGAAATATCAAATTATAGAAGTAAAAGCACCAAATGGCTATCAGTTGGACAAGACGCCGATTGAATTCACTATTGAATTTAATCAACAAGAACCGATACAGTTAACTAAAACAAATACAATGTCTACAGGGTCTGTTACTTTAACAAAAATAGACAGCGAGACAAAAGCCCCACTTACTGGAGCCATATTTAAATTAGTTGCTGCAAACAAAACTGTTCTAGAAAACTTAACAACAGATAAGAACGGAGCAATCGAATTAACGGATTTAGCACCTGGAGACTATCAATTAATAGAGACTAAAGCACCAAATGACTATGAATTAGATACGACTCCAGTAAATGTAAATATTGCTTTTAATCAACAACAGTCACTTCAAGTAACAAAAGAAAACACGAAAAAAATGGTAAGTGGAACTGTAACTGCAGTGTTTGTTGATACAGCAGGAAATGAACTAGCTGCAGAAGAAATTCACACGGGTGTAGTTGGTAAGCCATACAAAATAGATACCAAAGAAATTAAAAATTACCAACTAGTGAAAGATCCTACTAACAAAACTGGTGTATTTAAAGGAGCACCACAAAAAGTTACTTTTGTGTATGCAAAAAACAAAGGACCAATTGTGGTTAATCCAAACAGACCAACGAAACCAAGAGATCCAGTAAACCCAGCAAAAAACAATAAAACAACTATTAAAGCTGAAAAATCTGTGAACCTACCTTCTACAGGAGATACGCTACCAGATGAAGTTATTTTTACAGGATTTATTATTAGCGCACTTGCCTTGTTCCTATTAAGAAAAACAAGGAAGACGCAGGAATAAACCAAAAAGCTATCCTAAAAATTTTAGGATAGCTTTTTGTATTAAATCCAAACATCTTCTTCTGATTTTGTAAGTAACATTTGAATACCGCGAACAATATTAAAAATAAAGAAACCAACCATCGTGATTACCATGAAAAAGAACAAGCAAGCAGTGACGATGAAAATGAGATTTGTGGGAATACCGCCATTAGTTAGGGAGGTAATAAAAATACTAGAGAAACAAATAAAACCGGCAATAGTTGGTATAACATGTGTTAGTAAAGCAACTTTTGCGTGGTGGGTAACTTCGTCTGTTTTTGCGAAAATCCAAATTAGCGCTGGAACAACGATGGGGGCGAAAAAGATACTAAAATAACTTAACGCATTTAAAATTCGATGATCATTCATAATCAACACACCTTTCTTTGATACGCTTATTATAGCAAGTGTGATGATGTGTAGCCCTCGATTCAAGTGACAAAGTTAGAAACCAATATAACAAATATGTAAGGATTAACTGCCTTGGTAATTAGTATGAATAATTAGAAGCAATTGCTCAGACATATATTCTGAGGAATGAGTGAAATCTTCTTCCGCCCAAAAAACAATCATCCCGAAAATGGCGTATGCTTGGTAAGTTGCAAGTAACCGCGGTTCGGCATTAATCATACTAGAAAAACTGTCGAAATCATTTAAAACTAATTCACGAAGCACCTCGCAAACTTGATTTTGAAAACTGGGACTAATTGTCGAGTTAATCACTTGTTTATAAAATGCTTGATGACTATAAACATGATCAAATATTTTTATCATTGAAGGTGTGAGCATTTGGACAGTGAAATGATTAGTTTGACGATACGGGTCTTGATAAGCCTCTTTTAAATCTGCTAAGACGTCTTGGATAATATTTTCCAGTAATTCTTCTTTCTCGCGATAATGTTTATAAAAGGTCCCTCTATTTACATCAGCTTGTTGAACAATATCTGTAATCGTAATTTGTTTAAATGGTTTATGGTCAAGAAGGGTAAATAATGCTTGATTTAAGGCTTGTTTTGTTTTTTTAACCCGTCTATCCATATTTTCAAAACCTCCAATGATAATTTTTTCTATTACTATACATATAACTCAAAAGTGTTGCTTAATCAACAAAAATGGCTTTTTTAGCTATTGAAAGCGTTTTATATCCGGATTATAATGGAAGCAAGAAGGATGGACTTTTATCCTTTTTAGCGCAACTAAAGTGAAGGAGGAGAAATAATGGGGAAATTAGATGGTAAAGTAGCAGTTGTAACAGGGGCAGCCTCAGGAATGGGGAAACAAATTTCGTTGCTTTTTGCAAATGAAGGTGCGAAGGTAGTGGTTGCAGACTTGAATTTAGAAGCTGCACAAAAAACAGTTGAATTAATTGAAGCAGGAAAAGGATCTGCTCTTGCTGTTGCTGCTAATGTAACGAGTGAAGATGATGTACAAAAAATGATGAATCAAGCCGTAGAAAAATATGGTACATTAGATATTTTAGTTAATAATGCTGGAATTATGGATAATTTTGTTCCAGCTGGAGAATTAACGGATGAACTTTGGGATAAAGTTTTCGCAATTAATACAACAGGAGTCATGCGAGCTACTAGAAAAGCATTGCATATATTTGAAGAAAAAGGGCAAGGTGTTATTGTTAATATTGCATCAGCTGGGGGATTATTTGGTTCACGAGCTGGTGCAGCATACACAGCCTCTAAACATGCGGTAGTTGGATTCACTAAAAACGTTGGGTTCCAATATGCTAATAAAAATATTCGCTGTAATGCCATCGCACCAGGAGCAGTGAATACGAATATTGGAACAACTATTTATGCGCCAGATCAATTCGGACAAGAAAGAGCGATGATTGGAATGGGAACAAATCCACGTGTTGGAGATGCTTCTGAAATCGCCAAAGTGGCTTTATTTTTAGCTTCGGATGATGCTAGTTTTGTCAACGGGACAATTGTTACAGCAGATGCTGGTTGGACAGCTTACTAAAATAATAGATAAATCCGCATTTGAAATTATTTTCATTGCGGATTTTTTATGTCAAAATAAGTGTATAGATATTTTTCGCAACGTCTATTTTTGAGAGGTTGTTTTTTGGCGTGTAGGTTGCTAAGAATGCATATTAATGAGCATAAGAGGGTAATAAAGTAACGAAGTGAAGGCGGGGGATGCTTTTTGATAGAACAGTAAGTAATGCGGCGATATTACTCGCGGGCTTTGATGTTATTCCCATTATTTATAAAGAACCAATAACAAAAGAGATATCAACGAGAAGAAAAGTAGTGATTGGTGTATGGACTGGGATTCTTGGATTTCTATCAATTTAGCAGCAGTTATGGCCGGAGTAGTGATGATGTTAATCGGGATTATGGTAGCACTTTTAAGCAAACGACTAGAGCGATATAACGTTTGGGTGTTTTTATATTAAATATTATTGCCAGCGGATTTGTTGTAATTAATTTACATTTGATTTTAGCAAATGAAGCTTTCTACTGGATAAACATGATTACCTTTGTAGTAATTTCACTAGTTATCGGTTTTGTGTCAGCAGGATTAATGGATAATATGATTAAGTCTAAACAACTTTTTCAAAAATATGAGCAAGATTCCACACTGGATTATTTAACCCAACTTTCCAATGTAAGGCAGTTTGATGAAAAAATTAACCATGTAATGGATGGAACTATTAGAGAAGTCACTTTAATGTTAATCGACATCGATTTCTTTAAAAATATTAATGATACATATGGGCAGGATGCGGGAGATGCCATTTTGAAGCAACTCGCAAAGACTTTAAAAGGAAACACAACAGATGGTTCGGAAGCTTTTAGAAATGGTGGGGAAGAGTTTTCACTTATCTTGTTATAGTGCTCGGTGGACGAAGGAAATTATTTTGCTGAACATATACGACGAGAAACTGAAGAGTACGACTTTGTAATTCCAACTGGACAAACCGTGAAAATTACTATCTCTATTGGAGTCAGTGGATGTCATGACGGAATAATGACCAGTGAACGGTTATTTAAAACAGCGGATGAGGCTTTATATAAAGCGAAACTTGCTGGACGAAATCGTGTCTGTATTGCGGACAAGGACTAAGTTGTCGCAAAAAAACGAGTACTGCTAACAAGCTAGTTATGCTATAATAGATTGTGTAATGGTGAGCAAATAACTAGGGAACTAGTCCAAAAGGATGAGCTATTAATGTTTGACTTAATGGATAACTTGCTGGGGGTACAGTCATTTGGTGAATTAAATAAAGATATGCCAACAACACTTTTTGTGACTGATGCAGAAGGTAATATTTTAATTTCTAATACGTTTACTGCACTCACTGTTGGAATGTCCTTAGAAGAATTGCTTCGTTGTAATGTGAAAGATTTAGTAGAGGATGGAGTTTATAATGATTCTGTCACTTTAGATGCAATCCGAACGAAGGAAAAGAAAACAAAAGTAATTAACACAAAAAAAGGTTTTAGTATCCGTTCTACCTCAACACCGATTCTTTATCCAGATGGCACCGTTCATTTAGTCGTTACGATGTCAGATGAAACACAACCAGATAGTTTTAAGACTTGGCGTGGTGAGGCGATTTCGGATAATCAAGAATCGCTTCTTTTAGAGGATTACAAAGAGCAAGAAGGAACCGTTGTGGTGGCAGAAAGCGTAGCGATGAAGCAAATCGTTCGTGTCTGCAACCAAATCGCCCCGTTTGATAGTAAGGTTTTATTGTACGGGGAATCAGGTACTGGTAAGGAAGTCTTATCACGCTATATTCACGAAAAAAGCAAACAAGCTGCTGGACCTTTTATCTCGATTAACTGCGCAGCTATTCCAAAGGCACTATTTGAGTCGGAATTATTTGGTCACGAAAAAGGATCATTTACGGGAGCGGATATTGAAAAGCCAGGAATGCTTGAACTTGCTGATGGAGGTACATTGTTTTTAGATGAAATTTCGGAAATGCCTTTAGAACTTCAAGCTAAGATGCTTCGAGTGCTTGAAACGGGCGAAGTAAGAAGACTCGGCTCAACCATAGAAACCAAGCGTCGTTTTCGGCTTATTTCAGCAACAAATCGTAATCTTGGTGAAATGGTGGAAAATGGAACTTTCAGGCGAGATTTATATTACCGGATTAATGTTGTTCCTGTTCATATCCCGGCACTCAGAGAAAGACCTCAAGACATTATCGGACTTGCACGCCAGTTTATCCAAAAATTTAATCAAAAATATCAAAAAGATTTTCAACTTAGCGGCGATAAAACAAAAGAGTTACTTTCTTATGGATGGCCTGGAAATGTTCGCGAACTTAGGAATCAAATCGAACGATTAGTGGTTATGTCAGGTGCAAAAGAAGTAGAAGTACAGGCGACAGATGACTTTGCACTTGATTTGCATTTTAAAGAGCAAGCGAAGAAAGAGTCGCTCTATTTAAAAGATTATTTGCAAGATGTAGAAAAACATTTTATTATGCGAGTGTTGGAAGAAAGTGATGGAAATGTGACGAAAGCGGCCCATGCGCTAGGTATTCACCGTTCCGTCTTATACCGGAAACTTAAAGTTATAAATGAAGAAGAAAACCTAATCTGCAAAAAGGATTAGGTTTTTTGTTGCGTTTTTACGACGGTCTATTTAACTGGAGGATGAAAAAACGTCTCTTTTTTGCGACAACGAAAAAATTTAATGAATCAAAATGCTGCTAAATACCCATTTTTCATTTTGGCATGAAAGTTGCTTTATAAGAAAATGTGTATCATTACAAATATATGTGAATAATTGAACAATGAGGAGTGGAGAATTTGTCAAAAGTTATCAAAGCAAGTGAAGCAGCAAAATTGATTAAAGATGGAGATACAGTTGCACTCAGCGGTTTTGGTTTATCTTGCGTCAATGAAGAAATGGCTATTGCAGTAGAAAAGCGGTTTTTAGAGAGGGGGGAACCACGGAATTTAACCGTAATGCATGCCAGTGCGTTAGGAGATCGCCGGGAAAAAGGAATGAGTCATTGGGGGCATGCTGGTTTAATTAAACGTTGGATTGGTGGCATTGCTATTGCTTCTCCCAAAATGGCAAAATTAATTGAGGAAGATAAATGTGAGGCTTACAATTTACCTCAAGGTGTTATCACCCAACTTTACCGCGAAATTGCAGCAAAACGGCCAGGTGTTATTACAAAAATCGGAATGGGGACATTTGTTGACCCTCGAATTGAAGGCGCAAAGATGTCAGCAAGTTCTACAGATGATTTAGTTGAGCTACTTACTATTCACGGAGAAGAATGGTTATTTTATCCAAGTTTTCCTATTCAAGTCGCACTTATCCGCGGGACAGTTGCGGATGAATTTGGAAATCTTACATTAGAAAAAGAGGGACTACATATGGAAGTGTTACCTATTGCCCAAGCAGTTCGTAATTCTGGTGGAATTGTTATTGCGCAAGTCGAATCTGTGGCTAAAAAAGGTTCATTAAATCCAAAAGATGTTAGAGTTCCAGGGATTTTAGTTGATCATATCATCATTTCAGACCCAGAAAATCATTTCCAAACAGAAAACACACAATATAATCCGGCGTTTTCAGGACATATTCAAGTTCCGCTTGGAGATATCGAATCACTTGAATTAGACGATCGTAAAGTCATTGCTAGGCGTTCAGCTGCAGAACTTGAGCCTCAAACAATTCTTAATTTAGGTGTTGGAATTCCAGTTAATGTTTCCACTGTAGCAGCAGAAGAGGGCGTTAGTGATCAATTAATTCTCACAACAGAAGCCGGCTCAGTTGGTGGTGTTCCAGCCGGTTTAGCAGATTTTGGACATGCCTACAATAGTGAGGCGATTGTTGATCATCACTCCCAATTTGATTTTTATGATGGTGGCGGGCTTGATTTATCCGTTCTTGGTTTAGCACAAACAGACGAAGCTGGAAATGTTAATGTAAGTAAATTTGGCACGAGGGTAGCTGGATGCGGTGGTTTCATTAATATATCTCAATCAGCGAAGAAACTAATTTTTGCTGGGACATTTACGGCTGGTGGCCTAAAGACACGCGTCAGTGACGGAAAACTGGAGATTTTACAAGAAGGAAAGGCTAAAAAGTTTATCAAAAAAGTTCAACAAATCACATTTAGCGGCGAATATGCATCTACAACTGATCAAACAATACTGTATGTCACCGAAAGAGCAGTATTCCGTTTAGAAAATGGTAAAATGATTCTCACTGAAATTGCACCTGGCATTGACTTAGAAAAAGATGTGCTTGGACAAATGGATTTTGAACCAACTATCGCGAGTGACTTGAAAATAATGGATAGTGGCATTTTTAGTGAAAAATGGGGCGGTTTAAAAACCATTATCGAAAAACAAACAAGAGGGGGAGTAAAAGTATGACAAAGGAAATAAATCGTTGGGGAGTTTTGATTGGTTCTGTAGGGGTGCTTCTTTGTACAGGTGCGGTTTATGCGTTTAGTGTTTTTGCTGGACCGCTTAGTGCCGCTCATGGTTGGACCATTCCACAAGTAATGATGGCATTTACTATTAATGCGGCGATTGGCCCAATCCCAACCATTTTGGGCGGGGTTTTAACTGATAAAGGAAAGGCGAAATGGGCTATTTTGATAGGTGGAATACTATTTGGTCTTGGATTTGCTCTAACTGGATTTGCGACATCCACCACTATGCTGTATTTATCATACGGCGTCTTAGCTGGACTTGGACAAGGCTTTGCTTACTCGGGATGTCTTAGTAATACGATTCGTCTTTTCCCGGATAAACGTGGTCTTGCATCTGGCCTTATCACAGCAGGCATGGGTGGAGCAACGATTATTGCAGCGCCAATTGCGAATCATTTAATTGAAACATATAGTGTCATGACCGCTTTTAAAATCATGGGTGCGGTTTATATCGCGGTTGTAATAGTTTGTAGTTTTCTTATCCGAGTTGCTCCAGCTGGCTATGCGCCAAAAGGTTGGTCAGCTCCAGCGGGAAATAATGCCGGCATGATCAATGTACCTTGGACCGGAATGATTCGAACCGTGACTTTCTATTTAATTCTTTTAATGCTTGGTATTGGAGCATTTTCAGGACTGATGATTGCTTCTAATGCTTCTTTAATTGGTCAAAATATGTTTGGTTTAACAGCGGCATCGGCTGCAGCTTACGTAAGTATTTATTCACTAAGCAACTGTTTGGGGCGAGTTGTTTGGGGCGCTGTATCAGACCGTTTAGGAAGATCTAACACGTTAATGATTATTTATACAGTCATCGCGCTATCTTTATTAGCACTTGCTACGCTTCAATCAGTAGCAGGGTTTGTTATCGGTATTATCGGTCTTGGTTTATGCTTTGGCGGAACTATGGGTGTTTTCCCGTCCATTGTTATGGAAAACTATGGTCCCAAAAATCAAGGTGTCAATTATGGAATAGTATTCATTGGTTATTCCACAGCAGCATTCTTTGCACCGAAAATGGCAGCACAAATTGCTGGGCAGAACGGAGGCGATTTTACACAAGCTTTCTATATTGCGATTGCACTGGCCGCAGTAGGGTTATGTATTAATATTGTTTATAAGTTACGTGAGAAAAAACAACCTGCGAAGGAATTAGCATAAAATCAGAGAGGGGAAAAATAAAATGAGTTTAACAAAAATGTTAGGAATCAAGTATCCAATTTTACAGGGGGCAATGGCTCAAATAGCAACTTATGAATTAGCTTCCTCGGTATCAAATGCAGGAGGTCTAGGAATTATTGCGTCAGGTGGGATGACAGCAGATGCTTTACGCGAACAAATTCAACTTTGCAAAGAAAAAACAGCGAATCCATTTGCAGTAAATATTATGCTAATGATGCCTAATTGCCCTGAGCTTGTCGATGTGATTATTGAAGAGGAAGTTCGTGTTGTTACAACTGGTGCCGGAACACCGAAACCATTTATGGGAAAACTAAAGGCAGCAGGAATCAAAGTGATTGCTGTAATTCCATCAGTGAAAATTGCGAAAAAAATGGAAGAAATTGGCGTTGATGCCGTGGTGGCAGAAGGGACAGAAGCTGGTGGGCATGTGGGTGAAACAACTACGATGGCATTGGTCCGTCAAGTTGTTGCTGCAGTAAATATCCCTGTAATTGCAGCAGGTGGAATAGCTGATGGTCACGGAATGGCAGCTGTTTATGCGCTTGGAGCTAGTGGTGTGCAAATTGGTACGCTTTTCCTTGTGGCAGAGGAATGCCCTGTGCCAGCTAGCTTTAAACAAGCTGTTCTTGATGCAAGTGATACAGATACAACTGTGACAGGACGACGAAATGGCGCACCAGTTAGAAGTATAAAAAACCCGATGATTAAAAAATATGTCGAGTTAGAAAATGAAAATGCTTCTCGAGATCAACTAGAAGAATTAACACTGGGATCCCTTAGAAAAGCAGTTCATGAAGGGGATGTCGAAAATGGCTCTGTTATGGCAGGCCAAATTTGCGGGATGTTAACAGAGATTCGCTCCACTAAAAATATCATCGAAAGCTTGATGAAAGAATCCGAGCAAGTTGCAAGTAATTTAGTTATTCAATAAAATAAAAGCCAGAAAATCATTTTCGCTGATTTTCTGGCTTTTACTATTTACGTCGATACATTTTGGTTAAATCGAGCATTAAGTATACAAGTAATAATGCGGTGATAATAACAGCAATGAGATTAGCAATATCATTATCAAAAAGAAAGCTAATACCGTTAATTGCAAGTGCAATCAAAATAATCATCAAATATTTTACCATGGAAAGTCTCCAGTTCTATAATGCGCCATCTTGAATAATCTCTGTTTTATAACCATCTGGGTCAGTTAGGAAGTAATAAAACGGCTCTTCACCTGGAAGTCCTTTTAAGTCAGTCACAGTATAGCCAGCAACTTGATGTTCTTTTAGTAAGGCACGGACATCAGGAACACCAACAGCTAAATGTCCATAACCATTACCTAAATCGTAAGCCTCTATTTGGTCATAATTATACGTTAGTTCTAATTCAAAGCCACCCTCTTCAAAAGCCATATATACTAGTGTGAATTCAAAATCCGGAAAATCTTTACGCCGAACTTCTTTTAAACCCAAAGCATTCTCATAAAAAGTAATCGATTCAGTCAAATCTTTCACTCGAATACAGGTATGTAGCATTTTTGCTGTCATGGTTTATTCCTCCTTTTAAACATCTACATCCATTGTATTATATCTTATAAATGATTACAAACAAGGAATATTGAAGTAGAGTGGGATTTTCGGTATAATGAAAATGTGCAGGAAGGTGGAAGTATAATGACAAAAATCAAACGAATCATGACTGGAATAATTCAAGAAAATTGTTATATTATTTATCAAGATAACTTAGCGCTCATTGTTGATCCAGGAGCAGAAGCTAGTAAAATCAAAGCAGTAATTGCTGAACTTCAAGTGACGCCGATAGCGGTTTTATTGACGCATTGTCACTATGACCATATTGGAGCTTTGGAAGAAATTCGGAAAGCTTATTCAATTCCGGTTTATGTTAGCCCGAAAGAACAAGAGTGGCTTATAAACCCGGCACTAAATCTATCGGCGCATATTGCAGAAACACCAATCGTTGCTAATCCTGCAGAACATGAATTTAAGCTAGGAGAATATAATATCGAAGGTTTTCATTTTAAAGTTGTACCGACACCTGGACATTCTGTTGGAAGTTTAAGCTTTATTTTTGACGACTTTGTCATTGTTGGCGATGCACTATTTAAAGGTAGTATTGGACGTACGGACTTATATACTGGTGATTTTGATACATTGATTAATAGTATTACAACAGAATTATTTATTCTTCCAGATGACTTGAGAGCATATTCTGGTCACGGAGAGATGACAACAATTGGCCATGAAAAAGCAACGAACCCCTATTTTAATTAAAATGCAGAAATCAATATTTCTGCATTTTTTTGTAAACAAATGAGAGGATGTTAGAAAATGTATTCAGATGAAGAAATTTTCAAAGAAGCAACAACAAAATCATTGCTACAACTACTTAAGAAAAAGGAAGATTTTTATAAATATTGTTATCAAGAAACGTTATCAAAAGGCCAAGAAATACTATTAAATGATTCCAATGACTTCAAAATTTATCTAGTAGAAAGTGGTTATTTTGCCTATTGTCTTCAAAATGACCAAGGTGATTCAGGGATTATTTGTTTTGTTGGGGATGAAGTAGCTGTTAATTTAGTGCCAATCATTAAAGAAGAACCTGAAGACTCCAGTTTACGTACTTTGACCGAAGTAAAGTGTTGGGTGTTAGATCCTGGTTTTGTGGAAAAGACTTTAGATGAGTCGAACCAAAAAGCAATCTATTTATTGTCTAATTTGCTCTATACAAGAAAAGTTTATTTTAAAGCAAGTAAGCGTACTTTTATGAAGAAAGAAGCACGTATTCGAGCTTGCCTAAAAGAGATCGGTTTATATATGGGACGCGTAACGAAAGAGAGAGAATATATTTTACCAGAAGAGATTAATAACTCTATTTTGGCGCAATATGCTAACACAACACGAGAGTACACCAACATTATCGTTTTAAAATTACGCAAAGAAGAAATTTTAGATGATAGTCATAAACCCTGGGTGATCAAAAATATGGATGTCTTGTAAAAATAAATTTAATAGGTATTGTTTTTATCGGTTAAAATTTGAAAGCCATTTAAAAAACATGGAACAAAAATTTCACAAAAAATCCTTATTTATTCATTTTGAGCTACGAAAAATTTGATTTTGGTACTTAAAAAGTAAAAAATATCTTCTTTTTAAGCTGGAATAGTAGTTATTTCATTGTATTCTGTCTCTAACGTAATTTCGCTGTATGATATTATACTTTAGAGGAGGAATTTATAATGAATACTTTAGAAAAAAGGCAGCATGAAATTTTAGTCAATCCACTCCACTTTTGTAAGAAGTCTGGTGATTTTGCAAAACATAGTATGAGTATAAAACTTTCAAAAAATGAACTATTTGATGTTGATTTTGTAACGGGAATCTATTTTGTTGAAACAGGGATCGTGATGAAAGGAACACAAATTGATGATTACATAGGGTACAATCAATTATTAAAACACGGTGATGTGTGTAATTTTGCTTCATTTATGTCTCTAGAATTAAAACGAAATATGGGAGCTAAACTATTATCGCCAAGCGCCAGTGTTATTACTGCAGTAGATAGAGACTTCTTTATTTTTATGGTTGAAAAACATGTTAGCATGGAAGAATTTATGCTTTATCAATCCAAAAAAGAAATTATGATACTGCAACGTCGCTGTTTACTGAATACACTTAAAGTAAAAGATCGCGTCAAGCATGTTATTGCAGCGCTTGGATATGAATATGGAATTTCCAATGGTAGTAATATCCAAATTCCTCCAGAGTTATCGACTACATTTTTATCTAAGTTTATGGGGATAACACGGGAGTACCTTAGTCTTACACTGAGCGAACTAAAAAAAGAAGGTTATTTACTCCATACGAAAATACCAATCGTAGTCAATGCTGAAAAATTGCTTAACGAAATTCCATATGAATCATTAATTTTATAAACTTTAAGATGATAGTCTAACGGCTGTCTTCTTTTTATGATAAAATGAAGAAAAAAGAGGAGTTATACTATGAGTGATTACTTGGAAATCCCCGAATTAAATAAAGCTTTTCCTTTTCGATCATTCATCAATGAGGGTGAGGTGCTTGTATATCCTCACTGGCACAAAGAAATCGAAATAATTTACGCATTAAAAGGTAGCTTGAATTTAGGCATAAATGATATGCCAATTCAATTAAATGAAGGCGAAATTCAAGTTATTAACGGTGGGGATGTCCATTATTTTTTAGCTTCTCCAAATAGTGAGCGTATTGTTATTCAGTTTGATTTAAGTCTATTTCAAGAAGAGATGCAGATGGATGATGCAGGAAAACCACTTCGAGAAATGCTTACAGAAATGGCTCATTTGAGTAGAGAATGGCCAGAAGCGGTTGTTACAAACATGCAGTCACTAATTATGGAAATACATGGAGAGGCTAACGAGCATAAACCTGGAAAGCATTATATTTTAAAAGCGAATTTATTATCGATTATTGTACTTATTTATCGTGCAATTCCACAAATAAAAACCCAGCCTGACAGTGTGATTACTGAACAAGCTGTACTTAAATCACAAGAAACCTTACATAAATTAGATCAAATTTTTTCCTACGTAGAAAAACATTATCAGGAACCTGTTAGCTTGCAAGAAATAGCAGACCACACCGGCTTTAGTATTTATTATTTTACGAAGTTTTTTAAGCGAAACACCGGAATGACTTTTGTGACATTTCTAAATGATTATCGTCTCAATAAAGCTAAGTGGATGCTATTAAATGAAGCATTTCCAGTAACTGAAGTGGCGGAACTTGCGGGTTTTAGTAGTGTTAAAACTTTCCATCATGCATTCAAACGAGCGATGGGAATAGCGCCACTCAAATACAGAAAAGCAATATACGGGAATAATTAAGCAATAAAACAGGAAGAAATACCTCTAGTAGTTTTGTATGATGTAACTATCAAAACTATTGGAGGTTTTTTATATGTCATTGAAAGTTGGAATTATTGGTTGTGGAGGCATTGCAAATGGGAAACATATGCCGAGTTTATTAAAAGCGGAGAAAGCAGAAATGGTTGCTTTTTGCGATATTGTAATAGAAAAAGCAGAGGCGGCAGCAAAAGAATTTGGCGCGAAAAATGCAAGCGTATACAAAAAATATCAAGACCTACTCGAAGACAAATCAATCGACGTTATCCACGTATGCACACCAAATATTTCGCATGCTGAAATTTCGATTGCAGCAATGGAAGCCGGTAAACATGTTATGTGCGAAAAACCAATGGCAAAAACAACGGAAGAAGCTAAAAGTATGATTGCAGCGGCAGAACGAACTGGAAAGAAACTAACAATTGGTTATCAAAATAGATTCCGTAAAGACTCCGATTATTTACACCAAATTTGTGAAAATAACGAGCTAGGCGATATTTACTATGCAAAAGCAAAAGCAATTCGTCGTCGTGCAGTACCAACATGGGGCGTATTCTTAGATGAAGAAGCACAAGGCGGTGGACCACTAATTGATATTGGTACCCACGCACTTGATTTAACACTCTGGATGATGGACAATTATAAACCGAAATATGTTGTCGGAAATAGTTATCATAAATTAGCAAAAAAAGAAAATGCAGCAAATGCTTGGGGTTCTTGGGATCCAAAGAAATTTACGGTAGAAGATTCAGCATTTGGTTTCATTACAATGGAAAATGGAGCAACGATAGTATTAGAAGCAAGCTGGGCACTTAATACACTAGATGTCGGTGAAGCAAGAACTTCTCTTAGTGGAACAGAAGGCGGCGCAGATATGGAAGACGGTTTACGGATTAATGGTGAAGCATATAGTCAAATGTACGAAAAGAAAATCCAACTGGATGCAGATGGTGTAGATTTTTATGACGGCGAAGGAGATGATCCAGCGTTAATCGAAGCAGAGCAGTGGTTGGATGCAATTTTAAACAATACAGAGCCAGTTGTAAAACCAGAACAAGCACTTGTTGTGACACAAATTTTAGAAGCCATTTATGAATCATCTAAAACCGGACAACCAGTTTATTTTAATTAAGGAGGCTGAATCTTTATGCAAGCAAAAATAGCTTTGCAACTGTGGAGTGTCAAAGAAGCCTGTGAACTCGATTTCTTTGGAACACTAGAAAAAGTGGCTGAAATGGGTTACGACGGTGTGGAGTTCGCTGGATATTACGGGAAATCAGCTCATGAAATAAAAGCAAAAATAGCTGAGCTTGGACTAGAAGTTGCAGGTTCACATATTAGTAAAGAACAATTAGAAGCGGATCTAGACAATGTGATTTTGCATGAAAAAGAACTAGGAAACAGGCATATTGTATGTCCTTATGCAGATTTTGAAACGGAAGAAGAATGGCTTGAATTTAGCAAACAACTTCAAGTAATGACGCAAACAATCAATGATGCTGGTCTTTCTTTTAGCTACCACAATCATGCGCACGAGCTGGAGAGGCTTTCTAATCAAACAAGTCTCGAAATGTTGTTAGAAAACGTACCAGAAATGAATGCAGAATTAGATACTTATTGGCTAGAGTACGCAGGTGTGGGTGTTATTCCCTTTATTGAAAAATATCAGCAGCGCATTCCTTTAGTGCATATTAAAGACAGGTCTGCCAAGCAAAAAGAAAGCACGATTATCGGAGAAGGTGTATTAGATATTCAAGGATATATTACCGCAGCTTTAAACAGCGGTTCCGAGTGGTTGATTATTGAACAAGAAGCATTTGAAGAAGATCCGTTAATTAGTGTAAGTAGAGGGCGCGATTATTTAGCAAGTTTATTGGAGGAGAAGTAATATGACACGAGTTACAGTTTGGAATGAATTTTTGCATGAAAAAGAAGATGATGCAGTACTTGCGATTTATCCAGATGGCATCCATGGACAAATTGCTCATTTTCTAGAAAAGGCTGGTTTCGATGCGGGAACAGCTACACTAGAAGAGCCAGAACATGGGCTTACTGAAGAAGTTCTTGCTAGTACAGATGTCCTTATTTGGTGGGGACACATGGGCCATGATCGTGTAGAAGATAACATTGTCAACCGCGTTCAAAAACGTGTATTAGAAGGTATGGGGCTGATTGTACTTCATTCTGGTCATATGTCGAAAATTTTCATGCGTTTAATGGGAACAAGTTGTGATTTAAAGTGGCGTGAAGCAAATGAAAGAGAGCGACTTTGGGTAGTAGATCCATCTCATCCAATCGCCAAAGGAATTGGTGAATTTATTGAGCTTGATGAAGAAGAGATGTACGGTGAGCACTTTGATGTTCCAGCGCCAGATGAACTGATTTTCTTAGGTTGGTTTGAAGGCGGAGAAGTATTCCGAAGTGGCATTACGTATAAACGAGGAAATGGGCGGATTTTCTATTTCCAACCAGGTCATGAATCTTACCCAACATACCATCATCCAGACATTCAACAAGTAATTATCAATGGGGTTCATTGGTGCGCAAATGGAAGAGATACCTATCCAGCATATGGAAATCATCAACCACTAGAAAAAATTGGGAGGAAATAAAATGAAATTAGGCGTATTTACACCATTATTTGCAAATTTACCACTAGAAGATATGTTAGATAAAGTAAAAGCAGCTGGGCTAGATGCAGTTGAAATTGGAACAGGTGGAAACCCTGGGAACCATCATTGCCCAACAGATGAACTACTAGAAAGTGAGTCAGCGCGTAATGCTTATTTAGAAAAATTCTCTAGCCGTGGCTTAACTATTAGTGCTTTTAGTTGCCATGATAATCCGATTTCACCAAATAAAGAAGAGGCGGCTGCTGCGGATGAGATTTTACGTAAATCGATTAAGTTAGCTTCGTTAATGAATGTGCCAGTTGTTAATACATTTTCAGGAACAGCAGGAGATAGTGATGACGCCAAAGCACCGAATTGGCCGGTGATACCGTGGCCGACCGTGTATAGCGATATTGAAGCTTGGCAATGGGAAACGAAACTAATCCCTTATTGGAAAGAAATTGGTGAACTTGCAGCGGCAGTAGATGTGAAAATTGGCATTGAATTACATGGTGGTTTTCTCTGTCACACGCCATACACCATTTTAAAATTGCGTGAAGAAACAAATGATGCCATTGGTGTAAACCTTGATCCTAGTCATTTATGGTGGCAAGGTATTGATCCAGTTGGTGCGATTAAAATTCTTGGAAAAGCAGGTGCAATTCACCATTTTCATGCGAAGGATACTTATTTGGATCAAGACAACATTAATATGTATGGACTTACGGATATGCAACCATATGGAGATGTGCAAACTCGTGCTTGGACTTTCCGTTCGGTTGGATGTGGGCATAGTTTAACAGAATGGTCTGACATTATGAGTGCACTTAGAACTTATGGTTATGATTATGTAGTTAGTATTGAACATGAAGATCCATTAATGTCGATTGATGAAGGTTTTGACCGCGCTGTGACTAATTTACAATCCATTTTGATAAAAGATAAGCCACTGGATATGTGGTGGGCTTAATTTAGGAAGGATGACTTGAAATGAAAAAATACCAAATCGTAATTATTGGATACGGCGGGATGGGGAGTTATCATGTAACACTTGCTTCTGCTGCTGATAATTTAGAAGTTCTCGGTGTATTTGATATTTTAGAAGAAAAACGAGTTGCAGCAGCAGAAAAAGGCTTGAAAATTTATCCGAGTTTCGAGGCTGTTTTAACAGATGATGCGGTAGATGCAGTGTTGATTGCAACGCCAAATGATACGCATAAGGAATTGGCGATTCGCGCATTAGAAGCTGGGAAACACGTCGTTTGTGAGAAACCAGTTACGATGACAAGTGAAGATTTACTTGTCATTATGGATACTGCTAAAAAAGAAAATAAACATTTTATGGTGCATCAAAATAGACGTTGGGACGAAGATTTCCTGATTATCAAAAAAATGATGGAGCAAAAAACAATTGGGGATATTTTTCATCTTGAATCACGAGTACACGGAGCAAATGGTATCCCAGGCGATTGGCGCCATTTAAAAGCGCATGGTGGTGGGATGGTACTTGATTGGGGCGTTCACTTATTGGATCAACTGCTATTTTTAATTGATAGTAATGTGAAGTCTGTTTCAGCTAATTTAAGTTTTGCGCTCGGTGATGAGGTAGATGATGGATTTGTTTCCTTTATTACTTTTGAAAATGGAATAACTGTGCAAGTGGAAGTAGGAACAACCAACTTCATCAAATTACCTCGCTGGTATGTGAAAGGTACGGAAGGAACAGGAATCATTCAAGATTGGGATTTAAGTGGAGAAATCGTTAAACCAACTGCTCTTGCTAAGTTATCGGAACCAACGCCAATTCAAGCTGGACAAGGGTTGACGAAAACGATGGCACCTCCAAGCGAAGAAGCAACGGAGACCCTACCGCTTGTATCACCAAGCAAGTTGGCCACTAGTTTCTATAATAATTTTGTAGAAGTACTCAATGATAATAGTGAACCAATTGTTTCAAATGAAGAAGTATATCAAGTTTTAAAACTAATTGAAGCAATCTTCCGAGCAGCCGAAATGAACCAAACTATCCAATCTATTTAAAAAGAATGTTTTATTTTTTGTCAATGTGGAAAACATTAATATGAAGATATTTAATCTTCGTTAGAAATTAATTCTAATCTAGGAGGCCATATTAATGAGTGAAGATAAAGGCATGAAAGATAAGGCAAAAGGATTGAAAGACAAAGTAGTAGGTGACGCTAAGGATAAACTTGGAAAAGCAACTGACGACAAAGGAAAACAAGCTGAAGGTAAAGCACAAAAAGCTAAAGGCGAAGTAGAAGATAAAACAGCCGACGCGAAAAAGAAATTATCTGAATGAAATAAATAGATTTGGGCTTTTAGCTCAGATCTATTTATTTTGTCTATAGGTAATGAAATCGTTTTAACTTAAGTGGAATAAAGTATATAATAGAATTTGTAAGAAACCTATGTAGGAGGGAAAACAAGTATGGCAAAAAACATTTTACCGAAAAAGGCAACCAAGTTTACAAAAGAGTTAAATGATGCAGTAAAAAGTTCTCTACCTTTTGAAAACACAAAAGATTTTGAAGATGCAAAGAAAGGCTTTATAGGCACATGGGATAAAGTCAAAATAGATACAGAAGATGGGCATCCAGTATGGGATTTGGATGACTACAAGTTTATCGGTGACGGAGAGGCTCCAGATTCGGTTAACCCAAGTTTATGGCGTATCGGTCAGCTTAATATGACGAATGGTTTATTCAAAGTAACGGACCGCGTATATCAAGTTCGTGGGTACGATATGTCGAACACAACTATCATGGAAGGTGACACTGGGCTAGTAATTACAGATACATTAATGTCTGTTGAAACGGCTCGTGCAGCGCTTGAACTTTATTACGAGCACCGTCCCAAAAAACCAATTAAAGCAATTATATATACACATTCTCATGCAGACCATTATGGTGGTGTAGCGGGGTTAATTAGTAAAGAAGATGTTGCTTCTGGCAAAGTAGCATTAATTGGTCCAGAAGGATTTATGGAAGCAGCAGTTAGTGAAAATATTTTTGCTGGAAATGCAATGATTCGTCGTGCGGAATATATGTATGGAAGTCGTTTAACACGAGGCGAGCTAGGTCAAGTAGACGCAGGGCTTGGAAAAAGCGCATCCAAAGGTCACATGTCTCTAATTGCACCAAATGATACCATTACTTTTGATCATGAAAAACGTGTAGTTGATGGAATAGAAGTAGAGTTCTTAATGGCGCCAAATACAGAAGCTCCATCTGAACATATGATGTACTTCCCACAATTTAAACTAATTAACATTGCGGAAGATGCAGTACATAACCTGCATAATATTCTAACGCTTCGTGGCGCACAAATACGTGATGCTTATGAATGGTGGAAAGATATTGATAAAGCGATTCGTGCGTTTGGCGATAAATATGAAGTGTGTATCGGCCAACATCACTGGCCAACATGGGGTAACGAAGAAATTAACGATATGTTAATTCACCAACGGGATGCCTATAAATACATGCATGACCAAACACTACATTTTATTAATAAAGGATTGACTGCAATCGAAGTAGCGGAAGCAGTTAAATTCCCGCCATCCCTAGAAGAAAAATGGTATTTACGTGGTTATTATGGAACACTTAACCATGATGTGAAAGCAATTTACCAATTTTATCTTGGCTGGTACGATGGAAATCCAGCTGATCTTTACCCACTACCTCCAGAAGATGTTGCTAAAAAATATGTTGAGTTCATGGGTGGCGTGGATGAAGTACTGAAAAAAGCTCGTGTGTCCTATGAGGCTGGGGAGTATCGCTGGGTTGCTGAAGTAGTAAAACATGCAGTCTTTGCGGAAGATAAAAATGAAGAAGCTAGAGGGTTATTAGCAGATGCATTAGAACAATTAGGTTACCAATCGGAGTCTGGACCTTGGCGGAATGTGTTCTTAGCTGGAGCTCATGAACTTAGAAATTCTGTACCAGATGAAGTTATTTCTGGTGTAACACTGGATATTGTTGAAGGGATGCCATTTGATTTAATTTTAGATTACATGGGTATTCGTTTGAATGGAGAAAAATCCATTGATAAGCGTATTTCCATGAACTGGCATTTGACAGATGTGGATGAAAAATATCATTTACTAGTAAATAATTCCGTATTAATTTACCGTGATGGAGAAGAAGATGATAAAGCCGATTTAACATTAACAACGACTCGTGATACTTTTAATCATATCTTTGGTGGAGCGAAAACATTTGAAGAAGCATTTGCTGATCAATCAGTGAAGTTAGAAGGGAACACGAAGAAATTTGGCGAGTTTGCTTCCTTGCTAGATGAATTCAACCCTGTATTTAATATTGTCACTCCTTAAATTAAAAAACGCTTTGCATGACCCTTTTTCAAAGAGTGCGTGCAAGGCGTTTTTTATTGTTCAGCTAGGTATTTAATTTTGTCAGGAACATTTTTGATTTTTTTATAATTAACGACCATTTTATTTTCACCAATTAATACTTTAAATTGATCATCTTGAGTTAATTTTTTTTCGGAATAGAAAGTCAACGTTTTTTGTTTTCCTTTATCATCGTAAACTTTTGATACGTATTCATAACCTTTAAATTGATTTTTTTGTACAGGTTTTCCAGCTTCTTCTACTTTAAGGTAATAGGATTTAACTGCTGCATCAGTTGGCATCGCATACTCCCAAATAGCACAGACAGCGAGAAGAACTGTGGCTAACATTATTAATACTCTTTTTTTCGTAAACATTCTTCTTCATCCTTTCCAAATGGTTTTGATTTATTACATTAAGTTTACAATGAAAAGAGCCATTTATCCTGTTTGTTAACTAACAAAATCACACTAGAACCTTACAATTTTGTCAGAATGAATGAAAGGAGTTTGTGAAGACGGAAAATTAGGTTTTCGGGTTACTAAATGTAGATAAAAAGGGTGGAAATAGACACAATAAGTAGTGGTATTAGCTAGTATAATTTGTGTAAAAGAGCACATATAACAACTTCGAAAAATTTTTTATAAGCTAAAAACCCTGTCTTTATCGTAGTTTTGAAGATTTCGATTGAAAAGAGAAAGCACTATATCTTGCATTCACAATGAAAAAGTTATACTATATATAGTATCGAAAGCGAAATATTGCTTCATCGCCTTTTAACTTTTATCGAGGGGAATTTGCTCCTTTAAAAGTTAATTTTTTTGCTCCATGGATGGACATAATTATTCACTTGACGAGTAAAAGCGCACAAATGAATCAGATATTTTTACAACGAGGAAAAAAGGATGAAATGGGGATTGCAAATGACAACTTACATAGTAAAAGACGGGGGAAACAGAAAGTTACCTTTTGATAAGAGTCGATTGGACGGGTATTTAGAGAAAATCCATGAAGAATTTCCAAAACTCGACTTAGAAGATTACAAACGTAAGGTTTTTAATTTTGTAGAGAAAAAGGAAGATTATCCAGCAGATGAATTAGTAGATTACTTGATTCGGGAAGCTGAAGCACGTACGGACATTCATATCCCTGAATGGGAACATTTTGCAGCACGCCTTTATTTAAATAAATTATATAAAAAAGCAAGTAAAAACCGCTTTTACAATGATGATGACAAGTATGGTTCTTATGTGGGACTTCAAGAAAGCCTAGGCGAACGTGGTATTTATTCCGGAAACATCTTAAAAAATTATTCTAAAGAGGAACTAATTGAAGCCGGAAAATTAATTGATCCTGAAAAAGATAAGTTATTTACTTATAATGGTTTATATTTGTTAGCTACTCGTTATTTAGCGACTGATTCTGAACGCAATGTATATGAATTGCCACAAGAACGTTGGTTAACGATTGCCCTTTACTTAATGCAAAACGAACCAAAAGAAAAACGGATGAACTTAGTTGGAGAAGCATACTGGGCTTTAAGCAATCTTTATATGACAGTGGCTACACCAACACTTGCAAATGCAGGAAAAGTTGGTGGACAATTATCTAGTTGTTTCATTGATACAGTAGATGATAGCTTGCAAGGTATTTATGACAGCAACACAGACGTTGCTAGAGTTTCTAAGCACGGCGGTGGGGTTGGCGCATATCTCGGTTACGTTCGTTCAACTGGAGCTGCTATCCGCGGGGTAAAAGGTGCAAGCGGTGGTGTCATTCCTTGGATTAAACAATTAAATAATACCGCAGTTAGTGTCGATCAATTAGGTCAACGAAAAGGTGCGATTGCTGTATATCTAGACGTATTCCATAAAGATATCGAGTCATTCTTAGATTTACGTTTGAATAACGGAGATCAACGTTTACGCGCACATGATGTATTTACTGCAGTTTGTATTCCAGATATTTTCATGGAAGCAGTCGAACGTCGTGGCGAATGGTATTTATTCGATCCACATGAAGTAAAAGCGAAAAAAGGTTGGTACTTACAAGACTTCTACGATGAATCAAAAGGAGAAGGGACTTTCCGCGAAAAATATGACGAACTAGTAGCTGACGAAACAATCAGCAAAAAAATTGTTAAAGCAATTGATATCATGAAACGTGTGATGATGAGCCAACTAGAAACAGGAAACCCATTCATGTTCTATCGTGATGAAGTAAACCGGATGAATCCGAACAAACATGAAGGAATGGTATATTCTAGTAACTTATGTACGGAAATCATGCAAAACATGAGTCCAACAAAAATGATCCAAGAAATTATTTCTGGGGATCAAATTGTTATTACGAAACAAGCTGGCGATTTCGTTGTATGTAATCTATCTTCTGTTAACTTAGGTCGTGCTGTTGTTGCAGAAGAAGGAACACTAGAACGTTTAATCGAAGTAGAAGTTCGGATGTTAGATAATGTGATTGACTTAAATGAACTACCAGTACCACAAGCGACGATTACCAATCAAAAATACCGCTCCATTGGGCTTGGAACTTTTGGATGGCATCATCTGTTAGCACTTAAAAACATCGCGTGGGACTCTGAAGAAGCGGAAAAATATGCCGATGAATTATATGAACAAATCAACTACCTAGCAATTACCGCTAGCACAAAATTAGCACAAGAAAAAGGTGCTTATAAAGTATTCAAAGGAAGCGATTGGAATACAGGAGAATACTTTGCTCGTCGTAACTACAATTCACCTGAATGGCAAGAGCTTGCAAAAGAAGTAGCTGAAAAAGGCCTGCGTAATGCGTACCTTGTTGCTGTAGCGCCGAATATGAGTACTGCGCAAATCGCTGGTTCTACTGCATCGATTGACCCAATTTACAGTGCCTTTTATTATGAAGAGAAAAAAGATTATCGTCGTCCTGTTATTGCACCAGGCTTGAATCTAAGTACCTACCCATACTACGAAAAAGGTGCATACAAAGTGGACCAATTCGCCAGTGTTCGTCAAAACGGGCGTCGTCAACGTCACGTCGATCAATCACTTAGTTTTAACTTCTATGTGCCAAGTGGTATCAAAGCAAGTAAATTACTTGAACTTCACATGACTGCATGGAACGAAGGATTAAAAACTACGTACTATGTTCGTTCTAATGATATCGATGTAGAAGAGTGCGAATGGTGTTCAAGTTGATAAATCTCTAAAAACTATCAATCAAAACAAAAGGGAGGGCTTGCCTCGATGGCTGACCAAAAAGAACAACTAACACGGATTAAAATATTAGAACCTTTATTTCCAAATCGTTCTACTTCAATTATAAACGGAGAAACTAGCGGTATCCTCAATTGGAATGATATCCCGTATCCATCTTTCTACCGAGCTTATAAAGAACTTTCTACTAACTACTGGATTCCAGATGAAGTAGATATGAAGAGTGATGCGAAACAATATCCAGCACTTTCAGAACAAGAAAAATATGCCTTCGATGCGATTATTGGCTTACTGGCGACACTTGATTCTCCGCAAACTCGTTTTATTTATAATATTGCTGAGTACATTACTGATCCAGCTGTTCATGCGAATGCAGCGATTATTGCACAACAAGAAGTCATTCATAATGAAAGTTATTCTTATGTACTTGCTTCTATCACTAATCTGCAAGAGCAAAATCGTGTATTTGAACTAGCAAGAACGCACCCAACAATCATTAAGCGGAACGAGCCGATCATGGAAGCGTACGATGAGTTCATGAATAATAAAACAGGGGAAACACTAGTAAAAGCATTAATTCAGTCATCTATTTTAGAAGGAATTAATTTCTATAGTGGTTTTGCTTACTTCTACAATCTTGTTCGGCAAAATAAAATGACTGGAACAGGGAAAATTATTAGCTTTATTAATCGTGATGAATTAGCACATTCTAAGTTTATCTCCGAAGTTATTCGGGCAATCCTTGGTGAAAACCCAGAATTACAAACAGATGAACTAGTGGAATATACACACGAAGCTTTCCGCCATGCAGTAGAATTAGAAACAGAATGGTCAGAAGAAGTCATGCAAGGTATTGAAGGTATTGATGTGGAAGAAATGGTTGACTACGTGAAATACCGTGCCAACAAAATGTTAGGAATGCTTGGTATTCCAGAACTTTATCCAGGGCATAGCGAAAATACGATGACGTGGATTAAAGCTTATGCAGATAATTTTACAGAAACCAAAACCGACTTTTTCGAAATGCGCAATTCAAGTTACAAAAAAACGAATATGGATAACGGATTCGACGATTTATGAGGATTTTGTTAGCCTATGATTCTTTAAGTGGTAATACGAAAATGGTAGCCGATGAAATTGAAGGGATTTTAGTGAGCGAGGGGCATGATGTTGTGTCCTTCCGCGTATCCCCGATGGCTGAGTATCCGCTTGATGAGGATTTTGACTTGTACATGTTAGGGGCGTGGACAGTCGATTACGGAAGAACACCGCCAGATATGAAAGATTTTATCGCGGAACTTGCCGTTAAACCCAAGAATGTAGCCATTTTTGGGACTGGAGAAACACAATGGGGTATGGAATTTTATTGTGGTGCTGTCGACCGAATGGCAGCTTATTTTGGAACAAGCTACCCTACTTTAAAAGTAGAACAGATGCCACATACAGAACAAGACAGATTGGCTATCCATCGATGGGTCAAAGAAATTTTAACACTAAGGAGTGGAATGAAATGACAAGTATTGAAATCAAATCACCAGAAGAGTTTGCAGCTCATATTAGTGGGGATGAATTAGTATACGTGGACTACTGGAAAGACAACTGTCCTAATTGCAAAATGCTTGATCTTTCATTTGCTGAATTCAAAAACTCAGAAATCGCAAAGAAAGTAAAAGTATTAAAAGTAAAATTAGAAGAAATGGGTGAAAACTTCTTTTTTGATCGGGATGTACAACAAACACCTACGCTTGTATTATACAAAGGTGGCGAAGAAATCCACCGTTTAAATGGCTTTATTCCTCCCAATAAAATTGAAGAGGCTATTTCATTAAACGCATAATCGAATAAGTAACAGGTTCTTTCTAAAGGGCTTGTTGCTTATTTTTATGCTTATTTGCGCGTTTGTTCACAATGCCATTTTACAAAAGGAGCTGAAATTTTGAAGAAATTACAAAATGAAATTACTACTTTCCTAAAAGAACGTGACTGGTTAGATCAATATAACTATCCAAAAGACCTAGCGCTATCATTATCATTGGAAGCAGCAGAATTATTAGAATGCTTTCAGTGGAAAACTGATGAAGATGCTGTGAAAGAAAATCGAGAAGAAATGCTAAAAGAAGTAGCAGATGTAATGATTTATGCTTTGCAAATTGTTGAGAGTTTAGGTGCAGATGCCGAAGAAGTTATCCGATTGAAATTAGCAGAAAATCGGATGAGAACATGGTCGAAGTGAAATGAACTGCAAAATAAAGCTACTTTACCGATTAGATAAAGTAGCTGTTTATTTAATAAGAATAAGAACGTTTACGGCGCTTTTTAGAGCGAATCATGGCAAAAATCCCTGCGATTACTAAAATAAGGGAAATAATACATACACCAAAGCCGATAAGTCCAGTTATGCTGAAGGAAAAACCAAAACCAATCAAACCAATAAGAAAAATTACTAAGCCAGCTAATTTCATATATAAACTCCTTTCAGAAATCTTATCTCTATTATAAAGGAATTAGTGCAAAAAAATAAGGTTTAAAAGATAAAAAAATTTTAAAGATGAAAGCTACTGATAGAGCATAGGTTCGCATAAATAGGAAATAGTCAAGACTGCAAACAAAAAAATTTATCTGTTATAGTAAGAAAGGAAGAGAAGCAAGGAGGAAAACATATGGATTTTAAAGAGTATCAAATTTTAGCAAACAGGACTGCAGCAACACACGAACAGGCACTGACAAACTACGGACTTGGAATTACTGGTGAGGCCGGTGAAGTTGCCGATTTGATTAAGAAATATGCTTTTCATGGACATGATTTAAACAAAGAAGCCCTAACCAAAGAACTCGGTGATGTACTTTGGTATGTATCACAAATTGCAAAATGGGCAGATATTAGTATGGAAACAGTCGCAGAACTAAATATTGAAAAACTGAAACGACGCTATCCACAAGGTTTTTCAGCTGAGCGCAGTAAACTTCATATCGATTAAAAAAACGTTTGTATTTAAGAAAAGAAATTTTCCTATAATACAAACGTTTTTAATTTTTTAGCGAGCTAGAAAACTTACTAAATAGCGTGTAAATAACATATTGGATAATCGAGAAATAGAATACAAAGTTCCAGAATGGCCAGTGGAAAACGCCAAACATAACTTGTAACGATTCAATTGGCTGTGTCAGTAAGTGGATAGAATGTAAACGTGAAAAACGACCGATGTAAATAGCATAACTAGATAATAGAATTAACCCTATTAAAAGTAGTTGATAACTAAGTTTGCTAGTCCAGTTGAATCGTCTTCTGATTTCTGCAAGCATCTTGGCAAAAGACCAAAATCCAATAAATAATCCAAAAAAGACACCAACGATAATATAAGTGAAATGACGCCATAACCAAGGGGCAGTTGATAAAATTCCTTCCGCACCATAAATTTCTAAACGCTGTAAATGAAGTAAATCAGTTAACAAGTATGGGGAATTCGGGAAAAATACTAACCAAACGATAGCTAATGGCCAGAAAACCCACCAAACGCGAGGTTTTTTTGTAAGAAACACAGCTATTTCGAAAGGGATGTAAGCAAGCCCGACATTTAAAATCAAAAAGGTATAAGTATCTGCTGTAAAATACAGAATAAGAAAATAACCAACTAAAAAAGCTCGGCAAGTCCAAATTGCTTTTTTCATGAAATAGTCACCTCGTGCTAGCTATTGTATCATAAATTGAGGTGACGAGCGAAACTTAACCTGCTAAATGGAACAAAAGTACTAAACCTAAGCCAAAAGCAGAAAGTAAAATAGAACCGATAAATGCGGCAGCAAAGGGTTTCCCGCCCATTTTCCCAAAAGAAGGTAAATGGACATTCAAGCCAAGTCCGCCCATTGACATGGCAATTAGGAAATAAGCGCAAACGACAAGGAAGTCTGTTATAGATGAAGGAATGATTCCAAAACTATTAATAGCACTAGTTGCTAAAAAACCAAAAATAAACCATGGCACAGGAAGTTCTGCCCAAGAAAAACGGTTTTTTGTTCCGACATTCACCATTTTTGCAACGACGAAACAAACTGGTACAAGTAAGGCTACACGAGTTAATTTAACGATAACGGCCATATCAACTGCGGAAGCACCGCCAGGATCAGCAGCAGCAATTACATGGGCGATTTCATGAAGTGTCGCACCTGCAAAAATACCATACCCATCTGGTCCAAGCGGTAAAATAGGATAGATAAGTGTATAAACAACAGTGAAAATAGTTCCAAGTAAAGCAATAATCGTAGCAGCTACTGCCGTTTGATTGTTGTCTGCTTTTACTTGAGGAGAAATGGCTACAACTGCCGCTGCTCCACAAATCCCAGTTCCACAGGCAACTAAAATCGCTAGTTTTTTATCTACCCCAAATAATTTGGCTAAAAAGTAAACGATAGTAATGCCAAAACTAAGACATAGAGCTGCAATGAGGAAAACACGCCATCCGGCATTGTAAATATCCACTAAATTTAATCGGAAACCTAGTAAGATAATTCCAGCCCGAAGAATGACTTTATTAGAGAACTGAATTCCTGTAAACCATTTGTCAGGAATTGGCACAAGAGCACGAATAATAATACCAATTAAAATAGCTGTAACAAGTTGCCCAAGAATCATTAAAAATGGTAGTTTAGCTAGAAAATAAGATAATCCAGCGATACAAAAAGTAAGTGCGATGCCATACCAAAATGTTTTAAGTCGAAATAAAGATTGACTCATATAAATCCCCCTTTCTTTATATTTTTACTTTACCATTCCTTATTTTATTAGTAAAATTTATATTAGTTATATTATCGATAATATTTTTTTATGGAGGGGATAAAATGGATGAAGCACTTAGAACCTATATTCGAGTAGTGGAGTTGAAGAGTTTTACAAAAGCATCGGAAGAATTACACATATCGCAACCAGCTGTTTCTTTGCAACTAAAAAAGTTAGAACAGCAATATAATACGGAATTAATTTACAGGAAATCGAAAAAGTTCGTTCTAACAGCGACAGGAGAAATACTTTATCACCGGGCAAAACAATTAGAAGGACTGTACAAACAAGTCGAGGAAGAAATTAGTCTGTACCATCATCATTTAAAAGGAAGGCTACGAGTTGGAGCTAGTTTCACAGTAGGAGAGTACTATTTGCCTGCGATGATTGCTAAGTTTCATGCTCGGTATCCGGAAATTACCCTAGAGTTAATTATAGAAAATACTGTAAAAATTGCCGATAAAGTAGAATTGCTACAAGTCGACATAGGCTTAATTGAAGGTCAAATCAATAAAAAAGATCTTGAAATAAGTGCATTTTTAGATGATGAAATGTGTATTGTTGGTCCAACAAGCGGATCGGTAGAGGAGATTCAAAAAGGTACGACATGGGTTGCTCGGGAAGAAGGCTCAGGCACGCGCGAATATCTGGATCATGTCATTAGTACAAATGGTTGGAATGTGACAGAGCGGATCGTAGCTTGGAGTAATATGGCAGTCAAACAAATGGTTCTTAAAGGGGTTGGATATACCGTTATTTCTAGATGTGTAGTAGAAGAAGAAATAAAAAAAGGTGATTTGCTTACCTTTCATACAGATAAGATATTGATGCGTAAATTTTCTGTTTTAAAAAATAAACAAATGCTAGAAAATCGAATCGCGGAAACATTTTTAGCATTTTTGCATGATAATCAGTCATTATAGCTAGCTTTTTTACCTCGTTGTGATTACAATGAGAAAGAATACATTTTAGAAAGGGAGAAGCAATGAAGGATTATTTTATAGATCGTTCCTATAAAGCCTCGATGGGAATAGCAAATGCGGTTCTTGTAACACTTGGAATCGGACTTCTTTTACAAACCATCGGGCAAATGACAGGAGTTTCGGTTCTTGTGACGATTGGTGCAATTGGAAAGACAATGTTAGTACCAGCAATAGGCATTGGTATTGCGATGTGCTTGCATGCAAACACACTTGTGACGATAAGTGCAGCGGCATCTGCTATTATTGGTGGTGGAGCAGTGGTGACGCTTGCTGGCGGGGGTGTTGGAATAACTAGTGGCGAACCGGTCGGAGCTATTTTAGCTGTCATTGTGGCAGTTTGGACTGGAAAGCGTGTAACAGGAAAGACTAAGTTTGATATGATTTTAATTCCAGGAGTATCGCTTCTGGCAGGCGGGCTTAGTGGTATTTTATTTGCTAAGATTATGGCGCCAATTTTAGACTCTGTTAGTTTAGGAATTAGTTCATTAATTGGTGGTTCACCGCTTATTTCATCTATGGTTATCGCTTTTGTTTTTGGATTGCTGATTCTCAGTCCCGCTTCATCAGCCGCTCTTGCAATTGCGCTTCAATTAGATCCAACTGCTAGTGCAGCAGCGTTAATTGGCTGTTCGGTTCAATTTGTATCATTTGCAGTGTTAAGCTACCGAGATAACAACTGGGGTGCGTTTTTTGCACAACTTATTTGTACGCCAAAGTTACAAACACCAAATATTATTAAAAAACCTAGCGTCATGTTAGTTCCATTACTGACGACTTTAATTGCAGGACCTCTTGGTGTGATGGTTTTCCATATTCAAGCATCTAGTGAGGTGGCAGGGCTTGGGTTATGCGCGTTTGTTGCACCACTTTATTTAATAGCTAATTACGGATTCAGCACACTAGCTGCTTTTATTTTGGTTGCGGTTGTCTTGCCAGGTGTTATTGCACTTATTGTCAGACCAATATTAATTAAAAAAGAACGCTTAAAAACAGGGGATTTAACAATTGAACTACAATAATAACACGGAAAAGTAGGGCTGTTTGGCGCTGCTTTTTTGTTGCAAGCAGAGATGAAACCAGTTAGCTATAAAAGTTTCATTGTAACAGAATGTACATAATTTTTTTCTGAAATAGCATATCAAAAAGTATTCTTTTCGTGTAGAATATAACATTGTAAGCAATAAAAATTAAAGAGGTTAAATTATGGAAAAAAGTGGATTTGTTGCAGATCCGATATACGGAGAAATCAAGAATGAAATAATGACTAACACTTTGGAAAATGGTGAAGAAGTGGATATTGATGACATTATGAAACGATTTCAAGTAAGCAAACGAGTAGCTTTTGGTGCGCTCCATTGTCTACATAAGAGTGGCATGTTATGCGAAAATAACGGTGGAAAAAGTTTTTCGGTAGCTATCAAAAATGAGGCGGAACATCGTGAGAAATCACGTCTGAAGTTAGCATTTTTTCATTTGAACTACGCGGTTCAAAAATTACAAGATCAAGATGCGGAAGTATGTGCGACTTGTCTTCGAAAAGAATTAGTATATATTAAATTAGCTGTTGCTGATCAAAATACAGATGTGTTCATTGAGCATGTCAAAAATTTTTATACTTGTATGATTCACTATACAGAAATGCCTGCTATGGAGAAGAACATTGATACACTTACGAAACTTTTGCAAAAAATGAAAGTGAAGAATGAGAAGTTGTTTTTTGATGCTTTTATCATGGATATTACCAAGGCATTAGAAGAATTAGTTGATCATTTAGAAGCGAGAGAGTTTGAAGAGTGCCATCTTGTTATTCAAAAATTTTATGATAAAAACATTTCCATTTTATTTTCTTAATCAAAAAACCCCGTGTGATAACTTTCGTCACACGGGGTTTTTCTTTTCGGATGAGCTTGTCTTGCCACTCATCTGATGGCCGGACCATGTCTGGATGTTTCTGAATAAACATACAACATTCGGAAAACGGTGAGGCATTTTCGAACAAGTAGGCCAATTTTATCTAACCTTTACTCCTCAAGATATTCCACTTACGAATAAATGAGCGCCCGTAACTTGTTCAAATAGTGGCCATTAATGATACGATACTTTATTCGCTTATTTACCAATTTAGTGAGGCTTAAAAAAATATTGATAAATGGGCGACGTAACGAAAGTCCGTCTTCCTACAACTAAGTTAGTTAAGTTCTTGACGCGGCGTATACTCCTCGCCTTCCTCCTGTAAGCTAACTTTAGCTGCTTGACACTAAAATCCTTCACCAGACGTTTTGCCGGCATATGACAAAGCTGAGAAAAAAATCAGCTTGTACACCAAGTTTTTGTCATTCGCATCACCTTTTTTGTTTGTTGTACTCTATATATAACCGTTATCAAAAAATGTAAACGCTTTATATGAAAAATGATTATAAAGTCATAGCTAATTGAATGAAATAGGGTCTTTAGTTAGAGGAAATAAGCCATTAAAATATCATCTACAAAATTCCCATTAATAATAAATTCTTTTTTTAGTAATCCCTCTTGTTTAAAACCATTTTTTTCATAAAAACGAATGGCTTTTTGATTGATAGATAAAACGCGTAAAGAGATTTTGAGATATCCTTTTTCACGAGCTATTTCTTTCATTTTATCCATTAGTAGCTGACCAATACCTTCCCGTTGGTAGTCAGGATGTACGGCAATATCAAGTTCTACTACATGTTTATTGGACGGAAGAGGGATGGGCGATTTATATCCAAGAATCCCAATTACTTTATCCTCTTTAACGACAACTATTTTGGATCCCGGGGGGTTTTTGAGTAAGAATTCTGCCTCGCTGTCAAAATGTATATTTCCAGGAGTTGTGCCAGGTGTCCAAACTAAATGTTCAAGTTCCATCATGGATGATGCATCTTCACGAACGGATAATCTAATTTGCATAATTTACCAACTTTCTTTATTTTCTTTTTGCATAGGATAAGGAGGTTTTCCATGTTTTCCACAAACCCTCATTGGAGTAAAGTAAGACATTTCCTTGATAAAGACGCACAGTGAGGAAAAAAGCACCGACTACGCTTAGTGCAAGAATAGCTAGCGAACTAAATATACCAAGTGTGGAGACGGATAATAGGTCCATTCTGGCTAACATCATCATTGGCGAAAATGTTGGGATATAGGAGCCGATAATAACCAGTAAATTGTCTGGTGCATTTGCTGCTGCGATAGAACCCCAGTAACCGATAATAGCTAGGATAGTCATTGGATAAATGAACTGGGCCACTGTTTCTACATTTGGAACCATCGAGCCAATCATTGCTGCGATTAAGATATATAAGAGTAATCCTAAAATGACAAATAGTAGATTTAGCACTAGATAATAAGCAGGGAATACAGCTACTTGATCAAGTACGTTTTGCACCATTGCTGTATTCCTACCAGCAATAAGGACGATTGCTCCACAAACGACATAAAAGCCAATTTGTGTTAGGAGCATTAAGATGATGGCTGTTAATTTAGCAAACAAATGTGTCGTGGCAGAAACACTTGACAAGATTACTTCCATAATCCGTGTACCTTTTTCTGTAGCGATTTCAGAAGCGACAATATTTGCATAGCTCATTACGAAAATAAAGATAACGAGCGTTAAAATCAGGACAGCAGCACTCATTACATCTTTTTCATGATTCGTTAGTTGGTTATTGGCCTCTAAATCATTGGTTACTGAAACTGGTGAAGTAATTTCGTTTAATTGGTCACTTGTGATTTTATAAATAGCTGCTTTTTCGGCTACTTTGGTTGCGGTAAGGTCTTCAGTCAATCTAGTTAGGATATCTTGTCCAGCTGTTTCCTCCGTCGTATAAACCGCGCTTACCATATCATTTTTTTCTGTAATCGTCACAAAACCATCAATTTCACCATTTTTAAGAGCTGATTGAGCGGCTGTTTTATCAGTGATGTTCGGCATTACTTTGAAGTTATCTTTATCTTTTTCTAATGTTTTTTGATAAATCGGATTGTCTGTTACAACTGCAATGGTTGTAATATCGCTACTGGAATCAAAGTACTCAACCATTTTGGGGATTCCAGCAATGAGTGCCGCAATGAAGACGGGAAATAAAAGGGAAATAAGAAATGATTTTGTTTTTACACGCCTTTTATAAACTTGTTTTGTAATAACCCAAAATTTACTCATTAGAATTCACCAGCTTTCCATTTGAAGATTTCTTCGAGTGTTGGAGCTTGGAGGCTGAATGTTGGAATGAATCCATCTTTTGTGACATAATCGAAAATTTTCTCGGCATCAGATTCATTGGCTATTTCCAGCTGGAAAACACCATCGCGCTGTGTTTCGATATGAAGTACTCCAGGTAATGCAGCTAGTTGTTCTTTTGTATGACTTGATTCAATGAAGATTCTTTTACGACCAAAGACAGACTTAACAGATTCAGTTGTTCCTTGAAGCACCGTACTGCCTTTTTTTAACATTAGAAGTGAATCGCATAGTTCCTCGACATTTTCCATACGGTGGCTGGAGAAAATAATAGCAGCCCCAGAAGTACGTAAATCAAAAACAAACTTTTTCAAAATTTCTGCATTAACAGGATCAAGGCCACTAAAAGGCTCATCTAAAATAACTAGTTTTGGTTGATGAATAATCGTGCTTAAAAGTTGAATCTTTTGCTGGTTCCCTTTGGATAACGTCTTAATTAAATCTGTCTTTTTACCAACAATCTCTGCACGTTCTAACCAATCATCTATCTCATTTTTGATTTTTTGCTTAGGATAACCTTTTAGTTCTGCAAAAAATATCAGTTGTTCTTCAATGGTGACATTTGGATACAAACCACGTTCTTCGGGCAAATAGCCGATGATATCCGGGTCAATTTTACTTACTTCTTTGCCATTCCATGTGATTTTTCCAGAAGTTGCCTCTAAAAAATGCAAAATCAGGCGAAATGTAGTCGTTTTTCCAGCACCATTTTGTCCAATGAGTCCAAGTATCTTCCCTTCTTCTACTTGGAAAGACAAGTCATTCACAGCCGTTTTATCAGCAAACTTTTTGGTAACATTATGTAGTTCAAGCGTCATACAAACACCCCTTTCTAATTTCTTCCCATCATCATTATACGTTTTTAAAGAGCTATTGTCTTGCTAAAAGTAGCTTGAATTTTCTTGAAGTGAGCGAAGGACATTTCACATGCTTTGCCAAAAAATTGTCTAGTGTAGTGGACATAACTTGTTGTAACCGTTTTCTTTTATTTGTGTATAATAGACCGTAGAGGAGGTGATAAAATGCTTCTAACTAAAACGGAGCGTGCGTTAATTAACTTGTTCCTAACAAAAAATGATTTTCTAACAGCCAGTCAATTAGCGGGAATTCTTGATGTTTCTTCTAAGACGATTTACCGGAAAATCAAAAATATTAATAGTACAACAGGAAAAAAGGACATCTTGATTTCAGAAAAGGGGCGTGGTTTCAAGCTTGATTATAAAGCCTATATTCAAGCAAAACTAGAAACGACGGAAGATATTTTTGGCTATACACCGACTGAACGAAGAGAAAAAATCCTGCTTCAAATCCTATTTAAATCTCCAAAATATTTAAATATTCATGATTTATATGAAGGCTACTATGTTGGCTATAACTCGATAAAAAATGATTTTACCCTGCTAAACCAATCGATTGAGAAGTACCATTTAACTATTCAAAAGCGGCAAAAGGAAATCCGTGTGGTTGGAACCGAAGAAAATATTCGGGTAGCAATTAATGAAGTCATTAACAACTTAGATCTATTCCGTTATGACGACTTGAAAACAGAATATAGTGATTTAAATAAAGAAGACGTACAGTTTATCGTCCAACAAATGGAAATTATCGAAAACAAACTGGAAATTAGCATCCCTTATCCATATGATATAAATATTTTTTCTCATTTGTATATTTTAATTAATCGCTTCAGGCAAGGAGAGGTGGAAGATTTTGCTGAGACAAGCGAAAAATACACCATTACTAATGAAACACTCTATTTAATCGCTGTGGAAGCAATCGAAGCTATTGAACAATATTTGGATAGGAAACTGCCTAACTGCGAAACGTTTCATTTTCTCCAGTATTTAATTTCTTCTCGCTTTAATCATGAAATTGAATTAGTTCCTAACAATTGTTTACCAATAGTGGAGGAAATGACGGATTTTTATATCAACCAAGTGGCTGCTAAAATGAACATTCCTTTTAATAAAAAACAGCTAAAAATTGAGCTTTTAAGCCATATGAAGCCAATGGTAAATCGAATGAATCACCAAATAAATATAAAAAATAATTTGTTAAGTGATATTAAATTAGAGTACGGCAGCCTTTTTGAAATTATAAAAAAAACTGCTAGAGATGTGGCAAAAACATTTAAAATCCACACGATATCAGAGGATGAAATTGGCTATATTACGATCTACTTTGCCAAACACATCGAGCAATCACCACTAATAAAACGAATTATTATTATGTGTTCTAGCGGGATTGGAACATCAGAGTTGTTAAAAGTAAAAGTTCAAAAGGCATTCCCTGATGTAGAAATAGTGGACGTTTTATCATCCACAAGATTCAAAAATAATTTACAAGACTATCGGAATATTGACTTTATTCTAACAACAATCCAATCAGATAGTAATGATTCTATTCCGTCGCTACTAGTGAGTGCCATGTTTACAGAGAAAGATAAAATGATGGTGAAAAAATTAATGGAAAGTTTATAGGAGGCGAATCCATGGATATTCAAGAATTAGATATTAGTAAAGTAATTAATCCAGCACTTGTTAATTTAGATTTAAAAGCCACAACCAAGTTAGAAGTAATTGAAGAACTAACCGATTTACTTGTTCAAATGGAAGCGGTTGCTGATAAGGACGCGTTTATCGCAGACGTCTTGTATCGTGAGGAAGAAGGCAAAACCGGATTAGGTGAAGGAGTAGCTATTCCGCACGGGAAATCGGCGAGTGTAACAAACACATCGATTGCGGTGGGACGAACCAAAGAGCCAATCGAATGGGAGTCATTAGATGATAAACCAGTAAATATTATTATTCTTTTCGCAGTCAAAAATTCAGATGCAACGACCACCCATATAAAATTACTCCAAAAAGTAGCAATCTTACTTGCAGATGATGAGGTGATAAGACAATTTCAGACAGTTAAAACAAAAGAAGAGTTGATCAAATTGTTAGCTAAAAATCAGGTATAGGAGGAGTTTAGAATGAACATTATCGGAATAGCAGCCTGTACATCAGGAATTGCTCACACGTATATCGCCAAAGAAAAACTGACAAAAGCAGGAATTGCTCTCGGACATAACATCCATATTGAAACACAAGGAACCATTGGGATTGAAGATGAACTCTCAGCTGAACAATTAAAAAATGCGGATGTCGTCATTATTGCAGCCGATATTAAAATTAGTGGAAAGGACCGTTTTAAAGGTAAAAAGATTGTCGAAATTCCAACAGACTTAGCTATTAAAGCACCAAAACAAATTATTACCAAAATAGATAATGAAATAAATAACTAGGGAGTGAACCGGTATGATGAAAAAACTGCAAATCAAAAAACATGCACTTACAGCGATTTCGTATATGTTACCGTTAGTTGTTGCCTCGGGGTTACTTATTGCCATTGGAAATTTAACAAGTGGGCAAGTGATTTTAGATTATAAAGCACCATATTCTATTCCTGATGCTCTTGTTTCGCTTGGTGTACTAGGGATGGGGCTACTCGCGCCAGTCATTGCCGCTGCAATTGCTTATTCGATAGCTGACAGGCCAGGGATTGCTCCAGGTCTTCTTATGGGGGTAATCGCGAATTCTATCGGAGCAGGGTTCTTAGGGGGGATGCTCGGTGGTTACTTAGTTGGTTATTTTGTTCTTATTCTCGTGAAATATTTAAAAGTACCAAAATGGGCACAAGGTTTAATGCCGATGATGATTATCCCACTTATCAGCAGTTTAGTGATGGGACTATTAATGTACTTTGTCATTGGTGTTCCGATTGTATGGGCAACGGATGCGATGACTAGTTTCTTGCAGGGAATGCAGGGAAGTATGCGATTTGTATTTGGAGCAGTGCTCGGTGGAATGGCTGCTTTTGATTTTGGTGGTCCTGTTAATAAAGTTGCTTCGTTATTTGCCGATGGGTTGCTACTTGAAGGTGTCAAAGAGCCAGAAGCAGTTAAAATTCTTGCCTCAATGGTACCTCCGTTTGGGGTCACGCTTTCGTGGGTTGTTTCTAAAATAATCAAAAAGAAAAAATATACTAAATCAGAGGAAGATAATATTAAAATCGCCTTCCCAATGGGGATTTGTATGATAACGGAAGGGGTTATACCAATTGCCGCGGTCGACCCGATTCGTGTGATTATCTCTTGCACACTAGGCGCTGCAGTTGGTGGTGGACTCAGTATGACGTGGGGAATTGGTTCACCAGTTCCGTCAGGTGGGATGTTCATCGTGCCAGCAATGAATGAACCAATACTTTTCTGTGTAGCTTTACTGATAGGAACCTGTGTTACGGCGGCACTTCTGCTTATATTGAAACGAGAGCCTACCAAAGAAGAAGAATTAATTGCCGATCAAGGTTTAGAAGAGGAAGAAGAAGTCGATTTATCTGGAATTAAAATTTCATAAGGTAAGAGAGGAGGCAAAAGCAATGTATGTTTCAATGAAAGGAATGTTACAACGTGCCAATGAAGGAAAGTATGCAGTCATGGCGATTAACTGTTTTAATTTAGAAACAGCAAAAGCAGTTATTGATGCGGCTCAAGAACTTCGGGCGCCGATTATTATTGATTTGTTGCAAGAGCATTTAGATACTCATTTAGGAAGCCGCTTTTTAACAACACCGATTATAAAAATGGCAAAAGAAGCAAGTGTAGAAGTGGCGATTAATTTAGATCACGGACAAGATGTTCCGGTTGTGAAACGGTGTTTAGCAGATGGTTTCTCAAGTGTAATGATGGATGCGTCCAGTCACCCTTACGAAAAAAATGTCGCTATTACAAAAGAAATGGTCCAATTTGCAGAAACTTATGGTGCAAGTGTAGAAGCCGAAGTGGGGAACATTGGCGCGGTAACTGGAGATAATTATACAAACCAAGCGATGTATACCGAACCAAAAGTAGCCATTGATTTTGCAAAACGGACTGGGATTGATGCACTTGCAATTTCTTATGGTTCTTCTCATGGAGACTACCCTGATGGCTTTACTCCAGCATTTCAGTTTGACATAGTTCGAGAAATTAAAACAGCGACAAAAATGCCACTAGTATTACATGGTGGTTCAGGGTGCGGTGCAGAAAATATTCAAAAATCAGTTCAACTGGGAATTAACAAAATCAATGTAGGTTCCGATTTTATGAAAGCTCAATCAACCAAAATCAAAGAAATGCTAGAAGAAACCCCAGCTATTAGTTTTGTTGACTTAATTCATGCAACCATTCAAGCCGGCAAAGAAGCTGTTCAATATTATATTCTATTATCCGGTTCAAACGGAAAATCACTTTAAAAGGAGAATGAAAAGATGTTAGTTAATATGAAGCAATTATTAGAGGTAGCGAAAGAAAATAAGTTTGCGGTAGGGGCATTTAATGTAGCTGATAGTAACTTTTTACGCGTAGTAGTTGAAGAAGCAGAGAAAAATAATGCACCAGCAATTATCGCTGTCCACCCAACGGAGCTTGATTTTACGAAAGATGATTTTTTTGAATATGTACTTGCACGAATTAAAAATAGTCCAGTACCTTTTGTGCTTCACTTAGATCATGGTGATAATATGGCTGATGTAATGCGAGCAGTTCGTTGTGGATTCAGCTCAGTGATGATTGATGGTTCGCTATTACCATTTGAAGAAAATATTCGCGTGACAAAAGAAGTAGTGGATGTTTGCCATAAATTAGGCGTGTCAGTAGAAGGAGAGCTAGGAACTATTGGAAAAACAGGAAATAGTATTGAAGGCGGCGTGAGCGAGATTATTTATACCAAGCCAGAAGAAGCAGAAGAATATATAAGTAGAACTGGTGTTGACACGTTAGCAGTAGCAATTGGAACTGCACATGGTATTTATCCTAAAGACAAAGAGCCAAAACTACGCCTAGATATACTACAAGAAATTAAAAACTTAGTAACAATTCCTCTCGTCCTTCATGGTGGCTCGGCAAATCCTGATGCGGAAATTGCTGCTGCTGTTGAAATTGGTATCCAAAAAGTAAATATTTCAAGTGATTATAAGTATGCTTTCTACAAGAAATGTCGAGAAATTTTAAGTACAACGGAACTTTGGGATGCTAATGCTATTTATCCAGATTGTATAGATGCTGCCAAAGCAGTCGTGAAATATAAAATGGAGCTTTTTCATTCTGTAAACCAAATCGAAAAGTATCAACAAAGTAACACGCAAGCTTGGCGTAGTGATTTCATTTAAGCAAAAAACTACCGATGAAATTTATTATGCCCCCCATAAGTGGGACAAGCTGAAAAAGCACCTCTTACGTTGTACAGTAAAAGTACAATGTAAGGGGTGTTTTTTATTTAAGATAGGGTTGTATACTTTCAACATCAATTAATTGTTTAAGTCGCTGGATATCATTAATACGCCAGGGCTTTTTCTTTGAGTCCAATATTCCTTTTTCTCGAAGTTCCGTTAGCACCTTTGATGTGTAGCTTTTGGAGGTATTTGCATGATCGCTTAGTATTTGATATGTAAGAAATTTTGGGAGTTCCATGACATTGGCAGAGATACGTAATCCAAATTGCATCATTGTATTTAATGAAAAGTAAATGCTATCTCGTGCACTTAAAATTTCTTGAATGGCGATAAAATATAGCTTTCTTCGTGTATCAGCTAGGTGATGTAGCATGATATAATTCCTCGGATCTTCCAGCGCTAACATCTCTTTGAAGAATTCAAACTCAATTCGCCACCAAATAATATCAGTTAACGCAACTACCATCGTATGTTTCGGAATGTCTTCTGAATAGACAGGTAAGTATACTAGTGACCCTTGATTCATAATAAAGACGAAATTTTGTTTATGTAGACCTTCGAAAACAAATTTCGCGAAGCCTTCTTCAATAATATAAATATACTTTCTTCTTGTACCTGTTGTTATAGTCGTGTTGGAGGTAAGGCGCTCTTGAATGCAATGCTGATTAAAACTAGGATTTCTTTTTAACAATTTAAGAATATTTGCTTGTGATGCAAATTGGTCTAAAGTTTCTTTTAGATACATGAAAACTCCCCCTCTATATCTTGATGTTTCCCGAAACCCCTGCAAATAAAACGTTTCTTTGGCATATGTTCTTCCAGTTGAATAAATTGGAATGATTTATAATCCCGAAAGAACAACCTGTAATAATCAAAAAATGTCACAAATAGTTCATAATCGAGCTTAAGCAGCAAGAACTTTGAGTGGGAATGGCTAATAAGTATAAAAATAATAAATGATTAAGTGATATTTGCTGTTTTTTAAATGTGAAGAAAATATGAAAATCTGCGCTCTGCCTTATAATATAGATAGATTAAATAAACTAATAGAATCTTTGAAGGTGTATATGAAAAATAAATGTGACGAAAAAGTCAAAAATATACCGTGAAAGCAGGAAGTTTGGGTTCATTACTGGGTTCCTTTTAAAAGTATTTGGTAGTATCATCACTTGTAAGAAGTCACTCATCACAGTTGTGCACAATAATTTTAATGATCAAAAAGTAGAAATGAGATGGAAAAAGATGCAATCGTTATTTGAAGATTTATATAGCAAGAAAGTTCTAGAAGAGGAATTTGGATACAAGCGTTTTTTACAAACTTTAATTGATAATAAAATCCCCTATAAAAAAACGAAGATAGCAAATAATACAATCTTGCTAACAGAAGATACAATTAATTCCAATGTTTATTTTATCGAAAAAGGGATTGTATCATTAGAAAAAGAAAAAAATGTAGTGAGTTTTTTAGGGGCAAATCAAATTGCTGGTTTAAATGATTATTTTATGGCAGAAGCAAATGTGTACACAACAAGAGTCATAGAAACCGTTACAGCGTATGAGTTTGCTAAAGAAGATATTATTTGTTCGATTATTGGGATGCAAGAAGGGTGGCTCTATTTATACCTTAATAATCGAAATCATGAAAACGTGCTCATTGAAAAGTGCAATCTAATGCGAGGAAATGGAGAAAGCAGATTAAAAGAATCATTGGAACAGTTAGGAAAATTCTTTGGGAGTGAAAAAGAAGGGGTGTTACGAATCCCCAAATGCTTTACAAGGAAGATTATTGCTAACTATTCGAACCTTTCTGTAAGATCTGTCACGCATCTGTGCGGCAAGTTAATAGAGTCTGGGTTTTTAGCAGAAAATTCCAAGTCTTTCGTTTTATTGAAAAATTCAGAAGAGTCATGGGGTGATTTAAAATCTGAAACAGCATCTCCATTATAAAAATAAGTCATGAGTTGAAGTCTTTATCAACTTTTGTCTTATTTTTTTTGAAAAAAAAGTGAGAAAAGATGTCTTTTCTCACTTCCGTTAAGTATGAGCCGTGCTGGGTTCGAACCAGCGACCCTCTGATTAAAAGTCAGATGCTCTACCAACTGAGCTAACGGCTCTAAATATGACTGGGCTAGCTGGATTCGAACCAGCGCATGACGGAATCAAAATCCGTTGCCTTACCGCTTGGCTATAGCCCAATAATAGAAATAAATGGTGGAGGGGAGTGGATTCGAACCACCGAACCCGAAGGAGCGGATTTACAGTCCGCCGCGTTTAGCCACTTCGCTACCCCTCCGCTATAAAAATGCCGACTGCAGGAATTGAACCCGCAACCTACTGATTACGATTCAGTTGCTCTACCAGATTGAGCTAAGTCGGCGAAGAATCGCTCTCACTGCTGGCAAATCGAAATCTCTTGCAAATTAATTATTCGAAACAGATACTAATACATAATATAACATTTTCACTATTTTTACCAGCTTTTTTTTCAAAAAAATAAATTTATTTTTTTAACGGATGAATTAATGTTAAAAGTGACCCGTACGGGAATCGAACCCGTGTTACCGCCGTGAAAGGGCGGTGTCTTAACCGCTTGACCAACGGGCCATATCGTAAAAGGTTTTTACCGCTAGAAACTATTATATAAAAAAAGGGTATCATTTGTAAACACCTAAATTAATTTCTTTTTTTTCTGAAAATAATTGCTAGGAAAATGAGTTGATTTTAAATTTAATGGGTATGTGTACTTAGAGATATTTCCGTATAAATATTTAGAACATGATGGTAGAAAAATACGACCTATGAACAGGTTTAAACTGAAAATGAAATCGTAGAAATAAAATAATCTAAATAAGTATTACAATCTAAAAGTAGCTGTGCTATAATGTGTCTGGTCAATTGGAAATCAGTTTAAAAATCAAATAAAAAAGGTAGGGAATACAATGGCTTCGCCGCTAAAAAGATTATTAATCGGCCGCCCTCTGAAAACATCAGAAGCTGGAGACCAAAAATTGGGGAAATTAAAAGCTTTAGCAGTCCTATCATCCGATGCACTTTCTTCTATTGCATACGGTACAGAACAGATTTTATTGGTGCTCGTAACTGTTAGTGCTGCGGCTATGTGGTATTCATTACCCATAGCACTTTGTGTGCTTGTTCTTTTGTTTGCACTGAATTTGTCGTATAAGCAAATTATATACTCTTACCCGCATGGTGGGGGAGCTTATATTGTTTCGAGAGAAAATTTAGGAAACAATGCAGGATTAATCGCAGGTGGTTCTTTACTCGTTGACTACATGCTTACCGTTGCAGTAAGTGTTTCATCTGGAACAGACGCAATTGTATCAGCAGTACCTTCGTTGTATCCTTTTGCAGTACCAATTGCTGTCGTATTAGTAGTTGGTGTAACGATTATTAATTTACGAGGTATTACCGAATCTGCTAGCTTACTTGCAATTCCAGTGTATTTATTTGTTTTTTCTATTATTGTTCTTATATTTACTGGTTTATTTAAAGTTCTAACTGGAATGGATGCAAGTCATGAAACGGCCGCGGTAGGAACGCATGTGCAAGGAGTGACCATCTTCCTGTTACTTAGAGCCTTTGCTTCCGGTTCGGCATCTTTAACGGGGATTGAAGCTATTTCGAATGCAGTACCATTATTTAAAGAACCACGACCTAAAAATGCCGCTAAAACCTTAACCTTAATGGCTGCGCTACTTGGCTTTTTCTTTGTTGGTATAACTGTCCTTGCGTTTGTATATGGAACTGTTCCAGAGCTAAAAGTAACTGTATTATCCCAAATTGCCGAAAATGTTTTTGGCAGAAACTTCATGTTTTATTTTATTCAAGCGACAACAGCGCTTATCTTGGTTTTAGCAGCTAATACAGGCTTTTCTGCATTTCCACTTTTAGCATTTAATTTGGCAAAAGATAAATTTATGCCGAGAATGTATTTAGCAAGAGGAGATCGATTAGGCTACTCTAATGGGATTATCACTCTTGCAGTGGGTTCGATACTACTGATTATCTTATTCAAAGGGAAAACAGAGTTGCTCATACCGCTTTATTCAGTCGGCGTATTTATTCCATTCACACTTTCACAAACTGGGATGATTGTGAAATGGTGGAAACAGCGACCTAAAGGCTGGAAGAAGTCGTTGTCAGCTAACTTACTCGGAGCATCTATTTCATTTACAGTATTAATTGTATTATTCTTAACTCGGATTGAGTCAGTCTGGCCAGTGTTTATCTTTATGCCAATTATGATTTATGTTTTCCATCGCACAAGACATCATTACCGGAAAGTTGGACCACAACTTCGCATTGATGAAACAATGGACTTGCCTGATTTCAAAGGAAATGCCGTCATTATCTGTGTATCTGATACCACCAAGGTTGTAGAAGGTGCATTACAATATGCTAAATCTATTGGTGATACAGTCATAGCTGTCCACATTTCTATTGACAAAAAACAGGAAAAGGAATTTGTTGAGAGATGGAATAGGGTTCATCCTGAAGTGCGCATTGCTAATCTGTTTTCGCCGTATCGCTCTATTTCAGATCCATTAATGAAATTTATTGACACGGCAAAGCAAAAAGCAGATCAAGACAATTACTCACTAACGGTGTTGATACCGCAATTTATCCCTAGAAAAGGATGGCAAAATCTCCTTCATAACCAAACAAGTCTATTGATTCGCACAAGACTTCTAATGAAAAGAGATGTGGTTGTTTCCACATATCCTTATCATTTAAAAGAATAGCGAGAGAAAAACGGAAGAGCGCTTCGGGGGAAGAGGGACGCTCTTCCGTTTTTTATAATGGAACAATCTAAGCATAGCTATAATTAGTGAATTTGTAAAAATGGTAAAAATCTATTTTAAAAGCAGAACGACAAAGAAAAACTCTTTTTTGTTTAAAGAAAAAGAGAAATGGAAGGTAATCATTGAAATGAAAATGAAAATTTTAACAAGGAATGATTTTTTTATACTATGAAGACTCTTTTTTTGTTTATGGAAAGACGTTAGCAAAATTTGTATATAATATTAGCAAAAAAACTAATTTGTGCTTAAATTGAAGTATATTTGTAATACTTATCTAAAAAAATGAATAAATATTAGCATGGATAAAAATGAGAAAAAGGTCATATGTAATGTTACAAAGCGGTAACAAATTTTTCTTTTTGATGAATTCAGACTGAGTGGGTTTGAAGGGTGGTGAGAAAGGGCGATATACAGCCATTTGCATATTTTTTTGAGACAACTGAAAATCAGCCAGAGTCTTGAAAAAAGCCAGTTTTCGAGTTATAATTTCTTTAGTTGATGGAGTAATTATGTTAGTGAAGGAGCGCTTTGTATGCAGGAACAAGATGTTAGGTATTATGTACTACCTACTATTATCGTTTTTATATTGGGAATTGCTGCAATGAATGCAACTACTTTTCCTTTTGTTAGTTTTCTGACAACTACGCTCTTGGCTGCAGTGATTGGAATTATCATTGGTGGTGCACATCAATTACTTAGAATGCTTTTAAAAACTTATCAACAAGCAAAAGCGAGAAGAGTTTCTCAAAAAAAGTGGCAAACACTATAAAGTGAGTCATTACATAATTAAAATAACCAAGCATTTCCGCATTTTTTTGTGGGAATGTTTTTTTGTTAGTTAATACATATTTTTTTTTGTGGAAAAGATGGTACAATAAGAAAGATTATGAATGGAGGAGGTTGGAGATGGCAACTTTAGCAGATGTTGCGAAACGGGCAAATGTCTCCAAAATGACAGTTTCACGGGTTATTAATCATCCAGACCAGGTTTCAGATGAACTGAAAATGCTTGTTTATAGTGCAATGGAAGCGTTAGAGTATGTGCCGAATTATGCTGCTCGGGCGCTTGTTCAAAATAGGACACAAGTTATCAAATTTTTGATTTTAGAAGAAATTGATACGGTAGAACCTTATTATATGAATTTATTAACTGGAATTAGTAGAGAACTTGATAAATATTATTATTCACTGCAACTTGTTACCCAAAGATCTAGGAATATCGGTGCTTATGATGGGCTTATTGTTACTGGAATACGTGACAAAGATTATGATATGGGGCTTTTAGACATTGATAAGCCGGTTATTTTTTATGGGGAAAATAAACGTGGTTATGATTCAATTGATGTCGACAATAAAAAAGGAACCGAACTTGCTACAACACATGTGATAGAGATTGGTTTTTCTAGAGTAGTTTTTTTAGGAATTGATTTATTAGATGAACAGTTTATGAAGTCGCGTTTAGAGGGCTATGAAGAGGTTGTTAAAAAGCATCATTTGCAGCCGGAAAGTTACTTTATTGCAAATAGCTCTAGTGTGGCGGAAGAAAAAGCATTTGAATTATTACGTTATAACTCAGAAAAAATTGCTATCGTGTGCGCTTCAGACCGTATTGCTATTGGTGTAGTTCGAGCAGCTGCCACATTTGGTCGTCGCTTCGGTGAAAATATTGCTGTGACGGGATTTGATGGGGTGTTTTTGGATAGGATTTCCTCCCCAAAAATTACTACAGTTCGTTCCCCAGTAGTAGAAATGGGTGAGGAACTTGCTAAGATGTTACTCGCTAAAATTAATGATCACGGGAAACCTCAAGGAAACTTATTATTTACTCCAAAATTACTAATACGGGCTTCTACAACTGGAAAAGAAGAGTAATAAAAAAGCGCTAGGGAGCCGATTCCTAGCGCTTTTTTCATTTTAGTAGAATTGGCAAAAAAGCAAAAGTATCAAATATTAAGTGTACAAGGAAAGTAACCCAAATGGAGTTGCTTTTTTTGAACAAGTAGTTTAGAAGAAGTCTCGCGGGTGCAAGCGTAACGATACATTGAAGTAAATTGAAATCATATGCAGATAAATGCCATGCAGCGAAAAGTAAGGAACAGAGTAAGGAAGCTTGCCAAAATTTCCAGTTCCATTTTTTCCAAGCGGCATACAGTAAGCTAATAGAAAGCAATTCTTCACCTAGTAACATGAATGGAATATATTGCAGTAAATAAGACCAACTAAGAACGTCATTTATACTGTTTTCAGCTGCTGGTTGTCCTGATATAAACTTCCAAATGAAGCTAAAAATAGTACTAATAATAATTAGTAACGGAGCCCCAATTACCAACCATTTGAAGCTAAAATGTTTAAACCAATCTAAGAACTCTGCTTTTAAGATAATATATGCAATTACACCCATAAAAAGGGCATTAAAGTAAGCACCGATGAATTCTAGTGTAGCCATATTGGACATGATGTGTGGCAAAAGCTGATAGAGAATCCCAATAAGTATTGCACTAGAAAATAACCAATAACCTTGTTTTTTAATATTTAATGGATTTCCCATTATTTCCTCCTTATAAAACTGACTTTAAAAGCATTTACCTAGCTAGCATATTATAGCTTGTTCTTTTGAAACAGTAAAGCTACTAAATGGTTACGTAAGGACGGATATCTTTTATAATATTTTTTTATGCGCTGAAATCTTGTTACCGTTAACGAGCGAGAAAAGGTTGCAAACGCTTTACTTAAAATGCTAATTTGAAATAGAACGAACAGGGGAAATAGGAGGAGAAGAAATGGAAAAAGCAGGAATTTATCATCAACCGGCTAGTAGCTATGCTTATAGTTATGATGCTAAAACACTACATATTCGGATTAGGACGAAACGATTGGATATTAGCGAAGTTACTTTAATTGCTGCCGACCCTTATTTATGGAAAGACGAAAAGTGGCAAAGTAAGTCTTATGCAATGCGAAAAATTGCAGAAACAGAAGAGCATGATTATTGGTTTATTCCAGTCACACCTGAACATAAACGTTTGCAGTATGGCTTTTTGCTTACTGATACAGAAGGAGAAACTATCTTTTACGGAGGTCGTGGCTTTTTTGAAGCAACGGAAGCAAACTTAGGTACGATGGATTATTATTTCAAATTTCCGTTTATCCATGCAGTGGATACTTTTGAAGCGCCTGCTTGGGTTAGCAATACAATTTGGTATCAAATTTTCCCAGAACGTTTTGCAAATGGTAATCCGAGTATCTCACCAGAAAATGCCTTGCCATGGGGAAGTAAAGATCCAAGTACGACAGACTTTTTTGGTGGAGATATTGAAGGGATTATCCAGCATTTAGATTACTTAGTAGAATTAGGGATTAATGGTATGTATTTGACACCGGTTTTTGAAGCACCAACGAACCACAAATACGACACGATTGATTATAAAAAAATTGATCCACATTTTGGCGATAAAGAGACATTTAGAAAATTAGTACAGGAAGCACATAAACGAGGAATTCGAATTATGCTAGATGCTGTATTTAATCATATTGGAGATACGTCAGCTGAATGGCAAGATGTTGTGGAAAAAGAAGAGAAATCTCGTTATCGCGATTGGTTCCATGTTCACAGTTTCCCTGTTCGTCAAAATGAAAATGGCAATATCGAGGGAGAACCCACACTTTCTTATGATACGTTTGCTTTTACAACGCATATGCCAAAATTAAATACGGCTAATCCAGAAGTACAAGCGTATCTCCTTGATATTGCGACTTATTGGATTCGCGAATTTGATATTGACGGTTGGCGTTTAGATGTAGCTAATGAGGTAGATCATGCATTTTGGAAAGAATTTAAAAAGGCAGTGCAAGCGGAGAAAGAAGATATCTATATATTAGGCGAAATTTGGCATGATTCCTGGATTTGGTTGCTTGGCGATGAATTCCATGCAGTAATGAATTATCCGTTTACCCAAACAATTATTGAAAACTTTATTGAAGAGAAAATCACACCGGAACAAATGATTTCAGGTATTAATGAGCAATACATGCGCTATCCAAATCAAGTAAATGAAGTGATGTTTAATATGCTTGATAGCCATGATACTGCGCGAATCTTAACAAGAGCAAATAATGACATTGATAAAGTAAAACAAGCATTAACCTTCATGTTTGCACACACTGGTTCCCCGTGTATTTACTATGGAACCGAAATGGGTATGGACGGCGGTAATGACCCAGGTTGTCGGAAATGCATGGAATGGGACACGGAAAAACAAAACCAAGACATGCTCGCCTTCACTAAAAAATTAATTGCGCTTAGAAAAGAAAATCAAGCAATTATTACTTCAGGAGAGTTAAGTTGGCTGGCAGCAAGCAGTCAAACAGGAATCACTGCATTCAAACGAGAACTAAATGGTGAAAAACTGTATTTCGTATTTAACCAAGCAGCGGAAAATAAAAATTTCACAATATTTTTTGAAAATCAAGCGACAGATATTTGGAATAAGGAAGTTGTAACTGAAAATCTAACTGTCCCAGCTAAGGGATTCCTTGTTATTAAAGAAAACAGTTAAATCGGCATAGTATAGGGATTTTTCACATGTTATCTAGAAAAATGTTGTTATCGGTAACATGTGAAATCCTCTTGAAAACGCTTTCGATATCAGCATATAATAAATGCATAGGTTAACCTAATTCACAAATTTGGAAAAAAGAATTGAAAAAAGAAGGGACCAATTGATTAGACAGATATAGCGACTTTTTTCATAAAGAGGAGGAAAAGTAGATGAAGCGTTTTAAAAAAGTGGGAATAGTTTCAGCGGTTTTAGTAATGGCTTTAAGCTTGGCAGCATGTGGTGGCGGAAAAGATTCTAGTAAAGCGGGCGCATCTGACGCGGAAAAGACACTAACGGTTTCAGTTGACGCAGGATATAAAGACTACGTGAATAAGATAAAAGGCGACTTTGAAAGTGATAACAATGTAAAAGTAAAAGTAGTGGAAAAAGATATGTTTGAAACACTGGAAGCACTTCCGCTTGATGGTCCTGCTGGTACTGCACCAGACGTTATGATGTCTGCTTTTGATAGAATTGGCAGTCTTGGACAACAAGGACATTTGGCAGAAGTGAAACTTGGAAATAAAGATGATTATGATAAAAAAGATCAAAAACAAGTAACCATCGATGATAAAGTTTACGGTGCTCCAGCTATTATTGAAACATTAGTTCTTTACTATAATAAAGACTTACTTGATAAAGCTCCAGAAACATTTAAAGATTTAGAAACGCTAGCTAAAGATCCACGTTTTGCTTTCACTTCAGAAAAAGGTAAAAACACTGGTTTCTTAGCAAAATGGACTGACTTCTACTTCTCTTACGGTCTGCTTGCTGGATACGGCGGTTATGTTTTCGGCGATGATGGTACTAATCCAAAAGATATTGGTTTAAACAATGAAGGTTCTGTTGAAGGAATTACTTATGCAACTAAATGGTTCCAAGATGTATGGCCAAAAGGAATGCAAGATAATAAGAGTGCAGATGACTTCATCCAAGACCAATTTGTCAAAGGGAAAACAGCGGCAATACTAGGTGGACCATGGTCAGCGGCAAACTACAAAGAAGCAAAAATTAATTACGGTGTAGCAAAAATCCCAACACTTGATAATGGCAAAGAATATGCTCCATTTGCAGGTGGTAAGGGCTGGGTTGTAAGTAACTATTCAAAAAATAAAGATGTTGCTCAAAAATGGTTAGATTATGTAACAAACCAAAAAAATCAAGAAACACTTTATGATATGACAAATGAAGTACCAGCTAACTTAAAAGCACGCGACACAGCACAATCTAAAAATGATGAATTGACTAATGCCGTTATCGAACAATATAAAAACGCGCAACCAATGCCAAATATTCCAGAAATGTCGGAAGTATGGACTGGTGCGGAAAACCTAATGTTTGATGCAGCATCTGGCTCTAAAACACCGCAACAATCAGCGGACGATGCGGTGAAAGTAATAGAAGATAATGTAACACAAAAATACACGAAATAATAAAGATTCGGCGGGGCATAGGTAGCGCGCCCGCCGAATTTTTTTAAATCTAGTCAGAGAATCTATATCTAGAATTGAGGTAACAAAATGAAACTAGAACAGAAACAAATAAAAAGTGTTCGTAAAGCGACTTTGTTATCAATCATACCTGGGCTTGGTCAATTTTATAATAAGCAAAATTTTAAAGGGATTGTCTTTTTTGCAGTATTTGCTTTGTTTATCATAGAATTTTTTACAATCGGCCTAAATGCACTTATTGGCCTAATCACACTTGGATCAGTTCCAGGCGTTGACCATTCCTTATTCTTAATGATTGAAGGGACTTTACAATTAATTGTGACATTACTATTTATAGGCTTTTGGTTTATAAATATTTTTGATGCAAGAAGCGTGGCTATGCAGTGGAACTTGGGAGAAACTGTTAATAGATCCGCACTTGCTATCATAAAAAATATGCTTGATAAAGGTTTTCCGTACTTACTAACCTTACCAGCATACTTAGTTATGACTTTTGTAATTATTTTCCCAGTATTAGTGACACTTTTTATGGCGTTTACTAACTACGACTTTTATCATATTCCACCAGCTAATTTGATTGACTGGGTCGGTTTTAAGAACTTTTTCAATATTTTCTTTCTAAGTTCGTATCGTGATACTTTCTTAAGTGTATTTTCGTGGACGCTTGTTTGGACAATTTGTGCTACTTCTTTACAAATTGTTGTTGGGGTATTCACGGCAATTGTTGCCAACCAAAGCTTTATTAAAGGAAAACGCTTATTCGGAGTTGTTTTCTTGCTTCCTTGGGCGGTACCAGCTTTTATCACGATTATGAGTTTCTCGAATATGTTTAATGACAGTATCGGAGCGATTAATACACAAGTTATTCCATTGCTGAATCATTTGCCATTTGTGGATATGAATGCAATTGCTTGGAAAACAGATCCTTTCTGGACAAAAGTAGCGCTGATTAGCATTCAAGGGTGGCTTGGATTCCCGTATATATATGTCATGGTTACAGGAGTCTTACAAGCTATTCCGGGTGAACTTTATGAAGCTGCAAGAATTGACGGGGCGAGTGCGATTCAACGTTTCCGTAAAATCACTTTACCAATGATTTTATTCGTAACAGCGCCCGTATTTATAACACAATATACATTTAATTTCAATAACTTCTCGATTATATACTTATTTAATGAAGGTGGTCCTGGAAGTGTCGGAGCAGGCGCTGGATCAACGGATATCTTGATTTCATGGATTTACAAATTAACAACAGGTACTTCGCCACAATACGCTGTTGCAGCTGCTGTGACGCTTCTTATTTCAATTATCGTTATTACTGTTTCGATGATTGCCTTTAAGAAAACGAATGCCTTTGGAAACGAGGAGATGATGTAAATGAGAGACTTTATGAAAGATCAACGGACGACGAAGTTTTTAACACAGTTTTTCACGTATCTATTTTTAACTGTGTTAACGATTATTATTTTGTATCCGATTCTAATTACTGCCTCCTCTGCCTTCAAACCAGGTAATATTGCGGCATTTACATTAGAGTGGTCGGATAGCTGGACGTTAGATAATTTCACTCGCTTATTTAATGAAACACTATACCTAGATTGGTACAAAAATACGCTTATTATTGCAGTTGTAACAATGATTATGCAAGTAACGATTGTGACGCTTGCTGGTTATACATACAGTCGATACCGTTTTAAAGGACGTAAAAACAGCTTGATTTTCTTCTTGATCATCCAAATGGTACCAACAATGGCGGCACTTACAGCTTTCTATGTTTTAGCAATGCTTTTAGGCGCACTTGACCAATACTGGTTCCTGACATTGATTTATATCGGTGGCGGAATTCCAATGAACACTTGGTTGATGAAAGGATACTTTGATACTGTTCCCCGGGATCTTGATGAATCTGCAAAACTTGATGGAGCGGGACATTTCCGGATTTTCGCACAAATCATTTTACCACTGGTAAGACCGATGATTGCAGTTCAAGCTTTATGGGCATTCATGGGACCATTCGGTGATTTCCTACTGGCTAAATTCTTACTAAGAACGCCAGAAAATTTAACGATTGCGGTTGGACTTCAAACATTCATCGCCAATCCACAACAACAAAAAGTCGCGTTATTCGCAGCAGGTGCTATTCTTGCGGCACTACCGATTTGCTTACTGTTCTTCTTCTTACAAAAGAATTTTGTTTCTGGCTTAACAGCAGGTGGAACAAAAGGATAATTGATTTTTAAAAAGGCTGTGATATCAATGAAAAAAGTTCCATTTATCATTCAATATGCAAAAAGTACGCTAGGACCAAGTGCTATTTTTGATGGTCGGAAAGTGCTTAAATTTTGGCAGATGGTTATCGTGTTTATTTTCTTAAATGCGTTACTATTATTACCCGTTTCGGCTCATTTTGCTAATCAGTCGAGTTTTGATTTACCAGAAATAATGCCAGGAATGGCTGCACTCGGAACAGATCAATTCGCGAATGACATCAAACATTTATCACTGGAAAACGGAGAATTAACCGACAAAAACACTCATTTGGTAGAAAAATCGGATACTGGAGTTGCTGGAGTTAACTTAACCGATGCTGAACTTAGAGGTGCGGAGAATGTGATTAACCTCAAAGCAAACGAAATGCAACTTAAAGATGCAAGTGGTTATACATTTGAAGTAAGTTATCCAAAAGATGCCACATTAGCGGAAATTACTTCCGGAGAATCACTGGTTAACTGGATCTCAGCTCAGTGGTATTTGGAAAACCAAGCATTTGTTTTTCTATCCATGGTCATGATGATTGGTTCAATTGTCTTTGTGAGTTCACTTATGCTTGCTATATTCACAACGCTTTTCATTTGGATGACAAAACGGAGCAGCTTTTCAAAGATTGCTTCTTTTAAAGAATCATTAAATTTAACGCTAAATGCACTAGGAATTCCAGTGATTGCAGCATGCGCTATCGGCTTTATCTATTTTGATATAACGATCATTATGGCTATTCAGTCGCTTGGAATGGTGCTAATGATAGCTTGGACATTTTTAAAGACAAGATTTTATAAGACTAGTGAGGAAAATATGGCTGCTAGTCGCTAATTAGGAGGATTTAGTATGGCACAGAAGCAATTATTTGAAATCAGTCCATGGACATTACGAACAACCAAATTAGATAAAGAAAACAAGCGACTTCAAGAAAGTTTAACTTCGCTTGGTAATGGTTACATGGGAATGCGCGGGAATTTTGAAGAAGGATACTCCGGTGATGGCCATATTGGAACATATTATGCAGGTGTTTGGTTTCCTGATAAAACGCGTGTTGGTTGGTGGAAAAATGGCTACCCAGATTATTTTGGCAAAGTCATTAACGGACTAAATTTTATTGGAATCGACGTTCGACTTGATGGTGAAAAACTAGATTTATTCACAGATGAAGTGAGCGATTTTGAGCTTGTTTTAGATATGGAAAAAGGGATACTTAGTCGTCATTTCATAGTAGTTAAAAATAATAAATCTTTCCGAGTTTCGGCAGAACGATTTTTAAGTGTTGAAACAAAAGAGTTGGCAGTTATTCGCTACCAAGTGGAAGCTTTAAGTGATGCGACAGTCGAATTAACTTCTTATGTAGATGGTAATGTTCAAAATGAAGATGCTAACTATGAAGAAATGTTTTGGCAAGAAGTCGAACAATTTTCCGACATGAATAAAAGTTCACTAATTACAAAAACGATTCCGAACAACTTTGATACGCCACGTTTTACTGTTTCTGCTGTGGTGGAAAATCGTACCAATGCAACCAACGAAACAAATCAAACGAAATCACTTTACGCAGAAAATAAGTATCATTTTGATTTAAAAGCAAATGAAGTGGCGCAAATTGAAAAACGAGTGGTAATTACGACTTCTCGTGACTTTTCCGAGATAGAGGTTTTAGGTGCTGGTTATGCTATCTTGAATAAACTTGCCTCAAGCTCTTACGAAGAACTTCTCGCAGCGCATATTGCCGGTTGGCGCGAACGCTGGGATAAAGCTGATGTGGAAATTGCTGGAGATGATTCCGCGCAACAAGGAATCCGTTTTAATATTTTCCAATTATTTGCGACATATTATGGTGAAGATGCACGGTTAAACATTGGTCCTAAAGGCTTTACAGGTGAAAAATATGGCGGTGCAACTTATTGGGACACAGAAGCATTTGCCTTACCAATGTACTTATCATTAACCGATAAATCTGTCAGTCACAATTTATTGAAATATCGTCACGACCAATTAGCGGGAGCCAAAATCAATGCTAAGAAAGTCGGTTTAGACGGCGCGCTTTATCCAATGGTTACTTTTACAGGTGTAGAATGCCACAATGAATGGGAAATCACTTTTGAAGAAATCCACAGAAATGGTGCGATTGCTTATGCGATTTATAACTATACAAATTATACGGGCGACGACAGCTATTTGAAAACAGATGGGATCGAAGTTCTAACTGAAATTACCCGTTTCTGGGCTGACCGAGTGCATTTATCTGATCGGTTAGATAAATACATGATTCACGGGGTTACAGGACCGAATGAATATGATAATAACGTCAGCAATAACTGGTATACCAACTATATTGCCGCGTGGACAATTCGCTACACGCTTCAAAATCTAGACACTGAAGCGAAAAAACGTTTTGGTATTACAGAATTTGAAATTGCTAAATGGGAAGATATCGTGCACAGAATGTACTACCCTTTTGATGAGAAGTGGCAAATTTTCGTTCAGCACGACACATTCTTAGACAAAGAATTGCGGTCAACAGATACACTGAAAGCAGAAGACAGACCTATTAATCAAAACTGGTCTTGGGATAAAATTTTGCGTTCTTGCTTCATTAAACAGGCAGATGTTCTGCAAGGGTTGTATTTATTCCATGATGACTTTGACTTTGATACGAAACAACGTAATTTTGAATTTTATGAACCGTTGACAGTCCATGAATCAAGCTTATCGCCTGCTGTCCATTCGGTTTTAGCAGCTGAAATTGGCAAGTATGATAAAGCAGTGGAACTTTATAAACGAACCGCTCGCCTTGATTTAGACAACATTAATAATGATACGGAAGATGGTCTCCACATTACATCTATGGCAGGCAGTTGGCTTTCGATTGTGCAAGGTTTTGCTGGTATGCGAATTTCAGAAGGTAAACTTAGATTTGCGCCGTTTTTACCAACAGGCTGGAACAACTATCGTTTTAAAATCAACTTCCGCGATCGCTTGCTAGAAGTGAATGTTGCAGAAGGTGATGTGACGATTAAATTATGTCACGGGGAGCCGATAGATTTAGAAATGTACAAGAAAAACTATTTACTAAAAACAACAGTAACTATCCCAATCTCGTAATGAAAAACTTACCTAAAACAGTAAAAATCGTTTTAGGTAAGTTTTTTTCTTTAACAAATCTTTCCAATTTTTGGCGGGATGATTCCTTTTTCCATCCGGGCTCTTATGCTATAATAAAGAAAGTGAACAATTAAATGACTAGCAAATTAGCATAAACGGTTTACAAAAGGCGCGGAGGTGAAGTGATGGATTTTTCCAATATGTCGATATTGCATTATCTAGCAAACATTGTAGATATTCTTGTCGTATGGTTTGTAATTTATAAAGTGATCATGCTGATCCGAGGGACAAAAGCAGTTCAGTTATTAAAAGGTATTTTTATTATCATTGCAGTAAAACTATTAAGCGGATTTTTTGGTCTCCATACAGTAGAATGGATTACGGATCAAATGCTTACTTGGGGATTCCTTGCAATTATTATTATCTTCCAACCAGAATTGCGCCGTGCTTTAGAGACGCTTGGTCGAGGGAATATTTTTACCCGCTATGGTTCAAGAATTGAGCGTGAACAGCACCATTTAATTGAATCTATCGAGAAGTCTACCCAATATATGGCAAAACGTCGTATCGGAGCGTTAATCTCTGTTGCGCGTGATACAGGGATGGATGACTACATCGAAACAGGGATTCCACTCAATGCAAAAATTTCTTCCCAGCTATTAATTAATATTTTTATTCCAAATACACCGCTTCATGATGGAGCTGTAATTATTAAAGGAAATGAAATCGCATCGGCGGCAAGTTATTTACCGCTTTCTGATAGTCCATTCTTATCCAAAGAACTTGGGACACGTCACCGGGCTGCACTTGGGATTAGTGAAGTGACAGATAGTATCACGATTGTTGTCTCCGAAGAAACAGGCGGAATTTCATTAACGAAAGGCGGAGAACTTTTCCGTGATGTTTCCGAAGAAGAATTACATAAAATTCTTCTAAGAGAACTAGTCACAGTGACCGTTAAAAAACCTTCTATCTTTTCTAAATGGAAAGGAGGCAAAAGCGAATGATGGATCGAATTTTAAATAACAAGTGGTCGATTCGGATTATAGCTTTATTACTTGCAGCCATCCTTTTCACATCAGTCAACGCAAGCAATAAAGATACAACTAGCTTTTCAACTAGTGCCTCAAGTGATACAGAAGTAATCGAAAACGTACCTGTAAAAGTTTATTATGATAAAACGAATTTATACATTTCTGGCGTTCCAGAGACAGTCACAGTGACCATTTCTGGACCAAGAAGTATTGTCCAATCGGCTAAAGCACAGCAAGATTTCACTGTTTACGCAGATTTGAAAAATGCGTCGATTGGGACACAAGAAGTGAAACTACAAGTAAAAGACGTCTCAGATAGACTCAAAGTAAAAGTGGATCCAGCTTCAGTAAACGTCAATGTGCAAGAAAAAGTGACGAAAAAATTCTCTGTTGATGTTGAATTAAGTAAATCAGTCATTGCGGATGGATATCAAGCAGGAACACCGGTCATTGATCCTAAAAAAGTATCTATCACAGGCGCAAAAGATACCATTGAGCAAATCGCCTATGTGAAAGCCACTTTGGAAGATGACGGGAAGCATAAATCGGAATTCACCGATAAAGCAACTGTTTCTGTATTTGATAGCAATTTGAATAAATTAGATGTAGAGGTTAGTCCACAAGAAGTCGAAGTCACTGTTCCCGTTGAGAAAGTGGGGAAATCCGTCCCAGTTAAAATTAAACAAGAAGGAACACCAGAGAGCGATATTGAAATCTCTAGCATGACGCCTGATAAGTCAGAAGTTGTTGTGGTCGGCGATGATGCGGTCCTTGATAAAATTAAAGAAATAGAAATCCCAATCGATGTAACTAAAATAAAAGCGGATACCGTTAAAGAAGTGACTGTTCCGGTCCCAAATGGAGCAAAATCAGTTCAACCAACGACAATTGAGGTTAAAATAAAAACTGTAAAAAAGTCTGAAGCAAATAGCGAATCAAGCACCTCAGAAGATAAAAATGATTCGGACTCCAACAAGACAGCGACAGATGATCGAGGGGATAGCGACACCAATTCTAAAGTATCTAAGTCTTTCTCCAATATGCAAGTGTACATGAGTGGTTTAAAAAACACCTTAGACGCACAAATGATTACACCAGCAAACGGTAAAGTCTCGGTAACTATTACTGGTGAGAAAAAAGTTGTGGATAATGTTACTGTAAAAGATTTGAGCGTTATTGCTAACTTAAGTAAAGGCAAAACAGGGGACTTCTCGGTTCCGCTAGAACTAAATGGTTTGCCTGATAATGTCGCGTATGTTATTAATCCAATATCAGCTGACTTTATAATTACAGAAAAAGAAGCACAAAATACGGTTCCATCGAAAAACACATAAGAATAAGGAGTATGAGATATAGAGTCTCATACTCCTCCTTTTGCGCTTTTACATAGAATAAAATAGGGATTTTACTGCAGAAGGATGAAATTTTTTCTTAAAAAAGGTATAATAACAGGTATATGGTCGAAAGTAAGTAGATAAAACCGGAATTTGGAAAAAGTAAAAACTAAAACGATAAACAAAAATCATTTAGATAATGAATGACTTAGAAGGAGAGTAATAAAATGGGTAAATATTTTGGTACGGATGGAGTTAGAGGGGTAGCGAACTCAGAATTAACACCAGAACTTGCATTCCGATTAGGTCGAATGGGTGGTTATGTATTAACTCGCCATGTAGGTGAACATCCGCGTGTGCTTGTTGCTCGGGATACACGAATCTCCGGTGAAATGCTTGAATCCGCTTTAATCGCTGGTCTTGTGTCAGTTGGGATAGAAGTAATGCGTTTAGGGGTCATTTCAACTCCAGGAGTAGCTTATTTAACAAAAGCACAAGGAGCATCTGCAAGTGTGATGATTTCAGCTAGTCACAATCCAGTAGATGATAACGGGATTAAGTTCTTCGGTTCAGATGGCTTTAAACTTTCTGATGACCAAGAAGAAGAAATTGAACAACTTTTAGATACCGCAGAAGATACACTACCACGTCCTAGTGGCGAAGGTTTAGGAACCGTTAGCGATTATTTTGAAGGTAAACAAAAATATATTCAATACTTAAAACAAACAATTGAAAATGACTTTAATGGTTATCATATCGCATTAGATTGTGCTAATGGAGCCACTTCTGGACTTGCAACACATTTATTTGCAGATCTAGATGCAGATATAAGTTCGATGGGAGCATCTCCAAATGGACTGAATATCAATGATGGTGTTGGTTCAACACATCCAGAAGCCCTAGCTGCTTTTGTTTTAGAAAAAAAAGCGGATGTTGGTTTAGCTTTTGATGGTGATGGAGACCGAGTAATTGCGATTGACGAAATTGGCCAAATTGTCGATGGAGACAAAATTATGTTCATTTGTGCGAAATATCTACGCGAACAAGGTCTTTTAAATAGCAACACGATTGTTTCCACTGTCATGAGTAATCTTGGTTTTTACAAAGGTTTAAAAGAACTTAACATTGAGGATGTACAAACGGCTGTTGGAGATCGTTATGTAGTGGAAGCAATGCGTGAAGGTAACTATAATCTTGGTGGGGAGCAATCCGGTCATATTATTTTCTTGGATCATAATACAACTGGTGATGGTCTTTTATCCGGAATCCAACTAATTAATGTTATGAAAGCAACAGGGAAAAAATTGTCGGAACTGGCTTCTGAAATGAAAACTTTCCCACAAAAACTTGAAAATATTCGCGTTAGTGATAAAAACCATGTAACTGATAATCCAAAAGTAAGTAAAGTCATCAGCGAGGTAGAAACTGAAATGGCTGGAAATGGTCGTGTACTTGTTCGCCCATCTGGAACAGAACCGCTTGTCAGAGTTATGGTAGAAGCAGCAACAAAAGAAAAAACAGATGAATATTGTGAACGTATTTCAGCAGTTGTTCGTGCTGAAATGGCGCTTAATGACTAACTAGAAAACAAAAAATCCTGATGATACATGTCATCAGGATTTTATTTCTTTTAATAAAATAATTTGGTCTAAGCAAGGTATGCCATTTTCGATAATAGCTTGGTTTGGATACTGTTCCGAAAAATAATTAGGAACAATTTTTTGGATTCGAAAACCATTTTTTTGATAGAAGGCAAGCTGATTAATACTCGAATTACCAGTTTTAACGATTAGTTCAGTAAAATGATAGGAATTAGCAAAGTCAAAAGCTTTTTCTAAAAGTTTCTTTCCAAGGCCATTATTCCTGATAGATTCCAAAACAGCGATATTCATAATCTCTATTTGATGGTTATTTATTGGTAATAAGCAAACAACACCCATTGTTTTTTCGTCATCTTTTAACTCGAAAACAGTAGATTTATCTAGATATTGAGTAATTTGTGTTTCGCTAGGATCGGCTTCTAGAAGAAGTTCAAGCGGTGAAGGCTTGCTTTTGTCCCAGATTGTCCAGTGCATTTTTATCACCTCATTTTTAGATTAACATGGTAGGCAACAAATAGGAAGGGAAGTGGGAAAATTGCCTGAAAAATTAAGAGGAATATGTGGTAGTTTGCTGATTGCACTAGGAGTTACACAGCTTTATAGTTTTGTTAGTGTATTGGTAGGTTATTTTAGTGCGGAAGAGAATAATTTTGTCATCGTCTGGAATTATTGGGTGATACTATTATTTGGATTAGGACTTTTTATCATAGGAATTAGTTTTATAAGAAAAGAACAGCTTTGGCTTATTAGTTTGATCGTCGTTCTTTGCTTTACATTGTTCCAAGGTTTTTCTGTTTACTACTATCAAATTAGAGTATTAGCGGAAATTAAAAAAAATGCACCATTCGAGTGGTCGGGTACCTTACTGTTTATCACGGGTCTACTCATCTTAATACTATTACTTATTGCACCAAAAATCCCTATACGAGAAGTAAAAGCAGACCAGAGTTGGAAGACCAAATGGCGTTATACAGCAGGATTTTTCTCGCTGATTGGTGCAGTAACTTCTGTGTATGCAGCAATCACTATTTTTAAACAACTCCATTCAGATAGCATAAAAGAGGGTTATCTATTTACGATGCCTCTAGATGCATACTTCGCTTGCTTTATGGCGATTGTATTTACGATTGTAACACTCCTCTCTTGGCGAAAAGTATCTTTTTTATTAATCGGAATACTAATGGGAGCAGCTTTCATTTTATTTACGAATTATCTATCCGTGACAAATTGGATTGATTTCGCTAAAGATAATTTATCGATTACATTTGGCAGTAACGAACGGCAAGTGTTTGGAATGCAATTTCTGATGGGTGCTTCGGCTTTTATTTCTAGCATATTTGCTTATATCGCTAAAAAATAACCGACTCAGATACGAAATAAAAATAAGCAGGAACCTTGTATAAAGTCACTTTTCGAAATGGCTTGACACAATGATTCCTGCTTTTCTATTTTTTATTATACTGTTTACTGTTTTTTACCTACAACTATGTTTGTGTAACTATTTAAAGTAAGGAAATAGTAGACAATATACATCAGTGTGTAAATTCCAGTGGAGATGATAACTGGCATCGTTAAATCTAGACCTAACATATGAGAAAGGCCAACTAGCGCAAAACTACTATGCAAAATACCGATAACTAACGGAATTAAGAAGACTACTAGCAACTGCTTAGCAAGTGTTTTTCGAATGTCTTTTCGGTTAAGCCCGATTTTTTGTAGGATATCAAATGTACCGATGTCATTGTAAGCTTCCGTTAATTGTTTGAAGTAAATGATGCTTCCTGTTGCCGCTAAGAAGACAAAACCGATGAACATTCCGATGAAGAGAAGGACACCTGTGATGGTAATGATTCCTTGATAAGTGGTGCTATAAGAAAGAAGCATACTATCTTTTGGAGTCACAGCCTGTACTTTTCCAGCTAATTCTTGTGCTTTTTTTGCATTTTGGACAGATATGGATTCAAGCTTAACTGGTTTATTATGTTTGTCAGATGCGATTTTTTTTATTTGACTGTCTGGTAAAACAAGTAATCCTTGAACGGTGCCAAGTGGAGAGTCTTGCACAACAGATTTGATTTGAACTGTTGGATTTCCAGCTGTCATTAATGTATATTTTTCGCCAATCATTTCTTTTTTAGAACGTTCATCATACATGAATGAGAGAACCATTTGAGCTTGGTTTTCTTTTAGATTGGCAGCCTTTTCGTTGTTTCCTTGCTTTTTCACAAGGGTATTATAATTAGATTCTGAAATAACTGGGAAACCTTCGTTAATATTATATTCAATAAAATCTGGGTTAGATTCCTTGGCTGGAACAATATAATAAGTACTTTCTTGTTGATATTCTATTGGGTGTTCCGGGTCGCTTCCAGCTGTTTGGATAATTTTTTCATTGTTAGAAGCATCTTTTGGAATGACATATTCAAAACTAGATGGTGCAGTTGTACTTGCAGATTTATTTGCTTGATAGTAAATGCTGCTGATTGTACCAATAACAGAAAGTGTTGTAGCACTAAGAATAGAAATAACAATTAACGTTTTAGCATTGGATGAGATTCGGAATGTTAATTGTGATGTAGAGATAATATTGCTACCTTTATAAAAAAGCTTTTTATTTTTTCGCAGTTTTGCCAGTAAATATGGTAGGAAGAATGTAATGAAGAGAGCTGTTCCTACAATAACAGAAGCTAAAATAACGAGTGAGCCAATTGGCAAGCCGAGTTTTACCCAGATGGATCCTTTTGATTCAAGTGGTTGCCCAGCGATAGTATAGCCAAGCGCAATAAATATTAACGAAAGTAGCGCCAAAATTAATGATGGTTTTGGGCTTTTTTCGCGTTTCGCTTCAGAATGGAATAAATCAAGTAAAGTAGTACGATAGATGATTCGATAACCTGAAAACGATGTGAACAAAGTGATGATTAAAAAGACAATACTTGTTTGAATGACAGCTTCCCATGAAAAAGCAAAGCCACCAATATTTCCAATATTAATTAAGTTCAGCAAAATAGTAACAAATATTTTAGAAAGTAATGTTCCTGCTAAAATACCAATTACTAGTGCACCAAGTCCCATTAAGAAATTTTCGTAAAACAGCATCCGTCCAATTTCTTTTTTACGCAAACCAAGTAAAGAGTAAAGGCCGATTTCTTTTTTACGTTTTCTAGTGAAGAAATTATTTGAGTAGAGAATGAAGATAGCTACAAAAATAAGTAAGATTACAGATGATGTGGAAAATGCGGTGGATAATTTGGTGGATTTATCAATTCGTTCAACAACGGCGGGGTCTTTAGAAAGAACGAGAAAGGTAAAATAAATCATAATACTAAAAATCATCGAAGCAAAGTATAGAAAGTAATGGACAAAATTGTGGCGAATATTTTTTTTAGCTAAATCAAATAACGTCATCAGCGTCGCCTCCCAGTTTAGCAAGGACGTCTAGAATTTTCTGGAAGAACTCCTTACGCGTTTTTGTTCCACGATAAATTTCGGTATATAATTCGCCGTCTTTAATAAATAAAATTCGTTTACAAAAACTAGCGGCGAAAGCATCATGGGTAACCATCATAATTGTCGCATTGTCTTGTTCATTTAAATCACGTAAACTTTCCAGTAAGTTGGTAGCAGATTTAGAATCTAATGCTCCAGTTGGTTCATCGGCAAAAATCAAACTTGGGGAAGTAATAATTGCACGGGAAGCGGCTGTACGTTGTTTTTGTCCCCCAGATACTTCACTAGGATATTTATCAAGAATATCTATGATGCCAAATTTTTCACTAATAACAACGAGTTTGGCTTCGATTTCTTTTACAGGTTGTTTAGCAAGTGCTAATGGAAGAATAATATTTTCACGAATCGTGAGTGTATCCAAGAGATTGTAGTCTTGAAAAATAAATCCTAACTTATTACGGCGGAACATAGACATTTGTTGTTCATCCATGTTTTCAAGTGCTTGTCCGGAAATCATAATCTCACCAGAAGTAGGTTTATCAATAGTTGATAACACATTTAGCAAGGTAGATTTCCCTGCCCCAGAAGGCCCCATAATACCAGTGAATTCTCCTTTTTTAATATCAATACTGATATTTTCAAGTGCAGTATAGACATTTCCTTTAATTCCATAAATCTTTCGAACATTTTTTGCTTGTAAAACTGTTTCCATTATTTTCGCTCCTTAGATAAACTAAATTCTTTTAAGTATATGTATCATTCTACCGATAAAAATTACACGGTTCCATCGTCTCGAATGACAATTGTAGTAATTATCCTTACAAAATTGTTAGTTTAATGAAAAAAACTGGAAATCTTGAAAACAAATCTGCATAAAAAAAGATTGGTTTCAAGAAATTCCAGTTTTTGCTTATTAAATGGTAAATAGTTTAGATAGATTTTCGGAAGGTAACAGGTTTCCGATAAAGAAAGAACCAAATTCTGCATATCGCGCGCTTGCTTCGTCAAAACGCATTTCTGTAACGATTCGTTTAAATTCCAGTGCGTCGTCAGAAAATAAAGTGACACCCCATTCATAGTCATCAAAACCAATTGAACCACCGATAATTTGTTGTACTTTACCAGCGTAAGAGCGACCAATCATGCCATGGTCACGAATCAATTGTTGGCGTTCATTCATTGGAAGCATATACCAATTATCAGCACCATCGCGTTTTTTGCTCATTGGATAAAAACAGATGTGTTTTTTAGGAGGCAGAGCTGGATAAAGTCTAGCACGCACACCTTTGTTTTGATAAGGATCTTCGCCTCCAGCCATATGAGAAGCCAGATAATTACTTAATTCGACAACAGATATGTAGGAATAAGTTGGTAATAAGTAATCGGCAATAGCTAATTTATTAAACTTGTTTTCGACTTCATTTAACGTTTCAAGCGAATCGCGTAAAGTGAAAAAAACAAGATCTGCTTTTTGACCAAGGATACTATAAATTGTGTGTTCCCCTTCACCGATATTTTTCGTAATTTCCATATCACTTAAAAAATGACTTAACTCATTCAACATCAATTCTTGATTAGTTGGATTTAACTCACGCCAAGCTGCCCAATCAACCGAACGAAAATCATGGAGACAAAACCAACCATCTAATGTTTTTACTGCTTCATTCACTATGTATCACTCCTTGTTTAGAATATCACTAACTAAAGTGTACCATATCAGACTTTGTTCGTCTGCTTCGCTGTTTGTGAATCTAGGCTTCAAATGGACGATATTTTTTGCGTAAACTTTGTTGTTTCTCAAGGCGAAGTTCAATATCAATCCGGTGAAAGAGAACCATATTACCTTTTTTGGTAAAGGGAAGCACATTACGTTTTGCTAGGGAAAGGAGCGCTTGCTTCGATATACCTAAAAACGCAGCTGCTTCATTTGCTGTCAGAAAGTTTTCTTCTAACCATTTAAAGTCAATTTGTTGTTGGCGCATGCCTTTTCACCTCTTTCTACTTAAGTGTAGAAAATATCTCCACGAAATACAAGGGAAAACATTAACAATTGCTTTAAAACAAGCTATACTTTAATTAACGAAATAAAAAATGGGAGGCATAAATATGAATGATGTTTTAACTTTGCTTAGAAAGCATCGCTCTTTTCGCAAGTATAAACAAGGAGTAACCATACCTGAAGAAAAATTAGCTGCAATTATTCGTGCTGCTCAAAGTGCTCCGTCGTGGATTAATGGTCAACATTATTCGATTATTGCGATTAAAGACCAAGCTCGCAAAAATAAAATCGCAGAACTATGTGGTAACCAAGCCTACATAGCGGAATGTTCTGTATTTCTTTGCTTCGTGGCAGACTTCTACCGAGTGAAATTGGCAAGTGAGATGCATAAGAAAAGTTTTGCTATTTCAGGCGAAGAAGATTTGCTTATGGTTGCTGCGACAGATATTGGCCTTAGCATGCAAAATGCGTTGACAGCAGCAGAATCACTTGACTACGGTACGATTTGTATTGGGGGATTAAGGAGGAATATTACTGCTACCTCTGAATTTCTAGGTTTACCGGAGTTTGTCATGCCTGTAGTCGGACTTTGTATTGGAGTACCAGATGTTGAAGTACCAGTCAAACCAAGATTACCCAAAGAAGCTGTATATTTTGAGGAAACTTATCAAACGGATGTGAGGTCTTTACTAGAAGCTTATGATAAAGAAATTATTCCATTTTCAGAACGAGAAGGTTTTGTTTCTTATACTGAACGACTAGCGAAATTTTATGATAAACCTTACTATCCAAATTTAACAGAACAAATAAAAGAAAGAGGCTTTTTAGGCGGGAAATAACTAGCATCTTCCCGGTTAGTAGTATATACTTTTAAGAGACAAAACCCAGCAGAAAAGCTGGAATGGAGGTAAGTTGATAATGACAGAAGCACTATTTTTAAACCCTGTTTTCCAAGATCGAATTTGGGGTGGAACGAAATTACATGATTACTTTGGTTATGATATTCCGTCTGATACTACTGGAGAAGATTGGGCGATTTCCGCGCATCCAAATGGTCCTTCTGTAGTTAAAAATGGCGAATTTAAAGGGAAAACGTTAGCAGAGTTATGGAAAGAAAATCCAGCACTTTTTGGAAATCCGAAAGAAGCTGTTTTTCCACTTTTAACGAAGATTTTAGATGCAAATACCGATCTTTCGGTTCAAGTACATCCAAATGACCAGTATGCGAAAACACACGAAAATGGCGAATTAGGTAAAACAGAATGCTGGTATATCATTGACTGTGCTCCGGGCGCAGAATTGATTTATGGACATAAAGCAGCTAGCAAGGAAGAATTTGCTAGTTGGGCGAAAAATGGTGAATGGGACAAATTACTTCGCAAAGTAGCAATCAAACCTGGCGAATTCTATTATGTTCCAAGCGGTACGATTCATGCACTGGGTACTGGAACTTTAGTGCTTGAAACGCAACAAAGTTCTGATACAACTTATCGCGTGTATGATTATGATCGTAAAGATGCAGAAGGAAACTTGCGCGAATTGCACTTAGATAAAGCAATCGACGTAACAACTGCTCCCCATGTGGATGTGAAACTAGATATCCAAACCGAAACACGTGGCGGTTTGACAGAAACCACTTTTGTTTCCAATGATTTCTTTAGTGTCTTCAAGTGGGAAGTGGATGGTACGGCTGAATTTACAGCCAAAGCGCCGTACACATTAGTAAGTATTTTAGATGGAGAAGCAGTGCTTACAATTGATGGTAAAGACCAAACTATAAAAAAAGGTGACCATTTTATTTTACCAAATGAAGTGAAAACTTGGGCAATAACTGGCAAAATTACAGCGATAGTTTCTAATCCTCCTGTAAAATAAAATACAAGCAGAAATCATTGTATAAAGCCATTTCTAAAGTGGGATATAGAATATTTCTGCTTATTCATTTCTTTATGAGAGTACAACTAAAATATAGTTTTGCGCACGGCTATACTAACTTTTATACACCGTTTTTTGGATACCTATAATAAAGGTTTTAATATAGGTATCTATTTCCAATTTATGTTTCTCTGCATCAACTGTCTTAGGTGTGAGCTCAAAATAACTGGAATTTTCAATATATCGTTCATAAAACAAACTATATTCAATCGGATGAATCACATCATGCTTATTGGAAAGTATAAGGACTGGAATGGTTAAATTAGTTAGTTCACTTTTGTTTTTTATCGGACTATCTTTAGGTATATCAATAAATTTTTTATAGTAATGAACAGAGGCCTCATCTTCAAAATATCGCTCAAAAGTATCAATTGCTTTAGGGTAGGTATCTTTTATAGATTGAAATATCGGATCCTGTTCAAATAACTGTTTTCCGTTTTTTTTCGGCAAATAGTTACTTACTGTTCTAAACCATTCTATCACTTCTTTTTTCATCGGCTCATCTGTCGCAGAACTCCTAAGTAATATCAACCCCGACACTCTATTTGTCTCATGAACTGCTAAATTCAATGCAACACCAGCGCCCATAGATAATCCACCGACATAAAAATGCTGTATCCCTAAATAATCCATTAACGCTAAAGCATCACTTGCCAATCTATCGTAGCTAAGTTTTTTAGAGTCATGTCCGCTTTTCCCATGACCTCTTTGATCCATTGAAATTAATTGAATTTTTTCGTCTTTATTAAATGTTTCAAAAGCAAATTCTAAATTATCACCTAATCCATGAAGAAACAAAAGTGGTATGCCCTCTCCTTGTATTTCATAGTTAAAGCCAATTCCTTCGTGTTTAAAAAATGACATGTTTTATAATCCACTCCTCTGATAGTCATATTGGTTCAGTATTTTTCACCATTAATCCATGTACATAGAACCTCAAATTTGTTATCAAGTAAAACTAAGTCAGCCATATAACCTTCTTCAATTTGGCCCAAATTTTCCATTCCTAAAATAGTTGCTGGCGTACTTGTTGCCATTTGAATAGAATCTTGCAAGTTAATACCAAACTCCGTACTTAACCGTAAAGATTTATTCATCGTCACGGTACTTGAAGCTAAGGTTCCGTCTTCTAAGCGTGCTATTCCTTCCTTGACAGTTACTTGATGACCACCAAAAATATACGCGCCATCGCCAACTCCCATAGCTTGAAGGGCGTCAGTAGTAAGAACGACTTTATCTGGTCCTTTAATTTTATGAATGAGACGCACAATTCCAGGGTGAAGGTGTACGCCGTCTACAATTGTTTGAACACTAATCGAATCGTTTTCCAAAGCTGCTGTAACGAGTCCTGGTGATCTATGATGGATTGTCGGCATTGCATTGAAGCAGTGAGTAATGTGGCTTGCCCCTTTTTCAAAAGCATTCTGTGCCTCTTCATAAGTTGCATTGGAGTGCGCAATTGCAACAACGACATCTCTTTTTTTCAAGAATTCAATTAGTTCAATACCACCAGGCAATTCCGGAGCAATAGTTACCATTTTAATCAAACCGTCTGCTTCATCAAAAATTTGTATCATTTCATTTAAATCAGGATGCCTTAAATATGCTGGGTTTTGCATACCTTTTTTTTCTATATTAAGGTAGGGGCCTTCCAAATGAATTCCTGCAATTTTTGCGCCTTTCTCTTTTCCAATCACTTTTTTTGTTTGCTTAATCATTTGAATCAAGTCTTCCAAAGAGGAACTAACCGATGTAACTAAAAAGCTAGTACATCCTGTTTCTGCACATGCCATAGAAACGGCTTGAATGCTTTCTGTTGAACCATCCATCATATTGTAATTATTAGCTCCATGAATATGAACGTCAATCATTCCTGGAATCAGCAGTTGGCCCTTTCCATCAAAAATTTGCTCTTCTGAATAATTTTCAGGAGCAAATTTATCGCTCGGTAAAACTTCTTTTATTATATTTTTTTCTATAATAACAGTTACATCCATTACGTCATTTTTCTGATAAACTTTCACGTTTTTGATCATTGCCATTACTTTCACTATCCTTTCAATGATATAACTTCCACTTCTTTAGAAATAAGGTGCTGCATTAAATTTTTTGGTAACGGCCCATCTGTTATTACGCCATCAATTCCAGAAAAATCAATTTTAAATGCAGTCTTTTTATTAACTTTGGTAGTATCCATTAATAAGTATACTTTTTCGGAATTTCTGATAATCTCTTGTTTCATGTAAACATCTGTAAGTTCTGAGTAAAAGACACCTGCTTCCGTTATTCCTGTCCCTCCAATAAAAGCAAAATCAAAATTAAATTGTTTGAGTTGATCTAAAACGGGCTCACCGGATAGCACGTGCGAATGGAAGTGGAAAAAACCGCCGAGCAAGTATACTTTATTATTTTCATTTTGAGATGCGGATATTGCGTTATCCATAGAATTAGTCACTACTACTAAATCATTTTGCTCAAGGTCTGAAGCCAAAAAATTAACTGTGGTTGAAACATCTAAATAGATTGTCATATGATTTTTTATTAATTTACCAGCTGCATAAGCGATTCCCTGTTTTTGTTTACTCTGTAGAACTAACCTACTTGTATAGCTTTCTATTTGTGGTTTTAAAATTGGTCGTGACACCCCACCTGGATAGCGTTCTGCCAACCCACTTTCAACTAGTTTTACAATATCACGTCGAGCTGTATCTTTTGAAATAGAAAAAATGCGCATGAGTTCTTCCTGAGAAATAGTTTTCTGGCTCTCTAGCAACTTCAGTTCTTCAAGTATTCTTTCTTTTTGGTTCATAATATCTCCACCTATTATAATCTATTTTAAGTTTTTTTATATTTTTTATAAGTATTTATAATTTTATTATATACTATATTAAGCTTATGTCAATCCGATGTTTTTTACACCTAGCTTCACATAAAGCGGATTCCCCAAAAAGGTTAACTCTAAAAGGTTTTAATACTTGCTTCAAATTTTGTTCATTTTGAGTCACAACTTAATGTGGGTTATAATGAAAGTAATTGTGTTTGATAGGGGCATTTAAAAAATGAAAGTCAATAAAAATAAATCGAAACAGCAACGTAGAGGTGAAAAAATGACGAGGAAGATAAAGTTGGTTATTATATTGGGTGTGATGATTGCCTTACTTGTTGTGGGGTGGTTTGCTGGAACGCGGTTGACTGTAAAGCAATATGATGTTACATCCACTAAAATCGAAAAAGAAATAAAGCTGGTACAATTATCTGATTTGCATTTTAGTGAGTTTGGTGAAAATAATAGTAAACTTGTAGCAAAGGTGGAAGAATTGAAGCCAGATGTAATTGCGATTACCGGAGATCTCTTTGATGAGCAAGGTGATAGTATTCCAAAGTCATTAGTGAAGCAATTAACAACAATAGCTCCTGTTTATTTTTCACCAGGGAATCATGAATACGATATTAAAGATGCGTACGAAGATGACTATAAGCGGTTTTTAGAAGAAGCTGGCGTCACTAATTTAGAAGATAAAACTGTGACCATTGATGTAGACGGGCAAAAATTTCAAATGTCTGGTTTACGGAGTAGTGCAAATTTGACGTATGATTATCCTTATTATGAAGAAGGATTGGCAAAATTGAAAGAACAACAAAATTTTAAATACTATCAAGTACTACTTTCGCATATGCCAGATTATTTTGAGCTTTATGTGGCAAATGACTTTGATTTAACATTAAGTGGCCATACACACGGTGGGATTGTTCGGATTCCTTTTACTAATATTGGAGCGATTGCGCCAGGACCACAACGGTTTATATTACCTGAATTTGTATACGGTGAACATACGAAAGACGGAAAAACGATGATTATATCCGCAGGTTTAGGAGCCGGAAGTTTTCACCAAAAAGCCTTTCCGCGGTTAGGAAATCCATATGAAATTGTCGAAGTGATGATTAAGCCTAAATGAAAAAGAAGAGCCAAATGAAATCCATTCAGCTCTTCTTTTTCATTTAAATATATGATCCAAATTAGTATGTTCTTCAGATTCGCAGTTACAAGCTTTTTCCAACTCGCAGCCGCCACATTTGCCTTCTTTACTACGTTTTACAAATTTTATAATCGCATAAATGGTATAGCCGAAAATGGCGCCACCGAGCAATAAGTTAACGATAATACTCATTTAAAATATCCTCCTTAAATGAACAAACTACCAATTTGATAGACAAGAAATACAAGTACATATGCTGTTACAAGTGGATAGGCGACAGAGAAGGCAGTCCATTTCCACGAACTAGTTTCTTTTCGAATTGCAGCGACCGTTGCCAGACAAGGAATGTATAAAAGAATAAATAACATAAAGCAGTAAGCGGATAGCGGGGTATAGAACGTACTAACCACACTCCCCATCGAGCTTTCCCCAACTGCATAAATAATTGCCATCGTGGAAACAACGACTTCTTTTGCTAAAAATCCGGGAATCAGTGTTGCCCCAGCTTGCCAAGTTCCAAAACCAAGTGGAACGAGTAGTGGTGCAAGGACACCGCCGATAATTGCTAAGAAACTTTCTCCCATCGGAACGCCAAAACCAGAAGGACCAGCATAATTGAGTAACCAAATAATCACCGAACCGGCAAAAATAAATGTTCCTGCTTTGCGTAAAAATCCTTTTCCTTTTTCCCAAGTGCTACGCCATAATGTTCTTAGTGAAGGGAGACGGTAAGGTGGTAGCTCCACGACGAATACGGAATTATCTTTTTTAAGCAGTGTTTTAGAAAGAATCTTAGTGACGATTAGCGCCATTAAAATACCAATGACATAAAGTGAAAGAACGACCAGCGCTTGATACTGCTCAAAGAATACGCCGACGAAAAGTGCATATACTGGAAGGCGTGCCGAACATGACATAAAAGGAGAAACAAGAATCGTGAGCATACGTTCTTTGGATTCCTCAATGGATCTTGCTGCCATAATTCCAGGAACGTTACAACCAAAACCAATAATCATTGGGATAAATGCTTTTCCGTTAAGACCAAATATTTCCATGACACGGTCCATCACAACGGCAATTCGCGCCATATAACCGGAATCTTCTAGGACAGATATGAAGAAAAAGATGACTAAAATTTGCGGAACAAAAACGAGAACGCCACCAACACCAGCGATAATTCCATCCGCAATCAAGTCAATAATAAAACCAGATGCACCAATGGTATTTAAAAACGATGTTACAAAGTCAGTAAACGTGCCGCCGATAAAGCCGTCAAGTAAGTCAGACAGCGGGGCGCCAACCCAAGTAAAGGTTATTTGGAAAATCAACCACATAATCCCTAAGAAAATGGGGATTCCTAACCATTTATGCGTGAAAATTTTATCTAGTTTGTCAGATAGCGGGATATCAGAAGTGCGTGTGTATTCAACGGAAGTCAAACAAATATCTTGAATATAAGTAACACGAACTTGGTGAAAATGATTTTCTAGTTTGTCATCAAGCGCTTCCTCGAGCTCACTTCGAATGGAAACAAGTTGTTCAAAAGCATAATTAGTCGCTAAGAATTCTTCCGTAACTTCATTTTTTGAAAGAAATTGTACAGCCAGCCACCGAGACTGTTTTGCAGGGATTAAATCTTTTGTTAAATTTTGAATGTCGCTAATGGCTTTTTCAGCTTGTTGCCCGTACGGTAAAACTAGTGGAATCGCTGGTGCGACGTGTTTTTCGGACAATGTCGTTAAAATATCATCGGTTCCTTTGCCAGATCTAGCAACGACTGGTAAAATCGGAATCCGGAGTTTTTTAGCGAGATTTTGAATGTTTAAATGAATGCCTCGACCTGCTGCGACATCAATCATATTTAGTCCCATAACAACAGGGGCACCAAACTCAAGCAATTGAATCGTTAAATTTAAGTTTCGCTCAATTTGCGAAGAATCGACAATATTTAACATACAATCAAATTTTTCTTCTAATAAAAAACGTGTAACAACTGTCTCGTCTCGGGAAATCGGATTTAAATCATAAACCCCTGGTAAATCAATTAGTTTACCCGTTTTCGAACGCAAGGTTCCAACTTTTTTTTCAACCGTTACTCCGCTCCAGTTTCCAACATATTCATAAGAGCCAGTTAGTGCATTAAATAGAGATGTTTTTCCTGTATTTGGATTTCCTAGTAAACAAAACGTATTTTGACTCATCTGCGTTCCACCACAATGGCACAAGCATCGCATTGCCTGATACTAATATATTGTCCTTTTGTTTCAAACGTATACGGTCCGCCAAATAATCCTTTTTGTTTGATACAAATTTCACAACCCTCATCGCAACCAAGCGCGAGTAGGCGACGTTTAAGCATCGAATTTTCAAGTTTTAACTCGGAAATTCGAACTTTATCACCAATGGAAGTTTCATTTAATTGCATAATCAAACAGGCCTCCTTTTAAAATATGTAATGAATATGATAATCATTATCAACTATGTTCATTTTATCACGAATGCAATTTAATATGAAGCTTTTTTTCAATTTAATTTGCTATACACCAAAATAGTAGGGTATAACAGCAAAAAAATTTCCTAACAAGGGATAGCTCTTTTGTCTTAATGTCATGCCTTTTTACGTCTGTATTGATACACGGAAATAAGTGCCAGAGCTGTTTTTAATCGGTTTTTACCTATCAAGTTGCTTGTTTTTATAGTAAAATAGTATCTATAACATTTTATATTAATGGAGGAAAATAACACATGAGTGATTTATTTACTACGATTAAAGGACAAGTTACTGGGAAAAACGTGCGCATTGTACTTCCAGAAGGTACGGATGAACGTATCGTTGGAGCAGCTGCACGACTAAAAAAAGAAAACATTGTTACACCGATTTTACTTGGAAATAAAAGCGAAGTAGAAGCAGTAGCGAAAGAAATTGGTGTTTCTGTTGAAGGAATCGCTATTCATGAACCTGCAACTGATCCACTTTTTGATGAATTAGTGGCTGCATTTGTGGAACGCCGTAAAGGTAAAGCAACCGAAGAAGCTGCTCGTAAAATGCTTGCAGATCCAAACTATTTTGGAACTATGCTTGTATACACAGGTAAAGCAGAAGGATTAGTAAGTGGTGCGGCTCATTCTACAGGCGACACAGTTCGTCCAGCACTACAAATTATTAAAACAAAACCAGGCGTAAGTAAAGTGGCTGGGGCAATGATTATGGTTCGTGGGGAAGAACGCTACTTATTCAGTGATGTAGCAATCAATATCGCACCAGTTGCAGCAGACTTAGCTGAGAATGCCATTGTTAGTGCGGAAACGGCGGCAATCTTCGGTATTGATCCACGTGTTGCTATGTTAAGTTTCTCAACAAAAGGCTCTGCAAAATCCGATGAGACAGAAAAAGTTGTAGAAGCAACTGCACTTGCAAAAGAAAAAGCGCCAGAACTTACACTTGATGGCGAATTCCAATTTGATGCAGCATTTGTTCCTACTGTTGCTGAGAAAAAAGCACCAGGTTCTGTTATTAAAGGGGACGCGAATGTATTCATCTTCCCGAGTTTAGAAGCAGGAAATATTGGCTATAAAATTGCGCAACGTTTAGGTAATTTTGAAGCAGTTGGCCCGATTTTACAAGGTTTAAATGCGCCGGTTAATGACTTGTCTCGTGGCTGTAATACAGACGATGTTTATAATTTAACACTAATTACTGCCGCTCAAGCAGTAAACAAATAATTAGCAAAAAACAGTAGACTCGCGTGAGTCTACTGTTTTTTTATACGATTTTTTCTAAAAAGTAACGCATCCAGCGATTATCATCTGTTAATTCAGGATGGAAGGCTGTTACTAATATTTTATCTTGTCTTGCTGCTACAATCCTATCATCCATCGTTGCTAGCACAGTGACATTTTTGCTTGGGGCTGTTAAATAAGGAGCACGGATGAATACTGCTTCAAAAGAAGTTGATCCAAATACTTCAACAGGTAACTCAACTTCAAAGCTTTCTTTCTGCCGTCCAAAGCCATTACGGACAGCAGTTGCATCAATAAGGCCTAAACTCTCTTCGCCACTCTCAATTTCTTTGGATAAAAGAACAAGTCCAGCACAAGTACCAAAAATTGCTTTCCCATCTTTCGCAAATGCTCTGACAGGTTCCATTAAGTCGTAATGCTTCATTATTTTGCGCATCGTCGTACTTTCTCCACCAGGTAAAATAAGACCATCAAGTTTAGCAAAATCGCTTGCGTGCTTTACTTTTGTAGGAATAGCACCAGCAGATTTAATCATGCGCACATGTTCATCAACAGCTCCTTGAATTGCAAGAACACCGATTGTTTTCATATTAAAAACTCCGATCTTGCATGCGATCTTCTGGATTAAGGCGGGACATTTCGATTCCTTTCATCGGCGAACCTAACTCTTTCGAAAGTTTGCCGATTAATTCATAATCCGTATAATAAGTCGTTGCTTGGACAATCGCATTGGCAAATTTAGCTGGATTATCGGATTTGAAAATACCAGAACCTACGAAAACGCCATCAGCTCCTAGTTCCATCATTAACGCTGCGTCAGCCGGAGTAGCGATTCCACCAGCAGCAAAATTAACAACTGGAAGTTTACCAAGTGTTTTAATTTCTTTGATTAATTCATAAGGAGCACCGAAATTCTTTGCTGCAACCATTAATTCATCATCTGTCATACTAGCAATTTGACGGATTTGGCTGTTTACTTGGCGCATATGACGGACAGCTTCCACGATATTGCCAGTTCCAGGTTCCCCTTTAGTACGAAGCATCGCAGCTCCTTCACCAATTCGACGCAATGCTTCCCCGATATCACGGCAACCACATACGAATGGAACAGTAAAATCTGATTTTAACAAATGAAATTCATCATCAGCAGGAGTTAATACTTCACTTTCATCGATATAATCAACACCCATTGCTTCTAAAGCACGAGCTTCCGTAATATGACCAATTCGCGCTTTTGCCATAACAGGAATGGAAACAGCATTCATGACATCTTCTACTATGCGAGGATCTGCCATACGAGCTACTCCACCCGCCGCACGGATATCGGAAGGAACACGTTCAAGTGCCATAACTGCAACTGCACCAGCAGCTTCGGCAATTTTTGCTTGTTCTGCATTAACAACATCCATAATGACGCCGCCTTTTTGCATTTGCGCCATTCCGCGTTTTACTCTATCTGTACCAACTTTTTTCTCCATAGGAACAACCTCCATCAACTTAATTGAAATTACCTGATTATTATGATAAGCTAAAAGCCATTTCTTACAAACGGCCAATTGGATGTTATTTTCTCCATCCAATTTTAGTGGGAGGAATAAAAACGAATGTGGCGCCTAACTACTGATTCAAAATTACCGATTTATTTACAAATAGTTGATTTAATTGAAACAAAAATTATGAACGGGGAGCTTTTACCTGAAGAAAAATTACCACCCGAAAGAAAACTTGCTGCTATCCTTGGCGTGAACCGGTCTACGGTTGTGCGTGCACTGGATGAATTAACCGCTCGAGCTGTCATCGTTAGAAAGCAAGGAAGTGGTACAATCGTTAACGCTGAAAAATGGGGGCTTTTTGCGGGGCAGTCTACCAATTGGCGCCACTATTTAACGCAAGGTGGTTTTACGCCAAGTGTTCCTTATGCGCGACAAGCTGGAATAATGGAAAAGGATCTTTCGGCTAAAGTAATTGATGCGGCAACTGGGGAACTCCCACTAGAAATGACACCAAAATTAGAAACACCAAGCCTTTCTTGGCAGTCATTTATTGCAGAAGAACAGCTAGAGGATGCAGCAGGATATCAGCCACTTCGAGTAACGATTGAACAACAAATGAAAACTTCGTACGGTTTAAAAACTAGATCAGAACAAATTTTGGTAACATCTGGTGCCCAGCAAGCCTTGTTTTTGATTACACAATGCTTATTAAAACCTGGTGATGCAGTTGCGATTGAGTCGCCTTCTTACTTTTATTCCTTATCCTTATTTCAATCAGCGGGATTAAGAATTTTTGCTTTGCCAATGGATGCGGAGGGCGTTGTTATTTCAGAATTAAAAGAGTTATATCATAAACATCGTGTGAAAATGGTTTTTGTAAATCCAACCTTCCAAAATCCAACAGGACTAGTAATGAGTTTACAGCGAAGAAAGGAACTGGTGAAAGTCTGCGCTCATTTGCAAATACCGATTGTAGAAGATGATCCATTTTCAGAGCTTGCTGCCTTAGATGCAACTATTCCTGTGCCACTCAAACAACTAGATGCGGATAATGTTTTATATATTGGTTCGCTTTCAAAAATTATGGGATCAACGACGAGGATTGGTTGGCTAATTGGACCAGCTGCAGTAATAGAACGGCTTGCGCTCGCTAGAAATGAAATGGACTTTGGATTGAGTATTTTCCCGCAAGTGTTAGCAAATGCAGTTTTAAATACAGTCGGATACGATGCTCACTTAAAACAATTACAGCAAATTTTATTAGAGCGTAGGAGCTATTTAGTCGCTGCACTGGAAGAAACCTTACCTAATAAACTGATTTACAATAAGCCAGAAGGTGGTTTTCATTTGTGGGTAAAATTACCGGTGGAGTTCCGCTCAATTCGTGATTTTGATGTTTTTGCAAATAACAATTTACTTATTATGCCAGGATTTCTATTTGGTGTAAAAGAACCAATGATACGAATTACTTTTGCCAGGTTGAGTGAACGAGAAGCCACCGAGGTTGCACAAATTATAAAAAGAATTATACTGGAAAAACAGTAGACCCTAAAAAATATTTTTGGGGTTTTTTGTTGTTTAAGTGACCTTTTTCATCTGTTCCCTAAAATTCTTCTAATCTATAATAAAAAGTAACCTTGAAAAATAACTCATCACAATAATTCTTTCTGCCAAAAGATAAGTTGTGATGAATAAGCATTTTTATGTAAGGGTTATCATTTACTATTAAATTAAGGGAGGGGAAAGTAGATGGAACAGAATTGTAAGGAATTAATTACTTATCTGCTCTTAAATCGACAAGTGAATCTAAAAAATGTGTCCAAAAATTTCAAAGTATCAAAAGAAGCGATTAGCACACAGATTACACAAATAAACCATCTACTAAAGTCAGAACCAATTTTGATTGACCATGACATGATTTTTGTTACCGATGCCTGTAGGGAAGCTTGTTACCGGTTGTTAACTGCTGAAGAGCAACAGTTATTTTCTTTTTATGAAGTTAATATCCGTCGCAAACTGATTATGATTAAATTATTACTGCATAATCATTATATGTCTCTAGGAGCACTGGCAGAGTATGTTTATGTAAGTAAAAATACGATGTTAACCGATGTAAGGAGTATTAAAGAAAACTTACATGAATTTGAAATCCAATTAGATTATTCGCGAAAAGATGGTTATGCGGTTACGGGTTCAGAATTTTTGATTCGTAATTTACTTGCAGAACTAATTCGCGAAGTTATCCAGACGCCATACGGAAAGTTTGTACTGGATGAAAAAAAGTTAATTACTGTAAATGAAGTATTTTTATTGAGAAAACGATTGGAGAAAGTAGAAAGTAAGCTCCAAATTACTTTTACAGATGAGCAAATGGAAGAATTACCTTATATTCTCCACGGAATCATCAAACGCTCCAAAGTTACGACAAAGAAGTGGACTTTTAAAATTGAGATGTATGACATTAAAAACACCCGCGAATTCCCAATTATGAAAGAAATGTTCTGGGGTTATGACTTTTTAAGCGAAAATGATTTGCTTTACTTATCTTTGCAAGTCCTTGCATCTAATCTAGTCGAATCGGCGCTTCATTTCTCAGACAGTGAAGAAATTTCCTATGCGGTAGATGAATTTATTCGTTTGCTTGAAATGTACTTTGCTATTGAAATTGTTAAAAAAAATGAGTTTAAAGAAAAAGTGATTTTACATGTCCGGCCAGCAATTTATCGAACAATCCTAGGTTTCCAAATTAACAATCCACTAAAAAAGCAATTTATTAAAGAATACACCCCAACATTTAATATTGTAGCAAAGGCATCGAAACCGTTCGAAAAGTTGGTCGGACATATTTGGTCAGAGGAAGAAATTGTCTACCTCTCGATGATTGTGCTTGGCTGGATGTATCAAATTGAAGAAACCAAGCACCCCATTTTCCGAGCAGTAGTACTTTGTAAAAGCGGCACTTCGATTTCTAAATTATTACTTGAAAACTTAAAAATGATGTTTCCAAATATCGATTTTCAAGGAGCTTATGCGGTCAGGCAGTTAAATACAGTTGCTAGAGATGTCGATTTTATTTTTACCACCGTTCCTGTTCAAAGTAACGCAACGATTTTTGTTATTCCGTCCATCCTAAGTAAAGACAGCCGCCAAATACTAAGAGAACAAGTTGATAAAGCGATTGAAATGGACAGCCATAAAAAAACAAAAGAACTTCTCGCGATGCTAAAAGATGAAATTCCCGAAGAAAATATTCGCTTAGTTCAAGCTAAAGTAGAATCATTTTTTAATAAAAAAGAATTACCAACTGAGAAGGAAGAGTCAAAAGAACTGCAAATGGGTGCAGACCAAATTCATTTTTTAGAGAGCACCTCCGAGTGGGAAAATTTAGTTCAAGCGGCGTTCGCACCAATGCTGGAAAGAGGAACGGTGGATTCCTGTTACATCAACACATGTGAAGAAATATTCTATCAAAATTATGAGCAAATGATGATTGGTCCGAATATTTATTTGCCACATGCTAAACCCATCAGTGGTGCAAAAAAACAAGATATTCAACTAATGATTCTTAAAACAGCTACAAAAACACCTAATAATCAGCTTGTCAAAATGATGATTGCACTCGCGCCATCCGAACAAAATAAACATATTCCATTGTTACTAAAACTAAATGAAGTTTTTTTACAACCAGCTAAATTAGCAGAAATTTTAGTTTCTACTAACAAAAATAACATTGTTGAAATCCTTGAAAGGGGGTGAGCGGTACGTGGATTACCATGATTTGTTTCAAAAAGAATTAACCCTGATAAATTCTACTTACCAAAATCAGGCAGAACTTTTTGAATGCACTAGCAAGATTTTAGAAAAAGAACAGTATGTAGAAGCAACTTTTAAAGAAGCGGTAACAAGCCGAGAAGTCGTTTTTCCTACTGGACTAGAGATGAATGGAATTAAAATGGCTATTCCTCATACAGATACGATTTATGTCAAACGTCCTTTTGTACTGGTAAATAAGCTTTCTACACCAATTCCATTTATCCAGATGGGATCAAGCGAGAAATGGATTGATGTGGAAGTCATTTTTATGCTTGGAATCAAACAACCAAAAGATCAAGTTCCACTGCTTTCAAGTATCATGGAGAAATTCATGGAAGCAGCGTTTGTGGAACAACTGAAAGAAATCAATGAAAGTGCCTCATTATGTACGTTTCTAAAAAAACAATTTGGAGAGTGATTACAGTGAAAAAAGTTATCGTAGCATGTGGTTCTGGAGTAGCAACAAGTCAAACAGTCGCATCAAAAGTAGAACGGATTTTAAAAGAAAAAGGAGTTCGTGCAACTGTGGAAGCTGTTGATATTAAGTCACTCGATCAACACGTTCGAACAAGTGAAGTTTATGTCGCAATCACTAAAGCCAATAAAGAATATGATATTCCAACACTGAATGGTATTGCCTTTTTAACAGGTATGGGAATGGAAGAAGAAACAGAAAAACTAATTAATGCTTTAAAATAAACAAGCCAGAAAAGGGAGCGTGGAAAAATGGAGTCATTACAATCAGTCATACAATTTATTTTGAATCTTGGAGCGGCTGTTTTTGTTCCAGCGTTAATGATTATTATTGGACTCATTGTACGGATGAAAGTGAAAGACGCGGTAAGTGCAGGAATTATTCTGGGGGTTGCTTTCCTTGGAATGAATATTGTTATTGGCTTTATGATTGAAGCTTTAACCCCGGCAGCACAGGGCCTTGCGGAAAGAACTGGAATTAATTTAAGTATTTTAGATGGTGGTTGGACATCAATGGCGACACTTGCTTGGGCATGGCCATTCGCCTTCTTGATGTTCCCGTTACAGCTAGGGATTAATGCTATCATGCTCATTATTAATAAGACGAAAACCTTGAATGTCGATTTATGGAATGTTTGGGGGAAAATTTTGACAGCGGTATTAATTATTGGTGTCACACATAATGTGTACCTAGCCTTTATTGTCGCGGGAATTCAGATTGTGACAGAATTAATCCTTTGTGATGCGAACCAACGCCAAATTCAAGAGTTGAACGGGATTCCAGGTGTCACTGTTTCACACGGAATGATGATTTTCTGTATTTTCTTAATGCCGATTGATTGGCTACTTAAGAAAATTCCAGTACTTCGCAAAGACATGGATGCAAACGCGTTAAAAGATAAAATTGGGATTTTTGCAGAAAACCACGTGATGGGCTTTATTATCGGTGGTCTTCTAGGTATTGCTGCTGGTTATGATGTGGCTAAAACGTTGATGTTAGCAATGCAGGCAGCTGCGGCACTTACCCTTTTCCCAATGGTGGCGAAATTGTTTATGCAAGCATTGTCGCCACTTTCTGATGGTATATCCGAATTTATGAAACGTAAATTTAAAAACCGTGAACTTTTTATCGGTTTAGATTGGCCAATTTTAGCAGGGTGTAGTGAGGTTTGGGTTGCCGTTGTCGTGATGGTTCCTGTCACACTTATCTTTGCGCTTATTTTGCCAGGAAACGGGGTACTTCCATTCGCCGGAATCCTGAATATTTCCTTATGCGCACCAGCTTTAATTGTGACTGGTGGAAACTTAATGCGGATGATTATTCTAGGTGTCATTACTACACCGATTTTCTTATATGTATCGACTTTTTTTGCCGGAACAATTACCGATTTGGCGCATTCAACTGGAGCAATTTCACTTAAAGCGGGGCAAGAAATTACCTGGAGCACGCTGGAGTATCCAATCTTCCGTTATATCTTTGCAGAGGCAAGCAAGTTTACGATTCTTGGTTTCATTTTTGTCGCAATTTGGGTACTATTACTAGTATTTTATGTAAAAATGATGAAAAAACGAACAATTGAGCTAGAAAAAGCGAGCTCTTAATAAGCAGGAGTGATGAGATGATTTATACAATAACATTAAATCCAGCGATTGATCGATTACTTTTCATTCACGGTGAGTTAGAAAAAAGGAAGACGAATCGGGTCATAAGAACCACTTTTGATTGTGGGGGAAAGGGGCTACATGTTTCAGGAGTGTTAGCCAAATTTGGTATTAAAAATGAAGCACTTGGAATTGCGGGATCAAACAATCTTGACCAACTATATGCGATTCTAGAAGAAAAGCACATTAACCATGATTTTCTTGTGGAAGCTGGAACTTCGACAAGAGAATGCTTCATCGTCCTTAGTGATGACACAAATGGCAGCACAATGATACCGGAAGCTGGTTTTTCCGTAAGTCAAACCAACAAAACGAATCTTTTAAAACAAATCGCTAAAAAAGTTAAAAAAGAGGATATGGTGGTGATTGCTGGATCTCCGCCTCCTCATTATACATTATCTGATTTTAAAGAACTACTAGAAACCGTTAAAAACACAGGAGCCTTTTTAGCTTGTGATAGTTCCGGTGATTACTTAAAACTTGCTGTTCAATTGGGTGTTGATTTTATTAAACCAAATGAAGAGGAAGTGGTGGCTATTTTGGCAGAAAAGACGGAATCACTCGAAGAAAACATTCGCTCGCTTGCTCTTGAAATTCCTTATTTAGTCGTTTCGCTTGGAGGAAAAGGTTCGATTTGCGCGCATAATGGCAAATTATATCAAGCTATTCCACCGGTTGTAAAAGAACGAAACGATACGGGAGCAGGAGATGTTTTTGTCGGAGCTTTTATTGCTGGACTGGCGATGAATATGCCAATTATGGAGACATTAAAAGTAGCGACAGGCTGTTCAGCTAGTAAAGTGATGCAGCTCGATAGTTCGAGTTTTGATTTAGAAGCAGCTGGACAATTAAAAAATCAAGTAAGTATTATACAATTAGAGGAGAGATAATATGTTGTACCAAAAAGAACGTGAAGATTTAGCGAAAATAGTGAAGACCATGTTTGACCGCTTTGAAACGAATGCAGCGGGTGGAAATGTCAGCGTACGTATGAATAAAGAGCACATTATTATGACGCCAACCTTAATGAGTCAAGCACGGCTTTGTGACCTGTCACCATATGAGATTTTAGTCGTGGATAATAATAATGAAGTGGTAGAAGGAGACGGTAGAATCACGCGCGAAATTAATTTACATCGTGCTTGTTATGTAGAAAATCCCGATATTGGTTGTGTTCTTCATGCGCATCCCAAAGAGTCCATGTTATTTGCAACACTAGGTATGGAACTCCCGAATTTAACAGAAGCAACGCAAAAAATAGGACAAATCCCCACACTAACCTTTGCTCCAGCTACAAGTCCAGAACTAGCAGAAATCGTTCGAAAACATGTCATTGAATTAGGAAAAAATGCTGTTCCAAGTGCTAGCTTACTTAATAAACACGGAATTGTCGTATTAGAATCCACTTTGCATAAAGCTTACGATATGTTAGAACGGATTGAATATAATGCGTATATTGCTGAAAAAGCGATGGTGTTTGATGCATTAAATATAAAAAAATTAGTACATGACGGAGAATTAAATTATAATTTGGAGGAGTAACAAATGGAAAAATTCCTTTTTAATGCAACCTTATTTATAAGTGCTTTATTATTAATCACGGGTATATTTCGAAGTTCTATTGCTATTACCGCAATAGCCCTTGTGTTAGCAATCATCTCGCAACATTTCTTTCGGAAAAAGTATCCTAGAAAAACAAGGAGTTACCGAGAAATAATTGCCGATAAGCAGAAATAAGGGTAATAAAAAAGGATGTAACACTGAATAATAGCGTTACATCCCTTTTTTAGTTTATAGTTGTGACCGTTGTGATTTCTTTGGTCTTACGTAAAGTCCTAATTTCTCTCGTTCTCGAGTAAGGGATACAAAGAGCGAAACAATCATTAAGATAATAACAATCGAAAACGGAAATGCGGCAATAATTGAGGCATTTTGCAAGGCAGTCAATCCACCAGCATAAAGTAAAACACTGGCAATTCCGGCTTGTAAGAGTCCCCATGTTACTTTCACTGAGTTGGGTGGATTCAGTGAACCGCCAGTTGTTTGCATGCCAAGTACAAATGTGGCTGAGTCAGCAGAAGTAATAAAGAATACTGCAATCAAAATCATCGCTACAATTGATAGAATCATCCCACCTGGAAGTTCGTTAAATACGCCAAATAGTACTTGCTCCGTTGCGAGATTGGAAAGACCACTGTTTGCATGTTGTTCAACAAAAATAGCAGAACCTCCAAAAACAGCAAACCAGAATATACTGACTAGGGAAGGAAGTACTATTACACCAAGTAAAAATTGGCGAATACTTCGACCACGAGAAATTCTGGCGATAAAAATACCAACAAACGGAGACCAAGATAGCCACCAAGCCCAGTAAAAAATCGTCCAAGAGTCAATCCAAGCACGAGCATTTGGAGCATCAGGCGCAGTTTGGAAACTCATTTGAATAATATTTTGTAAGTAATCACCAAATGAATTGGTAAAGTTATTCATAATGAACAGAGTTGGTCCTAGAATAAGCGTTAAGATAAGTAAGACACCAGCAACATAAATATTTACATTACTTAAGAGTTGAATTCCTTTATCCAGCCCAGACATTGCAGAAAGTAAGAATAAAATAGTGACGACTACGATAATCGTTAGTTGGACACTAAAATTATTAGGTACGCCGAATAAATACGTTAAACCACCATTAATTTGTTGAGCACCTAGTCCAAGTGTGGTCGCGACTCCAATAACCGTTGCAAAAACAGCAACTATATCAATGATTTGACCAATTGGACCTTTTGCATGTTTTCCTAAAATCGGATAAAGCGTAGCACTTATCAGACCAGGGGCATTTTTTCTGAATTTAAAGTAGGCTAGTGCAAGTGCAACGATTGCATAAATTGCCCATGCTGATATACCCCAGTGAAAGAATGAATAGCGCAAAGCATCTTTCATCGCAGCTTGTGTACCTACCTCACCACCAGGAGCTTGAACTGCGTAATGAGATAATGGTTCGGCAGCACCCCAAAATACTAATCCAATTCCCATCCCGGCACTAAACAGCATCGCAAACCAAGAAAGGTTGCTATATTCAGGTTTTTCGCCAGGTTTTCCAAGCCGAATGGAACCAATTGGGCTTAAAACTAAAAATAAGCAGAAAATAATAATAACCGCTACAACGATTAAATAGTACCAACCAAAATTACTTGTTAAAAATTGTTGAACATTTGACGTCAGCATTTCAAATTGATTTGGTAAAAAAGCACCGAATAAAACAGCTAACACAACTAACAAGCTAGCTCCCCAAAATACCGTTGTTAATTTTTTCATTGCATCACTCCCTTTTTATTTCTCTGTATGTATTTCCCCAAGTTAGCCAAAAGGTAACATCCTATTATAGTAACAAATAAACTAGTGCTTTGACAAATAGAATTCAGCTATAAACAAGAAATCCATCAAAAAAATGGAACGCATATAAGGAAATGCGTCCCATTTTTCACAAAATATCTCTCGCATTAGCTAACGCGATGTGAATCTGATCAAATCCAGTCCCACCATAAGAATTTCTTTTTTGAACGGCTGTCTTGGAGGCGAGTACATGATAGATGTCGTCTTTAATTAGTGGATTAATTTCTTGATAATATGAAAGTGGCACATCTTGCAAATAAATGCCATTTTGTGTACATTCGAGAACTAATTTTCCAACGATTTCATGAGCTTCTCTAAAAGGAACTCCTTTTTTCGCCAAGTAATCAGCTAATTCAGTTGCATTAGAAAAATCTTTTTGGGTGGATTCTTCCATAACGACTGTATTAATTTTCATTGTTTCAATCATTCCTGAAAAAATATCTAGACTTATTTTTACAGTTTCCAGTGTATCAAACATGCCTTCTTTATCTTCTTGTAAGTCTTTATTATAAGCAAGCGGAAGTCCTTTGAGAACCGTCAGCATACCGAAAAGATTACCATAAACTCGCCCTGTTTTTCCGCGAATCAACTCTGCCATATCAGGGTTTTTCTTTTGAGGCATAATCGAGCTACCGGTCGAAAAAGCGTCTGTTAACTCAACAAACTGAAATTCGTGGCTCGTCCAAAGTATTAACTCTTCACAAAAACGTGATAAATGCATCATTAAAATGGAACTGTTACTAAGAAATTCAATAATAAAATCACGATCGCTAACACCATCTAAACTATTTTCATATACTTTGGAGAATCCTAGTAATTCGGCACTATACATCCGATCAATTGGAAAGGTGGTTCCTGCTAGTGCTGCAGAACCAAGTGGTGAGATATCAATCCGTTTGACACTTTCTTCTAGTCGCTCTAAATCTCTTGTGAACATGCCGAAGTAAGCAAGCAGGTGATGTGCAAATGAAATCGGCTGGGCGTGCTGTAAATGAGTATAACCAGGCATGATCGTTTCAACATGTCGTTCCGCTTTTTTAATAAGAACAATGCGCAAATGTTTTAAAGAAGTAATTATATCTGCCACTCCTTGCTTTAAATACAAATGCATATCAGTTGCTACTTGATCATTACGGCTACGAGCAGTATGAAGTTTTCCAGCAACAGGACCAATTTCATCGTGCAACAGTTTTTCGATATTTAGATGAATATCTTCATTTGTCGTACTAAATTCAAGTTCTCCTTGTGATAACTTCACTTGAAGAGTTTTTAAGCCAACAGTAATTTCCTCTGCTTCTGTACTGGAAATAATTCCACATTTTGAAAGCATTGCGACATGTGCCAAACTACCGATTAAATCTTCCTGCGCCATTTTTTGATCAAAAGAAATGGATGCACCGAATTCATCTATCCAAGTCTCGCTTTTTCCTTGAAAACGTCCGCCCCATAATTTTTCCATTTTTTACACCTCAGTTGTAATGGTTGTTTTAGAATTTACTTCTGCGCTCACTTTTGTTGGTAGCCCCCATAATTTAATGAAGCCAACTGCTGCATCTTGGTCAAAGGTATCGGATGAGGTATAAGTAGCTAAGTTTTCATCATAAAGGGAATTTGGTGATTTTCTGCCTTCAACAATAGCGTGTCCTTTAAATAGTTTGATACGAATGGTGCCGTTCACAAATTTTTGGGTAGATTTCAAGAATGCCACTAGCGCTTCTGTTAAAGGAGAGAACCATAGGCCATTGTAAATAGTTTCGCTAATTTTTTGTTCAATGATTGGCTTAAAGTGGGCGATTTCACGAACAAAAGTTAAGTCTTCTAATTCTTTATGTGCCGCGATTAAAGTCACTGCAGCGGGGCATTCATATACTTCACGTGATTTAATACCTACTAGACGGTTTTCAATATGGTCAATTCTACCAACGCCATGTTTACCAGCGATTTCATTTAATGTCAAAATAAGGTTAGCTAGAGTCATGTTTTCTCCATTTAAAGAAATTGGAATACCAGCATCAAAAGTGATTTCGATAATATCCGCTGTATCTGGTGCGTCTTCTAAACTAACGGTTAAGTCGTAAGCAGCTTCCGGTGGTGTTGTCCACGGATTTTCTAGGACGCCACATTCATTACTTCTACCCCAAAGATTTTGGTCAATAGAAAAAGGATTATCTAAATCAATTGGAACGGGAATATTGTGTTCCTGTGCATAATTAATTTCTTCTTCTCTCGACCATTTCCAATCACGAACAGGAGAAACAACTTTTAAATCCGGCGCAAGGGCATGAATCGCTACTTCAAACCGAACTTGGTCATTTCCCTTACCAGTACAACCGTGAGCGATGGCAGACGCGCCCTCTTTTCGAGCTACTTCTACTAGTTTCTTAGCAATAAGAGGCCGGCTTAGTGCGGAAATAAGCGGGTATTTCCCTTCATAATAGGCATGTGCTTGAAGAGCAATTAAAGCGAAATCTTCCGCAAATTCTTCTTTTGCATCAATCGTATAGGATTGGCTCGCTCCAACGGTAATGGCTTTTTCTTTAATAAAGTCTAAATTTTTCCCTTCGCCAACATCTAAACAGCATGCGATTACCTCATATCCAGCTTCTACTAACCATTGAATGGCAACAGAAGTATCTAATCCACCTGAGTAAGCTAATACAATCTTTTCTTTTGTCATTGTAAACACCCTCCATTTATAAATATACAAATATTTGTATTTATATTAACACTGATATTATTATATATCAACCTTTTTATTTTATATTATTCATAAAAATGAGTAAAAAATACATTGAGGGGTAAAAAATCTTTGATTAAAATAGCAATAAATTGGTTCCTGCTACTAAAACTGCTATACTTGTAAATGAAGTTATATTGAAGGAGTTGAGCAAGTGTGAAAAATACAATAAAATGGATTGCTATTGGTTTTGCGGGGATTATTCTACTTCCTTTGTTAGTCGTTTTCTTTATTTATAAAAAAGCGGTTGGAAGAAAAGAGTATAATCCAGAAGTACTTGAAAATTTAGATGAAGCATCACAAGAATTTGTGAAAAACACGTCACCATTATCCGATGTAGATTCGCGATATAAATATATGAGACTTGCAACAAAAGCCTTACCATCTGCTAAAGATATCGAAATTGGCGATGTGGAAAACAAAAAAATTGATGGACCAGGCGGAAAAATCCCAATTCGAATTTACACTCCAAAAGAAGAAGGGCCATTCGAAATCATTGTTTATTATCACGGTGGTGGATTTGTATTAGGTGGACTGCAAACACATGATGCAGTTGCTCGTAAACTAGTACAAACAACTGGCGCTCGTGTAGTAACCGTGGATTATCGCCTTGCTCCAGAAAATCCATTCCCGGCAGCAGTAGAAGATGCTTATGCAGCGCTACTTTGGGTTCAAAGCCATCGTACAAGCTTGCGTGCTAAATCCGCAGACATCATCGTTGCAGGAGATAGCGTTGGAGCGAATTTAGCAACCGTAGTGACACAAATCGCTAAAGCAAAAGGCGCACCAAGCATCACCGCACAAATCTTGCTTTATCCAACCACAGATATTTTCAGCCGAGACGCATCTGTCCTTTATCCGTCCATGGATGAATTTGCAGAAGGTTATGTATTAACAAAAGAATCATTAGATAAATTCTTTAAACTATATATGGCAAACGCCACTGATCGTAAATATGATCCACTTGTTGCGCCTATTCGTAGCAAAGATTTAGCTGGCCTTCCAAAAACATTCTTAGCAACAGCTGAATTTGATCCACTAAGAGATCAAGGGGAAGCATATGCTGAAAAATTAAAAAATGCCGGCGTAGAAGTATTCGTAAAACGGTTTGAAAAAGTACCACATGGTTATATGACAACAAACTCCGAAGCAACAGACGAAACATACGAATTAATCAGTGAGTTTTTAGAAGAAAAATAAATAGAAAAATCCACTCTTTCATTGGAGTGGATTTTTTTGAATGATTCTGCAAATGTATAGTGAATTTATTAGATTTCATTTAACAATTCTGATGCAAAACGTTTATTTAATGTATATCTTATTGGACGACTACTTATCTTAAGCAAGAAACCTTTTTCTTCCATTTTTTTTGTTGCGTTCATTACTCTTCTTCTTTTTCCAAAACTTTCCATATTAATTAAATCATTATTGGTTATTCTGTTATATTTTCTGCTAAATAACCAACTCTGAGTAATTATAAATAGGATGTGGGAGTCTGTTTCAGTTAAATCTGTATGCTGAAGCTCCAATTTTTTAATGTTATTTAACATGATGTTCAGCTTAGTTTCCTTTTCGTTCATATCTTTTAAAATTCTTTTTTGGCCTTCTATTAAAAATATAATCATCTGTTCACAAAAAAATGTCATTTCTCCAGCGTTAAAAGGGTGAGATACTTGCTCAAAGGCTTTATAGTATTCGTCCTTATGTCGATTAATGATATATGAAAATGTAATGGAAGAAAATCTATCTAAATTTTTTCTAACTAAAGAACAAATAAGATATCTGCCAGTTCTACCATTACCATCATAAAAAGGATGAATATATTCAAAATAATAATGGGCTACCATATATTTGTATAAATCGGGCATTTGATCATTTTGCAAAAAATTGATTAGTCTATTTAAATAGTCGATTATTCTAGTCTCTGGTTCTACCCCTTTATGTGTAAACTCACCATTTTTTTGAACACCTACAAAATTTTTCCTAAAGATCTCGCCATCAAGTTTACAATCATCTTCAACTTCATCAGCAACTAACTCATCATAAATTTCTCTAAACTGTTGGACAGACGTGATTTCTCTATAATCATCTACATACTGATAAAGCTTTACAAGACCGATAAATCTTTTCGCATTTTTAATTCCCTTACCATTTTCTCCAAGTTCATCAATCGCCTCAGAAATTTCTTTTTTTGTACTACGAACGCCTTCGATTTCGTTTGTACTTTGCAATTCATTGATAAGTAAAGAATCGAAATATTGTTGTAATGCATGTGTAGGTAATTTTCTGCTGTTTAATTCAATCTCTTTGCTATTTGCTAGAGCTTCTTGCAAAAGACTTTGTAACTTTTTAGTATTTACTAAAAATAAATTTAATTTTGGACTGTTAAAAGTTCCATTAACGATAGGTGTTATTTCAAGATTAGTTAGATACGTACCATAGCTATTTTTACGCAAGTCTAATTCTTGTTTGTAGTCATCTTCATTTTGATGAAATATAGTTTTTAAAGGATAGTATTTTTCTGACATAAAAGCACCTCCAACTTAACTTTAAGTATATAATACCATAAATAAGTTCATATATACATATTATTATTCCTTCTTATTTACGTTTTTATATAAAAACGTAAATAAGAAGGAATCTTTTGATTGAAATAAACGAATTTTGTTGACAAACATTTTTTTTCGTGAGAAGATAACTTACGAACGGTCGTCAGTTTTATGCGAAAGGAGTGTGGAAATGAGAAAAGAAGAAATTAAACAAGCTGCTTTAGAACTTTTTGCAAGCAATGGATTTGAAGGAACATCACTCGCAGATATTGCGGGAGTTGTAGGTTTAAAGAAGCAATCCATCTATTCTCATTTTAAAGATAAAGATGATTTATTTTTATCGATTATGAAGGATGCGAAGTCAACAGAAATCGACTACTACCGGGCGCATCTTCAGGATAGTGACTTATCTAGACCAGATTTAGTACTAGCTAGTTTGCTTTTTGGGGTGAAAAACTTATACGATACCGATGCAGCATTTCAGTTTTGGTTACGATATGGCTTTTATCCGCCTAAACATTTGTACGATATTGTCCAAGCGGAAATTAGCGATAATGTGAGTCAAATGGAGCAAGACTTTACAGAATTATTCAGTAGCTGGATGGAACAAAAACTAATTCCAGAACAAGATGTTGAAACGATGAAAGAAGCATATATGGGTATTCTTGATGCAGTTATTGTCGAGATTGTTTATGTAAATGAACCACAAAGAACCCAAAAGAAAATCACAGCTTTATGGCAAATTTTCTGGAGAGGAATTACGCTAAAAGCTTAAATTAGAGGTGCTATATGGCAAAAAATATCGAAATTTTAGAAACAGATTCAGTAAAGAAAATTTATTTTAGATATTTAATACCTTCCTTAGTCGGGATGTTATTAATGTCATTAAATATTGTTATTGACGGAATTTTCGTTGGACATAAACTCGGCGGTACTGCGCTTGCTGGGATAAATATTGCAGTCCCAGTCTTTACCATTTTTACCGCTATTTCGATTTGGATTGGAATTGGAGCAGCTACACAGTTTTCTTTTTCAATTGGTGAAAAGAACGTTGCTAAAGCGCAGACTATTTTTACAAATGCGATTCTAGCTGTTGTTTCGATTACAATTGTTATCGCAATTATTGCATTCATTTTTAAAGTTCCACTCGCTTATTTTTTAGGTGCGAATGATGATACGATTGGTTACGTACTCGAATATATGAATGTTTTACTTATTTTTGGATTTGCACTTACTTTAGAAAATATTTTAAGTATCTTTGTAAGAAATGATGGCGATCCGAATTTATCCATGATTGCGCTTGTTGTTACAGCCATTTGTAATGTTATTTTAAATTATTTTTTCCTATTTATTTTTGAATGGGGGGTAACTGGCTCTGCTCTTGCAACAATGATCGCGATTATTATTGGGGTGCTAATCCTCACTACCCATTTCTTTAAAAAATCAAGTCGCTTAAAATTTGTTCGCTTAAATTGGAATAAAGCTTTTTTTAAAAAGACATTTTCAATCGGTCTTCCGAGTTTTCTAGCGGAAGTTGGTGTATCCGTATTTACATTTGGCTATAATATTTCACTAGCTGCAATTGCTGGAACTGCTGGTGTTGCTGCATTCTCAGTATTAAACTATACGCACAGTGTGATTTTGATGCTGTTCCTCGGAATGGGTTCAGCAATTCAACCATTAATTAGTTACTACAGAGGAGCAAAAGCAAGAGAAAAAGAATTAGAAACGTTAAAAATTGCGATTCTCGTGGCGTTCTGTACCGGAGTTGGTTTCTTACTAGTTGGCCTATTCGCATCGAATTTACTCGTTTCGATGTTCGGTAATTTCACCCCTGAGATTAAAGATCTAGCAAGCTCCGGAATCAAACTTTTCTATACAGCCTACTTATTTATGGGCTTTAACTTTGTGATGATGACTTACTTCCAAACATCAGACAAAGTAAAAATGGCGACCTGGATTACCATTTCACGGGAAATTATTTTCATGGTTATCTTCTTGTTAATTTTACCTTCCATAATTGGTATCACAGGTGTTTGGCTAGCAATCCCAATTTCTGAAATGATTGTAGCAGCATCAATTGTCATTTATATGAAGAAAAAACATATTTTATTTAAATAGCTGAAAAAGCGAAGGCGATATGTTTTTTATCACAAAATAACCAAGCAATCTACCACCAGGAAGTTATATTGTAAAAGAAATCATCGCGCCAGAGGACTATGGAAAGTCAGATAAAGAAATACGCGTCATGATACCTTTTAACCCACAAGACCAAGTCCATGTTACCTTTAGCGATACTAAAATAGAGGAGATAAGCTAGATGAGATGGTTATTAAAGAAGTAAATACCAAAGACACATTATCTCAAACTGGAGATAGCGGAGAAAGAAAACTATTTTATACAAACGCGTTACTAACTACTAGGAGTGTTTTGTTGTTGTATAGAAGAAATCATTAAGAAATTAACAAAAGGAATCCAAGGTTAGCCTGGATTCCTTTTTGAATGATGCGGCCGAGAGGACTTGAACCTCCACGGGTTTTACCCCACTAGGCCCTCAACCTAGCGCGTCTGCCGATTCCGCCACGACCGCGTGTTACCAACGTTTCACACGCCCACTATATATAGAGACGCGCAATAGTATTATACCTAGCGCGCCTAGTATATGTCAATAGTGCACCAATACTAATATACAAAAATACAAAAACCTAGCGCGTCAATTCGAGTACTTGCAGCACGAAATGGGTGGTACAAACCCACAATGAGTGATGTTTATGTGATAACAACTAATCAACTCGTTTTATATTTATATTGTTTAAATGCACACTTGCTGGCTAAAAACCATAGCGCTTTCGTAATTTTTATAGCATTATACCCGATGAGTTAATACTTATTATATACTAGTATGTGAGGAGGAAGGGGAGCAAGCTTATAGCGCTATAGCTTTTGCAGGTGTAGACCTGTGGATGTATACTAATAAAGTAGACAGAATTTTTAATGATATACTGTTTATAAATAGACACAAAAACGAAAGGAAGTTTATGTCCAATTACAAAAAGTATGATGAAGACTTAAAAAAAGTCTAGTTAACTTACATCGATGGAGGAAAAAAGAATTAGATAGTAAAGTCTTTAAAAACATATAAGCAGTTGCGCTCTCTTCCTTTGAATACATTGAAGGCTTTTACAATCCAAGACGACCACATTCCGCTAATAATATGTTTACACCTATTCAAAAAGAACAAATTTATTTTGAATTCAAAATAAATTAATTTTTTTGTCTACTTTATTGACGTCTATTCATTTCATGATATACTTATTTTGAAAACTAGATTTTACATAAAAGGAGAGAAATATATTTACGAAAAAGAATTTTTAAAAGAAATTGATGGTACCAATAATAGTTGGACTTGTGGTAGTAATTTCGATTACACCTGTATCTACAGCAGTAAGGAATGTTGATACAACTCCAGTTATTACGCAAAATGAAGTCGAAAGTGGTATACAAGATAATAGCAATGAATTACCAGATGAATTTATTGTTAGAGATCAAATCAGCCCAAGTGAGCCTGTTAATCAAGAAAGAAAGCTATTAAAAAGTGCTAGCCTGGGGTATGAAAAATGGACGAAAGTTTCGACAACAAGAAAGGTCTCAAAAGAATTTATAGCTTGGCACCCTGAATGGAAATATTATCAGTATAACGTTTCTGGTTATTTTTTCAGTAATGTGAAAGTGTCTGTTAGCGCAAGCGTGGGTTATGGTAAGTTTAGTTTGTCTGTTGCGAAATCAAGTTCAGCTGGGCAATATATTAAGGCAGACCCTAAAAAGTGGACAAGACCTGCAATATATGGAAATGTAGATGTTACAAAGTATACGGTTAAAAAATATAATGGCGCTGGAATATACACTGGGTCAACAACAAAATATACAAGTACTGCGACGGGAACATTTATCAAAAGCCGTAATAAATAAAATGAAAAGAGAGTTAATAGAATGAAGAAAAAATGGTTGATATTAATATTGTCAGTAATAATTCTTTGTGCATTAGTATTCGGGGTAAAGTGGTTACTATTTAGAGACAACCTTGTGGAAATGATGCAAGTTGAGGATGTTTTATATATAGTGACGTATGAACCTGCAAAGAAAGAGGATGCTTTAGAGAAAATTGGTGAGGTAGAGCATAGAATTCGTCATTATCGAATACCAGATGAAAATTTCACTTCGAATTATTTAAGTGAAGGAACGGAACTTTATAAAGCAAAAAATGGGAATGAATTCCCAAAGACTATTTTGTTTAAAGAGAATGGCGAATATTTTATTGCATCAGAGGCTATGGAGCAGCCTAATAAAAAACGCTAGAGTAGTTTTTCTTTTAATAGAGAACGTTTGTTGTATAAAACTAAATGAAACATATTTAAAAAGTGTGCTTAATGGCATGCTTTTTATTTTTAAGAAAGTCGACTATATTTTATTATCACTTGATTTCAAGGATGTTTGTTCGTATGATGATCTCGAGAGGAGACAAAAATGTATACTTTAATTGATGATATTATAGAACATTCAACTGTTTTAGCAGGAGGCTGGGACATACGTGATATTTTTGGAGCATTTGGTAGAAATTTTTTAGATTCTATTGTGAACGGAGAGATCCTAACACTAGAGAAAGTAGAAAAGTTAGTGTATACTTCACTGAAGAAAAAAGTACCTGTCTTAGGCAACCGGATTTTGTGACAGTAGAAGTGCTTGAATGGGCGAAACAGTCTGCTAAGAAGAAAAAGCCCGCTATTAATATAAGCCGAGTGAAATTAGAACGATTTTTAGAAGGGGAATGTGTCCAAATGATGCATATCGGCCCGTTTAGTGAAGAAGTGGAAACAATCGCTAAATTACATCAATTTATGGCGGAAGAAGGGCTTCATAATGATACAGGCGCGGTTCGGAAGCATCATGAGATATATTTGAGCGATCCTCGGAAAACTGACCAAGTGAAAATGCGAACAATCCTTCGACTTCCGGTAAGTTGAATAATAGGAATGTTATGCGTTATAGTATAGAAGAAATAGAACTACGGTGACTGCCCGAAATTACTTATTTCAGGGCGGTTTTTCATAAAGCGGGGTTTTTAGAGGATGTATTTTTTATATGTAGGCTTATTTGGAGCGCTTGGTGGAATGTGTCGTTATGCAATTAATTTATGGCTTGGTGGAGGCGACTTTCCGTATGCCACTTTGGTTGTTAATTTGATTGGTTGTTTTTTATTAGCTTTTGTTATGCGATTTTTAGCTGAGAAGTCGCGCATTTCGCTAGTGATTTTGAATGGGATTGGAACTGGATTTATTGGTGCATTTACGACTTTTTCAGCTTTTAGTGTGGATGCGATTCAGTTACTCAAAAACGGGGAAATGGTGCTTGCAATTAGTTATATACTAACTAGTTTTATTGGCGGTCTTTTGATGGTGAAGCTTGGAGCAATGCTTAGTACGCGCTTGTTAAAAGGGGGGGCTAGTGATGTTAGTTAATTTCTTACTGGTCGGTTTTGGTGCGGCTCTCGGTGCAATGCTTCGTTACGGCATATCTGTTTTTGTTAAAAGTAAATGGAAGACTAATTTTCCCTATGCGACTTTTTTTATTAATATTACCGGTTCATTTCTACTTGGGTTTCTTATTTCGTCGGCAATTGATCCAGCTTGGCAACTTCTTTTAGGGACAGGTTTCATGGGAGGATACACCACTTTTTCCACTTTTAAAGTAGAAAGTATGGAATTAAAATGGAAAGCTAATTATCGCGTCCTTTTTTCTTATTTAGGACTTAGCTATATTTTTGGTCTAGTTGCAGCTTTTGTTGGTATGATGGTTGGACTATAAGAATTGTTTAAGAAAATAGGAAAACAATTGCCTGCGTTTCTTCAAAATGCTATGCTAGGAAGAACGATAAGCTTCAGAGAGGACGAGAAAGAGCGATGACAGGTTTTAAAAAAGTAATTGTACCGATGTTATTAATCGTTTTATTTTTGGCAGGCTGTAATCAAGAAGAAGTTCCTGCATTAGTGCTTGAGGGAACCGTGACAGATGCTAGTTTATTAGAAAATAATAGTGAGCTAACGGTAAATGGAGTGCTAACTTGGAGTGGAGAAAAAAATGACTATTCCAGCGAAGTAATTATCTCGGTAACAGGTAATACTTCCGTAACGAATGAATCAACAGGTAAAGCAATGAAACTTTCTGATATTAAAGATGGAGATAGTGTTAAAGCAGTTTTTCCAGCAGATTCCAATGTAACTTCACCAGCCCCAGGAAAAATATCTGAAAGCGCCACTTCCATAAAAGTAAATCCGAAATAAAAACATTTCTCGCTTATGGGAAATGTTTTTTAGTTTAATTTGTGTCAGTCTAGTGAATTATTAAGAAAGCGCTTGTTTTATTCACAGCGTATGTGTTACGTTTAATGCATTACATAAAAACTGGAGGAGTTATATGAAAAAAGGGATTTTATTTTCGTTGTTGTTAGCCGTATTATTAGTATTTAGCGCTTGTGGGGAAAGCGCCGAAGAAAAAGCAGCAAAAACACCACAAGGTAAATTTATTCAAACAGTAGAAAATGCATCTAATGTGCCAGAGCAATCAACTTACACAACTACTTTTGGAGTAACAGATATCAGTATGCCAAGCACAGATTCAAGTGCTGCTTCTGTAGGTATTTTGAAAGATATTAAATTTTCGATGACGACTTCAACTGATACAAAAGCGAATAAATCGGAATCAAAATTAAATGTGACATCTACGAACAATTTACTACCTATTTCCATCGACTTAGACTTTTTAGTAAATACAAAAACAGCTAGTGCATTTATTCCACTGAAATCTATTGTGGAACCAGATGAATCATTACTTAGTTATTTAGATCAAGCAACAAACGGAATGTGGTCGAAACTTAACACGGAATATCCTGATTTAAAAAATAAATATTTAAGCACTGAAGAATTAACTAGCACTTTAACTGGTGAAACGGTTCCTGAGACAGCTGTAGATACTAAGAAAGTTGAAGCAGCCTCAAAAGATTTAAGCAAAAAAGGCTCGAAACTTTTGAATACCTATTTAACAGGTTTAGAAAAAGATCGTTTTAAAGAAGCAGATGATGGCACGATTTCAGTAACACTAACAAAAACAGATATTGCTAATCTAGTAGCTGAGGCAGCTAAAATGATGGATGACGAAAAAGTAAAAGCCGACTTCAAAGTAATCATCGAAAGCCAAGGTACAGAAAGCCTAACTGATTTTGAAACAACCTATGCTGATACGAAATCAAGCTTAGAAGATGTTGCAAAAGATTTAAAAGCGAATAAAGATAGGACAATTAATTTCAAAGTGTCTGTTAAACCTGGAAAAGACGATGCATTAGATGCAATGACACTCAATGTAAAAATGACAGATAAATCAAATGCAGAAGCGCCAGAGTCCATTGCCTTCAAAGTGAAAGTGAAAGCAGAAAAATTTGTACCAATTAGTGATTTTCCAACAAAAGACGAAATCATTTCGAGTGACGAACTATCTGCCATTGTGACAGATTTTTACACGCAAATGTACAGCGGAATGGATTTATCTGGTTCAGGACTGTAATTCTTGGAAAAGACGCAGCGGCTTATGTCGTTGCGTTTTTTGTTTTTTATTTTAAGGACGCTTTATGGTATGATATGTAGAGAAAATGATGGACGGGTGAGGTAATGGAATTCGAATTAGTGATGACAAACGAATCAGACACAAAACTTCTTGCAAAAACGCTAGGTGAGAAACTTCAAGCCGGTGATGTGCTTTTACTTGAAGGGGATCTTGGCGCAGGAAAAACGACTTTTACTAAGGGGATTGGCGAAGGTTTACTTATTCCACAAATGATTAAAAGCCCGACCTTTACGATTATCCGGGAATATAAAAAAGGACGCTTGCCGCTTTATCATATGGATGTATACCGACTGGAAGATGCTTCTTCTGATGATCTTGGGCTGGAGGAATATTTTTATGGCTCTGGGGTAAGCGTGGTTGAATGGGCTCAATTCGTACAGGAAGATTTACCGAGTGAGTACTTGGAAATCCGGCTTTTTCATATAGATGAGAATACACGCAGAATGGTTGCAAAGCCTGTTGGCAAAAGGTATGAGCGACTTGCGATGGAGGTTTTTGAAAAATGATACTTGGAATGGATACGTCTTCTGATACGATGACAATAGCACTTTTTGCTGAGGGGGCTGTCATTGGCGAATATACAACAAATTTGAAGAAAAATCATAGTGTTCGTTTGTTACCTGCAATTGCGGCGTTAATGGATGAATGTGGAGTAAAACCAGCTGATCTAGAGAAAATCGCTGTTGCCAAAGGACCCGGTTCTTATACTGGCTTAAGAATTGGTGTGACAGTAGCAAAAACAATGGCATGGGATGCGAAAATTCCAATCGTAGGGATTTCTTCTTTGAGACTTTTAGCTGAAAATGGGTTGTATTTTCCTGGGAAAGTAGTTGCTTTAATGGATGCACGCCGGGGTAATGTTTATGCAGGAGTTTATCAAGCAACTCAAGGTGAAATGAACCATGTCATAGCCGATAGCCATATTGCGCTAACAGATTTACTTGAAAAATTAAAACAAGACGAAAAAACAGAAGCAATATTATTTACTGGAACGCTAAATGAACAAATCTGCCTAACCATAACAGATATTCTTGGAGAACGAGCTATTTTTGCTAGTAGTGATTATACTTATTCACGCGCGAGTTCACTAGTAAAATTAGCAAACAAATTACCCGGAGAACCAGCAGATAATTTTGTGCCAGATTATTTGAAATTAGCTGAAGCGGAGAGCAAGTGGCTAGAATCGAGGCGTTCCGAGTGAGTTTGAAGGAGCCATTATCATTTCGAGAAGCAACGATTGCAGACTTGAAAAGCATTATGAATGTTGAAAATGCTGCATTTACAGTACCATGGACGGAAGCTGCTTTTCGAAATGAGTTTATTATTAATCAATATGCATATTATATCCTTGCGACTTACAACGATGAAGTAGTGGGCTATGCTGGAATTTGGCTAGTACTAGACGAAGGGCATGTTACGAATATTGCGATTCATCCTGATTATCAAGGAAACCATTACGGCGAAGCACTTCTTCGTGAAATGATTCGGATTGCGAAAGATTGCGGAGTAATTCGGATAACATTAGAAGTTCGTGTTTCTAATGATGTAGCACAAGGACTCTATAAAAAATTAGGATTTCAAAACGGCGCCATTCGGAAAAACTATTATCCGGATACAAAAGAGGATGCGCTAGTGATGTGGGTGGACTTATGAAAAAAAATACATTAATTTTAGGGATAGAATCAAGCTGTGATGAAACCGCTGCTTCTGTCGTGAAAAATGGTAATGAAATTATATCAAGTGTAGTGGCTTCCCAAATAGAAAGTCATAAACGTTTTGGTGGAGTAGTTCCTGAAATTGCATCAAGGCATCATGTAGAGCAAATTACACTGGTGATTGAAGAAGCTCTAAAAAAAGCCAATGTAACAATGGATGACTTAGATGGTATTGCTGTAACAGAAGGACCAGGTCTTGTTGGAGCACTTTTAATTGGCGTAAATGCAGCTAAAACACTTGCCTTTATGCATAATTTACCTTTAATTGGCGTGCATCATATTGCTGGGCATATTTATGCAAATCGTTTTGAAACAGAAATGAAATTCCCACTATTGTCTTTAGTTGTTAGTGGAGGCCATACGGAGCTTGTTTTAATGCGCGATGAAAATGAATTTGAGATTATTGGTGAAACAAGAGACGATGCAGCTGGAGAAGCATACGACAAAGTAGCACGGACCCTTGGTTTAGCCTATCCAGGTGGCGTACAAATTGATAAACTTGCAAAAGACGGTGAAGATACATTCCATTTTCCAAGAGCGATGATGGATGATGGTTCGTTTGATTTTAGTTTCAGCGGTCTGAAATCTTCTTTTATAAATACATTGCATAATTTAAGACAACGCGGAGATGAGCCAAACCCGAATGATTTGGCAGCAAGTTTTCAAGCGAGTGTGATTGATGTGTTAGTGACGAAAACAATACGAGCAGCTAAAAAATATGGAGTAAACCAACTACTTCTTGCTGGTGGTGTAGCAGCCAATCAAGGCTTACGCGCACGGCTTATTCAAGAAGTTGAAATGGAGCTCCCAGATACCGAGTTAATCATTCCACCTCTTTCCTTATGTGGGGATAATGCAGCGATGATTGCAGCAGCGGGAACAGTAAGTTTTTTGCAAGGAAAACGTAGTAATTTTGAAATGAATGCCAATCCAGGTTTGTTACTAGAAGATATTTAAAGTAATAGGTCATTTTTTCCAATGCTTTTTGGAGGAAATGGCCTATTTTTTATTCATAATATGGTAAAAAATCTCGTTTATATTTACAAACTTAAGAATTACATAATCTTTATGCAAGTAATGAACAATTTTTTTCTAGTATGATAATAGCGTAGTAGTATCTTTTTCAGGGTAGTGGCAGAATAATAGTCATAGTTAGTTGTTTTCTAACAAAATTTTGAACGAAGAATATGAGGTGAAGGGCATATGGATACAATTTTATTAGTAGATGATGAAGAAACAATCGTAGATGTATGTAGGCGCTATTTGGAAAAAGAAGGATTTCGTGTCTTAACTGCAAACAATGGTGAAGTAGCGTTACAGCTTTATAAGTCGGAATATGTAGACTTGTTAGTAGTTGATATTATGATGCCAAAAATGGATGGGCACACATTAGTAATGGAAATCCAAGAATTAGAAAAAGACACACCATTTTTATATTTAAGTGCGCTAACACAGGAAAAAGAGCGGTTGTATGGTCTAACCTTAGGGGCTGATGATTATATGTCAAAACCATTTAGTCCCAGAGAGTTAGTACTGCGAGTGAAGAACATTTTGAGAAGATCAAAGCGAAGTTCTGAGCCAGAAACATTGAAACATGGATCGTTATTTTTAGATAAAAGCAAACGACTTGTGCTTGTAAATCAGGAAGAATTGGAACTAACGATCAAAGAGTTTGATTTGCTTTGGCTTTTAGCTAGCGAAAACAAACGGGTCTTTTCAAAGTCAGAGCTATTAGAACGTGTTTGGGGCTATGAATATGATGGAGATGCTAATACAATCAATGTGCACATCCATCATTTGCGAGAAAAGTTACAAGCAAATGATGAAAAGGTAATATTTATAAAAACGGTATGGGGGTTAGGCTATAAATTTGAAATGGCGGTGGAATCATGAAATTACGCACACTTAATTTATTTTCATATGGCATCGGTGTACTGATAGTTACCATTGTTCTTGGTATTAGTGCGTATAAGATGATTTTTAGAACAGAATTAGTGGTGTTTACCATTTTAATTACACTTGGAGCAAGTATGCTAGCTTTTTTTATAAATTATTTATTGATGCGTCCAGCTTTTCAATCGATTGATACACTAAGTAAAGAAAGCCGTAAAATTGCCAAAGGGGAGTTCTCTGGAAAAGTAAAGGTGCAAGGTCCAGAAGAGACTCGAATGTTAGCGGAAGACTTTAACGAAATGGCTATAAAATTAGATCAGATGTTTCGGCAAATTAAGGATGGCGAAGAAAAACGTACGGAATTAATTGCGAATTTATCACATGATATTAAAACTCCAGTTGCCTCGATACGTTCATTCTCAGAAGCGCTTTTGGATGGAATGATTGTAACCGAAACAGAAAAACAGCAATACTTGCGAACCATTCAACGTGAAACGGTACGCTTAACTGATTTAGTAGATGAATTAATGGATGTAGCAGCAATTGATAAAAAACAGCCTGTTTTAAATCGAAGCCGAATTTGGCTAGATCAATTAATCATTAATGTGTTGGAATCTTTTAATGTTCAGTTGAAACGAGAGCATCGAGATATACATGTAACGATCGATCCTGGTTGCGACCCGCTATATGCTGATCAGCCGTTTGTAACACGAATTTTATGTAATTTAATTGAGAATGCGTTGAAGTTTTCAGATGCTGGAACGACAATTGAACTTAGAATTACTAGTACAGATGAAGCCACGATGTTTTTTGTAAAAGACTATGGACAAGGGATTTCTAGCGAAGATATACCGCGAATTTTTGAACGGCTCTATCGTGTGGAAAAGTCGAGAAACTTAGCACATGGAGGTTCAGGGTTAGGACTTCACATCGCAAAAAATTTGACTGAGCTTCACGGAGGTACATTACAGGTCGAAAGTGAACTTCAAGTTGGAAGTACCTTTATTTTAACTATACCGTTTTGGAATGGAAACGAATAAACAAGTTAAAAACAAATCGAGAAAATTTAAGAAATAACTAAGAAATCCATAAAACTTACCTCACTTTTACTTGCTATGATAAAGAAGTAGAAAAAATAAATGAAGAGGGGTAATTAATTATGAAAGCAAAAGTAGCATTATTTTCCATTGTACTAGGAGCAGCATTAGCTTTAGGGGCTTGTGGAGAGGCTAGTTCATCTAGTAGTGACAGCAAAACCAAAGAAAATAAAGTCACGATGTCTGATAAAAAAGAGATGCTCATGGAAGCAAATCAAAAAGTAGATTTAATGGGAACACTCACTGGAGCAGGAAGTCATAAGGTAAGTGGGAATGTCACAATTAAAGATAATAAATTAATGCTATCAGACTTTGTCACAGATGAAGGTCCTGATCTACATGTCTACCTAGTAAAAGGAAATAATGTAGCAGATGGAGTAGAAGTAAGCAAAGTAGATTTAAAGGCTAAAACCCAAAGCTTTGATGTTTCCGATAAGGACCTTTCAAAATATGACCATGTGTTGATATACTGTGAGAAAGCACATGAAGAATTTGGAGAAGCAACATTGATGGATGCAACAGATGAAAGTGCTATGACGAATAGTATGGTTACGGGAATGTTTTCAGGCGCAGGAAGTCATAAGGTTAGTGGGAATGCAATGATAAAAGATAATAAACTGATGTTCACAGATTTTGTTACAGATGAAGGGCCGGATCTTCATGTATACTTGACTAAAGATGGCGATGTGAAGTCAGGAAAAGAACTAGCTAAAATTGACTTAAATGCTAAGGAACAAACTTTTTCATTAGATAATATCAATACCGCTGATTACGATACGGTTGTAATCTATTGTAAAAAAGCGCACGAAACATTCGGACAAGCAATGTTAAACAGCTAAGGAGTGAGTTTCGATGCAAGTAATTAAACAAGGATATAATCTATTATTTTCTATTATTCGAGTTAGTTTAGGTATTAGTTGGTTTCAAGAAGGTTGGTTCAAAATACAGGCTCATTTTGATATTTCTGGTCTTGTGCCAAGTGTCATTGGAAACACAGATTCACCAGAATGGTACAAAGCCTTTATGGAAAACGTGGTTGCGCCAAACATAGCTTTGTTTAATATTTTAATTCCTTGGGGAGAGCTTCTTGTTGGCCTTGGCTTAATAGTTGGTATATTGACTTTACCAGCGCTCATAGCAGGAATATTTATGGGAATTAATTATTGGTTAGCGGATATGATTTATATTTATCCACTGCAATTGGCTGTCGGTTTTCTGTTAATTCTTTGCATTAAACCTGCAAGATATTTCAGTTTAACGAATTTGTATCTTGTTTTAAGAGCAAGGCAAACGAATAAATGATTAATAAAAAGTAGCGCCCGATTTGCGGACGCTACTTTTTTACATTGTCTTATTTAAAAATTGTCGTACTTTTTCTTCGTAGGTTTCTGGGTCCACTGTGAAGGCTTGACCATGTTCAGCGCCTTTGACAATCCATTTTTCTTTATAACTATTAGTGGCTCCGTAAAGTTCATCTACCATATAGGTTGGAACAAACGCATCTTTATCACCATGGATGTAGAAAATGGGTAGGTCAGTTTTGGAGACAGCTCGGATTGCGCTTGCCTCACTAAAGTAAAAGCCTTCTTTAAATTTGTTAATTAAGCTAGCAGTTGGGATAATTGGAAAGTTTGGTAAATGGAACATTGCTTTTAACTGATAAGAAAGTTCCGCGTCCATAGAGGTATAGCCACAATCCGCGATAATACTTTTGACTTGTTTAGGTAAATTTTCTCCACTAGTCATTAAAACGGTCGAGCTACCCATGGAAACTCCATGTAAAGTAATTTCTTCATCTTCCCCATTTTTATCAATGACCTGATTAATCCACTGGACATAATCTTTTCGTTCCGGCCAGCCAAAGCCAATATTTTTGCCTTCACTTTCCCCATGTGCTCTTGCATCAGGCATTAAAACATTATAGCCAAACTTTTCATGATACATCTTTGCAAGACCAGCCATTTCGACCTTACCACTTTTACCACGATAGCCATGAGCGAGAATAATGGTTGTATTTGATGGCTTATCAGCTTCTAAGTAATTAGCTACTAGCTTCAAATTATCACTGGATTCTTCAGTCCAGCGAACGAGTTTTTGCTTTTGCATCCAAGCTTGGTTTTCTTCGCGATTTTTCTTTGCGAGTTTAGCGGTATCCGTTGTTTGGTCAGTTGTTGGTGTATCATTCATACTGGTATTATCACGGGCTAGTGCGTAGCTATATAAATAAAAACTTGCGCAAATGGTGATAATTAAAAGTAATCCTACTAAAATAGAACCAGAAATAATTAAAATCTTTTTCATTGTTTGCTCCTTTTTATGCAGATTAGATTGATTCTAATTCTTCGCTTATTTCTTCCCACTCTTCCATTAGGTTTTCCACGACTCCTTTTGCAGAATCTAATTTCCCGGTGATTTCAAGTGTTTTCTCATGATCTTGAAAGATTTCCGGTTTGGTTAGTTCAAGTTCAAGCGAGGCGATGGTTGCATCTGTTTCTTCCATAAGTTGCTCGATTTCTTCCAGCTTGCGTTTTCTTTGACGGAGTAATTTTTGTTGTTCCTTTTCTTCTTGATAGTTTCGTTTTCTCGACGAAGAACTGGCAACTACTTCTTCGCCATTTCTTCTTCGGTCTTCGGTATCAAGGCGCGCTAGTTCTTTGATTTCAGCTAATTTTTCTTGATAATAGTCATAATCACCAAGGAAAACAGTTGCTTTTTCTGGAGCAAGTTCGACTACTTTAGAAGCGATACGGTTAATGAAATAACGATCATGCGAAACAAATAAAATCGTTCCTTCAAAATCAATTAAAGCAGCTTCCAAAACTTCCTTACTTTCAATGTCTAAATGGTTGGTCGGTTCATCAAGGATAAGCACATTGGCTTGAAGTAAAGTGAGTTTTGCGAGCGCAAGCCTAGCTTTTTCTCCACCACTAAGCGATTGAACGTTTTTTAAGACATCATCATCGGAAAATAAAAAATTACCTAGTGTTGTGCGGATATTCACTTCATTTAATTCAGGATAATCATCCCAAAGTTCCATTAAAACGGTTTTGTTAGATGTGAGTTTTGCTTGTTCTTGGTCATAGTAACCAATTTTCACGCCAGCACCAAAGTGAAATTCACCACTAAGCGGTGGGATATCACGAATAAGTGTTTTTAGGAGGGTTGATTTACCAATTCCATTTGGACCAACGAGCGCAAGGCTATCTTGACGTTTCATTTCAAATGTAAGGTTAGAGGCGATTCGCTTATCTTTGGCGTAACCAATACTAAGCTCATCCACCATCAACACATCTTTACCGGTCTGTTTCTCAAAATGAAAACCAAAATGAGCGGCTTTCTCATCTCCTTGTGGTCGACCTAGAACATCCATTTTTTCTAATTGTTTTCGTCTGCTTTGTGCTCGTTTTGTTGTGGAGGCACGGACAAGGTTTCTGGCCACGAAATCTTCTAATTTAGCAATTTGTTTTTGCTGCTTATCAAACTCTTTCCACATTTGTTCTAGTTTTGCTTGCTTTTGGCTGACAAAAGAACTGTAATTGCCTTTATAATGATCTATTTTCGTACGACTGATTTCATAGACTTGATTAACTACTTTATCAAGGAAATAACGGTCATGAGATACAATTAAAAGTGAGCCGTGGTAATTTTGCAAATAAGTTTCTAGCCATGATAATGTTTCGATATCTAAGTGGTTGGTAGGTTCATCCAGCACGAGAATATCTTGTTTTGCGAGCAGTAGTTTAGCCAAAGCAAGCCGAGTTTTTTGGCCACCACTTAAAGAAGCAATTTCCACATTATAATCTGTTGGATAAAAACGAAGCCCGTTTAAAACGGAGCGAATTTCTGCTTCGTAAGTGTAGCCACCGATTTCTTTAAAAGTGTGTTGCAAGGTATCGTAATCTGTCATCAGTGCTTGATAGTTCTCAGGGTGGCTATAAAGTTCCGGTTCCCCGAGACGCATTTCCATCTTACGTAAGTCTGCTTCCATTTTTCGAAGCGAGTCAAAAACACTTAACATTTCTTCCCAAATAGTTTTAGTGGATTCTAGTCCGGTGTTTTGAGCTAAATAGCCAATTTCCACACTTTTTGGTTTGGAAATCATCCCGCCATCGTAGCTCATTTTTCCGGCGATGATTTTGAGTAGCGTTGATTTTCCGGCACCGTTTCGACCGACTAATGCAATCCGGTCACCCGTTTTTACTTCTAATTTAATATTATCTAAAATAACTTCTGCACCGAAGAATTTAGAAATTTGCTGAACTTGTAATAAAATCATATTCTCTCTCCTCGAATGTTCTCTTTACTAGTTTATCTTAAAACCCAAGTAATCGCAATGGAACAAGCGGTTTTTCACTTATTCGTCAGTTTGTGAAATCGCTAGCATTATTTGTGATTTTAGCGTAGAATAGAAAAGTAGGATAAGACTAGATATTTTGCAGGCACAAACTTTGCTTCATAGTTGTGAGCAAAAAGTTTGTGCAATCCTTGTGAAATGTTTATAGTATATAAGCAAGCATGTGAAAGGAAGTACAGTTCACAAACGCTTCAACTTCAGAAAAAATTTTAAGAAGAAGGGACAGAAGGCATGATGGAGGAAACAACTAAAATTCCACAAGCGACAGCAAAACGCTTACCATTATATCATCGTTACTTGAAATACCTTGATGAGTCAGGTAAGGAACGAGTATCATCAGCAGAACTGAGTGAAGCTGTGAAAGTTGATTCAGCGACGATTCGACGTGATTTTTCATATTTTGGCGCATTAGGTAAGAAAGGATACGGGTATAACGTTTCATACATACTCGACTTTTTTAGCAAAACACTTAGTCAAGACAAACAGACAAATGTTGCACTAATTGGTGTTGGTAACCTTGGTACAGCATTATTACATTATAATTTCATGAAAAATAATAATATCAAAATCGTTGCTGCATTTGATGTAGATCCGGCGAAAGTAGGTAGTGTTCAACAAGATATTCCAATTTATCACTTAAATGATATGGAAGAAATTGTTCGTGAAAATGGTGTGGAAGTAGTTATTTTAACAGTTCCAGCTGACGAGGCACAAGTGACTGTGGACCGTTTAATCGAAGCTGATGTAAAAGGTATTTTAAACTTTACGCCAGCTCGTATCAGCGTTCCAAAACAAGTTCGTGTACATCACATTGATCTTACAACAGAATTACAAACATTAATTTATTTCTTAGAAAACTATCCGGCGAAAACCGAATAAAAAAATCTGTAGAAGGTAAGCAAAAACTTGCTTTCTACAGATTTTTTTTGTGCCGCCTTTTAAGCCCAACAATAATCATTCCAATACCGATACCAAAATCAATTATAGTTACAACAATTAGTATATAAGCCATAATATCATAGCCATTTTCTATCACCCGATCGATCGTAAAAAAACAAAATACTAAACCGAGTGTAAAATAAAGGAAACTTTGCTTAATTAATGAATTTTTCATCTCATCCTCCAATAAACCCTAAACTTACTAATAAAACAATCGTGTTCATTAAAATATGGGCTCCCATCGAAACCGAAATTCGTTTGGTTTTAGTATAAAGGAAACAAAGTATCAGCCCAATAACAAAATAAGTTAGTAAAAAGGAAATATCCCCATGAAGTAGTCCGAAGAATAGCGAACTAATAACCGCAGCGACATGAATATTCATCACATTGCTTAAACCACCAAAAATCACTTTCCTAAAAACAAGTTCTTCTAAAACAGGCCCCAAAATAGAAATAAATAATAAGAAAACTGGTGCTGCTTTTGTTAAATTAATAAGACGTTCTGTATTAACAGATTCATCGATATTTCCGGAAATTAGGGAAATAATAATACTGCAAATGATTTGGGCAATGTATAAGGCAATTACACCACCAATAACCCAAATAACACTTTGAAATGGAGACGTTTTTTCTCCAAGAATGATTTTATTTCCCTCAGGCTTTTTATAAAGGAGAGCAAAAATAATGATAAGTGAAAGGATATTGGAAAAAATCGACCAAATAATCATACTATAGGCATTTGCATCCGCGCTAGAAATGGAAGTGGTGCTCATAAAAATATGATAAACAATCGGAATTCCAACTGATGCAGAAAAAAGTAATAACAAATAAACAAAAACAATCGTCATGTAACGTTTAGCCAAAAAACGCATCTCCTCTATATAAATCAAATTCAGCTAAAAGTGTTTAAAATAAACAGAAATAACTCTTCTTATTGTACAAGTTATCTAACCTTAGCGCAAATTAGAATTCTCTCATTTTTGAACGTTTATACTTGCATTTTTTGTCAGGTTTGGTATCATAATAACTGTATTAGCACTCTAACATGTCGAGTGCTAAAATGAAAGTTCAACTATATCAGAGGAGGTCATTTACATTGTTAAAACCATTAGGAGATCGTGTTGTAATTGAGGTACTGGAAGCAGAGGAAAAAACAGCAAGTGGTATTGTATTACCAGACTCTGCGAAAGAAAAGCCACAATCAGGTAAAATTATTGCTGTTGGTTCAGGTCGCGTCCTTGAAAACGGAACAAAAGAACCACTCGAAGTAGTCGAAGGTGACACAGTTATTTTTGCAAAATACTCTGGAACTGAAGTGACATATGAAGGCACGGACTACTTGATTTTACGTGAAAGTGACATTTTAGCTATTACCAAATAATGAAATTTAAATAATCGGAGGGAAATATAAAATGGCAAAAGATATTAAATTTAGTGAAGATGCTCGTCGCGCCATGTTACGTGGTGTGGACCAATTAGCAAACGCAGTAAAAGTAACGCTTGGCCCAAAAGGTCGTAATGTTGTTTTAGAGAAGAAATTTGGTTCTCCATTAATTACTAATGATGGTGTAACTATTGCAAAAGAAATTGAATTAGAAGACCCATTTGAAAACATGGGAGCAAAACTTGTATCAGAAGTTGCTTCTAAAACAAATGACGTTGCTGGAGACGGAACTACAACAGCTACCGTTTTAGCACAAGCAATGATTCAAGAAGGCTTGAAAAACGTTACAGCTGGAGCAAACCCAGTAGGTGTTCGTCGCGGTATCGAAAAAGCCGTAGCAACCGCTATTGACGAACTAAAAGCAATCTCTAAACCAATCGAAGGTAAAGAATCGATTGCCCAAGTTGCGGCAATTTCTTCTGGTGATGAAGAAGTTGGTAAATTAATCGCTGAAGCAATGGAACGTGTTGGTAACGATGGTGTTATCACTATTGAAGAATCCAAAGGTTTTGCAACGGAATTAGATGTAGTAGAAGGTATGCAATTTGATCGTGGCTACACTAGTCCTTACATGGTAACTGATTCTGACAAAATGGAAGCAGTACTTGAAAAACCTTATATTTTAATTACAGATAAAAAAATCAACAATATTCAAGAAATCTTGCCAGTTTTAGAACAAGTAGTACAACAAGGTCGCCCAATGTTAATTATTGCTGAAGACGTGGAAGGCGAAGCACAAGCAACACTTGTTCTTAACAAACTACGTGGCACATTTAACGTGGTAGCAGTAAAAGCACCTGGTTTCGGCGATCGTCGTAAAGCAATGCTGGAAGATGTAGCTATTTTAACTGGTGGACAAGTAATCACGGAAGATTTAGGTCTAGAACTTAAAACAGCTTCCATTGAGCAACTTGGAACTGCTAACAAAGTAGTCGTAACAAAAGACGATACAACTATTGTAGAAGGAGCAGGCGATTCCACTCAAATTAGCGCTCGCGTAAACCAAATCCGTGCGCAAATGGAAGAAACTACTTCTGAATTCGATAAAGAAAAATTACAAGAACGTTTAGCAAAACTTGCAGGTGGAGTAGCGGTTGTTAAAGTCGGTGCTGCAACTGAAACCGAACTAAAAGAACGTAAATTACGTATTGAAGATGCTCTTAACTCCACTCGTGCAGCTGTAGAAGAAGGTATCGTAGCTGGTGGTGGTACAGCACTTGTAAACATTTACAACAAAGTAGCTGAACTAGAAGCAGAAGGAGACGTAGAAACAGGTATTAACATTGTTCTTCGTTCCTTAGAAGAACCAGTTCGTCAAATCGCACATAATGCTGGACTGGAGGGTTCCGTTATCGTGGAACGCTTGAAACATGAAGCAGTTGGCATTGGTTTCAACGCAGCAAACGGCGAATGGGTAAACATGATTGAAGCCGGTATCGTGGATCCAACAAAAGTAACTCGTTCCGCATTACAAAATGCTTCATCTGTTGCTGCACTTCTATTAACTACCGAAGCAGTCGTAGCAGATCAACCAAGCGAAAATGGCCCAGCAGCCGTTCCTGATATGGGAATGGGCGGCATGGGCGGTATGATGTAATATTGCTATAGAAATGACTATAATTAACTGATTGATGAGGTTTTTGAGAGACAAGTTTAAGTTCTGTCTCACTTTTGCCCCACTTTTGTAAAGTTTGTGTTTAAATAAGAGGGCTTTGAAAATTTCTTGTATCTTTTCAGAGCCCTCTTTTTATATTATTAGGAAGATGGTTTTTCTTTTGTTATTCTCGTACAGTTATTTCCAACTTATTTTGGTATAAACTTCTATTTCTCAAAGTAAATGGAAATTTGAGATAAAGGTTTTAAAAAATAACAAGGTATTGGATGATTACAAGGGTAAGTATAGAGATGATACATAAAGCTTCCCTTTCCTTACTTGAATATTGTAAAGAGGAGTGTAGATGGTGAAAAAATTTTTTTTGTTAAAAAGTATGGTAGTTGCGCTAATCGTTATCAGTGGAATATGGATTAGTTCAAGCCAAGGGATGAAGGTAAAAGCTGCAAATATTTCGAAAGGTGAAGCTATTAATAAGATTTTTCCAAATGCTAATTTAGCAGAAGAGATAAAAAAAGATCTTGGGAAAACAAGTGTAACAGATGTAGTTACACAAAACGAACTGGACACGATTACTTCAATAGGTGGCTCAGGAATAGATACGATTGAAGGAATGCAATATTTGAACAATCTTACATTTATAGCTTTTAATAAGGATAATATAAGTGATCTTAGCCCGTTAGCGGGATTGACTAAAATGAAACACATAACGTTAGGATACAATAAGATAAAAGACATTAGTGCATTGGCGAATATGAAGGACTTAGAATATTTGAGTATACCGGGGAATCAGGTTAGTGATCTTAGCCCACTTTCGAATTTGACTAAGCTAAATCATATAGAACTTGAGAAAAACGAAATAAGTGACATAAGTGTATTAGCTAACTTAACAAATATAGACTATCTCACTTTGGCTAGCAATAAGATTAGCGATATAAGTGCAGTAGGTAATTTAACGAAGCTCACATACTTCGCTGCGAAAAAAAATAAGATAAAAGATATTAGCGCACTTTCCAATTTAACTAAATTAAGACTTTTAGATGTATCTAAAAACCAGATTAGTGATGTAAGTGCCTTATCTAAATTGAAGCAAATAACTATTTTAAATATAGCTCACAATCAAATAAGTGATATAAGCCCGCTAGTAACAATGGATAAAATTCAAAGCCTCGTTATATCTAACAACCAAATAACCGATGCCAGCCAACTTGCAAGTTTACCACAACTCGGTTGGTTAGTTATGTCTAATAATCGAATAACAGATATAAGCGCATTTGCTGGGAAAAATCAATTAATAAATTTAGAAGCACTGAATCAAACGTATACTAATAAACCAATAGATTATCAAACAGATATAACCCTCCCCAATATAGTAAAAGGTATCACAGGAGACTTGATTAAGCCAGCAAGAATTAGTAATAATGGTAAATATATTAGTCCGGATGTATCTTGGAACTTATCCAAATTTGTAAAAGAAGTTAATTACACATTCAATAGGATTGAAACAGTTGGAAGCACAGATATCCAATATAGCGGGACAATCAAACAGCCGATAGCTCCAGTATATTATACAGTTCATTACTTTGCGGATGGAAGAGAAACGACCGAAAAAGTACCAATAGATTCCCTATTAACAGAACCAAAATCACCAACAAAAGAAGGATATACCTTTAAAGGCTGGTACGAAGCAAGAACAGGTGGAAAGAAATGGGACTTTAAAAAAGATGTAATGCCTGCAAATGATTTAAACTTATATGCGCAATTCAGTAAAAAAGCTAGTAGCGTTGGTAGTGGGGAAACGAACGGAAATAATAGTAACAATGGAAATAATAGCAAAGCATCGGGTGAAAAAGTAACGCTTGCTGCAACCAATACGAACACTCCTAATAGTATGCTTCCGACAACAGGAGATTGCGACAATACCATATATACTTTGTTAGGACTATTCTTAATAGGAACTGTATTTATATTCTTTAAAAAGAGTTGTGCCGAGAAAGGGGAGGAGAACTGAATAAAATTTTCTGGTTAAAGAGTATCATTGCAGTAGTACTTATAATCGGTAATCTATTTGGATGAACGCAATTCATGAAACTAAAGCAGAACTCGTCAATATTACTCTGCCTATACTGAGTAATCCAATTTTCTATATTTTAGAATCTGTTGAACAACAAAAGGGCCTTTGTGACGTTGGCAGAGAAGAAGATGAACATACGATTTGTTCATCTAGTTGTAATATGGATAAAGGCGTTTATTATTATGAAACGTGTGGGAATAGTCAATTTACTGGCATAGATATGTACCAAGAAGATTTGGAAAGTGAGAACTGGTTATTTATCCGCTCAATAATAGCCAGCAAGTGAATTGGGTCAATAAATAACGGTTTTGTTAGCAGATGCACTACAAGTGGAAATAAATGTATTCTTTCATCATATAGAAAAACTGAAATGGTTGTAAAGGAAAAGAAGAGCTAAACTACTGATTATTTGTGGATAAAAAATGCTATCAGAAATGCCAATGACTGTCAAAGTTATTGGTATTTTGTTATTTCTATAGAGGAAATGCGAAAGAATCATCGCTTTATTTATGGATGACTTATTATTATGTATATTTAAAACCAAAAATGATGTTGCATTTGTTCCTAAATGAGTGAAATCCAGTATTAGCACCAAAAATGAGATCCCAATGGAAAACAATGAAAAGAAAGTAGCGGTTTTAAGTGAATTGATAATCTGTAATAATGGGGCATTTGCTTGTCATAGGTTTTTCCATAACAAAAACCAATTCTTGTCACGTCCCCAACAACTTTGGGACCAAAAACGTATAAGTAACTCTTGTTTCCTTGTTATAATAAAATAAAAGGAGATGCGCTTGTTATGAGGGAAAATTCCATTATTGGTCGAATTATTGCGTTTTCGGCAATTTGCTTTGCGTTTTTTAATCCTAAGACGGTAACTTACTGGCTGGGAGTACGTGCAAATTCAGGTCCAGCTTGGTATCTTACAACAGTTATTGCATGTGGTATTGCGGTGTATGTACTCATCGATTTAGTGAAAAAAATAAAACGAAGAAAAACAGCAGAATAATCTATTTCATGGTATACTACTAAAAAAACGACTAGGAGCAAACCATGAACTGGACACGCATAAGTAGTATTATAATCGTTGGTTTTACAGCAATTGGAGCAATTTATGGTGGGTTATCATTTATTTTTACACCAAGTGGAGATTTATTATCCCTTTCAACAGGGTTACTCGAAGGTTCCCCATTTGTAGATTATTTAATACCAGGAATATTTTTATTTGTATTTGTAGGTTTATTCCATTTAGCTGCAATTATTTACTTACTAAAAAAATTACCACGAACGAAAGAAGTCATGTTTGCAGCGGCGATTGTGCTTGCTGTTTGGATGATTGTGCAATTATTTATTATCGGCTATGTATTTATTTTACAACCAATCTTTTTAGCTATCGCAATAGTAGAGATGATTTTGGCCGTGCAAATGAAAAAACAACAGAAAAAAGAATCCACATCTGAAATTTAGATGTGGATTCTTTTTGACTATTTCTGTTGCTCTTTTAATAAATCGCGAATTTCTTTTAAGTATTCCTCGGTTGGAGGTACTGGTGTTTCTTCCGCAGGTTGTTCTTTTTTCTTAATAAAGCTAGTAAGTATTTTGACGAAAAGGAAGATTGCAAAAGCGATAATAATAAAGTCGACGATGGATTGAATGAAAGCACCATACTGGATGACTGATTTACCAACTTTAATACTTAAGTCACTGAAATCAAGTCCCCCAAGTAAAACACCGACAACCGGCATGATAATATTGTCCACTAAAGATGTTACGATTTTTCCAAATGCAGCCCCAATGACGACAGCTACAGCCAAATCAAGCACGTTCCCTTTTAAAGCGAAATCTCTAAATTCTACTAACATTTTTTTCATAAAATTCACCTCCCATTTACTTAGTATAAAACATCTAAGGTTGATGTGAAAGTAAGTGAACTTATTTCAAGATTAAACTTCCTATGTAAAGAGTTGGAGCCATTAGTGCATAGCCAATCAAAATAAACGTGATTACTCGAAACCAAAAAGAATCAAGAATAGCTGGTTTCCATTTAGCTAATAGGGCTTGTAGCGCCATCGTGATAATCGTAACAAAAGCAAACATAAAAAATAATTCCACATAACGTAGCAAGTTAAAAACCTCCTTTTCTTTTACTATGACACAAATAGTACTTCATTTGCAATTAGCAATGAGCCAATTATTTCCATTCAAATCGTGCACGTGATAAGTTAAAAAGAGTAAAAGCGCACGTTATCACAAAGGAGTCGTAAATGAAATTTCTAAAAAAGGGTATTTTTCTTTTCATTCTTATTTACATACTGAGTGTGCCTACCGAGCTTGTATCGGCACATGCTTATTTGGAAAACGCGAATCCAGCTGATCAATCCCATATCCAAACGGCACCAGAAAAAGTAACGCTTGTTTTTAATGAAGAAATTGAAGCGGACTTTCCCTTAATAGAAGTAAAAAATTCTAAAGGCGAGCAGGTGAAAACTGGTAAGACTACCGTTTCTAAACAGAATAATCATATTGTTGAAAGTGCTTTGCCAAATGACTTAAAGCCAGATGTATACGCTGTTTCTTGGCGGGTTGTTTCAGCAGATGGTCACGCAGTTTCAGGCGTTATTTCTTTTAAATTAGGAGATACAAAAGCTAGTTTTCAGGAAACGGCAGCTCCTGTTAGCGGTACTGACTTGCCAATTAGTTCTATTCAAAAAGCATTGCTATACATAGGGTTTTCTTTGTTTATTGGGATGCTTGTTTTTGGCTTCGGCCTATACCCGAGAAATGAACCAATGACTAAGGAAATAGTGCAGCGCCTAAAAAAGCTAACAATAGTAGCGCTTATTCTACTTGGATTAGCCATTATCCTGCAAGTTTTTGTCCAAACAAGTATTACAACTGGCGTATCAATTACAGCAAGTGCTCAGCCCGCAAATCTATTCTCGTTTTTAACAGAAACAAAAACCGGTTATATTTGGATTAGCGAATTTATCGTCTGGACTATGCTCTTTCTATTTACGCTAATAATGTTTGCCAAAGAAAAACAGTGGAGCTGGTTGGCGCTTGTGACAGAGAGTGTTTTAGTAGCGTATCTTATCTTCACAAAAGCACAAAATGGGCACGCAGCTGCTAGTGCCGATAAGCTGATAAGTATTACAGCGGATATCTTGCATATGGTTGCCGCGAGTGTTTGGGTTGGAGGCATCATCGTTTTATTATTCGTACTTCCACGCACTAAAAAAGCCAAGCAAGTTTGGAGTAGGTTCGCAGTAATTGCAACCATCGCAGTCGTTTCCATTTTGGCAAGTGGTTTGCTGATGGCTGTTATGAATCTCGGGCAAATGAAAAGTTTATTTACAACTAACTATGGCAAATTACTTCTTTTCAAAATAGGTTTATTCTTATTGATGGCCTTACTCGGTTTGGCGCATTATATTTATTTAAAACTCAAAAAAGAAAAACTTCCTTTTAAAACCATTATGCTAGAGCTTGTGATTGGAACGGTCATTTTGATTGTGGCAAGTGCTTTAACAAATTTGCAAACGCCACCTCCAGCTGCACCGAAAACCTATGATGAGACGATAACCGCACAAGAGGAAAAAGCAAAAATTAATTTAAAAATCGCACCAGCCACTGTGGGACAAAACCAATTCATTATTACTTTCCTTACAGAGAGCGGTGCAGTAAAAACAGACTTACAACAAGTGACAATAACTACTAAATCAACAAAAACGGATGAAAAAGCTACTTTTCAGGCAAAACTTGCGAGTGAGAACCAATATTTTGCAGAAGGTCTTTATATTAATCAAACTGGAAAATGGGAAGTAGCGGTCCACGGCTTAACGAAAGACTTTGCTAATATCGACCAAACGTTTCATATTAATATTAAACAGTAAAGGGGAAAAGTAATGAAAAAAATCATCTGTTCATTTATTATTTTGTTAGCTGTTTTTTTCGTACCATTTCAAGCAAGTGCACATATTTCCGTATTACCAAACGAATCCACTGTAGAGGCATGGGAAACTTACACGATGAAAGTTCCTTCTGAAAAAGCTGTTGCTTCTAAAAAAATCGTTCTAAAAATACCGAAAGATACTTCTTTTGAATCATATGAAGTTGTCCCAGGATGGAAAACAACGATTGATAAGAAAAATAATACAGTTACGTGGCAAACAGAAGGGGATGGAATCGAACAAGGACAATTCCAGCGTTTCAGTTTTATTGCTAAAAATCCAAGTGAAACAGGAGATATCGCCTGGAACGCCTATCAATACTATGAAGATGGTTCGATTGTCGAATGGGTTGGCGCAGAAGATTCTGAAACCCCTCATGCAACAACGAAAATAATCAAAGAATCTATGAAAAACTCTGCTGGATCTCACGGAGAAGTAATCGCTGGCGCTGAAAATACATCTAGTGATAGTAGTGCAACAAATGATGATACAATTCTACTATGGACAGCACTTGCAATTAGTGTTCTTGCATTAATCACCGGTATTTTCGCTATTATAAATCGAAAAAAATAACATCAAAGGAGTTTAACAGATGGAGCGAAAAATAGTACATTTAGCAGTTGGAAAGCCAAAAGAATTAACTTTAGAAAATGACAAGCAAATGATGACAGGAATTGAAAAAAAGTCTGTTGATATGGCCTATTTAACAATGACTGGTTTTGAAAATGATGCCCCTCATAATTTAAAATATCACGGGGGAATAGATAGGACTGTATGTATTTATCCAGTGGAGCATTATCAAAAGTGGGAAAAAATGTTTGGCGAGAAATTGCAAATGAGTGCTTTTGGTGAAAACTTGATGGTGACCAATATGTTGGAAGAAGAAATCCAAATTGGCGATAAGTTCCAAATTGGTGAAGTAGTTATTCAAGTTACAGAAGCAAGGAATCCATGTAGTACAATCGAAAAATTCAATGCCATCCCTAATCTTTATAAAGCGATTCGCGAAACTGGATTTACTGGCTACTTATGTCGAACGATTACACCCGGACAAATAAAACAACAGGATAAAATAAAACAAATTCACCAAGAAAACCACGGAGTCACAGTTGCTTTTTGCCATGATAAAGTGTTGCATAAGCACGGTACAAAAAAGGATTTCTTACAAATTCTATCGGTAGAAGCCTTATCTAATCGTTACCGTGAGCAAGTAGATAAATTACTTAAAAAATAAAGAATAAATGAGCCAAGTCTTTCATAAGAAAGACTTGGCTCATTTATTCCTTAATATTCGATAATCAAACAGTCATTTTACTTGATTTTCAATAGTTGTTGGAGTCAAACCAGAATCATTTATTTGCCGAATTTCATACACCTTTCCAGCATCATTAAATTCAAAAAACTCTACGGACCCATAACTGAATTTTTTTCCAGTTTTACTTGCTTTGTTTCCATTAGGGAATGTTATATCCCCAGTTAGTGTACCTGACAACGTATATCGACTCACTGCTACATGATCGTCAGCATAAATCTCCTGATCCTCTATGTGGACATCTTCTGAAAATGAAGTAATTCCTTGAAGCGCAACGATAAAATTATCTGCTCCTTCAATGACTTCTCCGTTTTTATAAAATTTAATATCCTGAGTAATTAAGTCATACTGTTTTTCAAAATCTCTATTGTTTAAATTGGTGTGAAAAAGGTGCGGTATGGCTCTTTTTTCTTCTATTGATAAATTTTTCATTTTAGTCGCTCCTCGAAAACAATTACATATCTTTATTATGCAAATAAATGTTGGTACTCACCATAGCCCTCTTTTTCTAAATCCGCTACTGGGACAAAACGTAAGGCAGCTGAATTGATGCAATAACGCATACCACCGCTTTCTTTTGGTCCGTCCGCGAATACATGTCCTAAATGGGAATCAGCTTCCACAGAGCGGACTTCTGTTCGTCTCATGCCGTGACTAGAATCAAACTCTTCATGGATTTCTTCTTCATCAATCGATTTAGTAAAACTTGGCCAGCCACAATCGGAATCATACTGATCTTTGGAAGAGAAAAGTGGTTTCCCTGATACAATATCTACATAAATACCATCTTCAAAATGATTATAAAATTCATTTTCAAATGGGCGTTCCGTTCCGTTTTCTTGTGTTACTTTATACTGTATATCCGATAATTCTTCTAAACGTGCTTGTTTTTTCAATGGGTTCATTATTTTGATTCCCCCCAGTTAGATTCTATAAAATGACTACGACCTGATCCTGCACGATATCCTTCATAATGTAGCTTGTTTTTCTTGTAAAAGTCTTGATGATATTCTTCAGCAGGGTAAAACGGCTCTGCAGGTAAAATTTCTGTAACAATAGGTTGTTTAAAACGACCGCTATTAGCTAACCTTTTTTTGGATTTTTCTGCAACTTCTTTTTGTTCCTCATTATGATAAAAAATTACTGGTCGATAGGAGTCTCCTCTGTCAGCGAATTGTCCGGAGGCATCTGTCGGATCTGTTTGTTGCCAGTAAATTTCCACCAATTTTTCATAAGGAAATATAGCAGGATCAAATGTGATTTGTACTGCTTCGGTGTGACCTGTTTTTCCGCCGCATACTTCTTGGTAGGTAGGATTAGTTGTATGTCCACCAGTATAGCCGGAAACTACTTCTTCAATACCAGGTAAAGTGTCAAAGGGTTTAACCATACACCAAAAACAACCCCCTGCAAAAGTAGCTTGTTCTAATCGTTCATTAGTCAACTTAACCACCTCTTCCTTCTTTGTATGGATTGGTAACTCCAATATTAATTATACCAAAATAACGCTTTCATCAAGTGACAATCTAATGAATTTTATTTTAAAAAAAGTTTGAAATGTGTTTAAATTACACGTTTTTTGTTTTAGTTGGCTAAATAAAATAAAGATGACTGGTGTCTGAGACTGAGAGAAGTGCGTTTTGGCAAATTAATACAGTAATCAAACTGCCACTTTTTTTTGAATATAAATAAATTAAAAACGTTTCAAATAAAATGAGCGAGGTATACACTTAAAGATACAAAAATTATTTCGAGAGGGGAAACAGACATGTCCAAAAAGATATTACCGAAAGAAGCAACTAGCTTTACTAAAGAGGTTAATAACGCCGTGAAAGATGCTCTACCCTTTGAAAACACGAAAGATTTTGAAGATGCGAAAAAAGGCTTTATCGGAACATGGGATAAAGTACAAGTACATGCTGATAATGGAGAGAAGATTTGGGACTTAGATGATTATCAATTTATCAATGATGGAGAGGCGCCGGAGTCAGTTAATCCAAGCTTATGGCGTATTTCACAACTTAATATGACGAATGGTTTATTTAAAGTAACGGATCGTGTTTACCAAGTTCGTGGTTTTGATATGGCTAACACAACTATCATGGAAGGGGATACTGGACTTGTTATTACTGATACGTTAACATCTATCGAAACAGCTCGTGCTGCACTTGAACTTTATTATGAGCATCGTCCAAAAAAACCAATTAAAGCAATTATCTACACACATTCCCATGGGGACCATTATGGTGGTGTTGCAGGACTTGTTAGTAAAGAGGATGTGGCTTCTGGAAAAGTTGCACTAATTGGTCCAGAAGGGTTCATGGAACATGCTGTAAGTGAGAATGTCTTTGCAGGGAATGCAATGGCTCGCCGTGCGGAGTATATGTATGGAAGCCGTTTGTCACGTAGCGAGTTAGGGCAAATAGATGCTGGTCTAGGAAAAACACTATCTATAGGTCACATGTCACTAATTGCTCCAAATGATACCATTACTTTTGATCATGAAAAACGTGTGGTAGACGGCATTGAAATAGAATTCTTAATGGCACCAAATACAGAAGCTCCATCAGAACACCTGATGTATTTCCCGCAATTTAAATTAATTAACATCGCCGAAGATGCAGTACATAATCTGCATAATATCTTAACGCTTCGTGGTGCACAAATACGTGATGCCTATGCATGGTGGAAAGATATTGATAAAGCAATTCGCGCATTTGGGGATAAATATGAGATATGTATCGGTCAGCATCACTGGCCAACATGGGGTAACGAGGAAATCAATGACATGCTGATTCACCAACGTGATGCCTATAAATATATGCATGACCAAACACTACATTTTATTAACAAAGGCTTAACTGCAACCGAAGTAGCGGAAGCGGTTAAATTCCCACCATCTTTAGAAGAAAAATGGTATGTAAGAGGCTATTATGGAACATTAAATCATGACGTAAAAGCTATCTATCAATTCTATCTAGGCTGGTATGACGGAAATCCAGCAAATCTTTATCCACTACCTCCAGAAGAAGTTGCCAAAAAGTATGTTGAATTTATGGGCGGCGTGGATGAGGTCTTGAAAAAAGCTCGTGTATCCTATGAAGCGGGAGAGTATCGCTGGGTTGCCGAAGTAGTAAAACATGCGGTATTTGCGGATGATAAAAGTGAAGAAGCGAGAGGGTTATTAGCGGATGCACTGGAACAACTAGGCTATCAATCGGAGTCTGCTTCATGGCGGAATGTGTATTTAGCCTCCGCAGATGAGCTTCGAAATTCTCTACCAAAAACGGTTATTTCGACGGTAACATTGGATGTAGTAGAAGGTATGCCATTTGATTTAATTTTAGATTACATGGGTATTCGTTTGAATGGTGAAAAAGCTATTAATAAACGTATTTCCATGAACTGGAAATTAACGGATGTCGATGAAAAATACCATTTATTACTAAATAACTCTGTTTTAACTTATCGTGATGCGGATGAAGATGCTAATGCCGATGTGGTTTTAACTACAACTAGAGATACTTTTAATCATATTTTTAGTGGCGTGAAATCATTTAAAGAAGCATTTGCTGATCAAAGCATTAAACTAGAAGGAAATGCTGAGAAATTTGATGAATTTTCTGCTCTGCTAGATGAGTTTAGCCCTGTATTTAATATAGTTACACCATAAAAAATAGCAAAGTCCTTAAATAATTGAGGAAATAACAAGCACTTCCAATTAAAATTAAGTAAAATTAATTTGACTGGAGGTGTTTTTTTTATGGGAAAAAATGTAGTCTATCCAATTAAATGGAAAACATAAAACAAGCAAACATCTAGATAGGCTAACTATCTAAACTTTACATTTGATTTTCATCGCTCGTATTCGTAATGAAATTTACAAGGAAGAAACGTCGTGTAAAACAAAAATTTGTAGAAGGGGACGGTACTATTGTGTGAAGAAAAAATAATGGAAATGATTGCTGAACTGGATAGAGGTAAATTAGAAGATAGTTGGATTAGAAAAGAAACCTTTAATAGGAATGAGGTTATCCAAAAAGAGTCATGTATCAATGAGTTTATAATCGTTTTAGAAGGGGTACTTCATATCGAAAATAAGAACTTTCATATTCTTCACTTTTTTTTTGGTGGCGATATTGTAAACAAGCAACTCACAAAAATCAATGAAGATAATGAGTTTAATTTAATTTGCGATACAGAAGTATTTGTCGTACATGTTAATAGGGAATATTTTTTGAATTTTGCGACAAGTAAGACGGTTTATCTCGAATGGCTTATAGAAAAAACTTTAAATAATAATAAAAACTTATATAGTGAGCTAATCAAAAATGAGTTAACAGCGGAAGAGCGAATTATCTATTCTTTACAACATATTTGTGATAAAGCACACATAAATAGTGAAAAACAAAAGATTCCCAGCTATATGCATAAACTGAAGATAGCTAAATATGCTGGTGTATTTTGCACGGTATTATATGAAAAATTACCGTTATTGATTAAAAAGAATATATTAGAAGAAAGGAATGGTACTCTTTATTTAAAGAAAAGTAAAAAATAACTAATCTATAGAAAAAATATAGCAGTAAATCATTCTAGCCAAGTTTTCCTAAAGAAGACTTGGCTTTTTTACATAGGTAGATAATTAATAAATAAGTTTTATGGGCCAAAGTGGCATTATAATTTTACTAAGTCTTACTTTTCCTGTCATCAACAAGCTCACTTTTCCTTAAACTTAAAAATTGCTCAACAATGGCTATCTCTTCCTTTGTTAGGTCAGGTGTTTCCGCTATTAATTGAGTGATTTTACTCGTTCTTTGTGTGCTAGTAGAAACGGGCTTTTTGGCACGAAAGAAATTAGTAATCGTACTAGTAATCATACCGATAAATGCAATTCCAAACAACATCATGATGGTGGCTAAAATCCGACCAATCGGTGTCACTGGAATAATGTCTCCATAACCGACAGTTGTAGCCGTAACAATCGCCCACCAAAGCGCATCTGGATAATTATTTATCTCCGGTTCGATAAATACCATTGGAACTGGAATAATAATTACGAGTAAAATAAAAATCATTAAGAATCGATTTAAGCCATTAGAGCGGAAAAAGTTGTAAATGGGAATTATATAACGTTTCCCCATTGCGGTAATGCTTAAGAGATGAACAAAGCTAGCAATCCGTGCCGCCCTAAAACCGCCATAAAACGGGATAATGGCAATTAGCTGGAATGGATGTGTTCGGACGTAATCCCACTTTTTATCAGCTCGGTAAAACCTGACCACATAATCCAACGTAAAAATCACCCAAATCACCCAATTTAAAATAAATGTAAAAGAATTATGATAGGGTAAAAGGGCAAGCGATAAAATTATGAGAACAAGCATAAATGACTCATAAATCATTCTTCTCTTTGTTTTGTTCAAGTTCTTCACCTCGTTAACTTATACTCTTCTTCATTTTAGCATAAAACAATCGAAAAACTGTATGTAATCTCAAAAAAAGCTAGCAACTGAAGTCACTAGCTTTTTTGTTATTTTATTCGCAAGCGATTGCTTTTGCTTCTGGATGCGAGTAAACATAAGTAACAGAGTAAGGCAAAGAGCATCGTAATAATTAAGCTGTGTGCTAGTGCGATATATAAGTTTACCCCTGTATATACCGATAATGCACCAGTAACTGCTTGAAGAGCAATAAACACAAGTGACAAAATCATACTAAAAGTGAGCACACGATATCTTCTGTAGTCACGGAAAACTAACCATGTGACATAGAGTAGCCAAACAATTAAGATGAATGCGGCTAGTCGGTGGAAATACTGCACATAATCTTGCACAGAATCAGGCATAATGAATTTTCCGTTTTCAAATGGCCAAACTGGAACGGCCATACTTGCTTTCTCGTGACGGACAAGCGCTCCTGTATAAACAGCAAAATACGTGTAAATCGTTAGCGCGTAAATGTTTATTCGAAGCTTTGTGCCCATTACTAAATTCCGAGCATCAAATTTTCGATCTACTTCAAAAATCATTAATGCGAGTAGCACAATCGATGCGTAACAAATAATTGAAATACCAAAGTGCAATGCCATGATATATGGATTTTGTCCCCAAACAACAGCAGCCATCCCCATCAGTGCTTGGATAATTAGAAACAGCACAGCAACAATCGCTAGCGGTTTGGTTTCCCGCCGATCTTTCATATAAATCCAAGCACAAATGGCTAGAACAATAACAAAAATAGAACTAATACCAGTTGTCATTCGGTGCATGAATTCAATTAATTTTTCAGGTGTTACATCCGTTAAATGAACTAATTGCCCATTACATAAAGGCCAACTATTGCCGCAACCATCTGCGGAACCAGTTTTTGTTACAAGCGCGCCGCCAAATACGACTATAGTCATACAAATAATGGTTAAAACAGACCAAATTTTCAAGAATTTTTTCATTATCTACCAATCTCTCCTTTAGATGCGTGTGAGATTTTTCTAATTTATGTTTATATGTATAAGTTCATGAATACACATCAAACTAATTGTAGCGTGTTTATTTAAAGATGTAAAGCGTACAAGTCTAAAGCCGATTTATTGACAAAAGGTGCGTATTTTTCACATAATAAGGGTATAAGATATCTATCAGTTCGCAATCACTGGTTTATATCAGCAAGTGTAAGGGGGAGAAAATGTGAATCAGATAGAAAAAACTGGGGAGCTATCGGCGAGTAGATTTACTGTCCGTGATTTTACCGAGCTTGTGAAAATTGGTATCGTGAATTCCAATACGATTACCGCTTTTACAGGAATGTGGTTAGCCTTCCAGTTAAATGGTATTTCTTTTATCCAAAATGTAGATGTGATATTCTTTACTATTGTCGGTTCAGCACTTATTGTAGCTGCTTCGGGCGCTTTTAACAATGTCATTGACCGGGATATTGATGGAATTATGGAACGAACTAAAAACAGGCCAACAATGACTGGGAAAATATCTGGGAAACGTGCCTTAATGGTCGCTATTGCTTTAGGTCTTGTCGGAACAATCATGCTCTTTATGACAACTTGGCAAGCAGGGATTCTAGGCGTTATTGGGGTCTTTTTGTATGTCGTCGTTTATTCACTTTATGCAAAAAGAAAATTAGTTAGCAATACAATTATTGGTAGTTTTTCAGGAGCTGTACCGCCACTTATTGGGTGGTTTGCTGTCGAACCAAGTTTTAGTATCGTACCAATTATGTTATTCCTTGTGATGTTTTGTTGGCAACCACCGCATTTTTATGCAATCGCTATTAAACGGAAAGAAGAATATGCCGCTGCTGGGATTCCCATGTTACCAGTAGTAAAAGGCATTGAACGAACGAAAAAAAGCATGTTTTTCTGGGTTATTTTATTAACCATCCTACCGTTTTTCATGTTTGATCTAGGTATCGTTTATGTTATTTTAGCCACTTTATTGAATGTCGGTTGGCTCGCACTTAGCATATATGGATTTAAAATGGAAGACAGTATCAAATGGGCTAGATGGATGTTCGTTTATTCATTAAACTATATGACCATTTTGTTCGTTGCGATGGTAGTCATTTCTATTTTCCTATAAAGTTAGAACAATTACGAAGAAGGGCGATTTTTGTAGCGCTGATTCGTAATTGTTTTTTTGTGGTTTTAAAACTTTTCAAATGATAAGAGAATTGGTAAAATGGAAGTTACATCAAGAGAATACAAAATAATCCCGGGGAGGGCAAAATGTGAAATTTATTATGAGAGTAGCTGTGCTATTAATCATTTGCCTATTCATTGGATATAACACAGATCTATTTTTTAGTAAATCAGTGGAAAAAAACACCGCAGAAGATACTGCCACCAAATCAAATTTTCCTGACGATAAAAAAACAACAAATGAAAATCCTGAACAAGTGGAAGATAGTTCAAGCTTGGCAAGATTTATTAACAAAAATATTAATGAAGTAACGAAAGAATTTGGCGACCCTGTTCGCGTTGATAAGTCTGCATATGGTTATGATAACTATATTTATAATCAACCAGGGACTAGTTATATGCAAGTCGGTGTAACCAACAATACGGTTCAAACGATTTATGCACTTGGACAAGATCTGAATGTTATGCCGTATACTATCGGAATGTCTGCCGAAAAAGTATTTACAGATGCTAATTTACAATCTGAAATATCGTTTAATTATAAAGATAGTTATTATAAATTCGAACTTTCAGAAGAAGACTTAAATGCGCGGCCAATTGTAAATATTGGAAGCGGGGTTTATGCGCAACTTAATTTTGATAAATTTAAAGCAAAATTAGTAAGTGTACGTTACTTGAATAAACTTTCTCTCATCAAAATGCGACCTTATGAATTATCCTATCAAGGCGAGATTTATGAAGAAAAACTTTCTCCAGAAGATTGGAATAAAATTGACGATGCTTCAAGTAAACAAGTGCTAGAAATTACTAATGTTATTCGTGATCGTTATGGTGTGGAAGAAGTTGCTTGGGACGAAGCAGTTGCAAAAGTTGCTTATGGACATAGTGTGGATATGAAGGAAAACGACTATTTCGACCACAATTCTCCAACGAATGGTGATTTAAGCAATCGACTAAAAGCTGGTAACGTTAAATATACAAAGGCGGGAGAGAATATCGCTTTTAATTATGTTGATAGTGCTGCAGCGGTGGAAGGTTGGCTAAATTCCAAAGGTCATCGTGATAATTTACTAGATGGTACGTATACCTACATGGGAGCGGGGACGTATCAAAAATACTATACACAAAATTTTATTATTAAATAATGGTTATATGGTATAATAAAACAAGCAAGTAATATGGAGGTGGCTAGATGCTCGCTACAATGGAAAATATGGCGCTACTCGATTTATCAGATGAGCTTGCTGGCATGATTCTAGACTCCGAGGAAGCGCAAAATTATAAGCGCGCTAAACAAACATTATTGGATGATCCAACAAGCCAAAAAAATATTCGTCAGTTTATACGAATAAAAGAACAATATGAGGAAGTACAGCGGTTCGGCCGGTATCATCCTGACTATAAAGAAGTAACTAGAAAAACTCGTGCTTATAAACGCGAAGTCGACATGGACCAAAACGTGGCAGCATATCGCCGAGCAGAGATGGATTTGCAGTCTCTTTTAGACGAAATCAGTTTGCTTCTCGCAAGTGCTGTTTCGGACAATATCAAAGTACCAACTGGTAATCCGTTTTTCGAAACAAAATCTGCTTGTTCAAGTGGAAGTTGTGGCAGCGGGGGAGGCTGCGGTTGTTCAGCGTAATGGTTATTCTAAAAAGAAGGGGCTTAAACAATGGAAAATGACAGACAGGCAATCGTCGTTTGGATGAATCATTTAAAACAAGTTAGATCTTTGAAACGATTCGGCAATGTTCATTACGTGTCGCGTAAACTAAAATATGCAGTTTTATATTGTGATATGGCAGAAGTAGAAGATATCTCCAATAAAGTTTCCAGATTTCATTATGTGAAGCGTGTGGAAATGTCATTCCGCCCATTTTTAAAAACAGAGTATGAATCCAAAAAAGAACGCATGTATGAACACAAAAACGAAGATGTACAAATTAGTATTTAATCGATGCAGCAAGGCTATATAACTAGTCTTGCTGTTTTTTTGCACCTATTTATGATAAAGTAAAAAAGACATTGAAGTAAAGGTTGTGCGAAAAAGATGAGAGTCATTGCAGGAGAACGAAAAGGACATGCATTAAAAGCTGTTCCGGGAAATAATACTAGACCAACGACAGACAAAGTAAAAGAATCGCTATTTTCCATTATTGGTCCCTTTTTTGATGGAGATGTCGTTCTTGATTTATTTGCTGGAAGTGGTGGGCTCGGGATTGAAGCCTTAAGTAGAGGAGCAGAACGAGCGGTTTTCATTGACCAATCTCAAGCAGCAATCAAAACGATCCGCCTGAACTTAGAAAGCTGCCGTTTTACAGACAGAGCAGAAGTTTATCGAAATGAAGCTGAGCGTGCGCTAAAGCTACTCCATAAAAATGAATGGAAATTTGATTTAGTTTTTTTAGATCCACCATATAAAAAGCAACAATTGGAAAAGTTACTTTTACAACTGGGAAAATTAGCTTTAGTCACTGAAAATGGCAGAATCATTTGTGAACATGACAAAGAAGTCATAATGCCCGACATGGTAGGAAGTTTCACCAAAATCAGATCCGTTTCATATGGGATAACCGTTTTATCAATTTTTGAATTTCAGGAGGCGTAGATATGGAAGAAAAAATTGCAGTCATTCCAGGAACGTTCGATCCAATTACAAACGGACACTTGGACATCATTGAACGTGCAGCGAAAATTTTTGACGTACTGTATGTAGCTGTTTTAAATAATTCATCTAAAAAACCGCTTTTTAATGTAGAAGAGCGAATGAAAATGATTAAACAAGTGACTGCTCATTTACCAAACATTCAAGTAGAAAGTGCGAGTGGATTGACGGTTGATTATGCAGCTAAACGCGGAGCAACGGCAATTGTTAGGGGCCTTAGAGCAGTTAGTGATTTCGAATACGAGATGCAAATTGCTTCGATGAACCGGACGCTTAATGCCACAATTGAAACTTTTTTTGTAATGACCAATACGAAATATTCGTTTTTAAGCTCTAGTATGGTTAAAGAAGTTGCGCAGTATCAAGGTGATATTAGCGAACTCGTTCCAGAAGTTGTAAATAAAGCAATTCAAGCAAAATTTAATAAGTAGGAGATGGACAGAAAAATGCGTAAAGAGTGGAAAAAAATAACGGCCATTGTGCTGTTGCTAATTATTATAGCTGGCTTTTTTATTCCAGTTCCGTACTATATTTCAAAACCTGGTGGAACCGAGGAACTTGCGCCACTCGTTACGGTTGAGAATCATCCTAATAAGAAAGATGGCTCGCTAAGTCTAGTCACGATTGCTATGGGGAAAGCTAACATTTATACATATATGACGGCAAAATTTCTTCCCTATCATGAACTCGAAAAAGATAGCGAAATCAAGTACGAAGACGAAACCGATGAAGAATATAATGTTCGTCAAATGCAAATGATGAATGAATCAAAAAACAACGCAATCCAAGTTGCCTACAAAGCTGCTGGACAAGAAGTGAAAGTAACCTATGACGGGGTTTATGTTCTAAGCGTCATGAAAGATGTTCCAGCCGCAAAAGTTTTACATGCAGGGGATTTAATTACTGAAATAGATGGTCATGCTTTTAAATCAAGCCAAGAATTTATTGATTACATTCATGGCAAAAAAGTTGGCGACACCGTTAAAATAAAATACAAACACAGCGATAAAAATGAAGAAGCAACTATCGAACTTACAGCAATTGATAAAAAAGGTACACCTGGAATTGGTATTACACTTGTAGATGACGAAAAAATCACGGCTGTCCCAGAAGTCAAAATCGATTCCGAAAAAATTGGTGGACCATCTGCTGGCTTAATGTTTAGCCTAGAAATTTACAGCCGATTCCAAAAAGATGATTTAACAGATGGGAAGAAAATTGCTGGTACAGGGACGATTGATCCGGATGGAACTGTTGGAAGAATCGGCGGAATTGACCAAAAAGTAGTTGCAGCTGATAAGAGTGGTGCGAAAATCTTCTTTGCACCAAACGATCCAATCACCGCAGAAATGAAAAAAAACGACCCATCCATCGAAAGCAATTATGATACAGCAGTAAAAACAGCCAAAGATATTGACTCAAAAATGAAAATTGTACCAGTGAAAACATTCCAAGATGCTGTCGACTATTTGGAAAAATTACAATAAGTAAAAGCAATCGTAGTGAACTCTAATTTGTTTGCTAGGGTTGCTTTTTTATTTGTCTTTTATGAATAAATATCTTTTTAAAGAAAGGCATTTTTGCGTATTAATTTTCTTTTTTTGACAGAAAAGAGTGGGGTTTTATCTGAAAAAGAGGAATATTTCACTTTTTTAGATAAAAATCATCCTAGTAATCTACCTTGCATAAATGATTTTTATCTCGCTAAAACCTTAAAAATACACAAAAAATGAACATTATCACTAAAGTAAAAATTATACTTTCTTTTGCTAAATAAAGAAGTTTTGCTGTTTTTAACAAAATTGTCATAAAATCGTTTAAATTCAGTACTTTTTATGAAGCAATGTATTCGTGCTACTTTTTTGGTGTTAATCTATTTATAAAGGTGTACATAGTATTTAAATTCTATCTTTTGACTAGGTGAAACATCTATTTAAGTCGTCAAAATTAAGGGGATAATCATTAAACAGGGAGTAGATAGATTTTATGGAACGATTAAAAGCTTATAAATTCAGAATTTATCCAACAGAAGAACAGGCACTTTTTTTTGCTAAGACATTTGGCTGTGTCCGCAAAGTATATAATTTAATGCTTTATGATAGAATTCAGTCTTATCAAAAATCGCAAAAGGTGTCAAAAGGAAAAATAACATTTCCAACACCAGCACAATATAAAAAAGAATATCCATTTCTAAAGGAAGTAGACAGTCTTGCTTTAGCTAATGCGCAGCTGAATTTAGACCGAGCATATAAGAATTTTTTTCGAGATAAGTCTGTAGGATTTCCACGATTTAAAAGTAAGAAAAATCCTGTTCAAAGTTATACTACAAATAATCAGAATGGAACAATATTTCTGATTAAAAATAAATATATTAAACTTCCTAAAATAAAAGATTATATTAGAGTTAAGATTCACAGGCAACCAGAAGGAATCATTAGGTCGGCCACTATTTCCTACCATTCAAGTGGTATTTACTATATTTCTCTGTTATACAAAGAAGAAATAATAGCGTTACCCAAAACGGGATTGGCGATTGGAATTGAACGTGGTATGAATAATTTTATAGTCCTGTCAGATGGGCGAAAAGTGAATAATATGCTGGACAATGAAAAAATGAGGTTGAAATTAAAGCAAGAACAACGCAAATTAGCACGACGTATGGTACTTGCTAAAAATAATGGAGTTAGTTTGTCTGAGGCTAAAAATTATCAAAAACAAAAACAAAAAGTAGCACGTTTATATGTGAAAATAACTAATCAGCAGCGAGACTTCTTAAATAAACTAACCACGGAAATTATTAAAAACTACGACATTATTTGCATTAAGTGCATGGGTGAAAATAATGAACCATCTAATCCGAAATTAACTCATCGAATGTTGGAGCTTTCTTGGTCTAGTTTTATTTCTAAATTACAGTATAAAGCAAGTTGGTGCGGACGCGAGCTTGTCATTATTGATACTGGTTTCAAAGCGAGCGAAATTTGTTCTAGATATGGATCTAAAGATGGAAAAAAGATGACTAATTTAGCAGAGTGGATTTATCCGATTTGCGATACAAGTCGTGAATTAGGTATTGATAGTAACAAAAACATTCTAATTGCTGGACAAAAAAACAGAAACTAAATTGACTTAAAACCGTGGGGACTAAGGGGATAGCTTGGTAAATAAGAGATAGTTAATGTAAGCAATAATTGGAACTTACGCCATACTCTGTTCCCAAGAAGCTCTCATTTTTAAAATGGTGGGCAGTTCACAAAGATAATATTTTATAGAAAAAAATACAAGCAAAAAAGACCATGCGTTAACCGAAAACGCATGGTCTTTATGAGGCATCCATTAAAGGTATTTAGCAGTTAAAGATGCTTTGTTTTGAATTAAATCAAGTGGAGGTCCTTCAAAGATGATTTGTCCGCCAGCACTTCCGCCTTCAGGTCCAAGGTCGATTATCCAGTCAGCATTGCGAATAATATCCACATTATGTTCAATCACAATGACAGTATTTCCTTTGTCTACGAGCGAATGAATGATTTTTAAAATATGTTCGATATCAGACATATGAAGTCCGGTAGTTGGCTCATCCATAATGTAAATCGACCCTTTTTTATGAAGCTCGTTTGCTAATTTGAGACGTTGACATTCACCGCCGGAAAGCGTACTAAGTGCTTGGCCTAAAGTTACATAGCCGATACCAACTTCTTCCATTGCAATAATTTTCTTCAAGATTTTTTTATCTGTAAAGAAATCAAGCGCTTCGGAAACGGTTAACTCTAAAACATCACTGATAGACTTACCATCTAGTTTATAAGCTAGGACGGACTCTTGGAAACGCTTGCCATGACAGACTTCGCAAGGGGTGCGAATCGAATCCATGAAAGCTAAATCCATGGTAGTGAAGCCAAGTCCTTTGCAGTTTTCGCAAGCGCCTTTGGAATTATAACTGAATAAGGACGGGCTGACGTCGTTTTCTTTCCCAAATGCTTTTCTGATTGGGTCCATAATTCCGGTATAGGTTGCTGGATTGGAGCGAATATTCGCATGAGCCGCCGATTGATCAATCATAATCGTATCAGGATATTCTTTGAGAAACACGGAATTAATTAAAGTACTTTTCCCGGAACCAGCAACCCCCGTTATCACAGTAAGTACTTCTTTCGGAATGCTTGCTTGAATATTTTTCAAGTTAAACTGGCTGCTTTTCTCGGTAGTTAAGAAACCTTTTGGTGAGCGCGGTTTATCATTAATGGGTAAGTGACGGTTCAAAAATCTGCCAGTCAACGTATCTGATTTAAGTAAATCGTCATAACTACCCACAAACTGAATTTCTCCGCCATGTTTCCCAGCATGTGGACCAACATCAACAATATGATCAGCAATTTTGATGACATCTGGATCATGTTCAACAACTAGAATCGTATTTCCTTTGTCACGCAATTTCACTAGTAGTTCATTTAACCGGTGTACATCACGCGGATGAAGTCCAATGCTTGGCTCATCAAAAATGTAAAGTAAGTCCGTTAAGCTACTATTTAAGTGACGAATCATTTTGACGCGCTGTGATTCTCCGCCAGAAAGGGAAGCAGTTTGACGGTCGAGCGTCATATAGCCTAAACCGATATCAATTAAATGCTGCAATCGCTCGGTGATACTTTTAACCATCGGAACGGCAATTGGATCTTTAATTTCAGCAATGGTTTGTTTTAACTTATCTAATTGCATTGCGGTATAGTCCGCAATATTAGCTTCATTTATTTTACAAGATAGGGCTTGCTTGGAGAGTCTCGTTCCAGCACAAGTATCACAATGCGCAATATGTGTGAATTTATCAACGCGCTTTTTGGTAGAAGCAGACATATCACCTTCTTTTTGGATGTAAAGCCGATTGAATTTCGGAATTAATCCTTCATAGCTTGCGTTCATGCTGCCCATCGGTGTTTCTAGAAATACCTTAATATCTTTCCCATTTAAAAGCAGTTCATACTCTTCTTCGGTATAATCTTTTATTTTTTTATTCACATCAAAAAAGCCGGAATAAGCATAGGAATTCCAGTACCATGAGTCCACTGAAAAAGTTGGAAAGAGGATGGCGCCTTCTTTTAATGATTTATTTGGGTCGAGTAATTTGACTAAATCAACCGTGACTTTTTGACCAACGCCGTGACAATCAGGGCACATACCAGCAGGATCATTAAATGAAAATAGATTTGCTGTCCCGATGCCTGGTTTGCCTACTCGTGAAAATAGTAACCGCAAAATAGAGTTGATGTCGGTGATAGTTCCAAGTGTTGAGCGAGAATTACCGCCAAGTCGTTTCTGGTCAATAATAACAGAGGTGGATAGGTTTTCAATGGAATCAGCATCAGGTTGTTTATACTTTGGAAGAAAATTACGAAGATAAGCACTGTAAGTTTCATTCAGCTGTCGTTGCGATTCTGTGGCAATAGTTTCAAATACAATAGAAGATTTCCCGGATCCAGACACGCCAGTAAAAATAGTGATTTTTCGTTTAGGGATATCCAGGGAAATATTTTGGAGATTGTTTTCACGTGCTCCTTTTAAATGAATATATTCTTGTACCATACACATACCTCCTGTTTTTTGAGTCGAACAGACATCATAGCAAAGTTGGAACATCAAAGTCAACTAAAAACTGAAAAAGCTTACAAAGTTATAATTGGCGGAATTTGGAAGTCACCTTTTTGATATGATTCTAGTCCTTTTGCGAGCGTATAAATGGTTGTTGCTTTTAAATCTTCTGTTAATAGTCCGGGGCTTGCTTTGGAAACAGTGGTCACTAGCGGTAGAGAAATATTCTTCTTATGGAGCGCTAAATATCGTTGACCTAGCTTACTCATACCGAGAATTCGGATGTAAGGATTGCTTGTAACGTCTGGAGCATTTAGCAAAATTTGCAGTGCAGTACGCTGTATCCTTGCATTGCTATAACGTTTTGTTTTCGTCCGTTCTATAAATTCGGGAAAACTTTTTGCCGTGGTCGTAGCAACTTGCATCCGATTTTGAATGCCTTCACTAACTCCACGAATCGTTTTTAGTTCTTCCGAAGTAGCTTGTAATAGCCGGAATTTTAGGAAAGGCCAGTAATCATCCCATGATAAAAATGGACCAGAATACGCTCGTAAAATTTCCTTCGAGCTTGTCGGTAAATAGCGCATTGCTTGTTTGGATTCACCAGCTAGCATCATTTTTCGAATAGCCGTCGCACTTGCAATGGAAGTATGAGTTGCATGCTCATCATGATATTGAGCTTTTTCTCGCGCGATGGATTGGAGTTTAATAGTTGGATTTTGCTTTTGTACAGCGAGGGCGTAATGAAAACCAAGAATGTTATTTGGTTTTGTGACGTCCAGTTTTTTTTCGCCGAGTAATGTTTCAAGTGCGAGCGTATAAGCCTTGGCATAGGAAATCTTTTTGTTTTCCAAAGAATGCTTTATCATTTGATTAAAAGTTGCTTCATTATTAGCCACCTTATTTGCAGCTTCGGAAAAATCATTAGCATAGCCGTGCTCGCTTCCAAAAAATAAGCTATTTATATGGAGCGCATCGAGAATTCGAACTGACTCTTCAGCGAAAATAGTGGCATGTTGGGTCGAAAAGGCAACAGGGAGTTCGACAACGATGTCTACACCAGCAGCAAGCGCCATTTTAGTTCGTTCCCATTTCGGAAGAATAGCCGGTTCGCCGCGCTGAACAAAAGAACCGCTCATAACAGCAATAACCACATCGGGATTTGTTAGTTCGCGAGCCTTGTTTAAATGAAGTTGATGCCCATTATGAAATGGGTTGTACTCTACTACAATTCCAGTTGCTTTCATTTCGTTTTCCTCCTTAGATAATCTATTTTAGCATAAAAAACAAGCCGTGTTTGGATCCCCTGAAAAACCATTGACAAAAGCCTTTAAAAAAGCTATAATATTTTGTGTTGCGCTTGGAGTGATGTAGGATGAAATGGTCTATCAGCCAATTGAAAAAATATCGTGACAGCAACTTCACGATTAATGAAAAAGCTGACTTAAAAAAGTTCTTTCAAGAGAACAATATAGACGTTCGTGATGCGAGCCCCGTAGAAGTAACTGGGGAATTAATTGTACACCCAGAAGAAGTTGTTGCTAACCTTACTTTGAAAGGTGAGTGGACGCTTCCATGTGCCCGAACTCTAGAGGATGTTGTTTATCCTTATGAAGTACATGCGTCAGAAACTTTTGTGAAATCCAAAGAACAAGTTTTGGATGAATCTTGGCATGTGATGGAACAAGATATGGTCGATTTAACCCCTGTAGTAGAAGAACTCTTACTAGTAGAAATTCCGATGCAAGTTTTCAGTGAAGAAGCGCTCGTTATCGACAAGCTTCCACGTGGAACAGAATGGGAAATGAAAACAGAAGAAGCCGATTTGCTAGACAAAATCGCAAAAGAACCAAAAGTGGATCCTCGTCTTGCGGGATTAGCTAATTTTTTCGATGAGAAAAAAGAAGACTAAATTCCCCGTGAAGCTGGAATATATTAAGAAATTCATTTTTCTTAGATTAACGATACAAGTACTTAGATATCGTCAAGGAGGTGTAAGGAAATGGCAGTACCTTTTAGAAGAACTTCAAAAGCTAAAAAGCGTAAGCGTCGTACACACGTTAAACTTCAACTTCCGGGCATGAACGAATGCTCGAATTGCGGCGAATATAGACTTTCCCACCACGTATGTCCTGAATGTGGACAATATGATGGTAAAGATGTAGCAAACAGCTAATATTGTTAAAAGCAGGTGACGTTTCACTTGTTGAAGACGAACCTCGAAAGACGCCATGGGTCTTTCGAGGTTTTTGTTTGTCTAAAAGTGCAAACTGATGCGACTTCTGCTAAAATAAAACCATTAACCTATATGGAGCTGAACGAAATGGGAAACCAAATAAAAATTGGTATTATTGGCGCGGGTGCAATGGGACTTCTTTATGCAGCTAACCTTGCTGGAAAAGCCGATCTCACCCTTTTTACACGAAGAGAAGAACAAGCAAATGCTTTAAAACAAAAGGGCATTTCACTAATAGATAACGGAACAACAAAAACTATACATATTAACGCTGTAGTAGTGACAGATACAGCCGCATTGAGTAAACAACAGTTGCTTATTGTCGCGGTGAAAGAGTATTCATTACTGGAGATTTTACCTTTATTACAAGCAGTTCCGATCGAAACACCAATGCTTTTCCTTCAAAATGGTGCCAGGCATTTAGAAAACTTACCGCTACTTGGCGAAAAGCGGACCATTTTAGTGGGCATCAGCGAACACGGCGCAGGTCGAGAAAATGATACGGCTGTTGTTTGGCGCGGTCACGGGCGAATGAAATATAGCGTTTATCAGGGCGAATTAGATCATTTTTTAGAAAACTGGTTAAATTCAGTGCCAGATTTCCCGGTAGAACAGCATGCGAGTTATTTAGAAATTATCCAAGAAAAATTATTTATCAATGCAGTAATTAATCCGTTAACGGCAGTTCTAGGTGTGCGAAATGGGGAACTTCTAGAAAATCCAGAATGGCATAAATTGCTTGATTTACTTGTGGAAGAAATGGAAACAGTTCTCCCAGTCCAAAATGGGGCTTTGAAAGTGGAAGAAATTTGCCGGATAACTGCCAACAATTTTTCTTCAATGACACTTGATAAAAAACATGGGCGCAAAACGGAAATTGATGGAATTGTACTTCCGATTTTAGAAAAAGCTGAACGAGAAGGAAAGACACTTCCGACGCTTCAGACGTTATATCATATTATTAAAGGGCTGGAAGGAGAAAGCAATGTTTGATTGGTTCACTAACTCAACAGCAATTATAATTATTTTACCTGTAGTAGTATTTATTTTATCCATGTTTATTTCAGGGCTATGGATGCGGAAAAGGCAGCGTAGAATAATGTTCGCAGCAGACATGTCGACGCTTTTTCTTATTATTGCTGTTCATTTCTTTATGATTGTATTATTTGGACATTCGTTTTTACTTTATATACTGTTATTTTTATTTACGCTTGGTATTGTCATTGTGCTTATTGCAGCAAAAAAAGAAGGCGAGATTCAATTTAAGAAAATTATCCGCGGATACTGGCGGCTTTGTTTCTTCCTCTTCGCCTTGCTTTATGTAGGTCTCTATCTTTATGGAATTATTTATAGTTTAATTATGATGTTATAGACGGTTTAGTTTCTATCCAAACTTTACTTAAATCAAAATAGCCATAAGGATTTTCGGAAATTCCTTTTATCATCGAATGGAGTGACTGGCTTCGTTCAGGATGGTGTAAATAAATTAAATGATAGTTTTCTGTTAACCATTTATCAATATTAGTGCGTAAGGCGTCTCTTTTAGCGGCGTCTTTTTCCAATTTCATTTTTTCTAAACGAGTAGTTATTTCCCTAAGCGTTTCAGTAGCTAACAAGTGTTGGGGTAAAAGAAATGGGTTGTTTAAAAAATCTAAATAAGCTACTTCTCCGTCAGATGAAGGGATTTCGCCCATCATCATCATATCGGTTTCGTCTTCTGGCATCGTTGAATAAGAAGCTTCTTTATGAGTAATTATCTTGGGTACTAAATGAATATCGAATTTTGCCGCCATGTTGCAAATCCATTTTGTAGCTTGTAAAGCAAGGGGATGCTGCGTCGTTCCAAAAATCACTTCTTCTCCTTGATAGTTTGCTTTTTTCAATAAAGCGGGAATTTTTTCGGGATGTTTTTCAGGAATAATTGATTTTTCAGGGTAATAATTGGAAGCAACTGTGCCGTAGTTTTCGAATAACTCATCACGCGCTTTTTGACAGTCAAGTAAATGGTAAATGGCTTCACGAAAAGCTTTGTGTTGTGCGACTCCATTACGGTGACCATTAAAACAAAGAAAATTAACCCCAACACCGATTTTACGATGCTCGACATAAGCCGGATTTCCCTCGTTATCAACAGAAGTGAACTGAATTGGCGTGGTTTGAATCGCCTGACTATTTTCTACGGTCCAAAACTCTACTCTGTCAAGTAGTGGTCGTGTTAAAAAGTATCCATCAAAAGCCTCTAAAATCAATCGTTCATCGCTTCTTTCGACCATTCGAAATGGCCCGGTCGAAATCCATTTATATTCATCAAAAAGTTCATCGCGTGGCAAGATAGCCATATTTGACGAACAGAGGTAACGACTGAAAAACGGGTCGGGCTTTTTCAGTCGAATAGTAAGCGTGAATTTGTTCGTGCAATCAATTGTTTGAATGCTTTGCGTTTGCCAAAAAGAGACAGATTGAGGTTGCTTAGCGCGGAGTAAGGTGAATTTTACATCTTCGCTATCAAGTGTTCGCCCGTGATGGAACAAAACACTTTTGCGTAAATAAAATGTCCATTCACGGTAGTCAGCGGAAGTTTTCCAGTGATGAGCAATATGAGCAATTACTTTATCGGTACTTTTATCATATTTAACAAGCGTATCACCAATTTGCGTTAGTAGAAAAGCTTCGAGGGAGACAGATGTTTGAAGTGGGTCAAGGGTCGTTAATTTTCGCCGAATGATGGAACGTAAAATTTCTTGCTGGTTTTCCGTTATTTGTAAACCAAACAATTGTTGAATTTCATTAGAGATACTTGCAAACCAACTTTTAGGAATCGGTAGCTGCGATAAAAATAAAATATCGCTAAATGATTCTTCAGAAAGACTTTTTTTCAAAGCATTAAGTACTTCTTCTTCTAGTGGTTTTGGAAATGTAACTTTGGAGAGATTTCCACGACCTAATCCAGGAGCATAGTGAAGAGTATTTTTTGATTGATATTGTTGTAATTTTCGTTTGGCGTTTTTAGAAGTGCAAAACCAAATATTAGCTAAATCACTTAATTTAAAAGCTGTTTCTAAATCCGGAGTTACGTTATAAAGATAAGCGCGCATAATGAAATAATCCTTATCCATGAGAGCCTCCAAGTTAAAAGGGGACATAATAATATGATAAATACCCTTTTTATATTTTTTATTCCCTTTTATACTAACAAAGTAATCTGAAAAAGCCAACTGGAGGAGATAGTATGTTTAGGGAACTACATCCAAATATTCGCGCACGGATTTTAATTCAGTTTTTGAGTAAAATAATTGGCTCGATGATTTTCCCATTTTTGGCCATTTATTTTACGATGGAAATAAATAGTAGTGTAGCTGGGGTTCTTTTGTTGATTAACGTTTTTGTGCAGTTTGTTGCTGGAATATACGGCGGGCATTTGGCAGATGTTATTGGGCGCAGGAAATTGATGATAACAGGCGAAGTGTTGAAAGTTTTTGCTTTTCTTGGGATGGTTTTGTGTAATTCTCCGTTTCTCCATTCTCCATGGATTACTTTTGTGATGTTGCTTATTATCGGCGTGGCGCAGGGGCTAGTAAATCCTGCTGGTGAGGCAATGCTGATTGATGTAAGTACACCGGAGAATCGCGCTTTTATGTACTCGATTAGTTATTGGGCGAATAATTTATCCATGCTGATTGGGATTATGGTAGGTGGCTGGTTTTTTGTAGACTATCTATTTCCACTTCTTGTTGCGCTTCTTATTATGTCGTTTGTCACCGCTTGGCTAACGATAATTTTAATTTCAGAAACATTGGAACGAAAAGTAGTCCCGGAAAAAGGTTCTTACGGTTTGCTTGAGATGTTCAAAAGTTATGGGCAAGTTTTGCATGATTATCGTTTTCTTCTATATACTATTGGCGGAATTGCTATTATGTCGATTGAGTACCAACGTGGTAACTATATTTCTGTGCGACTCGCGGAAGATTTTCAACATTTTCTAGTGAAATTTGGACCACTTGGCGAGGTAAATCTCAATGGCGTGCAAATTGTGAGTGTTTTGACTGCTGTTAATACGTTATTCATTGTTCTCTTTACAGTACCAATTGCAAGGTGGGCAACAAAACGAGCACAACAACCGATTATGTATGTGGGCTTTTCGTTGTTTGCGATTGGATTTGCAGTATGTGCGTTTGCAAATAGTCTTATTGTTTTGTTGATTGCGACGGCGGTACTTTCGATTGGCGAATTACTCTATGTACCAACACGCCAAACGATTCTCGCAACTATTGTGGATGACAACAAGCGAGGGGCTTATATGGCTTTCAACGGAATTATTTTTCAAATCGGGAAGATGATTGGGTCAGTCAGCTTAGTATTTGCACCGTTTATCGGCAAATATGGTATGGGTATTTTCACTATTGCACTTGGTATTGTGGCGATTGGTTTCTCGGCAGTAGCATTGAAATCAGGTTTAGAAAAAGTTTGGATTAAATGATTTTTTGGAAGAAAGTGGGGAATCCCTCCACCAAGCCCCACATTCATTTTAGCGATTAGAAATTAGTGGGAATGGCTTTAAATAGGGGATTGATCATTCTATGGCTTTCATGGAATGATTTTTTTTGCGCTTTTTTAGGTTTTGGGTGGTGCAAAGTGGGGAGATGTGGTAAAGTGGTATGGAGGAAAGTGGGTGAAGTCTAATGTTCATGGGAGAATATCAACATAACATCGATATAAAGGGCAGATTAATTGTGCCAGCTAAGTTCCGTGAGCTTTTGGGGGATAATTTTGTTATAACCCGAGGACTTGATAAGTGTTTATTTGCTTACCCACAAGAAGAATGGAAAAAGCTAGAAGAAAAACTCCAAACTTTACCTCTAACAAAAAAAGATGCTCGTTCCTTTACACGTTTCTTCTTTTCCGGTGCGTCTGAATGTGAACTAGACAAACAAGGTCGGATTAATATTCCAACCAACTTACTACAGTATGCGGATTTGGAAAAAGAAACAGTAATTATCGGAGTTTCTAGTCGTATTGAAATTTGGAGTAAATCAGAGTGGGAAGATGTCTTTAATGAGGCAGAAGAAACATTTGCTGATTTAGCCGAAAATATGATTGGCTTTGATATTTAAGGAGGAAATCATATGTTTAAGCACGAAACCGTATTACTACATGAAACCGTAGATATGCTTGAAGTAAAACCAGACGGAATCTATGTCGATGCAACACTTGGCGGCGCAGGTCACTCAGAGTATTTACTAAATAAGCTTAATGAAAAAGGGCACTTATTTGCGTTTGACCAAGATCAAACAGCAATTGATAATGCAAAAATTAAATTAGCAGCATATAGCGATAAAGTTACTTTTGTTAAGTCGAATTTTCGTTATATGAAAGAAGCACTAAATGAACGTGGAATTAGTGAAGTTGATGGGATTTTATATGATTTAGGTGTATCTTCCCCACAGCTAGACGAAAGAGAACGTGGTTTTAGTTATCACCAAGACGCAGCACTTGATATGCGTATGGATAGGGAGCAAGAACTTACAGCGAAAATAGTTGTTAATGAATGGTCCTACCAAGATTTAATTCGAATTTTTTTCCAATACGGAGAAGAAAAATTTTCCAAACAAATTGCTCGTGAAATCGAACGCCGCCGCGAAGCAAAACCAATTGAAACAACTGGCGAACTTGTAGATATCATTAAAACAGCAATTCCGGCACCAGCAAGACGAAAAGGTGGCCATCCAGGGAAACGAACTTTTCAAGCGATTCGAATTGCCGTTAATGATGAACTCGGCGCAGTAGAAGATTCACTTGAAAAAGCCTTAACTTTAATTACACCAGGCGGCAGGATAAGTGTTATTACATTCCATTCCTTAGAAGACCGCATAACCAAGCATCTATTCCAAGAAGCGACAAAAGGACCAGATTTACCACTCGGTCTTCCAGTCATTCCAGATGAATATAAACCAGACTTTAAACTTGCTACTAGAAAACCAATTGTGCCAAGTGAAGAAGAATTGGAACAAAATAACCGAGCGCGTTCAGCCAAACTACGTGTCATCGAAAAAATTATAAAATAGCAGGAGTTGAAAAAATGTGAGCAATGTCGCCTATAAATCTAATCTAGAGCCAAATAGGGTACATAGAGAAGCGGAACAACCTAAAAAACAAATTTTAAGACGAGGTCAAATGACTCTTGGCGAAAAAGTAATCATCACGATAGCGCTTGCGATTATTTTAGTTGTTGCTTTCCGAATCATTAGTGTTCAAGCGCAAATTTACACAGTAAACCAAGAAATTCAAACAAAAGAAAAGAAAATTGTTGAGCAACAAAAATCTAATGAAGACTTAAAAGTAGAAGTAAAAGATTTAGGGAGATATGAACGTATTTTAAAAATCGCTAAAGAAAAAGGGTTAAAACTTGATGGTGATAATGTGAAAGTGGTAGATGGTCAATGAAACGGCGTATAGGTAACATGAGAAGGGGAGCGCTAGTGCTTTTTATCTTTTTCACTATCCTCTTTTTGTTAGTTTCTGGTCGTTTTCTTTATTTGCAAATTGTTGGTGAAGCGAATGGTGTACCACTCGCAGCAAAAGCATCTAAACAGCATTTGAAAAGCAGTGTTCTCGAAGCAAAGCGCGGCTCCATTTTAGATCGAAAAGGAGAAGTGTTAGCAGAGGATACGGCTTCTTACACGATTGCTGCAGTTGTTAGTGATAAGCTTCCAAAGACTACTGAAAACCCAATGCGTGTCGTTGATGAAGAAAAAACAGCGCAAGTTCTAGCCAAATATATTCCGATGGACGAATCTGATATTTTAGATAAGCTGAATGAAAAAGGAAAGTATCAAGTCGAATTTGGTGCTGCCGGGAAGAATATTTCTACAGAAACAAAAGCAAAAATCGAAAAAGAAAATTTGCCAGGGATTGAATTTACACGTCAGTCCGAACGCTTTTATCCTAATGGAACCTTTGCAACTCAATTAATTGGTTTCGCCCAACAAGAAGAAGAAAAAAATAAGTCTGTTCTTGAAGGTAAAATGGGGATTGAATCTCGTTTTAATGAGAAGTTAACTGGAACTAACGGAAAAATCGACTATAGTACCGATCGAATGGGTTATATTTTACCTAATTCTAAAAATAAAGTGACAGAAGCCAAAGATGGCGAAGATATCACATTAACACTGGATAAAAAAATTCAAACCTTTTTAGAAGATACGATGACGACTGTAGATGCAAAATATAATCCGAAAAATATGATGGCGGTTGTTGCGGATCCGAAAACAGGAGAAATCCTTGCGATTAGCCAACGTCCATCCTTTAATCCTGCTGACCGCTCTACTATTACCGGGAATAGTTCGAGCATTTGGCAAGATTTACCTGTTGAATATGCCTATGAACCGGGTTCGGTCATGAAAATTATCTCCCTTGCTTCTGCGATTGATACGAATGTGTACAATCCAACTGAATATTACCAATCAGGGTCATATAAAGTAGGAGATATTGCCATCCATGACCATAATAATGGGGTTGGTTGGGGATCGATTCCGTATCGTGAAGGTGTGGAACGCTCTAGTAATGTCGCGTTCGCTAAACTTTTAAACAAAATGGGTACAGATACATTCCATACCTATTTAGATAAATTTGGTTTTGGTAAGAAAACGGGTATTGATTTGCCGAACGAAACAAGTGGCAAAATCCTTTATAACTATCCAATCGAAAAAGTAACCACAGTCTTTGGACAAGGGACAACCGTTTCAATGATGCAAATGATTCAAGCTGCATCGGCCATTGCAAGTGACGGCACGATGAAACAGCCATATGTTGTTTCCAAAGTAACTGATCCAAACACGGGAAAAGAAACAGAAACTAAAACAACCACTGCCGGAAAACCTATAAGTGCGGCAACAGCTAAAAAAACTCGTGATGAACTAAAAAATGTTATTAGCGGAGAGCACGGTACAGGTAAACTATATGCCATTCCAGGTTATGATGTTGCTGGTAAAACAGGTACATCGCAAATTCCAGATCCAAAAACTGGTAAATATATGACGGGGGCAGATAATTATATTTTCTCTTTCCTTGGAATGGCGCCAGCAGATGATCCAGAATTAGTTATTTATGTGACAATGCAACAACCACAATTATCTGGAAGCGAAACTGGTGGGGAAGCAGTATCTGAAGTATTTAATCCAGTTATGAAAAATAGTTTACAATATATGAATATCAAACCAGCTGATGTCGAAAAATTAGCATCTGAAAAAGTACCAGTTGTAACAGAAAAAACAGTAGCTGATGCTAAAAAAGCAGTGACAGACAAAGGGTTAGAACCAGTTGTCGTTGGTAATGGTAAAAAAATCGTCCAGCAACTGCCACAAGCAAACAGTGATTTAATGCAAGGCCAAAAAGTAATCTTGATGACGGATGGCGACATGACAGCTCCGGACATGGTAACTTGGTCCAAAGATGATGCATTAAAAGTATCAGAAATCACAGGTATTCCTTTTGAATTCAGTGGTTCGGGTTATGTGAAGGGTCAGAGCGTATCAGCAGGAAGTGTAATTAATAGTGACACAAAAATGAAAATTACGCTCGCTCCTCCTGAACAAATCAGTCAGTTTAACCAAAATCACGATCAAGATCAAGCTGAAAAAAATAAGAAAGCAACAGACATCCAAGAAAACGCTGGCATTGGAGATTTGCTTAATCAATAGTAGGAAGATAGAAGTATGTCGGCTCAAGAAACTGGCATACTTCTAGCTTTAACTGCAATATGTGTCTTTAGTCGTGGTAGATATAGTTTGTTGTTTTTGCTAAGATAGAAAAGGATTCTTTTTGATTTTAGCAAAAATAACAGAAAGAATAAGTTTGAGGAGATGGCAAGAATGAAGTTAAGTGAACTAATGCAAGCTATCCCAGTATTTACTGGTGAGGCGAGCTCGGCGATTGAAGTCAACCAGATTGCTCAAGACAGTAGAAAAGTAAATCCAGGAACACTTTTTATATGTATTGATGGAGAAATCGCGGATGGACATCAATTTGCGAAAAAAGCTGAAGAACTCGGAGCAGTCGCAATAATCGCTGAAAAGACTGTCGACGTAGCTATTCCAGTTATTTATGTAAGAGACACTAAACGTGCAATGGCGATGCTAGCTAATTATTTTTACGGCTCACCAACCCAAGCGCTAAAATTAGTAGGGATTACGGGAACAAATGGGAAAACAACCGTCAGCCATTTAGTAGAGCAAATCGTCCGTGGAAATGGGGAACAGACAGGGCTCATTGGGACGATGTATCGCAAAATTGGCGATGAAATTTTAGAAACAAAAAATACTACTCCTGATAGTCTAACTTTGCAAGAAACCTTCCGGGAAATGCTTCTTCAGGGCGTGAGTACAGCGGTGATGGAAGTTTCTTCTCACGCGTTAGTGCAAGGGAGGGTTTATGGTTCTGATTACGATGTGGCGGTCTTTATGAATTTATCGCAAGACCACTTAGATTATCATCATACAATGGAAGAATACGCTTATGCGAAAAGTTTATTGTTTGCCCAATTAGGCAATAGTTACCATTCAAGTAACCCCAAAATTGCCGTTTTAAATGCTGATGATGAAGAAAGCGTGCGGATGCAAACAGCAACAGCTGCACATGTTATCACATTTGGAATAAAAGCAGCAGCCGATTTTAGGGCTTCGAACATTCAAATTACTAGTCATGGTTCGACGTTTGATTTAGATACACCGGGTGGTCATTTTAAACTTAAGATAAAAATGATTGGTAATTTTAGTGTATACAATGTGCTTGCAGCTATCGCGACAAGCTATGCGTTACATATTCCTTTAGACAACGCTATTTCAACAGTAGAAGCAATTCCTGGTGTGAAAGGTCGGTTTGAGCTTGTACATGCCGGACAAGATTTCCCAGTTATTGTTGATTATTCTCATACACCGGATGGCCTCCTTAATGTCCTGCAAACAATCGCTGAATTCGCGGAAAAACGTGTTTTCGTAGTGGTTGGTTGTGGCGGCGACCGAGATAAAGGAAAACGACCACAAATGGCGAAAGTTGCCGTAAAATATGCAACAAATCCAGTATTTACATCCGATAATCCTCGTAGCGAAAATCCACGAGAAATTATTGAAGATATGATTAAAGGTGTTCCAGAAAACGATTCTTATGTAGTTCATGAAAATCGTCGTGATGCCATTCAATATGCTATCAGTAAAGCAGAAACAGGGGATGTTATTCTAATTGCTGGAAAAGGCCACGAAGATTATCAAATCATTGGTGATGAAGTAATCGATTTTGATGACCGAGTGGAAGCGCGAATAGCTATTGAAAAAAAACTCGGACTCGCATAAAATATGAAGTGAAGTGCTTTGACAAACAGATTGGGGAGAATTTATTGTGTCTTTATACATGTTAGTATCAACATTTGCAGTGGCTTTTATCATTACAGTGATAGGTATCCCACTATTCATACCATTTTTAGTGAAATTAAAATTCGGACAAAGTATCAGGGATGAAGGTCCGAAAATGCATGAAAAAAAATCAGGAACACCAACGATGGGAGCAGTCGTTTTTATTACAGCTATACTTATTAGCTTTCTCATTTTTTCTTTCGTCAGTGGGGAAGCAAGTGCCGCAACCTGGCTACTCTTTATTGCACTAGCGTTATTCGGTGCGTTAGGTTTTCTGGATGATTACATCAAAGTAGTTCAAAAGCGTAACTTAGGTCTTACTTCGAAACAGAAATTTTTAGGTCAAGTAGCGATTTCAATTTTATTTTACTTAGTCTATCATTTCAGTGATTTTGCTGAAACGCTTAAAATTCCATTTACAAGTACAGAGATTGACCTTGGTTGGTTTTTTGTGATCTTTATTCTTTTTTGGTTAGTAGGGTTCTCCAATGCTGTTAACTTAACAGATGGTTTAGATGGACTTGTATCTGGACTTACAGTGATTGCTTTTTCAGCTTTTGGTGTGATTGCTTTTTACCAGGAACAAATGGATGTAGCGATTTTCTGTTTTGCCATTGTGGGTGGAATGCTTGGTTTCTTATTGTTCAACAAAAATCCGGCGAAAATATTCATGGGAGATACTGGCTCACTTGCGCTTGGTGGAAGTATTGCAGCTGTATCGATTCTACTGCACCAAGAATGGTTATTACTTTTAATCGGAATTATCTTCGTTATCGAAACTGCTTCGGTTATTTTACAAGTATTTTACTTTAAAGCAACTGGTGGGAAACGGATTTTCCGAATGACACCAATTCATCACCATTTTGAACTTGGTGGCTGGTCTGAGTGGCGGGTTGTTCTTACTTTCTGGGGAATCGGACTAATTGGGGCAATTGTCTCTGTGTGTGTAGTTATCTTTTAAATAAAGCGCCGCGATTTTTGCGGCAAAAGCGTCTCTAGTTAGCTGTTTTTTAAACAGAATCTGGTTGGCGCTTTCCGTCGTTTTTGTGAATCTCATGAATCCGACCGCCAATTTTGATATAAATGGGGGAACCAAAGGAAATGAAAAAAATTGAAATGTACCATCACAAAAAAGTGCTTGTTTTGGGATTAGCAAGAAGTGGTGTTAGCGCGGCAACAATTATGCATAAATTGGGAGCCTTTGTAACAGTAAATGATCAAAAACCTTTTAGCGAGAATCCGGAAGCACAAGGACTTCTCGAACAAGGAATTAAAGTCATTTGTGGTTCTCATCCAATTGAACTTTTAGATGAAGGGTTTGAGTTAGTGATAAAAAACCCTGGTATTCCGTATAACAACCCGATGATTGAAAAAGCGCTAAAACTAAAAATACCTATTATCACAGAAGTGGAGTTAGCTTACCAAATTTCAGAAGCGCCGATTGTTGGGATTACTGGAACTAATGGGAAAACAACGACAACGACAATCATTCATCATATGCTAAATGCACATCAAGAAAATAGTTCTTTACTTGCTGGAAATATCGGTTTCCCCGCATCAGCAGTAGCTGAAAATGCGACAAGTGAGCAGCATATCTCCATGGAACTTTCATCTTTTCAATTAATGGGTGTAAATACATTTAGACCACATATTTCTGTGATTACGAATATTTATGAAGCACACTTAGATTATCATACAGATCGCTCTGAATATGTCCAAGCCAAATGGCACATTCAGAAAAATCAAACCGAGGACGATTTCCTAGTCATTAACTGGGATCAAGAAGAATTGAAAAACTTAACAAAACAAATGAAAGCTCAAGTGATTCCATTCTCAACAACCCAGCGCCTTGGCCAAGGGAGCTATGTTCAAAATGGAAATATTATGTTTGATGATGAAGTCATTGGCGCCCGGGATAGGATTTTACTTCCAGGAGAACATAATTTGGAAAATGTATTAGCATCTGTAGCTGTTGCTAAGACATTAGGAGTGACTAATGAAGAAATTATGCACGTTTTAGAAACATTTAAAGGCGTAGAACATCGGACGCAATTTGTGGTGGAATGGCAAGGTCGGAAATTTTATAACGATTCCAAAGCAACCAATATTTTGGCAACGCAAAGTGCTTTAAAAGGGTTTAAAAATCCAGTTATTTTATTAGCTGGTGGATTAGATCGTGGAAACTCCTTTGATGAATTACTGCCATTTTTCAAAAATGTAAAAGCATTAATAGTTTTCGGGGAAACCGCAGATAAAATTGGACGCGTAGGGAAAATAGCAGGTATTGAAGTATATTATGTCGATAATGTGGAAGCGGCTGTTCCGGTTGCCTACAAGGAATCTGCACCAGGAGATATTATCTTACTTTCACCAGCGTGCGCGAGCTGGGATCAATACCGGACATTTGAAGTTCGCGGAAATGCCTACATGGAAGCGATAAGCGAACTAATAGAAGAGGTGGAAAAATGAAAGTAGCAATAAGCGGTGGGGGCACAGGTGGACATGTTTATCCAGCCCTTGCGTTCATCAGAGAATTAAAGCAGCGACATCCAGAAGCGGAGTTTTTATATATTGGAACAGAAAAAGGTCTTGAAGCAGACATCATCAAACGGGAAGGAATTCCATTTGAAGCGATTGAAATTACTGGATTTAAACGTTCCCTATCACTCGAAAATGTGAAAACAGTGATGCGCTTCTTAAGTGGAGCAAAAAAAAGTAAGCAAATTCTTCGTGAGTTTCAACCGGATGTTGTTATCGGCACAGGTGGTTATGTATGTGGTCCAGTTGTATACGCTGCTGCAAAACTAAAAGTCCCCACTTTGATTCACGAACAAAATAGTGTCGCTGGTTTAACGAATAAATTTTTAAGTCGTTATGCAGACAAAGTAGCGATTTGTTTTGAAGAAGTGAGCGACTCTTTCGCATCAGAAAAAATCGTTTTTACTGGAAATCCTCGAGCCTCAGAAGTAATTGGCGTAGATTCAGATCAAGCATTAGAAGCATACGGGCTTGTTTCAGATAAACCGACAGTACTTGTTTTTGGTGGTAGTCGCGGAGCTCGTGGTGTCAACGAAGCTGTTGAAGCTATTTTGCCAGAATGGAACAACCGGGAGTTTCAATTGCTTTATGTGACTGGAGAAGTACACTATGAGAAAATCAAAGACAAACTAGCGGAATTAAAGCTTGGAAATCATATTAGCGTACAACCGTTTATTTATGATATGCCTAAGATTCTCAATGCCGTAACACTCGTTGTTTCTCGCGCAGGTGCGACAACACTGGCTGAACTCACAGCCCTAGGTGTTCCAAGTATTTTAATACCAAGCCCCTACGTGACAGCTAATCACCAAGAATACAATGCTCGTGCTCTTGAAAAAAATAACGCAGCAATCGTGATTACCGAACCAGAATTAAAAGAAACGGATTTAATGGGTCTGATTGATTCCATCTTGAATGACGAAGAGAAACTAAATAGTATGAAAGTAAGTGCCAAACAAATGGGGCGAGTGGATGCGGCAAACAAACTAGTCGAAGTTGCCCTAAGCATAATGAAATAAATCGTAGAAAGGAGCGAATAAAATGGCTGAAAATAGAAGAGTAGTATCTATTGAAAACCGTATACCCGAATTAAAAAAATACCGGAAGAAAAAATTAATCAGACATCTAGCCATTTTAATCGGAATTTTTGCGATTTTAATATTAATAACATTGTATTTCCTATCTCCGCTCAGCAAACTGGATGAAATTGGCGTGAGTGGAAATAAACAGCTGAGTGAGAATGAAGTTCGAAAAGAAAGTGGACTAACTATTGGCGAGTTCGTCCTAGGAATTAGCAACAAGAAAGCGGAAGAAACACTTAAAAAAAATACTTTAATAAAAAAAGCAACAGTTTCCAAAGAAGGTATGAACAATATCCAAATTGATATTACTGAATTTAAAACCATTGGTTATCAACAAAATGATGGCAAATATTATGATGTTCTTGAAAGTGGAGTTTTATTAACAGACCAACCGAGACAATTTCCAATTGGAAATGATTTGTTGTTCCAGAACTTTAAAAATGGGAAGATACTTAAAAAAATGGTAGCGCAGATTAATCAACTACCAAAAGATGTCGTTAGCTCGATTTCTGAAGTAATATACAGTCCGACCAAAAGTGACAATAATCATATCGAGCTTTATATGAACGATGGGAATAAAGTTTCAGCGACAATTAGTACGTTTGCTGAAAAAATGCAACATTATCCATCGATTGTTGCCCAATTATCAGAAGGACAAAAAGGCGTTATCGATATTGAGGTAGGTTCTTATTTCCAAAGTTATTATCAACAAAATGCAGAGAAAAAAGCAACAGAGGAGAAAAAGAAAAATTAAGCTAGGCCATTTTCTTCTCTGTGCATTTTCGACGTTTATAAATAACAGTTGTTGCAAAAATGTGACAAAATGATAACCGCTAACCAACGGACGCCAACACTTGTTCGCTTTTTAAATGAAATAAAAAAAATATCTTAAGAATTTGCCAAAAATTGTTCTTTGTGCTTTTATTACCTTCTTTCTTAGTGTAGACTGTAAATAAGTGATTTTGTATGTTAGCCAGAATGGGCAATCATTCTACACTAACGCCATAAAAATAGAAAAGTAACAATGCTTTTCCAAGTACGTTAAAAAAACCGGCCTTGCTCGGTATGAAAAATGAAATAAAATATTAAATGACTAGAATAAAAGGAGGTGCCGATAAATGGGTGATAGCGAAATTTATGTAAGTTTAGACATTGGAACAGCTTCTGTTAAGGTAATCATCGCAGAAATGGCTGACGATCGACTCAATATTATCGGTGTTGGGAATGTCGAGTCCTCGGGAATTAAAAAAGGGATCATTATCGACATAGACAAGACTGTAGAATCCATCAAAAAGGCAATTGAACAAGCAGAAAGAATGGTTGGCGTTGAAATTTCTCAAGTAATCGTTGGAGTAGTATCAAATCAAGTTCAACTGGAAGCTTGTCGAGGTATTGTGGCGGTTAGTAGCGAAAATCGCGAAATTACAGATGAAGATGTCTGGAACGTGATGGATGCAGCTCAAGTTGTTCCATTATCTCCGGAAAGAGAAATTATTAATACTATTCCAGATCAATTCGTAGTAGATGGTTTGACTGGTATCACAGATCCACGTGGAATGATTGGTGTCCGTTTAGAGATGGAAGGCACACTAATTACGGGTTCAAAAACAATTTTACATAATACATTACGTTGTGTGGAACGTGCTGGGCTAGAGATTTCTGATATTGCCTTACAACCACTAGCTGAAGCGTCGATATCCTTGTCAGAAGATGATAAAGAATTTGGTACGGCACTCATCAATATTGGTGCTGGAACGACCACCGTTAGTGTGTTCGAGCAAGGCAGATTAACCTATACTGGTGTTATCCCAGTCGGGGGAGATAATATCACGAAAGACTTATCACTTGGACTAAATACATCTACAGCAAATGCAGATCGTGTTAAACTTGACCATGGTTACGCATTTTATGAGGATGCTTCACCGGATGAAGTTTTTGCTATTGATGTGATTGGTAGTGATCAAAAACAACATTTCACACAAGTGGAGGTTGCTGATATTATTGAGGCACGTATGGAAGAAATTTTCCAATTAGTTTTAGAAGAACTAGCTCGAGTTGGTAAAACACATCTTCCAGGTGGCTATGTTTTAACAGGTGGTTCCATGGCGATTCCAGGTGCGATTGATTTAGCTGGAAAAACTTTAGCAGCACATGTGAGGCTTGCCATTCCTGACTATATTGGGGTTCGCGAACCGTCCTTTACAACCGCGGTAGGCTTAATAAAATATGCTTATCAAATGGCTGAATTAGAAGGTCGTGATGTTAGCAGTACAGCGAGCGAGCCACATTATGAAGATGCTCCAAAACAAAAGCAACCTAAACAAAAAAAATCAGATGACGAAAAAGTATCTACAAAAATGAAGAATTTTTTCGGCGCATTTTTTGAATAAACGTGAATAGCTGGTAAGTCAGCAAGAAAAAATCGTATTGCATAAATCGGCAAATAGGAGGCAATAATATGTTAGAATTTGACACTAGTTCAGAAAGTTTGGCAACAATAAAAGTAATCGGTGTTGGCGGCGGCGGAAACAATGCTGTAAACCGTATGATTGAACATGGCGTGCAAGGCGTGGAGTTCATTTCTGTTAACACAGATGCTCAAGCGCTTAATTTAGCAAAAGCAGAAACAAAATTACAAATCGGTACAAAATTAACGCGTGGTTTAGGAGCGGGTGCTGTACCTGAAATTGGTAAAAAAGCCGCAGAAGAAAGTCGCGAACAAATTGAAGAAGCTTTAAAAGGCTCTGATATGGTGTTCGTCACTGCTGGAATGGGTGGAGGAACAGGAACGGGAGCTGCTCCTGTTATCGCTCAAATCGCCAAAGAAATGGGTGCATTAACAGTTGGTGTTGTCACTCGTCCATTCGGCTTTGAAGGACCGAAACGCACAAAGCAAGCAGTAACTGGAACAGAAGCTATGAAAGAAGCGGTTGACACATTAATCGTGATTCCTAACGACCGTTTACTTCAAATCGTTGATAAAAATACGCCAATGCTTGAAGCTTTCCGTGAAGCCGATAATGTTTTACGTCAAGGTGTGCAAGGGATTTCTGATTTAATTGCCGTTCCTGGTTTAATTAACTTAGACTTTGCCGATGTGAAAACAATTATGACAAATCGTGGTTCTGCACTAATGGGTATCGGTATTGCAACTGGTGAAAATCGTGCCGCAGAAGCAGCGAAAAAAGCTATTTCATCACCACTTCTTGAAACATCTGTTGATGGCGCTAAAGGAGTCCTAATGAATATTACTGGTGGTTCTAACCTTAGCCTTTATGAAGTGCAAGAAGCGGCAGAAATCGTATCTAGTGCATCAGATGAAGATGTAAATATGATTTTCGGTTCTGTTATTAATGATGAATTAAAAGATGAACTTATTGTCACTGTGATTGCAACTGGATTTGACGAAGAAAAACAAGCACAACAACAAGCGCAAGCGAATCGTCGCCCAAACAACCAATCTATCCAAGTGAATCGCCCAAGTTATGCTGTGCAAGATGAGCCGCAAAATGATTATGCCAAATCTGCACCGCAACAAACAAATGGCCCAGTTCACGAACAACAAGCTGAACCACAACAAAATAGTTCAGATGTCGATGTACCAGCATTTATTCGTAACCGTAATCGTCGCGGATAATTCTTATAACACAATTCACCCGGCCGCTTCTTTTCTTCTAAGTGACCGGGTATCTGATTATAACAAGAAGCGTTTCAAATAAAAGCGCTTCGGGAATTATATAAGGTGATAAAACAAATGACAAAACAAGCTAATTTAGAAAAAGTAACCAAACAAATCGAGCTCGCTTGTGCGGAAAGTAATCGTGAAGAATCAAATGTAACACTTGTTGCTGTTACAAAAACGATTGATCCAACTGAAATGATCGAGCTATATGATTTAGGAATACGTCACTTTGGTGAAAATCGCGCAGATGTATTTCTTGACAAAACAACGCAACTTGCAGATAAAAATGATATTTGTTGGCATTACATCGGTTCTTTGCAAACACGTAAAGTAAAAGATGTGTTACCACAAATAAATTATTTACATTCGCTTGATCGAGCTACTCTTGCAAAAGAAATCGAAAAGCGGGCAACAAAACCTGTGAAATGTTTCTTACAAGTGAATATTTCTGGTGAAGAAAGCAAACATGGTTTTTCTAGAGAAGAGGCGCTTTCGTTTTTACAAGAAGCAAATTTTCAGTTCATTGAGATTGTTGGCTTAATGACAATGGCACCTATTACAAATAGTGAACAAGAGCTGCATCACGTATTTCATGAGTTAAAGCAATTGCAGCAAGAAATTCATGCGCTTCAGTTAAAAAATATTCCATGTACTGAGTTGTCCATGGGGATGACGAACGACTTCGGGATTGCGATTACAGAAGGTGCTACATTTATACGAATAGGAAGAGCTTTGGTGAGTGACGAAAATATGGAGGTGTAACAAATGGGACTATCGAATAAATTTAAGTCTTTCTTTTTCTTAGATGAAGAGGAAGAATATTATGAAGAGGAAGTAGCGAGGGAACCAGAACCGATGCAAAAGAAAACGAAGAAAGAAAAACCAAATAAAAATCGTTTTTATGCTGTGGAAGAAGATGATGCGAAGGTGGTTAGTATGCAGGGAGCTCAGTATTCTAGTCGTATGGTACTTGCAGAACCGCGTGTATATGCAGAAGCCCAAGAACTTGCAGATTACTTAAAAGAATATAAGACTGTGGTTGTAAACTTGCAACGTATTAGCCATGATCAAGCGACACGTATTGTTGATTTCTTAAGTGGTACAGTCTATGCGCTAGGTGGAGATATCCAACGTGTGGGAAATAATATTTTCTTATGTACGCCAGACAATGTAGAAGTGGATGGCTCTATTTCCGAAATGCTCGATGAACAAAACTTTATGTGATGAATTAGAGGTGTAAGCTAGATTGCAAAGTATTTTATATCAAGTGGTGGAAGTTATTCTATTTATTATCAGATGGTTGCCAACGCTGATGTTTATTTATTTCTTAATGAGTTGGTTTCCAGGAGCAAGAGAGTCAAAAATTGGTCAATTTTTAGCGCGTATATTTGAGCCGATTTTAGAACCATTTAGGAGAATCATTCCGCCGATTGGTATGTTTGATATCTCATCTTTAGTTGCCTATTTCATTTTCCAATACGCAATGAGAGTGTTAACAAGTTTAATTCAAGTATACGTAATTCCCATGCTTTTTTAAAAAGTACACCCGTTTTCAAATGGGTGTTTTTTTTTGAATTAATAAGCAAGATTAGCCTAGTAGCAGTATTTTTCATGGTATAATAGAACGTAAGACTTGGGATGAATTGAAAGGGAGAAATTATTATGGACGCAATTTATCAGCATTTTCGCGCAGAAGAATACGCATTTATTGATAAAGTACTCGGAATTACGATGCAAGTAGAAAATGAATATACGCCGCAATTAACAGATTTTTTGGACCCTAGACAGCGCTATATTATAGAAACTATTATAGGTGGATACGATCAAATCAAAGTGCAATTTTTTGGTGGAGTAGCGCACGCCGAACGGAGGCGCGCGTTAATCTATCCGGATTACTACACACCAACAGAAGCTGATTTTGAGATTGCATTATTTCATATTCGTTATCCTGTAAAATTCACAACGCTTACGCATCAAAAAATTCTGGGGACACTGATGTCGCTTGGAATGAAGCGGGATATTTTTGGTGATATTTTAAATAAAGATACAGAGTGGCAGTTGCTAGTAGAAAGTAAGATGAAAGATTATTTGACGCTACAACTAGAGAAAATTGGCAAAGTAAATGTGATGCTCGAAGAAACGGATTTATCGGAAGCTGTATTTACACCAACCGTTTGGGAAGAAATGGGGCTGACCGTTTCAAGCATGCGGCTCGATGTTATTATTAGTAGTGCACATCATATTTCTAGGCAAAAAGCAAAACAATTAGTTGTGGCCGGGCTTGTAAAAGTAAACTGGAAAACGGTCGAGAACCCGGATTTTGAATGTGAAGAAGAAGATGTATTATCGGCCCGTGGGTATGGCCGGGTGAAGATTTTAGAAATTGGCGGTCGGACGAAGAAAGATAAAATTCGCGTGGAAATAGGCTACTTAAAATAAAAGAACGAAAGAATTCGTTAGTCTGACCCCCATAAGTGGGATATGATGAAAAAACACCTCTTATGTTGTACAGCAAAAGTAATGCACTAACATAGGAAAATGAGAATTGAATAAAAATACTTTTGATTAGGCTGCTTGTTCCCTGAAATTAACGGGAGACTGGTGGCCTAATTTTTGTTGCATTCTTTTTTTATCATATTTAATGTAATCTTTTACAATTCCAACGCCTTGTACTTTTTTAAGATTTCCAGTCCCTCTTCTTTTTGTCGAAGAGCTATTTTTAATTGCTCTATTTCGGGTAATTCAACGAGACCTTTTTGATATTTATATTGTTTTCCTTCCCCTTGATGAAACTGATGGGTTGCTCCATTTCGATACCAGCGCACCAAATTTTCCCTTGTGTCGGATTCTTGCTGTGTCCATAATTTCTTTAGTTGTTTTGCTAGCTAGCGTCATTTTGATTGCTTCTACTTTTATTTCTACTGGATACACAACACTTGTACTCACAAAAAACACCGCCGTTAATTTCATTTTATATGAATTCAACGAAAGTGTTTTTCTTTTATTCTCATTTTTTAGTGGCAGTGCCTTGTGGCTTTCGTTTTTTTATTTTAACTAAGTTGCAGCATTCGTTCCAGGGCTTTTAAAGCGAATTTAGTTGTCTGTTCATCGACTTTAATTTGATTTCTCTTCTCGCCGTTTTGGATTGCTTCGAGTGTCCAAAGTAAGTGAGACAAATCAATTCGATTCATGGTCATACATGGACACATAAATGGATTTAGAGAAACAATTTTTTTATCTGGATTTTCTTGAATGATTCGAGCAACAAGGTTAGCTTCTGTACCAATCGCCCATTCTGTGCCAGCAGCGGCGTTATTTATTTCTGTCACAATTTTCTTGGTAGAGCCAGAATCATCTGCTAAAGAAACAACTTCATGGGTACATTCTGGATGAACGATAATTCGCATATTAGGTGAGCTTTTACGAATGTTTTCGATGTTTTTCACAGTGAAGTGTTGATGAACGGAGCAATAACCTTTCCAAAGAATTACTTTGCAATTGGCTAAATGTCCTTCGTAGTCAAGCTCGTTTTTAATCGGATCCCAAATGGCCATAGCATCAAGTGGAATCCCGAGTTCGAAAGCTGTATTGCGTCCAAGGTGTTGATCTGGAAGGAAGAAAATCCGTTCTTTTTGCTCTAATGCCCATGCAACAATTTTAGTAGCATTGCTTGATGTAACGGTGGTTCCTCCATGCTCGCCAACAAATGATTTAATAGCTGCGGTAGAGTTAATATAAGTCACCGGGAGGATGGTATCGTCAAATAGTTCTTGCAATTTTGTCCAAGCATTCGTTAGTTGATGGATATCGGCCATGTCTGCCATAGAACAGCCAGCACGCATATCGGGAAGGGTAACGATTTGTTCTTTTGTTGTCAGCATATCGGCTGTTTCGGCCATAAAATGTACACCGCAGAAAACGATATTTCTCGCCTGTTTATTATTAGCAGCAATTTGCGCCAATTGTAAAGAGTCACCAATTGCATCAGCAAAAGGCACAACTTCATCTTTTTGATAATGATGGCATGGGATAAAAAGATCTTGTCCGAGCTGTTGTTTAATTTCAAAAACGCGCTCAGTCATTATCTCTTTTGACATTAATTTATAGCGAGCAGGCATCGTATCATTTTCTACGGTTTCTAGTAAATTCAACTTTTCATTCCTCCTTTATTATTAAAGCTAATATCAAGGGCGCATACAGAATGTGTTAGGAAACCGAGTGATATATAGTTCACTCCACAACCTTTGTAGGAAGCGATGTTATCAGTGGTGATGTTGCCAGAAGCTTCTGTGGTGATATGAGCTGGAACAAGTTTTACTAACTCTTTAATCTCTTCAGGGGAGCGGTTATCAAACATAATAATGTCTGCACCGGCTTGGACTGCTTCCGTTACTTGGCTAGCTGTTTCTGTTTCAACTTCAATATTCACCATATGGCCAAGTTTTGCGCGTACAGTAGCTACAGCATTTATTATACCGCCAGAGAACGCGATGTGGTTATCTTTTAACATAACACCATCGAATAGACCATTTCGATGATTAAACCCACCACCAGTCTGTACGGCATACTTATCGAAGGCCCGGAGACCGGGAGCAGTTTTTCTTGTATCGCAAATTCGAATCGACGGATCATCTAGTTGTTTTATAGCAAAATTAGTTTGAGTAGCAATACCGCTCATACGTTGCATCAAATTTAAAATGACACGTTCGGCGCTGAGCAGAGTTCGCACTGGTGCTACGACTAAGCCAATAATTTCACCAGCTTGAATGAGGTCACCATCTTTTTTGTATGGTTTATAATCTATTTCTCCGCCAAAAAATGAAAAGCCTACTTGGGGAATATCCACTCCTGATAGGATTCCATTCTCTTTAGCGAGAAAAACACCTTCCCCTACAACGGAATTTTCAAAAATGCTATCTGTTGTTAGGTCATATTGTCCGATATCTTCTAATAAAAAAGCTTGAATTGCTTGTTTCATAAGTATGGAATTCATTTCGTTACTCCTTTTAAAATTCGATGAGCACCAAGGCTTTCTGTACGTTTTTGTGCACTGCCCGCAATGAGTTTGGCGACGATGAGCATGTGGCTTATTTCAGCTGCCTCTCGGGTATTACTTGCTAGATCAAAATGATTGGTCCAGTTGAGAAAGTCTGTGAGCTTTTCCATTGTTCTAGTAATTCCAAGTGCATCGCCAATTTTTTCTTGAAGTAGTTGTTTATCTGGTAAATGAGGCGTAGAAAAAGCTTTAGGAAGCGGGGGAGTTTCCGCTTGACTTACTAGCTTTGCTGGATTCGATTGGATATATTCAGCTACTTTTTCACCAAAAACAAGTGTTTCAAGTAAAGAATTACTAGCTAATCGATTAGCTCCATGGACACCAGTATTTGCAACTTCCCCAACTGCATATAAGCCAGGAATACTCGTTCTACCATTAAGGTCTGTTCGAACCCCGCCCATCAAAAAGTGAGCGCCTGGATGAACAGGTATGCGCATTGTTTCGCGAAAAGGAACATGGTGATTGTCTAAGCTAGCTGTGATAGCTGGAAAACGTGTTTCGAAGTCTTTTACAGCAGAAATTTCCAGGAAAACTAGGTTACCTTGCGCTATTTCCTCAGAAAGAGTGGCAGAAACAATATCTCGAGGAGCCAGATCGAGTAAAGGGTGAACCCCTGCCATAATGGCGGTTCCGTTATCACGAATGAGTTTTGCACCTTCCCCACGTACTGCTTCTGAAATAAGGCCGTGACAATGGCCATCTACAAAAAGTAATGTTGGATGAAATTGAATAAACTCCATATCAGCTAACTTTGCGCCGGCGTTAAAAGCAAGTGCTAAACCATCTCCAGATATCGTTCTAGCATTAGTTGTCACAGGGAAAAGTTGTCCCAGTCCACCAGTCGCTAAAATGATATGTTCTCCGTAATATGTATGTAATTGATTGCCTGAATCTAAACAAGAAACACCAACTGCTTGCTCGTTATGCTTCATAATCTGAATGGCCATCTGGTGTTCCTGCCAGTGGATATTTGTTAATTGCTCCTGCAAAAAAGTAGTTAAGAATTTGCCAGTTTGATCACCACCAGCATGTAAAATTCGTGGTATTTGGTGGGCACCTTCAAGCCCAAAAGCAAGTTCGTGCCCTTCTTTATCAAACATCATACCGTCTTTAATTAGCTTTTGAATGATAATAGGTCCGCAAGTGGTAAGTTCTCTGACGGCGAGTGGTCTATTGTGGTAGCAGCCAGCTTGGAACGTATCGCTAAAATGTTTTTTCGGCGAATCATTTTTGGCAACAGCTGCTGCGACCCCACCTTGAGCTAACATCGAGTTACTTTCTTCTTTTTGCCCTTTTGTAATTATTGTCACATCGTAATTCCTCATTAATCGTAGAGCCGCGGTACAACCCGCGATGCCGCTCCCGATGATGATAATTCGTTCCTTTGCCATATTTTCCACCTCTTGCATAATAGGTTCGATTAATTGTATACTTTTTAATGAATATACAGTTGTCTTGTCATCTATAATCACACAATATCGAATTAAATTCAAGTACAAAATTTCAGGAGGTAGAGAGATGATTTATTTTGACCATGCTGCAACTACACAGATGAGTGATGTTGCTATGCAAGTTTTTTTGGATGCGTCGAAGGAGTTCTTCGCTAATTCAGAAAGTCTGCATGATGCTGGGACAAAGGTGTCGGCGCTATTAGAAAAGTGTCGGAAAAGTTTTGCGGAAATGTTGAAAGTACCAGAGAGAGGTATTATATTTACAAGTGGTGGAACAGAAAGTAACCAAATCGCCATTCAAACTTTATTACATACAAGTAAGAAAAAAGAAGTACTAGTAAGCCCGCTCGAACACGCCTCGATTTGGCAGCAGTTAGAAGCACTTAAGCGGGAAGGAAAGTGTGTGATGAAGTTGTTGCCAGCAGATAAGGACGGTCAGGTGAATCCTACTAATTTAGCGAAAATGATTTCTGAAAATACCGCCTTGATTATTATTCAACATGTAAACTCGGAAATTGGAACTATCCAGCCGGTTGCAGAATTAGCACAAATAGCAAAAAAATCAGGGGTTCCCTTTCATACTGATATTGTCCAATCTTTTGGGAAAATCGAATTGGAATTGACGGATGTAACTAGTTTTAGTATTTCTTCCCATAAAATATATGGGCCAAAAGGAGTTGGTTTACTTTTTATTAAACCAGATATTCCGCTTCAAGCATTTCTACCGGATGTTCATCATGAATTCGGATTTCGACCAGGGACTGTTAATGTTCCAGCAATTGCTGCATTTACAACAGCAGCCTATGATATAATGAAAACTAGAGAAAAAGAAGCGGAACGGATGGGTAATATAAAAATAGCTATTTGTGCAGCGCTGACTAAACGAGTCAAGGTAGAAGGTGGGCTGAATACATCCCCATTTATTTTGGGATTGACCTTGCCTAATATGCAGGGCCAAGAAGCGTTACTTGCCCTAAATGAAGCAGATATTCAGATTTCAACAACAAGTGCCTGTAGCTTGCAAGATCCAAAATCTTCTAGAACATTACTAGCTACTGGAAAAACAGAAGAAGAAGCAAATCGATTTATCCGTTTGTCTTTTGGAAAAGAAAATGAATTAAGCGATAGTTTGATTTTTAATGAAGAACTAGCAAAATTACTACGAAAAAGGTGATATAATGAAAAAAATACTTGGAGATGAACGCAGAAAGTTGATTTTGAAATGGTTAAAAGAAACAGATTCGCCTATATCTGGGAATCAAATCGCTAGTCGGACAAATGTGAGCCGGCAAGTCATTGTGCAAGATATTTCATTACTAAAAGCGGGAAACGAACCTATTATGGCAACTCCACAAGGATATATTTACGCAGAAGAGAAAAGTTTTACTGGCGAGAAACGAGTGATTGCAGTGAAACATACAAAAGAACAAGCCGCAGAGGAGTTAAATATTTTAGTAGATCATGGTGTCACAGTGATAGATGTCATAGTGGATCATCCTATTTATGGCGAGATTACAGCCTCTCTTCATTTGAAAAATCGTTTGGATGTCGAAAAATTTGTTAAAAAATTACAGACAACAGGGGCAGCAATGTTATCTGGATTGACAGATGGCACGCATTTGCACACCCTTGAAGCAGATACAAAAGAACAAATCGAACTAGCCGTCCAAGAACTTGAGAAAGCAGGATTTTTAATCTAACCTTTTTTCAATATAAATTCTAGGAAAAAGCTAGTATTTATGGTAGAATGTATGTTAGGTATTTATAAACAAAAAGTCGTATGGAGGTGCTAGATATGCCATTATCGCCGCTGGATATACATAACAAAGAGTTTACCCGTGGTTTTAGAGGTTATGACGAAGACGAAGTAAATGACTTCCTTGATCAAATCATTAAAGATTATGAACAAGTTATTAAAGAGAAAAAGCGTATTGAGGACACTTTAAATAATAGTGAAGAACGTCTAGGTCATTTTACAAACATTGAAGAAACACTAAACAAATCACTAATTGTGGCACAAACAGCTGCGGAAGAAGTAAAAGCATCTGCTGAAAAAGAAGCAAAACTTATCGTTCGTGAAGCGGAAAAAAATGCAGACCGAATTTTAAGTGATTCTCTTTCTAAAGCTAGAAAAATTGCGATTGAAATTGAAGACTTAAAACGTCAATCCAAAGTATTCCGCGAACGTTTGCGCATGCTAGTAGAAGCACAAATGGACTTGATTAAAAGTGAAGATTGGCAACAAATGATGGCTTACGATGTAGATGCAACAGAACTGGCATCTATTAAAGAAGTCGAACAAGCTGAATCTGAAGAACGTTAAAAACGATAATTAGAGACAAGTATATTTTTTAGATAATGGGATATGAAGCGAGTTGGTAAGTGGTGCGAGGCCAGCTATCCTTTAAAGAATAGAAATCACTCTTTAGTTCTAACCCGAAAGAGCAATCGCTTGAGTAGACGTTAGCGCGAGCCGGCGTTATGGCATAAATGAAGTGGACAGGCGTTCAATATGCTTGTCAACAAGGGTGGTACCGCGAATCTCGTCCCTTTTTGGGAGAGATTTTTTTGTGTTTAAAAATAACGATTTGAAGGAGAAGAGAATATGGAATATAAAGATACTTTGTTAATGCCAAAAACAGACTTTCCAATGCGTGGCAATTTGCCGAATAAAGAGCCTGAGTGGCAAGCGAAATGGGAAGAAGAAAAATTATATGAAAAAATTCAAGAAAAAAACGCAGGTCGTCCAAGCTATATCTTGCATGACGGACCTCCATATGCTAATGGAGAGCTTCATATGGGGCACGCATTAAATAAAACAATTAAAGATATCATTGTTCGTTATAAATCGATGGCCGGCTTCCGTTCACCATATGTGCCTGGTTGGGATACACATGGCCTTCCAATTGAAACAGCCATTGCTAAAAAAGGGGTCAAACGTAAAGAAATGTCTGTGGCTGAATTCCGTAAGCTTTGTGCGGAATATGCGATGACTCAAGTAGAAGGTCAACGGACTGGCTTTAAACGCCTAGGAATCAGTGGTGATTGGGAAAATCCATATATTACATTATTACCAGAGTATGAAGCAGAACAAATTAAAGTTTTTGGTGAAATGGCAAAAAAAGGCTACATTTATAAAGGGAAAAAACCAGTTTATTGGTCCCCATCCAGTGAGTCTGCTCTTGCGGAAGCTGAAATCGAATATCAAGATAAAAAATCAGCATCAATTTTCGTTGCTTTTAAAGTAACAGATGGTAAAGATGTATTAGAACCAGGAACAAACATTGTTATCTGGACTACAACACCGTGGACCATTCCAGCGAATATGGGAATCACAGTTAACCCAGATTTGGATTATGTGGTGCTTGAATCTGCTGGAGAAAAGTATGTTGTAGCGGAGGCACTTCTACCTAGCTTGCGTGAAAAACTTGGCTTTGAAGATGCCGTCGTTCTTAAAACTGTTCGTGGCTCTGAACTTGACCGCGTCGTTACAAAACATCCATTTTATGACCGTGATTCATTAGTAATGAACGGCGAACATGCTACTGCTGAAGCCGGAACTGGTGCAGTCCATACCGCGCCTGGACACGGGGAAGATGACTTTTTAATTGGTAAAAAATATAATTTAGAAGTATTAGCTCCACTGGATGATCGTGGTGTATTTACAGACGAAGCACCGGGGTTTGAAGGAGTATTTTATGATACTGCTAATAAAATGGTTACAGAAAAACTAGAAGAAGTGGGTGCTTTACTTAAATTGGAATTCATTACCCACTCATATCCACATGATTGGCGTACGAAAAAACCAGTTATCTTCCGCGCAACATCACAATGGTTCGCTTCCATCGATGCTTTCCGTGACGATTTATTAGAAGCGGTGAAAAGTGTTAACTGGACACCCGCATGGGGAGAAACACGTTTATTCAATATGGTTCGTGACCGTGGCGACTGGGTAATTTCTCGTCAACGTGCATGGGGGGTGCCACTTCCGATTTTCTACGCAGAAAATGGAGAAGCAATTATCACAGATGAAACAATCAGCCATATTTCAGAACTTTTCCGTGAGCATGGTTCCAATGTTTGGTTTGAACGTGATGTGAAAGACTTGTTACCAGATGGATTTACTCATCCTGGTAGCCCAAATGGTGAATTTACCAAAGAAACGGATATCATGGATGTCTGGTTTGATTCGGGTTCTAGCCATCAAGCAGTTCTGAATGCTCGTCCAGAATTAAGTCGTCCAGCCGATTTATACATGGAAGGTTCTGACCAATATCGCGGCTGGTTCAATTCATCATTAACTACTGCAGTTGCTGTAACTGGTGAATCGCCATACCGTAACGTGCTGAGCCACGGTTTCGCGCTTGACGGAGAAGGTCGAAAAATGAGTAAATCACTTGGAAATACAATTCTTCCAGGCAAAGTAATTAAACAACTTGGTGCGGATATTGTTCGCCTATGGGTTGCTTCTGTAGATTATCAAGCCGATGTACGTGTCAGTGATGAAATCTTAAAACAAGTTTCTGAAGTATATCGTAAAATTCGTAATACGATGCGTTTCTTGCTTGGAAATATTAATGATTTTGAACCAACGACCGACAGTGTTTCGTATGAAAATTTACGTGAAGTAGATAAATATATGCTTATCAAGCTAAATGATCTCGTTAAAAATGTCAAAGACAGTTATGAAGCATTTGAATTTTCGACTATTTATCATCAAATTAATAATTTCTGTACAGTAGAGTTGAGTCAATTTTATATGGATTTTGCAAAAGATGTCGTTTATATTGAAGCGACAGATAGTCCTAATCGTCGTGCTATGCAAACCGTCTTTTATGAATCGGTTGTTACGTTGACCAAATTACTTGCACCAATTTTACCGCATACGACAGAAGAAGTGTGGAACAGCTTAAATTCCGAAGGCGCAGAAAGTATTCATTTACAAGATTTACCAGAAGTGAAAGTTTTAGCTGATAGTGAAAATATTACTGCTAAATGGGATGCGTTTATGCAAATCCGTGATCATGTTCAAAAAGCCTTAGAATTTGCACGCAATGAAAAACTAATCGGTAAATCAATGCTTGCAAAAGTAACTTTATATGTCGACGGGGAAGCAAAAACTCTATTTGATTCACTTGAAGGCGATTTTGCACAGCTATTTATTGTGTCTGATTTTGAATTAGTAGAAGGTTTAGAAAATGCTCCAGAATCCGCACTGAAAGCAAATCAAGTAGCCGTTCAAATTACGGTTGCTAAAGGAGAAACTTGTGAACGTTGCCGGGTAGTGAAAAAAGATGTTGGTGCAGATCCAAATCATCCAACTTTATGTGGACGTTGTGCTGATATTGTTGTAAAAAACTACGAAGCTTAAAACGTGTGCTTGGGGAAAATCCTAATAAAAGGTTCCCCAAGCATTTTTATTTTAAATTATGGTATTATAGACGTAATTCTAAACAAAGGAGTGGCTCGGAGGAATGACAACAATTCACTATACGAAAGTACATGGTTCACAAAACAGTTTTTTCTTAGTAGATGAAGAAGAAAATAATATCAGCGGCTGGTCTGATGCTCATCGTGCTGATTTTGCGATAAAACTATGTGATAAAACGGATGCTCTAGGCGGTGCGGATGGAATCTTGTTTGTTACCGAAAGTAGTCTGCCAGGAACTATTGGTCAAATGAAAGTAGTTAATTCAGATGGCTCGCTTGCTTCGATGTGTGGTAATGGTTTAAGAACAGTTGCTCGTTATCTACTTGAAAAACATCGCTTAACCGAAGCAAAAGTGGAAACGATGAAAGCTGTTTTAGATGTTAAAAAAGCTGATTCGCTTGGATGGGAGATTCCAACGTATCAAGTCGAAATTTCTCCTGTTAAATTTACACCAGAAAGCTTGCCGATGAACTTACCAGTAGAGAAGTTAATTAATCAAATTGTCCCGGAATTAGATGCAGAACTGGCCTTTTCAGCTGTTTCTGTGCCAAATCCACATCTAATTACTTTTGTAGATCAAGTGGTACTAGATTCCAATAAACAAGAAAAACTAGCTAGCTACTTAAATAGTGAGAATCCTTTTTTTCCAGATGGTGTCAATGTTAGTTTTGTGAAACGATTAAACGACAATGCCATTTACGTGCGTACCTATGAACGTGGGGTTGGGTTTACTAATGCTTGTGGAACAGCGATGTCCGCTAGTAGCTTAATTAAAAAAATGCTTGATAATGATCCACTTGAAACGCCGCTTAATGTTTATAATGATGGCGGTAGAGTGCAAGTTATGGCGAAAGAAGAAGTGAATGGAGAGATTTCTCTGCAACTAATTGGCAATGCCACTTTTGTAAGCGTTGGAACAGTTAGTTATAACGGGGATGTAGTAGAATCATTAACAAGTGAATATACTGCCGAACAAGCTAGCTATGAGCAACTTGCAGAAGAAGTAAAACAGTTTTTAAAAACAACAGATTGAAAAGGAGTTAACCATGAATACAAATCGAAAAAAAGCAACACCGTTATTCGTTATCGGCGGATTTTGTCTTATTTTATTTATTACTATTGCCTCAGCTATTGCTACGGAAAGTAACTGGGTAGCGCGTTTTGATTTAAACTGGATTGGAAAAATTCGTGATGGTATTCAACCAGATAAAACAGCCATTGTCAAATTAGTTACAAACCTTGGAAGTGCGGAAACAACGATTATTTTAACGATTGTTATCGTTTTAATTTTATTTTTCTTACGTAAATTTGTGGTTGGTCTTTGGTTTGGGGGAACGATGCTTGTTTGTGGTGTAGTACTAAACTTGGCATTAAAAACGTTGGTTGGTAGAAGTCGCCCTGATAGCGTTAATTGGTTAATTAGTGAATCAGGTTTTAGTTTTCCAAGTGGACATGCGACGGCGACGGCAGTATTTTATGGACTCGCGGGTATGTTTTTAATTTTCACAGTTCCTAAAATTTGGCAAAAGATTGTCATTGGACTTATTGCGTATGGATTTATTTTATTTGTGATGTATACACGTGTTTACCTTGGAGTACATTTCCCAACGGATGTCCTTGGTGGTTTTTTCCTTGGAACAGCGTCCGTTTGTATTTCATTAGGTGTCTACTTTATTGCCCGTAAACCACTACATAACTTACTTGTAAAATGGCGCATTAAAGATAGAAGTATTATTGAATAATAAGTAAAACCTGCTATGAGTGAATTCACTCATAGCAGGTTTTTTAGTTAATAAACTGAATAATCTATTTTGTAACCGTACGGCTTTTTCGCTTGATTTATTTGGCGGATGGCGTTAATATATAAGTGTTAAAGCAAGCGGGTTTATGTATTATCAAGCGTATTGATTTTAGTCAGTACTTTTGATAATATGTGAATTTTGTAATTGAAAAAGCAGTTAGCTTGTTGTTAACACGTTTTTCGTTAGTAAAAGAAACATATTAAGAAAATTTTTGGAGGTTTGTGAAATATGCAAACAGGTACAGTAAAATGGTTTAACAGTGAAAAAGGCTTCGGCTTCATCGAAGTAGAAGGCGGAGATGATGTATTCGTACACTTCAGCGCTATCGAAGGTGATGGATTCAAAACTTTAGACGAAGGTCAAAGCGTTGAATTTGAAATCGTTGAAGGTCAACGTGGCCCACAAGCAGAAAAAGTGACTAAACTTTAATTTGCCTATGTTAAACGACTAAAAACACTCAGCGGACTTCTTAGGGAGAAGTTCTGCTGAGTGTTTTTTTATGCTAAATGAATTCGGAATGTTTTAATTTCGAATGGAGTAATTTGGAAAGTGCTACTTACGCCTATTGTTTCATCTTCCTCTAGTAAGTTACATTCGTTAATCGCTATCATGGTGTAATCACTTGTTAGCGTTACTTCTCCATGTGTGCCGGCAAATTCATGCAAACGAACGATCAGTCCATTGCCATCTTCTGCTTGCTTGATACTATCTATCATCACATAAGGGTTTGTAATTTGGAAAAGGGAAAATGACACTACTGCACCATTAGAGATGAAAATAGGGTTATTAAGTTCCCAAGCTATTTGTACCGTTTTTGCATCAAGGAAATCGCCGCTATGTGGATAAAGTGAATAGGTGAAATTATGGATACCTAAATCAGCTTGTGGATCGGGGTATCCGGCTGCTTTAAGTAAGGTTAGGCGAATGGTAGAATCTTTAATATCATAGCCATATTTCGATTCGTTAAGTAAACTAACGCCATAATTTTTCTCGGATAAATCAGCCCATTGATGACCAACTGTTTCAAATCTGGCATAGTCCCAGCTTGTATTCCAATGAGTAGGCCGCTTCACATTACCAAACTGAATATCGTAACTAGCTTCACTTGCATGGACCGAGACCGGAAAGGCAACTTTCAACAATTGATTTCGATCTTGCCAATCTACTTCTGTTTCAAATCGAATTTCCGGACTATCATGATAAAAATGGATTAACTGCGTGATTTGAGATTTTTCTGAGCGAAGTATTTGTTTCACAGTGAGACGAAGCAGTCCGTTTTCTACTATTTCAAAAGAACTTAAGTTAGTAATTTCGGTTTGTTTCTCTTGGTAAAACAAGTCAATATCCCAAGCGTCATGCCACATTGGCTTATCTTCAAATAATTGGAAAACATTACCATGCGCATTTTTCGCTAATACTTGGCGGTTATTTTTTTTGTCAAAGATGGATGTGAACTGTCCTTGCTCATTCCAGGTAACTTGGTAAAAAGGCGTTTCCAACTGTTTCTCTGTATAACCAAAAGAAGACTTTTCTAAGGTAGTCGTTGTTTTCACTGTTGAAATGCTTGCTGCACCGAGCGCTGGAAGGTTAGCATGTTGGATCAACCATTTTCCGTTTGTTAATTTTTGTGCTGGGAGTTCTCTATTTCTCTCATCATAAAAAGCGAATGATTCTTCGGTGTTTTCTAGCGCAACTTCGATGTAACGTGGACGCGACCAAGTAGAACTATTCCATAGTGTTATTTTTTCTTCATCAGGAGTTGTCAAATTCCTTAGCTGTTCAGTAATAAGAGCAGCATTTCCAGTCATTGCTTCTGTATATTCGATTAAAGCATCCTCATAAACTTCTTTGATGGAAGAGCCGGGAATAATATCATGGAACTGATTTCGTAATAAAATTTGCCAAATATCTGCTATTTTTCTCCTTGGGTAGGATGCACCTTGTTTTAAATTTGCTAACACGGATAGCCATTCACTATCTCTCAGACCAAGCTCAAGTTTGCGATTCATTTTTTTAGTAAAAGCTTGGCTTGTATAAGTCCCTCGGTGATATTCAAAGTAAAGTTCACCGTTCCAAGTATGAACGTACTGATCGGTTTTTTCGATAGTTTCATGTAAGTCATGGAAATAATCTGTCGCACTTTTTGGCTTCACTTCTGGAATTCCTGGCATTATATCATAGCGACGGCGCATCTCAAGCATTTCCCGATTCACTCCGCCTCCACCGTCTCCGTAACCATAAGCCAGTAAAAGTTCCTGATTGATCTCTTTATCTTGATATTTTGTCCAAAGTCCAGCAAGCTCACGTGCAGTCATTTTGCCATTATAAGTGGAAATATGGCTGTTTTTTTCAGGTGCTGTAATAAAATGAGTTAATATTTCTGTTCCGTCAATCCCGCGCCACTGAAAGGTATCATGTGGCATCCGGTTATATTGATTCCAACTGATTTTAGTTGTCATAAATGTTTTAATCCCAGATTTACGAAGAATTTGTGGTAAAGCCCAACTGTAGCCAAATACATCTGGTAACCATAAAAAACTGGACGGTTTTCCGAATTCTTCTCGTAAAAATTTTTGACCGTAAAGCATTTGGCGTACTAAAGATTCCCCGCTCGGAATATTACAATCGGCTTCAAGCCACATGCCGCCATCCGCTTCCCAAGCACCATCTTTAATTTTTGCTTTTATTTTTTCGTAAATTTCTGGATAATCTTCTTTTATATAAGCGTAAAGTTGTGGCTGCGATTGTAAAAATAAATATTCCGGGTAGTCTTCCATTAAATGAAGTACTGTTGAAAAGGAACGTGCTGCTTTCTCACGGGTATGTTTTAAACGCCAAAGCCAAGCGACATCAATATGGGTATGTCCAACCGCAGCTACTTTGACAGGGAAGTTTTTCGGCAGGCTTTTTACTGCACTTTGGATAATTTGATTGGCGTTTTCCATCGATGCGATATTTTTCTTTGAGCCTGATACAGACCAATCAATTGTTAAATAAGCGCGATTAACAGCCTGAAGAAGACTGGCATAACTTGGATTTCTTTCTTCCAGTTCGTCCAATGTTTTGAGCGCCGCTTTACTAGTGAAATATAAATCATCTATGGCTAAATTTAAATAGCCAATAAATGCTTCTTTCAACTGGTGGGTTTGAACTGTTTGAGCGCCGCCTCCTTCAAGGCCAGACCATAAACGAAAAGTAAGTTCTGTTGTTGTTCCAGCAAAACTATCTGGAAAAAGAACTTCGCGGTGATTTTGGTCGACACCCTGGAATGGTTTTCCGTCCACGAATAATAACGACTCAAAACCAGAATTATGACCATCACCTGTATTCCCAAAATCAAAGTAACCGATTAAGCGTGTATTCTTTTTTACTTCAGGGAAAGTTACGTTTGCTTTTAACCATAAATAACGATCTCGTCCAGCCCAGTAAGCAGCTATTTCAAGTTCGCTATCATAAACCACATTTTCTGGTCTTGCGGAAATTTCTCCGGCGATATCTTCGGCAGTTTGAAAAATCGTTATCGGGCATATTTTTTCATAACGATAGAGTGCAATTTCATCCAATCTACGCGATAATTTCTCTTTTGTAAAAAACATCTATCTACTCATATCCTTTCTTTTTCAAAATGGATTTATTTCTCTAGAACGGTTTCAATATATCATAGCGGGAAAAGAAGTCAATTTAGCTTTTGAAGGGAGCCTGTGGGTTTATTTCTGTCTATCACTAGAGCGAAGGGAATTGCGCTTTTAAGAAATGGACAAATCAAGGGAAAATGGATTATTCATAGTAGTTTTTCTAGGGGCATTGCAATTAGCTTTAGCCCTTACTATACTTAGCTTGAAAGCGAATACAAAAAGGATGTTTGGAGGAGCGAAATGACTAGAAAGAAAGCACATATTATTTCTCATTCTCACTGGGATAGAGAATGGTTTTTACCACTAGAAAGTTTAAGATTTAAGCTCGTGACCTTGATGGACGAGGTAGAAACGTTACTCGATTTGGAAGCAGGTTTTAATCATTTTCATATGGATGGACAAATGATTATGCTAGAAGATTATTTAGCCGTAAAGCCAGCGAAACGGGAAAAAATGAAGCAACTTGTGGCCAATGGGAAATTGAGAATTGGACCATGGTACATGTTACAAGATGCCTTTTTAACGAGTGGGGAAGCCAACATTCGAAACTTGCAGTATGGTTTAGAAATGGCAGAAGAATTTGGTCATGTTGAAAAAATTGGTTATTTTCCGGATACTTTTGGACTTTACGGTCAAGTTCCGCAATTAATGAGCCAAGCAGGATTTGATACAGTTGTTTTTGGTCGTGGGGTTAATCCGACTGGTTTTAATAATCAAGTTTTAGGTAGTGCATTTGCCTCAAAATATTCCGAAATGTTCTGGGAAAGTCCAGATGGATCCAAGGTTTTAGGGATTTTACTTGCGAATTGGTATTCCAATGGTAATGAAATACCAGTAGAAAAAGAAGCGGCAAAACTTTTTTGGGACAAAAAATTAGCGGATGTGGAACGATTTGCTTCCACGGATGAATGGTTATTTATGAATGGATGCGATCATCAACCAGTGCAAACAGATTTAGCAGAAGCAATTGAGGTTGCAAGAGAACTTTATCCAGAAATCGACTTTATCCATAGTCATTTTGAGCGCTATCAAGAAGCAGTAAAAGAAAATCTCAAACCAGAAAAATTACAAACCGTTTATGGCGAGTTAACTAGCCAACAATCAGATGGTTGGTCGACGCTTGCAAACACTGCTTCTTCTCGAATTTATTTAAAACAAGCGAATGAAAAAATGGAACGCTTGTTAGAAAGGCTTGCAGAACCAATCTCAGTAATGGCGAGTGAAGCAGGTATCGCATATCCGCATGAGTACCTTACCTTTGCCTGGAAACTTTTAATGGAAAATCAAATTCACGATAGTATCACAGCTTGTAGTTTAGATGAAGTTCACCGGGAAATGGAAATTCGGTTTGAAAAAGTGGAACAAGTGTCCATGTCGCTCATTACAAATGCTGCCTGCAAGCTAACCGAGCAAATAGCTACTTCAGGAAGTGGAATCCCAATAACCATTTTTTTTGCAGGGGGAATTGAGGTAGCGAAAACCATCGAAATCGAACTAGAAACCGATGAAATTTACTTTTCGGAAATGCATTTTGAGAAAATACCGGACGAATTAGCAAAACTTCCAGCTCAAAGTTTCCGACTAGAAACAAGTGAAGGCGAGGAAATCCCAGTTGTAGTAGAGTCGCTTGGAATTCATTTTAATTATGACTTACCTGAGCGGAAATTCCGTGATTCCTATTTTGCAAGAAAATATAAACTAAGCTTTACTACCGAAAATTTACCAGCAGTTGGTTATGAAACGATTTATGCCCATGCGATAAAGCAAGAAGAAACAAAGCCAGAAGTAAGTGCGAAATATACACTAGAAAATGACTTTTTAAAAGTGGATATTGCACCTAATGGCACCTATTCTATACTCGATAAATGTACTTTTGTCGAAGTTTCGGGGCTTGGGGCGTATGAAGATGTAGGTGATATTGGTAATGAATATATGTTCAAGGAAACAGGTGACAAATTACGTATCGATACACTTCAATCAGAACCAGCGATTAGTGTGTTACGTGAGGATAAATTAGGCAAAACAATCAAAATTCAACACGAAATCGAAATTCCAGAAAGTGCCAGTGAAGCTTTTGCTGATGAGAAGAGACGGCTTGTTTGGCATCCAAATAGACAAAGTCCGCGTTCTTTACAACAGACGATTTTAAAAGTTGTCACAGAACTCACCCTCAACAAACAAGATAAACAATTAGCTGTTCGCGTTAAAATCGACAATCAAGCAGATGATCATCGGCTCCGAGTGTTATTCCAGACGGGGAGAACAAATGAAACCCATCAAGCGGGAAGTGTTTTTGAAGTGGTGACTCGTCCAAACAAACAAGTAAAAGAATGGACCAACCCTGCCAAAGATAATCGTAGTCAGAACTTTGTTTCATGTGGAAATGTCGTTATTGCAAGTCATGGTTTGCCCGAGTATGAAGTAAGTGAATTAGGGGACAAAATAGAATTAACCTTAGTACGCGCTGTATCGGAAATTGGCGATTGGGGTGATTTCCCAGCATACGAAGCAGAGTGTCATCGTGAAATCATTGCAGCGTTTTACGTGATGTTAACGAATGAAGTGGATGTTAGAAACAGTGAAATACCTGCCGAAGTGAGTGCATTACTAGCACCAACTTTTGCAATTCAACATAAGCCATCAACCCAAGAAAAAATGCTCCCTGAAAAACAGAATTTTGCGAAATGGAAAGCGGCTGATGGACTAGTTTTTTCTACTTTGAAATTTGCTAAGGATAACAAACGAATCGTCCGTTTTTACCATACGGGAGCAACGCCAACTAACCTGCAAACAAGTCATACATGGGGAAAATCCACTATTTTAGAAAAAGCCAGTGAAGGACATACAACCACTTTCACCGTCCGCCCAAATGAGATTATTACATTAAAAGGAGTGTAACGAATGACAAAAGAATTTCCAGCAAGCTTTAACAAATGGATTGACAAAGTAAAAACCACTTTTCCAGAAAATGAAAAATTACAGCGAATGTTTGAAAAGTGTTTTACCAATACGTATACAACCACTTTGCAAGAAACCGAAGAGGGGCTTCCGTTTGTCATTACTGGTGATATTCCTGCAATGTGGTTACGAGATTCCACTAGCCAAATTAGACCCTATCTAATTGTTGCGGAAGAAGACGAGGAAATGGCGAATTTAATTGAAAATCTAGTCAAACTACAAACGAAATGCATTCTTCACGATCCATATGCCAATGCGTTCAATAAAAGTGCTAATGGCGCGGGTTTTCAAAAAGACAAAACAGCGATGACTAGTCTTGTTTGGGAACGTAAATATGAAGTTGATTCGCTGTGCTATCCAGTCCAATTAGCCTATCTTCTTTGGAAGAGCACGAATCATACCGGTCATTTCACAGAAGAATTTAGACAAGCTTTACACCAAATTATCCAAGTGTTTAAAACGGAGCAAAATCATACGAAACAAAGCCCATACCGTTTTGAGCGGGAAAATGTTCGGCAGTCAGATACGCTTAATAATGATGGCAAAGGAACTGAAGTAAGCTACACTGGGATGTCATGGAGTGGTTTTAGACCAAGTGATGATGCATGTGTTTATGGCTATCTTGTACCAAGTAATATGTTCTTAGTCGTAGTAATGGACTACATTCAAGAAATGGGCGCGCAGTTCTATCCAGAAGACAACCAACTATTAGAAACAAGTTTAGAGTTGAAAGAAGAAGTTGCTGCTGGAATCGAAACTTTTGCGAAAGAACCCCACCCATATTACGGGGATGTTTATGCTTATGAGGTGGATGGAACAGGACGTAAATTATTTATGGATGATGCCAATGTACCAAGTTTGTTGGCCGCACCATATCTTGGTTTTTGTTCTAAAGAAGATGACGACTATAAAGCAACTAGAAAATTAATTCTTAGCCGAGAGAACCCTTATTATGTGGAAGGGGCAGTACTAAAGGGAATTGGTAGCCCACATACACCTGATCATTACGTCTGGCCAATTGCGCTTAGTATCCAAGGTTTAACTGCGGAAACAACAGATGAGAAACTAGCTATTCTAGAGATGTTAATTGCGGGAGATGGTAATACGGACTATATGCATGAAGGAGTTAATGCCTCGAATCCAGCTGAATTCACAAGAGACTGGTTCGCCTGGTCTAACGCAATGTTTAGTGAATTTGTTTTAAGCTTATGCGATGTTTACGTCAAAGGAAGCCCGCTAAGTAAATAAAAAAGAAAAAGTCTGAGCGATAAACTCAGGCTTTCTCTTACTATCAAAGGAGCAAAATAATGAAACTTATGGATAAATTTTCCGTTATTAGCGATTGGATTATACGACTTGTTTGGACTAATTTAGTATGGTTATTTCTTGTTTTAATAGGTGGGATTGTTTTAGGATTTATGCCAGCAACGATTGTCCTATTTACTATTACTAGAAAATGGGCGCGAGGAGAATTAGACATTTCGGTTTGGAAGTTAGCTTGGCCCACTTACAAAAAAGCGTTCATTCCAGCAAATTTAGCAGGAGGGGTTTTCGCCAGTATTGCCTTATTCTTATATGCTGATTTACGAATTGTCTTTGAATTAATGCAAGGGTTTTGGTCAATGATATTATATTTTTTCCTTATGTTTTTATTATTCTTAGTTGGGATAGCCTTACTGCAATATTTTACTATCTTTGTTCATTTCCAAATGAAAAATGTTCGAGCTTACGTCGTACAATCATTTCTACTTGCTTTTACTAGCTTGAAAAATATATTTATGATGGTTGTTGGCCTTGTTTTCTGTGCTTGGCTTATATCCAAAATGCCAGCGTTTATTCTATTTATTTCTGGTGTCTTACCAAGTTATTGGGTTATGAAAATTAACTTGCAACGCTTTAAACAAATGGAACCTAAGTAACCCCTTACAATATTGGTAATAGTATGTAATAATCAGAAAAGAAGAGGGGGCGGTAAAAAGAATGATGCAAGAATTACCACGCAAACGGGTTTTTAAAAGAATGTTATTAATTTTTTCCTTAACAAGCCTTTTTACAGTAAGCTTGTTACTTTTTTTCATTTATAAATACTATACCAATATTCAGCTAGATACTAATTTACAAGCGACAGAAACGATTGCAAGTAAACAGTTAGATGTACTCACGGAAAAGCAAAAAGCATTAATCAGTTTAACTCAAGATATTTACCGAAATAGCGATTTAATGCAAGATGTTCAAATTGCGATGACAAATGACTACAGTAGCTATACGGAACAAAATATCGATAATTATTTTAAAAGTAAAAGTTTTTATTCTGTAGATATGCAAACATATCTACAGTCTTATTTTGCGTATGATGAAGACATTACTGCCTTACAACTTGTTTCGGCAGATGGTAGTTATTCCTATACTTTTCCAAGTCGTTACCGGGAATGGAAAGAAACTGTGGATAGATACGGAGAAGAACGTATTGCCAAACAAGCCTCCAAGGAAGGTAATTTTTATACCGTCGGAAATAATATTGTAGTTAAACAGCCAATTAATGATCCAAGCACACTGAAACAAATGGGTTACTTGCTACTATATATCGATCCAACCGTATTAAATAAAGCGATTAGTAGAGATTATAAAAACTCGATTTTCCAAATAACCAATGCGAAAGGTGTAGAGCTATATACGAACCATCTAATTAAACAACAAGACACTACGGAAAAACAAGGGTGGGTCAATGTGAATAACAAAAAAATGTATTTACAAAGAACTGAAGATGAAACAAGTGGTTTAAAGAGTAATGCTTATTTATATAGTGTGAATGATAGCAATATACCACTTATCGAGATAGCTTTATTTGGGATTGGCCTGCTTTTAGTTATTTTTTCTATTAGCGTGAATTTTATTATTAGTAGACGATATTCAAAGCGAATTTTAACAATTATTGGTGGAATGAATTTGGTGGAAAACGGTACACTTGATGCCAAACTGCCTGTGGATAACTATGGTGACGAATTAACAATGATTAGCGAACGTTTTAATCATATGACTGAAAATCTCGATGCTTATATTAAAAAGGTATATACACTTGAAATGGAAGAACAAAAAGCAAGATTGAAAGCGCTTCAAGGTCAAGTTCAACCACATTTTCTTTATAATTCACTAGAAGCGATACGGATGAATGCGCGCGTTGAAGGAGCAAAGGCTACTAGCGATATGATTTACCAACTTGCGACCTTACTACGCTACACTGCGAATCACCGTGAGATTACGACACTTGGGGAAGAAATCAACTACGTTAAACAATATGTCCGCTTTATGGAGATGCGGCAGGAACGACCAATTGAGCTAGAAATTAATATCGATAAACGCTTCAATAATACGGCTATTCCGCGATTCGCCTTGCAACCTTTAATCGAAAATTTTTTTAAATATGCTTATAAAGAAAACACCCACCCAAAAGTGACAATTACAGTATCCTTGGAGAATAATAATTTGTTTTTTGAGGTGATGGATAACGGCTCGGGAATGGATGCTGAGAAATTAACGGAAGTGCAAATGACAATTGCAAGCAAAGCAGAAACCAGTCATATTGGACTAGCAAATTTAAACAAACGATTGCAATTACTATACGGTGAAGCCTACCATTTAACCATCAAGAGCAAAACGAATGAAGGTACCATTATTTTATTCCAAGTACCTAAGCATACGGGAGGAGAGAAATAATGATAAAAATTGTACTAGTAGATGATGAACCCCTTATTGTCAAAGGCCTAGAGAGTATTATGCCAGAGTTTGAGCAAGAAATTGAAGTAGTTGGAACAGCACAAAATGGTGCAGTTGCGTTAGAAAAATATGGAGACCAAGAAGTAGATGTACTATTGACAGATATTCAAATGCCAGTAATGAACGGTTTGGAATTAATAGATGAATGGAAAAAAAGGCAACCATCGACAAAAATGGTGGTATTGTCAGGATTTGAGGATTTTCATTATATTAAACGCGGACTTTCAGCAGGAATTGAAAACTATTTATTAAAACCTTTAAATGAGCAGGAACTGAAAGAAACACTCATTCAAATAGAGAAAAAGCAAGTGACGGATAAAGTCATACCGAAAGAAGAAGCTTATTATATTTTACGGGATAATACGATTTGGCGTTGGTTGCATTTGCGGATTAATAAAGAAGAGTGGGAAGAGCGGCTGGCCTTATATGATATGACGCTTGGACAAACGAAAAATGCAGTACTTATTCAAATTCAACCAACCAAACAAGTAAACAAAGAAGCATGGAAACTACTTTCAGAAGCTTATCGGGCAAAATATTCCTTTATGTTATTAACACCAGATAATGAAATCATCCTAGGAATAGAAGAACTAACTTCTTTATCCGAACAAATTTTAGCGATTCAAAGTGATATAAAAACCGTTTTAGAAAACGAGGCATTTTATTTATTTGTAAGCGAAAAAGTGCAGGGAGAGGTCATGTATCCTCAAGCCTTTCGTCAATTAACGAGATTACTCCCAGAACGGTTAGTCCAAGAAAGTGGAAGCTTGATTGCCTTTCATAAACGAACGAAACATACGTGGCGCCCAAAAAGAAAACAATACCAGCTGGCCCAGTTACTCGTGATGAATAATGAAAAAGAAATTAAAGCATGGATTAGACGTTTTTTTCAGGAATGGCTAGATCATAAAGTAGAAAGTGACCCACACCAAATGCTTCATATTCTCAATGAACTACTAGTAATGTTAGCGGAATCTGACCCAAGAGAATTAAGTGAATCGATGGAAAAAATTGCGGAAGAAACAAGTATTGAAGGATTAGAAGAAGCAACATTAACGTATGCGATACGCTATTATAATCATAAGAAACAAACGGATGAATCCAAGAGTCCGATTATCCAAAATGTGCTTACTTATATTAAGGAACATTTTGCAGAAGGGATGTCTTTAAAAACGCTTGGGAATGATTTTCATATTAATGCGGTCTACTTGGGACAACTTTTTCAAAAAGAGATGGGAGAGCATTTTACTGATTATTTGAATCGCTACCGAGTGAATTATGCAAAAGAAGAATTACTGCTAACCCAAGATAATTTAACGATAATTGCTAGTAAATCTGGTTATACGGACATGGCTTATTTTTATCGTCAGTTTAAAAAGCATACAGGGGAGACACCGAATCGTTACCGGAAAATTCATCAATAAAAACTAATATTTGTCTATAAATCTAAACATCAGCAACTGTTTTAACCGCTCTAAAAAAGATAAACTTAATATGTTGAAAGCACTTACAAAAAAGAGGGGTGGATGGATTGAGAAAAGTTTTATCACAAATTCGAGCAAATCGGATTTGGCTATTAATGGTACTACCGGGAGTTCTTTGGTTCTTGGTTTTCTCCTACTTGCCGATGTTCGGAACAGTGATTGCATTCAAAGATTACAAGATTGACGGGAAAGGATTTTTATCCAGTATTATGAGTAGTGATTGGGTGGGGCTTGAAAATTTTAAATTCCTATTCCAAACCAACGATGCTTTTATTATTACCCGAAATACCGTTCTTTATAATTTAGTATTTATTATTGTTGGTTTAGTTCTAGGTGTAGCTTTGGCCATCGTGTTTAATAGTTTACTGAATAAACGAGGAGCTAAAATTTATCAAACTGGGATGCTGTTCCCTCATTTCTTATCATGGGTAGTAGTTAGTTACTTCTTATTTAGTTTTTTGAGTGAAGATAATGGATTGATGAATAACCTATTAGTTTCATTAGGTCAGGATCCGATCTCATGGTATAACGAGCCTAAATACTGGCCATTTATCTTGATTATGATGAATGTATGGAAAGGTCTTGGCTATGGAAGTATTGTTTACCTAGCAGCAATTGCTGGTATTGATCGAACATACTATGAAGCAGCAATGATTGATGGTGCTGGAAAATGGCAACAAATCCGGCACGTAACAATTCCGGCATTAACACCGCTAATGGTCATTTTAACAATTTTGAATGTCGGGAAAATTTTCAATTCAGACTTTGGACTATTTTACCAGCTACCGCGAAATTCAGGACCACTTTATCCTGTGACAGATGTTATTGATACATATGTATATCGAGGCTTAACTTCACTTGGAGATATGAGTATGAGTGCAGCGGCAGGCTTTTATCAGTCTATTGTTGGGTTTATTCTTGTGATGCTTACTAACTATATCGTGAAAAAAATTAACCCAGAATATGCTTTATTTTAAAAAGGAGGCGAGATTAGTTGGCAGAACAGCTTGAAGAAGTCAGTGAAATAGAACAAGTACGAGGTGAAATGGAAAAACCAGTTAACAATCAACCTGCAAAAGATATTATTGGTTTTAATAAAAAAATGAATATCGCAATGAATATTTTACTTGGTTTTCTTGCATTCATTTGTATCTTTCCATTTTTATACATTATCGTTATCTCGTTTTCAAGTGAAACATCTTTGGCGGCGAATGGCTTTCAACTGATACCGAAAGAGTGGAGTACGGAAGCATATGAATATTTATGGAGAATGAAAGGGCAGTTATTACAATCATATGGAGTAACGATTTTGGTAACGGTCATTGGAACGATATGTAGTGTAGCGATGATTGCATTATATTCATATGCCATATCTCGTCCACAATTTAAATACCGGCGTCAATTTACATTTATCGCATTTTTCACGATGCTGTTTAGTGGTGGAATGGTACCTGCATATATTGTAATGACACAATTTTTACATTTACGAAATAGTATTTGGGCGATGATTTTGCCGCTTGCGATGAATGCCTTTTATATTATGATAATGCGCACTTTCTTTCTACGTTCGATTCCAGAACCTATACTCGAAGCAGCACGAATTGAAGGGGCAGGAGAATTACGGATATTTTTACAAATGGTCATCCCACTTTCCTTGCCAGGACTTGCGACAATCGCGCTTTTTTCCACTTTAGGTTATTGGAATGATTGGTTCCAAGCATCTCTTTACATTGATAATCCAAATTTAGTCCCGCTACAATCTTTGCTCATGAAAATTGAAAATAACTTAGAATTTATGCGGCAAAACTCGGAAATTGCTTATACTGCCGGCGCATTACAGTCCATACCACAAGACGGAGCAAAAATGGCGATGGTGGTTATTTCCACATTACCAATTGCTATCACATATCCGTTCTTTCAAAAGTACTTTATTAGCGGGCTAACAATCGGCGGCGTTAAAGAATAAAAAAATGGAGGGAAACAAATGAAAAAGAAATGGGGAGTAATCGTTGCATCACTTTGCTTGTTGCTCGGACTAAGTGCTTGTGGAAGTGATGAGCAGGCTGATGCAAATGAAGTTCCGACATTGAAATGGTACATGATAGGAACACCGCAGAAAGACACGAAAGAAGTCATGGAAGAAGTAAATAAATATACCGAAGAAAAAATTGGTGTTAAAGTAGAAATGACCCAAATTGATTGGGGGGATTACGGCAAACGAATGCAAACGGTCATTAACTCAGGTGAAAACTTCGATATTGCTTATGCTGCTGCAGGAGAATTTGTTTCTTATTCACAAAAAGGCGCTTTCTTACCACTTAACAAGTATTTAGATAAGGAAGGCAAGAAAATGAAAGCCGAGTTAAATGACGTACTATGGGAAGGAGCAACAATTGATGGTAACATTTATGGCGTGCCATCCAACAAAGAAGTCGGCGAACAACAAGTGTATGTTTTTAATAAAGACTTAGTAGACAAATATAAGATGGACGTTACAAAAGTAAAAGATTTTAGCGACCTTGAGCCAATGCTAAAAACAATAAAAGAAAATGAACCAAGTATTACACCAATCGGCGGAAATAAAGATTTTAAACCAGCCTTTTCATATGATTATCTAATTGATAACGCAGTACCACTTCCGTTTGCAGTAGATCAATATGAAGATACTGGAGAAATCGTGAACTTCTATGAGCAAAAAGATACTCTTGAAACCCTTAAATCACTTCATAGTTATTATCAAAAAGGTTATGTAACAAAAGATATTGCAACTTCAACAGATCCATGGTCTTATGATAAGGAAAACTGGTTTGTACGTATTGAAAAATATCAACCATACGCAGAAAATATTTGGGACAAAAATACTGGTGGTAAATATAAAGTAGTGACACAACCAATTGCCGAAACACCAATTATCAAAAATAATTCCGTAACAGGAGCAATTCAAGCAGTATCCGTTACAAGTCAACATCCAGAAGAAGCAGTGAAATTCCTCGATTTACTAAACACAGATGAATACCTGCGTAACCTTGTGGATAAGGGTATTGAAGGAACCCATTATAAAGAATTAGAAGATGGCAAAATTCAAGACTTACCAGCTCGAGTAGAACGTTATAGCATGCCTACCTATGCACTTGGAAATCATTTTATCTTGAAGCTATATGAAGACGAACCTGCTGATAAGTGGGATCAATTCAAAGCATTCAATGATAAATCAGTTGCATCACCAGGACTTGGATTCTACTTTGATTCTTCCAAAGTAAGAACCGAAATAGCTTCGATTACTAATGTTTGTAATGAATTTGCCCCAGCGCTTCTTACCGGAACGGTTGATCCAGTAGAATATACAGCGAAATTCAAAGACAAACTAAACGATGCTGGAATGAAAAAAGTAATGAAAGAAATGCAAAAACAATACGATGATTACCGCACGTCACAAGAATAAGACGAAGAAAGAACTTAGAAATCCTAAGTTCTTTCTTTTTTTGTATAACAGTTTTTTTGTAATTATATAACAGTTTGCAAGCTGATAATATTGCAATAATTGCTTTTAGTAGTATAATAAACTTGTGAAAGAAGTTGGATTACAAACTGTACTATTGAATTTTAATTATTTTATATAACAAAGGATGATGGAAATGTTGAAATTAGAAAAAGAACAAGAACAAGAAAAAAAAGTAAACCAAGGGAAATCTGGCGCAGATTTAGTTGTCGATAGCTTGATTAATCAAGGTGTAACACATGTATTTGGGATTCCGGGCGCAAAAATTGACAAAGTATTCGATGTCATGGAGAATCGTGGTCCAGAATTGATTGTTAGTCGACATGAACAAAACGCTGCTTTTATGGCTGCGGCAATTGGTCGCTTAACTGGAAAGCCAGGGGTTGTTTTAGTTACAAGTGGACCAGGTGCGTCTAATCTTGCAACAGGGCTTGTAACTGCAACTGCTGAAGGCGATCCTGTAGTGGCGATTGCTGGAAATGTAACTAGACAAGATCGACTTAAAAGAACCCACCAATCGATGGATAACGCTGCTCTCTTCCGTCCAATCACTAAATATAGCGAAGAAGTTATCCACGCGGAAAGCATACCAGAAGCAATCACTAACGCATTTCGTTCAGCAACTGAGCCTAATCAAGGTGCAGCTTTCATCAGTTTGCCGCAAGATATTGTTAATGAAACAAATGTACCTGTAAAAGCAATTCGTCCACTAGCAAAACCAGAAAATGGCCCAGCATCAAAAGAACAAGTGGCAAAATTAATTTCCCGCCTAAAAAAAGCAAAATTGCCAGTTTTATTACTAGGCATGCGCGCTTCTAGTCCGGAAGTAACAGGTGCGATTCGTCGTTTGCTTCAAAAAACAAGTATTCCGGTAGTCGAAACATTCCAAGCAGCGGGAGTTATCTCGCGTGATTTAGAGGAGAATTTCTTTGGCCGTGTAGGATTGTTCCGTAATCAACCTGGAGATATCCTTCTTAACAAAGCTGATTTAGTTATTACAGTTGGTTATGACCCAATTGAATACGATCCAAAAGCTTGGAATGCATCTGGAGATCGAACTATTGTCCACATAGATGATATTCGTGCGGATATTGATCACTATTACCAACCGGTCACAGAACTAGTGGGAAATATAGCACTAACTTTGGCCCGTGTTAATGCTAAATTTGGTGGGTTAGAGCTAGCGGATAAAGAATTAGAAACTTTAAAAAAACTTCATAATAAATTAGAAGAAAGAGATGTTCCACCTGTTAGTGATGAAACGAATCGTGTTCACCCGCTATCCGTTATTCAAACGCTTCGTTCCGCTATTGACGATAATGTTACAGTAACGGTAGATGTTGGTTCGCATTATATTTGGATGGCTCGTCATTTCCGTTCCTATGAACCACGCCGACTGCTTTTCAGTAATGGAATGCAAACGCTTGGTGTGGCCCTTCCTTGGGGGATTGCAGCAACGCTCGTTCATCCGGGTGAAAAAGTTGTTTCAATATCGGGGGATGGTGGATTCCTGTTTTCGGCAATGGAACTTGAAACGGCAGTTAGATTGCACGCGCCTCTTGTTCATCTAGTTTGGAATGATGGTAGCTACGACATGGTTGCCTTCCAGCAAAAAATGAAATACGGCAAAGAAGCAGCTGTTCGTTTCGGTGATGTAGATATTGTGAAATTCGCGGAAAGCTTTGGGGCAAAAGGACTTAGAGTAACAAAACCAGAAGAGTTAGCTGATGTTTTAAAAGAGGCGCTTGATTCAGAAGGACCGGTAGTCGTGGATATCCCAATTGATTATCGTGATAATATCAAACTTGGAGAAACTATACTACCAGATCAATTTTATTAAGAAGATAATGGAAAACCTTTATTTGACTAAAGGTTTTCTTTTTTTAAGGATAAAATTTGACTTGGAGTGGACTTCAAGGTATATCCTATAGATAGGATAAATAAAGGAGGAAAAGTGAATGGAATATGTAAAATTTGGAAATACTGGGATGGACGTTTCAAAAATTTGCCTAGGAACAATGGGATTTGGTGACAAAGAAAAATGGGTGCATAAATGGGTTTTAGACGAAGAGAATAGTCGACCAATTATAAAAAAAGCGCTAGATTTAGGAATTAACTTCTTTGATACAGCAAATATTTATTCCTATGGGGAAAGTGAAAAAATTGTTGGTCGAGCCTTGAAAGATTATGCTAGTAGGGATGATATTGTACTTGCCACTAAGGTACATTCTACAATGCGACCAGGTCACCCGAATAGCAGTGGTTTATCTAGAAAAGCAATTTTGAGTGAAATTGATCAAAGCTTAAAACGTTTAGAAACAGATTATGTTGATTTATATATCATTCATCGTTTTGATGAAAATACACCAATTGAAGAAACAATGGAAGCGATGCATGATGTTGTGAAGTCAGGGAAAGCTCGTTATATTGGTGCTAGTGCAATGTATGCTTGGCAATTCCAAAAAGCACAACGCGTTGCTGAAAAAAATGGTTGGACAAAATTTGTTTCGATGCAAAATCATTATAATTTGATTTACCGCGAAGAAGAACGGGAAATGATTCCGTTTTGTCGGGATGAAAAAATTGCGATAACACCATATAGCCCGCTTGCTTCTGGAAGGCTAACTCGTGACTTTGCTGAAACTACTTATCGGTCAGAAACGGATGCCGTTCAAAAATCTAAATATGATGGTACTCAAGATTCAGACAAAGGAATTATCGAGCGTGTGGCTGAATTAGCGGAGAAACATCAAGTGACCAGAGATAAAATTGCTCTAGCTTGGATGTTAACTAAACAAGGAATTACTTCTCCAATTATCGGAGCACAAAAAGAAAGACATCTGGAAAGTGCAGTAGCAGCACTTGATATTAAACTTTCGGAAACAGAAGTAGGCTACTTAGAAGAACTATATATTCCCCATCCAGTGGTCGGAGCATTGCCGATAAAAAAATAATTTAACTAGTCAAGATGAAGTTGCCGTATGCGCTTCATCTTTTTTTATTTTAAAATACTATTGACAACTCTTATGCAACCGTTTACAATAAGGTGGTATTAAAAAACGATTAACCTATATCTTTTTCTAAGCCGGATAGATATGGATAAATAAGAGGTGTAGCTATGGAATACAAAGATTTATCGCCTGCTGTACAGAGTGAAGAACAATTAAGGCAACTCATTCAAGAAAAGACAGCAAGGGGCGAATTAGATTTTCCGTCCGAAAGAACACTTGAAGCGGAATTAGGAGTAAGTAGAACCACGTTAAGAAGGTCACTTGATACCCTTGAAAAAGAAGCAGTCATCCAAAAAAGAAGTCGTAAAGGAATTGCAATTAATCCAAAACAAACGATTAATATTTTGAAGATGAATTCAATGAGTAGCCAGTTGCCATCTGACCAAACTGTTACTGTACTTTCGAGTGAAATAACAAAAGGTGTCAAAGAAGTAAACCATTTTTTAACAACAGACATAAAAAATTCGCTTTATAACTTGGTCAGATTGCGGAACGTTGAAGGAAGACCTTTTTCTTATGAAATATCGTATCTAGATAGCGCACGTTTTCCAGGAATTGAACAAATAGATTTAAATAACACATCGCTTTACCATGTGTTAGAAGAACACTTCCAGATAAAACCTACATATGGACGCGAGGAATTACGCTTTGTATCAGCGAATGAAGACTTGGCAGATGTGTTAAAAGTCAAAGAGCAAACACCGCTTTTTGAAGTAGTGAGTAAGGCATTTGACCAAAATGACGAGCCGTTTGAGTACAGTAAACAATATCTAATTGGTGATCAAATTAAGTATAAAATCAACGCGAAAAATATATTTGATTACTTGGAGGATGAGTGAAGATGAGCGCTAAAAAGCCACTATTCGAAGTGATAGCTTACGAGTTAAGAGAGAAAATTAATCGCGATGAATATAAAGCGGGAATGCTTATGCCGAGTGAATCAGAACTGCAAGAAATTTTTTCTAGTAGCAGGACTACGATTCGTCGAGCTGTTGATTTATTAGTCGCGGAAGGCTTAGTTGTACGTAAAAATGGCATTGGCTTATATGTCGAACCAAAATTAACTGCGCAAAACATTTTAGAAATGACAGGCGTTATGAAAAATGATACCAAGGAAGATGCCAAGAAAGATATTAAAGATTTTTATGTTCGCAAAGCCGGCACTTTCTACGCGGAAAAGTTTGGCATAAAAGAAAACGAACTAGTTTATTCCGTTAAATTTATTCAAAAGAATGAACACACTGTTACGCTTGATCGCTTGATTTTACCACTCGGTTTATATCCTGATTTACAAGTAAAAGATCTTCACATTATCAACATTATCGAACTTGTTAATTCGGGTAAATATAAATTATTTGAGCTTGAGCAGGAACTTCAACTTGTTTTAGCTGGCAATGAGCAAATGAAATATATGCATTTAAAAGAAAATGATCCTGTTTTTAAACTAAGTAGTCTTTTTTATGCCGAAAATCAATTGCCTATTGCTATTCAATATCATTATGAAGATGCTGAGTCAACCAAATATGTAGTTGATTTTAACTAAGAAAAAGGAGGAAAAGAAAATGATTCAATTTCTACGTGTAGATCACCGTTTACTTCATGGGCAAGTAGCAGTTTCCTGGTTTAATGCATTAGATGTTAATACAATTTTAGTGGCAAATGATGGGGTGGCTGCAGATGATTTTCGTAAATCTGCTATTCGTCTTGCTAAACCCGAAGCTGCAAAACTAGTGATGAAGAGTATTGACGAAAGTATTGCTTCCATCAATTCAGGTGTTACCGACAAATATAATTTATTAGTTGTGGTGGAATCAGTTGGAGACGCTTACAAATTAATAAAAGGAACAAATGGTAAGATTCCAATGCTGAATTTAGGCGGCACAAAACAAAGAGAAGGAACAACCAATTTCTCGAAAGCAATCAATTTAACTGCCGAAGAAGTAGAAAAACTACAAGAACTACAAAAAGACGCTATTGATGTTTTCATGCAACAAGTACCGAATGAGAAAAAAGTGAATTTTGAAGCATAAAAAACGAAAGAAGGGATAAATTATGGAACAATTAGGAACAGCGCTTTTGCTTGCACTCGCAGCCATGCTTGCAAATGGTGAGTATTTGTTTGGTTCATCAATGTTATCGCGGCCACTTGTAACATGTACACTTGCAGGGTTAATTATGGGTGATGTGCAGATGGGGATTGTTATGGGAGCGACTTTAGAATTAGCTTTTGTAGGTTCATTTTCCATTGGCGCATCCATTCCACCAGAAATTATTTCAGGGAGTATTTTAGGGACAGCATTTGCCATTTCTACGGGCGAAAGTACAGCAGTAGCACTTGCACTTGGTATTCCAATCGCTTCATTAGTATTAGTTGTTAAAAATTTATGTTTCATTTTTGTATTACCTTATTTTGTACATAAGGCAGATAAGTATGCTTTAGAGGGTAATTCAAAAGGGATAAGTCGAATGCAGCTCTTGGGTGGTTTCTTATCTATCAATTTACCAATCGGGATTATTGTTGCCACATCTTATCTTGTTGGTAGCCCCGTTATCCAAAATGTCCTTGATGCAATTCCAGCTTTTGTTATTGCTGGCTTAGGCATTGCAACTGGTTTATTACCAGCTTACGGTTTTGCTTTACTTCTCAAATTAATGGTAAACAAAAAGAATGCGGTATTTTTCGTTTTTGGTTTTGCACTCGCAGTTTATTTAAAAGTACCAGTTACAGGAGTAGCCATTTTTGGCGCTTGTTTAGCACTTATTTTGACAGGCTACGCTACACTTAAAAATAATGATCACAACGGACCAAGCGGAGGTAACAGAGAACCAGCACTTGCTAATGATGGAGGGATAAACTATGAAGATGAAGAGTTCTGATGTACTAACGAAAAAAGATTTAATGAAAGTTTTTTGGCGCTCGTTCACGATGGAATGGTCATGGAACTATGAACGACAATCCAACATGGGTTATGGCTTTTCGATGCTACCAGCACTGAACAAAATCTTGAAGAATGACAAAGAAAAACGAATTTCGTCTTATCAAAGGCATTTAGAATTTTATAATGTGACACCATGGCTTTCTACTTTTCCACTTGGGATTTCGATTGCAATGGAAGAACAATCAGCGAAAGATGAGACATTTGATACAGATTCTATCAATAATATCAAAGTAGCGTTGATGGGACCACTAAGCGGTATTGGTGATTCCTTTTTCTGGGGAACATTACGAGTTATCGCAACTGGGATTGGAACTTCACTTGCATTACAAGGAAATATTTTAGGACCGATTTTGTTCCTTCTTATTTTCAATATTCCAGCTATTCTGACTCGTTATTATGGTTTATTCATTGGTTACAATATTGGTGCAAACTTTATTGAAAAAATCCAAAAGACTGGGTTGATGGATAAATTATCTTACGGCGCGTCGATTATTGGTTTAGGTGTTGTTGGAGCTATGGTCGCCACGATGGTTAACATCAATATGCCAATGAAATTTGGTTCAGGAGATGAAGCCGTAACGGTTCAAAGTGTTTTCGACGGTATCGTCCCTGGGATTTTAGCGTTAGCATTTACATTCTTTATTTTTTGGTTAGATAAAAAAGGTTTGAAAGCACATTGGATTCTGCTATTAATCGCAGGAATTGGTATTTTAGGTGCTTATACAGGCTTATTAAAATAAGTAGGTGAAGTAATGAAAAATATGGATTATTACATTAGGTCAGAACAAGCGGTTTATCAGCATATTATAGAAAATCGTAAAGTACTTTTACAAGAGTTACTCGAAATGAAACATCAAGATTATCGAGCTGTCGTTATTTTTGCAACAGGATCTAGTTCGAATGCGGCCTTTGCAGCAGAGCTTTATATGAGCGCAAAACTACAAATTCCAGTTTATGTGGAAGAGCCATCTGTTTCGGCAAATTATATGTTGCATCTGAATAAAGACACATTGTACATCGCCATTTCGCAAGGTGGGCATAGTTACTCAACTATTCATGTAGTGGAGGAAATTGAACGCAGCGGTGGAACAGTCTTCACACTCACAAGCGATTTAGAAAGTCCAATCGCTAAAAAAGCAACCAATGTAATTAGTATGGGAATGGATAAGGAAGAGATGCCTTATGTCACGCTTGGCTATAGCGCCACCATCCTTATTTTAAACCTATTAGCGCTTGAAATGGCAGAGTTACAAGGAAAAGTCCAAGCTATTGATTACGAAACTGATCTTAGTGAAATCGAAATAATTGCTCATGAGTTACCCCAAGTTATTGAAAAAGCAGCAAGTTGGGTTGATACGCATACTGCGGAATTAATGGAAGCAAAACGAATCTTTTTCATCGGATACGGTGCGGCATATGGGGTTGCTCGTGAGGGAGAAACAAAGGTAACAGAAACCATTCGTATCACGGCTTTTGGTAAGGAATTAGAAGAGTACATGCATGGCCCGTATATCGGTTTAGCACCAGAAGATTATATTATTTTCATCGAACCACAAGGACTGCTTGAAAATAGAGCCGACAAATTAAAAAATTTTTTAGCAGGGCATGTTGAAAAAGTTCGGACAATCTATGCTGGGGTAGGTAAAAAAGAAACAGCTGATTTAGCGCTTAATTTGCAAGTGAATGAGCTACTTACTCCGCTATTTATGACGATTCCGGTCCATTTATTATCTTTTAAAATCTCTCAAGAAAAAAATGTAAACCTAGAAATATCTGCTTTTCCAGAATTTGATGAAATAACAAAATCCAAAATATAAAATAGAAAGTGGGAATGAATCGTGTTAAAGTTTGATGAACAAAAAGTGTTGGAAAATATGGAAGGGGCGTTAAAATTACGTCCACAAATTAATGAAATAGTTGATGAAATTCAAAATCGTGGTTTCAGTAATATTTGCTGGCTCGGAATTGGTGGAACTTATGCGTCTGCCATGCAAGCGGTTGTTCATATGAAAGAAAAAACAGCACTTGAAACTTTTTATGAAAATGCAGCAGTGTTTTTAACAACTGGAAATAAACGAGTGACAAAAGATACGTTAGTTGTCATTTCGTCTGTCACAGGTAGCACGGAAGAAGTAGTAGACGCCGTAAAAAAATGTAATGAAATTGGTGCAACCGTATTCGGATTCATTGATAAAAGTGAGGCAGAACTTGCGAAATTGGTGGACCACTTAATTTCTTATCCATTAAACGAACAACTGAAATTCTTCATGGTCGCTGATCGGTTCATGTACTTAGCAGGAGAATTTGACGAGTATGATGAATTTTACGATGAAATGGATCAACATTTTGCCAAAGGGATTGTAGCGGTAGAAAAATCAGCGGACGAATTTGGAAAAGCTTTTGCGCAGAAACACCACCAAGATGACATTCACTATTTTGTTGGAGCGGGAAATCAGTGGGGCGCAACTTATTCATACGCAATGTGTTACTGGGAAGAACAACACTGGATTAAAACAAAATCAATTGAAGCGCATGAATTTTTCCACGGAATGTTTGAAATTGTCGAACACGATACACCTGTAACTATTTATGTAACAGAAGATAGCCAGCGCTCGCTTAGTGAACGAGTAGTGAAATTCATTCCACAAATTTGTGCTAATTACACGGTGATTGACGCTAAAGATTATGAGCTACCAGGGATTTCACCAAAATTCAGAGGAGCACTTTCACCATTTATTATCCATGCAGTCAATAATCGAATTGATGTCCATGTGGAGCAAATTAACTGCCATCCAATGGAAATTAGAAGATATTATCGTCAGCTAGACTATTAAAAAGGCGGTTTGGGAAATGAAAGCAATTTTTGTTTGCACACACGGGAATGCCGCAAAAGAATTAATTCATTCAGCTGAAATGATTTGCGGTATTCAAGAAAATACAAGTTTTGTATCGTTTGATGAAGGTGAATCAGCTGAAAATCTACAGACGAAAATAGTCGCTGAAGTGGAAAAACTCGATTTGACAGAAGGGATTTTATTTCTAACTGATTTAAAAGGTGGTACCCCGTTCAATGTTTTAGTTCAGCTTTTAGCGGATTATCACCAAACAGAACTTGTCACCGGAGTCAATATCCCGTTGTTACTAGAAGTGTTTTTAGGTAGAGCAACATTTACTTTAGCTGAACTAGCAAAACAAGCAACTGACACAGGCAAGTTGGGGATTTATCAATATGTCACCCCGGTGGAAGAAGTAGAAGAAGATTTTTAGAGAAAAGCAGGAATTCTTTAAGAGGATTTCTGCTTTTTAATGTTCGAGCCATTTTAACCTCGAACTCTACTCATTCTTGCGTTATACTAAAAAGAAAAAGCAGGAGGGATGAAATGGACAAACAAAAAGAACAGCTTAGTGTGGAAGTTGCGAGACTATACTACCAAGCGGATTTTAGCCAACAAGAAATTGCTGCTAAGCTTGGAGTATCTCGACCAACCGTTTCCAGATTACTACAAAATGCGAAAATAAAAGGCTATGTTAAAATCGAAGTTCAAGATCCATTTGCGAATCTCACGGAGCTTGCAATGGGCTTAAAAGAAAAATACCAACTTAAAAATGTCTCCGTTGCTTTTAGTCAAACAAACGATTATTTAGAAATAACGAAACAAATTAGTCAAAATGCGGCGGAATATTTAACGGAAATTATTCGCGACAAGGATATTTTAGGTGTAAGTTGGGGCACAACCATGTACAAAATCGCTCAAAAACTTACACCGTCTAAAGCAGAAATGGAGATCGTTCAGCTAAAAGGTGGTGTTAGTCATTCAGATGTTAATACGTATGCTGCGGAAACTTTAGCGCTGTTTGGGGCTGCTTTCGACACAGCACCAGTTTCTTTGCCGCTCCCTGTTGTCTTAGATAATCCAGTAACAAAAAAAATGGTCGAGGCAGATAGACACATAGAAAATATTATTGATCTTGGGAAAAAAGCGAATGTGGCTATTTTTACAGTTGGTACAGTTCGTGATGAAGCATTACTCTTTCGACTTGGTTATTTTTCAGAGGAAGAAAAAAGGCGCTTGAAAGAAAAAGCAGTTGGTGATATTTGTTCGAGATTCTTTGATATTAATGGAGAACTTGCCGATTGGAAAATGGATGAGCGAACTATCGGTATTAACTTGCAAGATTTAAAACAAAAAGAAACAGCAATCCTTGTGGCAGGAGGCGAACGGAAATTAAAAGCAATCCATGGTGCGCTTCGAGGGGGCTATGCAAATCACTTCATTACAGACCAATTCACAGCAAAAAAACTCATTGAACAAAATTTCAATGATTAATTTACAAATGTTCTGTGTTGCGATATGATATAGACAAATTGAATTATAAAGGAGTTTTTTGAAATGAATATGGCTAAAATGATTGACCATACAGCTTTGAAACCAGACACAACAAAAGAACAAATTTTAACATTAACAAAAGAAGCGAAAGAATTCGGCTTTGCTTCCGTTTGCGTGAATCCAACATGGGTGAAATTAGCTGCAGAACAATTGGCAGGTGCTGAATCAGTTGTTTGTACCGTTATTGGTTTCCCGCTTGGAGCAAATACGCCAGAAGTAAAAGCGTTTGAAGTAAATGACGCAATCAAAAATGGTGCAAAAGAAGTCGATATGGTTATTAATATCGCAGCTTTAAAAGACAAAAATGATGAATTAGTGGAACGCGACATCCGTGCTGTAGTTGAAGCGGCAAAAGGCTATGCGCTAGTTAAAGTTATTATCGAAACATGCCTGTTAACAGATGAAGAAAAAGTTCGCGCTTGTGAAATCGCTGTGAAAGCAGGAACAGACTTCGTTAAAACATCTACTGGATTTTCAACTGGTGGAGCAACTACAGAAGATATTGCTCTAATGCGCAAAACAGTTGGACCAAATATCGGCGTCAAAGCTTCTGGAGGAATTCGTACCAAAGAAGACGTCCGCAAAATGATTGAAGCCGGCGCAACTCGAATCGGAGCAAGCGCAGGAGTCGCAATCGTTTCCGGCGAAAAACCAGCTAAACCAGATAATTACTAATTTTCTATGAAATCCCTTTATTAATCTTCTTAAGTATGGCAAAATAAGGAGAATAGATTATCTGACTGGGGGAGTTTAAATGGCTGCAACCATCCGCGAAATAGCAGAAAAAACAGGCGTTTCGATTACGACAATTTCTCAAATTTTGAATGGTAAAGGAGAACGATTTAGCGATTTAACTCGCGCGAAAGTTCTTAAAACTGCAAAAGAAATGTCCTACAAACCCAATTTTTTTGCTAAAAACATGATTGTTAGTCATACCAAGACGATTGGAATGATTGTCCCCGAAGTCACCGACCCATTTTTTTCGCAAATGGTTAAAGGGGCGGAAGACTACTTAAACAAAAATGGTTATATGATTATGCTTTGCAACTCTTCCAACGATAAAACACGCGAAGATTTATATGTAGAAGAATTATTACACCGGGCTGTCGATGGTTTAATTATCGCCAGCCCTAATATTCTGCTTTCTGGCGTTATTGATCGGATGGAAGAAAAGCGTGCTCCCTATATTCTACTAGATCGCCAGCGGAATCCGAGACCAGAAGGTAACATCGCGATTGATGATTTTAAAGGGGGATTCATGGCAACAGAACATTTGATAAAACTTGGTCATACGCGAATTGGTATAATTATTTCAGATACTTCTTTTTATAATGTACATGAACGTTATGAAGGTTATTTAGCATGTATGAAAGAATACAACCTCATTGTACAAGAAGGATGGATTGTTAGTGGCGATCAAACGATGAATGCTGGTTACCTAGCGACGCAAAAACTATTAAAAGAAAACATTACTGCTATTTTTGCGACCAATGATTTAATGGCAATGGGGACGTACCGTGCTGCTCTAGAAAAAGGTTTACACGTGCCAGAAGACCTAAGTGTGATTGGTTTTGATGACATTGAACTTTCCGAGTATATGACACCACCACTCACGACAATCCGTCAACCAATTTACGGTATTGGCGAAATTGCCGCAGAACTTTTACTGGAAAATATTCAAAACCCAACGGAGAAATTGGAGAATCGGTTACTCGATATTTCTTTAATCAATCGAAGTAGCACAAAAAGTATTGACAATCAGTGAGTGAGTAGGATATAGTGAGCATGTTAAGTACATGTTCCTGTTTAGTAAAACGGTTTACTGAAAAAGTGTAACCGTTCTCAAAAGGAATACATAGAATAATGCTAAAGTGGACGAAAAAGAAAGGGTGACGGAGAAATGAGAATGGTGGATATTATTTCCAAAAAGAGAGATGGTAAAGCTTTATCAACCGAAGAAATTCAGTTTTTTATTGATGGGTATACAAATGGGGAAATTCCAGATTATCAAGCAAGTGCTCTAGCCATGGCCATCTTTTTCCGAGATATGAATGATGAGGAGCGCGCTGATTTAACAATGGCGATGGTTGGCTCTGGTGATACAATCGATTTATCCGCTATTGAAGGAATCAAAGTCGATAAACATAGTACAGGGGGGGTAGGCGATACTACAACACTCGTTCTTGCCCCACTAGTTGCAGCAGTTGGCGTTCCAGTTGCAAAAATGTCCGGTCGTGGCTTAGGTCATACTGGTGGAACTATTGATAAACTAGAATCAATCGCAGGCTTCCACATTGAACTAGATAAAAAAGATTTTATTAAGTTAGTCAATCGCGATAAAGTAGCCGTTATTGGTCAATCAGGCAATTTGACTCCTGCTGATAAAAAAATGTACGCGCTTCGTGATGTAACAGGAACCGTTAATTCCATCCCGTTAATCGCCAGCTCGATTATGAGTAAAAAAATTGCTGCCGGTGCAGACGCTATCGTACTTGATGTGAAAACAGGTGCAGGAGCTTTCATGAAAACCGATGAAGATGCCGAAAATCTAGCTCATGCAATGGTTCGAATCGGCAATAATGTCGGTCGTAATACAATGGCCGTTATTTCTGACATGTCTCAACCACTTGGTGAAGCAATCGGAAATGCTTTAGAAGTAAAAGAAGCCATCGACACATTAAAAGGGCAAGGTCCAGAAGACTTAACTGAATTAGTTCTTGTACTCGGAAGTCAAATGGTCGTGCTTGCTAAAAAAGCAGAAACATTAGATGAAGCTCGTGCTAAGCTCATCGAAGTAATCGAAAACGGTGCTGCATTAGAGAAATTTAAAACCTTCCTTTCGAACCAAGGTGGTGACGCAAGCATTGTCGATCATCCGGAAAAACTTCCGCAAGCAAAATACCAAATCGAAGTACCAGCAAAAACATCCGGCTTTGTGAGCAAAATTATCGCTGACGAAATTGGAATTGCGGCAATGATCTTAGGTGCTGGTCGCGCAACAAAAGAAGACGAAATTAATCTAGCAGTCGGTTTAATGCTTCGTAAAAAAGTAGGCGACCCTGTCAAAGCAGGCGAACCACTAGTAACCATTTTTGCCGACCAAGAAGATGTTGAAAACGTCAAAGCGAAGATCTATGAAAACATTGAAATCGCCGACCACGCAACTGCTCCAACGCTTATTCATAAAGTGATTACAGAATAAAAAAAGCACCAAAGTTAATTAAATTATGTAGTGCGCCCCCAAAGTTAGACCAAAAAATCTAACTTTGGAGGCGTATTTTAATTGGCTAAATATGATGATGGATTCAAGAGAAAAGTAGTGGAAGCTTACCAAAACAGCGAAGGTGGTTATGGCACACTCGCTCAGCGCTTTGGTATATCACATTTTTCTCTGGTTAGAAAATGGGTGAAGATTGTAGAGAAACGGGGGTTTGAAGCATTACAAAGGCGAAGAACGAAACAACATTACACTTCCCAATTCAAGCAAAATGTCCTACACTATTACTTAAATAGCGGTGACTCTTACCTGGATGTTGCCTTGCAGTATGGTTTGCCTTCAGGGGATTTACTTCAAAGTTGGCATCAAAAATTTCTGCGAGAAGGCATCGAAGGTCTTTCACCAAAACAGAAAGGACGACCTTCGATGTCCAAGAAAAAGAAACAAATTCAGCCCAAGAAACCCATGACACGGGAACAAGCATTAGAACGAGAAAACGAATTATTACGTGCAGAACTTGCTTTTATAAAAAAGCTCCGCGCTTTAGGAATGGATGTCCCAGAACGACTCAAGAACGAGATGCCCGAATCATCCACGAACTCCGAAGTGAGTTCCGATTAACGATTCTTCTACAAGCCACAAAATTTCCTAAAGCGACCTACATGTATTGGCAAAAACGATTAGAACAGAAAAATCCAAATGCATCATTAGAGAAAAAGATTCAAGAAATTTTTGATGAGCATCACGGAAACTATGGCTATCGCCGGATTCAACTAGCGTTGAAGGCACAAGGAATAAAGGTCAATCAGAAAAAAGTTCGACGAATTATGGGTAAACTTGGGCTAAAAGGATCCAAGTTTATTCGGAAATCTCGCAGATATAATTCTTACAAAGGAACTATTGGACGAGTGGCAAAAAACCGTATTCGTCGACGTTTTTATACATCCATTCCTCATCAAAAAGTGACCACGGATACATCGGAATTCAAATATTACGAGCGTGATAAAAACAAGCAGCTAGTTATCAAAAAATTGTATTTAGATCCTTTCCTTGATATGTTTAACGGAGAAATTTTATCGTATCGAATTTCTGAGCGTCCCAACGCTAAAGCCATTATGGATGCCCAAAAAGAAGCGATGGACCGTACCGATGATTGCCCCTATCGTCGTACGTTCCACTCTGACCAAGGATGGGCTTACCAAATGAAAGCATACAAAAAGCAGTTAACCAAGCAAAACATCTTTCAAAGTATGTCACGAAAAGGGAATTGTTTTGACAATTCTCCGATGGAGAATTTCTTTGGACTGTTAAAGCAAGAAATGTATTACGGGGTAATTTATGCCAGCTTTAAACAGTTGAAGCAAGCAATAGAAGATTGGATACATTACTACAATCATCATCGAATTAAAACGAAACTTGGTTGTAGTCCTATTCAGTACCGCGAACAGATGACCGCATAAAAAATACCAACCAGATTTCTCTGGTCGGCATTTGGTCTAACTTTTGGGTCTCACTACATTAACTTTGGCGCTTTTTTTTAATTTTCCGCAGCTTCAATCTGCTCCAACATATCCGGTGTACTTAAATCACTTCTAAGAAATTCTGTTGTTTGTGGTAATTGTAATTCGAATTCTGTTTGTTGTGCAACTTCGACGGTTCCTTCTAACATCTCATAGTCAAACACATGACCACCAATTTTACGCATATCATCAATAAAATGAACATGGTAACCAGAGACACCAATTCCGCTAATATAGGCAGGAGTCCAAAAACCAACAATTGTTCCGGTAATGTATTCAAAGTGATAAGTTGGTTGCTCTTTCACTGCTTCAATTAATGGTGGGTAAGGACGCTGCTGTTTTGGTACTACGCGTGTATCAACATACCGGAAGTTCCCAGTCATTTTTACCGCATAAAAAACATTCGGCCCTTGTACTAATTCGGCTATTTGCGCTTCTACATCCTGTTTCAAAGTAGGTTCTGATATTTTAAAGGAGGTATCAGCATCAAAAAAAGTAGTGCTAGCATAAGGTGTTGTGTCTTCTGGTTTTACTTTATATGCTTGCCCGTCCGAACGGATTTGGAAAGCCTCACCATCTAAAATTATTAGTTCCCCGTCAAATTCATCAAGCGTCCCGATACCAAGGTCGCCGTGTTGGAGTAATTCTTTAAAACTAGTTGTTCCACTGAAAAGTCCGCCAACAAGTGCTGCCATAGTAGAATGCTGAAATAATCGATTTTTTCTTACTGCTTCCATAATTGCCACTCCTTGAATTGTTATATATATAAGTCTCGGATTTAATAATACAGTTGTGTTTTGATATTTATATTATACTACTTTATATCCACAAACAAAAGATTTTAAACTATGTTTCATAATAAACTGTTACTATAACAGGTGGATAAACTGTAATATAAAAAAGTCCCTACTAAAAAGCAGGAACCCATTTTACACAAGGAGCGTATAAAGTGTTTGATTGTCATTAATAGGAATGTAGCTAGGATCAAATGCAGCGACGCGTTCAAGTAGACCCTCGTAATCATTTTTGTCTTGGAGGAGCACGCCGATTATAACAGGACCATTACCACGATTCACTTTTTTGGTATATTCAAACTTGGTAATATCATCATGTGGACCTAGCACATCATTAACGAATTCTTTCAGTGCACCTGGTCTTTGCGAAAAGTTAACGATAAAATAGTGTTTTAAACCTTCATGAAGCAAGGAGCGCTCTTCTATTTCTTGCATTCGATTAATATCATTGTTTCCTCCGCTAATGATACAGACAACCGTTTTGTCTTTAATTTCATCCCGATATGTTTCGAGTGCGGCAACGGAGAGGGCGCCAGCTGGTTCGGCGACAATAGCTTGTTTTGTATACATATCTAAAATAGTCGAACAAACAGCCCCTTCTGAAATAGTCGTTACTTCATCTACTAGTACCTTTGCATGCTCAAAAGTTAAATTACCAACTTCTTTTACCGCAGCACCATCAACGAATTTGTCCATTTTATCTAGCTTGACTACTTGGTTTTGTTTGAGTGCTTCTGTCATCGAAGGGGCGCCCTTAGGTTCGACACCGATAATTTTGGTAATCGGACTTTTCGCTTTTAAGTAAGTTGCGACACCGCTAATTAGGCCACCTCCACCAATTCCAGCAAATACATAATCAGCTTGTTCATGCGCCTTGTTTAAATCTGCCACCATTTCGACAGCAAGTGAGCCTTGACCTGCAATAATATCTGGATCATCAAATGGAGGAATAAAGGCTTGACCATGTTCTTCAGCAAATTCTTTGGCCGCCGCCGCGGAAGCATCGAATGTATCACCGATTAAGACAACTTCCACATTTGTTCCACCGAAAAATTTCACTTGAGAGACTTTTTGCTGTGGGGCGGTGGTTGGCATGAAAATGGTTGCGGGAACGCTCATTCGTTTGCACGTATAGGCGACACCTTGCGCGTGGTTTCCTGCACTTGCACAAACCACACCACGTTCTAATTTCTCCGCTGAAAGCCTTGAAATCGCATAAAAAGCCCCTCGCAATTTGAAGGAACGAACGCGCTGTAAATCTTCTCGTTTTAAATACACGTTGCAATGATATTTTTCGGAAAGATAAAAATCATATTCGAGCGGTGTATGTTTGACGACAGATTTTAGCACGTTATAGGCTTGTTCGACATCTTTTTCAGTTACTAATAAATCAACTAATTCCATCATCCTCACTACCTTTTCTTAAATCGAATCGACTTTTTGTTCGTACGCTTTAATTGCATCAATATGTTCAAATGTAATAGCGATATCGTCTAATCCATTTATAAATTTATTTTTCCATGTTGCGTCTATTTCGAAAGGATATCTCCCAACAGAACTAATGACTTCTTGGTTTGGTAAATCAATTGTTACTTGTTCATCGGCCGGGATTTCCGCTAATTTTTCGCGCGTTTCTTTTGGAAGAACGATTGGAAGCACACCATTTTTGGTACAATTCATATAAAAAATGTCACTGTAACTTCCTGCAATAATAACTCGGAACCGGTAATCAAGCAAAGCCCAAGCAGCATGTTCGCGAGAGGAGCCGCAGCCAAAATTATCCCCAGTGATTAAAATCGTTGCTTCTTGGCGATCGGGTGCATTTAGCGGGAAATCTGGATTGGGTTTTCGGTTGGGTAAATAGCGCCAACTATCAAAAAGAAATTCACCAAAACCAGTGCGTTCGATTCGTTTTAAGAAACTTTTCGGAATAATTTGGTCGGTATCAATGTTATTATTCATAAGTGCTACTGTTTTGCCGATGTGTACTTTAATTGCTTCCACTTATAACCGCCTCCTTACGTATATCAATAAAGTGCCCATTAATTGCCGCCGCTGCAGCCATTGCCGGGGAAACAAGATGTGTGCGTGCGCCTTTTCCTTGGCGACCTTCAAAGTTGCGGTTCGAAGTAGAAGCGCAATGAACGCCGTCTGGAACTTGGTCAGGATTCATACCGAGACACATGGAGCAACCAGGTTCGCGCCATTCAAACCCAGCCTCTTTAAATACTTTATCAAGTCCGATAGCTTCTGCGGCATTACGGACTTGGCGAGAACCAGGAACGACGAGTGCACGAATATTATTTTTCACTTTATTTCCTTTAACGATGCGCGCTGCTTCTTCCAAATCAGAGAGTCTGGCATTTGTACAAGAACCGATAAAAACATAACCAAGTTCAATTTGTTCCGCTGTTTGTCCGGGTTTTAGTCCCATATACTCATAAGCTCGTTCATAGTTCATATCTTTAATTTCTGGAAATGCTTTGGAAAAAGGGACGCCCATTTCTGGATTGGTTCCCCAAGTAACATACGGTTCCAAAATGCTTGCGTCCATCTCAATATGAAGGTCATAGCTTGCATCTTCGTCAGTACTAAGTGTTTCCCAGTCACGAATCGCTGCATTCATATCGCTTGGAGCATATTCACGACCACGAACATATTCAAAAGTTGTCGCATCAGGAGCCATCATGCCCATTTTGGCTCCACCTTCAATCGCCATATTACAAATCGTCATCCGTTCTTCCATCGACATATTGCGAATGGTTTCACCGTAATATTCCACCGCATAACCGGTACCAAATGCTACACCATAAGTGGCAATCAAATGTAAAATAATATCTTTTGCATAGACGCCTTTTGGAAGTTTGCCGTTAATTTCAATCCCCATTGATTTTGGTTTTTGTTGCCAAATAGTTTGGGTAGCAAAAACATGTTCCACTTCACTAGAACCAATTCCAAAACCAATTGCTCCAAATGCGCCATGTGTTGCGGTATGAGAATCTCCACAAACAATTACTTTTCCGGGTTGAGTAAGTCCAGTTTCAGGTCCGACCATATGAACGATACCTTGGCGCTCGCTACCCATATCTGCCAGAGTGACACCAAATTCAGCACAATTTGTTTGTAGCGCTTCAATTTGCTTTTTCGCTACAAGGTCTTGGATGTTAAAAATATCTTCAGTTGGAACGTTGTGATCCATTGTTGCGAAGGTTTTATCCGGTCGGCGAAGGGGTCTCTTTTCCATTCGAAGTCCTTCAAACGCTTGAGGAGAAGTTACTTCATGAATCAAATGTAGGTCAACGTATAATAACTGTGGTTCACCTTCTTTGCCATAAATGACGTGGCGATTCCAAAGTTTATCAAATAGTGTTTTCCCCATTGTTATTCTCCTCCTTCAATTTGTTTTAGTACTTCCTTGGTAAAATCAGTAGTAGATGTAGTTCCACCTAAGTCAGCAGTTAAAAATCCAGCTTCCATTGTAGCTGCTGTTGCTTTATCAATCACATCAGCTTCCATAAAAAGTCCGAAAGATTGTCGCAACATCATAGATACGGAAGAAATCATCGACATTGGATTAGCGATATTTTGACCTGCGATATCGGGCGCTGAACCATGAATAGGCTCATATAATGAAGGGCCACTTTCCGCATGACTGGCAGAAGGTAACATACCTAGTGAGCCAGTAATTACAGACGCTTCATCACTTAAAATATCACCGAATAAATTTTCCGTAACAATTACATCAAAAGTAGTTGGCTGTTGTATAAGTATCATCGCTGCAGCATCTACGTATAAATGCTCTAGAGTAATATCTGGATGCTTGCTTGCTACTTCTTCGGCAATTTGACGCCATAATTTACTAGAAGCGAGTACGTTAGCTTTGTCGACCGAAGTCACTTTTTTATTTCTTGTAGCAGCAATCGCGAAGGCTTTTTCGATAATTCGTTCGATTTCTGCTCGCGTATAAGTTAAAGAATCGACTGCTGCATCTTCATCCCAATGTTTTGGCTCACCGAAGTACAAGCCTCCAGTAAGTTCCCGAACAACGATAAAATCAGTACCTTCCACAATATCTTTTTTTAAAGGGGAGAGGTGTGAAATCGAACTTGGAACTTGGATAGGTCGGATGTTAGCGAATAGACCAAGCGCTTTTCTAAGAGCAAGTAAACCATCTTCTGGTCGTTTTGCCGCATTATCCCACTTGGGACCGCCAATTGCACCTAGTAAAATCGCATCGGCATTTTGGCAGGCTTTGAGGGTGGAGTCAGGAATTGGATTTCCAGTAGCATCAATACCTGCCCCACCAAATGGGTGAGCTTCGATTTCAAATGTATGCTGATATTTCTTAGCAATGGCTTGGAGGACTTTTATACCAGCTGTCATAATTTCTGGACCAATACCGTCGCCAGCTAGAGAGGTGATTTTATAAGTCACGTCATTTTACCTCCTCGAAATCAGCTTGGTTGGTGACGGTTTTGCTTTTGCCGGATGCTTGTAAGTAAGCTTTAGCGCTTGCAGTTAATACGTCAAAATCAATTCCGATACCGTGAAATTCAGCGTCGTTAGCATTTTTAACTACAACATGAACTTCTGCTTGTGCATCTTGTCCAGCTGTGATTGCTTGAATGCGGTAATCGGTTAAGGAAATATCTTGTTTCATCAGGCGATTAATCGTGTTATAAATAGCTTCAATACTTCCAGAACCTGTTGCGGCATCTTCTAGAGTAGCGCCGTCTTTTTCCTCAATTCGAACGATAGCACCTTGAACTCCACCAGTAACATATTGGACTTGTAAATGTTTTAATTCAAAGTTATCCGCCGACTCAGAAGACTGACCTAGGATAAGCGCATGAAGGTCTTCTTCGGTTACTTCTTTTTTCGCATCAGCTAGGTGTTTAAAGCGTTTGAAAGCATCTTTTTGTTCTTGTTCGTTAAGGGCATAACCCATTTCTTCCATGCGGGTATTGAAAGCATGTTTACCAGAAAGTTTTCCAAGTGGCAGGGAGTTTTTATCGACGCCAACAAGAGCAGGCGTAATAATTTCGTACGTATCTGGATTTTTTAGCACGCCGTCTTGATGAATGCCGGATTCGTGTGCATAGGCATTTCCACCAATAACCGCTTTATTACGTGGAACAGGCATTCCTGACAACCGACTAATCAAATCACTAGAATTTTTAAATTGATTCAAAACAATGTTCGTTTCTGCTTGATAAAAATCTTTGCGAATATGGAGCGCAACAGCGACTTCTTCTAGTGCAGTATTCCCGGCACGTTCGCCTATACCATTAATTGTTCCTTCGACTCGTGTTGCACCATTTTCGATAGCAGCAAGTGCATTCGCAGTCGCCATACCAAGATCATCATGACAGTGGGAGGCAAAAGTAACGTCATCGAATTGTTTGATTTCCCGGCGCAAGTCTTGGAAAAGTTGACCGAATTCAGTTGGATTTGTGTAACCGACTGTATCTGGAATGTTGATAACAGTTGCCCCTGCATCAATCGCTGTTTGGACAGCTTTGATAAGAAATGCTCGCTCCGTTCGTGTTGCATCTTCTGGTGAAAATTGAACAACATCAAATTTTTGTCTTGCATAACTTACGTGGTGTTTAATGGAAGCAAGTACTTCCGCTCGGCTCATTTTTAATTTGTATTTCATGTGTACATCGCTTGTTGCTAGGAAGATATGTATTTGCGGAGAAACAGCATCTTGAAGTGCTTCCTCTGCTCGGTCGATATCTTCTTCAACACAGCGAGCTAGCCCTGTTACAGAACAATGTTTAATCGCATTTGCAATGGCCTTGACGCATTCAAAATCTCCAGGAGAAGAAATCGGAAAGCCGGCTTCAATTACATCAATCCCGAGTTTTTCGAGTTGTAAGGCGATTTGGATTTTCTCCTTTACGTCAAAATTAACTCCAGGGGTTTGTTCGCCGTCTCGTAGTGTTGTGTCAAAAAACTGGATTTTCTTCATTCGATTTCACCTCTTGTTTTATATTAGATAGGGAAGCTTGGATTTTTCCTGCTTTCAGTATCAGTTTAGGAAAGAAACATTTCTTTCTTAAACTGATAGTGAAAATGGATAAACGGTTGCTAGGCAAGATTTCTCGCCTAGCAATCGTTTTAAGTATTAATGTTGTGGTTTCACAAAAGGCATCATTTCGCGAAGGTTAGCGCCAACTTGTTCGATTTGATGACCTTGTTGTTCGGCGCGCATTCTATGGAACTCTTTAAAGCCATTTTTATTATCATCAATAAAGGCTTTAGCGAAGTTTCCATTTTGAATGTCGGTAAGTACTTCTTTCATTGCTTTTTTCGTGTCTGCTGTAACAACGCGAGGACCAGATACGTAATCACCGTATTCTGCTGTGTTAGAGATGGAGTCACGCATTTTTTCCATGCCGCCTTCATACATCAAGTCAACGATTAATTTCATTTCATGGAGAACTTCGAAATAAGCAAGTTCTGGTTGGTAGCCTGCTTCTACAAGCGTTTCGAACCCAGCTTGGATTAAGTGAGTTGCCCCGCCACAAAGAACAGCTTGTTCACCAAATAGATCTGTTTCGGTTTCTTCTTTGAAAGTAGTTTCGATAACACCGGCTCGAGTGGCACCAATTCCTTTTGCATAAGAAAGGGCAGTGTCACGAGCATTCCCAGTTGCATCTTGATAAATCGCGAATAGGGAAGGGACAGCGCCACCTTCAACAAATGTACGGCGAACGAGATGGCCTGGTCCTTTTGGAGCTACTAAGAAAACATCCACATCGCTCGGTGGGTTAATTACGTCAAAATGGATATTAAAACCATGTGCAAAAACAAGTGCATTGCCAGCTTTTAGGTTAGGTTTAATTTCTTTTTCATAAGTGTCGCCTTGTGTTTCATCTGGTAAAAGAATCATAATGACATCGGCTTTGGCTGCTGCATCGCTAACAGAATATACATCAAAACCATCATTTCTAGCTGTTTCAGCGGATTTTCCTTCACGAATACCGATAATGACTTCATTGCCATTGTCGCGCAAATTTTGAGAATGGGCGTGTCCTTGAGAACCGTATCCGATTACTGCTACTGTTTTACCTTCTAGTGCGTTATTTTTCACTGCATCTTCATAATAAACTTTTGTCATTTTTCCTAACCTCCAACTAATTTCTTTTTATATTTCAGAACACCTGAGTTGCTTGTTCTGTAGGTACTTAATTCATTTTTTTGGCGCTTCGTGTAAAGCCGGTTACGCCAGTTCTTGCCATTTGTTTAATTCCGTAAGGGCGGACGATATCGACAAAGGCGTCGATTTTTTCGCTTGTTCCGGTGACTTGGATGACAACATTTTTTGTGCCGACATCAATCACGGTCGCTCTGAATGGTTCGATAACAGCATTTAGCTCGGAACGCAAGGCGGCGGGGGAGTTAATTTTAATTAAAGCAAGTTCACGTTCAATATGTGCGTCGTCAGTAATATCACTAACTTTAAGCACATCAATTTGTTTATTTAGTTGTTTCGTAACTTGTTCAATTTCGTATAGCGAATCAACATGGACAACGATGGTAATCCGCGAAACATTAGGGATTTCGGTCCAGCCAACAGATATGCTATCAATATTATATTGGCGTCTGGAGATAACCCCAGTAATCCGATTTAGTACGCCAGATGAGTTGTTAACTGTTGCAGTAATAATTCGGCGCATTTATTCCACCCCTTCCATTTGATGATTTGGTTTACCACTTGGAACCATCGGAAGAACTAGTTCATCTTTAGCAACATGAATGTCAATTACAATTGGTCCAGGGTGCGAGAAGGCTTTTCTCAAATCTTTCTCAAGTGTTTCCGGGTTCGTGAGGCGCACACCTTTCACTCCGTAAGCTTCCGCCAGTTTTACAAAATCTGGTTGGCTTGTGAAAATAGAGTGGGAATATCTCTCGCCGTGGAATTTTTCTTGCCACTGACGAACCATTCCTAGCGAGCCGTTATTGATAATGACAGTTTTTACGTTAATTTGATAATCATTTAGTATTGCGAGTTCTTGATTCGTCATCTGGAAGCCGCCATCACCAACAATCGCTACAACCGTTTTATCTGGGAAAGCAAGCTGTGCTCCAACTGCTGCTGGAAAACCAAAGCCCATTGTTCCTAAACCGCCGCTTGTGATAATTTGGTGATCGAACTGGAATGGATAAAACTGTGCGGTCCACATTTGGTGTTGCCCAACATCAGTTGATACAAGCGCCTCGCCTTGCGTAATTTCTCCAATCAATTCAATTACTCGTTGTGGTTTGATTTCTGCTTTTTTCGTCTTATCAAAATGAAAAGGATGACGGTTTTTACGTGTCATATTTAATTTGTACCAATGAGAGGTATCCGGATAAACAGGCAATTCCATTTGAAGTAGTTGCGTAAGTGTTTCATTAATATCAGCAACTATAGGGATTTGGGTTTCAATAATTTTACCGATTTCTGCTGGATCAATGTCGATATGAGCGATAGTTGCTTTAGGCGCGAATTCTTTAGGGGCGCTTGCAAGACGATCGTCAAATCTTGAGCCGAAATTGATAAGCAAATCACAGTCAGTAAGTGCCATATTAGCCGCATAAGAACCGTGCATTCCACCCATTCCTAAAAATAAGTCATGACTTTGCGGGAAACTTCCAAGTCCAAGTAGCGTATTCACGATAGGAATTTGATAGCGCTCAGCAAATTCTAAAAGTTCTGCAGTTGCCCGCGCGTGATTGACTCCTGCGCCTGCAAGGATAAGTGGTTTACTTGCAGCGGATAAAGCTTGCATTAATTTTTCGAGTTGTAGTGGGTTAGGTGAATAAGTCGGTTGATAACCTGGCAAATCAATCGTGTCAGGGCGAACAGCGTCTGTTTGAATAATCCCCATATCTTTTGGAATATCAACGACAACAGGGCCCTTACGTCCGGTATTTGCGATATGAAAAGCTTCATTGACGATTTTTGGTAAGTCCCGAACATCACGTACTTGATAATTGTATTTAGTAATCGGGATGGTTAGGCCAATCATATCGGCTTCTTGGAAAGCATCTTTTCCGATTCCGGGGGTGTGAACTTGTCCGGTGAAAATAACAAGAGGAATCGAGTCGCTCATCGCGTCCGCAATACCAGTTAATACATTAGTTGCTCCCGGACCGCTTGTGACAACAACTACTCCCGGTTTACCTGTAACACGAGCATAACCTTCTGCCGCGTGGATGGCACCTTGTTCATGTCTAGTTAGAATATGAGGTATATCACAGTCATAAAAAGCATCATAAAGAGGTAAGACTGCGCCACCAGGGTATCCGAAAATCATTTCGACATGTTGTTTTTGCAAGGAGTCGATTAATAGTTCTGCACCACTTTTACTTGTTTTTTCTGTCGCATTTTCATTTTTCTTTGTCGTATCAATCACGCTTATCACCTCGTTTTTTAGTCGATTAAATCTTCTGGGATTTGTAAAATACCACCTGTATGAGCACTTGTAACTAAGGCAGTGTATCTTGCAAGATAACCAGTTTTTACTTTTGCTTTAAATTTAGGTAGGTCTTTTCGTCTTGCTTCTAAAACATCATCAGGTACTTCTACGTTTAATGTCCGGTTTGGTAAGTCGATAGTGATAATATCGCCATCATTTACAAGTGCGATTGGACCACCAGCAGCAGCTTCCGGAGAAATATGACCAACTGCGATACCACGAGTAGCTCCGGAAAAACGGCCATCTGTAATTAGTGCAACATCTTTTCCGAGCCCACGACCGACAATACTAGAAGTTGGAGCTAGCATTTCCGGCATTCCTGGACCGCCTTTAGGACCTTCATAGCGAATAACCACAACATGTCCTTCGCGTACTGTATGATTATCAATCGCTTCAACTGCTTCATCATGTGAGCTAAAGCAAATTGCCTCTCCTTTAAAAACTTTGACAGAAGGGTCAACGCCGCCCACTTTAATAGCGGCTCCTTTTGGTGCAATATTTCCAAATAACATCGAAAGTCCGCCAACTGGGCTATAAGGATTTTCTTTTGGATGAATAACATCGGTATTATTAATTTTGGCATCCGCCACATTTTCACGGATTGTTTTTCCAGTAACGGTAATGCGGTCAGGATGAATTGCTCCGCCAAGATCAACTAATTCCTTTACGATAGCAGATACGCCGCCAGCCTCATGGACATCATGCATCGAGTAAGAAGAAGAAGGGGCAATTTTAGAAAGATAAGGGACACGTTTGGCAATGTCATTAATTCGTTCTAAATCATAATCTTCAATGCCGGCTTCATTTGCAAGTGCAAGTGTATGTAAAACAGTATTGGTAGAGCCACCCATTGCCATATCTAGTGCAAAAGCATCATCAATCGCATCTTTCGTAATAATGTCGCGAGGACGAATATCTTTTTTTACTAAATCCATTAAGTGGAAAGCGGACTGTCTGATCAGGTCGCGACGAGCGTCAGAAACTGCGAGTGTTGTACCATTTCCGGGAACCGCCATTCCAAGAATTTCCATTAAACAGTTCATCGAGTTAGCTGTAAACATTCCAGCACATGAACCGCAAGTAGGACAGGCATTTGCTTCCATATCTAGAAAATCTTCTTGAGACATGCTACCATCTTTAAATGCGCCAACTGCTTCAAAAACAGATGAAAGAGTGAGTGCTTTTCCGTGAGCGGACAATCCAGCTTTCATTGGGCCACCTGAGCAAAAGATAGCAGGCACATTAGTACGAACAGAGGCAAGTAGCATCCCTGGTGTGATTTTGTCACAGTTTGGGATGTAAAAAACTCCATCAAACCAATGTGCATTGATTACTGTCTCTGCTGCATCCGCGATAACTTCACGAGAGGGTAGGGAATAGCGCATCCCAATATGACCCATTGCAATGCCGTCATCTACACCAATCGTATTAAATTCAAATGGGATGCCGCCAGCTTCTCTAATTGCTTCTTTTGCTACATCAGCAAGCTCTCGCAAGTGAACATGACCAGGAACAATATCAATATAAGAGTTACAAATCGCGATAAATGGTTTATCCATATCACCTGGACTTTTAATTTGACCTGTAGCATGCAGCAAACTTCTTGCCGGCGCTTGGTCGACACCTTTTTTAATTTTGTCACTACGCATATGACTTTACCCCATTTCTAATTAAGAATTATTTGCCGACGCTGAATTTTTAGAATTCACAAAATAGCGTGGCATTAATGTATAGTAGTTAGTATAAGCTCACTTGATAACTGTTTTTGCTTGAATTCTCGAAATCTGGCTAAAGAAAAAGCACCCCAATGATGAAAACAATGGGATGCTTTGCAAGAATCCCATTTAATGTAAACAGGACTCAAACTACTGTAAATTGCTACAGTGCTCAAAGTCCTTTTAGAGTAATAAAATTGTAATGACGGATTTAGTCGTTTTCATAAGTCATTATCCCCTTCATCAAATGGTTTTAGATTTTCGATTAATCGAACATTTTTGAAAACAATGAATATCAAGAAATGTTATGTTATTACTTAATATAAACGGTTGCTAAGCGATTGTCAATTGTTATTTTGAAAGTTTTCCGTTAGTTTGCACAATTCAACTAACTTATCGCTGGAACAAAAATTAGTACCTGGTCTTATATTGAAAGTATAACTAGTTTGGAAGCGCATTCAAAATTTAAAGGTCAAGTATATAGTCAGAATAGTTTTATTTTTTCTCTTTCATGTTTAAATGACACAATAGTTGCGCAAACATACCTGATTCTGCTAAATTGAAAGTAATAAATTAGTAGGAAAGCCGGTATATTTGTGGAAATTATTGAGACAGAGCGACTAATATTGATTAATTATACACTTGAGATGATTCAAGCAACCATAAAAGGAACGGAAAGTTTAGAGAAAGCAAGTGGTTACCTTGTTTCCAAAGATTGGCCTGGAATTGATTTCTTTTTTTATCTTCCTTATGTATTGGAAAATGTGAAAAAAGATGATCGAATGATTAAATGGACGAGGCTAGTTGTACTTAAAGAAGAAAATAAAATTATTGGAGAAATCGGTGGTCAAGGAATTCCTGATGAAACAGGAGAAATTGAAATTGGTTATAGCATCGTATCCGATTACCAAAGTAAAGGTTATATGACTGAGGCTTTAATAGGAATGATTGCTTGGCTAGAAAAACAACCAGTCATTCATCGTATTTTTGCACGCTGTTATGAGAACAATGAAGCTTCTATTCGAGTACTGAAACATAATCAATTCGTACATATAGAAGAAAAAGACGTTTTTGAGCGACAAGGAAGAGTGATGATGTGGGAATTTCCAATAAACAAAAGCTAATCATAATTGCATCGGGCAAACCAAAAATATGGGATAAATTTCCATCTATCGGGCCGGTTAAAGCTAGCGAGGCATATACAGGAACATTTCACCGTTTAAGTAAAGCCTATGCCGAAAAATTTGCAGTTAACTACTTGATTTTATCGCCTAAGTACGGTTTTCTAAGACCAGACGATATGGTAGAAGGGACATATGATGTTCGTTTTACGATGAAGGGCGTGGGGCCGAATACGATTCAATTAGAGGTGCTTAGGCGGATGTGGCAAGAACAACAAATAAACCCTACTGAACAAGTCCCGATGTTAGGCGGCGAAAAGTTCAAAGGGTTATTAAGTGCGATTACGGATAATAAACAAGCTTTTGAATTTCCACTTACTGGCTCCTCGGGCATTGGTGTCATGCAGCAAAAGCTAAAACAAGCAGTTGAAAGAGGAATTCCGTTAAATAGTACTAAGTAAAAGAAGTGCAGCGGTGATAAGCAAAAACATCACGCCCATATTGACATTTTTACGAATAAAGAAATAAATTGTCTGTAAAGCCATTAAAACAGCGAGCGATAAAGTAATAATGTGTAGCATAATCAACCTCCTAAATAAATGAGCAAGAAACTTAATCGAATAACTTCCGCACTTTTTCAAGGAGCGAAACTGGCTCCTCTTCGGTTTCCACTTGGGATGCTTCTTTATATAAATGAATATCTTCTTTGTTAATTGCCTTTTGACAAGCGAGCACAAGATAAAATTCTGTTTCTCCTTCTAAGCGACTAACGATAGAAAATTCATGTTTGCATTTTTCAGCAAGTTTAATATAAGGACGCATGGAATTATAATGCAGTAATCCGTTTAAAAGAAGTTTGGAGTCAGGAGATTCTAGTATCGCTTTTTCTAGTTCTGAAAGAAGTTGTTGCGATAAAACTTCTTCTTTCGTAAGCGCAACTAAGACTCGTTCGCGATAAGTTCCTAAATATTTTTTCTTCTCAGCAGGATTAATTTCTTTTGCTCCATACATGCCTTTTTCTAAGTAGTCATCAATATTTTCAGCCATTATATGAGCTCCTTTAACTAGTTAGTTACCTCTATTCTAACATGTTAAAGGGCTTTTGCAAGTAGACAAAAAACCAGAAGTAGGAGGGTTGGTCCTAGTTCTGGTTTTTACTATTAATCGATTGGGAACCACTGGAATCCATCATGCTGAATCAAGTCATCTGCTTCTTTTGGTCCGAATGAACCAGATTTATAGTTCGGGAAGTGGTCTTTGGTATTTGTCCAAACATCTGCTACGTGGTCGATAAAGTTCCATGATAGCGAAACCTCATCCCAATGAGAGAAGTATGTCGCATCACCACGAAGGCAATCTAAAATTAATTTTTCATATGCTTCTGGAGTGTTCATTCCATCAGGAGAAGAATGAATATAGTTTAAGTTAACTGGCATTGTAACCATTCCTTGACCAGGTTCTTTTACGTTTAAATGAAGCGTAATACCTTCGTCAGGTTGAATATGGATAACAAGCACATTTCCACCGAGTGATTGTTGTTGTCCAAATAAATTAAGTGGTACATCTTTGAATTGAATGGCGATTTGAGTTGTTTTTTTCGCTAGACGTTTACCTGTACGAATGTAAAACGGAACACCAGCCCAGCGGAAGTTATCAATTTCTAACTTTGCTGCAACAAAAGTTTCGGTGTTCGAATGCGGATCGACATTGTCTTCTTGACGATAGCCTTTTAGTTCTTTACCTTTTACTTCGCCAGGACCATATTGACCGCGTATAAAGTTTTGATGCACTTCTTTCCCTTCGAAAACACGTAAAGAACGAAGCGCGCGAACTTTTTCATGGCGAATTTCACGTGTAGTTAAATTAATTGGTGGCTCCATTGCTAACAAGGAAACGATTTGCAGAATATGATTTTGAACCATATCTCTTAGCGCTCCACTTTCATCATAGTAGCGACCACGATCTTCTACACCAAGCACTTCTGTTAAACTAACTTGGATGTTATCAATATAACGATTATTCCAAAGTGACTCAATGATAGAATTTGCAAATCGAATCACGGAGATATTCTGAATCATTTCTTTTCCTAAATAATGGTCAATTCGATAAATTTCATCTTCATTAAAAGCTTGACGAAGAGAATTATTTAATTCTTCCGCGCTTGTTAAATCATGACCAAATGGTTTTTCAATAATTAACCGGTGGAAACCTTTTGTATTAACAAAGCCTTCAGATTTAATGCGGCTTGCAATTGTTCCGAAGAAATTGGGTGCCATGGCTAGGTAGAATAAACGATTGCCATCTAATTCATATTTTGCATCTAATTCATCAGATAAATCTTTGAGTTTTACATACGATTCTTTATTCGTTACATCATGAGATTGATAATAGAAATGAGAAGCAAATGCATCCGCGTTTTTTTCAGAACCAGCGATATCTTTAATGGATTCTTTCACTTTATCACGGAAGAAATCGTTACTCCATTCACGACGAGCTGTTCCAATGACAGCAAAATTGTCGCCAAGAGAGCCCTTACTGAATAGATGATATAGCGAAGGGTAAAGTTTGCGATTTGCCAAATCTCCCGTACCGCCAAAAATAGTAATCAATGCTTTTTGTTCTAACTCATCTGTCATACGTCATTTACCCTCTTTCTTGTTCTCTTTAATGGCAAAAAATTAGCTACTAGAAACAAACTTCCTAGTTCGAAAAAGGACCCCATAAAAAAAGGCCTTTAATAAATGAGCTATTAATTTTCCTCATTAGTCCATACTATTTTATCTATAAAGAAGCTTTTGTGCAACTGTTTGAACTGATTATTTTTTTAATTTGACAGTTATTTCTGAATTGTAAGGGTTTTAGCTTAAAAATGTTTATTTCCTGTTCGATTAAGAATGTGATAAAATAAGACACGAACTGGGAAGGGAATGGATCAAAAATGGAACTTGTTTTTTTAGGAACTGGAGCAGGCGTACCGTCAAGAGGCCGTAACGTCACATCCATTGCACTGTCAATGTTAAATGAACGAAATACGATTTGGTTGTTTGATTGCGGGGAAGCGACACAACATCAAGTTTTACGAAGCCAGATCAAATTAAGTAAATTAGAATTTATCTTTATTACCCATATGCATGGTGACCATATTTTTGGCTTGCCAGGATTATTAAGTAGTCGCTCGTTTCAAGGCGGTGATTCAGACTTAACGATTTATGGTCCGCCTGGGGTTCAGGAGTACATTGAAACATCATTAAGATTAAGTGGCACAAGGCTAACGTATAAAATTATTTTTGAGGAAATTGAGCCAGGAGTCATTTTTGAAGATGAAATGTTTGCTATTACGGCGGATGAATTAGAACATGGTATGCAAAGTTTTGGTTATCGCATAGTGGAGAAAGATAAGCAAGGCGCACTCAATGCTGCCAAGTTAAAAGCGGATGGCGTGGAACCAGGACCTGTTTTCCAAAAACTGAAAAATGGTGAAATAGTGACGCTTCCAGATGGTCGCGAAATTGACGGGAAGAATTATATTGGCAATCCGCAAAAAGGGAAAATTATTAGTATTTTTGGTGACACAAGAGCAACTGCTAGTGAGTTTCGATTAGCTGAAAATGCAGATGTGCTCGTTCATGAAGCAACATTTGAAGGCGATAAAGGTAAAATGGCAGCAGAATATATGCATTCTACGACCATCCAAGCAGCCGAACTTGCGAAAAGAGCAGGTGTGAAAAAATTGATTTTAACCCATATTAGTTCGCGATATGACCGCGAAGCAAGCAAGGCTTTATTAATTGAAGCAAAATCTGTTTTTGAAAATACTGAGATAGCGTATGATTTAGCAGTTTTCCAAATAGGAGAGTGACAAAATGAATGCTTTTTTGAAGAATAAAACCGTACTAATTACTGGGGCGTCGAATGGACTTGGGGCAGAAATTGCTAGACAAGTTGCGGCTTCTGGAGCAAATGTCATTATAACAGCTAGAAGGACCGAAAAACTTATTACGTTGCAACAAGAAATCACAACAAAATATCCAGTTAAAGTGGAATATTTTACCTTAGATATGACTGATTTCGAACAAGTGAAGCAAGTAAGCGAAAAAGTAAACCTAGCTTTCGACTTGGATGTGCTAGTAAATTGCGCTGGATTTGGTTTGTTCGAAAATGCGGTAGACATCCCATTTGAAACCGTTGAAAAGATGTTTGATACAAATGTCTTAGGATTAATTCAGTTAACACAATTACTGCTTCCAAAAATGCAAGCTCGTAAGTCCGGTCACATCATTAATATTGCTTCTCAAGCAGCTAAAATCGCTACACCAAAGTCAACTGTGTATTCTGCTACAAAATATGCTGTTCTTGGATTTTCTAATGCTCTCAGGTTAGAGTTAATTCCGGATAAAATAAAAGTGACCACAGTAAACCCAGGTCCGATTGCAACGAACTTTTTTGATGTGGCGGATAAGTCTGGCAATTATTTAGATACTGTTGGAAAATTAGTCTTAAAACCGGAAAAAGTTGCACGCAAAACAGTGCAAATTATGGGGACTAAACGTCGAGAAATTAACTTGCCATTTGTAATGAACATTGCGACACGGCTTTATCAAATAATGCCTCAAGTCATTGAGTTTTTCGGAAAAGGTGCCTTTTTGAAGAAATAATATAAGTAACACTGTCCAATTAAGCTATACAAAGGAGTGGATACGAATGCCTCACTTACAAGACTACACAATAGGCATTGAACGCGTGAAACAGGCAACCTCGGAAATTTCGCTTGGTACAAAAGTAATGTTTGCGATTTCTGGCCAATTAACGATTAAGATTGCCGAAGAAAAGTATCGCTTGCAAGAAGGAGACATCTTAATTCTTGATCGCAATACCTTTTATACAATTCAAGGAGATACAAATAATTTAGTTGTCAATTTAACCATTTCTGATACTTTTTTTGCGCATTATTATGAAGATTTTTTTCAACAATCATTCCAATTTTTCTCGAAAGACAGCGATCCAGGAAGAGAGCGGATTGTTGGCTCACTTCGCAAATCAGTTAGCGAGCTTCTTATTACTTCCACAACTAGAACACACTCCAATAAACTAGAGGCGCAAACCGCTCTGTTTCAAATTTTGTTACTTTTGACTCGATTCTTAAAAAAAGAAATTCCATCGTCTGCCAGAAAAGAAGTGAACGATAAACGTATTTCGCGAATAATTAGAGAAGTAGAAGAACATTTTGATGAGGCATTATCGCTCCGTGAATTTGCTCAAAAAGAATTTTTAAGTGAAGCCTATCTATCTCGTTATTTTAAAAAGACGACTGGACTTGGTTTTTTGCAATATTTAACAGAAGTTAGGCTGAAACATGCGCTTCAAAGCTTAATGCACTCAACGGAAAATATTACAGAAATTGCACTTAAAAACGGTTTTTCAAGTCAAAAACATTTTTCGGAAGTATTTAAGTTTCATTTTAATGTAACGCCTAGTGAATATCGAACGCAGCACCACTCCGAGTATAATCAATTGGAACAGCAAACTACCGTAACAATGAGTAGCAGCATAGAATCAGTCAAGCCAACTTCAGAAATTCTTGTTCAACTGGCTAGCCTTTATCAAGAAGTTGAGTCAGGAATAGAATTGAATGAAGCCCCTTTTGAGAAAAAAAGTATTAAAGTAGCGGATAAATCATCCCGTATTCTTGAAAAAAACATGCATATTTTAACGATAGGGGAATTAAAAGAAGTTTTAAAAGAGGATGTTCAGAATCAGATTATTACAACGCGCGATGAACTAGGGGTTAATTATATTGGCGTCCGTTATTTATTTGGGGGATCAACATTCCTACCTGAAGCGGAAACGGATGAACTAGTCCCGACATCTTCCCCGTACGCTAAAGCAGATTTAGCACTAACATTTTTAAAACAACAAAACTTGCAATTATTTATTCGTTTAGAGTATCAAGATGTCTCGAGGGATGAAAAAAATATTTTTAACCGATTAGATCACTTTTTAAGACACTCCATTCAAATGTTTGGAAGAGAATTTGTGTCAAAATGGCATTTTATGTTTTTCGAACCCAAGTATACATCGGCTAACAAAGCGGATTTGGAAAGGTTATATTTAAAAGTAAGAAAAACGATTAAAGCGATTTTCCCTGCCATTCAAGTGGGTGATTTTGTTCCTTTTTCTTTATCAAAAAATGCAGTACCGACTCAACATACCTGGTTTTTAGATGTGGCAGATAAAATTGATTTTATTTCTTTTAATGCAAACCAAAATGAAGCAGTAGATTTTTCAAATGAAGATATTAAATCTTTTTTAATTTCGGAAGATTATTGTTTAGCTAAAACATTAAAACTAAAAGCTTTCTTGAAACATCACCATATAAATAAACCATTGATGCTAATTAATTGGAACACACTCACTGGGAATACAAGACATACAAATGGCACTTTTTTCCGTGGTGCGTTAGTTTTAAAAACAATGCTCGATCTTGCGCCAGAAGTAAATGGTCTAGGTTTTTGGATTAATACAGAACTGCATGAAGGTGATGGAAGCCAGTTAAATATCAGTTTGGATGGTTTAGAAATGTTTCATTTTTTCAATGGGAAAAGACCAGCTTTTTATGCGGTAAAATTTTTTGAACGATTAAAAGGAATTGTAGTTGCGGAAGGAAAGGATTATATAATAACGAAACATACAGACGGGTACCAACTTATTTTGATGAACTGCGCAACCATTAATCCACGTTATGCGGTAGAGGAGAAATTTTTAAAAGAAGAGCGGAAAGAGGTTCATATCAGGATGCTTGGCCTTGAAGCAGGAGAATATCAAGTTTGTAAGTGGCAATTTGATAGGGATAATGGTGCTCTTTACTCGAAGTATTGGCAATTAAATAGTAAACATGGTCTGGATAAAGAGATTTTAGATTATATTGTCGATGCTTCTCAACCAACGTTAACCGTAAGCGATGAAACCATTACGGAAGATTGGTCATTTTACGCCTATTTAGACATTAATGCAATTCATTTTTATGAATTCAGACATACGATTTAAAGTCCAACTCAGTCGAGTTGGACTTTTTTGATGCCCTAAGCACCGGATTTTTGACATTGAATCAATTGGAATCAAAAAGAAGAAATAAACAAGCCAAAACTAAGCAAAAAAACAAACTTCTTTTAGCTTTTTTTTTCTTATAATAAGGATGTAATGAAAAATACGAATGTTCTGGCCAGCATAAGTATACAAAATGGAGGTTTAGACAATGAAAGAAAAGTTATTCCAAAAACTAGATGAAAAACAAAGTCGGATGATAGAAATTCGTCGTTATTTGCATGAGCATCCTGAACTTTCGTTTCAAGAAAAAGATACAGCAAAATACATTGCTGACTTTTATAAAGAAATGGATTGTGATGTGCGTACGCATGTGGGAGGAAATGGTGTTGTTGTAACAATTGATACTGGCAAACCTGGAAAAACACTAGCAATTCGTGCAGACTTTGATGCTTTACCAATTCAGGAAGAAACTGGCTTACCTTTTGCTTCTAAAAATCCTGGAGTTATGCACGCTTGTGGTCATGATGGACATACAGCTTACATGTTGATTTTGGGAGAAACACTAATTGAGATGAAAGATGAGCTAACTGGGAAAATGGTAATCTTACATCAACATGCAGAAGAAACGCCTCCTGGTGGCGCAATACAAATGATTGGCGATGGGGCACTGGACGGAGTGGACAATGTACTCGGAATTCATGTTATGTCCACAATGAAAACTGGGGAAGTATATTACCGTGAAGGAGCTATTCAAACAGGTCGTTCTTACTTTAAATTAAAAGTACAAGGCCAGGGTGGACACGGTTCTTCCCCGCATTTAGCAAACGATGCGATTGTAGCAGCAAGTGAATTTGTTGTAGCAGTTCAAACAATTATTAGTCGCCGTTTAAATCCGTTTGATGTTGGTTCAATTACGATTGGTTCTTTTGATGGTAAAGGTAGTTTCAATGTGATTAAAGACGCTGTGGAACTTGAAGGCGATGTTCGCTCCATGTCTGAAGAAACACGAAATACAATCGAAAAAGAAGTAAAACGTATTGCTAGTGGATTAGAAGCGATGTTTGGTGTTACTTGTGAACTGGATTACAAAAATGATTACCCAGTTTTAAACAATGATGAAGCTTTAACGGACTTTGTTGTTAAATCACTGAAAGATGCAGCTATCCCAGAAGTAACAGATATCGTTCGCTGTGAACCGCAACCGCCATCCGAAGATTTTGCTTATTATGCAAAAGAACGTCCAAGCGTATTTTTCTATGTTGGAGCTATGCCAGCAGATGGACATTATTATCCGCATCATCATCCAAAATTCGACATTAATGAAGACGCGCTTTTAATTGCATCAAAAGCAATGGGAGCTTGTGTCCTAGATTACTTAAAAGGAGAGAATAACTAATGGCAACAACAGCATATAAAGGAACAAATAAACTAATTGTGGGGATTGTATTCGGTGTTATTACATTTTGGCTGTTCGCTCAATCGATGGTTAATATCGTACCAGATGTTCAAGCTGATCTGGGGATTTCACCAAGTCTATTAAGCATCGCCATCAGCTTAACTGCTCTATTCTCAGGTATTTTCATCGTTGTAGCTGGTGGATTAGCTGATAAATTCGGTCGAATGAAATTAACATATATCGGTCTTATTCTTAGTATTATCGGTTCTTTACTTCTTGTTATTACACAAGGCGCAACATTATTAATTATTGGACGTATTATTCAAGGGCTTTCCGCTGCTTGTATTATGCCTGCAACACTAGCACTTATGAAAACATATTTTGACGGTGCGGATAGACAAAGAGCACTTAGTTATTGGTCGATTGGTTCATGGGGCGGTTCAGGAATTTGTTCTTTCGCCGGTGGGGCCATCGCTACTTACATGGGCTGGCGCTGGATTTTCATTTTCTCTATCGCATTCGCACTACTAGGTATGTTATTAATTAAAGGTACACCAGAAAGTAAAGTTGTTCAAAATACAAAAGCAAAATTTGATTCTTTCGGACTTGTTCTTTTTGTTATCGCAATGGTTTGTTTAAATCTTATTATTACTCGTGGTTCTACATTTGGTTGGACAAGCCCAACTACAATTATCATGCTTGTTGTTTTCCTTGTTTCAGCAGGACTATTTTTCCGCGTAGAACTTCGCCAAGCAAATGGATTTATCGATTTTTCTTTGTTCCAAAACAAAGCCTATACTGGCGCAACTCTTTCTAACTTCTTATTAAATGCAGCAGCAGGAACACTTGTTGTCGCAAACACATATGTACAAGTTGGACGTGGTTTCACAGCATTCCAATCTGGCTTATTATCCATCGGGTACCTAGTTTGTGTACTTGGAATGATTCGGATTGGTGAAAAAATTCTACAACGAGTTGGTGCACGTAAACCGATGATTCTTGGATCTGCAATTACAGCTGTTGGTATCGGACTTATGGCACTTACATTTATTCCAGGTGTACTTTATACCGTTCTTGTATTTATTGGTTTTGCCTTATTTGGAGTTGGTCTTGGTATGTATGCAACCCCTTCCACAGATACAGCGATTTCCAATGCACCAGAAGATAAAGTAGGGGTAGCTTCTGGTATTTATAAAATGGCTAGTTCTTTAGGTGGCTCTTTCGGAGTAGCGATTTCAGCTACTATCTACGGTGTCATTACTCTCGCAGGAAATGTTGATTTAGCAGCAATGGTTGGCTTATTTACAAATGTAGCATTCTGTCTTGTGTCGCTTATCTCTGTTGTTGTAACTACACCGAAAGCGAAAAAAGCTGCACCACTTAAAACGGCAAAAGAATAAGGAGGATGTAAAATGCGCACTCAATTAATGAAAATGCTCGATGAAAGAAAAGATGAAATTATTCAAATTAGACGTCATTTACACGAGAATCCAGAACTATCTTTTCATGAAACAGAGACGGCAAAATACATTCAAGATTTTTACAAAGGAAAAGATATCGAAGTAGCAACAGATGTTGGTAATGGACATGCGGTTGTTGTTACAATCAAGGGTGGGAAACCTGGTAAAACAATTGCATTACGTGCTGATTTTGATGCACTTCCCGTAACAGAAGAAACGGGGCTTCCTTTTAAATCCAAAAATGATGGGGTCATGCATGCGTGTGGACATGATGGGCATACCGCATATATGCTTGTATTAGCAGACTGCTTAATTTCTCTAAAAGAAAATATTCCGGGCGTCATTAAAATAGTTCATCAACATGCCGAAGAAACGCCACCTGGTGGAGCAAAAAGTGTGGTAGAGTCTGGTGTTTTAGATGATGTCGATCAAATTTTTGGCATTCATGTCTTTCCGTTTGGTGATTCCGGCGAAGTATATTATCATAGTGGTTACTCCATGGCAGGTCGCACCTACTTTAAATTGAAAATTCAAGGTGTTGGTGGACACGGTTCCTCGCCACATATGGCAAATGATGCGATTGTAGCAAGTGCTTATTTTGTAACTGCGGTTCAAACCATTATAAGTCGACGTTTAAATCCGTTTGATACTGGTGTTGTTACTATTGGTTCTTTTGACGGAAAAGGAAGTTTCAATGTTATTAAAGATGCGGTAGAACTTGAAGGCGATGTCCGCTATATGAATACCGAAAATCGTAATAAAATTGATGCGGAAATCCATCGAATTGTTGCTGGGATTGAAGCTATGTTTGGCGTGACAACTGAATTAACATACACCAATGACTACCCACCGCTTTACAATGACCCAAATGTGACCGAACAAGTAGTAGCTAGTTTGCAAAAAGGTGTAGGGGAATATTTAACAGCTGTTTCTGAATACGATATGCTCTCAGGGTCAGAAGATTTTGCTTATTATTTAGAAAAAATTCCTGGCGTATTTTTCTATATTGGAGCGAAACCTAAAAACACGGAGCAAGCTTACTTTAATCACCATCCAAAATTTGATATTGATGAAGACGCACTATTAGTTGCTGCGAAATCTGTCGCCGAAGTAGTATTAGATTACTACAAACTGGACTGACGATAGTATTGAAAAGAGCATAGTCAGAGAATTAATCTGGTTATGCTCTTTGTCATTAAAAATAAGTTCTTTATTTAGGTACAATAATAGGATATACAAGACCAGCAATTATTAATCATAACCAATACAAAGGAGTTAACTCAAATGAATCAGGTAAAAGAAAAACATTCACTATTAGTTTTACTTGTTCTGTTTTTAGGATATACCAGTGTATATGTGGATAAGTATACTATCGGAATTTCTTTAGTGTCCGTCTCTCAAGATTTAGGGTTTGATCCCAGTCAGAAAGGGCTAATTTTAAGTGCCTTCTTTTTAGGGTACACGATTTTCCAAATTCCGATGGGCTATTTAAACAATAAAATTGGTGCTCGTCCAGTACTCGGTATATCGATTATAATTGTAGGGTTGTTTCTTGCTATCTTTGGATTTGGCTACTCTTTACTATTTTTAGTAGTAGTACGTTTTTTATCAGGAGCACTTGGTCATGCTGGATATCCCCCATCGATTAGTAATTATATATCTCTTCACATTCCACTAACTAAAAGAGGTTTTGCTCAATCAGCCATGCTTGCTTCATCTGGTTTTGCTGCATTTATCGGTCCGCTACTAATCGCGCCTCTTTTACTCTCGATGGGATGGAGAAATACGTATTATGTCATGGGAGTAATCGTCATATTGATTGGCTTACTGATTTTGGCTGTCGTTCCTAAGTCATCAACGACAGAATTGAAAAATCAAAAGGAGAAAATAAAAGTACCATTTTCAGAGCTAATAAAAGATTCGCAGCTTTGGATTTTGCTACTATCTGCATTATTTATTAATGCGGCAAATTACGGTTTAACTAGCTGGTTAGCATCTTATTTGAATGAAGCAAGAGGGCTTGCAATTAGCCAAGTTAGTTATATTAGTTCATTAGCGGGAATTTGTATTTTAATTGCAGGTATACTCGGCGGTTACTTCATCAGTCGCTTTTTTGAAGGCAAAGAAAAAATAGTCATCTTTATTTTCTGCCTTTTAGGAGCATTTTCAGTGTATGGTGTATATTTATTTAATCAACTAACACTTTCGATTATTTGTCTCTGCCTTTGTAATATCTTCCTCATTATGGCATTTACAACCTTAATGGGCTTACCACATAAGTTATTCAAACAAAGTCATATTGCAACTAAATATGCGGCAATCAACTCAGGTGGTGTCTTAGGCGGCTTTTTTGCGCCAATGATTATTGGTGATTTGGTTGATGCGACAAACTCTTACCAATCAGCCTTTCTATTCTTAGCACTAACTTTATTAATATCAGGGTTAATTGTACTAGCAATCAAAAAAAGACAAATAGAAATTAAATAATTAGTAGTTAAACTTCTTTCGCATTTCATTCATAGTTTATTCAAATTTTCTTGCTAAACTAGGTTGTAATGCGAAAGGAGTTTTCTTATGAAAAAAACACAAAAGCAAAAATTTTTTTTTCTTCTCCTCATTTCTAGTGTTGTTATTATACTGGCAGGTGGGATAGGCTATTATTTTTATCAAGATAAAACGGAAGCCTCTGAGCAAGATTATTATATGATGGATACAGATCTTGTGGATGAACAAACAAAAATAGAAAAGCAATTAAAAGAAAGTAGTGCAAATAGTACGCTGGAAAATCCTTACATTAAATTAAACCCATACGGATCAAGTCCGCTAACAGCACTTCTTTTATTTGATACAGATGAAAAAATGAAAATTACGGTAGAAGTGGAAGGAAAAAATACCGACACAACTATTCAGTCAGAAGTGAATGCGGACTATATAACACACCATCAAGTAGCAGTGCTTGGTCTTTACGCAGATAAAGCAAATAAGGTCAAAATTATAGCGGTAACGCAAGATGGCAAAAAAATAGAAAAAACAGTGACTATTCAAACGGATAAACTACCAGATGAAATGCCGGAAATCGATGTTACTTCTAGTGATACGACACAAATGGAGCAAACGGGTAATCAATTAACATTCATTACCCCAAGTACAAAATATGCATATGGTGTAGATTCAAACGGTGATGTTCGCTGGTATTCGACAAAATACAATAGCCACGTGTTTAAAGAATTAGAAAATGGGCATTTATTATACTTAACAAAATATGACAATACCGATGATACGTATTCATTACTTTTAGAAACCGATTACTTAGGCAAAATTTATCATGCCTACTCAATGACAACAGAAGCAGAAAGTGAACAATCAGGCTCTTCATCTAAATCAGCAATTCATCATGATGCCATCGAACTACCATCAGGAAACTTACTTTTAACCATTAATGATGATACGAAATATATGGAAGATACGATGATTGAAATTGACCGGCAAACTGGCGAAGTTGTGAAAACAATTGATTTGAAAGATATTTTACCAGAAGAATTTTACCAAGATTATAAAGCGCGCTCAGATGGGAAAGTAGACTGGTTCCATCAAAATGCCATTTGGTACGATGAAAGTGATGACAGTATTGTTATTTCCAGTCGTAGCCAAGACACAATTATGAAACTTGATTATGATACAACTAAAATCAAATGGATTCTTTCTGATAAGGAAGGTTGGCCAGCTTCTTATAAAAAATATTTACTTGATTCAACAGGTACAAACTTTAAATATCCTGCGGGTCAACATGCAGTAGAAATTTTACCAGATCAAGATGATAATCCAGATACAGTAGATATTTTGCTTTATGATAACAATGTGGTTGTTACACGTGGTGATGAAGACGTATCAGGTGAATATAGTGAAGCAGTTCAATATCGAATTAATGAAAAAAATAAGAAAGTAGAAATAGTCTTTTCATACGGTAAAGCTTTAGGGGATGATTACTGGACAGAAATAGTTGGTGGCTCACGGCATATGGAAACTACTGGTAATTACTTGATTAACTTTGGACATCGGAAAAACGGCAAAGAAAGTAGTATTTTAGAAGTTAATCAAGAAGGGGATATAGTGTTTGAAATGAACTTAACAGATTTTCCGGATTCTGCCTGGGCTTATCGAGCTGAAAGGCTTAGTTTATATCCAACAAGCTACCATTTTCAATTTACGCAAGATAAATAATGAAGTATAAAAAAGTTCCAAACAAGGCTTTACTTGCTTGGAACTTTTTTTGCTTTTATAATTTCACTCGAGTTGGACCACCTATACTATTAAACAATAAAACACCATTTTCAAAGAATTGAATAATAGAATAAGCACCATTACCAAGGTTATCAAAACCAAATTTGGCGCAGAATACAGTCTCACCAGTGTTCCAATCCAAACCTGTTACTTCCCAGCCGGTTTCTTTACAAAAGCCATTAGTAAATACGATATTGGATGGTCCACTTACGACTGGAACGGTGCTGATAGAGATAACGTCCTTACGCATCCATGCTTATTTCGCCATTAACCGCTTGTTTTACATCATCCATTGTTTTGTAGGTTTCTTGCAACGCTCTATCTAATGCTCCTTCAGGAGTATCTTTAGCTGCTGGATCTTTGAAATGAGCGACTTGCGTAAAGCCATTATTAGAAATGTTTATATAGGATATTGCTTGCGTAGAAACACCCCACATATAATTTGAATCCGTAGACGCCAATGTAATAATGCTTATTGGCCCTGTTGGAATGCGTGGACTTTTTCTCAAATCGACATTAAAGGAACCTCGTTTTACTTCAAAAGGGACAACAACGCTTTGGGAGGAAGCAATATGTGTTACCGCATACGTAGAGGAAGATAAGAATGGGTTTGTAACAGTTTTTTTGGAAGTCATTATTAAAACGCTTCCTTTCAATTGGACTAATCCAACCATAACTCCGACTAATTTTTAAAGCAATTTTGTAGGAACGAAAGGAACCAAATTTTGAAAGGATTTTAACTGTTTGTATAAGTGTATGATGTTCTTAACCTTTCACATACAAGTGAAGTCAGCTTGTTTTTGTATTTTAACCAGGAGTATTTTGCACCGAAAATAACATACAATTGACATAATGAGAGTGGGAATGCTATTAGTTATAGACTTAAAATTAAGAAAGAAATTGTAAAAATGAGGTGGAGTAAGGGAACATTTAGATTTGTATTAAGTGGATTTTTTGCTTGTATTTATCTTCTTTTAAGTTTATACTTATAATTAGAACGTTTGTTCGTTTTAAGGGGTGCAGTTATGGATACGAGTAGGAAGATTATTCATATTGATATGGATGCTTTTTATGCATCTGTGGAACAGCGAGACCATCCTGCGTTTCGCGGGAAACCATTAATTATTGGTGGGGATCCAAATAAGCGGGGGGTCGTTTCTACTTGTTCTTATGAAGCACGTAAATTCGGGGTACATTCAGCAATGCCGACTAAGCAAGCTGTAAAACTATGTCCGCATGGTATTTTCATTCATGGGAATATGTCTCATTATGTTGAAGTGTCTGGACAAATACGCGAAATATTTTCCAGGTATACAGATATAATAGAACCACTTTCTTTGGATGAAGCCTATTTAGATGTTACGGAAAACAAAAAAGGAATGAAATCAGCAACACTTATTGCTCGAGACATTCAACAAACGATTTATCGTGAACTTGGACTAACTGCATCTGCTGGTGTTTCTTTCAATAAATTTATCGCCAAAATCGCCTCGGATTTCCAAAAGCCGGCGGGGATAACTGTGGTATCACCGGATGAGGCTGAAGCTTTTTTAGAAAAAATTCCAGTAACAAAATTTTATGGTGTAGGGAAAGTAACTGCGGAGAAACTTCATCGCTTAGGAATAGAAACGGGGGCGGATTTGAAGAAGTGGAGTGAGTGGGATTTAATTCGTGAACTACACAAGCAAGGTTATCATCTATACCGCCATGTTAGAGGACGATCTAATAACGTGGTGAATCCACATCGTGACCGCAAATCTGTTGGAAAAGAAACTACTTTTGAATTCAATATATTAGACGAACGAATATTAGAGCAGAATTTAATGATATTTGCGAAAAAAGTAGAAGAACGGCTTACAAAGTTGCAAAAGCACGGTAAAACAGTTGTGCTTAAATTACGGTATAGTGATTTTACTACGGTTACAAAACGGCTGACATTAAATGAATATATCCATGATGCCAAGCAAATTTATCAAGCTGCAGCATTACTTTTAAGCGAAACTTATACTGGGAAAGAAAGTATTCGTTTGATTGGGCTTACTGTGACTAACTTAAAGCCAGTTCATTTTGAGAATTTGCGATTAGAAGGATTATAAAAAAGGCTAGCGCAATTTGGCGCTAGCCTTTAGTGTTATTTCATTTCAAGCAAACGTTCTTTTAGTTCTTGTTCCATAGTCACTAATTCTTTTTCTGCTACAGCACGTTTAGCACGGCCTTCTTGTTGGATTTTTAATGTTTCTTGTAATGTTTCGATTAAACTTGATTGTGTTTCTTTTAGGGTTTCGATGTCAACGATGCCCCTTTCATTTTCACGAGCTGTTTCGATAGCGTTCGTTTTCAGCATATCGGCGTTACGTTTCAATAGTTCATTGGTTGTTTCAGATACTTGACGCTGTGCCGCGACAGCTTGTTGTTGACGAAGCAAGGTAAGCGCGATAGCCACTTGGTTTTTCCAAAGTGGAATAGCCGTCATGATGGATGATTGAATTTTTTCTGCAAGTGCTTGGTTCGTATTTTGAATTAAGCGGATTTGCGGTGCTTGTTGAATAGTGATTTGACGACTTAAACGTAAATCATATACGCGTTTATCAAGGCGATCCGCAAATTGAGTTAAGTCATTTACTTCTTGGTAATCCATTTGATCACCGGTTTGTTCCGCTTTTTTGCGAAGTTCTGGGAGCATTTTCGTATTAATTTCTTCTAATTTCAGTTCTCCAGCAGCAATGTAGATATTAAGTGCTTGGAAATAATCTTTATTCTTATCATAAAGCTGTTCAAGAAAAGAGTTATCTTCAATCAAACGCTTTTTGGAGTGTTCCAGTTTCAACGCGATGCGGTCAATTTGGGTACCAATTTTTTGATATTTAGAAGTAATTTCATTGATAGATTGCTTTACTCGGTGGAACATTTTTGTGAAAACATTTTTGTTGCGAGCAGCTAATTCGTCGGGATCTGCTTCTTGTAGGCGATACATTAAATCACTAATAATATCTCCAATTGGACCAACATCTTGTTTTTGCACATGAGCAAGCATTGAATGCGAAAAGTCATGCAGTTTAGCTTGAGCAGGTGCTCCGTATCCAAGAATTGCAGCTTGGTTACCTGGTTCGATTTGTTTGGATAATTCTAGTGCTTGTTTTTTATTTGTTTCCGTTAGCATGTCTACTAGGCGAGGAGCAGCGTCTGTTTCATTGTTAACGATAGTTGCCGCAGATTCACCTTCCGTTCCAAAAGGATTAGCAAGGAGATCGTCTAACGTTTGGTTAAATTCTTTTTCAATTACTAAATCTTTTAATTCATTTGTTTCTTCACTTGGCTTTTTCTCGGTCATCTTTTGTACCCCTTTCAAATTTCTTTTTCTGTTTAGAAATGGAGTTTTTCGCTACTTCTAATTCAAAATCGAGATTGTTTACATCTTGATTTAAAAGTGTAAATAAATCCTTTTCAATAACGCGACTTAAATCATTTAAGAGTGTGCGTGTATCAGAAAGTGTTTGATAGATTTTTTTGTCTTTGACAGGCTGTTTTTCTAAGAAAGCATATTTTTCTGTAAGCTCTACTAAAGAATCAAGGTGAGAGAAAAAGAAATCTTCGGCTTCATAAAAACGTTTTGGTTCTTCTTTCACGATACCGTAAATCCGTTTTGTAAGTAAAAGTGTTTTGTTGCGCTCTTGGAAAGAATAAAGTGCTTTATTTTGGGTCATAATTTTTTGAAGGCGGATTATCTTCACACGAGCTTCTTCTAGGTTAGTGCGAATATATTTATATTCTTTTTTAGTTAAGCCAGTGGCCATCATTTGCGCACGGTCCCCAGCTTTAGATGAAAAGAAAAATAGGACAGCTGCAACGACTAGAATGATTGCTGCAATTATCAAGCCACTTTGGATTATGGAAGTAAGGATACCACCCAAAATAATGACAAGTAAAATGGAACCAGTGAATGCTAATATCTTTTTAAAAACGGTCATTATACATCTTCTCCTTTAAGTACCTGTTTGAAAGGTCCGCTTATCTTAGGTATATTTTTCTAAAAATAAATGGTGTCACGTGTTGTCTACTAGTTAAGTATATTTAGTATCTCATAACTAGGCAAGTTGAAGGGTTTTTATATTTTAGAAAGTGTGCTTTATTTGTCCTTATCATACCATATTTAGAAAATAGATGTTATCAGTCGTGCGATGTAAATTAAACTCGGACTTAATTATGTTATAATGAAAAAAAACAAGAAGAGGTGGCTTAGATGGACTCACTAGAAGAAAAAACACTTCACTCAGAGACGCTTTTTAAAGGAAATATTATTCAGTTACAAGTAGATGAAGTGGAATTACCAAACGGCGAACATAGTAAGCGAGAAATTATTAAGCACCCGGGAGCTGTAGCAATTATTCCCTTTTCAGCAGATGGAGCGATGTATTTAGTAGAACAATTTCGAAAGCCCTTAGAAAAAACAATAATCGAGATTCCAGCAGGCAAAATAGAAGTGGAGGAAGAGCCACTGATTACAGCTAAACGTGAATTAGAAGAAGAAACTGGATTTCAGTCAGATGATTTGACGTATTTAACTTCTTTTTATACTTCGCCTGGGTTTGCGAATGAATTACTACATATTTTTGTGGCACGCGATCTTCATCAAGTAGAAAAACCATTAGAGAAAGATCCAGATGAATTTATTAACCTTGTCAAAGTAACTCCAGCTGAAGCAGAGCAATTAATACAGCAACAATTGATTCATGACGCAAAAACGATGTATGCAATGGAGTATTGGAAATTATTACTGCTAATGGAAGAAAATGCCTAAATGGTATTTTCTTTTTTTGAAAACCTTTTGATTAGTTGGTGATTGTAGGTTTGGAGGGGAGAATGTGGAAGGAATTAACGTGGAGTTGCCCCAAAAAAACTATCATAAACAGCGAGCGATTGAAAGAACTACTGCGACAAAAAGTTATTTTGGAAGAAGAAATGCGGATTTTGATAAAAGTAATTGCGCTATTTATTGCATAAACAGGATATTAAAAAATGATTTGGAAACGGACCCAAATCATTTTTTAATTAATAAAGCTTTTATGATGTGTGCTGATCATAGCTTCGTCAGCGGCAGTAGGTTCTAGATGTTTTTTCGCGCTATTAATGGCAATCGGACCTTCGTGTAGTCCTGCTGCGATGATGCGGATTTTTCGTGGATAGGTTGCGCTGTCACCGCAAGCGAAAATTCCAGGGACAGAACTGTGCATTTCCTCGTCTACCACAATCCCACAATCAGCTAATTGAAATCCCCATTCAGCCATGGTTCCTAAGTCAACTTTGACCCCATGATTGATAAAGAGTACATCTGTTGAAATGGTTTTGGTTTTTTTTGTTTGATTGCAATAAAGCATTATTTCAGATAACTGGTCGTTAAAACCGAATAGAGCGCTTATTTCATGGTGAACATGGATTTGGACACGGGAATTTTTTAGGGCATTGACACTTTCTTCATGGGCTTTGAAATCTTCACCACGGTAAATTAAATGAACTTCTTTTGCAATAGGTTCTAATGTTTGCGCCCAGTCAATCGCAGAATTTCCACCACCAGAGACAGCAACCACTTTGTCACGAAATTGTTCAATATTTTTCACATCATAAAATATAGCGTCTGAAAAATCTTCTACATGTGCAGCTTCTAAGCGGTTAACTTCAAAAGTACCGCTACCTGTTGCGATAACAATTGTTTTAGAAAAATGAATTGAACCATTTTGAGTAGTTAATTGAAAAGTTCCATCAGAAAGTTTAGTGACATCTATCACTCGTTCATTACAGACGATTTCTGGGTGGAATGTTTCGGCTTGTTCTTTTAAGTTAGCGATAAGGTTAGCACCAGTGATAGCTGGAATCCCACCGATATCTCGTATGATTTTTTCAGGGAAAAAATAACGCACTTTGCCACCAACGGCAGGTTCAGCATCGATAATTTTTGTTTTCATCGAGCGAAGGCCGCTATAAAAAGCAGCGAAAAGACCAACTGGACCACCGCCGATAATGGTGACATCATAAAGCTCATTTGACAATGGAATCAAGCTCCTTTACAATTTCGCAACCGTTACAAGTTTCATAGGGAAGGCAAAGTGGAACACCGCTACGTGGGTCAATTAAGATATCTGCTTTGATATTAAAGACATCTTCTAGTGTTTGTTCGGTCATCACACTGACAGGGGTTCCTTCTGCAATTACTTGGCCTTCTTTAATAGCAATCATGTGGTGCGCATAACGGGATGCGTGGTTTAAATCATGAACAACCATAACTATCGTCCGGTTTTCAGATTGGTTTAATTGTTTGAGTAAATTAAGGACATCTAACTGATGAGTCATATCTAAAAATGTTGTCGGCTCATCTAAAAATAATACATCTGTTTCTTGGGCAAGAGCCATTGCAATCCAAGCTCGCTGGCGCTGTCCACCAGACAAACTATCAATCGGTCTGTCAGCAAATTCGGTCAAATTAGTTACGCGCAACGACCAGAAAATAATTTCTCGATCTTTTGCGGTAATTGATTTGAAGCTACTTTGATGCGGAGAACGGCCGTAAGAAATTAATTCAAATACGGTTAACCCATCCGGCGCAGAAGGGTTTTGAGGTAGTATCGCTAATTGTTTCGCAATTTCTTTTGTTGGCTGACGATGAATACTTTTACCGTCCAAATATACAGCTCCGTGACTCGGCTTCATTAACCGGGACATCGTTTTTAAAATAGTCGATTTTCCAGAACCATTCGCGCCAACTAGAGCGGTTATTTTATTCGCCGGTATGGCTATATCTAAACCATCAACAATGATTCGCTTGTCGTATGAAATTTGTAAGTTATCGGTATGCAGGTCTTTCATCTTCATCGCTCCAATTTAAAATAAGTTGATAATCATTCTCAATGGTTAAGTATAGAGTTTTTATGTCAAAGATGCAAGTGTTAGTTCGCTAATATTAGTTGACAATGTGAACAGTTTCGCTATACTAAATGAGAAGTATTATCAATTACAGGAGGGCTAAATTTGAAAAAAAGTATTAGTTTATTGGTATTTGTGCTTTTGACCATGTTGGTTTTAGGTGCTTGTGGAGATAATAACTCGGCTGAAAATAATAAAGCGGAGATGCGTACATATACGATGTCAAACGGAAAAAAAGTGGAAATTCCAACTCATCCAAAACGGATAGTAGCTTCCGAATACTTGGGAAATCTGGTGTTACTTGGGTTGGAGCCAGTTGGTGCAAGAGCAAAACAAATGGAAAATCCTTTCTTGAAAGAGAAAGTAAAAGGAATTCAAGATATTGGCGACCCAGTTTCTGCTGAAAAAGTAGCAGAATTGAAACCAGATTTAATCATTGTTTCAAATGAAGATGAGTTTGAACAAATGACGAAAATTGCTCCTACTGTTTTGATTCCATATGCAACATCCAAAACAGTAGAAGAAGACGTTCGCCAAATTGCTGATTTAGTTGGAGAAAAGAAAGCCGGAGAAGCATGGCTAGATAGTTTCCACCAAAAAGCTAAAGAAGCGAGGGAGAAATTAGCAGGAAAACTAGCGGCAGATGAGACGGTTGGTATTTATGAAGTACAAGATAAAGATTTTTACGTTATGGGTCAAAACATGGGGCGTGGGGGGCAAGCGATTTATAATGCACTTCAGCTTAAAGCTCCAGCCAAAATTCAGCAAGAGGTACTAAACGGTCAAGACTGGCAGAAAATCTCACTAGAAGTTTTACCAGAATATGCAGCTGATCAGATGTTTGTCACGAATACGTCTTCCGGTAGTGCAAAAGATGGCGAAAAAACGTTAAAAGATTTAACAAGTTCACCAATTTGGAAAAACTTACCGACATTTAAAGCAAACCATGTTTATCAAATGGATTTTGATACGATGTTTTATTATGATCCGTTAGCTGTTGAAGGTCAGTTGGATATTGTGGTTAACAAACTTCTAGAATCCAACTAAACATTGCGATTAGTTAATTAAATTGATATAATTTTCTTTACGATTGATAATTATTATCACCTGGTAGGCGCGGACATTTTAGATGGAAGGAATTTGTGCAGATGGATAAGTCAAAACAGTTAAAAATGAACACAAGACCAACTGTCGCTATTTTTATACTTACAGCAGGCCTGTTATTACTTCTTATTATGGCGCTTTTTGGTATTGCGGTTGGAGCAGCAGATATTCACTTAGGTACTGTCTGGGATGCAATCTTTCATTATAATAGTTCTGAAACAGATCATCAGATTATTCGGAGCTTGCGGGTTCCGAGAGTAATTGCGGATATGGCAATTGGAGCGGCGTTTGCAGTTGCTGGTGCAATTATGCAAGGAATTACACGAAATCCACTAGCAGATTCGGGGCTTTTAGGGTTAAACGCAGGGTCTACTTTTATGGTGGCGATTTGTTTTGCATTTATGCCGGGGCTTAGTTATAACTCACTGATTATCTTCTCTTTTGTTGGTGCAGCAATTGGTGCTTTTATGGTATTTGGAGTTAGCTCGATTGCAGGAAATGCGATGTCGCCAACAAGATTAGTTCTTGCAGGAGCGGCGGTTAGTTCACTTTTGACGGCGCTTAGTGAAGGTATTGCAATTTATTTTAAATTAAGCCAGGATTTAGCATTCTGGTATGCCGGTGGTGTTGCTGGGGTGAAATGGAGTCAGCTTCAAGCAATTTGGCCATGGTTACTAGGTGCCTTAATAGCGGCGATTCTACTAAGTAAATCCATTACAATTTTAAGCTTAGGGGATGATATTGCAGTAGGACTTGGCGAAAAAACGACTTTTATCAAAATTGCCTCGATGGTGGTTGTGCTAGTACTTGCTGGTTTAGCTGTTTCTGTCGTTGGTCCGGTTGGGTTTATTGGGTTAATTGTACCTCATTTAGTTCGGTTTTTAGTTGGAGTGGATTATCGGTGGATTATTCCGTGTTCAGCTGTCGTTGGTGCCTTTTTGACATTAATTGCTGATATTGTTGCAAGAACTATCAATCCGCCGTATGAAACGCCGATTAGTGTTATTTTTGCGCTTATTGGGGTTCCTTTCTTCCTATATGTAGCTCGTAAGGAAAGGAGGAACTTATAATGTATATGACAACAGCAGAAAAACAAAAAAAGTCACGGCGTGTTTGGACTTTAATTATTTTAACGGTACTAATTATTTTTACTTTTACATACAGTGTCAATGCTGGGTATTCTAAGTTGCCATTTCTAGAAGTAATCAAGTCGTTTTTTGGGATGGCAGACGGGGGAACACAACTAATTGTTACTGAGTTTCGTTTGCCGAGAATTGTTATTGCGCTGTTAGTAGGCGCGGGTCTTGCTGTATCAGGGACGATTTTGCAAGGGATTTCTGGAAATGGACTTGCTGATCCGGGGATTTTAGGGATTAATAATGGTGCTGGTTTGGCGGTAATGCTCTATATTTCTTTCTTTCCTTCTACAATGGAGGTACCGGTTCTATTTATGCCATTTATTGGTTTTATTGGTGCGATTTTGACAGCGTTTGTTGTTTATGGGCTTTCTTACAGTAGAAGCGAAGGGCTGCTTCCTAATCGTTTGTTGCTCACTGGGATTGCTGTTGCGGCGGCAATTGCGGCACTTATTACCCTGCTAACAATTCGTCTTGATCCGCAAAATTATCAACGTTATGCAGAATGGATGGCTGGGAATATTTGGGCATCTAGCTGGCAATATGTTTTTGCTTTGTTACCATGGCTAGTTGTTTTAGGTACAGTTGCTTTTATGAAAGTGAAGACTCTTGATGTGCTTTCTTTTGGAGATCAAGTGGCTACAGGGCTTGGTGTCCGCGTAGAACGAGAAAAATTCATTCTTTTAATTGTTGCTGTTGGGCTTGCAGCTGCTTGTGTATCTGTCAGTGGAGGGATTGCTTTTATTGGGTTGATTGGACCGCATATTGCGAGAAAATTAGTTGGCTCGGCGCATCGCTGGGTGATGGTAACTGCAGCGCTCTCGGGTGGACTCTTGTTACTGTTAGCCGATACGATTGGTCGCTTAATAATTCAACCCTCTGAAATATTTGCTGGAATTGTGGTGGCCGTTATCGGAGCTCCTTATTTCTTGTTCTTACTAGCTAAAGCTAAATAATAATTATTATTAATAACGAGAAATTATTTAGTAATTGATAATCATTGTAGACAGCCTATTGCTTTTGTGATATCTTAGTAAACATAAGCAATAGGAATTGAATGCGAGTCATTTAATAAGCTGGAAAATGAATTTTGAACTTGCATTTTATTTATAATTATTATAAACTGTAGTTACTGTTAAATGATAATGATGATAATTTAGAAAGGCAGCTTGTTATTGCAACTAAGGGAGGAACCAGAATGGAAGGTCGTATTGGTCGCATTAAAGCACAACTTCATGATGCTAGCTATAAACTAACCCCACAGCGAGAAGCAACTGTTCGCGTTTTACTGGAAAATGAAAAAGATCACTTAAGTGCAGAGGAAGTTTTCTTGCGTGTGAAAGATATTGCGCCTGACACTGGCCTGGCAACTGTCTATAGAACGCTAGAACTGCTTACAGAACTTCGCGTGGTTGATAAAATTAACTTTGGAGATGGTGTTTCACGTTATGATTTACGACAAGAAGGCGCGAAACATTTCCATCATCACCTTGTTTGTTTAGAATGTGGTTCAGTAGAGGAAATTCAAGAAGATTTACTAGAAGATGTGGAAAAGATTGTGGAATCTAAATGGAATTTTCTTGTAAAAGATCACCGTCTAACTTTTCAAGGAGTTTGCGCAGATTGCAGACAAAAACCCAAAAAAAATAATGGCTGAGTTTGAGATAACCTATCTCAAACTTTTTTTGTGGAAAAAAGATGGACTGAATTGCGCGAAAAGTATTACATGTTTTTTTCGTTACTTAAACGTTTTCACTGAAGACGGAACATGGTAGAATAGGACTTGTGGAGGAAATGCTTATGAATGATTTGATAGATGATTTTTTACATTTTTTAATTGTAGAGAAAGGTTTATCCGCGAACACGATAAAAGCTTACGAGCGGGATTTATACTATTTTGTTTCTTATATGAACACATCTGGAACATTTACTGACCCGAATACTTTGGAACGAAGTGATATAGTTGGATTCATGACGTTTGCTAGAAAAGAAGGGAAATCAGCAAGAAGTGTAGCGAGATACGTTGCTTCACTACGGTCTTTTTTTCATTATTTAATGCATGATGGGAAAATGTCCCATGACCCAATGATTCAAATTGAAACGCCAAAACAAGCACAAGGATTGCCGAAAGTGTTAAATTTAGACGATGTAGAGTTACTACTTAATTCTTCAGATACAAGTACACCGCTTGGACTTCGTGATCAAGCGATGATGGAGATTTTATACGCGACAGGGCTTCGTGTTACTGAACTTGTTCAACTGAAAATGGATGATTTACATCTCCAAATGGGTTTTATTCAAACCATTGGTAAAGGGGATAAAGAAAGAATCATTCCGCTTGGTAAAACGGCGACCACTGTGTTAGAACATTATTTGGAAGAAGCAAGGCCAAAACTTAGAAGACCGAAATACCGCAATGATTTCGTGTTTTTAAATCATCACGGTCAAGGACTTACAAGACAAGGTTTTTGGAAAATTTTAAAAGGTATTGCGAAAGAATCGGGCATTGAAAAACCAATTACACCGCATACTTTGCGTCATTCATTTGCCACGCACTTACTTGAAAACGGAGCAGATCTCCGCTCGGTGCAAGAACTTCTTGGACATGCTGACATCTCCACTACGCAAATTTATACCCATGTAACCAAGCTGCGCCTAAAGGACGTCTACAAACAATTTCACCCGCGCGCTTAAAAAATATAATGGAAAAGGATGAGTAAATATGCCAGATAAATTTAAACGAGTACATGTAGTTGTAATGGATTCAGTTGGTATCGGGGAAGCCCCAGATGCTGCTGAATTTGGTGATTTTGATGTAGATACATTTGGTCATATTGCGAAATATGTTGGCGGCTTAAAAATGCCAGAAATGGGCAAACTTGGCTTATCAAATATTCGTGAAATTGAAGGGATTAAAAAAGCAGAAAAACCACTTGCTTATTATACAAAAATGCAAGAAGCTTCAAATGGAAAAGATACGATGACTGGGCACTGGGAGATTATGGGACTTTATATTGATACCCCATTCCGTGTCTTCCCGGACGGATTTCCAGATGATTTAATCAATCAAATCGAAACAAAAACTGGTCGAAAAGTAATCGGTAATAAACCTGCTAGTGGTACGGAAATCATGGCTGAACTTGGCGAAGAACATGTGAAAACAGGCGCGTTAATTGTTTATACTTCTGCTGATTCAGTGTTACAAATTGCGGCACATGAAGATGTGGTTCCGTTAGAGGAATTATACGAGATTTGTGAATTCTGCCGTAAAATCACACTAGATGATCCGTACATGCTTGGCCGGATTATTGCGCGCCCATTTGTCGGCGAACCTGGTGCATTTGTTAGAACACCAAATCGTCATGACTATGCACTAAAACCATTTAAACCGACTGTGATGGATGCACTTAAAGATGGCGGCAAAGACGTTATTGCGATTGGGAAAATTTCCGATATTTTTGACGGAGAAGGTGTGACAGAATCAATTCGCACGAAATCCAATATGGATGGAATGGATCAATTTATCGCTGTGCTAGATAAAGACTTTAATGGTATGAGTTTCCTTAACTTAGTAGATTTTGACGCACTATTTGGTCATCGCCGTGATCCACAAGGCTATGCGGATGCGCTAGTTGACTTTGATGGTCGTTTAGAAGAAGTAATGGAAAAATTAACGGATGATGATTTACTTATTATCACAGCTGACCATGGTAACGACCCAACATACTCGGGGACAGATCATACACGTGAATTTGTTCCACTACTTGTCTACTCACCGCGCTTTAAAAATGGCGGGTCCGAACTTGGGCTGCGCAAAACTTTTGCAGATCTTGGGGCGACGGTAGCAGACAATTTTGATGTTAAAATGCCTGAATATGGAAAAAGTTTCTTAGCAGACTTGAAATAGGGAAAGGGAGGAACAAAAATGAGTTTAGAAAAAGTAAATGAAGCAGTTGCGAAAATTAGAGAAAGTTACACGGGTTCACCAAAAATTGGTTTGATTCTTGGGTCAGGTTTAGGTGTGCTTGCGGATGAAATCAACCAACCAACTAAACTTTCTTATAGTGAGATTCCTCATTTTCCAGTTTCTACAGTGGAAGGACATGCTGGCCAATTTGTGTTCGGCGAATTAGAGAACAAAGAAGTAGTAGCTATGCAAGGCCGCTTCCATTTTTATGAAGGCTATTCGATGCAGGAGGTTACTTTCCCAGTTCGTGTTATGAGGGAATTAGGGGTCGAAGTTTTAGTTGTAACGAATGCAGCGGGTGGGGTTAACGAGCTGTATTCTGCTGGCGATTTGATGTTGATTTCTGACCATATTAATTTCACTGGGACAAGCCCACTTATCGGACCGAATGACGAACATTTTGGCCCACGGTTCCCAGATATGTCAGAAGCTTACAATTTGGCATTACGTGTGGAAGCTAGATTAATTGCGCAAGAGCTTGGTTTAACTATTCGCGAAGGTGTTTATGCGGGATTTAGTGGTCCAACATACGAAACTCCTGCTGAAATTCAAATGATGCGCACACTTGGAGCAGATGCAGTTGGAATGTCGACTGTACCAGAAGTAATCATTGCTAACCATGCAGGATTACGCGTTCTCGGTATTTCTTGTATTACGAATATGGCGGCTGGAATTCTTGACCAACCACTTTCGCACACAGAAGTAATCGAAACAACGGATCAAGTTCGTAGCACGTTTTTACAATATGTAAAAGCAATTGTGGCTAAAATTTCTTAAAATAATCGGTTGTATAAGTTCAGCTAATTTCATTATTTTCTGAAGAAAGAAGATAATGAAATCAGCTGGACTTTTTTGATGGATTTGATATTATTTTCAGATAGTTATTGTCGCTCGGCTTCTTAGTATGCTACTATATAAAAGAACTTTTAAAAATCTATAATGTAAAGGTGGGATTGGCGTGACGTTTGAACGGCTAGGAACAGTAAATGTAAATGCAGAAGGACATCTCGAAATTGGAGGGGTGGACACTTTAAAGCTGGCTGAGAAATACGGCACGCCGTTATATGTTTATGATGTCGCGCTAATCCGAGACCGTGCAAGAGGTTTTAAAAAAACTTTTGAAGAGTTAGGTGTGAAGGCGCAAGTAGCTTATGCCAGTAAAGCATTTTCAGCTGTTGCGATTTATCAGTTGATGGCAGAGGAAGGTTTATCGCTTGATGTTGTTTCTGGCGGGGAATTATATACTGCAATTAAAGCAGGATTTCCAGCAGAGCGAATTCATTTTCATGGCAATAACAAAAGTGCAGAAGAGATAAATATGGCACTGGATTACGGTATTGGCTGTTTTGTACTGGATAATTATTATGAAATTAGTTTATTAGAAGATATATTAATAGAAAGAAATGAAAAAGCAGCTGTTTTAATTCGCGTCACACCAGGGATTGAAGCACATACACATGATTATATTTTAACTGGACAAGATGATTCGAAATTTGGTTTTGGACTTACGAATGGACAAGCAGAAGCAGCGATTAAACAAGTGTTGCATGCAAGCGCGTCGTTTGATTTAATTGGTTTACATTGTCATATTGGGTCACAAATTTTTGAAACGACTGGTTTTAAATTAGCGGCCCGACGCATTATGGATAAATTAGTTGAATGGCATCAGACATTAGGTTTTGATTCACAAGTACTTAATCTTGGGGGAGGCTTTGGGGTTCGTTATACTGCTGAAGATGAACCATTAGAGCCGAGCGAGTATGTTCGCCAAATCATCGAGGAAGTGCGTGATGTCGCAAGTACAAATGCTATTGCCATTCCAGAGATTTGGATTGAACCAGGTCGTTCTCTCGTGGGTGAAGCAGGGACGACATTATACAAAGTTGGTTCCAGAAAAGAAGTTCCTGGTATTAGAAATTATGTGGCAGTGGATGGCGGTATGTCTGACAATATTCGGCCAGCACTTTATGACGCTCATTATGATGCGGTTCTTGCCGCAAGTCCAGAAAAGGTGCCCGAAGAAACCGTAGCGATTGCTGGGAAGTGTTGTGAGTCTGGCGATATGCTAATTTGGGATTTACCGCTACCAAAATCAAATGCGGGTGAAGTTTTGGCAGTCTTTTGTACGGGTGCTTATGGTTATGCAATGGCTAGTAATTATAATCGAATTCCAAGGCCGCCAGTTGTTTTTGTAGAGAACGGCATCGATAAACTCATAGTTGCCCGGGAAACATATGAAAATTTAGTGCAAAATGATCTTTCATTATAGTAGGGCGGGACAAACATGGTAGAAATGAATTTTAAAGTAGATGCGTTTGAAGGACCTCTTGATTTACTTCTCCACTTAATTGGACAGCTAGAGGTGGATATTTATGATATTCCGATGGCTGAGATTACGGACCAATATATGGAATTTGTTCATACGATGCAAGAAATGGAACTAGATATAGCAAGCGAATATCTGGTTATGGCAGCCACCTTACTCGCGATAAAAAGTAAAATGCTTCTTCCAAAACAGGAATTAGAAATTGATTATGATACACTAGAGGAGGAAGAAGATCCGCGAGAGGCTCTAGTTGAAAAACTTATGGAGTATAAACGCTTTAAAGAAGCTGCCAAAGAACTCAAAGAAAAAGAAGCAGAACGGAGCTTTTATTTCAGTAAACCGCCGATGGATCTTGCTGAATATGATGATGGAACGAACGTGGCAGAATTAGATGTATCACTAAATGATATGTTAAGTGCATTTAACAAAATGCTTCGCCGTAAAAAACTAAATAAGCCACTTCATACAAGAATTACAACACAGGAAATTTCAATTGATGATCGTATGGATTCCGTCATGGAAAAATTACAAAAACACCAAAATCATCGCTTGCGGTTTGATGAGTTATTTGAAGAGCAAACCAAAGAACAATTAGTCGTAACGTTTTTGGCACTCTTAGAACTAATGAAACGAAAATTAGTGGAAGTGGAACAAGTGGAAAGTTTTGCCGATTTATATGTGTTAGGTAAAGGGGAAGAAAAGTCGTGACGAGAGAAGAACAATTAGGTGTTTTAGAGAGCTTGCTTTTTGCTGCTGGTGACGCAGGACTTTCGACAGAACAATTAACGGGAGTCATGGAAATCACGCACATTGAAGCACTCAATTTATTAGAATTGTTAAACGAACGCTATAATGAAAATACTGATCGAGGGCTTATTTTATTAGAACTTGCTGGGACATTTCAGCTAGCTACCAAAAAAGCGCATGCTGAATACTTAAGGAAGTTAGTGGAAGTTCCAAGCAATACTGTTTTATCACAAGCATCACTCGAAACATTAGCGATTATTGCTTACAGACAACCGGTAACTCGTATGGAAGTGGATGAGGTTCGAGGCGTTCAAACAGATGGGCCGATTCGAACATTAGTTGCTAAAGGTCTCGTAACTGACAAAGGCCGAGTAGACGGTGCTGGACGAGCGAAGCTATATGTAACAACGAGTGAATTCTTAGATGCATTTGGACTGAATTCTTTAGACGATTTACCAAAGCTCGCTGACCCAGAAGCAGAAGAACCAGACCAAAACGAAATGGACCTGTTTTTTGACCGGTTTAACCAAACTAAAGAACAGGAGGAGGAATAAATATGGAACGTTTACAAAAAGTGATTGCGAATGCAGGTATTACTTCCAGAAGAAAAGCAGAAACTCTAATAAAAGAGGGTAAAGTAACAGTGAATGGTAAAGTAGTAACCGAATTAGGTGTGAAAGTTAGTGGTTCCGAACGAATTGAAGTCGAAGGAATTCAGTTAACAAAAGAAGAACATCGCTATTTCCTATTCTATAAACCAAGAGGGACTGTATCAGCAGTGACAGATGATAAAGGACGTACAACGGTAGCAGATTATTTTACCGATATTCCAGAACGACTTTACCCAGTAGGAAGACTTGATTATGATACATCTGGCTTACTTTTAATGACAAATGATGGGGATTTTGCTAACTTACTGATGCATCCTAAAAATGAAGTAGCGAAAACATATATTGCTCGTATTAAAGGTATTCCGGAACGAGAAGTAATTCGTGAACTAGAACGTGGCGTTGTTATTGATGGTCGTAAAACAGCTCCCGCAAAAGTGAAAATCCGTTCCTCCGATAAGGCGAAAGATAAAGCAATTGTCGAGATTACGATTCATGAAGGTCGTAACCGTCAAGTACGTAAAATGTTTGAAGCAGTTGGATTTGAAGTGCAAAAATTATCAAGAGAAGAATATTCTTTCTTAAATTTACGTGGCTTAAATGCAGGTGAGCGTAGAGAATTATCCCATCATGAAGTGAAACAATTAAAGACAGAAGCGCGATTTGGCAAGAAAAAGTAATAATAAAGACATGGCAGAAAACTAATTTTCTACTTTAAATGAACTTTCTATTAGCGTGTTTTGTGAAAAACATGTATAATTTAATTCGTAGGAAATTTGGTATAGGAAATGGTGCGTATTTTCGTATGTGGGTACGAGAATTTCCATTTAATTAGGTAGTTAATTCTGTATGTAAATGAGAGTTAGGGGATGAGTACTTATGAGTGAACAAGTTAGAGTGCTTGTTGTGGATGATGAGGATCGAATTCGCCGCCTTCTTAAGATGTATCTTGAAAGAGAGAACTATCGAATTGAAGAGGCTAGTGATGGTGACCAGGCATTAGACATGGCACTGAACAATAATTATGAAGTAATCCTACTTGATTTAATGATGCCAGGTAAAGACGGAATTGAAGTTTGCCGTGAATTAAGAGAATTTAAAGCAACACCCGTTGTTATGCTAACGGCAAAAGGAGAAGAAGCAAATCGAGTGCAGGGCTTTGAAGTGGGGGCAGATGATTATATTGTTAAACCATTCAGTCCAAGAGAAGTCGTACTCCGAGTGAAGGCTGTCCTTCGCCGTGCAAAACAAAACTCTGAAGAAGGAATGAACGGAACACCGGGTGATATTATTACTTTCCCTCATTTGAAAATTGATAATGAAGCTCATCGTGTTATTGTGGATGGAAAAGAAATTGGTTTAACGCCGAAAGAATATGATTTATTATATTACCTAGCTAAATCACCTGATAAAGTTTTTGATCGTGAGTCACTTTTAAAAGAAGTGTGGCGCTATGAGTTCTTCGGTGATTTACGTACTATTGATACACACGTAAAAAGACTTCGTGAAAAATTACATGATGTATCCGAAGACGCTGCAAGAATGATCGTAACAGTTTGGGGTCTAGGGTATAAATTCGAAGTTCCAGAAGAATAAACTTACAAAGATAGCGGACAAAGACGTTTAATCGGCAAGTGTTATGCCGCACGTGCTTTGTTCCGTTGTTTTTTTATGGGAAGCGAGGTGAGATGGATGAAAATATGGAATAGTATCGTTGGCAAAATTTGGAGCACGATTATTTTATTGTTAATTGGTATTTTAGTTATATCAGGATTTTTAGTTGCGATGATTTATGAAAAAAATAATATCGAGAAAATAACGAAAGAATTAGAAGAAACTACAACGAGCATTATTAATGTGATGAAAGAAAACGATGCGGTTATTTCGACTGAAAATAAAAATGATTCTCCCCTTACTTTACTAGACAATACGATGGGGATTATCATTGAAGAAAATGGTAAAAACGTATACCAATTACAATCACCTGATTATGTTTCTAAGGAGTCGGCAAACAAGTTAATTGCCGATAAGACATTAGACAAAGCTTTAGAAACAGAAAATATTGTGACAATGAAGTACAATTTCAAAATAGATAATCATTCATTACCTGTAGAAGTTTCTGCCCAAAATTTCAAGTTAGATAATGGCGATTCGGGCGTGGTATATGTTTATCAATCTTATAATACTATTTTGCAAGTAAATAAAAAAACGATGACTACACTTATTGTTTCCGGTATTATTGCCGTTTTTATCACCTCTATCTTATCTTTTGTTTTCTCTTCAAGAATGGCTTTTCCGCTTCGAGAAATGAAAAAAATTGCAATTGCTGTTTCAAAAGGTAATTTTGATAATCGCGTTCCAACATATACCCATGATGAGATTGGTGAACTGGGTGTTGCATTTAATGATATGGCAAAACAGCTAAAATATAATGTCAGTGCACTCAGACAAGAAAAAGAGCAATTATCCAATATATTAGTAGGTATGGCTGATGGTGTCATTAAGTTTAGCATCGACAAAACAATTATTTTAAGCAATCCGCCGGCAGAAGAATTTTTACATAATTGGTTCTTTTCATCTGAAAACACCGAAAAAGTGCTTATCCCAGTTGCGCTAGATAATTTGCTGGAAGATACATTAGAAGCAAAGGAATCTCAAGTAGGTGAAATTACTTTCGCTGACCGAACCTATGTGGCAATCTTGACGTTACTTTATACTGGGGAGCATGTTCGAAGTGTGGTAGCGGTTATTCGGGATATGACGGAAGAGAAACAACTAGAAAAAATGAAAAGTGATTTTGTGAATAATGTTTCGCATGAACTGCGTACGCCAATTTCAATGTTGCAAGGTTATAGTGAAGCAATTATTGATGGAGTTGCCCAATCAGACGAAGAAGTGCGGGAATTTGCGCAAATTATTTATGATGAATCCCTTCGTATCGGTCGTTTGGTCAATGATATGCTAGACCTTGCGCGGATGGAAGCTGGATTCAACCAAATGGACAATCAAAAATTACCACTGGCGCCACTACTTGAAAAAGTAATCTCGAACTTTGATGTGTTAGCAAAAGAAAACTCTGTCGAATTAGGTTTAGAATTAGAAACGCCTGATTTAGAATATTCTTACGATCCTGACCGAATGGAGCAAGTATTAATTAACTTAATTATGAATGCGATTCGTCATACTGGGAAAGAAGGATATGCAGGTAAAGTGGTTTTAAAACAAACAATTGATGAAACAAAAAATAAACTTATTATTACTGTTTCTGATAATGGTAGCGGAATTGCCGAAGAAGATATTCCTTATTTATTTGAACGTTTTTATAAAGCGGACAAAGCTCGAAAACGAGGAAAAGCCGTCGGGACAGGTATTGGTTTAGCTATCGTTAAAAACATTGTGGAAGCACATAATGGAAAAATTTCTGTAAAAAGTGAACTTGGCAAAGGCTCAGATTTTATTATTACTTTGCCTCTCGGATAAATAGAATGGAGCGAAAAAAATGAAAAAAAGACAAACAAAATTTTGTAAGGAATCTTTAGTAATTAAGACAAGTAGGGTATTCCCTTCTGATACAAATAATCATAATACCTTATTTGGAGGTCGCTTAATGACCTACATTGATGACACAGCATCTATTAGTGCTTCTCGTCATTGTCGAACAGAAATAGTGACAGCCTCAACAGACTCCGTTGACTTCTTAAAACCAATTAAAAATGATCATTCCGTTTGTTTAGAGTCTTATGTTGCTTCTACTGGTAGGAGTTCAATGGAAATTTTTGTGAAAATTATTGCAGAGAATTTAAAAACAGGCGAACGTTATTTAGCAGCTACTTCATTTTTAACTTTTGTGGCCCTTGATAAAGACGGGAAAACAGTAGAAGTTCCGCTTGTTGAACCAGAAACAGAAGAGCAAAAAAGAATTCATGCTGGTGCAGAGGCAAGAAGTATTGCTCGTAAAATTCGTTTGAAAGAAAATCAATCACTAGCAGAATCATTATCAACAAATATTCCATGGTAGAGAATAAGACCCTGGGCCATAACCAAGTTTTAACAATAAAAGGTGGAAAATAGAAAAGTAGAAATCATTGTATATAGCCATTTTGGAAAATGGAATAGACATGATTTCTGCTAGTTTTCATTTTAGCGACTCATTTATCCAAGCTTCACATTGGAATAGTAGAGAAAGCGCTTACGTGAAAAAATATACAAAAGGACTTGCGAAAATATTTATTCATGGTAAAATAAAATTTGTAAGAAAATATTCGTTCATCTTCGGGGCAGGGTGCAATTCCCGACCGGTGGTTAAAGTCCACGATCTGCTTTTTTAGCAGTTGACTCTGGTGTAATTCCAGGACCGACAGTATAGTCTGGATGGGAGAAGATGTTGACAGACCTTTTCGTTTGTCTTCACGAGCATGTGTTAGCAAGCTGTGATGTTTATTTGAGCATCTAACGTTTGTTTATCTTTTCACAAACTCTCCCTCAACTTTATTAGTTGAGGTTTTTTATTTGCTTGGGTTGCATTCGTTAAATGGCGTCACTCGCTTCTTGGTGAACATCAAGGGAGAAATGACAATGAAGAATTATTCAATGAAGGTCTTTGTAAGTGTGGCAGTACTTGGAACTGTAGCATTCATATTAATGATGCTCCAATTTCCATTACTACCAAGTGCACCATTTTTAAAGCTTGATTTTAGTGACATCCCAGCTTTACTTGGTGGACTTCTATTCGGTCCATTAGCGGTGATATTAGTGGAGTTGATCAAAAATGTGTTACTATATATTGTTTCTGGTAGCCCAGTTGGTATCCCTGTTGGAGAACTAGCTAACTTTATTTCAGGAATATTTTATGTCCTGCCGATTTATTATTTATTTCACTGGTTTCGTACAACAAAAGGTATGGTTCTTTCAACCGCGGTTGGTACGGTGTTAATGACACTCGCAATGACAGTATTTAATTATTTTGTTTTATTACCATTTTATATTAAACTAGGTGGACTGCCGGCGAATACAGATGTTGCATGGCTAATCACTTATGCGATTGTACCGTTTAACCTATTAAAAGGAGTTATCGTTAGTGCAGTCTTCTTACTGCTTTATTCACGAATGAAAAAATGGATTGCTAAAAATCAAACTGCAAAAGAACGGCGCAAATTCGAAAAACGTCAACAAGAAGTTAGCCGTTGAAATAAATAAAATCCGTGAGTCCAGAATGGGCTCGCGGATTTTTTAATGAAATGGTTTATCAGAAACCTGGATAGAAAGTGATGGGCAAGCGAACTCAGCATCAATGACCATCTCTGTTAAATCTTCTGGAATTACTTTTGTACCAGTATTATTATCTAAAATATTAAATGCAAGTCCTTCTGTATCATAATCAAACACATCAGGGGCATGAATAGAACAAGCTCCACAAGCAATACAAGTATCTTTTTCGACGCGACAATATTTCAATATACTCCGCTTCCTTTCTAAAATGACTCATTGAAGCTAGATTTTTTCTTTTTCTATTGTACCATAAATTGATAAAGTTTTTTTAGTCAAACCAGTGTCGAACAAGTGTTTCTGTGGTATGATAATAGGAGTAAAAAAAGGTGGTGGAAAGTCTTGGATAAGCTTGATAATTACATATTAACTATTTTAAAAAAATCTGTCACACCAAGGAAGTTACCGTTTTTACAGACAATTTTAGTTGGGCGGAGAACTGGACAAGCTGTTCAAGATGCTCATCTTTTTCAAATGCAACACCTATTCGGATTGGTACCAAATTTAAAATCAAGTTATTTGGAAGTACGGCTAACAGATTTGGTCCAAAACGGTATGGTTTCTTCTACCGAAAATGGCTATATTATACAAGGGAATATCGAGCCTAGCTTTGAAATAGATTATCCGTGGTTTCAAGGTTTTTCCTTTCAACGACAAGCTTTTGATTTTTTTGCGCATTTACGATTGGGGATACAAGTAATTAGTAATAAGCACCATAACAAGAAATACTATTTACCAGTCATTCGTGACAAAAAAGTACAATTATTCATTAAAAACTGGCTAACAAATCAAGTACAAGCCACTTTAGCCGATAACTTATTTATAGAACTGACTAGCTGGTTCAAAGAGCTAGAAGTAGCAAAACCAGAATATTTAGTAGAACGTTTTTCTGGTGGTGAATTAATGGGCTATACGATGGAACAAATTGCTTCAAAATATAATCAGCCGAAGTGGGATATTTATTTCGAAATATTGCATGAAATCCATCATTTATTCGCTGTGATAAAGCAAACACACGAGAAATGGACTATTTTAAGTAGTTTAATCCCAAACGAATTAACTGCTTTAACTACCTCTGCTATGCAAACTTTTACGCTTTGGCGAAATGGTGCTGAATTAGAGACGATTGAGCAAATTCGCAACTTAAAAACAAGTACCATTCAAGATCACTTTGTTGAGATAAGAGCTACACAAAAAAATGCGAACGTACCCTATTTGCCTGACGACGAGCTAATAAAAGCAATTAATCAAAAAGAATGGAATTTATTGCGCGAAATCAAAGCAGAATTCCCAGACTTGGATTATTATCAAATCCGGCTAGCTGTGGTGAGTAGAGGAGGAATAGCATGAGTCTAGAAAAGAAACTAAAATCATATCTTGGCTTTGAAGAATTCCGCCCAGGACAAAAAGAAGTAATTGAAGCTACATTAGCAGGGGAGAACACGTTTGCTATGTTACCCACTGGAACTGGAAAGACTATTTGCTATCAATTAGCGGGATATTTGATGGAGGGCTTAGTTGTGATTGTGTCACCGCTTCTTTCGTTAATGCAAGACCAGATGGAACGAATGCGTGCACATGGGGAAAAACGCGTTGCTGCACTTAATAGTTTTTTGAAACGAGACGAGAAAAACCAAATTCTTGCTAACATCCATTTATACAAATTTTTATTTTTATCACCAGAGATGTTGAATAATGATAAGATAAAAAGCCTTCTTTTGAAGCAGAAAATTAGTTTATTTGTAATTGATGAGGCACATTGTATTTCTCAGTGGGGGCATGATTTTCGTCCGGATTATTTAATGTTAGGTTTGTTTATTCAAGAGGCGAATTTCCCAGTAACAATGGTGCTTACTGCAACAGCCACCAAAAAAGTTCGAGCAGATATTTTAGCGCAACTTCAATTAAAAGACTGCAAACAAATTATTTATTCAGTGAACCGTTCAAACATTTCTTTACAAGTAGAAAAATTTACGAACCAAAATTTAAAAAAAGAACGTTTGTATGAACTAGTTTCAAAACTGCAAACGCCGGGTATTGTGTATTTTTCAAGTAAAAAATTAGCAGAAAGGATAGCGCGTGAATTGAGCGAAATATCTGGCCTACAAGTCGCCTATTATCACGGGGATATGGAAGCGGAAGATAGGATTATGATTCAACAGCAATTTGTTTATGGTCAGTTAGATTTAATTTGTGCGACGAGTGCTTTTGGAATGGGAATAGACAAATCAGATATTCGTTTTGTTATTCACTATCATATGCCTGCTGATTTAGAAGCATACTTGCAAGAAATCGGACGAGCTGGTCGAGATTCGAAAAACAGTGTCGGTATTCTACTTTATGCCACTGGAGATGAATTTATTCAAATGCAGCTAGCAGACCAAGATTTACCTGATGCAAGTTTAATCCATTTAACAAAGGAACAGCTGAAAACATTACCCGAATCAGAGCAGCGTTTTATCGAGTACTATCAAAAGAGTGGATTGACTACCCAAGAAATAACTACAAAAATAGACTATCGCAAGAAATGGAAACAAGCCAATTTACAGCAATTCATTGGTTATCTGCATACAAAAGATTGTCGCCGGAATTATATTATGCGTTATTTTGAAGAAGAACCCCTTGATAGTGAAAAGCCGCTAAACTGTTGTGATATAGACGGTGCGGATATTACTACCTTTGAAAAAAAAGAAATGATACAACGAAAAGAAGTCCCTACTTGGGAAAGTTATTTAACATACTTATTGCAGTGATTTTAAAAGTTACGAAATTCGACAAAAAGAATACAATTTCACATTTTTTTGCAAAAAAAAGCTTGTTTAATAGCAAAAAACTTGTTATTATTTTGTTCAGTAATCTGTAAGAAATAGATAGCGCCTACACCTTATAAGCACCAAATTAAAATTATTATTGCTTTTTTTAGTAAAAAAGCGGTTTAAGTGTTGTTGGATGTTACATTTATGGGTATAATTATTTCAAAGGCATTTCATTTTTAATATCATATGTAACACTTCTCTGTGCCAATAATAGTGCATAGGATAATTTTAGAGAGCACTAAAGGAGGAACTTTGAGTGGCAAAAAAACAAAAAGATAAACGGGAATTTGAAGAACCGGTTGATTACGATATGAGTTCAGAAGAGCAAGATGAATTTAATAACGAACCACCGATGTTATCCCGTTCTGATAGCAGACGAGGAAAAAAGAAAACCATTTTTAGATATCCATTATTGAATTTATTAATTGTATTTTTTCTGTTAATACCAATCGTCATTGTGATTGTATTCGTTACTGTTCAAAATATGGGATCTAACGAAGTCAAAACCGAGACAGAATCAACTGTAAGTGTATCTGACAACACACAAGCAAAAGAAGAAAAAGCAAAAGCAAAAAAAGCCGCGGAAGAAAAAGCCGCAGCCGAAAAAGCGGCTGAAGAAAAAAAAGCCGCGGAAGAAAAAGCTGCTGCTACAAAGAAAGAACAAGATGCCGAAGCTGCTAAAAAGGCCGAAGAAGCGAAACAAGCACAAGAAGCTGCTAATCAAAAAGCGGCCGAAGAAAAAGCGGCCGAAGAGAAAGCTGCGGCTGAGGCTGCGCAGAAAAAAGCAGATGAAGCTGCGCAACAAAAAGCTGCTGGTGGATCGCACACTGTTCAAGCAGGAGAAACGCTATACGGGATTGCCCGTTCAGCCTATGGAAGTGCAGGAGCTGCTGCAGGCGTAGAAAAAATCAAACAAGCCAATGGACTTGGAAGTAATGATGTTCCAGTTGGTACAGTTCTAACAATTCCACAGTAATAAACAACACTGAATGGGTCTGGGAAACGCTTCCGAGACTCATTTGTTCGTTTAAAAGGAAAAAATGTAGGGGGAATGGACGATGGCAAGAGTCGCATTAATTACGACAGGTGGCACAATCGCGAGTAAGAAAACAGAATCAGGGAAACTTGCATCTGGAGAGTTATCAGGAGAAGAGTTAGCCGCTTTATGTAAATTGCCAACGGAGATTCAAATAGATATTTATTCTACTTTTCAATTACCGTCTATGCACATTACACTTCCAGATTTAATTAGTTTGAAACAGCTGATCGAGTCTATTTTTATGGATGAAACCTATGATGGCATCGTTGTTACACATGGAACGGATTCATTAGAGGAGACGGCTTATTTTCTTGACCTTGCTGTAACAGATACAAGACCTGTAGTGGTTACTGGATCACAAAGAGCGCCAGAAGAACCAGGAACAGATGCTTATATTAATATTCGCCATGCAATTTATACCGCCTGCGAAACAAATTTACGCCAAGCTGGGACTGTCGTTGTTTTTAATGAACGAATTTTTGCAGCCCGATATGTAAAAAAAGTACATGCATCCAACATCCAAGGCTTTAGTGCGTTTGGTTTCGGTTACTTAGGAATTATTGATAATGATCAAGTTTTTCTTTACCAAAAGCCATTAGAACATGAATGCTTTGATATTCGTTTAGATCTCCCTGAAGTCGTTGTAATTAAATGTTACATCGGAGCTGATGGTTTATTTATAGATGCGGCAATTGATAGTGGTGTGGCAGGAATAGTTTTAGAAGGTGTTGGACGCGGACAAGTAGCGCCAAAAATGATGCCTGCCATTATTCGAGCTTTAGATAAAGGGATTCCAGTTGTGATTACAACCAGTGCGGAAGAAGGGAATGTATACACTACATACGATTATGAAGGAAGTACATTTGATTTATATAATCGTGGCGTCATTCTTGGTAAAGATTATGATAGCAAAAAAGCACGAATGAAGTTAATGGTACTTTTAGCATCTCAAGAAGAGATAAATCAGACTAATTTTAGATAAGGGAGTTTTATTCTATGACAAAGAAAATTTGTATCGCAATCGACGGTCCAGCTGCAGCAGGGAAAAGCACAGTGGCAAAAATAGTTGCAAAAAAATTACAGTTTGTTTATATTGATACAGGCGCGATGTATCGAGCAGTTACATATGTTACGCATAAAAACAAGATTGATTACACGAATGAAAAAGCTATTGCTGAATTACTTGCAAAAACAGTTATTCGCTTCGAACCTGGAGAAATACAACAAGTATTTGTGAACGAAGAAAATGTAACAGAAGTTATTCGCTCTTTAGAAGTAACTAATCACGTTTCTATCGTTGCTGCACATCCTGCTATTCGAGAAGCTTTGCAAGAACGACAACAAGTTTTTGCTAAAGAAGGTGGTATTGTGATGGATGGTCGAGATATCGGGACTGCTGTATTACCAAACGCTGAATTGAAAGTTTTCTTATTAGCAAGTGTGGAAGAAAGAGCAGAACGTCGCTTTAAAGAAAATGCAGCGAAAGGTTTTGCCGGAGATTTAAACCAATTGAAAAAAGAAATTGAAGAACGCGACCACCTAGATTACACAAGAGAACATTCTCCGCTAAAAAAAGCAGTAGATGCGATTGAAGTAGATACAACATCGATGACAATTGATGATGTGGCTAATAAAATTCTTTTTTTAGCAGAACAAAAAATCCATAATTAACAAAAAACTGCTACATTTTCTGAACTAAATGGAAATGTAGCAGTTTTTTAATTTAACCGTGAAAGTCTACACAAAATGAGCGATTGCACGTCGTAATGATGTATTTTATCCTTTAAAAGAGCTTGACAAATGTTAGGATTTGTAGGATGTTATAAGAGAGATTTTTTACTTTGTGAAAAGTATCTTGAAAGGATTTTCTAGCTAAAAAGTCAGTTTGACTAAAGGTGCAATTGCAATTTTTCTTTTTTTAATCGGAAAATTTACCTATCTGGGAAACTAGTCAAGCAGATGAAGCGAGCAAGTTTTATGGCTTCTAAATTAGAAAGTTCTAAAATTCGACTAACGAATGGAGGGCTACACATGTCTGAAGATTTATTTGATGTGGAAGTTAGAAATTTTGAAGAAGGAGACAAAGTCACTGGCACAGTAACGAGTGTGGAGGATAAACAAGTTTATGTTGGGATTCCTGATAGCAAACTTGATGGTGTCGTTCCAATAAGTGAACTTTCCAATATACATGTGGAGACAGCTTCTGATGTGGTGAGCGTAGGCGACACACTGGATCTAATCGTAACTAAAGTAGAAGATGATGTACTTGTTTTATCCAAAAGAAAAGTGGATGCAGAAAAAGCATCTGATGATATTAAAGCGAAATTTGAGTCTGGTGAAGTATTTGAAGCAGTAGTAAGCGACGTTGTAAAAGGCGGCTTAGTAGTTGACCTTGGCGTTCGCGCATTTGTTCCAGCTTCTTTAGTAGAAGATCATTTTGTAGAAGACTTTGCAGATTACAAAGGAACAACACTAACATTTAAAGTAGTGGAATTTGAACCAGAAAATAACCGTGTGATTTTAAGCCACCGTGCTGTTGTTGAAAATGAAAAAGCAAGCCAAAAACAAGCTTTATTAAACGAAATAAAAGAAGGCGATGTCATCGAAGGTACAGTTCAACGATTAGCTAACTTTGGCGCATTCGTTGACATTGGTGGTGTGGATGGCTTGGTTCATATTTCACAAATTTCTTATCAACATATTGCAACGCCACAAGAAGTACTAGAAGAAGGGCAAAAAGTCACTGTTAAAGTTATTGGCATTGATCCTGAAAACGAACGTATCTCTCTTTCTATTAAAGCTAATCTACCTGGACCTTGGGACGGCATTGCTGAAAAAGCCCCAGTTGGTTCTGTTCTTGAAGGGAAAGTAGTTCGTTTAGTAACTTTTGGTGCTTTTGTAGAAATTTTCCCTGGTGTAGAAGGGTTAGTTCATATTTCGCAAATCTCTCACCAACATATTGGAACACCGCAAGAAGTGCTTTCTGAAGGTGAAACAATTGAAGTTAAAGTGCTAGAAGTAAATGAAACAGACAAGCGTTTATCGCTAAGCATTAAAGATTTACAAGATGCACCTATAGAAGAAGCTGATTATGAACTTCCAGAAGAAAGTACTGGATTCCAAATGAGCGATTTAATTGGGGATAAATTAAAAGGTCTAAAAAACGACGATAAATAATGGAACACGAAGGAGCCTAGGGAGAATGTTCCCATAGGCTCTTTTTCTTTTTTAAATCGAACTTTTCATTGCCAGTATGGTGTTTTACTGATAAACTAAAGAAAGTTTGATAAATAGGATTCGAGAAAAAAGTAGGTGAAATAATGGCAAAACCAGTTGTAGCGATTGTCGGACGTCCCAATGTCGGCAAATCGACTATTTTTAACAGAATCGTTGGTGAACGTGTTTCCATTGTGGAAGATGTTCCCGGTGTGACACGTGACCGCATATATAACTCAGCGGAATGGCTTGGAAAAGACTTTAACATTATTGATACAGGTGGTATTGATCTTTCCGATGAACCATTTTTAGAACAAATCCGCGCACAAGCAGAAATTGCAATTGATGAAGCAGACGTAATTATTTTTATTACGAATGGTCGTGAAGGGGTTACAGATGCGGACGAACAAGTAGCAAAAATTCTTTACCGGTCTAATAAACCAATTGTTTTAGCGATTAATAAAGTAGATAATCCAGAAATGCGTGACCAAATTTATGATTTCTATTCGCTTGGATTTGGGGAGCCATATCCGATTTCGGGTTCTCATGGACTTGGGCTTGGCGATATGCTAGATGCTGTTCGCGCTCATTTTCCAAAAGAAGAAGAGGAAGAATATCCAGATGACACAGTGAAATTTAGTTTGATTGGTCGACCTAATGTTGGTAAATCCTCTATTCTAAATGCACTGCTTGGCGAAGATCGTGTTATTGTATCTGATATTGCTGGAACAACTCGTGATGCGATTGATACAACCTATACATTTGATGGTCAAGATTATGTCATGATTGATACTGCTGGAATGAGGAAACGTGGAAAAGTCTACGAGAGTACCGAGAAATATAGTGTACTTCGAGCGATGAGAGCGATTGAACGTTCTGACGTTGTTCTTGTTGTCATCAATGCAGAAGAAGGTATTCGTGAACAAGATAAGCGAATTGCCGGATACGCCCATGACGCTGGTAGAGCAATTATTATTGTTGTAAACAAATGGGATGCAATTAATAAAGACGAAAAAACAATTAACGTATGGACTGAAGATATCCGAGAGCAATTCCAATTCTTAAGCTATGCACCAATTGTCTTTGTTTCTGCTAAAACAAAACAACGCTTAAATAATTTATTCCCACTTATCAACCAAGTGAGTGATAACCATTCATTACGTGTACAATCAAGTATGCTAAATGATGTTATTAGTGATGCAGTTGCCATGAATCCATCACCAATGGATAAAGGAAAACGCCTTAAAATTTTCTATACAACCCAAGTGGCTGTTAAACCACCAACCTTTGTTGTATTTGTTAATGATCCAGAATTAATGCATTTCTCTTATGAACGATTCTTAGAAAACCGGATAAGAGACGCATTTCCATTTGAGGGTACGCCAATACGAGTAATTGCTCGTAAGCGTAAGTAAAGTTTTCGGGAGGAAAAATAAATGACACCTAAAAAAGTAGCTATTCTTGGCGCTGGAAGTTGGGGAACGGGTCTTGCGCTTGTCCTAGCTGATAATAATCATAAACCAGTTATTTGGGGAAACTTAGATAAAATTGTGAATGAAATTAACGAATCGCACACGAATAGTCACTATTTGCCTGATATTATTTTGCCAACTGAGGTAAAAGCGACATTATCACTAGATGAAGCAATAAATGGTGCTGAAATTGTCGTTATCGCAATTCCAACAAATGCAATGCGGGTGGTTTGTAAGCAACTGAATGAAGCACTTAAAGAACCAACTATTTTAGTTCATGTAAGTAAAGGTATTGAGCCAGAAACGAACTTGCGGATGTCTGAGGTAATTGAAGAAGAAGTAGATGGGACTAAACGAAAAGCGCTTGTTGTTCTTTCAGGACCAAGCCATGCGGAAGAAGTTGCTTTACGTCATCCAACCACGCTTTGTGCGAGTTGTAAAGATTTAAAAGCAGCAGAAATCGTTCAAGATCGTTTTATTAATAATAATTTGCGTATTTATACAAATGATGACGTGATTGGTGCAGAAATTGGTGGCGCTCTTAAAAATATTATCGCACTAGGCGCTGGGATCTCTGATGGTCTCGGCTACGGCGATAATGCAAAGGCAGCACTAATGACAAGAGGCATGGCAGAAATCACTCGTCTCGGCGTTGCTGTAGGCTCTAATCCACAAACCTTTTACGGATTAACAGGTATCGGTGATTTAATCGTTACTTGTACGAGTGTGCATTCACGTAACTGGCGCGCTGGTAATATGCTAGGTAAAGGCGAGAATTTAGCTGAAGTGTTAGAAAAAATGGGTATGGTCGTTGAAGGTGTTCGAACCGCCAAAGCAGTACATGGTTGGGCTAAGAAGCTAGAGATTGATATGCCGATTACAGAATCCATTTATGCGATTTTATTTGAAAATAAAGATGCTCGTGAAGCAGTAGATTTACTAATGGGACGCAAAAAGAAAATCGAAAAAGAATCTTTTTAATAGAAAGAGCTAAGATAGGCAACTGCTTATTTTAGCTCATTTTTTAATTGATGTGCTAAAATGAAACAGAGGAATAAATAATAAAAAGTAGGTGGATAAATATGGAAATTACTCGTTCAAATAATACTGTCACACTAGAATGGAATCAAGAGGAAGTCAGCAAAGATACGTTAATTTTTGTGAATAATAGTCCTACCTTAGAAAGTAATGCAATACCTGTTTTAAAAGTCACAGAAGAAACAAATCACTTTACTTATGAAACAGATAGTATTCCAATTTACTTCTTTTTACAAAAGCCAGATGGTATAAGAACCGTTATTTCAGAACGCATTTTACCAACCGAGCGTATATTTAATTTTCGAGATATGGGGGGCTACGAGTCAGAAAATGGAAAACATGTACGCTGGGGTCAGCTATATCGTTCTTCTAATTTAGTGAATATCAATCAAACAGATATTGAATTAATTCAAAAGCTACATATTAAATGGATTTGTGATTTGCGTAGTAGTTCTGAAGTACAAGCACAGCCAACTCCAGAAATTGCCGGAGTACTAAATAAGCATATTCCGATTGGTACAGCTAAAAATGAAAAGACTGAGATACCAGAAATGACCGATAAAACGATTTATGAACCCTTAATGGGAGAAAGCTATCGTGTTTTTGTGCAGTCAATTGACGGTTTTAAAGAGATTTTTCATGAAATTTTAAAAGATACTAAAGCAGGAGTGCCTTTTGTCTTTCATTGCACAGCAGGAAAGGACCGCACAGGCGTTTTAGGAGCATTATTATTAACTTTGTTAGATGTGCCCGAAAAAACGATTTTCGCGGACTACGCCATCACTAATCGCTATCAAGATGCTATTTTGCAAGAAATGGGTGGAATCGTATCACTGTTTGCTAATTCTACCGAAAAAATCGATCTAGAAACATTTCGTCCTATGGCAGAAGCTCGTCCGGCCTATTTGGAAATTGCTTTTGATGAAATGAGAAAGCAATTTGGTTCCGTGGACAACTATTTGGCACAAGGAATCGGAATTACTGCTGAAGAAAAAGCAGCCTTTCAAAATTTATTGTTAGAGTGAAAACTAGTCGTAGTAACCTATAGTTTTCAGGCAATAGCAATTAATTAACGCATAATTTTATGAAAAAAGGACTATTTTAGTAATTTATAGTGGTATCGCTTGCTATTCTATGATTTCCCGGTTAGTATTATGGTTAACAGGTTGATACTATCACGTTTTCAAGCTATGAGAGAAAAGGAAAATAGCTGAAAATGTTAAGAAACAGTGTCAGTTTGGCATTATTCCTTGCAGTTACTGGGATTATGTGATAATCTTTTATCAGAATTACTGTTAAGGCTTGTAGTTAAGCCATTTCAGTCATTATTCTCCTTAAAATTCCAAAATCATTTTTGTTTTTGGAAAAAAAGAGAAATACAGGTACCATTTGGTCCTGCTTATTTTGTAGTATTCTGTGAAGGAGGTGAAAAACACAATGGCAAATAAAACTGATTTAGTAAACAGTGTTGCTGAACTAGCTGATCTTTCTAAAAAAGACGCAGCGAAAGCAGTTGAAGCTGTATTCGAAACTATTCAAACTTCTTTATCTAAAGGTGAAAAAGTTCAATTAATCGGATTTGGTAACTTTGAAGTACGCGAACGTGCTGCCCGTAAAGGCCGTAACCCTCGTACTAAAGAAGAAATCGACATCCCTGCAAGTAAAGTACCAGCGTTCAAACCTGGTAAAGCGCTTAAAGAAGCTGTTAAATAAGTTACATAGATTTTTTAAGCACATCTCTAGTCTGGTCTTAATTTTATAATTAAGCTAGGCTAGTTTTTTTGTGCTTTTTTTCAGGTGTTTTTTTGTGCGTGAAATAGGGAATGTAGTTAACAAAGCGAACAAAAACCCTATGAATATCACAATTTTAAGCAAATTAAATTTACCTTGAAGTTCGGCTGTGTTAAGATATACAAGGTATATAAATGCGAAGAAGATAGGGGAATTAAGGATGGAGCAAATAGACAAACAAAAAATTGCGGATGCAGTCAAAGTCATTTTAGAAGCAGTGGGGGAAAATCCAGAACGTGAAGGCTTAATTGATACTCCAATGCGAGTTGCTCGGATGTACGAAGAAGTTTTTGCCGGACTGAAAAAAGACCCTTCTGTTCATTTCAACACTATTTTTGAAGAACAACATGAAGAATTAGTGCTTGTAAGAGATATTCGTTTTTCCTCTATGTGTGAACATCATCTTGTTCCTTTCTTCGGCGTAGCGCATGTGGCTTATTTGCCGCAAAATGGCCGGGTTGCTGGACTTAGTAAACTTGCTAGAGTAGTGGATGATGTAAGTAAGCGCCCACAACTTCAAGAACGTATCACAACTACTGTAGCAGAAATTATGATGGACAAATTAAAACCATTAGGAGTCATGGTTATCATGGAAGCAGAACATATGTGCATGACTATTCGTGGTGTAAATAAACCAGGAACTAAAACAATTACAAGTGCCGTACGAGGTGCTTTTAAAAATGATGATAAACTTAGAAGTGAAGTTTTAGCTTTAATTAAGCATAATTAAGCATCCTTTATGGTATAATTTATTTTACGTAAGAAGGAGATTTAAAGGGGATTTTTAGATGACTTATCAGGCGAAGAAGGCTGGGCTAAAGGAAGTGGAGCAATTGGTGCATGAACAAGCAGTCTATCAGTATTTACAAGCGAATAATGAAGGTGGGCCAATGGATAAAGATCAAATGCTTTTTCTTCATGAAGCAATTTCCGGCTCCGATTTGACTGACGTTGCTGCATATCGTGTCGTTAGTGCAACGCTTTACATGATTTTGGCACACGATACGCATGAAAAAATCGATGAACCAGGCGATATTGTTCAGCTGACTCGTAAAGAACAAGAGTTAACCGTTCTCGCTGGGGATTTTTATAGTGCGCTCTATTATCAAACACTTGCTGAACTGGAGATGATTCCGTTACTACGTGCATTACAAACTGGTGTTCAGGAAACGAATACAGCGAAGACAAATATTTATCAATTGCATGTCGCGACAGATGAAGAATATCTGACTCAACTAACTTTGACGAATGCAGCTATTTTTGCTAAGTTCGCCCAATATTTTATGAATGATGAATCCTTTATTTCGTTAGGCTGCCAGTTTTTCTTACTCAAAAGATTACAAATGGAACGAGATTTATATAAAGAAATTGGTGCTTCTAGGTTAAAGCGTGCGTTTGATCACGGTTATTTTGCGAAGAAAGCAGTCAGCAATTTTGAAAGCTGGTTAATGGAAATTATAAATGATGTGAAGCGAGAAGTGGGACGCTTAAAAGAAAAAGCAGAACCACTTTCAAATATATTAGAAAAAAGAATTGTCGAGGTTTTAAACGACTGATAAATCAAAGGAGATTCGGGCTATGACGGAAACGAAAGAAGAAAAAGTACATAAAGTATTTGAGAAAATTTCTCCAAGTTATGACCGAATGAATAGTGTCATTAGTTTTAAACTTCATGTGAAATGGCGTAAAGAAACAATGAAACTAATGCGTGTTCAAAAAGGGGCCAATGTCTTGGATGTTTGTTGTGGAACAGCAGATTGGTCGATTATGATGGCAGAAGAAATCGGTCCTGAAGGTCACGTTACAGGACTTGATTTTAGTGAAAATATGTTAGCTGTGGGTCGTGAAAAAGTGCAAGAGGCTGATTTGCATAATGTCGAACTTATTCATGGAAATGCCATGAGCTTACCATTTCCAGATAATAGCTTTGATTATGTAACGATTGGGTTTGGACTACGGAATGTGCCGGATTATATGCAAGTACTCCGTGAGATGTACCGTGTGTTAAAACCAGGCGGACAGCTGGCTTGTATCGATACATCACAGCCGAATATTCCTGGTTGGAAGCAAGTATTTAATGCGTATTTCCGCTATGTAATGCCTGTTTTCGGAAAATTTTTTGCGAAAAGTTATAAAGAATATAGTTGGTTACAAGAGTCAACACGAGAATTTCCTGGAATGGCACGACTTGCAGAAATGTTTCAAGAAGCCGGATTTTCTTATGTAAGATATATTTCACATAGTGGCGGGGCAAGTGCAACTCACTTTGGATTCAAAAAGAAGGAACAATAAGGTGGCAAGCATGAAACTTAACTTTTTATACGCGAATATGCAAAAAGACATTGATATAGTAGAAAAAGAACTAAAAAAAGCACTTTCAGGAGCGGCTGCCGAAACAACTTCGGATGCGGCGCTTCACTTGTTAGAAGCTGGCGGTAAACGGATTAGACCGATGTTCGTTTGTTTGTCCGCGAGACTGTCTCCAAATGCGGATTTTGAAATGGTGAGAGATGCGAGTGTCGCAATCGAACTTATTCATATGGCTTCGATTGTTCATGATGATGTCGTTGATGATGCTGATTTAAGACGCGGTCGGGAAACAATCAAATCTAAATGGGGTAATCATATCGCCATGTATACTGGTGATTTTCTCTTTGCTAAATCATTAGAATATATGACAGAAATTAAAGACATAGCAGCTCATAAAATGTTATCACGCGTGACGGTAGAACTTTCTACTGGAGAAATTGAACAGCTAAAAGATAAATATAATTTTGATCAAAGTGTAAGAAATTACTTGCGTCGTATTAAACGTAAGACGGCACTGCTTATTGCAGCTAGCTGTGGACTTGGTGGCATTGTTTCTGGGCAGTCACAAGCAGATTACCAAAAACTATATCGCTTTGGTTATTATGTTGGTATGGCATTTCAAATAACAGATGATGTTCTTGACTTTGTTGGAACTGAAAAAGAACTTGGCAAACCTGCTGGAGAAGATTTACGACAAGGAAATGTGACATTACCAGTATTTTTTGCGATGGAAGATTCATTTCTAAAAAAACGGATTAGTCAAATAACGGAAAAAACAGAATCAGTAGAAATGGCCGCTTTAGTAGCAGAAGTGAAAAAAACAGGAGCAAAAAAAGCAGAAGATGTAGCAACCGCTTATCTAAAAAAAGCGCTAGCGACACTAGATTCACTGCCTCAAGTTCCTGAGTTAAAGCCGCTGAAGCAAATCGTTCGTGTGTTAGATAAAAGAAATTATTAACGTGAGGGAGGATTCTATAATGGAACAAACTTATGTAATGGTTAAACCGGATGGTGTGGAACGAGGACTTATTGGTGATATTGTAGCAAGAATGGAGAAAAAAGGTATCAAAATAGTAGCGGCAAAGTTAATACAAATCGACCGCGAATTAGCAGAAAAACATTACGCTGAGCATATTGGTAAATCATTTTTCGAAGATTTGATTGGGTTTATCACATCTGGCCCAGTTTTTGCGATGGTTTTAGAAGGCGACGATGTCATTAAAACAGCGCGTCGAATGATGGGAAAAACCAATCCGCTAGAAGCTGACGCGGGAACTATCCGCGCTGATTATGCAGTACATACTAATCGAAATGTCATTCATGGTTCTGATAGCCCTGAAAGTGCCAAACGAGAAATTGAATTATTTTTTAAGCCAGAGGAAATCTTAACTTATCGAAAATCAGTAGATAAATGGATTTAGAATTGGCAAGGAGTCTGGGAAAACCTAGACTCCTTTTTTTATATCTAGATTACCATTTGGCGCGGTTTTTTGATATGATGAAAGAATGAGAGCAAAGTATTGTGTTCTTGCTTAGCCTGTGTTAAGATATTACACATATACTTTAAAGCGCTAAAATATAAACGCTAGTATTACCTAGCTAAAATAGAAAAAGGAGAGTTGTGGAAATGAGATACTTAACGGCAGGAGAATCACATGGGCCGGGGCTTACGACAATTATTGAAGGATTACCAGCAGGAATGCCTCTACTTGCAGAAGACATAAATAAGGAACTAAAAAGACGACAAGGTGGACATGGTCGGGGAGCACGGATGCGAATTGAAAAAGATCAAGTACAAATCACAGCAGGAATTCGTCACGGTAAAACACTTGGAGCGCCGGTTGCAATGTTTGTTGAAAATAAAGACTGGAAGCATTGGGAAACAGTAATGAGTATTGAACCAGTGCCAGAAAAAAATGAAAAATCACGTCGCGTTTCACGTCCTCGTCCAGGGCACGCTGATCTTGTTGGTGGAATGAAATATGGTCATAAGGATATGCGTAATGTACTAGAACGTTCTAGTGCGCGTGAAACAACTGTCCGAGTAGCAGCTGGAGCAGTGGCTAAACAACTTTTACATGAGCTTGGTATTGAAGTAGCCGGTCATGTACTCGAAATCGGTGGAACACGAGCTAATCTAACGCGTGATTACGCTGTTACAGAAATTCAAGAAACATCCGAAGCATCGCCAGTTCGTTGTTTAGATGAAGTAGCGGCTGAGGAAATGATGCAAAAAATCGATGATGCGAAAAAAAATGGCGATACAATCGGTGGTGTTGTCGAAGTAGTTGTTGGTGGAGTGCCAGCAGGTCTTGGTAGTTATGTTCAATGGGATAAAAAGTTAGATGCCAAAATAGCTCGTGCAATTGTTAGTATTAATGCATTTAAAGGGGCGGAATTTGGTGTTGGCTTTGAAGCAGCTAGAAAACCAGGTAGCGAAGTGATGGATGAAATTTTGTGGAGCGAAGAAGATGGCTACACAAGACGAACAAATAATTTAGGTGGCTTTGAAGGTGGAATGACAAATGGAATGCCAATAGTTGTTCGCGGAGTAATGAAACCAATTCCAACATTATATAAACCACTTCAAAGTGTAGATATTGATTCTAAAGAAACGTTTAATGCTAGTGTAGAACGTTCCGATAGCTGTGCAGTACCAGCAGCAAGTGTCGTCGCAGAAGCAGTTGTTGCATGGGAAGTAGCTGTAGCAGTTTTAGAAAAATTCGATGGTGATCGTTTTGATATGCTTAAAAAACATGTGGAGGAACACCGAAACTTAACAAAGGAGTTTTAAACATGCCAGAAATTACAGTCCGTGCTAAGAGTAAAACCTACCCTGTTTATATTAATGAATTCGCATTAGAAGATGTCGCAGAAAAATGGACGAAAAGTTTAGCAAAGTATTCGCATGTGTTTGTCCTAACTGATGAACATGTGTCTGAATTACATCAAGCAAAACTAGACCAAATTCTGGCTGAATTGTCCGCGGTAACTTATTATGTTACACCAAATGGGGAAGAAGCAAAAACATTCCAAGTCTATGAAGATGTGATGACCAAAATGATTGAAACAGGTCTTGATCGTAAAGCTGTTTTGATTGCTTTTGGTGGTGGGGTTATTGGTGACTTAGGTGGCTTTGTCGCTGCAACATATATGCGAGGAATTCCATTTTACCAAGTGCCAACGACCGTGCTTGCTCATGATAGTGCTGTCGGAGGAAAGGTCGCTATCAATCACCCGCTTGGTAAAAATATGATTGGTAATTTTTATCAACCAGAAGCAGTAATTTATAATACGGGTTTCTTTGCTACGCTTCCTGAACGTGAAATGCGCTCTGGTTTTGCGGAGATGATTAAACACGCATTGATTAGTGATCAAACATTATTACGTGCTTTAATGAATACTTTTACGCAACCGGAAGACTTCTATACAAAAGATCTGACGCCGTTTTTGCAACGAGGAATTGAAATTAAAGCGAATATTGTTGCCAAAGATGAAACAGAGCAAGGAGTGCGTGCTTATTTGAATTTTGGTCATACATTTGGTCATGCCCTCGAAGCTTATGGTAACTTCGGTAAATGGCTTCATGGTGAGGCGATTACTTACGGAATGATTTACGCGCTAACAATGAGTGAGCGTATTTACGGACTGAATTTTGATTTAATGGAATTTAAAATTTGGCTAAAACAACTAGGTTATGATATTACTTTTGATACAACGGTTCCTTATAATAAGATTTTAGAAAACATGCGTCATGATAAGAAAACCACTTTTAATGAAATAAGTATGGTTTTACTAGAGGAAATTGGTAAACCAGTCATTTTTAAAGCAGAGGATTCAGTTATTTTAGAAACATATAAAGCAGTGATGCGAAATGGAGGAGATATATTTTGAGAGTGATTCGTGGTGCAACAACTATAGATACAAACACGCCAACAGAAATTCTTGCGGCGACAAAAGAATTATTTGAGGAAATTTTGCGTCAAAATCATTTGACTGACAGTGAGCAACTAACTTCAGTAATTATTACAGTGACAGAAGATATCTTTGCCACTTTTCCAGCAAAAGCAGTTCGTGAAACGCCAGGCTTTGAATATGTGCCGGTTATGAGCATGCAAGAAATCCCTGTTCCTGATTCGCTAGAGATGTGTATTCGATTTATGGTTTTTACAACTATACATAAATCATTAAAAGAAATTAACCATGTTTATTTACGGGGAGCAAAAGTATTGCGTCCTGATCTAGTGAATGAGGAGGATGCATAATGAAATGGAAAAAATCACTAGCGGGCTTATCTTCTTATAAACCGGGCAAACGCGAAGAAGAAGTAATGGAGGAGCTTGGATTAACCAGTATTACCAAACTATCATCTAATGAAAATCCACTGGGAACATCACCAAAAGTACAAGCACTTCAAGAAAACCTTCAACTTGAAACCGAAATTTATCCAGATGGTTGGGCTTCGGAATTACGTCGTGAAGTAGCTGCGTTCTATCAGTTGGAAGAAGAAGAATTGATTTTTACTGCTGGAGTAGATGAACTGATTGAACTTTTGACACGTGTATTACTTGATACAAATACAAACACTGTCATGGCGACACCAACGTTTGTACAATATCGTCAAAATGCTCTGATTGAAGGTGCAGAAGTAAGAGAGATTGGTCTACTTGCAGACGGAGAACATGATTTAGAAGGAATGCTCCAAGCAATGGATGAAAAAACGACGATTGTCTGGATTTGTAACCCGAATAATCCAACTGGAAATTATCTCGAATTAGATGCTATTGTGGCCTTTTTAAATAAAGTACCTAGTGATGTTTTAGTAGTACTGGATGAGGCCTATATTGAATATGTAACCCCACAACCGGAAAAACATGAAAAATTAATTCGAACTTATAAAAATTTAATCATCACTCGTACGTTTAGTAAAATTTATGGTTTAGCGAGTGCGCGTGTTGGTTATGGAATTGCAGATAAAAAAATTATTAATCAGCTGAATATTGTTCGCCCACCTTTTAACACAACGAGTATCGGTCAAAAACTTGCAATAGAAGCAATAAAAGATCAACACTTTATCGAAATGTGTCGTGAATCTAATGCGAAAGGAATTAAACAATATCAGGATTTCGCGAAACAGTTTGAGCAAGTGAAGTTATACCCCGCAAATGGGAACTTTGTGTTAATAGATTTAGGAATAGATGCAGGAACAATCTTTCGTTATTTAGAAAAAAATGGTTTTATAACTCGTTCTGGAGCAGCTTTAGGTTTTCCGCAAGCAGTTCGGATAACGATTGGAACTAAACAAGAGAATCAAGCAGTAATTACACTTTTAGCAAGCTTATTATCGTAAGTGTTTGGAGGCGTTTTTGAATGAAAGGGACAGTCGTTATCGTTGGGCTTGGATTAATTGGTGGTTCTATTGCTCTTGCAATTAAAGCCAAGCACCCAGAAGCACATATCATTGGAATAGATGTTTCCTATCATTCATTGGAGGTTGGAAAGTCATTTGGAGTGATTGATGAAATTGGTGAAAGTATTTTAATCGATGGACCAAAAGCGGATTTGCTCATTTTTTGTTGCCCAGTAAAAGAAACCGAGCAGTTGCTTACCCGTTTACCAGGTCTTGCCTTAAAAGAAAGCATCATTGTAACAGATACTGGTAGCACCAAAGGAACGATTATGGAGGCTTCCACAGCACTCCTAGAAAGTGGTATTACCTTTATCGGCGGACATCCGATGGCGGGGTCACATAAAAGTGGAGTGCGTGCAGCAAAAGAGCTATTATTTGAAAATGCCTATTACTTATTAACACCTACAAAAGATGTAGCTGAAGAACAAGTAGCGACACTTCGCAATTGGCTTTCTGGAACTAATGCAAAGTTCTTAGTTTTATCACCAACAGAACATGATGAAATTACAGGAATGCTAAGTCATTTGCCACATATCGTTGCAGCTGCTCTTGTGAATCAAACACAAAGCTTTACGGAAGAACATCCAGTTGCTTTTCGACTTGCTGCGGGGGGATTTCGAGATATTACACGGGTTGCTTCATCCGACCCAAGAATGTGGACAGATATTTCGATTAGTAATCAAAAAACATTAACTAAACAATTAACAATTTGGCGGGATAGCATGAATCAAGCTATTGAGATGCTAGCGACAGAAGATGCCGGATCCATCTATGCTTTTTTTGACGGAGCTAAAGAATTCCGGGATTCTCTGCCTGTTCATCAAGGTGGGGCCATTCCTTCTTTTTATGATTTGTTTGTCGATGTACCAGATTATACAGGGGTTATTTCGGAAGTAACTAGATACTTAGGTGAAGAAGAAATCAGTTTAACGAATATTAAAATTTTAGAAACGCGCGAAGATATTTTTGGTGTACTACAAATTACTTTTCAATCGGACGAAGATAGGGACCGAGCGAAACGTTGTATAGAAGCCAGAAGTAATTATACTTGCCACTATGAATAGGGGAGAAATGACGATGAAATTAATTACAAATAAACAAGGACTCGTGGGTGAAATAACGGTTCCAGGAGATAAATCTATGTCCCATCGCAGTATTATGTTTGGGGCAATCGCTGAAGGGAAAACAGTCATTCGTCATTTCTTACGTGCAGATGATTGTCTAGGAACCATCCAAGCATTTAAAGCCCTTGGTGTGACCATTGAAGAAACTGACGAAGAAATCATTGTGCACGGTACAGGATTTGATGGTTTAAAACCTGCAGCTGGACCACTTGATATCGGAAACTCGGGTACAACCATTCGACTGATGATGGGGATTTTAGCTGGTAGAGATTTTGATACAGTCATTTTAGGGGATGACTCTATTGCAAAACGGCCAATGAACCGGGTAATGCTTCCACTTCAAGAAATGGGGGCAAAAATGCACGGTAAAGATGGTTCTGAATTTGCACCGATTACGATTTCAGGAAATAAGTCATTGAAACAAATGGAATACCATATGCCAGTAGCAAGTGCGCAAGTGAAAAGTGCGATTATTTTTGCGGCTTTACAAGCAGAAGGGGAAACGATTATCCATGAGAAGGAAAAAACACGTGATCATACGGAACACATGATTCGTCAATTTGGTGGAGAAATCGAGATGGATGGTTTAACGATTCGTGTCAAAGGAGGCCAAACTTTTACCGGACAAGAAATGACGGTACCGGGGGATGTTTCCTCTGCAGCGTTCTTTATCGTTGCGGGTCTAATCATCCCAAATAGTGAAATAGAATTGACACACGTCGGCTTAAATCCTACTAGAACAGGGATTTTTGATGTGGTTGAACAAATGGGTGGTAGCTTGGTTGTCAAAGATTCCAGCAGAAGTACTGGAAAACTAGCTGGAACAGTGGTCGTTAAAACTAGTGACTTAAGAGGAACTGAAATTGGCGGAGATATTATTCCACGTTTAATTGACGAAATTCCTGTTATCGCACTTTTGGCGACTCAAGCGGAAGGTACAACTGTTATCAAAAATGCTGCAGAATTAAAAGTAAAAGAAACTAATCGAATTGATGCAGTTGCTACAGAATTAAACAAAATGGGCGCAGATATTACACCAACTGAAGATGGGTTGATTATTCGTGGGAAAACACCACTTCATGCTGCAAAAGTAACCAGCTACGGAGACCATCGAATCGGTATGATGCTCCAAATTGCTGCATTACTTGTTAAAGAAGGAGAAGTGGAGTTAGATCGCCCCGAGGCTGTATCTGTTTCCTACCCCACTTTCTTTGAAGATATCCGTTCGCTTTTGAAATAAACTAGTGTACCAGTGTCGCCTATTGATTAATACGCGCGCTGGTATTTTATTTAGCTTAGAGAAGCAATCATTTTTTCTTACGGGGAAACTAATGATATAATAGAAAAACGACTTATTATAAAGAAGGTGCAGAAATGGAATTAGCTAATAAAATGTTACATGCGTTAGAGCATGAAGATATGGCGCTTGCGAGGAAATATTTTGATGAAGTGGTGCAAGCTGGGACAGATGAGGAACAGTTCTTTTTAGCAGAGGAATTATTTGCATTAGGATTTTTAGATGAAACAGAAGATTTATATGAATTGCTTTTAGCTAAATATAAGGATGAAGGCGAATTACTTGTCCGGGCCGCAGAAGTTGCACTGGAAAAAGACGATATGGATTCTGCGCAAGATTATTTAGAAAAAGTGAACAAAGAAGATGAAGTATATGTAGAGAGTTTGTTAGTGCTAGCTGATTTATATCAAATGCAAGGTTTATTTGAAGTAAGTGAACAAAAGCTACTCGAAGCGAAACAAATTGCGCCAAATGAGCCGATTATTGATTTTGCTTTAGGGGAATATTATTTATCGCAAGCAAGATTTGCTTCAGCTGTGCAGTCTTATGAAACAGCTGTGGAAGCAGGACTAACGATTATTTCGAATGGTGCTGTGTCCGTTTATGAACGAATTGCTGAGGCGTTTTCTGCGAGTGGAGCTTTTGAAGAAGCACTACCTTATTATGAGCGGGCCTTAGAAGATAAAGAATCGGTGGATACTCTGTTTGGAATGGGGCTTACTGCTTATCAAGCCAAAGAGTACACGAAAGCGATTCATGCACTAGAACATCTAAGGGAACATGATCCATCCTATACAACGCTTTATTCTTATTTAGCAAAAAGCTACGTCGAAAATGGGGAACCGGAAAAAGCCATTGCTGTACTAAGAGATGGCTTGACGCAAGATGAATATAATAAGGAAATGTTCTTAGAAGCGGGGAAACTTGCTGTGACACTCCGCTTGCCAGAAGAAGCAGAGGAGTTTTATCGACAAGCAATTGTTCTTGACGAAGAATTTTCTGAAGCGATTATGCAGCTTAATAAACTTTTGCTTGCTCGTGAAAACTATGAAGGCGTTATTGAACTAGTGGAAGGTCTTGGAGAAGAAGTGATTTCTGAACCACAAATTTTCTGGGACATAAGTGTTGCATATCAAGAAACAGAACAATATAATAAAGCAAAAGCAAATTATGAACTCGCTTATCCTCATTTTACCAATAACCCAACTTTTTTAAAGGAATATGGTTTATTTTTAAGAGAAGAAGGCGAATACGTGAAATCCGAGCAAATTTTGCGTAGTTATTTGGAACTGGAACCAGAAGACACAGAGATTTTATCATTATTTGAATAAAGATAAATGACTAGGAAGGGACTGAGGAAAGATGAAGGCATCCATTTCAATAGACGAGAAGAAAGATTTTATTCGGTGGTTTTTAAATAAACATCAAATGAAGATGCGTGAAGCAATGTGGGTATTGAATTATATTGCTGGCCATGATCAAATTGTAAAATATGTTCATTTTGTTGATAATTTGGAAGGATGTACGCGTGGGCTTTCACTTAGTGCTCATGGTGTTGAATCCGAACCGTTCCTATTTTTCAAAGGAAATATCATGACAACCGATCCAGAAAAAGCATTTCATGACATTCGGTTAAACTGGGATGAAGCGTTATACATTGAACTTCATTTCGAAGATGCGATTGCTTCACCAGAATATGCCCTTGTACGTGAAGATAATCCTTTTACAGCATTAAAACTAGAGGATTCAGAAAAAGAAATGGCGGATGCGCTTATTTATCAGTCTGTCCATCAATTTTCTAAAGAGAAATTATTAGAGCAAATTGATTCGGCACTTGATGAACGTGATGAAGCGACTTTTCATAAGCTAGTTCGAATTTTACAGCAGATGGATAGCGAAAAATAAGAAGTAATGGATCCTAGTTAATAACTAAATGAAGTAAGGGGCTTCGTTAGTTACTTTGCTAGGATTTTTTTAGGGAGAGGGATAAATTGTTAAATAGTATACTTGCAAATCGCGCTTTTTTACGATTATTGTTTTTTGGGAATTTACTAGGAGCAATTTACGGGTACATATGGTATTTGCCACAATTACAAATCACAGAACCACGTTTTTGGGCTTTTGTACCAGATAGCCCAACCGCCATTTTGTTTTTCACTTTAGCACTAGTAGGTTTTCTTGGGAAAAAGCATTGGCCTTTAATGGAAGCTTTGGCCATTGTTTGTTTAGTGAAATATGGTTTATGGGCTGTCGGAATGAATATTTTTTATATGATTGATCATGGCACGATCATTTGGACGGGCCTAATGCTGATTGCAACACATGCGTTTATGGCAATAGAAGGTATCCTATATGCGCCGTTTTTTCGCTTTCGCATTGGTCATTTTATGATAGCAGCAGTTTGGGTTTTACATAATGATGTGGTTGATTATTTATTTGGTCAAATGCCAATTTATATGGGATTAGAAAGATATTTGCCAGAAATTGGTTATGCAACATTTTGGCTAAGTATTTTGGTTTTATGGCTAGTATATGATAAAACCTTAAAAAAAGGTCACCGAACATTAGAATTTCCTCATGATGAGTGAAAGAGGTTGAGTCTTGGCCTTAGTTAATTTATACTTAAGATATTCACTTGAAAAAAGTAGTAGGAGGAAGATGATTAGATGTCGTTTAGTCAATATATTATTTATTTTATTATCGTTGCGGCAATCCCACTTTGGGCGCAGTTTCGAGTTAAAACAACGTATGCACAGTATTCCAAAGTAGCAGTTGGAAATGGTTTGACAGGTGCTGAAGTTGCACGGCACATTTTGGATACGAATGGTTTGACGAACGTTCCTGTTCATGAAACAAAAGGAATGCTAAGCGATCACTATGATCCTAGAAAAAAAGCGGTATTTCTATCTGAAGCTAATTTCCGTGGACGTTCTATTGCTGGGGCAGCGGTTGCAGCTCATGAAGTTGGACATGCGATTCAAGATCAGCAAGATTACTCCTTTATGCGTTTCCGTTCAGCGCTCGTACCTGTAACAATGTTTAGCTCCAACATTTCTTGGGTTTTCCTGATTATCGGAATGCTTGCAAATGTACCTAGCTTTATGTTACTTGGAATCATTTTGATGGCAGTAGGTGTTCTTTTCCAATTAATTACACTACCCGTTGAATTTGACGCCAGCAAGCGCGCACTCGTACAATTGGAGAATGGTGGGCTAGTATCATCATCTGAACTTCCACAAGCGAAAAAAGTGCTTAGCGCGGCTGCAATGACCTATGTTGCGGCAATGGCTGTCGCTGTACTTGAGTTATTAAGACTATTGCTTATATTTACAAACATGAATCGAAACTAGAATAGCATCAACAAACCTGAGTCTTTTCTCAGGTTTTTTTGTTTGGTTAAAAAGGCTTGGCAGTGAGAGAAATGCTTGCTATACTTAAGTTCGGATTAAAATAAAGGAGCGGGACAATGGACTTTGATGTAATAGTAATTGGCGGTGGACCGTCTGGGTTAATGGCAGCAATCAGTGCAGCTGAAAAAAATAAGCGAGTATTATTAATTGAAAAAGGACCAAAATTAGGTCGTAAATTAATTATGTCTGGAGGCGGTCGCTGTAATGTAACGAACCGCAGACCGGCAGATGAAATCATTAAACATATCCCAGGCAATGGACGGTTTTTATATAGTGCGTTTCATGCCTTTGACAACGAAGACATTATTCGTTTTTTTGAACGTCTTGGTGTGGAGTTAAAAGAAGAAGATCATGGTAGAATGTTTCCTGTATCGAATAGCGCGCGTTCTGTCGCAGAAGCAATGATTAACCGAATGGAAAAGCTAGGCGTGAAAATTTATATGCAAACAGCCGTAAAACAAGTTATTTATGCAGATGGTAAAGTAGTGGGGGTCACGTTAAAAGATGGGCAAGAAATAACTACCCAAGCCGTAGTTGTTGCTGTTGGAGGAAAGTCAGTACCACGAACAGGTTCTACAGGAGATGGCTATGCATGGGCAAAAAAAGCAGGCCACACGATTACAGAACTTTACCCAACGGAAGTACCGATAACTTCGAGTGAACCATTTATTAAGCAAAAAGTGTTACAAGGAACTTCCCTTCGAAATGTAGAATTAGCCGTATTAAATGCAAAAGGGAAACCGATTATTACGCATCAAATGGACATGATTTTTACGCATTTTGGTGTATCAGGTCCAGCTGCACTTAGATGTAGTATGTTCGTTTTACGAGAATTAAAAAAAGCTGGAGCGGATTCAGTAAAGATGCGATTAAATTTATTCCCGGATATATCGGTTAGTGAACTTTCGAAAGATGTTTATCAATTGTTGGAAGAAAATCCGAAGAAAGCGCTTAAAAATGCCCTAGCTCCTCTTTTGCAAGAAAAAATATTAGTATTCCTGCTAGCAAAAGCTGAATTGGATGAAAGTGCTGAGTATAAACAAGTGAGTCCGAAAAAAATGGAACAATTTATTCGTTTACTCCAAGATTTTACATTTGAAGTAAATGGAACCCTCGATTTTGAAAAAGCATTTGTCACTGGTGGCGGTGTTTCTGTAAAGGAAATTAAGCCGAAAGAAATGGAGTCCAAGTTGATAGATGGATTATTTTTCTGCGGGGAAATACTGGATATTAATGGGTATACAGGTGGCTATAATATTACTTGTGCTTTGGTGACAGGGCATACCGCGGGAGCTTATGCGGCAAAGGTTTTGAGTTGAAATGGATAGTAAGAAGTAGAAATTCGTTTAAGAAAATATATACAGTTGTTGCTAACTTAGTTTAAGATATGATATCATGTATATGAAAAGAGAGCCATGCGCTAACATGACTCCCTTAACAGTGCAAACACCATTTAAGATGGTGACAGCCTTATATTTTTAGTGAAAACCACTAGCTGTGCGAGCTTAAAAGTGGTTTTTATTTTTGGTTATTTTTGCTGTTTATAATCGTTACGGTTAGGACTGCAAATGCAATCATAAGCGTAAGACTTTCGAAAACAGTCACACGTTTACGATTTCCAGGTAACGCCCCAAAATAACATAAGCACCACCTACTTTCTTGATGAAGAAGGCTAGTGGACCACCATAAACTCGTTTGCCTCATCATTATAGCATGTAGTTTTATCTAGCAATAGTACTTTAGCGAAAATGGTATTTTAGCTTATAAAAAAAGGATTTGGCTACTCTTCTTAGGGAAGAATGACCAAATCCTTTTTTATAGAGCTACTTCTTATTAACCAATTAATTTTTCGTGGAACATTCTTTGGCAAAGTTCCATTTTTTGTTCTTCGTTAAGGTCTTTGGTATTTAAGCAGTAACCACTAATACGCAGGATAACAGGGATACCAGCTTTGATTTTTTCGATAACTTCTTCGTGGTTTAAGACATTTAAGTTAATGTGTTGTCCACCTTTTGTAAAGTAACCATCTAGAATACCAACTAGGTTATGGTGTTGTTCTTCTGTTGTTTTACCGAACATTTTTGGTGCACCTTGGATTGTTAAGGAAATACCATCGTTAGCATAGTGGAATGGTAATTTAGAAAGACTAGCTAAGTTATCTAAGAAACCACCTTTTGCTTTGTTAGATGGGTTAGCTCCTGGGCTGAAAAATTCTGGTTCTTTGATGATTTTGCCATTTTCGTCAAATACAGGTCCTTTATGCACTGGAGAGTTACCACATTGTTTTGAATAAGCAACGTTAGAAGTAATTGTTAGAACAGATACAGTTGCTTCACTATCTTTGTAAAGTTTGTGGGAATCTAATTTGTCTTTGAACATTTTTAGAACCATCACAGCGATATCATCAGCTCGGTCATCATTTTCACCGTAACGAGGGAATTCGCCTTCAACTTCATAGTCATACACAAAACCATCTTTGTCGCGAATAGTTTTTACTTTTGCGTGTTTAATGGCACTTAAGCTATCGACTACATTTGCGAAGCCGCAAATTCCAAAGCCCATGTTAGCTGTTACTTTAGAAGGTAAGAATGCCATTTGCATGCTTTCGTAGTTGTATTTGTCAGTCATATAGTGAATGATGTTCATTGCATCTACGTAAGTGTCTGTTAACCAGTCCATGGATTTATCGAATTTATCAAGAACTTCTTCGTATTCAAGGTATTCGCTAGTAATTGGTTCTACCACGTTGAATACTTGATTTTTATGAAGATCATCTTTACCACCGTTAATTGCGCCAAGAAGACATTTAAGTACGTTTACACGAGCGCCAAAATATTGCAAGTTATGCGTTTCGCCTTTGTCTTTGTCTGCTTCTGGGTTTAGTGGACTAACACAACAACTGATACATTGCATATCGCCGTATCCTTCGTCTTGCATTAATTTATCATTTTCGTATTGAATAGAGGAATGTTTAACACTCATTTTCATACAATATTCTTTAAAGCTTTCTGGTAGACGAGCGTCCCAAAGGACAGTTAAGTTAGGTTCTGCTGAATTACCTAGGTTATCTAAGCAGTGTAAGAAACGGTAGTCTGTTTTAGTAACACGGTGACGACCATCTGCGCCCATTCCAGCCATCGAAGTAGTTACGAATGTTGGGTTGGATGCATAAAGTTCGTTGTAACCATCTGTTCTTGCAAAACGTACCATTCTTAGTTTTAAAGTTAATTGTTCGATTAATTCTTGTGCGTCGAATTCGGTAATAATTCCTTTTTCTAAATCACGTTGGATGTAGATATCAAGGAAAATTGGAATACGTCCGAATGAGCTTGCAGCACCGTTTGCTTGTTTGATAGAAGCAAGGTAACCCATGTAAGTCCATTGTACAGCTTCTGTTGCATTTTCTGCTGGACGTCCAAGTTCTAAGCCATATTCATTACCTAAAACAATCAAGTCTTTAAGTGCTTTGATTTGTAACCAGATTTCTTCCCGTAAACGAATATTTTCATCGGAGGAAATAGCGATTTTTTTCAAATCGTTTTGTTTTTCAGCGATTAGACGATCTACACCGTAAAGAGCTGGTTTTTGGTATAAACCAATGATTCTTCCGCGAGAGTATGCATCAGGAAGTCCGCTAACGATATGAGAGTGACGAGCACGTTTGATATCATCTGTGTAAGCTCTGAAAATACCATCATTGGCAGTAGAGCGATTTTTGATGTAGAAATCATGTAATTCTTGGTCAATGGTATAGCCATTGTCTGTTAAACATTGTTCAGCAGTACGGAGGCCACCATTTGGCATAAACGCTAATTTGAAAGGTTTGTCTGTTTGCAGGCCAACGATTACTTCATTTTCTTGGTCTACGTAACCAGCTTTATGAGAAGCAACGTTTGATACAGTAGCGTTATCCATATCAAGAACGCCACCTTTTGCGTCCATTTCTTCTACTAATTTGTTCATTTTTTCGTTTAATTTAGTTGTTCTTGGTGTGCTCTTTTCTAAGAAACTTTCATCACCGTCATAAGGAGTGTAGTTGTTTTGAACGAAATCACCTACACTGATGTTTTCTTGCCAAGTGGTTCCTTTAAAACCATCCCATGCTTTTGTCATAATAATTTCCTCCTTCAATTGTGCTTTTTTTCACTTAAAAGCAGATTCTTATCTAGCGAATCTTTCTTTACTAGAAAAGCATACTCCTTTGTGAAAACGAAAACAATATAAAATTGCAAAGAAAATAAATTTCTTTTATATAACTAGAAAAGGCTTTCATCCGCTGTGTTAATACAGTTTTTTTAGTGTGAATGGGGCGAATAAACGGATTACTATACTTGAATAAAAAAAGGAAGCTCGGCTTGCTAGCTAGGCTTCCTTTTTTGCATCCACTTCTTCTAAAAAAATATGGACAATACTATCTCTTTTTAAAACAAAATTGGGGTTAGCTCGACTGGGATGGACCCGATTAGATAAAACGATTAAACTAGCTTGCCTTTTTAAATCTAATACCATAAAAGTTCCGGTAAATCCGGTGTGATATAAAATGGAATCTCCCAGCAAATCAAAGCCAAGTCCGCGTGACCGATTAAGTTCTGGAGTATGGTTGGTTTGCATCAGCTGGAGCATCTTTTCAGAGAGGATAGGGGAGCCATTTTTCTCTATAAGAGCATCACGGAATTTGGTTAAATCTTCTAATGTGCTAAAAAGCCCAGCATGTCCAGTTCCTGTTTTTGCTGTCCATGCTTTAAAATCATGAACATCGCCTTGAATTAAACCGCGTACTTGATCAAGTTCAGTTGGAATTACTTGTTTTTTATTGATTGGGTGAAAGCTCGAATTGGTCATTTGTAGTGGATGAAGAATATTGGTTTGAATGGATTCTTCATAATTACCATCAAACTTCTTGATTAAATAACCAAGCAAAAGAAAATTAGCATCTGAATAAGTGACATTTGTACCTGGTGGGAATTCTTGTGGAGTTGCATAAACATAGCGCATTACATCACTTGCTGTATGCATTTCAAAATTAGGAATATTTTGTGCTAGTCCAGAGCTATGTGTTAGTAAATGCAAAATGGTCACAGCTGGATATTGAAAATTAGGTAGATAATTTTGGATGGAATCATTCAATTGGAATTTTTGTTGTTCGATAAGTTGTAAAATACGAGTCGTAGTTGCAATTACTTTTGTCAAAGAAGCAATATCATAAATATTAGCTGTTGTTCTTGGTAATAATTCAGCTTCTGGAAAAACAGCCTTTAAACCTAATATATTTGTTTCCTCTAATATATTTGTTTTTATTTGATAGCTGATTCCAGGAGTGGAGCCGTTTTGGACAAGCTGATCAAGTAATTGCTTTGTTTTATAGAACATAACTAAACTCCTTTGTAAGTTGGTTGCCACATTTCCAGGTCAACAGCGGTTGTGACATTTTCGATTTCTACTTGATGGATTTTCTCATGAATTGCTTGATTTGCGACTGCAATGGCTACCTGCCGAGAGGTTTCTCTAAGTGTACGAACATGTGGTAAAAGAGCTGCACCAGGTTTGTCTGGTGAAACTTGGTTAGCGACGGCTTTTGAAGCAGCAGCTAACATTCCATCAGTGATATATTTAGACCGCGTGATAAGTGCTCCGAGACCCAGCCCGGGATAAAGTAGCGCGTTGTTCGCTTGACCAATTTCGTAAGTAGTATTTTGGAATTCGACTGGTTTTGAAGGACTTCCTGTGACGATAAGTGCCTTTCCAGCTGTCCATTTAATTAAATCATTTGCTGTTGCTTCAGCTAACTTGGTTGGATTGGAAAGTGGTAAAATTGCCGGATGTTCGGTATATTTTGCCATTTTTCGAACAATGCTCTCCTTGAATGCTCCAGTGACACCAGAACAGCCAATAAGCATTGTCGGATGAATATTGGCTACTAGTTGTTCTAATGTTTCTGTTGGCGTGCCTATCCAGTCAGAATGAGCATGCGCATATTTTGTTTGTCCCGTTGTTAAATCAGCCATATTATCTACTACGAGACCATGTCGATCTACAAGGTAAAAATGTTTTTTAGCTTGTTCAAAAGGAAGACCAGTTTCACGCATTAATTGTCCACTTAGTTGGTCGGCAATTCCAATTCCAGCAGTACCTGCACCAAAAATAATAATTTTTTGTTTGCTAAGTGGGATTTTAGATACATTAATCGTTGCAAGTGCTGCTGCAACAACCATCGCTCCAGTGCCTTGAATATCATCATTAAACGTACAAATTTCATTGCGATACTGGTGCAATATCCGACTAGCATTCGCTCTACCAAAATCTTCCCAGTGAAGAATAGCTTTAGGGAAGAAAGTTTTTACTGTTTCCACAAATTGAGCAATAAATGTGTCATATGCTGTTTCAGCTAGGCGAGGACGTTTGTTTCCAATATATTTTGGATCTTGAAGTAATGTTTCATTGTTAGTGCCCGCATCTATGATAACAGGTAATACCCGGTCAGGGGAAAGTCCAGCGGCAACGGTATAAACAGCAAGCTTACCAACAGCAATTTTAACACCATTAACTCCCCAATCGCCAATTCCGAGCACACCTTCCCCGTCTGTAATAACAATCATATCAATATGTGGATTTATTTTTGCATAATTTTGCAAAGAACTAGTTAGGCTTTCGGGTGCAAAAGCATCTATAAATAATGCTTCATCTGGAGAAGTATAGTCTTTATGATAGTTCATAACTGCGTCACCAATAGTTGGTGTATATATTAGTGGTAAATATTCTGTTACATTTTTATTGACAACATAATAATAAAGTGTACGATTTTCATTATACAAATTGGTTAATAATTGATGCTTATGTAATGCTGTTTGGAGGTCTTCTATTTGGTGCTCTATACGTGTTGCTTGCTGTTCGATTGTTTCAATAATTGGTGGTAGTAAACCATTTAATTGATAAGTAAGCCTTTCTTCTTTGGAAAAAGCGGTACCTTTATTTAAAAGGGGATTGTTTAAATAATCAAAACCAGTTTTTAAAGTCATTTTTCAGCACTCCTTTAGTTTTCATTTCTATTTTACATGGGGGGACTAAGAATAACAACTTATTCAAAATAAAAAGAAAACCTGAGATTTGTCAGATTTTCTTTTTATCAATTTAATGAAAATAATAGCCTTGTGCATAAGGTACGCCAATGTCTTGCAAAAACGTCAGCTGCTCTTTTGTTTCGACGCCTTCAACAATGAAAGATTTGTGATGCTTTTTTACGTAATTATTAAGTTGCTCAAAGAAGATTTTTTTTACCATCACTCTGAAACAAATCTCGCAGTAATAAGCGATCTGTTTTTACAAAGGCAGAATGGTGTGCAAAGACACGGTGCAGGTCAGCGTAACCAGAACCAAAATCATCAATAGCAAATTTAGTTTGATGTTTTTTTCTGGAATAAAAGGAGTTGTTCGTCTAGGTCGTTCATTCGTTCTTGTGGTAGCTTGGAAGTTTCCCGAAATTCAAAAACTATTTTCCTGTTATCAAGAAGTATTTCCTGAAGTTCTTCTTGATTCTCTAAAAAAGCATCATAGGAAATATTGATAAATAAGGGTATATCACTGTTTTTGTGAAAGCATTTAACTGCATTATGAAGAGTCAGCAGCTCAAATGCTTTTTGCAGACCATCCTGTTCCGCTTTTTTAATAAAATCACTAATAGCATTCCAGTGATTCGTTTGTAAACGGGTGAGTGATTCATAGCCGAAAACTTGGGTATTTTCAACCGCAACAATCGGTTCGTATATTGTATCAAAAAGATTTTGACCAATAATTTCACTTACGGAGGGCTTTTTCATTTGTCCAACTTCTTTACGTTATTTCTTTATTTATATAATCAAAAAAATGAGTCGTTTCAGGATTAGACGTGTCCATTTTTTGTAATAACTCTTTGGGGGTTTACCATTTTTAAGTTGATTTGTCTTGTTAAAATACTGTGTCAAAAAGGCATAAACTGCGGTGGATTCATTTTCAGAAGTTGGTTTTTTCGTTTTTCGATTATAGCGAGCGTAAATTTTGTTTTTGGAAGAAAGTTCGTCTTGAAGAAATTTATTGAAATTTGGCTCTGTAAAGCCGTTGTCATCGTAATAAGCATCTGATCAATCATATTTACTTCTTCTACATCTGCAAATAGAAATTGTCCGTTTTGAAACACTTCTGTAAAAAAGGTTCTGCACTAACCGTTTGGATTGGCTGATAGGCAATTTCTGGATAATTGGTATGCTTCATTGCGGGAATGTTCATGTAACTTATATGTAAGGTATTAGCTACTTTTTTTGCACAAAATCATAGAAGTCAACGGGTATATTTTCTTTGGAACTATACTTTTGAGTGTTTTTTAAAAGGGTATCTGCTAATTTTTTATAAGCAGGATGCTCGAACTTTTTACTCGCGCTATATAATGCTTCGGTTATTCGGAAGTCATCAACAATGGCATTTGTTGTTGTATTCTTGGCTACTTCCTATTTTATAAAGTTATCTTCTGTAATAAAGTTTTTCTGTAGTAAAGCCACTTGTTTTTGAAATTCAGCACTATCATTTACTTCCACTAAGTATTCCATATACAGTCCAATGCTCTCAGCAAGATAATGCGGTTCCTTAGAATAAGCAATATAGATTTTTTGATGTAAGTATAGAAGCATCAGCGGAATAGCGCCAAGTTTAATTAGTACGACTTTACGAACAGTGCTTAAGCGGAGTTTTGCTGCTTCCACACAAACAAAATGAAAACCAATAATTAAAAAAACGTAAAAAAGATTAGAAAATAATGCATCGCCTAAAATTATTTTTCCCGAAATAATAAGTAGTAATGCAAGGGTTGCCGGACCAGCAGATGAAAATAAGTTCAAGACGATTAAAATATTGAGTAACGTATCTGTATAAATTCCAGAATCCGTCCCTGGAAACCCACGAATAATGAAGTACACCCCTAAGAAACCATAATAAATACCCAATGAATAATTGATAATTTCATTGGCGAATTTGTTTTGGAACCAAGTAGGTTTTTTATCTCGAAGCGACCGTAGTGCCATTCCGTGAAAAAAAGCGCTGATAAAAAAAGCGCCATGCTACTCCATAAGGATTCAAGAATATTTAGCATAAAAAAATCTCCTATATCTCAGCAGAATACAACAACTGAAATGTTAATGAAGGCAGAAGAAAAGGATAAGTGGATTTTTTAGCCGAGACGCAGTGCAAAAACCAATGAAAGGCGAAAGCACTCTAGGAGGGATTATGGTCATGACGACGAGATAAGCCAATATCTGCCTTGTTTAATTAAAGTCGGATTTTTAGTACAATGGATAGAATGAAGTCGAGGATATTAGTTGTTTGTAAACTTAACTATTTTCACATATTATTACAAAGAGTATTGAAAAAATCAACTTGTGTCACAATTGATATAGAGGGGTGTAAAGATGGAAAAAATCGTGATTATTGGTGCAGGAATCGTTGGAGCGAGTGCGGCCTATTTATTATCTAAAGAGAACGTTGAGGTTACATTAATTGATTCGAATGAACCAGGACAAGCTAGTCGAGCAGCTGCTGGAATCATTTGTCCATGGCTTTCTAAAAGACGAAATAAGTATTGGTATGAATTAGCTAAAAATAGCGCTACCTTTTATCCGAAGATAGCACAAATGCTCGCTGATGATACAGGCAAAGAAACTGGATACAAACAAGTAGGCGCCCTTGCACTTAGACCAACAACGGAAAAAACCGAGCAGCTTTTTAATCTTGCAAAGGAAAGACGAGCGGATGCACCAGTTATGGGAGTGATTGAGAAGTTAACAGAAGCTGAAACAAAACAGAAATTCCCATTAGTAAAGCCTGGATTTAGTTCTATCTTTGTAAGTGGCGCTGCTAGAGTAAATGGTGGCCTTTTTTGCCGGACTTTACTAGAGGCAGCACAAGAAAATGGAGTGAGAATTTTATCTGGTAAAGCGACTTTTTCAGCAACGGGGGAAGTACATGTAACTGGTGGGAAAGAAAACTATGATAAATTAATCATCGCGACAGGAGCATGGCTGGCGAGTTTTCTAGCTGATGCTGGATATAAAACGGATGTCTTGGCACAAAAAGGTCAATTACTTGAACTGGATTTCGAGGAATGGGCTACGGATGACTGGCCAGTTATTTTACCACCTAGCGCTAAATCGATTGTCCCTTTTGAAAGTGGGCGGGTTATTGTAGGTGCAACCCACGAAAAAACTGCTGGCTTCGATATCGAGCCAACAGTAGCAGGTCAAGCAGAGATTTTAGCGGAAGTGAGCTATTTTATGGAGCAGGCTACTTCTGAAAAAATAGCGAATGTGACTGTTGGAACAAGGCCTTATACACCAGACTTTGCCCCATTAATTGGTTCACTTCCAGGTTTGGAATCCGTTTTTCTTGCTAATGGACTTGGTGCTTCTGGATTAACCACAGGCCCTTATGTAGGTAAAATTTTAGCAGATTTAGCACTAGGTTGGACAAGTGAATTACCACTAGCGAATTATTTACCTAGCAAGTATATTAGTAAATAGGATTTTTATTTTCATCTAATGTAAATCCTTCGCCCATCACATCATGAACGACACTAACGGATACAAATGCATGAGGATCGACTGCTTGGACGATATTTTTTAACTGAACAATTTCATTTTTAGCGACAACAATATACAAAACGTCTTGCTCACTTTTAGAAAAACCACCACGGCCTTCTAAAACTGTCACACCACGGTTCATCGAAAGCATTACATGAGAGGCGATTAAGTCATTATTTTTGGAAATAATGAGGGCCCCACGAGCTGCATAAGCGCCTTCTTGGACAAAATCGATAACACGTGAACCGATGAAAACTGCGACAAGCGTATACATCACTTGGCGAATATCTAAGTAAGAAAGCGAGGCAAGTAGAACAATCGCATCAATCGCAAAAAGGGTTCGTCCCATGCTAATTCCTTTGGTATGATTTAGTAGTTTGGCAATAATATCGCTACCACCAGTTGTTCCACCGTACCGGAATACTAGACCTAAACCAATGCCACTAAAACCACCTGCAAACAGCGCGACTAGCAGTAAATCATTATGTAAATCTAAGGTATAAGGAATACGCTGGAAAATCCATAAAAATAGCGATAAACTTACTGTTCCAATCCCTGTATAGATAAGAGAACGGTTGCCTAAAACACGCCAGCCTAAAATGAATAATGGGATATTTAGAACTAAGTTAGAGTAAGCTGGATCAATTTGAAAGAAATGAAGCAAGAAAAGCGTTACCCCCGCAAGGCCACCTTCCCCTAAATTATTGGCGATATTAAAGTTTACGAGTCCGAAAGCATAAATCGCTGTCCCAAGCATGATAAAACAAATGTTTTTAGTGCGAAGTGTTTTTAGCATCACTTTTCCTCCTTGCAATCTATTTAATAAGTAAGTGAAAAATCATGGACTTGTATGTATTTGTTTAGGTATAATGAAATGAAGTTAACAATTGTCTGTTAAAACCTATTTTAGTGTAACATAAAAAGGGGGAATACCTATGGCGAAAACAATGGCAGAAATACAAAAAGAAGTGGATGATTTTATTGGTGGATTCGAGGAAGGTTATTTTTCCCCGCTAGCAATGATGGCCCGAATTACGGAAGAAACTGGAGAACTTGCTCGGGAAATTAATCATTATTATGGCGAAAAACAAAAGAAATCAAGTGAACCAGAAAAAACGGTAGCAGAAGAACTTGGCGATTGTTTATTTGTGCTTACCTGTATGGCTAATTCACTAGGTATTGATATGGAGGAAGCCCACAACACTGTGATGGCAAAATTCAAAGAACGCGATAAAAATCGTTGGACTAAGAAGGAGGAATAGGCAGAATGAAAGTAGCGGTATCTGGATTTAAAGGAAGAATGGGGCATGAGGTTGTCAAAACCATTTTAAGAGAAGAAGACTTAGAACTTATTGCAGTATTAGATCATGAACCAAAAGAGAAAAACATCCATGAAATAGCCGAATTTAGCTCTTTAAATGTACCTGTTTATGCTGATTTAGCTAGGATGTTGGAAGAGGAAAAACCTGATTGTGTAGTTGACTTTACAACACCTAAAGTAGGGTATACTAACACAAAAATAATCTTAGAACATGGTGTGCGTGCAGTTGTGGGAACGACTGGATTTCAGCCAGAACAAATTGCTGAACTGAGAGAAATCGCTGAATCCAAAAAAATTGGCGCATTAATTGCTCCAAACTTTGCTGTCGGTGCAGTTTTAATGATGCAATTCGCTCAAAAAGCAGCTAAATATTTCCCGAATGTAGAAATTATCGAGTTACATCATGATAATAAATTAGATGCGCCAAGTGGTACAGCTGTCAAAACAGCAGAAATGATGGCGGAAGTACGAGATCATGTTAAACAAGGTGCAGCAGACGAAGTAGAATTGATAGAAGGTGCAAGAGGTGGAGAGTTTGAAGGAATGCGCATTCATAGTGTCCGTCTACCTGGGTTAGTTGCTCATCAAGAAGTGATTTTTGGTGCAGAAGGTCAAGGGCTAACTTTACGTCATGATTCCTATGACCGGATTTCCTTTATGTCAGGCGTAGCACTTTCGGTTCGTAAAACAAAAGAATTAGAAACACTTGTTTATGGATTAGAAAATATTTTAGACTAAGGATAGGTGAATAGAATGCATATCGCACTAATTGCGCACGACGAGAAGAAAGAGTTGATGGTAGGATTTGCGACTGCATATAAACATTTACTAGAGCCACATGAGTTATATGCGACTGGGACAACAGGAATGCGAATTATCGAAGCTACCGGTTTAACCGTACATCGTTTTAAGTCTGGTCCGCTTGGTGGAGATCAGCAAATTGGTGCCCGTATTTCCGAAAATAAAATGGATTTAGTTATTTTTTTACGCGATCCTTTAACTGCACAACCTCATGAACCTGATGTGACGGCACTTATTAGACTATGCGATGTATACGAAATCCCCCTTGCGACGAATATTGGCACAGCAGAAATTTTAATTCGGGGGTTGGGTGCTGGTTTTCTTGATTGGCGGGATTTACGAAGAAACGATGAATGAAGGAGCGATTGACAGATGAATGACGTTTTTAAAAAGGCGCTTCCGGTATTGCAAAAATTAACTACTGCGGGTTTTGAAGCGTATTTTGTTGGTGGATCTGTCAGAGATTATTTGCTAAATAGAACGATATCCGATGTGGATATTGCGACCAGTGCTTTTCCGGAAGAAGTAAAGACAATTTTCACTTCGACCTATGATACGGGAATCGCCCATGGAACAGTCACGGTTAGAGAAAATAATGAATACTATGAAGTGACTACTTTCCGAACAGAAGGAGCTTACGAAGACTACCGTCGCCCGAGTGAAGTTACTTTCATTCGTTCACTAGAAGAAGATTTATTACGCCGAGATTTTACGATGAACGCAATTGCGATGGATGGGGACTTTGACTTGCATGATCCTTTTTTAGGTCAAATTTCGATTCGAAAGAAAGAAATCCGGGCAGTAGGAAAAGCCTCCGAACGTTTTCATGAAGATGCACTTAGAATGATGCGCGCGATACGTTTTCTTAGCCAACTAGACTTTCATTTAGAAAAGGAGACAGAAGCGGCCTTACAAAATCAAATTGGTTTGTTAAAGCATACATCTGTTGAGAGAATAACAGTAGAATGGGTGAAAATGGTAAAAGGTTCTGCTATTAAACGGGCAATGGAACTACTCTTAAAAGTGGAAATGGAATCCTTTTTACCCGGTTTAAAAGGAAAAGCAGCTGCACTTAGCAACTTCGCTAGTTGGAACTGGGATAAGCGAGAAACGGAAAAGGCGATTTGGCTTGGATTAGTAGTTGCTGTGAAACCAAATAATGTGACTGCTTTTTTGAAGGCGTGGAAATTGCCAAACAAAACTGTGCAGCTAGTTAATAAAACGTATCAGTATGCGTTAACTAAAAAAACAGACTGGTCTGAAGAAGAACTTTATCATGCTGGTGTAGAAGCTTTTTCTTTAGTAAATGAATTAAATACTATCCGGTTTGGTGAGAATCAACTGGAACGGCTCGCTAAAGTTTATCAATCACTTCCGATTCACTCCAAAAAAGATCTTGCAATCACTGGGGCTGATTTACTGAAATGGTCAGGTGAAAAGGCAGGCCCTTGGATGAAGGAAACACTTGATAAAATCGAACGAGCAGTTATTTTGAAAGAAATGAAAAATGAAAAAAATGCGATAAGAAGGTGGCTTGGCTATCATGAAGAATAACCGGGAAAAATTGCTTGCTTTATTTACAGAAAGTGAGGGGGCTTATTTATCTGGACAACAGATTGCGGATAGCCTTGGTTGTTCACGTACGGCTGTTTGGAAGCAAATGGAGTCACTACGAAAAGAAGGTTTTGAAATTGAAGCAGTAAGAAACCGTGGCTATCGATTATCCGCAACAGCAGAGCAATATACAAAAGATGCCTTGCTCCTTGGACTAGAAACAAAATTTATTGGTCAGCGTTTAGAAATATATGATTCTGTCAGTTCAACCCAAATTATCGCCCATCAGCACATCGAATCAAGTCCAGAAGGAACCGTTATCGTAGCGGATGAGCAAACCGCTGGGAAGGGACGTTTACTACGACCGTGGAACTCCAAAAAAGGAGAAGGTATTTGGATGAGTGTTATTTTAAAGCCACAGATTCCAATACAAAAAGTACCACAGTTTACTTTTATAGCTTCTCTTGCAATTACAGAAGCGATTGAAAACATTACAAAACTAGAACCAAAAATTAAATGGCCAAATGATATTTACATAGGAAAGCGAAAGATTTGTGGTGTTTTAACTGAAATGCAAGCAGAAGCAGAAACAATTCATGCCGTTATAATTGGGATGGGAATCAATGTTAATCAACGACAATTTCCAGAAGAAATTAAAGATAAAGCGAGTTCATTGCAATTAGAACTAGGTGCAAGTGTTTCCAGAAAAGCATTGTTGCAAGAAATTTTAACCTCATTAGAAAAATATTATGCGCTTTTTCTAGACAAAGGTTTTGCACCAATTAAGCTATTATGGGAAACAAAGGCAATACCGTTTGGAGAAAAATTAACAGCAAGTACAACAAAAGGGAAAATTCACGGTAAAGTCAAAGGGATTTCTGATGAAGGTGTGCTTTTATTGCAAGATGCCTTAGGAGAAGTACATGCTATTTATTCAGCAGATATTTTACTTGATAGTGAAAATAATCAAACACCCTAAAAAAGAACCATTTCACCCTACTTAAGTAATTGAAAACAGATCTTTTAACTCGAATTCATAGTGTGAAAAACACTTTTTCGAGTTTTTCTTTTTCACAAAAAATCATGTACACTGAAACCAAGGAGCTGTTTTTATGAAAAAAATGATGTTTTTTATCGCGATTATAACCATTTTGTTAACACTAAGTGCTTGTGCTGATAATAAAAAAGCGGCAGAAGATAAAGCAAATCAAACGGAGAAAGAAAGTGCCGCTTTTTTGCAAACAGTTTCTACAAGTGAGTTTAAACAAAAGATGGCGGATAAGTATACTGGATTTGTTTACGTTGGGCGCCCTACATGTGAGGATTGCCAAGCTTTTCAACCCATCTTAAAAAAAGAATTAGAAACAAGGGAGTTAAAAGAGCCTCTAGCATACTATAATACCGATAAAGCTTCCAAAAAAAGTCGTGATGACATGACAACCCTTTTAAAGAAGATGAACATTGAATCTGTTCCAACAATGGTTTATTTGAAAGCTGGAAAAGTAGCATCAACCTATGAAGCTACCGATGAACCAGAAAAACTAACTAATTGGATGAACAAAGTGAGTAAAGAGGTCTCTGAGTAGACCTTTCTTCAATTTGTATACTTTAAGTAAGTATGTATTTATGTTATTATACATATGGTAGCAATGAATAGATGGTACCGCTAACGGATCATACGAACGCTACTAACCAAAAATATGTTTTTTGCCTTGATTAAAGTTATTTAACAGGGACGAAAAGGAGCCAAGAAAATGAAAAGACCAGTAGATTTTTTTGCCATGAAAGAAAACGGAGAAAAGATAACGATGATCACCGCCTACGATTATCCTTCTGCTAAAAACGTAGAACAAGCCGATGCAGATATGATTTTAGTTGGAGATTCACTTGGAATGGTCGTTTTAGGCTATGATTCCACGGTGCCAGTTACAGTGGAAGATATGATTCACCATACGAAAGCTGTAAAACGGGGTGCGCCGAACACGTTTGTCGTGACAGATATGCCATTTATGACCTATCATGGATCTGTAGATGAAACAATTATGCATGCACGCCGGATTATACAAGAGAGCGGTGCCCATGCAGTTAAGTTGGAAGGCGCAGGAGAAGTCGTAAATAAAATTGCTCGTTTAACAGAGGCAGGAGCGCCAGTAGTTGCTCATCTTGGTTTGACGCCACAAAGTGTTGGACTTACTGGTAGCTACAAAGTTCGAGCTAAATCAACAGAAGAAGCGCAAGAATTAATTGAAAATGCGTTAGCAGTGGAAGCAGCAGGAGCGATTGCCATTGTATTAGAAGCAATACCCCGTCAGCTTGCAGAAAAAGTAACAAAAGCTCTTTCTATCCCAACCATTGGTATTGGAGCAGGGGTTGAAACTGATGGACAAGTACTTGTATACCACGATATCATTGGTTACGGAATTAGTCGCCGAGCAAAATTTGTCAAAGCTTATGCAGATATTGATGAAACAATTACGTCTGCGCTATCAAGTTATGTGAAAGAAGTAAAAGCGACTAGTTTTCCTGAAGTAAAACATAGCTTTACGATGGCCGAAGAAGATTTAAGAGGCCTATACGGAAAGGAATAACATCATGTTAATCATTCGAAGCAAAGAAGAATTAAAGCATGTGATCACTAAACAAAAAAGCACTAATCGAACAATTGGTTTTGTTCCAACAATGGGATTTTTACATGAAGGGCATATGACGCTTGTCAGTCATGCTAGAAAAGAAAATGATTATGTTGTCATGAGTGTCTTTGTCAATCCAACACAGTTTGGCCCAAATGAAGACTTTGATGCTTATCCTCGCGATGAAACTCATGATGCAAAGCTTGCTGAAGAAGGTGGCGTGGACATTTTATTTATTCCAACCGTGGAAGAAATGTATCCAGCAGAACTTGCGACGAAGTTACATGTTGAAAAACGTGTTTCTGTCCTCGATGGAGCAGACCGAGAAGGCCACTTTGACGGTGTCGTTACGGTCTTAACAAAACTATTTCACTTAGTAAATCCAAACAATGCTTACTTTGGACAAAAGGATGCTCAACAGGTAGCCGTTGTTTCCGGATTAGTAGAAGACTACTTTTTCCCAGTTAATCTTCGGGTAATACCTACTGTCAGGGAAGGTGACGGCTTAGCAAAAAGTTCTCGAAATGTTTATTTAACGGAACTGGAACGTAAGGAAGCGCCTGTTATTCATAAAGCACTTACACTAGGTCGAAGTTTAATTGAAGCTGGTGAAACAAGTGAAGCGAATATTATCCAGCAAATGACAGCTAAAATAAATGAGCAAACAGCGCATGAAAAAATTGCCTATTTGGCTATCTATTCTTATCCAGAATTCACACCTGTGACTGATTGGACTAAAGGAATTATCATTGCAGCAGCTGTCAAATATTCGAAAGCACGTTTAATCGATAACGAATTAATAAATGTAAAGAGGCGGTAAAAATGATTAGAACAATGATGAATGGCAAAATTCACCGAGCTACCGTAACAGAAGCCAATCTGAATTATGTAGGAAGTATTACAATTGATTCTGCTATCCTAGAAGCAGTTGATATGCGCCCTAATGAAAAAGTACAAATTGTTAATAATAACAATGGTGCAAGAATTGAAACCTATATCATCCCTGGAAAGCCTGGTAGTGGAGTGATTTGTCTAAACGGCGCTGCTGCAAGACACGTGCAAGTTGGCGATGTCGTTATTATTATTAGCTACGGGATGTTTACCAAAGAGGAAGCAAGCACACACGAACCAAAAATTGTTGTGTTAAATGAGCAAAATCAAATCGAAATGATTCTTCCAGAAGAAAAAGCGCATACGACTTTATAAGTGATTCGAGGAGCTTGAGCGAATTTTTGCTCAAGCTGCTCGTTTGTTTACAACGTTATTTTTGATTAAAAGCAGTATAGAAAGAAGGTTAGCAGATGAAGCAAAAACGTTATATTGTGGTGGACCTAGAGACAACCGGAAATCAAGCTTCACGTGATGACCGGATTATTCAATTTGCTGCTTGCTTTGTAGAATCTGGAAAACGCCTAGAAACCTATGCTACTTTTTTAAATCCAGAAAAGCCAATTCCTGCTTTTATTCAAGAATTAACGGGAATCTCACCAAAAGACGTGAGAGATGCTCCGCTATTTGAAGATGTAGCACCAATCATTGCTAATCTATTAGAAGATACGATATTTGTTGCTCATAACGTTTCTTTTGATTGGACATTTTTAGAGAGAGAAATGAATCGTGCAGGTATTTCACTTGGGAAAATGAAAAAATTGGATACAGTCGAGTTAGCAAGAATAATGTATCCAGGAATTGATAGTTATAAATTACAAGATTTATCTGATGAATTTGGACTTGGTCATGATAAACCACACCGAGCAGATAGTGATGCCGAAGTAACGGCTGATTTATTACTGTTACTTCTTGAAAAACTAGAAAATTTGCCACTTCCAGTAATTCGACAAATGGTAACAGTTTCTGGTAGTTTAAAGAGTTATTTACCAGAGCTGTTATTTGATATTGAAATGAAAAAAGAGCGAGCAAACAAGCCTTTAGATACAAATTTTATAGAACATCGCGGTCTAGTTATTCGTAAAAAAGAAGTAGAAAAACCTACCTACGATAGAGCAGATTTACTTGATTTTCCTGAGACGGATGATGCCAAAATAGCACTTTTCAAAAAGGCAGGAGCACCACTTTATGCGAGAACGGGCCAATTTGAAATGATGAACCTCGTTTTCCAAGCAATGAAATCGGGCAAGCATGCTCTAATTGAGGCAGGAACAGGAATTGGGAAGTCACTTGGTTATTTTTTGCCAGCGATTTATCAAGCGAAGCAAGCAAAATTACCGGTCGTAATTAGCACCTATACTAACTTACTTCAAGCACAATTATTTGAAAAAGATGTGCCACTACTTACAAAGCTGACTGGTTTCGAAGTAAAAGCTAGCTTACTTAAAGGCCGTGATCATTATTTGAATTTATTTAAATTTGAACAATTACTTGCGGAAGTGGATTCCCAGTACGATATAGTTGTGACAAAATTAAAGTTACTTGTTTGGCTCACGGAAACAACAACTGGGGATATTGATGAAGTAAACCTATCTAGTGGTGGTGAGTTGTTTTGGAATCGGATGAAGCACACTGGTTGGTTCCTGTCTGAAAAACATGATCCGTGGCTAGCGCATGATTTTTATAAATTTAATGTAGAGCAAGCAAAAAATGCTGATTTAGTTATTGTGAATCATGCGCTTTTACTAAGTGACCATTTTTCTGGAAGACAGACGCTTCCAAAATATGCTTTTGCAGTAATCGATGAAGCTCACCATTTTGCAGATAGTGCCAGGACACAGGGAAGTTTTGTATTGTCGTATCGAAAATTAAAGTATTTCTTAAATCAGTTAGGCTCTTTAGAAAAATATTCCTTGTTAACACGGCTTTCGATGGCATTTCCGGATGCAGATAGTTTATATGATTTAGATATAGCAGCGATGAAACTGGGAGAAGCAGTAGAAGAATTTTTCCACTTGCTAAAAATGCAATTAAGCTATGCTCGTAAAAATCTGCAAGAAATAGTACTTGTGGAAAACAGTGAGAAAGATGCATGGAATGAAGCGATTTTTTATGCCGCTGAAAAAGTACTTCTTTTACTCCAAGAATCCGAAAAAAATATGGAAACATTACTTGCACAAGGAAAAGCCGAAGAAGATAACTTAGGCGTAGCAGAAAGTGCCTTTTTAGAAGAAATGTATGCTTTTTTACTTGATTGGAAAAATATCGTAAATCAATTGGAGGAAATGCTGCATAAAAAATCCCCCATTCTAACAATATACCTGCAAGCGGATAAACATCATTCTATATCGAGTATTAGATTGAAAGCTGTATTAATGGAAGTAGAGCCAACACTTGGAAAAGAATTTTTTGCGAAAAAAGAAAGTGTCATTATGACCTCTGCAACCTTAACGGTGAACGGCAAGTTTGCTTTTTTACGAAAAAGTTTAGGCTTAGAGGAAGAGCAATTAATGGAAAAAAGAATTCCTTCGCCATTTGATTATCAAAAAAATGCACGAGTGATGATTCCTGATGATATGCCACCAATTAAAGATACACCGATGGAACGATACACAACGGAGCTAGCCAAATATATTCGCCATATTGCTGTCAAAACAAAGGGACGAATGTTAGTCTTATTTACTGCTTCTGAAATGCTCCAGAAAACGTATTATCATATGAAAAATGAGAAGTCGCTAGAAGAATATGTTTTACTTGCACAGGGCGTTTCGGCAGGAAGTGCAGCAAGATTAACGAAGCAATTCCAAATGTTTGATAAAGCGATTTTACTAGGGACTACTAGCTTTTGGGAAGGGATAGATATTCCGGGTGAGGACTTATCGTGTTTAGTCATCGTTAGGTTACCATTTGCACCGATGGACGATCCGTATACAAAGGCCCAAATTGCCCTGCGGAAAGAGCGTGGTGAAAATGCTTTTCAAACGTATTCTTTGCCAGAAGCTGTTCTTCGTTTTAAACAAGGTTTCGGTCGTTTAATTCGTCGGGAATCTGATCGGGGGATAGTCTTTGTTTTTGATAATCGTGTTGATACAACCAGGTTTGGAAAAGTATTTTTAGATTCTATCCCTAGTGCACCCATTTTAAAAGGAAACCAAGCCGATTTATTAGAAGAAGTTAGTGAATTCTTTAAGGAAGATTAAATTTTTCTTGATATGACTTCAAATATATGGCGGCTATTGCTATAATGTATCTATGCGAAAATGAAATTGCATATCGCCGGATGGACTTCCGGTAATTTAGAAATAGAAATGAGCGAGATTATTTTGCGAAATAGAAAACCTAAGCGTAAGATTGGCAAATGGATAGCGATTATTCTCGGCATAGTTATTGTGCTTATTGTGGCGGTTTTTCTGTATGTCAAATACGCGGAAAAACCAGTATCAGAAGCAGAAACCGAAGCTTTAGACCGAATAAGCGGGCAAGTAGATTTACAGTCCACTGACAAATTTTATTTATACAATGGTCCGCAAGAAGTGTATTACGTATTAACAGGCAAGAATAGTAAGAATAAAAATATCATTGTCTGGGTTCCTAAGAAAAAATCCGGCAAAGTATATGTTAAATTCGCCTCTGATGGTATCACAGAACAACAAGCACGTGATAAAGTCGAGAAAGAAAAGAATCCAAAGAAAATTCTTCATGCGAATTTAGGTATGGAAAAAGGAACACCAATTTGGGAAGTCGCTTATATAGATAAGAATGATAACCTAAATTATTTTGATATTGATTTTGAAACAGGTGAATGGTACCGAGAAATAGAAAACTTGTAAAAATAAAAGGAGGGAATTAAATGGACTTACCGTTATCAAGACGTGTCAAAGGAGTGGCCGCATCGCCTACACTTGCGATTACGGCAAAAGCGAAACAAATGAAACAAGAAGGAATGGATGTTATCGGGTTAGGTGCTGGGGAGCCAGATTTCAATACTCCGCAAAATATCATCGATGCAGCTGTAGATTCTATGAATAAAGGATTTACTAAGTACACGCCTTCTAGCGGGATTATCGAATTAAAACAAGCGATTGTCGACAAGCTGGCAAAAGACCAGTCATTAAACTATGAAACGAATCAAGTTTTCGTAGGAACTGGTGCAAAACATGTTTTATATTCCGCATTTCAAACGATTTTGAATCCCGGTGATGAAGTTATTATTCCTGTCCCTTATTGGGTTACTTACCCGGAGCAAGTCAAACTAGCTGGTGGAGTTCCCGTTTTTGTAGAAACGGGTTTTGATGTCGACTTCAAAATTTCTGCTATTGATTTTGAAAAAGCGATTACGAAAAAAACGAAAGCGATTGTGCTGAACTCACCTAATAATCCTTCTGGTATGTGCTATACAAAGGCAGAATTAGCGGCTATTGGAGCAGTAGCAGAAAAACATCAGATTTATATCTTATCTGATGAAATATATGAAAAATTATACTATGGAAATAAACAAGACTTAGTTTCCATTGCTAGTTTAAGTGATCGCTTATATGATTTAACGATTCTCATCAATGGCGTATCAAAAGCTTATTCAATGACGGGATGGCGAATTGGCTATGCTGCTGCCAATAAAGAACTTATCGCCGGAATGAGTAAACTCGCAGATCATTTAACGAGTAATCCAACAGTCAACGCGCAATATGCAGCACTGGAAGCATACGTTGGTAGCCAAGAAATACCTGAAAAAATGTACCAAGCTTTTGAAGAACGAATGGAACGCTTTTATCCAGAACTACAAAGTATTCCAGGATTTAAACCAAAAAAACCAGATGGCGCTTTTTACTTCTTTATTGATGCAAAAGAAGCGGCACATAAAAAAGGTTTTCAGGATGTAGACGCGTTTGTAGCAGCTCTTTTAGAAGAAGCGAAAGTCGCAGTTATTCCAGGCTCAGGATTCGGAATGCCCGATTATATACGTCTTTCTTATGCAACAAACCCAGACTTATTCCAAGAAGCTATAAATCGAATAAAAAGTTTTATGAAATAGGGAGTGTAGACGAGTGAAAATAACAATCAATCAAGCATCCGAATTTGTCGGAAAAGAAGTAACAATTGGTGTATGGCTAGCGAATAAACGTTCAAGTGGTAAAATCGCATTCTTACAACTACGCGATGGAACTGGCTTTATGCAAGGTGTTGTCGTGAAAGCGGAAGTAGGCGATGAAGTTTTTGCTACCGCTAAAGCATTGACACAAGAAACAAGCCTGTTTGTTACTGGGACAATTAATGAAGATACACGCTCCCCGTTTGGCTATGAACTGGCAGTGTCTGGTGTAGAAGTAATCAGTGAATCAAATGATTATCCAATTACACCAAAAGAACACGGAACAGAATTTTTAATGGATCATCGTCATTTATGGTTACGCTCTAGTCGTCAACATGCGATTATGAAAATTCGTAATGAAATTATCCGTGCTACATACGAATTTTTCAATAAAGAAGGATTCTTAAAAATTGATCCACCAATCTTGACAGGCAGTGCACCAGAAGGAACAACGGAACTTTTCCATACTAAATATTTTGAAGAAGATGCCTTTCTTTCTCAAAGTGGTCAATTATATATGGAAGCAGCAGCAATGGCATTTGGAAAAGTATTTTCCTTTGGTCCAACATTCCGTGCTGAAAAATCGAAAACACGTCGTCACTTAATCGAATTCTGGATGATTGAACCAGAGATGGCGTTTTATAAATTAGAAGATAGCTTGAAAGTACAAGAAAATTATGTGGCATTTTTAGTGAAAGCAGTACTTGATAACTGTCGCTTAGAGCTAGATCGACTTGGACGTGATATCAGTCATTTAGAAAAAATGGTTGCCCCGTTCCCACGCATTACGTATACAGAAGCAATAGATTTATTACACAAACTTGGCTTTGATGATATTGTTTGGGGTGACGATTTCGGTGCTCCACACGAAACAGCCATTGCTGATAGTTTTGAAAAACCTGTTTTCATTACCCATTATCCAAAAGCTATTAAACCATTTTACATGCCAGAAGATCCAGAAAATGATCAAGTAGTTCTGTGTGCAGATATGATTGCTCCAGAAGGTTACGGTGAAATTATTGGTGGTTCTGAACGTATTCATGACTTAGAAACACTTCAAGCACGAATGAAAGACTTTGATTTAGATCAAGAAGCTTATAGCTGGTATATTGATTTAGCTCGTTACGGCTCTGTGCCACACTCTGGTTTCGGTCTGGGCTTAGAACGCACAGTCGCTTGGATTTCAGGAACTGAACATGTACGTGAAACAATTCCATTCCCACGCTTGTTAAATCGTTTATACCCATAATAATCATTTAATTTCAGTTAGATAGAGGCATTCAAATATGTCTCTATTTTTTTGTCATAAATAAATATGCTACAATTACAATAAGAATTATAGCGGAAGTCATTGGGGAAAAGAAAACTGACACAAGATTTAAAATACTACTCCATAAAGGGGATGGGAAAAATGGATAAAAAAACGATGCATTCTTCCAAATTAGAAAGCATTTTAACGCAGATAGATGATCAAACAAAGCTCGGTGATTTAAGAAAACTTGCAAAAGAAATTAAAAAAAATCATGGAGTAGCCTTGGAACTTTGGGGAACTAAAGAATTCTTACCTCGGCTACTAGCAATTTTGATTATGGATAAAAAGCTTCTTACACAAGATTTTTTAAATAAATTGGATAAAGACATGCAAGTGCATTCTTATGACGAACGAAATAATTTAATGGATTGGTTAATGGCTAATCAACTTATGAAAGATAAGATGACAATTACATGGATGGAGTCGTGGGAAGATAGTCCATCTGCTCTTCAAAGACGAATTTTTTGGTATTATCAAGCTCGCCTTAGATGGACGGGACAAAGACCACCAGACAACACTGAATATTTGCTTTCCGCGTTAGAAGCTAACATTAGGCAAGAAAAACCAGAAGTGCAATGGGCGATGAATTTCACGGCTGGATGGATAGGTGTTTATGATAAAAAGTATCGTGCCCGTTGTATGAAAATAGGTGAAAAGACTGGGCTTTATAAAGAAGAAAAAGTGGCAAAGGGATGTACTCCTAACTATTTACCTGAATTTATTACAATAGAAGTAAATAAACGAGAGAATAAATAAACCTATTTGCTAAGTATACGAAAGACAACGAATATAAAAAGGAAGCGTAGAATGGAATACATCATCCTACGCTCTTATGTATGAGTTGTTTGTTAGCTACTATTTTTCTCGGCCATAAAAGCATTTTCTAAGGGATTTCTTTATTTTATCTCTACTTTTATATTTTTCCCTCGAAAACCATGTTATAATTTTGGAGTGAGGTGTTTAAAATGAATCAAAAAATGCTTGAAAGTTGGATGAATGAAGGGCAAGTAACTTTGCCTCAAGTCCTAGTGAAAAATTATACAGCGATTGGCTTAAAGGAGATGGAAATGATGTTATTGCTGCAAATTCAATCATTTGCAGTCGATGCTGAATTTTTCCCTTCTATGGAAATGTTAACGGAACGAACAACCCTACGACTAGAAGAGACAATTAAAACGATGGACTCCCTTCTAAAAAAAGGTATGATTGCTATCGAACAAGGGCAAGATGCTTCTCAAATGATTTCCGAACGATATAGTTTAGCACCACTTTGGGGGAAATTAGTCGCCCTATATGAAAATATCGAATCGGAAGACAGACAAGCAAAACAAATGGAAAAACAAACGAATCTATATAGTCTTTTTGAATCGGAATTTGGGAGACCACTTTCACCAATGGAAGCAGAAATGTTGTCTGCTTGGTTAGATCAAGATAAAACTAACCCTGACTTAATCAAAGAAGCTTTAAAAGAGGCTGTTATTTCCCAAAAATTAAATTTCCGTTATATTGATAGAATATTGCTCAACTGGTCAAAACAAGGTGTCAAAACAATAGATGATGCCAAACGAGTGGCAGAAGAGTTTCATCAAAACGGGCGAACAACACAAACGATAAACAAAAATCAAGTGAAAAAAAGCGCAGGATCTATACCATTATATGACTGGCTTGAAAAAAGAAAAGGGTGACGAGACTAAATTGCTATCTAATAAACAAACTGTCTTATGCATTGAAGAAATGGCTAAAATGTTCCCAGCGGCTCACTGTGAGCTAATTCATAAAAATTCGTTTGAACTCTTAGTAGCTGTGGTTTTATCTGCCCAGTGCACAGATGTATTAGTGAATCGAGTAACGGCTTCTCTTTTTGAAAAATATCATAAACCTGAAGATTATTTGGCTGTTCCACTTGAAGAACTGATGGATGATATTCGTTCCATCGGTTTATATCGGAATAAAGCAAAAAATATTCAAGGATTATCACAAAAATTGTTAACAGAATTTAACGGGAAAGTGCCTCGGACGCATAGTGAACTAGAAAGCTTGCCAGGTGTTGGTAGAAAAACGGCTAATGTAGTTTTATCTGTTGGCTTCGGAGTGCCTGCAATAGCTGTTGATACCCATGTAGAGCGGATTAGCAAACGACTTGGTATATGTAGATGGAAAGATTCGGTAGTGGAAGTAGAAGAGACATTAAAACGCAAATTACCAGAATCATTATGGTCAGATGCGCATCATTATATGATTTTCTTTGGCCGATATCATTGTAAAGCAAGAAACCCAGAATGTCCGACATGTCCACTTCTTTATTTATGTCGCGAAGGAAAAAAACAAGCGAAAGTGAGGGGATTTGATGGCTGAGTTTAAATATGCAGTGGAGCTAGCCCATCCTGATTTCCCTGCGCCTGATGTTGTAGCAGAAGAATATGATTCTGAATCTATCTATGTAAGTGGCTTACCTTTTTGGCAAGAGCAGCAATTTTATACGAGAGGTGGCGGCGTTATCCCATGGAAAAACCAAACGGATAAAGCTTGCCGAAAACTTGCGAAACATATGACGAATTTGGCAGAAAGTATGGAAAAAGAGTTAAAAGTACATAAAAAACCTGCTCCAGTTGTGGTAAGAGATGCACTTGGTATTTTTTTATCCATTTTATTTTGGAGTAATCATCGTCCGGTTCAACTAGATAATTTGATGGAACAAATTAGCACTCTTGATATGAAGCCATTAAACTTAGAAGAACGGTTGGAATATGTATTAAAGCGTGGAAATACTTATTTAGGATTTCGGCAGTTAAATGAATTAGTACTAGAGCAGCGTAAATTAATTGCGAAAAAATAATTTCCTGTTTAATGAGAAAAATACGTAACAAAATCTGATTTTAGATTTCTGTTACGTATTTTTCCATTTAGAAAGTAAGCGCAAATCTATTTTAATTTAACGTAAAACCCTGTTTTTTCAAAAAAGCTGCAATTTCTGGTCTTCGTATCTCTTTAAAAAATTCGATATTCTTATCAGCCCAAGAAGTTTGTTGTTCATTTTTTTCACGTAAGGCATAATATTCTCTTGTTAACGCTTCGTACGCTTTTAAATTTGCGAATTGTTCATGAGGATATTGATTTTCGCTTACTTGATTTTCAAGTAAAAGACGTGGTTTGACTTGATTTTTTTGTGCCGGAACGCCGATAGTTAGTCCAAAAAGCGGTATCGTAAAAGGGGGTAAATTTAACAACTCAGAAATTTTTTCGATGTCATTTCGGATTCCACCAATATAGCAGGTTCCTAGTTCTAATGATTCTGCTGCAACAACCATATTTTGAGCTGCAATCGTCGCATCCACCACTCCCACTAATAAAGACTCCATATTCCTTAAGCTATCTAAGGATTGATTGTTCGAAAGTAAAAGTTTAGATTGGCGATATAAATCACCAATAAACACATAAAAGGTTCCTGTTTCTTTGACATAAGAAGCGCTATCCGTAACCTCAGCTAATTTCTCCCGTAACGCTGGATCCGTAATTTCTAAAATAGAAAAAGCTTGAACGAAATGAGAAGTAGCAGCACTTCTGGCCGCTGCTACTAAAGTTTGTTTGACCTCATCAGATAAGGGCTCTTTTTTAAATTCTCGAACGGAAACATGCTTAAATAATTGTTGAATGGTAGTATTCATTATTTCTCCTCCAATTGTATCAATAAAATAATTAAACTCACTTCCCACCATTTAGTAAAACTAGTATACAAACATTTTTTCGGAATTTTAATGATACTTTGATTTTTTGTACTTACTAGATTTCTTGAATTTAAATGGTAAGTAAAGTATAATCTATCTTTAATATCATTTGAAATGCATAAATCATATAGAGGTATCATTAATTTTGATATCAGAAGGAGTACATTATGGATATTGAGAATATGAGAGCTTTTAATAAAGTTGCGGAACTTAAAAGTATTTCTGCCGCTGCAAGTGAATTACAGCATTTACAATCTAATATGTCTAATAAAATAAAAAATATAGAAAAACAGTTTGATACTCAACTCTTCTTTCGACACTCTAATGGTGTTGAACTAACTCAGAATGGGGAGAAACTCTATCAACAATTTAAAAAAATGATTTTGCTCTGGGAGGAAACCACTGCTATTATTAGTAACAAAGAAGAAAATATTTTGATTGGTATTCCCCAGTCCACTTTTCCTATGCAATTTAATACTATCATTAAAGACTTTTATTCACAGTTTCCAAATAAAAAATTGTCAATCGTCAGTGCAACTACTAATGAATTAATACATAAAATAGTAAATAGAGAACTAACGATTGCTTATGTGGCTGAACTGGAAAAGGAAAATTTATTTCAAGACAAGCAAATTATATCTGAGATGCTGTCGCGTGATAAATTAGTTTTCATTGGCAAAACAAAAGGAATACCACTGCAAAAAATATTAACGGAAGAGCGCTTATACGTTTTTAGTAAGCAATGTTATTCTTATAGAGCGCTCACCAAACTAATGAATGATTTTAATATCCAAAATACTTCTATCTCGGAAATTAATATTGTTGAAACACTTTTTGATATTTGCAAAAATGAACTAGGGATTGGAATAATTCCCGAAAGTATTGCAGTAAAATATAATATTCAGGTCTATGAAACGCTACCCGATAAGTACTCGGAACTCCGACAAATGTTCATTTATCATAAGGATCATACTATTTCAAGTGCAGAAAAGTGGTTGATTGAAAAAAGCAAACCTGTTTTTAAAAACTAAAGCAAGACCAATGGCAAAATCCTATTTAGTATCGAAAAATAAGCATTTAATCGCATAAAGAAAAAGTCTGAGTCAATTAGGAATTATCCAATTCCCTTTTGTCTCAGACTTTTTTGTGCTATTCAGATGATTCTTCGGCAGGTATTTTGACAGTAGTCGATGCAGCAGGGCTCTTGTTCCCATCTTTTTGGGCGATAACACTAATGGATATCGTATCACCCGGATTGCCACCACTTACAGAAACGGAAGTGGAAGAGACAGTCGTTGTCGTTCCATTCACAGTTACTTCATAAGTTGCACCATCGACTGCTGCCCACGAAACATTGATTTGCTTCGAATTGCCATCATAACTTGCCTTTAAGCTGGTTGGGGCAGAAACTTCTTTGTTTTTAGCTTCTTCCTCTGCTTTTTTCTGCGCTTCTTCTTCTGCTTTCTTTTTCTCTTCTTCTGTTTGTTTCTTCTTGTCTTCTTCCGCTTTTTTCTTCGCCGCTGCTTCTTTTGTCTTCTTCTCGTCTTCTGGAGTAGAAGCCGTTTTTGTTGGCGCAGTGCCAGCGATGAATAGCTCATAGCTTACTTTATCGCTAGATGTACCAGATGCGGCACGAGCGACTGGATTGCTACCTTTTAAAATTGGGATGGAAACAACATTACTTGGCATTTTGAAATCTTCGGTTGTTTTTCCTTCAGATGCATGTGCCATTAATTTACTAAACATATATTGCGCAATTTTTTGTTCACTTGGCGAAACATATTTTTTCTTATCATCATAACCTGTCCATACAGCGATAGAATAATTTGTAGTGTAACCAGCGAACCAGGAATCACGAGCTGCGCCACTAGGGTAATAATACTGTGAAGTGAATTCTGGCGGAATGTTTGTTGTACCTGTTTTACCAGCTGCTTTAAGTCCTGGAACAGCTGCTGATGTACCAGTTCCAATTGTAAGAACATCTTTTAGAACATCAGAGACCATATAAGCAGTAGATTCTTTCATTGCAACCGTACTTTTTGGTTCAGTATCAATTTCGGTTTGGCCATCAGATAGAACAATTTTGGTGACAGTATGTGGTTTGTTGTATATTCCTTTATTTCCGAAAGCGGCATAAGCACCAGCCATTTGCATCGGATTGGAACTATTTGCTCCGATTGCGTTAGACTCAACATTTTGACCTTCATCATAAGTGATACCAAGCTTGTTAACAAATTGCTCGGATTTATCTAAGCCGACTGCTTGTAAAGTTTTTAGTGCTGGAATATTTCTTGATTGGTAAAGTGCTTGACGAACAGAAATAGGTCCTTTATAGCCAAAATCCCAGTTATTAATAGGAGTTCCACCAGTATACGTATAAGGCTCATCTTCTAAAATGTGTGCGGTTGACCAATCTAAATATTCAAAAGCTGGTCCATAATCGGCAATTGGTTTCATTGTTGATCCGACTGAACGCTTCACTTGTGTTGCATAATTATAGCCACGAGTAACTGTTTGATTACGCCCGCCGCCAATCGCTTGAACTCGACCGGTTTTAGTATCTTGCAAAACAATACCGGCTTGCATTTCATCATCTGTGAAATTAACGATTTCATTGGTATTAAGCATTTTTTCCGTGTATTCTTGGGCATCACGATCAAGAGCCGTATAAATAGTCAAACCATCGCGATAAACATCATATTCTTTTGGAATTTCACTTAAAACTTGTGTTACATAGGAATCATATTTATAAATTTTATCTTCACGATCTTTTTGTGAACGAAGACCAGTATTAATAGGTGTTTTTTGAGCAGCTGTCATTTCATCTTTCGTGATTTTATCATGCGAATACATGTTGGTTAAAACTTGATCACGACGCTTTTTGGCAGCTTCTGGGTGATCGTAAGGATTATAATTATTGGGACTTTGAGGCATACCGGCAATTAAAGCTGTTTGTGCCAATGTTAAATCGTTTAAATTTTTGCCGAAGTAATGTTCAGAAGCCGTTTGCATCCCATGAACACGATCTGACATATAGACTTTATTAACATAAATTTCTAGAATATCATCTTTGCTATATTTTTCTTCTAATTGAAGGGCAAGCCATGCTTCTTGAGCTTTCCTTGCTAGTGTTTTATTCGTGTAATCTAGATAGGACATTTTGATGATTTGCTGAGAAAGGGTACTGGCACCTTCTGAACCAAATCCGTCTTTGAAGTTGGCAATAACAGCTCCACCAAGCCGAATTGGGTCAATCCCGTCATGTTCATAAAAACGTGCATCTTCGGTTGTTAAAATTGCATCTTTCAGTGTATCTGGTATATCTTTGTATTCAATATATTCCCGCCGTTCGGTTCCAACTTCTGCGAAAACCTTTCCATCCTTATCAAGTAATTTGGACGAAAGTGGATCCCGTAGTTTGGAGTCGGTCAGTTTTGGTGCATCTTTTGCATAATTGTAAAAGACAGTTGCACCAGCCGCAACACCAAAGAAAGCTAAAAATAATCCTGTAAAGAAAATTGTTTTGAAAATATTAGCTGCAACACGTTTTCCTCGCTTAGATGGATTTTTTTTCGAGCTGCCATTTTGTTTGTTGCGATACTGAGATCTTGTCTGCGGTTTATCTGCCATTAAAAATCTCTCTCCTTTAAATAAGGGTTGACTAGAAGTATATTTTTTCTATCGTTTTCAAAAAGTCAAGCCTTGGATTTAGACCATAAGGAATTTGGTCTGATACATCTTGTATTTCTGCTAAAGTAACAGATTTTCTTCCACCACTCTGCATTCGTTGCCAAAACGGATAAAACTTTTCAAATGGAATGAAGTGAGTTTCTCCGAGTTTTTGAAAGGCGATAATGACAAAAACAATGCCATCTTGTTTTAAGACACTCGCCATATGTGTCATTTGGTGACGATGGAAATTGCTTAGAGGAAAGGAAGTAGTATTTTGCGTTTCTTTTGCTTCGAAATCAACATACTTTCCTTTGTAAACACCATTGTAATCTGTTGTAGAGGGTGTTTTGAAGTAGGCTTCCTTAATTTTTGCACTACTTCTTTTTGGATAATCCACGCTGACAATTTGGACAGGGGTAGGTTTTTTATGGATGACAGCCATATCGTGCGCTAAATAATAAGCAATCGTATCGTTTAAGTCATCTTCTAAAGACATACCACGTTTGCCATAAGAAACAGTTTCTTTTCGCTTTTTTTGCGGAACTGTCCGCTCAGGGCTTGCTGCATATTTTTTGCCGTTAGGGTAGCCAATAGCCATTTTTCTCACCTCTATCAGAAAATTTCTATTCTGAATTTTAGACTAACATCTATTATAACAAATAAAAATGAAAATGATAGTGTCAATTAGATGCAAAATGTCTCTTTTTAGCAAGAATTTGTCATGAAAAACGAACGTACCTTCGTCTATTTTACCATAATTTCGTCAATAATCTAATTTTAGGCAAGATTTACCTTCCTATGCTATTCTGGAAGTAAGCGAATTTTGAAGGAAAGAGTGATGGTATGGAACTTTTAGAACGTACGGAAAAACTGCTTCTGCAAAACGAAAAAAATTGGGAATTATACCTAAGTAATCGCGAAGCAGCAAAACCGTTTGATTTTTATAAAGAGATGAAGCCATTTGTGGACGAAGCAAAGAAGCTTGCGGATGATTTTTTAGAGTTAGCTATTCCATGGGTAAATAAAGAACGTCCGCCGTATTTAGGGGAACTCCAACTTAGACAAGCATCTGACAATATTCAAATGACAGCAGTGAGCGCATTTAATGGAAAGTCTTTTTATAAGCACTTCTTGGATCATTATGAATCTACTAAGTATACACTAACAAGAGTAAGAGATTTCTTAAAAAGAAAAGAGGAATTGATGTGAAATCCATCGCCGTGACGGGATATAAAAATTTTGAACTGGGAATTTTTAAAAAGGATGCGGATGAAGCTGTTTATATTAAGGAAACTATCAAACGCCACTTAATCTCGCTTGTAGAAGATGGTTTAGAATGGGTTATTATTTCTGGGCAACTTGGAGTTGAACTTTGGGCTGGGGAAGTTGTGACAGAGCTTAAAGCAGAGGAGTACCCTTTAAAGCTTGCTGTCTTAGAACCATTCGAAAAGCAAAGCTCTAACTGGAATGAAGCCAATCAATTATGGGCAAATGAAATTCTTGCTGTGGCAGATTACCACGCATTTATTACAAAGCGACCATATGAAAATCCAGCGCAGTTTCAAGTAAAAGACGGTTTTATAATTGATAATACAGACGGAGCTTTGCTTGTATACGATTTAGAAAAGGAAGGTTCGCCAAAATTTTTCTATGAACGAGCTAAAATAGCCAAAGAGCAGTCGGATTATTATTTAGAATGCATTGATTTTTATGCCCTTCAAGATGTAGTGGATGACATGAATCAAACCTTTTAATGCAGGAATGAATAGTAATTTTAGAAAAATATCCGTATAGATTGACAAATGATGTGAGATTTGGAAAAATAAGGGTAAGTATAAGACTAGAACAAAAATATGTAGGAATAGAGATAGAGGTGGAGTTACATGACTTCGGAACAGTTCGAATATCACTTAACTGGTAAAGAAATTTTGGAAAAAGAATTTAAAACTGGGCTTCGTGGATACAATCCAGAAGATGTCGATGAATTTTTAGACATGGTTATTAAAGATTACAGCACATTTACACAAGAAATTGAAGCGCTTCAAGCTGAAAATATTCGTTTAGTACAAGAATTAGACAATGCGCCAGTGAGAACAGCTGCGCAACCAACACCAGCATTTCAAGCAACTACACAACCAGCTGGGACGACCAACTTTGATATCTTAAAACGTCTTTCTAATTTAGAAAAACATGTTTTTGGAAATAAGCTGGACGACAACGAATAGGTGTGCTAGTATAAGTAAGTTAACAAAAAAAGAATAACGTTCGGATAATCGCTGTTTTCTTAGGGAAGCAGAGGAAAGTCCATGCTCGCACGGTGCTGTGATGCCCGTAGTGATCGTGCCTGGTCAAACAATAAGCCAGGGCATTCCGGATTTCCGGTTTGACGGCAGGTGAATGACCTAAGTCTACTAGATATGGTCTTATAACCTTGAAGGTGCCACAGTGACGAAGTTCCGGCAGAAATGCTCGGAAGTGGAACGAGGTAAACCCCACGAGCGAGAAACTCAAACTTATGGTAGGGGCACTTTTCCCGAGGAATCAAGAACGAGGGACGAGGCGCGAATTTATTTTCGTGCAGATAGATGGTTATCTCTTTACTATTACCCTGTATATAGTAAAGAACAGAACATGGCTTACAGAGCGTTATTTACAGGATGAAATTAACATTGAAGGCTGTTTTAGAAGGCCGGAGCGCAAGTTTTAAGGTGGTGTTCGACCTGGTTGAATGCCTATTAAAACAATCGACTTCCGCTTTTAAAGCAGCTTTTTTCATTAGAAATTTAATTAAAGGATGGGACACTATGAAAACATTTCAGTTGGTGGCAACCGCGGCTTCTGGTTTAGAAGCTATTGTTGGGAAAGAAGTGGCACGCTTAGGTTATGAACCAAAAGTTGAAAACGGTAAGGTTTATTTTGAAGGGGATTTAGCTGCAATTGCTAGAGCTAACTTATGGCTTCGTGTTGCAGATCGTGTGAAGATTGTGGTTGGTGTTTTTAAAGCGACGACATTTGATGAATTATTTGAAAAAACAAAAGCATTACCGTGGGAAGATTATTTGCCGCTAGATGCGGAGTTTCCTGTTGCTGGGAAATCAGTTAAATCAACGCTCTATAGTGTTCCTGACTGCCAAGCAATCGTGAAAAAAGCAATTGTTAATCGTGTGAGTGAAAAGTATCGCCGATCTGGTCGTTTAATGGAAACAGGAGCGCTTTTTAAGCTAGAAGTTTCGATTTTAAAAGATGAAGTTACTTTAACAATTGATACGAGTGGCCCGGGATTACATAAACGTGGCTATCGTTTAGCGCAAGGTAGTGCACCAATTAAAGAAACGATGGCAGCAGCACTTGTTTTACTTACAAGCTGGCATCCTGATAGACCTTTTTATGATCCTGTTTGTGGTTCTGGAACAATTCCAATAGAAGCAGCTTTAATTGGCCAAAATATTGCACCAGGTTTTAACCGTGAATTTGTATCAGAAACATGGGATTGGATGCCGAAACAAATTTGGGCGGATGCGAGACAAGAAGCAGAGGATTTGGCAAACTATGACCAACCACTAAATATTATTGGTGGAGATATTGATGCTCGTTTAATTGATATTGCAAAACAAAATGCTGTCGAAGCAGGTCTTGGTGATTTGATATCTTTCCGACAACTTCAAGCAGCGGATTTTCAAACAGAAGATGAATATGGTGTAGTGGTAGCGAATCCACCATACGGAGAACGACTAGAGGATGAAGAAGCTGTCCGTCAACTTTATCGCGAAATGGGTATTGTATATAAAAGAATGCCTACTTGGTCTGTATATGTTCTAACTTCTTATGAATTATTTGAGGAAGTTTATGGTAAAAAAGCAACGAAAAAACGGAAATTATATAATGGTTATTTACGGACTGATTTGTACCAATATTGGGGTCCGAGAAAACCACGTGTGAAATAAGAAGACTGAATGGAGGAGTTAAATTTGGTAGAAACATTAGAACAGGAATTTTTAGCCTATATAAAAAAAATGGAAGCACTGGAAGAAGCTTTAGCATTAGTGTATTGGGACCTTCGAACAGGGGCACCTGTAAAGGGAATGGAAGGACGTTCAGATGTCATTGGTGTTCTTTCCGAAGAAATATTCCATATGCAGACATCCGAAGAAATGGCCGCTTTTATTGCGGGACTAAATCTAAATAAAGAAAATCTATCCGAAGTTACTCGTAAAACTTTAGAAGAGTCTCAAAAAAATTATGATTTAAATAAAAAAATCCCAAGTAAAGAATATGCCGAATACACCAAACTAGTGGCTCAAGCAGAAACAGCTTGGACAACGGCTAGAGAACAAAATGATTTTGCAGCATTTGAACCATTTTTGACTAGGATTTTGGAAATGAAACGCAACTTTGTGGATTATTGGGGTTACGCGGAAAATAAATATGATACATTGCTTGATCAATATGAGCCTGGTGTAACAGTTGCAGTACTTGATTCTGTGTTTGAAAAAGTTCGTGATGGTATTATGGCTATTCGTGAAAAAATTGCCAAAGAAGGAATTAAGCCAGACGCAACAATTTTAAACACAAAAATTTCTGTAGCAAAACAAAAAGAATTTAGTATTCGAATTTTAAACAAAATGGGTTTTGATTTTGAGGCAGGCCGATTAGATGAAACGGTACATCCATTCGCGACGGGATTAAATACCGGTGATGTTCGAATTACTACACGTTACAATGAAAATGATTTCAAAATGGCTGTTTTTGGAACTATCCATGAAGGTGGGCATGCGATTTATGAGCAAAATTTTGATGAAGCGCTTGTAGGAACACCACTAGCAAATGGGGCTTCCATGGGGATTCATGAATCACAGTCGCTATTTTATGAAATTATCATTGGTTCTAGTCTGGCTTTTTGGAAAAGTAATTATGCTGATTTTCAAGCAATTACAAAACCGGCTTTTGATGATGTGAAGCTAGAAGACTTTTATCGTGCTGTGAATATCTCAGAAAGTTCACTGATTCGAATTGAGGCGGATACTTTAACTTATCCACTTCATATTATGATTCGCTATGAACTTGAAAAAGCGTTAATTAATGGCGATTTAGAAGTAAAAGACTTACCGAAAGCCTGGGGAGACAAATACGAAGAATACTTGGGTATCCGTCCAGATTCTGACACAAACGGCGTCTTGCAAGATATTCACTGGGCGGGTGGCGATTTTGGTTATTTCCCATCGTACGCGCTTGGTTTAATGTATGCGGCACAGTTCTACCATCAAATGCAAAAAGAAATCCCTAATATGGATGCGATTATTGCAAGTGATGACTACTCTGAACTAAAAGAATGGTTGACTCAGCACGTTCACCAATTTGGTAAAACAAAACAACCACTAGAAATTTTAACAGATACAACTGGCGAAGGGCTAAATCCAACCTACTTACTAGATTTACTAGAAAAAAGATATGCTTACGTCTACCAGTTTGACAAGTGAAAAATTAGCTTGACCTAGTTAATCTAGAAAGCTATAATAAACCACATAACTTAAAATCGAAATACTTATATAATAGTTGCGATTGGGCAACGAGTTTCTACCTGGTTACCGTAAATAACCGGACTATGAGTAGTTTGTATAAAGAAGTCACTAGGATTTTTGGTGGCTTCTATACTGCTTCTCTAAAAATAGAGGAGCAGTTTTTTTATTTTGAAAGGAGAATATCACTTGAAACTACTGGAAGAATTTATTAAAGAAAAAGGGACCGTTTTACCAGGCAACGTCTTAAAAGTAGATGCTTTTTTAAATCATCAAATTGATCCTGGTTTGATGCAAGAAATCGGGAATGAATTTGCTGAACGATTCAAAGGTTTAGGCATTACCAAAATAGTAACGATTGAATCATCAGGTATTGCTCCCGCAGTTTTTGCAGGATTAGCGCTTTCAGTTCCAGTTGTTTTTGCGCGGAAGAAAAAATCGGTCACACTAACAGAGAATCTTTATACTAGTAGGGTTTATTCTTATACCAAAAAGGAATCAAATGATATCTCAGTTTCGAAATCATTTTTAACAGAAGCAGATACGATTTTGGTGATTGATGATTTTCTTGCTAATGGACAGGCTGCACTTGGGTTACTTGAACTTGCTGAACTTGCTGGAGTCAAAGTAGCAGGAATTGGTATTGTGATTGAAAAATCATTTCAACAAGGCCGAGCATTATTAAATCAAACAGGGATTCCCGTTTACTCACTAGCTAGAATATCCTCACTTGAAAACGAAGAAATCTTATTTTTAGAGGAGGAATAAGTCTAAATGTTAGGTAAAGGAAAAATTGCTGCTTTAGGTTTTCAACATGTTCTTGCGATGTACGCAGGGGCAGTGATTGTGCCATTATTAATTGGCGCTGCACTAGGGTTTAACGGAGAAGAGATGACATACTTAGTTTCGATCGATATTTTTATGTGCGGGATTGCAACGCTCTTACAGTTAACGGTTAATCGTTTTTTTTGGAATTGGTTTACCAGTTGTATTAGGCTGTGCAGTTCAAGCGATTGCGCCAATTATTTTAATTGGTCAGGATATGGGAATTGGCGCGATTTATGGCTCTATAATTGTTTCTGGACTTTTTGTATTATTGATCGCTCCATTTTTCTCTAAAGTTGTACGATTTTTTCCACCTGTTGTAACTGGATCGGTTGTGACAGTTATTGGCTTAACACTAATTCCGGTAGCGATTAATAATTTAGCTGGCGGGGAAGGTGCGAAAGATTTTGGTTCGATGTATAATCTTGGTCTTGGGTTTGGCACTTTATTGTTAATTATTTTAGTTTATCGCTTTGGTCAAGGGTTTTCTAAAGCAATTGCTGTTCTGATTGGGCTTGTTGGTGGTTCCATTTTTGCGGCGCTTTATAAAGGTATTTCACTTGGGCCTGTAAATGAGGCTAGCTGGTTTCATATGCCGAAGCCATTTTACTTTGGAACTCCAACATTTGAGTGGCCAGCAATTATTACGATGATTTTAATTGCGCTTGTCAGCATGGTTGAATCTACGGGTGTTTACTTTGCCTTATCAGATATCACGGAACAAAAATTGACTAAAAAGGATTTGACTCGTGGTTACCGAGCAGAAGGACTGGCGATTATGCTTGGTGGTGTTTTTAATACTTTTCCATATACTGCTTATTCCCAAAATGTTGGCTTAGTTCAGCTTTCCGGGATTAAAACGCGTAAAGTTATTTATGCGACTGCTGTTTTTTTAATTGTCTTAGGGCTAATTCCTAAAATCGGAGCGATTACAACGATTATTCCAACGCCAGTTCTTGGAGGAGCTATGGTTGCAATGTTTGGAATGGTTGTAGCACAAGGAATTAAGATGCTAGGCAAAGTCAATTTTACATCGCAGGAAAACTTATTAATAATTGCTTGTTCGGTTGGAGTAGGTTTAGGAGTTACAGTAGTTCCTGACTTATTTAACGCATTTCCAGACTTTGTTCGCCTATTTACGAGTAATGGCATTGTAGCTGGAAGTGTGACAGCAATTGCGCTTAATATCATCTTTAATATGATTCCACACCGTCACCGTAAAGCGAAAGAAGTGACAAATCCGGAACCGCAACATGCCGACTGAAAAATAAAACAGTTTTATTTGGGCTATTTTTTTCTCAGTGTTTGTAAATGAAAATGATTTTAAAAGCGAAATTGGTCTATATCAATTTCGCTTTTTTGCTGTTTTTCTAGTTTTGTTTTCAGTAGGCTGGGTATTTTCTAGTAGCTCCAAGGTTAGCTTTTGGGGTAAAACAGTAAGGGGGAAAAGTAGATGAATGGGAAACCAATAATGTTTGGTGGTTTATCTTTACTTTTAGTAGGAACGGGAATTGGGTCATTTGGGGGCACAGCGCAGGCAGCAACGGATGATGCATCTATTATGCCGGATATCTCTAATAAACAAGTGTTAGTTGGATATTGGCATAGCTGGAAATCAACTGGAAACGATGGCTATCAACAAGGCACCTCCGCAGATATTGCTTTAAAAGATACACCAAAAGCATATAATGTGGTGGATGTTTCTTTCATGAAAGGCGACGGGGTGAATCGTATTCCGACATTTAAACCTGTGGGAATAAGTGATAGCGATTTCAGAGCGCAAGTGGGGGCTTTGAACAAAGAAGGACGTGCAGTTTTATTAGCTCTTGGTGGTGCAGATGGACACGTTGAATTAAAGGCAGGGGATGAGCAAGCATTCGCAAATGAAATTATTCGCCAAGTAGAAAAATACGGATTTGATGGCTTAGACATTGATTTAGAACAAAGTGCTATTACTGCTGGGGACAATAAAACCGTTATTCCGGCAGCGTTGAAAATGGTAAAAGATCACTACAAAGCAGAAGGTAAAAATTTCTTAATCACGATGGCGCCAGAATTCCCTTACTTAAAGCCTGGAAGTGCCTATGAAAGTTATTTAACCTCTCTTGCTAATTATTATGATTATATCGCCCCACAACTATATAACCAAGGTGGAGATGGTGTTTGGGTGGATGAAACGAACCAATGGATTGCCCAAAACAATGACACACTGAAAGAATCATTCTTATATTATATGGCAGATTCTTTTATTAATGGAACGCGCGGTTATTTAAAAATTCCTGCGAATAAATTTGTCTTTGGTTTGCCAGCTAATGTGGATGCCGCTGCAACTGGTTATGTAACAGATCCGCAAATTGTCAAAAATGTCTTCACTCGCCTGCAAGCTAAAGGAACGCCTGTAAAAGGGATTATGACTTGGTCGGTTAACTGGGATGCTGGTAAAAATAAAGCTGGCGTTGCGTATAACAATGGCTTTTCAAATGCTTATGGGCCCCTTGTAGGAACTAAATAAATTAAAAACCGCTTAATTTCTATCATTTGAACGATGGACTTTAGGCGGTTTTATTAACAAAAAAACAGAAAGCTTGCATTCATTTTAAAACAGGTGTATGATTTAAATCGGAATTATTACTATTTAAGAAAGGAGCATTTTATGGCTAAAAAATCAAAAGTTGCTAAACATGAGCAGCAAAAAGCATTGGTAGAGAAGTATGCTGAATTACGTCGAACGCTAAAAGCTGAAGGTCGTTATGAAGAACTGGGTAAATTACCAAGAAATTCATCACCAACAAGATTACACAATCGCTGTGCCTTAACAGGTCGCCCACATGGTTATATGCGTAAATTCGACATGTCACGGATTCGTTTTCGTGAATTAGCACATCAAGGACAATTACCCGGCGTGAAAAAAGCAAGCTGGTAAAATACCTCTTTTTTTCTGCGAGCCAGTTATAATTATGCTACAATAGAGGGCAGTAGAAAGAAATTGGAGGACTATATATGAGCGAGAATCGAGAAAATTTGCTTGTTGTTGATGGAATGGCATTACTTTTCCGGGCCTTTTATGCAACGGCAGTTTCGAAACAGTTTATGTTTAATCAACATGGAATACCAACAAACGGGGTTCAAGGATTTATGCGTCATATGTTTGCAGCAATCCGCCAAAGTAATCCAACCCATACACTTATTTGTTGGGATATGGGTTCTCAGACATTTCGTAATGAACTTTATGATGGTTATAAAGCTGGCAGAACCGCTCCGCCAGAAGAAATGATTCCACAGTTTGATTTAGCCAAAGAAGTTGCAACTGGGTTTGGTTTTGTGAATTTAGGTGTACCAGGTTTTGAAGCGGATGATTGTATTGGCACGATTACTGTCCAGGCTGCAAGTACTATTTCAACCACAGTGCTAAGTGGTGATAAGGATTTATTACAACTGATTGCACCAACGAATGATGTTTGGATTATGCAAAAGGGTTATGGCAATTATAAACGATATAATGAAGTGACATTTTTTGAAGAAATGGGTATTACTCCGCGCCAGTTCATTGATGTAAAAGCACTGATGGGGGATACCTCAGATGGATATCCTGGTGTTCGTGGCATTGGTGAAAAAACAGCAATTAAATTAATTCAAGAATACGAATCAATTGAAGGAGTTTTATCCAACCTCGCTAAACTCAAGCCAGCACAGCAAACGAAAATTCAAGAAGACTTAGCGATGTTAGAACTAAGTCAAAAATTAGCTAGAATTCATACAGAAGTACCGCTCGAGATGAATTTGGATAGCTTAAAATATAACGGTTTTAGGGAAGATGCCTATTCAGTTATTGAAAAATATGGTTTAAAAACGCTCACTCGAGACATAGAATAAAAACAGAAGCAAGCTGGTGCTATTTCCCAGATTGCTTCTGTTTTTTTATAGCTTGACGTGCCAGTTGATCTGCTTGTTTATTTTGACTGACATGGCGCCATTCGACAAAGAACAATGCAAGAGGATCACTCATCTGTAAAATTTCATCAAGATGATGTTTAAATAAAGGATTTTTAGCATGTCTTTTCTGAATGGCTTCTATCGCCACTTTAGAATCTGAGTATAGACGAATGAAAGTTGCTTGCTTTTTTAGAGCTGCTTCAAGACCTAGTTTAATCGCGATGAATTCCGCTTCATGGTTAGTCATAACTGCTAGAGGAATCGCCAATTGTTCATGTATGCCATCTGCTTTTAAAACTATGCCTGCACCGCTTGGACCAGGATTTCCTGCACTTGCTCCATCCACGAATACTTCCATTTTTCATTTCCTCCATATTATGTAATGTGGCTTTATTATAGAAGGAAAGCATTCTTTTTGCAATAAAAAAACCGGCAAATGAAGCTACCGGTTTTTAAGTCCGTGTCTACTAAGTAACTGATTTAGGCTTTCTCTACATTCGCAGCTTGAGCACCACGGTTACCTTCTACGACTTCAAAAATGACCGCTTGACCTTCTTCTAAAGATTTGTAGCCATCACCTTGGATTGCTGTGAAGTGAACAAAGATATCTTCGCCGCCGTCTGATTCGATAAAACCGTAACCCTTTTCATTGTTAAACCATTTTACTTTCCCATTTTGCATCGAAATAAATCCTCCTAAGTATGGCTAATAATTGCTAAAAATCGTTTCTTTTAAAACGCTTACATTTCAAACGAAAAAAATTTCTCGCAAATACGCCCTTTTCAGTTCATAGCGTCACCGCATATGATATTAACACTATAAATCAAAATACCTATCAACGTCAAGCTGATTTTTATATATTTTTTAAATTTTTGGACTTGTAAGAGCTTACTTTTTTGATTTTATATCTAATTTAGCTGCTAAAAACTGCACTCAGTTTAAAAACAAACGTGAATTTGCTAGGAAAAAATTTCGTTTTGGAAAGGGTAATTGCTTTTAGAAAGCCTCATATTATAGTACAATTGGCTATGTGAAAGAAATTAAGTTGGAGGGTATAGCTATGCCAACACCTAGTATGGAAGATTATATTGAAAAAATCTATTCCCTAATTGAAACAAAAGGTTATGCTAGAGTTTCGGATATTGCAGATGAATTATTTGTCCATCCATCTTCCGTAACAAAAATGGTACAGAAATTGGATAAAGATGAGTATTTAATCTATGAAAAATATCGTGGATTAATATTGACAACTAAAGGAAAACAAATGGGGAAAAGGCTACTAGAAAGACACGCATTACTAGAAAGTTTTTTAAGTATTATTGGCGTAGAATCCTCCCATATTTATCACGATGTGGAAGGAATTGAACACCATTTAAGTTGGAATTCTATTGACCGAATTGGGGATGTTGTGAAGTTTTTTGAAGAACATCCAGATGCTCTAAAAGCACTCAAGACAATGGAAGTGAATAGACCGGAAACAAAAGAATAATGGTAATCCAAGGGTCAAATGCTGATTTTTGCGCAATCAGGTATTTCTTTTGAATCAAAAAATGGTGTTACATCAATCGGTGTCGCGCTTTTTTGATGCAGTAAAGAAAGTCAAAGCATTTTGATTCTTTGTTACAATATACATATTCGGAGGGGTTAACATGTCAAATAAAGTGAAATCAGATATTGAAATTGCATCGAATGCTGAAATTCTACCAATTACAACAATTGCAGAACGTTTAGGACTTGATGCGGATGCACTCGAACTATACGGCAAGTATAAAGCGAAATTATCCTATGATACCATTCACTCTTTAACAGACAAACAACCAGGAAATCTTGTACTTGTGACAGCAATAAATCCAACACCAGCTGGTGAAGGGAAATCTACTGTAACTGTAGGACTTGGAGATGCGCTCTCCAGAAAAGATAAAAAAACAGTCATTGCACTTCGCGAACCATCACTTGGACCAACTATGGGAATTAAAGGTGGAGCAACAGGAGGGGGATTTGCGCAAGTTATCCCAATGGAAGACATTAACTTGCATTTTACTGGTGACTTTCATGCAATAACTGCTGCTAACAATGCGTTATCAGCGTTTATTGATAACCATATGCAACAAGGTAACGAGCTCGGAATTGATGGTAGACGCATTGTTTGGAAACGTGTGGTTGACCTAAATGACCGCGCACTTAGAAAAGTAGTTGTCGGGCTAGGTGGTCCTATCCAAGGAGTTCCACGTGAAGATGGTTTTGATATTACGGTAGCATCAGAAATCATGGCAATTATTTGTTTAGCAAGTGATTTAAAAGACCTAAAGAGACGTCTTAGCGAAATTGTCATTGGCTATAATAATAAAAAAGAACCAATTACTGTTGGCGAAATGGGGTATGAAGGAGCATTAACTTTACTTTTAAAAGATGCGCTAAAACCTAATTTAGTCCAAACTTTAGAACATACACCAGCCATTGTCCATGGTGGTCCTTTTGCGAATATTGCTCATGGTTGTAATAGTGTATCTGCGACAAGCACAGCGTTAAAATTAGGTGATTATGTAGTAACAGAAGCAGGATTTGGGGCAGATTTAGGTGCAGAGAAATTTTTAGATATTAAAGTTCCTGCTCTTGGAAAAGCACCAGATTGTGTCGTTATTGTTGCAACAATTCGCGCACTGAAAATGCATGGTGGCGCTTTAAAAACGGAGCTTAGTGAAGAAAATGTCGATGCACTTCAGAAGGGTTTTACTAACTTACAAAAACATACAGAATCGATTGAAACATTCGGGATTCCTTATGTTGTCGCTATCAATAAATTTATCACCGATTCAGATGCAGAAGTAGCGAAACTTGAAGCTTTATGCGAGGAGAATGAGATACCATTTTCACTCACTGAGGTTTGGGAAAAAGGTGGAGCTGGCGGATTAGAGCTAGCCGATAAAGTAATCGCTGCTGTAGAAAGTGAGAAAGCAGACTACAAACGCATTTACGATGATGCTTGGTCGATGGAAGAAAAATTAGATGCGATTGTTACGAAAGTTTATGGTGGAATTGGTGTGGAATTATCAAGTAAAGCACAAAAACAAATTATCGACTTCAAAAAATATGGTTGGGATAGATACCCGATTTGTATGGCAAAAACACAATATTCCTTATCGGATGATCCAACACTACTTGGTCGGCCGACAGATTTTGTCATTCATATTCGCGAATTCATTCCAAAACTTGGTGCGGGATTTGTTGTTGCTTTAACAGGCGATGTAATGACGATGCCTGGTTTACCGAAAAAACCTGCAGCGCTAAATATGGATGTCGACGAAAATGGAAATGCGAAAGGCTTATTCTAATTATTCAAGTTCCAAAAGTGCGTTAAACACTTTTGGAACTTTTTTTCTAATCAAAACCAATTGCTAAGTGACGCTTTTTCAGCTAGAATAGATAGGACAGAACGGAAATGGATGGGACTAAATGAAACAATTAAAAGTAGAAAATTTAACCAAAACATATGGCGAAAAAAGCCTTTTTGAGAATATTTCACTAACCATTACAGAGGGTGAGCGAATTGGTTTAATTGGTGTGAATGGCACCGGGAAATCAACCTTATTGCAAATTATCTCTGGAAGCGAATCGGGAGACAAAGGAACCATCACGAAAGCGAAAGACTATACGATTGGCTATTTAGCACAAGATCCTATTTTTAATGAGGAAGATACAGTTCTTTCAGCAGTTTTTGACGGAGATACAGCAGCGCTCCGGGCAATGCGTAGATATGAAGAAGTACTACTTGCTATGTCACTTGATTCAGAAAATACAAAGCTTCATGATGCCTATACAGTTGCGAGTCAAGAAATGGATGCAAGTGCAGCTTGGGATATGAACACGGAAGCAAAAACAATTTTAGAGCGACTTGGGATTACTGATTTAACAGCCAAAATTAGCGAGCTTTCTGGTGGTCAACGAAAAAGGGTCGGGTTGGCGCAAGTTTTAATTGAAACCCCGGATTTACTTATTTTAGATGAACCTACTAACCACTTGGATTTTCAGTCTATTCGGTGGTTAGAAGAGTATTTGAATCGTTTCAAAGGTGCTGTGTTACTTGTAACCCATGATAGGTATTTTCTGGATCGCGTGACGAATCATATGGTTGAGTTAGATCGTGGTTCTGCTTATCGCTATGTTGGTAATTATGAGAAGTTCATGGAATCAAAAGCTGTTCGAATGGAAAACGAAGTCCGTGAATCAGAGAAAAATAAAAACCTTTATCGTAAAGAACTTGCTTGGATGCGTCGTGGTCCTCAAGGTCGAGCAACGAAGCAAAATGCAAGACAAGACCGATTTCATGATTTAGAGAAGAAAGTGAAAACGAAAACGGATGATGCTGAATTAGCGATTGATTTTGTTACTAGTCGTTTAGGAAAAGATGTCTTTGAACTTAAAAACTTAGAAAAACACTTTGATGAAAAACAAGTATTGCAAGATTTCAGTTTAATCATCCAGCCAGGTGAACGGCTTGGGATTACGGGGAATAATGGAACTGGAAAATCCACTTTACTTAACATGCTTGCCGGGAAACTAGCACCAGATACTGGGGAAGTCATTACTGGGCAAACGGTTCAAATTGGTTATTACACGCAACAAAATGAAGAAATGGACCCAGATATGCGAATGATTGCTTATTTACAAGAAGCAGGAGAACAAGTCACGACGTCCGGTGGCGATGTAATCAGTGTGAGTGCCATGCTAGAACGATTTTTATTTCCACCAAACTCGCATGGTAAGAAAATTGGCAGTCTGTCGGGTGGCGAAAAAAGACGTTTATTCTTACTACGAATTTTGATGGAACGGCCGAATGTTTTACTATTAGATGAACCTACTAATGATTTAGATACGCAAACACTTACCGTATTAGAAGATTATTTGGAAACATTTAATGGAACAGTAATTACCGTAAGTCATGATAGATATTTCTTAGATAAAGTGGTTAATAAGTTGCTAGTTTTCCGAGCAATTGGTGAAGTAGAAATTTTCTACGGGGAGTACAGCGATTATTTACGAGAACTCGAAGCTAAAGGAAAACCAGCAAAATCAATGAAAAAAATGGCCAATACTTCCGCAGAAAAAGCCGCTCCGGAAAAAAAGCAAAAAGTGAAGCTGACGTATCAAGAACAATTAGAGTGGGATGGTATTGAGGAAGCGATTAGTAAATTAGAACAAACGATAGAAACGTTAAATGAAACACTGGAAAAAACAGGAGCAGATTTTACAAAGGCGGCAGAAATTAGTGAGGAAATTACTGTAAAAGAAACGGAACTTGAGGAAATGATGGAACGCTGGGAATTTTTATCACAATTTGCGGAATAAGGAGTGCGAGCGATGAAACAATATTTGGATTTAGAAAAATACGTTTTAGAGAATGGAACACAAAAAGGAGATCGCACTGGAACTGGAACAATCAGTACATTTGGTTATCAAATGCGTTTTGATTTACAAGCGGGTTTTCCAATTATGACAACGAAACGGGTGCCATTTAAACTTGTAGTAAGTGAATTACTATGGTTTTTACATGGAGATACGAATATTCGCTACCTTTTACAACATAAAAATAATATTTGGAATGAATGGGCTTTTGAACGGTTTGTAAGAAGTTCTGATTATACAGGCGAAGATATGACAGACTTTGGCTTGCGAGCGGAAAAGGATCCTGCATTCAAAGAAGTGTATCAAGCGGAAATGGAAAAATTTAAAGCACGTATTTTAGAAGAAGAAGAATTTGCCAGTAAGTACGGTGAACTCGGTAATATTTACGGTAAACAATGGCGTGAATGGAAAACTTCACAAGGGGAGACGATTGATCAGTTAGCAGATTTGATTGAAATGATTAAAACAAATCCAAACTCACGCCGGTTGATTGTATCTGCTTGGAATCCAGAAGATATTCCGAACATGGCTTTACCACCATGTCACTCATTGTTCCAATTCTATGTGGCAGACGGAAAACTTTCGTGCCAGCTTTATCAACGTAGCGCCGACATATTTTTAGGAGTCCCGTTTAATATTGCCAGTTACGCACTTCTTACACATTTAATTGCTCGTGAAGTAGGACTAGATGTAGGGGAGTTTATCCATACAATGGGAGACGCACATCTTTATAACAATCATATCGAACAAGTGAAAGAGCAATTAACAAGAACTCCGCACGCGCTTCCGAAATTAGTGCTTTCCGATAAACCAGCCACTATTTTTGATTTTGATGTGGCTGATATTTCACTAGATGGCTATAATCCAGATTCAGCGATAAAAGCACCAATTTCAGTATAAAGGAGGTTTTTTGGATGATTATTTTTGTTTGGGCACAAGACCGCGCCGGCAATATTGGAAAAGCTAACAAGATGCCGTGGTACTTACCAGGAGATTTACAGTTTTTTAAAAAAACAACCACTGGAAAAACACTCGTCATGGGACGGAAAACCTATGAATCGTTAGGAAAGGCTTTACCCAATAGAAAAACTATTGTATTAACTCGAGATAAGGAACTGCATTTAAGTGACGCAGAAGTCCTTCATTCGCGAGATGAGGTGTTGGATCTTGCGAATACTGGCGAACCAATTTATGTAGTTGGTGGTGCGGAAATCTATCGCTTATTCATAGATGTGGCAGATAAGTTAATTGTTACAAAAATTGAAGCCGAGTTTGATGCAGATACCGCCTTTCCAGAAGTGGATTGGGAAAATTTTTCGGAAGTCGCAAAAGAAACTCATGAAAAAGATGAAAAAAATAAGTACAACTACACATTTTATACGTACGAAAGAAATTAGTAGAAACGTTGCCTATTCGCGGGCAACGTTTTTCGAGTGGGGTGAAAATTAATTGTTATCAAAAATGGAGATAAATAAGCTTGCTATGATAGAAAGTATCTCACTTCTTGCTTGTCCAATTTGTGGCGGTGAATTTGTTTTTAAAGAGCCACACTCATTTGTCTGCCCAGAACAGCATGGATTTGATATTGCCAAGCCAGGGTACTTACATTTACTCAAGCAAGCACATAAGACCAAGTATGATCAAACTTTGTTTGAATCACGTAAAAAAGTGATTGCGAGCGGGTTTTTTGAGAAGTTAATTGAACGGATGACAAATATTATTATCGCGAATACAGAAAAACCAGCACTCGTTTTATATGATGCTGGTTGTGGTGAAGGAAGTCATTTAGCACGAGTGGCAAAGGAGCTTGAAGTAGGAGGACAGTCCATACAAGCTGTGGGATTAGATATTGCAAAAGAAGGTGTTAAACAAGCTGCGCGTGACTATCCGGGAATAGTTTGGACGGTAGCAGACCTAGCCAACTGTCCTAATCAATTAGAGACAGCAGATGTGATTTTAAATATTTTATCACCTTCGAATTATGAGGAATTTAATCGGTTACTAAAAAAAGATGGCTTTTTACTTAAAGTAGTTCCAGAAGAGAATTATTTACGCGAATTGCGCGAATTTATTTATGTCGATGAGAAAAGTAGCTATTCAAATGAGTCAGTAATGTCTCGACTAGCGGAAAAACTAACGGTCGAACAGGTGGAACGAATAACTTATAAAGCGCCAATCGCCAAAACATTATTTGTGGATTTTCTTGAAATGACACCACTTGGTTGGCACATTGGTGCAGAGAAAAAACGTCATTTATTAGCAAATCCGCCGCAAGAGCTAACCGTGGATCTGCAAATCATTATTGCAAGAAGAGCACCACTTTTGTAAAACTATGTGAATGATGCGCAATATAAGCTATAATGAAGTGGAAAATATGAAGCTGGAGGAATGACATGAATCAAGCAGAAACGAAAGCATTAGAAGCACTGCAAAACGGATCAGACATACGTGGAATTGCGATTGCTACAGAAAAATATCCGATTACATTGACAAATGAACGTGTAGAAAAGATTGCTTATGGATTTGCGAAATGGCTAAAAGCAGAAAAGGGTGTGGAAAATCAGGCAACGGTAGCGATTGGTCATGATAGCCGACTTTCAGCGGAACGATTAAAAGCGGCACTTGTAAAAGGACTTTTATTTGCAGGTATAGATGTAGTTGATGTGGGACTTGCAACGACACCGGCAATGTTCATGGCAACTCAATATGAGGACTATAATTGTGATGCAGGAATTATGATTACAGCGAGCCACCTACCATTTATGTATAACGGACTAAAATTATTTACGAAATCTGGCGGTGCAGAACATGAGGATATTGATTATATTGTTTCGCATGCGGATAAATCTTTTATAGAAACAGGATTAAGTGGTGGTAAAGTAACAAAACAAGATTTACTTTCTACCTATGCAGCAGACTTAACCGCAAAAATCAGAGCAGGTATTACTGGGGCCGCTGATAAAATGAAGCCATTAGAAGGAAGTCATATTATTGTTGATGCTGGAAATGGGGCTGGCGGTTTTTTTGCAGAGAAAGTACTTGCAGAACTTGGCGCAGATATTTCTGGTAGTCAATTTTTAGATCCTGATGGACATTTCCCCAATCATATTCCGAATCCGGATAATGAAGAAGCGATGGCTAGCTTGAAAAAAGCAGTTCTTGCAAGCGGTGCAGACTTAGGTGTGATCTTTGACACCGATGTTGACCGTTCAGCTATTATGGATAAACATGGGGAAAGCCTGAACCGCAATCCACTCATTGCTGTTATTTCAAGTATTATTTTACAAGAAAAACCAGGAACAACGATTGTTACTGACTCGACTACTTCTGGTCACTTGCAAGCCTTTATTGAAGAAAAAGGTGGAAAACAACACCGTTTTAAACGTGGCTATCGAAATGTAATTAATGAGGCACTTCGACTAAATAGAGAAGGAACAGCTTCTGAAATTGCGATTGAAGTAAGTGGACATGCGGCGCTAAAAGAAAATTATTTCCTTGATGATGGCGCCTATTTAATTGCAAAAATTTTAATGAAATACGCAACCCTTCTTAGAAATGGCGAAGACTTAGCTGATTTAATTGCCGATTTAAAAGAACCGGCCGAAAGCGAAGAAATTCGGTTAAATATTACAGCAACTGATTTTAAAGCGTATGGTCAAGATGTGTTAGCAGATTTACAGAAATTTGTTGAAGCAGACGCAGATATGTCTTTAGAACCAGGAAATTTGGAAGGTATTCGCGTCAATACAAGTGGTGCACTTGGCGAAGGTTGGTTCTTGTTACGTATGAGCCTGCACGAACCAGTGATGCCAATGAATTTAGAAAGCGATGAAGTTGGCGGAATTCAGAAAGTGAAAGAGCGGTTAGCTGGATTTTTTGCGAGTAAGATGGAATTAGAAGTATAAGAAAGATTAGAAGTCAACACTATGTTGGCTTCTTTTTTTATGCAAAATGCTTAACAAATAAATGGACGCATATAGTATAATAACTATGTGAATATAACTACATATTCACATAACAAATAAATACATAATAAAAACAACAGCTACAGAGATGAATTTATTATTTACGGGAGGAGAAAAAATAGCAGAGATAGTTAAAGTACAGAATAGACAACATGGAACAAATTTTTATTTTTGTATTTATTAATTAAAAAAATAAAAAGGAGATACAACAATGAAAAAACTTAGAATGCTAGCTTTACTATTGGCCTTCGCACTATTCCTGTTAGGTGGCGGAATAGTAGCACAAGCAATGGAAACGACAACGGATGAAAAAGTAGTTGGAGAAACAGTAACAAATGATGGGGAAGAATTTATTGTTGATGAAATTAGCGATTTAGAAGATGTCAATGCGACAGAAGGGACATTAGATACCTCTGATGCGCAGGAAGTGGATTTATCTGGAATTGAATTTGTGAATGATGAACAAGAAGTTATTCCCAGCGTAAAAAGTATTTTTGGAGCGGACGGAAGAAAGCTCGTAACTAATACTGCACAATATCCTTATTCTACAAGCGTTTTTATAGAGGCTGAATTTCCAAACTTAACAAAAGTGGGTATGCATAGCGTTGGAAGTGGACAAATGATTGGAGATGACTCAGTACTCACAGCTGCTCATTGTTTGTATCAAAAGAAATATGGCGGTTGGGCAACTAAAGTAACAGTACGTCCCGGATATAATGGGTCAGTAGCACCATTTGGTAAAGCAACTGCAAAAAAAATGTATGTACCAAAAGAATGGATCAAAAAAGAACCTTCCTCGGAAGATTATGCTGTTATTAAATTAAATAAAAATATAGGACAAAAAACTGGTACGATGGGGTTAACAACAAATACATCTGGAGCAATTACTATAAGTGGGTATCCAGCTGAAAAAAGAGGTAAGTTATATACACAAAATGGTAGTATTTCCCAGACCACCGCAAATAATGTCTTTTATAAATTAGATACGACTGGTGGTAACAGTGGGAGTGGAGTTTATAATTCTAAGAAACAAATTTTAGCCGTTCATGCATATGGTGGCGCACCGGAAAATTGTGGTACTCGAATTACAAAAGAAAAACTAAACAATATCTATACGTGGGCATTTAGCAACAATTTAGCTGTAAGCAAGCAAAAGGGAATAAATTATGAATTACACGTTCAAAGTAATGGATGGATGGGTAATGTAGCCAATGGTACAACCGCTGGGACAACAGGGCTAGGCTTACGAGCAGAAGCAATGAAAATTAGCCTATCAGGGATGCCTTATTCTGGAGATATCCAGTATCGTTCTCACGTTCAAGGTATTGGTTGGCAAGGTTGGCTAAAAAATGGTGAAATTTCTGGGACTCGTGGACAATCAAAACGTTTAGAGGCCTTTCAAGTAAAATTAACTGGAAATATGGCCAAAAATTACTCTGTGCAATATAGAGCTCACGTTCAAAATAAAGGCTGGCAAGGCTGGGTAAAAGACGGAGCAACTGCCGGAACAACAGGGCAAAGTTTAAGAATAGAAGCCGTACAGATGAGACTCGTGGCAAAATAACAAAATCAAAACTTGGTGCGCTATAACGTGCCAAGTTTTTTATTTGCAGTAAACCATTGAAATAGCAGCACTATTATAGTAAACTTTAAAAGCAAGCACTTACTTTAAAAGGGAAATAAAGTATAGGAGTGTGTTTTTTGGAAGCATGGATTACAGGAATTATGACTGATTTTGGTTATATTGGTATTTTTTTATTAATTATGGTGGAGAATTTATTTCCGCCAATTCCCTCTGAAATTATTTTAACTTTTGGTGGTTTTATGACGACTATTTCCGCAATGAATGTTGTAACGGTGATTATCGTTGCCACACTAGGATCGGTAATAGGAGCTATTTTATTATATAAGGTTGCATCGTTTTTTGGTAAAGAACGAATGACAAATTTTGTTTTAAAATACGGTCGAGTTTTGCGTTTAAAAGAAAGTGATATTGAACGTGCGGAAAGTTTCTTTTTGAAATATGGTAGCTGGGCTGTGTTTATATGTCGGATGATTCCACTTATTCGGAGTTTGATTTCTATTCCAGCTGGGATGACGCAGATGAAAATGTCTAAGTTTTTAATACTTACAACTGCTGGAAGTTTGCTTTGGAATACGGTTTTAATTGGTCTTGGTGCTTTGCTTGGCGAATCTTGGAATGAAATTATTGTGTTTATGGATAGTTTTTCGGCAATTATTTATAGTGTTATTGCGCTAATTGTAATAGTTGGACTATGTTTCTTTTTTCGAGCACGATTTAAAAAAACAATAGATGAAGAATAAAATGGTAACCTTGTAAGAGCAATCTTCAAGGTTTTTCTTTTGCGATTTTGGCTTTCATGCTATGATAAATTGTACATGGAGAAGGGGATGGAATAAATGCGAATTGGGATGCGGACAGTAAAAACAGCAATTGCTGCGACACTTGCAATAATTATAGCAGAATGGCTACATTTGGAGTATGCAGTTTCGGCAGGTATTATTGCGATATTAAGTGTGCAAAACACAAAAAAAGGGTCGTTACAATTAGCAATTCAACGTGTCTATTCGACCGTTTTAGCCTTATCGATTGCGGCAATATTTTTCTTATTGATTGGTTATAATGCAGTGAGTTTTGGGTTATATTTACTTATTTTCATTCCACTTGCGGTTAAATTACATGTTGCAGATGGTATCGTTGTCAGTTCAGTACTTGTTACACACATTTTATTAGAACAATCGCTTTCGTTCTTTTGGTTTAAAAATGAGCTGTTGTTAATGGCTGTTGGAGCGGGCATTGCGATTATTTTAAACTTATATATGCCAAAAATGGAAGATGAATTGAAACGAACGCAACAAAAAGTGGAAGAAATTATGCGACAAATTTTAACAGAGATGGCACAAGGTTTACGTAATCAATCAGAATATCGGGATGAATTTGGATTATTACATCAATTAAAGGGTACATTAGACTATGCACAAGAAAAAGCCGCACGAAATTTGGATAATCAATTTTTTACAGCTTCCCATTATTACTCCCAGTATGTGGATATGCGCCTTGTGCAGTACCGAATTTTAACACAAATGAAACGTCATTTAGTAGCCTTCCATCATTCTTCTGAGCAAAGTTTGGCACTGGCAGAAATCACTGAAAAAACGGCAATGACACTAGATGAGCATAATACTGCGGAAGATTTAGTTGCAGAAATTACAACAATGGTACATGAATTTAAAAGTAGCAAGCTTCCCGAGACACGTGAAGAATTCGAAAATCGAGCAATCCTGTTTCAATTTATGAATGATTTACGTTATTTATTAGAAATGAAGCGTGATTTTTATGCTGAGTTTGGTTTACAAGAAAAATTAAAATTACGAGAGGGCGATAAAACATGATAAATAAAATTGGCCAAATAATGTTGTATGTAGAAAATCAGGCGGCAGTGAGAGATTTCTGGGTAGAAAAACTAGGTTTTGTCGTTGTTTCAGAAGAAGTAGTAAATGGGGAAATTCAGTGGATAGAAATTGCGCCCACGAAAGAGGCAGAAACTACTTTTGTTTTGCAAAATAAACAGAAAGTTGCTGAAATGAACCCGGATATGAATCTCGGAACACCATCGATTTTACTTTTTGGAGAAAATATCGTGGAACTATATGAAACCTATAAAAAGAAAGAGATAACGGTTGGTGAGTTGGTTGATTTACCAATGGGGCGAGTCTTTAATTTTGCTGATAATGAAGGGAATTATTTTGCGATTTGTGAGAAGTAGAAGTTTTTACGGGAGAAAGATAGATATTAAAAGTAATGTACGCATCAAATATGAAACTGCCCCTTTAATGGGATAGTTCCATATTTTTTGAAAGATTTATTTTTCATCATAAGCATCAATGGCTACGGGTAAAGAACTTGTTACAATATTACCAACAGCCGGTAAACCAACAAGAATGGCACTAATAATTTCCTCTCTTGTTGCTCCGTTTGATCTCGCCATTTTTACATGAAAGGGAATACCACTTTCAAGTCGAACTGCTGCCATAACAGCGATATAGGCAAGTTCCTCTGTTTTTTTATCAAGCTTATTCGCAGTATCTAACTTTTGTACAGTTTCCATCCAAGTAGCGTGAACTTCGGGAGCTTCTTTTGCAAATACTTCAAAAGATTTACTTACTTTCATAGATTCATCTCCTATAGATTTATTTGGCAAATAATATAGAAAGAAGTATAGCTTTTATGCCACTAGCTATTTAATATGAACATCTACTTACAAATCTATCATATAATATGTGAATAAGTAAACAAATAGTTGGGTGTTGATTTATCAAATGGAAAAACAGACACTCTCAAGTTATACAACCTAAGAATGTCTGTTTTTTGTTTTTCATACTGTTACAAGAAACTTTTTTTCATCTAATGAAGCCTGTGCTGCAGCAAGTCGAGCAATCGGCACACGATAAGGAGAACATGAAACATAACTAAGCCCAAGTTGATGGAAAAAGCGTATTGATTCCGGATCGGCACCATGTTCCCCGCAAACGCCCATTTTTAAGTTCGCATGGGTCATTCGCCCTCGAGTAACAGCCATTTCGATAAGTGCGCCAACCCCATCTTTATCAATTGTTACGAACGGATCTTTTGGCAAAATATTTTTTTCATAATAATCGCCGAGGAATTTCGTCGCATCATCGCGAGAAAATCCGTAAGTGAGCTGGGTTAAATCATTGGTTCCAAAACTAAAGAACTGCGCTTCTTCCGCAATTTGGTCTGCAGTAACACAAGCCCTAGGGATTTCAATCATTGTACCGATATCAAAGGGAAGTACTACCCGTTCTTTTTCGAAAATGGAATGGATGGCTTGTTTGATTTCTTTTTTGATATAACTTAGTTCACTTTTAGTTGCGATTAATGGAATCATAATTTCTGGATGGACGGCTATTCCTTCGTCGTGAATAATGACTGCGCTTTCGATAATCGCTTCAGCTTGCATCCGGTAAATTTCTGGGAAAGTAATCGCCAGCCTAGAACCACGGTGACCGAGCATTGGATTAGACTCCGCAAGCGCTTGAATCCGTTTGTTTAGTTGAGGAATAGTTCGAGACATGTCACGCGCTAGTTGCTCAATTTCAGGGTCAGTTGTTGGTAAAAATTCGTGTAGTGGTGGATCAAGTAACCGAATATTGACCGCGCGTCCATTAGCTAATCGAAATAGTTCGGTGAAATCTTCTTTTTGCATCCCTTTTAAAGTCGTTAAGATCGATTCACGTTCTGCTAATGATTCTGCTAAAATCATCTGTCTGACGTGCGGGATGCGTTTTTCGTCAAAAAACATATGCTCCGTTCGGCAAAGTCCAATTCCTTCCGCACCGAATAAAAGTGCTTTTTCAAAATCAGCTGGGGTATCTGCATTTACTCGAATCGTTAATTGTTTTTCCTCATCGGCCCAAGACATAAGTTCATCAAAATGACCACCAATGGCAGCTTCTGTAAGTTCAATTTCACCAAGGTAGACTTTTCCGGAAGTACCGTCTAGTGAGATTTGTTCTCCTTCATGAAGCTGTGTGCCATTTTTTAGGATAATGATTTTTTCTTTTTCATTAATCATTAGTTCTGAACAGCCAGCGATACAACATTTTCCCATACCGCGAGCGACGACTGCTGCGTGAGATGTCATGCCGCCATGAGCTGTTAGGATGGCAACACTTTTTGCCATACCTTCAATATCTTCCGGTGAGGTATCATTTCGAACGAGAATGACTGGAATGCCTTGGTCAGCTGCTTGAACTGCTTCTTTAGCGGTGAAGTAAATTTGTCCTGTTGCAGCTCCGGGACTTGCAGCTAAACCTGTTGCGATAACTTGTTCTTTTTTTAGAGCGCTTTCAACAAAGGTGGGGTGAAGGAGTTGATCGAGCTGGTTTGTTTCCACACGCATAAGTGCTTCGTCTTTCGTGATTTTTCCTTCATGAACCAAATCAACAGCTACCTGAATGGCTGCTTTGGCTGTTCGTTTCCCATTTCTCGTTTGTAAAATGTAAAGTTTTTCTTTTTCGATGGTAAACTCGATATCTTGCATGTCTAAATAATGATTTTCGAGTAGTTCACATGTGGTGAGTAAGTCGTTGTATACAGCAGGCATTCGTTTTTTAAGTGCACTGATTGGCTCTGGTGTTCGGATTCCTGCGACAACATCCTCTCCTTGAGCATTAAGTAAAAACTCACCAAAAACTACTTTTTCCCCAGTAGATGGATTTCGAGTAAAAGTGATTCCGGTTCCACTTGTGTCACCTGTATTTCCAAATACCATTGCTTGAATATTAACCGCTGTTCCAAAACTAGCATCAATATCATTTAGTTTCCGGTAAATCACTGCTCGCGGGTTCATCCATGAATTGAACACGGCGATAATCGCAAGTCGTAGTTGTTCCAGTGGTTCTTGCGGGAAAACTTTTCCGGTTGTTTGAGTGAAAATCTCTTTATATGTAGTTACTAATTTGCTTAAATCTTCCGCAGTTAATTCGGTGTCTAGTTGATAGTTATTTGCTTTTTTAATTTTCGTAAGGGCTTGTTCAAAATGATAACTCGGTATTTCAAACACTACATCACTAAACATCTGAATAAAACGGCGATAAGAATCAAATGCAGAACGGCTGTCGTTTGTCAGATCTGCTAGTCCTTTTGTCGCGGCATCATTTAACCCCAGATTTAAAATAGTATCCATCATGCCAGGCATAGAAAAAGGTGCGCCTGATCGGACTGAAACGAGTAGGGGATTTTCTGTGAAGCCAAATATTTTTCCTGTTTGCTTTTCTAATTGTGCCAAATGGATTTTTACTTCTTCAAAAATATCTTCGGATAAATGTTTTTGGTTATTCCTATAATCGTTACAAGCATCTGTGGAAATAATAAAGCCAGGAGGGACAGGTAGACCAATATTCGTCATTTCGGCCAAGTTTGCGCCTTTTCCCCCTAAAAGATTTTTCATTTCTTTGGAACCTTCACTGAACTGATAAACAAATTTTCTCACTTTATTCACCTCTTCTAATTAGTGGTAACTTGTGATAATTTCTGTGATTAGGGCGGCAGTTTCCTCGATGGCTTTATCTTCTACATGGATTACTTGGCAGCCAAGTTTTTTAAAAGTAGCGTAGCCGTATTCTAACTCTTCCAATATTCGTTTTTCACTGGAATAGCTACTTGTTTCATCTAAACCAATTGATTTTAAACGCACTTTCCTAATTTGTGCTAACTTATCGGGAGTAGTAGTAAGCCCGATAATTCGTTCTTGGGATATCTGGAAAAGTTCATCTGGAATAGGAATTTCTGGGACAAGAGGGACATTAGCAACTTTCCAATTTTGATTAGCCAAAAAACTACTGAGTGGTGTTTTACTAGTTCTTGATACACCGACAAGCACAATATCGGCATCTAGCAAAGCTCTTGAATCTTTGCAATCATCATATTTAACAGCGAATTCAATGGCAGCAATACGATCAAAATAATTACTATCTAACCGCCGCATGTTACCAGGGTCTTGTTTCGATTTTAATCCGGTTTTTGCTTCTACAGCTGAGGTAAGTGTATGTAATAAATCAATATTAGGTATTTGATGTTTCGAACAAAAATGAGTCGCATATTCAGCTAACTTAGCTTGTACTAAAGTTTGGACAACAATCCCATCCGCTTCTTTAGCTTCTTCTAATGTTTCGAGTAAAGCTTTTTCATCACGAATAAAAGCATGGCGACGAATATCAGCTGGCTTTTCAAGTGAAAATTGTGCTATCACAGCACGAATAATATGTTGGGCAGTTTCTCCGATAGCATCTGAAATAACATAAATAATAAGCGGATTTTCCATATTTTCCTCCTACTAAACCTTTTTTATTGTATCTACAAAAAGTGCGGTAATGCGTGTTTTAGAAATTTTGCCAATTACTTTTGTTTTTCCGACTTTTACTTCAAGCACTGGAAGGGAATCAATTTGATGGAAAACTAGTTGTTCCGCAGCGTGCAAAACGGTATCATGTTTTGTAACGGTAACTATGTTAGGCATGCGGGTCATGATTGTTGCAATAGGTGTCGCTTTCGTATCTGCATCGGCAAGTGCTCCTTTAAGCAAATCTTTTCTAGAGACGAGTCCAACTAATTCTTCTTCGTCAATGACATACAAACTACCAATATCCTCCATAAACAGCATCACAATTGCATCATATACACTTGTTTCTTTTTTGGCGAAAAATGGTTGCGTCATAATATCTGCTACTTTTAACTGGCGAAATTCGTCAAAGTGAATTGGGTTTGTTTCCAGACCAGAATAAAAATAGCCTACTTTTGGTCTAGCATCTAAAATTCCTGTCATGGTTAAAATAGATAAGTCAGCACGAATGGTCGCACGGGTTAATTTTAAATGCGCAGCAATGGAATCTCCGGTTGCTGGCTCATTGGCGCGCACATATGCAACAATCTGGTGTTGTCTCGGTGAAAGTTCGATGGGAATCACATCCTTTTAATATGTTATGCTAATTATTATATAGTATGACATAATTAAAAACAAGTGTTAAATATGTCATACTATATAAAAAGCCTCCTCAAATTTGAGAAGGCTTAAAATAAATTATTTAGACATAAAACAAAATACAGAAATACATAAAAGTTGTTCCGGCAATAACAAACAAGTGCCAAATCGCGTGCATATAAGGGACTTTAGGAATACTATAAAAAATCGCACCAACTGTAAACATGATTCCACCAGTCGCTAGTAACCAAAATCCAGCTGGTGTGAGTCCAGTGTATAGAGGTTTGATTGCAAACATAACCATCCAGCCCATTAGAAGATATACGGAAGTGGATAATAATTTTAGTTTACCAGTCATAAAAATTTTATAAATAATCCCAGCAATAGCAAGTCCCCAAATAATGCCAAAGAGCGTCCAACCAAGTGTCCCTCGAATAGTGATTAATACAAATGGGGTATAGCTTCCAGCAATTAATACATAAATCGCGGCATGGTCCATAATGTTAAACACTGTTCTTGCTTTGCAAGGTTTAAAGCTATGCAGTAAAGTGGAACAAACATAGAGTAACATCAAGGAGATACCATAAACTAAAAAACTCGTTAAATAAAGAGGATTATCTTTTTGAACGGCGAATATTATAAGTAAGACGAGTGCCGGTATACTAAGGATAAATCCAATCCCGTGCGTAATCGCATTGGCAAGTTCTTCTTTCCAATTATAAGAAGTGACATTCATTTTATCACCATACTTTTCTACAAATTTTTATCGTACACTATTAATCTATCATACGCTAAAAAATGAAGAAGAGAAAGATAAATAGAATTTCTTTCTCTTTTCTTAAAACTAGTTAATAGGTTGTGTATGACGCCGGGAATGTTATAATAAAATAAAATAAGCAAAACTGGATGTGGCTAAAAAATGAGGAAAATTAAAATTATCACTGATTCAACTGCTGGATTAACAAAAGAAGAAGCAGAAAAATGGAATATTGATATTTTATATTTAACTGTCGAAGTCGACGGGAAAGTATACAATCCGAAAACGGATATTACACCAGAGGAATTTATGGTTCGGATGGCTGAAACAAAAGCGTTACCAAAATCCTCTCAGCCAGCAATTGGTTCTTTTGTAGAAGCATATGAAAAATATACGGCAGAGGGGTATGAGATTCTTTCCATTCATTTAACGGAAAAACTAAGTGGAACGGTGAATGCTGCTCGCCAAGCAGCCGATATAGTTGAGGGGAATATTACGGTAGTAGATTGTGATTATACTGCACGTGGACAAGCGTTCCAAGTTTTAGCGGCAGCAGAAATGGCACAGTCAGGTGATTATTCCGTAGAAGAAATTCATGCTAAAATCAATGATATTAAAGAGAAAACAAAACTTTATATTGTTGTCGTAACGCTCGATAATTTGATTAAAGGGGGACGTGTTGGCAGAATGCAAGGTTTCTTCGGTAGCCTTTTAAATATTAAATTAATCGCAAAATTGACAGATGGTCAATTAGAGGAAGAAACTAAAGTTCGTAGTAATAAGAAAGTACTTCAATATTGTCTTAATTTAATTAAAGATGAACCGAAAAAAATCCAACACTTAGACGTCGTTCATGCAAATGGACTTAATCTTGCGGATGAGTTTATCTCGGAAACAAAAGAAATAACTGGATTAACCGAAATCCCAGTATTCTTCGCAGACCCAGTTATTTCCACACATGCTGGAGCTGGCGCGTTTGCATTTATGTACTATACTGACTAAGTGAGTGATTCATATGACAAAGAAAAAATGGCTGTGGCTTACTGGAAGCGCGCTCGTTATCGCGCTTTTCGTTGGCGCAGTTTTTGGTATCAAATATTATCAAGAATCAAAAGAAGTGCCAATAAAGCTAGTTGCAATGGGTGACTCATTAACTGAAGGTGTTGGTGATGAGGAGAAAAAAGGTGGATATGTCGGTATTATCCCGGATAAATTAGAAGAACAGCCTAATGTCCCAAGTGTTGATACAAGTAACTACGGTGTATCAGGTAACAAAATAACGCAACTAGAAAAGCGCTTAGAAACGAATAAGGCCTTTCAACACGACGTCAAAAATGCGAATGTTATTACGATTACCATTGGCGGAAATGATGTCATGGCTATTTTGCAATCGCGTCTTTTAGAAGTGGATGTAGCTGACTTTACAAAAGCGAATAAGTCGTTTCAACAAGAACTCGAAAAACTAGTAACAGACATTCGTTCTTATAACAAAGATGCAGCAATTTTCTTAATGGGTATTTATAATCCATATACAACTTATTTCAGTGATATTAAACAATTTGATGAAGTGATTGCTGACTGGAATACCGCTTCAAAGAAAACCGTTCAAAAGCAAACGAATATGTATTTTGTTCCGATTGCGAAAGTACTCGAAAATCGAGATAAAGCAAACCAAGACAAACCGAATCCACTTTTATCAGATGATTATTTCCATCCTAATCATCAAGGCTATGAAAAAATGAGTGTAGAGCTAGACAAAGCAATCGTTAAGCAATTAAACGAAGGCAACATTCCCAAATAGAAAGGTGTTAAAGTCGTGCCGAAAGAAACACGATCGACCCCAAAGAAACCAAAACGCAATTACTGGAAATGGACATGCATTATATTAATAAGTTTAATTGTTATTTGTGTGGGGTGGGTTTATATAGCCGTTTTTGTTGTAAGTCCACAAACTGAACCTACCCCGGAACTTATTAGCAATAAAACATCTGTAGAATTTCAAACGAGTACGACGAAATCTGATTTAAACCAATTAATTAGTACCTATATTGATGATTTCAGTAAAGATCAAGACATTGGTTACAAAGTATTTGTTGCTAATAATGTCAACTTTACAGCAGAAGCGAAAATTTTTGATCAACCAGTTGAATTGCATTTGAAATTTGCCCCAAAAGTAGTAGATGATGGCAATGTCGAACTAACGTTAAAAGATATGTCAGTAGGTGCACTGCCACTACCAGTATCTTATGTGATGAACTATGTAAGTAAAAATTATCAATTTCCTGATTGGGTAACTATTATCCCGAAAAAAGAAAAAATCTACCTAGCTTTAGATAAATTAAAATTAAAAGGCGATACAGAAGTTCGTGTTGATACGCTTGATTTGAAGAAAGATGATATTTCGTTTACACTCTTAGTACCGGTTAACTAAAATAAACTGGTGGAATCCTAATTAGGGGGCATTTTTTATGACAAAAGAATTACTTGAAAAAGCAACATTTGCTGGAGGATGCTTTTGGTGTATGGTAAAACCTTTTGATACACAACCAGGAATTGAGAAAGTTGTTTCAGGATATACAGGTGGCCATACTGTAAATCCAACCTATAAAGAAGTTTGCTCTGGAACGACAGGACACACGGAAGCAATCGAAATCACCTTTGACCCGGCGATTTTCCCTTATGAGAAATTAGTCGAAATATATTGGCAACAAACAGATCCAACAGATGCAGCTGGTCAATTCGTTGATCGAGGAGATTCTTATCGGCCAGTCATTTTTTATCATAATGAGAAACAAAAAGGGATTGCTGAAAAGTCAAAAGCGGCACTGGATGCTAGCGGCAGATTCAAAAAACCAATAGTGACCCAAATTGTTAAAGCTGAAACTTTTTACCCAGCAGAAGAATATCATCAAGATTTCTACAAAAAAGAAAAAGCACATTACGAAGGCTACCAAGTTGCTTCTGGACGTGCTGCGTTTATTGATGCCAACTGGAAAGGGTGAAGTCGAATGGATGAAAAGCAAAAAAATGAACGATTAAAACAACTAACAAAATTGCAATATAATGTAACCCAAAAAGCTGGAACGGAACACCCATTTAAAAATGAATTTTATGATAATGAGGCGGAAGGAATTTATGTCGATATTGTTTCTGGCAAGCCGTTATTTTCCTCAAAAGACCAATATGACGCTGGTTGTGGTTGGCCTAGTTTTACAAAGCCGATAGATGATAAGGAAATAATCGAGAACAAAGATCAGACACATGGCATGATTCGTACTGAAGTCAAATCGGTAGTAGCTGATTCGCATTTAGGTCATGTTTTTCCGGACGGCCCGGCAGATAAGGGCGGACTTCGCTACTGTATAAATTCAGCAGCACTTAAGTTTATACCCGTAGATAAATTAGAAGAAGAAGGCTATCAAGCATATAAACAAATCTTTGAATAAACAATCGATGCCAGAAAATGAAATTCGTATAAGTGTCAAGCGAAATCATTCTCTGGCATTGTTATTTGAAAAGGAGCGAATATTATGTTGAAAATTGCGGTTGTAGGGCTTGGCGGAATTGCGCAAAAAGCCTATTTACCTGTTTTTGCAGAAATGGAAAATGTGGAAGTACATCTTTATACGCGAGATGCCCAAAAATTAAAACATTTAAGTGAAAAGTATCGTTTTGATCATTATCATCAAAGCATAGAGTCGATGATTGCTTCAGGGGTGAACGCAGCATTTGTACACTCGGCTACTAAAAGCCATCCAGAAGTTATTCGAGCATTTTTATCCCATCAAATTCCTGTTTATGTAGATAAACCAATTGCTGATAATTTAGAAGAGGTGGAGGAATTAACGCAGCTCGCAAAAGCACAAAATACGATGCTGATGACCGGATTTAACCGTCGCTATGCACCTAAATATCAAGAATTAAAAACTTTGAAGGATACAAATATGATTGTCATGCAAAAGAATCGTGCAGCTCAGCCAGGTGTGCCTCGAACTTTTATTTATGATGATTTCATTCATGTGCTGGATACGATACGTTATTTATTAGATACAAAAATCGATCAATTAAATGTTTTTCCAGTTTGGCAAAACGAACTGCTGGCTAGTGTGACAGTACAAATTACAGCTGGAGATAAAGTGGCTACAGCGATTATGAATCGGGACAGTGGTGTAAATGAAGAACGTCTTGCGGTAATGACGCCAAGTGCTAAATATGAAGTAGAAAATGTAACGGAAACACATATTTATGAAGGTACAACAGAACGATTTGAGCGATTTGGAGACTGGGAAACTACCCTTCATAAAAGAGGTTTTACCCCAATTATTCATGCCTTTTTAAATGCAGTTCGTAGTGGCACGAATACACCAATTTCTGAAGAAGATGCTTTAGAAACACATCGACTTGCAGAAGAAATTTTACGCCAACTAGAAAATTAGCTTTATTTTTTTCAAGAAATCAACTATAGTTAAAGCATAAAAAGAGCGGAGTGTGTTGTACGTTGGGAAGATCATTTTATCATTTTTTAATGACTTATCGGGATCCGAAACTAACAGATCAGAAAACGGAATTTGCCAACAATGCATACCGGGATCATAGTTTTCCAAAGCAAACAAGAAATTACCATATTCTTTGCGATTACTTGGAGTTTAATGCGCCTTATTTGCCGGGGATGTCGATTTTCGACGAACTATGGGATGCATATTTGCTAGATGAAGAGAAAAACAAACACTAGGAGGAAAAAAGTATGAGCGTACATATTGAAGCAAAACAAGGTGAAATTGCAGAAACGATTTTGTTGCCAGGAGATCCACTGCGAGCGAAATACATTGCTGAAACTTTCTTAGAAGATGTTGTTTTATTTAACCAAGTGAGAGGGATGCTCGGTTATACAGGTACATATAAAGGCAAAAAAGTTTCCGTTATGGGTACAGGTATGGGGATTCCATCGATTTCTATTTATGTGAATGAATTAATCCAAAGCTATGATGTGAAAAATTTAATTCGAGTTGGTACTATGGGTGGAATTCAAGCAGATGTGAAAGTCCGTGATGTTGTTATCGCGCAAGCAGCTTCCACCGATTCACAAATAAATCGCAATACATTCAGCGGTGTGGATTTTGCGCCAGTAGCCGATTTTTCCTTGTTGAAAAAAGCGTATGATGCGGGAGTGGAAAAAGGTTTATCTCTTAAAGTAGGAAATGTTTTTTCTGCGGATCGTTTTTACAATGATCAGTTAGACAAAGAGCAGCTAGCAGACTATGGTGTGCTAGGAATTGAAATGGAAGCAGCTGCACTTTATACGTTAGCACAAAAATATGGTCGTCGTGCATTAGCCATTTTAACTGTAAGCGATCATATTTTCACCGGTGAAGAAACATCTGCTGAAGAGCGCCAAACGACTTTTAACGATATGATTGTTGTTGCTCTAGAAGCTGCTATCAAATAATAGCTTGACCAAGGCAAACTAGATATATCTTAAAGTTCATAGGAAGGTTGATAAACATATATGAGTTCTTTATTAACGATTGCTATAGCCGTTAGCCTTAGTTGTGTTCACACAGTAGAAGATCAGTATTTCGGCGGGCAAAATGCAGAGCCAGTTGCAGAAGTGAATCAAAACGCATCTAGTGGAAGCGACACATTAGCTGAACTAGAGAAAGATCCACTTTATCCCTATATTAATAAACAAAATAAATTGGTTGAAAAAAATGGCATTCAATATATTGAAAACGAGGAAAACATACTTGTTCTTGCCAACAAAGATTATTCCTTGCAGCCGACATATACCCCTCCAGACTTAGTTCGACCAAATGTTACTTTCTCGTTTGGTGATGAAAAGATAGAAAAAGCCCAAATGCGAAAAGAAGCTGGAACGGCACTAGAAGAGATGTTCCAAGCGGCAAATGAGAATGGCCATAAACTTTTTGCTGTCTCAGGCTATCGTTCATACAAACGTCAGCAAGAAGTGTTTCAAGCAGAAGTGAATTCCAAAGGTGACGCCAAAGCAAGAGAAGCTGTAGCCTATCCAGGAACAAGCGAACATCAAACAGGTCTTGCCATGGATATCTCTTCTGAAAGTCAGTCATACGAATTAACGGATGCTTTTGGAAATACACCCGAAGGCAAATGGTTAAAAGAAAATGCCCACAATTATGGCTTTATTCTTCGTTATATGAAAGGTCGCGAAGATATTACTAAGTATCAATATGAATCTTGGCATTATCGTTATGTTGGAAAAGATGCCGCAACGATTATTCATGAAAATGATTGGACATTAGAAGAATTTTTCAATCATGTAAAGGCACTAGAAAAGAACGTAGATGCTGCTAAATAACAAGCTTTTCAGACCATAAACATTCCATTGTTTATGGTTTTTTTAGTGCATTAAAAATTAATTCCTTGCAAAATATACCTATAGGGGGTATAGTGTTAATTGTAGAAACAAAGGAGGAGAAAAAATGAAACATGATCAACCGATTGTTCCACGAAAAGAAGAAGAAACGAAATTACTTCAAAATCGTTTGCGACGTATCGAAGGACAAATTCGAGGCATTGCTCAAATGGTCGAGGATGATAGATATTGTACAGATATTTTAGTGCAAATTTCCGCAGCAAATAAAGCGCTAAAAAATGTTGGATTACAAGTATTAGAACATCATACAGCACACTGTGTTGTCGATGCAGCAAAAAATGGGGAAGATGACGTAATGGAGGATTTGCTGAAAGCTATTCGTCAATTTTCTAAAACGTGAGGGGGAAAATCAAATGGAGGAGAAATATCTTAGACAAGATTTAAATGTATTTGGGATGACTTGTGCCGCTTGTTCAACGAGAATCGAAAAATCACTAAATAAAGCAGAAGGTGTTGAAAAAGCCAACGTGAATTTAGTGACTGAAAATGCGGCAGTATATTATGATCCAGAAGTGACAACCCCAGAAGAACTCATTAAAGTAGTCAAACATGCTGGTTATGATGCAGCTGAAAAAATGTCGAAAGAAGAAAAAGATGCTGTACTGGAGAAGAATTTCCAAAAAGAAGTAAGGCGGTTTATACTTTCAGCCATTCTTTCGTTACCACTTTTATTAACGATGGTAACGCATATTCCTTACATTCATGAAATGGCTTTTGCAGAAGCTATTGGTAATTGGATTACGCCAACAATTCAACTAATTTTAGCTACTATCGTTCAATTTTATATTGGCTGGCGGTTTTATGATGGTGCGTATAAAGCTTTACGTGGTAAAAGTGCCAATATGGATGTATTAGTTGCACTTGGAACTTCGGCAGCATACTTTTATAGTGTGGTAGAATATATTCGCCATATGATTGATCCAAGTATTATGCCACATTATTATTTTGAAACAAGTGCTGTGTTGATTACTTTGATTTTACTTGGGAAATTACTTGAGTCTCATGCAACTTCTAGAACAACGGAATCAATTGCAGGTTTACTTGAATTACAAGCAAAAGAAGCAACAGTTATTCGTGAAGGAAAAGAATGGTTAGTTCCGGTAGATTCCCTTAAAATCGGTGATATTATTTTAGTTCGTCCTGGTGAAAAAGTACCAATGGATGCAGAAATAATTTCAGGGGAAACAAGTGTTGATGAAGCGATGATTACCGGAGAACCAGTTCCTGTTGAAAAGAAACCTGGTGATTCTGTTATTGGTGCAACAATTAACTTTGATGGCGCCTTCCAAGCTAAAATCACTAAACGAATGGAAGAAACAGTCTTAGAGTCAATTATTCGCTTGGTGGAAGAAGCGCAAGGTATTAAAGCACCAATTCAACGTTTAGCAGATAAGATTTCTGGGATTTTTGTACCAATTGTACTTGGAATCGCAGCAATAACATTTATCATCTGGTACATTGTAACTGGAACGGTAGACGGCTCTCTGGAAGCTGCAATTGCTGTATTAGTTATTGCTTGTCCCTGTGCGCTCGGTCTAGCAACTCCTACAGCTATAATGGCTGGAACTGGTAAAGGTGCAGAAAGTGGGATATTATTTAAAGGTGGCGAACATTTAGAACGTACTTCCAAAGTAGATATGGTTGTTTTTGATAAAACTGGTACTTTAACAGAAGGAAAATTAGAAGTAAGTGATAAGAAAGCTGCTCATGACCAATTTTTCCCTTATCTGTTTTTAATGGAACAACAGTCTGAACATCCGATTGCAAAAGCAATCATTCAAATGCTAGAAGAGGAAAATATCGATACATCCATGATTAAACAAGGCAGAATTCGTGCTAAAGCTGGACACGGAATGACCGGGAATCTAAATGAACAAAAAATAGAACTCGGAGCTTATCGTTATATTTCTTCACTCACAACGATTCCAAAAGAAGAAGATACATTAATAGAAAGTTGGATGCATGCAGGTAAAACAGTTGTCGCAATGGCAATTGATGGTGTATATGCTGGTGCGCTCGCATTATCAGATACACCGCGACCAGAAGCAAAAGAAGCAATTCAAAAATTACAAGCACAAGGAATAAAAACAGCTATTTGTTCCGGCGATCAATCTGTTGTCGTAGAAAATATGGCAAAAGATTTAGGTACAGATATGTTTTTTGCAGAACAGTTACCAAATGATAAAAGTACACTAGTAGAAAAATTACAAAAAGAAGGACATATCGTTGCTTTCGTTGGTGATGGAATTAATGATGCTCCAGCCCTTGCTGCAAGTGATATTGGAATAAGTATAGGTACAGGAACAGATATTGCGATTGAAACTGGTGATGTCACACTCGTTAGTCATCGTTTAACACTTATCCCTGAAACAGTAGAACTTTCTAGAGCAACGATGCGCAACATTCGTCAAAACTTTTTCTGGGCACTCGCTTATAACTGTGCGGGTATCCCAATCGCGGCACTTGGCTTGTTAGCACCATGGGTAGCTGGACTTGCAATGGCATTTAGTTCCGTTTCCGTTGTAACTAATGCTTTACGACTAAAAAGATATAAATTCAAATCATAGGAGGAAATAAAAATGGAAAAACTAACTTTAAAAATTGAAGGTATGACTTGTGGACACTGTGAGGCAAGAGTAACAAAAGCATTGGAAGAAGTAGCAGGTGTCACTAATGCAAAAGTATCTCTAGAAGAAGGAACAGCAACCGTTGAATTTGAAAATGGCAAAGTAACAGAAGACACTTTAATCGACGCGGTAGAAGAAGCAGGTTATGAAGTAGCTTAATTAGTAAGCAAGAGGGATTCAGTGATGAATCCCTCTTTTTTGTAGTATCCGAAAAAAAGATACCAAAATGTAGGGAAAACTGGTAAAATAAATGAGTTAAATAAAATGTGCTCACTGTAACCACATTTTACATAGAAAGTGGTGAACAAAGGATGGAACAACCCCCACAACAAAATGAAGAAGAAAAAGTAGATAAAGAAAAGCAAGGACCAGGTAATGGATACGTAAGAATGAAATTATTCCCTTTTATCATGCTATTATTTGCGTTTGTATTTATTACCGCATTAGTTACGACTATCGTTACATCGTTAGGCGATGATAAACAAGTAAAAGTAACTATTCCAGAACGAAAAGAATTTACGAAATTATACGATGTTTATGACGAAATCACCTCCAAATACTATAAAGATACCGATTCTACTAAATTAGTTGATGGAGCAATAACTGGTATGGTAAATTCGTTAGATGATCCGTATTCTAGCTTTATGTCGAAAAAAGAATCTAGTGAATTTAATGATACAATTTCTTCAAGCTTTGAAGGGATTGGAGCAGAGATTCAAGAAAAAGATGGAGCGATTACAGTTGTTTCGCCTATCAAGAATTCTCCGGCAGAAAAAGCTGGCTTACAACCACAAGATGTGATTACAAAAGTGGATGGTAAATCGCTAAAAGGAGATACTGCAACAGAAGCAACACAAAAAATACGCGGCGAAAAAGGAACTAAAGTAACGTTGACTATTCAACGTGCAAGTGAAGATAAACCGTTTGACGTGACAATCACTCGTGATGAAATCCCAATCGAAACAGTGTACAAAGAAATGGGAAAAGATAAAATCGCACATGTGACCATTAGTACTTTCTCTGAGACCACATATGATGAATTAGAAGAAGCACTTAAATCACTCGAAAAAGATGGAATGCAAGGCCTCGTTATTGATTTGCGAGGAAATCCTGGTGGTTTATTAGATCAAGCCGTTTCCATTTCTAGTTTATTTGTTCCTGATGGTAAAATCGTTGTTCAAGAACAAGATAAAGCTGGCGAGAAAACAGTAATTAAAGCGGATAGTAGCTCTCATGAAGGATATAAAGTCAAGGTGCCAACTACTATGCTTATTGATGGTGGGAGTGCAAGCGCATCTGAAATCCTTGCAGCAGCAGCGAAAGAATCTGGTGGAATTAAACTTGTGGGTACGAAATCATTCGGAAAAGGAACAGTCCAAACTGCTACGACTTTATCGGATGAGTCAACACTAAAACTTACCATCGCTAAATGGTTAACTCCAGATGATGAATGGATTCATGAAAAAGGAATCACACCAGATGAAGTAGTTAAAATGCCAGACTATGCAGCAATGACCATTCCTTCATCCTCAAAAGTTTATCAAGAAGGGGACTTTGGTGATGACGTCAAAACAATCGAAACATTACTAAAAGCGCTTGATTATAATGTTGGTAAAGTAGATGGCTTATATGATACAGATACAAAATATGCAGTAGAACGATTCCAAACAGCCAACCAATTAGATGTAACCGGAATTATGACAGGTGTGACAACGGATAAATTAGTCGAATTAACGCAAAAACATTTAAAAGAAACCGATCCTCAATTACAAAAAGCAAAAGCCTTGGTGAAGTAAGCCGATAACTTTTTTGAAAAACAGGAGGTAGCTAAATGGAAACATATTTGGAAATTGAAACGTTAATTAAACGGATTTTTAATAGCTTTCGACATGAAGTAGAAGCTGTTTTGAATAAGCGATTAAGTGGAAGTGAATATCGTGTGTTAAGTTTGATTTCTAGCGGTCTCACCAAAACTTCTGATTTAGCAAAAACGCTCGATGTTTCAGCTAGCCACATCACAGCAATTACCGACACGTTAGTAGAAGAAGCATTTATTACACGGCATCGCTCAGAAATAGACAGACGAATTATTGAGCTTCGACTGACACCTGAAGCAGAAGCATTCGTAAAAGAAATCGATAAAAAGAAAAAAGAAATGATTGTTAAACGATTTGCTGTTTTTTCCGAGCAAGAACAAGCTGAATTTCGTCAACTACTAAAGAAATTAGCAGACGGCGCCAACCAATAAAATAGTCGTATCCCGTAGTTTGTATAGACTACGGGATTTTTTTATGGATTTTTCACTTTACAACCAAAGGAATTTTCGTTATACTTCTAATTAAAGTTGCTCTGAGGAAACTTTTTTAGTTAAATATAAAAATTAGTCTTAAGGGAAAAGGGTGGTAGAAATGAATATTCAAAATTTAACAATTAGCTACAAACAAAAAGTGGCGATTGATAATGTATCGCTTGAAATAGCATCAGGTAAGCTAACTGGTATCGTCGGTCCAAATGGAGCTGGAAAATCTACCTTACTAAAAGGGATGATGGGATTAATTCCACGTGAAAATGGCCAAGTAACCTTAGATGGAAAGCCACTTGCTTTTTGGCGGGAACGCATCGCTTATGTTCCGCAAAGAAGCGAAGTAGATTTAACTTTTCCAATTACAGTGTTAGATATGGTTATACTCGGAACATTTCCGGCACTTGGGTTAATTAAACGCCCAAGAAAAAAAGAAAAACAGCTGGCGTTAGATGCGCTAGAACAAGTGGAAATGACTGCTTTTCAGAAGCGACAAATTGGCGAACTTTCTGGTGGGCAATTACAACGTGTTTTTATTGCCAGAGCTTTAGCGCAACATGCAGAAATTTTCTTTTTAGATGAACCTTTTGCTGGGATTGATATGACAAGTGAAGCGTTAATTATGCAGTTATTGAAAAAATTAAGAGATAACGGAAAAACGATTGTCGTGGTTCACCATGATTTCCATAAAGTAGCTGCTTATTTTGATGATATTATTTTACTTAATAAAAAACTAATCGCACATGGTCCAGTGGAACTAACATTTACAGAAGACAAAATAAAATATGCTTATGGTGAATTAACATTTGCAAAAGGAGTTTAAAAATGCTGTTTTTAGAAGGGTTAATGCAATATAGTTTTTTACAAAAGGCGCTGATTACATCTGTAACAGTGGGAATTGTTTCGGGTGTAATCGGCAGTTTCATTATTTTGCGAGGAATGTCATTAATGGGAGATGCGATTTCTCATGCGGTTCTACCCGGGGTAGCGATATCGTATATGCTAGGGATGAATTTCTTTATTGGTGCGGCGACATTTGGAATCGCTGCCGCACTTGGAATTGGTTTTGTTAATCAGAAAAGCCGCATTAAAAATGATACGGCCATCGGAATTGTCTTTAGTGCATTTTTTGCGCTTGGTATCATTTTAATTTCTTTTGCAAAAAGTAGTACCGATTTATACCATATTTTATTTGGAAATGTACTTGCTGTTCGTAATTCAGATATGTGGATGACCATTGTAATTGCGATTATCGTTATTTCTCTCGTAGCACTATTTTATAAAGAATTTTTAGTTAGTTCGTTTGATCCTGTGATGGCGGAAGCATACGGACTAAATGTGAAATTCTTGCATTACTTCTTGATGCTACTGCTGACTTTAGTAACGGTTTCTGCTTTGCAAACGGTTGGGATTATTCTCGTTGTAGCGATGTTGATTACACCAGCTGCGACCGCGTATCTGCTTACAAACAAGCTATCTAAAATGATTGTTCTCGCATCCTCATTTGGTGCAGTGAGTGCGATTATTGGTTTGTACTTTAGCTATATTTTCAATTTAGCTTCAGGAGCTGCGATGGTTCTAGTCGCAACTATTTTGTTCTTTATTGCTTTTCTATTTGCACCAAAACAAGGATTATTATTTTCGAAAAAGAAGGAGGGTGTCGAATGAAAAAGCCGATTTTTGCAGCGTTAGTTATGCTAATAATGGTACTTGCAGGATGTACTTCAGGAAATAAAGAAATAGCCAAAGATGGAAAATTAAATGTGGTTGCGACCTATTCCATTTTAGCAGACATCGTCAAAAATGTTGGTGGAGAAAAAATTGAATTGCATAGTATTGTGCCAGTGGGGGTAGATCCACATGAATATGACCCGCTTCCTGCAAATATTCAAAGTGCTGCTGATGCCGACTTGATTTTTTATAACGGTTTGAATTTGGAAACGGGGAATGGCTGGTTTGATCGGATGTTAGAAACAGCAGACAAATCACGAGCTGATAAAGACCAAGTGATAGAGTTAAGTAAAGGTGTGAAACCAAAATACTTAACGGAGAAAGGCAAAACATCAGAAACAGATCCTCATGCATGGTTAGACCTTCATAATGGGATTATTTATACAGAAAATGTACGAGATGCGCTAATTAAAGCAGATCCAGACAATGCTGATTATTATAAAGAACATGCGAAAAAATACATCACTAAACTAGCAAAACTGGATAAAGAAGCGAAACAAAAGTTTGCAGATTTACCAGAAAATCAAAAAACTTTAGTAACAAGTGAGGGGGCATTTAAATATTTTGCTGCTAGGTATGGTTTAAAAGCTGCTTATATTTGGGAAATTAATACAGAAAGCCAAGGGACCCCTGAGCAAATGAAACAAATAGTTGGAATCGTGGAAAATGAACATGTTCCAAATTTATTTGTAGAAACTAGTGTGGACCCAAGAAGTATGGAAAGTGTGTCTAATGAAACTGGTGTACCAATCTTTGCGAAAATATTCACTGATTCCACTGCCAAAAAGGGCGAGGTAGGTGACACGTATTTAGAGATGATGCGTTACAATTTAGATAAAATTCATGATGGACTTACAAAATAAAGGAAGGCAGAGACTTAAAAAATCTCTGTCTTCCTTTACTATAAAGATAATTTTATTTCTGTTTTTCGAACGCGAATTGATAAAATAATTGCGGCAACGAACAAGCCGGTACTTAACCCAATCCAGTAGCCAAAAGGTCCTAAATTTGTAAAAGATAGCCCGTATCCAACCGGAAGCCCAATTATCCAGTAAGAAATAAAAGCAACGACTGATGTAACAGCAACATCTTTGTAACCACGAAGCGCTCCGAGAACAGGAGACAACAAGGCATCAGCAAATTGGAATAAGATGGCATACACAAGAAATTGCATAATTAAATCACTTAGTCGTGGATCATTAGTATAAAAACCAGCAATAGTATCTTGGAAGAAAAATAATACCGCTCCATTAATACAACCAATTAAAATCGCAGCGGTCATCCCAATATGGCGATATTGCTTGGCATCTTTTAAACGTTTAGCGCCAGTTTCGTAACCTCCGAGAATCGTTAGCGTAGATGCTACACTAAGTGGAAAAGCATAAAGGAGCGTACACACACTATTAGCAGATTGGTGCGCCGCAATGGTTTCTGTGCCAAATGCACCCATTAAAATTGTTACAGCAGAGAAAATACTCGTTTCAAATAAAATCGTTAAACCATTTGGAACACCAATCCCGATAATTTCTTTTATTTTAGAAAAATGGATGGCTGTAAATCGTTTAAATATACCGAACTTGCGTAACCGAGTTTGTGTTTGAATCAGAATAATACTAACCAAAACGACTAACCAATACGTAATCCCGGTTGCATATCCACTACCTGCTCCACCCATTTCAGGAAATCCGAAGTTCCCGAAAATAAAACAGTAATTCAAAAAGATATTAAACGGCACTGTGCAAAGGGTAATGAACATGGTCACTCTTGTAAGCCCTAGTGAATCAATAAATGACCGCAATATAGCAGAAATAAAAAAGGCAGGAATTCCAATACAAATCCCATTTAAGAAATGGCGGGCAATAGTTGCCACTTCAGCTGTTATAGGCATATGCGTTAATATCTTTGGAACTACTAAGAAATTAATAAGAATTAAAATAATAGCTAAAATAATCGCGATATACAGACCATTATGCACCGTGTTTTTAACTTCTTTTTCTTTCTTCGCGCCAATTAATTGCGCCACAATCGGTGTGATTGCCATTAGTAAACCTGAAAAAGCGGCATTAATTGGTGCCCAAAAAGAACTACCAATCGCTACACCGGCAAGTGCCTGATTAGAATAATTTCCACTCATTGTGGTATCAAAAAAGGTCATGGAAAACAGTGTTAGTTGAGTAATCACAATTGGCACGAAAATGATTAAAAATTGTTTCCATTTTGCTAGGTATGTTGCTGTTTGTTGCAAATAATCATCTCCTTTAACATCACTCCAAATTATAGCATAGAATTGGGTTTACAGCGGTGAAATGAAAACTTTTACTTTCGCATCACCAGTATCTTTGTTATAATGAAAGTCTGTGGCAGGGGCAATACTCTGCGGGTTGGGAGAGGGACAATTTCATAATGAGGAAAAAGTATGCAGAAATTTTTCAACAAAGTTTTTCGGCTGAACGAGCATAAAACCAATATCCGGACAGAATTTTTGGCTGGTATGATTGGCTTTTTTACGGTGGCATATATTATTGTCGTCAATAGCTCGATTTTAGCTGAAGCTGGAGTTCCTTATCAAGGAGCAGTACTAGCGACGATTTTTATCTCGGCGGTAGGTTGTTTGATTATGGGTTTTTGGTCTAATGCACCACTTATTCTAATGCCTGGTATGGGGATTAATGCGCTCTTTGCGTATAACCTTGTAGGCGGAATGGGACTAAGTTGGCAGGTGGCACTTGCGGCGGTTACGATGAGTGGGTTACTATTTATGATTCTTGCATTTACACCACTTGCAGGAAGATTAAATCAAGCTATTCCGCTAATTTTGAAGCAAGCTATCACAGTTGGATTAGGACTATTCTTAATTTTTCTAGGGCTTGAAAAAGGTGAAATTGTAACACGTGGAAAGCATGGTATTATCGCTCTAGGCAACCTTTCTGATCCATTCGTTTTGGCAACGCTTGTGACCCTTTTATTAACGATGATTCTAGTTATTCGTAAAATTCCTGGCGCTTTCTTATGGAGTTTAATAATTGGAACAATTGTAGGTGTACTATTTGGCATCACCAATACGACGAGTGCAGCGACGTTAAGTTTAGCACCTTGGAGTGATGTGTTGTTCAAAGCTGATTTTTCCGGAATGGCAAGTATTAGTTTTTGGAGTGCCGTCTTTACGATGACGATGGTTATTGTGTTTGAAACAGTAGGGCTTACAAATGGCCAAGTAAGACAACTGAAACAAACCGAAAAATTACCACGCATTTTAAAAGCAAGCTCTGTAACAGCTTTCTTATCTGGATTATTTGGCACAAGCCCAACTATTTCGGCACTCGAAAGTGGTTCTATGTTTGCTAGTGGGGCGAAAACTGGTCTCGCAACTGTTACGACCGGAATTTTCTTCATCGCATCGCTTTTTTTAATGCCAGTGCTATCTTTTATTCCAAATAGCGCGATTGCACCAATTTTAATTGTCATTGGTATGTCGATGCTACAAGAATTTAAAGAAATGGATTTATCAAATGCAGCCGAGACTTTTTCGGCATTACTTATTATTGTATTAATCCCATTTACGTACAGTATTGCAGACGGAATTGCGGCTGGCTTTATTGCGTATCCAATTCTTCGCGCCTTTACGAAGAACAAAGAACGAACATCGCCAGTCATGTATGTTATTGGCGCTTTATTTTTGCTTCAATTTATCATACAATAACAAAAGAAGTATGCGCTCTTGCTGTTTTTACGGGAGAGCGCATATACTATCTAACTGATGTGAAAAGAGGGTTCGTATGTATTATTATCTAATCACGCTAGCTGTGATTGCGCTAGATCAATTGACTAAATGGATTGTTGTTCAAAACATGGAAATTGGCCAGAAAATAGAAGTTATTCCTGGATTCTTATACTGGACAAGTTACCGTAATAACGGAGCGGCTTGGAGTATTTTAGAAGGGCATATGTGGTTTTTCTATCTTATTACTGTTATTGTTATTGGAATTATTATTTACATTATGCAAAAATATGCCAAAGGAAAACGACTATTTTCGATTAGTTTAGCGTTTATTTTAGGTGGTGCGATTGGTAATTTTATTGACCGAATCTTGCATCAAGAAGTGGTAGATTTTGTTCAAACCGTATGGGGTAATTATTATTTCCCGATTTTTAATGTGGCAGATGCCTCGCTTTCAATTGGTGTCGTACTAATGCTCGTGTATGTTTTTGTAGACGACCGCAAAACGAAAGGAATTAAATAATGAAAAGTGAAACATTGATTATAGAAGAGAAAAATGCTCGTGAACGAATTGATAAAGCAGTTGCTGAACTCACTGGCAAGAGCCGCTCCGCTATTCAAATAATGCTAAAAAATGGAGATATTACCGTAAGTGGTGAGATAGCGAAACCAAATTATAAAGTACAAGTTGGTGACGAGATTCATTTAGAAGTGCGTGAACCAGAAGAGTTAGAAGTGCTTGCTGAAAATATTCCGCTAGATATTTACTTTGAGGATAAAGATATGCTTGTTGTGAATAAGCCAGAAGGAATGGTTGTTCATCCATCAGCAGGGCATGCGAGTAGCACACTTGTGAATGCACTTCTTTTTCATTGTAAAGATTTATCTGGAATTAATGGTAAAATCAGACCGGGAATTGTACACCGAATTGATAAAGATACCTCTGGCTTACTTATGGTTGCTAAAAATGACCATGCCCATGAGTCACTTGCAAAACAATTAAAAGACAAAACTTCTGATAGAGAATATATCGCACTTGTTCATGGTGATATTGTCCATCAAAAAGGAACTATTGAAGCTCCAATCGGCCGTGCAAAAGAAGATCGTCAAAAAATGGCGGTTGTTCGTGACGGCAAAGAAGCAAGAACGCATTTTGAGGTAATCGAACGCTTAGAAGGGTACACGCTAATTAATTGTAAACTTGACACAGGTCGCACGCACCAGATTCGTGTTCATTTGAAGTATATCGGTCATCCGCTTGCAGGAGACCCAAAATACGGCCCTAAAAACACCCTAAAAGGCAATGGGCAATTTCTGCATGCAGCGAAACTAGGATTCGACCATCCGGCAACAGGCGAACGGATGACTTTTGAAGCACCACTTCCAAGTTCGTTTGTAAAAGCCTTGAAGACATTACGTCAAGAAGATTAATAGTTAGAAAGAGGCCAGGACAAAAGGGTCTCTAAAATGAAAAATAGGCAGGAATCATTGTATAGAGCCATTTTCCGAAATGGCTCTATACAATGATTCCTGCTTTTCTATTTTCCAACTTTTATTGTTGAGCTTTAGTTATGTCTCAGCCTCTTTTTGTCTTTTGAATAGACGGCTTTCCCAATCTCTAACTTGGAAGGCGTTATAAAAATCTTACTTTTTTGCTTCTTTTTCTGTTAATAAAAATTTAGTTGCTTGACGCAAAGTGGAGAAGGTCTTAATGTTTTTGTGCTCTGTTAAATTGGCTTGTATCATCAGTTTAGCAGTCTCAGGTCGAATCCCTGTGACAATCGGAGTTACACCAACTAGTTTTAAGGAAGAGAAGAAGTGATGGATGTATTCACCAATGTTTTGCGATTCTAATTGCATGCCGGATAAATCAAGAATTAAGTAATTTACTGGTTGGGTGCAAACCTCTTGTAGCGCTGTTTCTACTATTTGTTTGGCGCGATCATCCGTGATTTTCCCAATTAATGGTAAAAGAAAAACAAAGTCGGCTAACCAAATTAATTTGGTCGAATTTTTAATTAATTGATTTTCTTTTTGCTGCATCGTTTGTTCTGTTGCAAATGTATATCCTTCTATTAAATGTTGTGTGAAGCTGCTAAAATTTTGATGAAGTGACACGGTGAACTCATATAATTCTTGATAATGGAGACTAGTAGGATTGGTTCTTTGCACATAGTCTAGAATAAATTTTTCTAATAAACGAATATGGAATAAAATGTGCGAAATACCGAGTGTGGTGATAAATTGTGCTTTACCTAGACTGTTCGCGAAACGATTCATTTTTTCTTGATTTTCGGTCATCCCAATGAATAGATTTTCTAAAACAAGTCGTGTTTCATCCGTAAGACGACTATTACTTTCCAGTGTGATAATATAAGGGTCATCTACCGAAACATAATATGCTAGCCATTCTTCAACAATAGTTTCTCTCTGTTCCAATAAGTGATTTAAAATAGTCATGTTTCTGTCACCTCTTAATGTACTGGTTTTTAAGCAACTAAAGCATAGCACAAAGACATTCAAAAAAGGAATAATAGCTAGAAGAAACACCATATTTTAAAGACTTATATGAAGAAAATGTGAAAACTTAAAAAAAATCACAAAAAAAGAATCATCTTCTTGGTGATTCTTCCATTTTTTACTATAGAGATAACCTTTTTTTGTTTTGGTTTGTTTGGAGTTTAAATCCATCAGAGCGAAGGGACTGCGCTTGATTTCAGGATTTAAAAGACCTGCTTGGACAAGCTTCTGACGTTTCTTTTTTGCTTTAGATGTAGCCATGTTGTTTTGACCTCCTTTATTTTTACTATTATTAGTATAACATGTTCTTGGATTTTATGATTGACAAGTGTGGTTCTTTCGGGTAAGATTAATCCAATGAAATAAAGTCCTTTAACATAGTCCAGAGAGGCTAAGAAGGTGACGATAATTGACGGGGTTTTTATATATCCGTACGCGTTCCCTTGCTTATACTGGCAGAGGGTTATTTTTTTGCATAAAAGGAGTGATTTCGGATGCAAAAACAAGTAGTAGTTATGGATGAGGCAGCAATTAAACGTGCGCTTACTCGCGTTAGTTACGAAATTATTGAGCGAAATAAAGGTACCCAAAATTTAGCGCTTGTTGGTATTAAAACACGAGGCATTTATTTAGCGCAAAGACTTCATACGCGTATTCTTGAAATCGAGGGAATAGATATTCCAGTTGGCGATATTGATATTACCCTTTACCGAGATGATTTATCTTTCAAAGATGATGCCACTCGAGAACCCGCTGTCCATGGTACGAATATTCCTTTTGATATCAATGGAAAGAAAGTAGTACTTGTCGATGATGTGCTTTATACCGGTCGAACAGTGCGTGCCGCAATGGACGCGCTAATGGATGTGGGTAGACCAGCACAAATTCATTTAGCTGTTCTTGCAGACCGTGGCCATAGAGAACTGCCGATCAGAGCAGATTATGTTGGAAAAAATATACCAACGTCTGGGAATGAACGAGTGGAAGTTCGGCTAACGGATGTAGATCATGCAGAAGATGCAGTAATTATTAACAAAAACGAATAAATGTAGCACTTTTTTAAAAGCAGTCCTGTGAGGCTGACAAAGGGTGATTAATTTCTATAGGGGATTATTCTATACTCTTTGTCAGCGCAGACAAGGGGTATTTTTTATGAAGAAAGAGGGAAGAAAATGACAGAAACAATCGAAAATACAACAAAACCAGTTCTTGACATCCATGAAAAACCAAGTCTAAATAAATGGATTATCCTTAGTATTCAACACCTGTTTACCATGTTTGGTTCCACTATTTTTGTACCAAGTGTGACAGGTTTAAGTCCGGGAGTTGCGCTTGTATCTAGCGGACTCGGGACGCTTGCATATTTAGTAATTACTCGTGGGAAGATTCCTGCATATCTTGGCTCCTCGTTTGCGTTTATTGCACCAATTACTGCTCTTTTGACAGCAAAATCCGGTGGAGGCCCTGGTGCGGTAATGGTTGGGACCTTTTCAGTCGGAGTAGTCTATGCGATTGTTTCGCTAATTGTTTATTACGCAGGGGTTGACTGGATTCATAAAGTGTTACCGCCAATTGTAGTTGGACCAGTTATTATGGTTATCGGTTTATCACTTGCTCCAAGTGCCGCAGCGATGGCAATGGGGACAAACAATGGGTCTTATGATTTAAAAACACTTGGAGTTGCGTTAATCACGCTACTTGCAACGATTATAGCTATGATGTTTTTCAAAGGTTTTATGGGCTTGATTCCGATTCTTTTCGGTTTTACAGTGGGCTACTTAGCAAGTATGGCTTTTGGAATGGTCGACTATACATTAATTAAAAATGCTTCTTTCTTCCAAATTCCCGATTTCACGATTCCATTTGTGAATGTTGATCCAGTTGTTACGATTTCGGTTGTTTTAAGTATGGCGCCACTTGCTTTTGTCACAATGGCTGAACATATGGGACATCAATTATTACTAAACAGAATTACAAATAAAAACTTCTTTAAAGATCCAGGACTTCACCGTTCGCTTCTTGGGGATGGTACTGCTTCGATTATCGCATCGCTAGTCGGCGGACCACCAGTAACTACTTACGGCGAAAACATTGGTGTCTTGGCAATTACAAAAGTATATAGTGTGTTTGTTATCGGGGGAGCGGCAGTATTCGCCATCCTGTTTGGCTTTATTGGCTACATTAATGCCGTAATTACTTCTGTTCCATCAGCAGTTCTAGGTGGAATTTCTCTGCTACTTTTCGGAGTTATTGCAACAAGTGGACTTCGAATGATGATTGAAAACCAAATTGATTTAAGTATCAATCGAAATATGATTATTGCTTCGGTTGTGCTTGTTGTTGGAATTGGTGGTTTATTCATTAAAGCTGGAACTTTTGAGCTTTCTGGTATGGCTCTTGCAGCAGTAATTGGGATTATCTTAAATCTAGTTTTACCAGCCAAACATAAATCAGCATAACTTACACATAACAAAAAACCTCTGCAGAAAGTACGATTCAGAGGTTTTTGTATAAAAAGAAACGGAAAAGGTGGCGCTCAAGAATGAAAAATTTAGTATCAATGGAAGCTTTATCTATCGCTGAAATCGAGCAGTTATTAGAACAGGCGGCACTGTTTAAACAAGGAAAAAAAGCAACTTTTAATGAACAAGCCTTTGCAGTTAATATGTTTTTTGAACCGAGCACAAGAACACTTACTAGTTTTGAAGTAGCAGAGAAAAAACTTGGTGTGGAAGTGGTTTCCTTCGATGCAGCAAGTTCTAGCATGACTAAAGGAGAAACATTATACGATACACTTCTTACGATGCAGGCGGTTGGCGTGAATGTGGCAGTTATTCGACATTCAGAAGAAAATTACTATGAGGGACTTAGGGATTTAGACATCGCGCTTGTAAATGGTGGAGATGGCTGCGGTGAACATCCTAGTCAGTCTTTACTTGATTTATTCACGATTAAAGAACAGTTTGGGACTTTTCAAGGGTTGAAAGTCGCGATTGCTGGAGATATTCGACATAGTAGAGTAGCCAACTCCAATATGAAAGTTTTAAAACGTCTTGGTGCAGAGCTATTCTTTTCAGGACCAAGAGAATGGTTTGATGAAAGCTACTTAAAATTTGGAACTTACTTACCAGTAGATGAAATCGTTGAAAAAGTAGATGTTATGATGCTACTCCGGGTACAGCACGAGCGACATAGTGGAACAGAACAATTTACAAAAGAAAGTTATCATACTAAATTTGGACTAACAACGGAACGGGCAGAAAAATTAAAAACAAATGCGATTATTATGCATCCAAGTCCTGTAAACCGTGACGTTGAAATTGCAGATAGCTTAGTGGAATGCGAAAAATCACGCATTGTCACGCAAATGACAAATGGCGTTTTTATAAGAATGGCGATATTAGAATCGATTTTAAAAGAACAGGAAATGAGGGCGAAATCATGTACGTATTAAAAAATGGACAAATTCTAAATGAAGCAGGCGAACTAGAAAGTAAAGATATACTGATTCAAAATGGAAAAGTGAACTTAATTGCTGATTCAATTGATGTAACTAGTGGAGAAGTATTTGATGCATCTGAAAAAGTAATTGCACCAGGCTTTATCGATGTTCATGTACATCTTCGTGAACCAGGCGGAGAACATAAAGAAACCATTTTGACTGGAACAGAAGCGGCCGCACGTGGTGGTTATACAACTATTTGTTCCATGCCAAATACGAAACCTGTCCCTGATTCCAAAGCAAGAATGGAAAGTTTACAAGCGTTAATCCAAGAAACAGCTAAAGTTCGTGTTTTACCTTACGCTTCGATTACAACAAGTCTTGGAACAGATGAATTAGTTGATATGGAAGCTTTAACACAAGCGGGAGCCTTTGCTTTTACAGATGACGGTGTTGGTGTACAACTTGCTGGTACAATGTATGAAGCAATGAAGCAAGCTGCAAAACTGGATAAAGCGATTGTGGCTCACTGCGAAGATAATTCGCTTATTTACGGCGGTGTTGTACATGATGGTACTTTTGCTAAAAAAGAAGGACTAAAGGGAATACCAAATATTGCTGAATCCGTTCAAATTGCTCGGGATGTGTTACTTGCAGAAGCAGCAGGTTGTCATTACCATGTCTGCCATATTTCTACTAAAGAATCTGTTCGTGTTGTTCGAGATGCTAAACGAGCTGGAATTCGCGTAACCGCAGAAGTTTCACCGCATCACTTAATTCTGGATGAAGAAGATATTCCAGGTAATGATGGAAATTGGAAAATGAATCCACCACTAAGAAGTAAGGAAGATCGTGCGGCACTGTTAGCCGGTTTACTAGATGGAACGATTGATTTTATCGCCACAGACCACGCACCACATGCAGCAGAAGAGAAAAATGTACCGATGGAGAAAGCAGCATTTGGTATTGTTGGTTTAGAGACAGCTTTCCCACTGCTTTATACTCATTTTGTAAAAACAAAGGAATGGACATTAAAACAGTTGATTGACTGGATGACCGTGAAACCTGCCGAGTGTTTTCAACTTCCTTATGGCAAATTAGAAGAAGGTAGAGTAGCAGATATTGTTGTCCTTGACTTAGCAAAAGAAAGCAAAATTGATCCAACAACATTTTATTCAAAAGGTCGAAATACACCATTTACAGGAGAAACTTGTTTTGGCTGGCCGGTAGCAACTTTTGCAGAAGGAAAATTGGTTTATAATGAGGGGGAAATAAAATGAAAAAGCGGATTTTAATGCTAGAAGATGGCAATTACTTTATTGGTGATGCGATTGGTAGTGAAAAAGAAACAATCGGTGAAGTGGTGTTCAATACAGGAATGACAGGTTATCAAGAAACAATCACCGACCCTTCTTATTATGGTCAAATTATTACATTTACCTATCCACTCGTTGGGAATTATGGCGTAAACCGTGATGATTTTGAATCGATTAATCCAGCAGTGAAAGGCGTTGTAGTTAGAGAAGCAGCTGAATATCCATCCAACTGGCGCAACCAACTTACTTTAAATGAATTTTTGAAAGAAAAAGGTATTCCGGGAATTGCTGGAATTGATACGCGTAAGTTAACCAAATTGATTCGTAAAGAAGGAACTCTAAAAGGAATTCTAGCTGCTGAAACAGCTAATAAAGAAGAATTACTACATCATTTACGCTCGGTGCGCTTACCAATTGATCAAGTACATGAAGTTTCCTCTGCAAAAGCGTTCGCAAGCCCTGGAGATGGCAAACGGGTTGTGTTAGTAGATTATGGCGTGAAAAGTTCGATTCTACGAGAGTTAAATAAACGTAATTGTTATGTGACAGTAGTTCCTTATAATACGACGGCTGAAGAAATTTTATCCATGCATCCAGATGGCGTGATGCTTTCAAACGGACCAGGAGACCCGAAAGATGTTCCGGAAGCGCTAGAAATGATTCGCGGGATTCAAGGTAAGTTACCACTGTTTGGAATTTGCTTAGGACATCAATTATTTGCCCTAGCGAATGGCGCGGATACTTTTAAACTGAAATTTGGCCATCGCGGCGCAAATCACCCAGTAAAAGAACTAGCAACAGGACGGGTTGATTTTACAGCTCAAAATCATGGTTATGCGGTCGACAAAGACTCGCTACTAGATACTGATTTGAAAATAACACATATCGAAATAAATGATGACACTGTGGAAGGGCTTGCTCATAAAGAATTCCAAGCATACACAGTGCAATACCATCCAGAAGCAAATCCAGGACCAAGTGATGTTAATTATTTGTTTGATGAATTTATGGAAATGATGAATGTAAAAGAGGAGGGTGAACTACATGCCTAGACGTGACGATATAAAAACGATTTTAGTTATCGGTTCTGGTCCAATTGTGATTGGTCAAGCTGCCGAATTTGATTACGCTGGAACGCAAGCTTGTTTAAGTTTAAGAGAAGAAGGTTACCGAGTGGTATTAGTTAACTCTAATCCGGCAACCATTATGACCGATGCAGAAATGGCTGATAAAGTCTATATCGAGCCAATTACACTTGACTTTGTATCACGTATTATTCGTAAAGAACGTCCAGATGCGATTTTACCAACTCTTGGTGGCCAAACAGGATTAAACATGGCGATGGAACTTTCAGCAGCGGGGATTTTGGATGAATGTAATGTCGAAGTACTTGGAACAGATTTAACGGCGATTAAAAAAGCAGAGGACCGGGAAGCATTCCGTGACTTGATGAATGAACTTGGTGAGCCAGTTCCTGAAAGTGACATTATTCATAATTTAGACGAAGCATATACCTTTGTAGAACGAATTGGTTATCCAGTAATCGTTCGCCCAGCCTATACGCTTGGTGGTTCAGGTGGTGGGATTTGCCATAATGAACAAGAACTAATCGAAACGGTAACAAGCGGTTTAAAACTTAGCCCAGTAACCCAATGTTTGCTTGAAAAAAGTATTGCAGGCTTTAAAGAAGTGGAATATGAAGTGATGCGCGATGCAAACAATAATGCCATGGTTGTTTGTAACATGGAAAATATTGACCCTGTTGGAATACATACGGGAGATTCCATTGTTGTCGCACCAAGCCAAACGCTTTCTGACCGCGAATACCAACTACTTCGTGATGTATCATTAAAAATCATTCGTGCACTGGAAATTGAAGGTGGCTGTAACGTTCAATTAGCACTAGATCCAGATAGTTACAACTACTACGTTATCGAAGTAAACCCACGTGTGAGCCGGTCTTCTGCACTAGCATCGAAAGCAACGGGGTATCCAATTGCCAAATTAGCAGCTAAAATCGCTGTTGGACTTACACTTGATGAAGTTAGAAACCCAGTAACAGGAACAACTTTCGCTCACTTTGAACCAGCGCTTGACTATGTCGTTGCAAAGATTCCACGCTTTGCTTTTGATAAATTCGAACAAGCAGATCGCCGTCTCGGAACACAAATGAAAGCAACTGGTGAAGTCATGGCGATTGGTCGCTCATGGGAAGAAGCACTTTTAAAAGCTGTTCGTTCACTCGAAATTGGCGCGGATCATTTGTTACTTGAAGAAGCTGAAAATGCAGATGCGGAAACATTAGAACGCAAAATTTGTTTCCCAGAAGATGATCGCCTATTCTTCTTAGCAGCAGCACTACGTCGTGGTCAAACAATCGAGCAACTCCACGAAAAAACTAAAATTGATTTATTCTTCTTATATAAATTAAGTAAAACAATTGAATTAGAAACACGTGTAAAAGAAAATCCAAACAATCCAGAAGTGCTAGCGGAAGCCAAACGAGCAGGTTTTTCTGACTCTTTCCTAGCAACTTGTTGGAAAACGTCAGAGCAAGAAATATACGATTTACGAAAAGCGCAAAATCTTTTCCCGGTATACAAAATGGTGGATACTTGTGCAGCTGAATTTGAATCAACTACGCCATATTTCTACAGTACTTATGAAGAGGAAAATGAGTCTACACGCTCGGCAAAGAAAAGTGTCATTGTACTTGGATCTGGGCCGATTCGGATTGGACAAGGGGTCGAATTCGACTATGCGACAGTACACTCTGTTTGGGCAATTCAACAAGCCGGATACGAAGCAATTATTATCAACAACAATCCAGAAACTGTGTCGACGGACTTTAGTATATCGGATAAGCTTTACTTCGAACCACTAACACTAGAAGACGTGATGCATGTCATTGAAATCGAGCAACCACTTGGCGTTGTCGTCCAATTTGGTGGTCAAACCGCAATCAACTTAGCAGATGGTTTATCAAAACGTGGAGTGAAAATTCTGGGGACGAGTTTAGAAGACACCGACCGTGCGGAAAATCGTGATGCCTTTGAAAAAGCGTTAGAAATCTTACAGATCCCTCAACCAGCTGGGAAAACAGCTACGTCGGTTGAAGAAGCAATTAAAGTAGCGACTAACATTGGCTATCCTGTTCTAGTGCGCCCATCTTACGTACTTGGTGGACGGGCAATGGAAATCGTGGAATCAGAAGAAGCATTAAAACATTATATGACAAATGCGGTAAAAGTAAATCCAAAACACCCCGTTTTAGTCGATCGTTATGTGAGCGGACAAGAAGTAGAAGTGGACGCAATTAGTGACGGCGAGAATGTGCTTATACCAGGAATTATGGAACATATCGAACGTGCCGGAGTCCATTCCGGTGACTCAATTGCCGTATACCCAGCGCAACGATTAAGCGAAAATGTAAAAAATACCATTGTTGATTATACGACAAGACTTGCAACTGGACTAAATATTATCGGCATGCTGAATATCCAATATGTCGTGGACGGCGAAGAAGTATTCGTCATCGAAGTAAACCCGCGTTCAAGCCGGACAGCGCCATTTTTAAGTAAAATTACGGAAATTCCGATGGCCAATGTAGCGACCAAAGTCATCCTTGGTGAAAAATTAATTGACCTTGGCTATACACCAGGACTTGCGCCAGAAAAACAAGAAATTTTTGTCAAAGTACCGGTGTTCTCATTTGCGAAATTGCGTAGTGTGGATACGTCGCTTGGGCCAGAAATGAAGTCAACAGGGGAAGTCATGGGGAAAGATATCACGCTTGAAAAAGCACTGTATAAAGGTTTTGTAGCAAGCGGGACAACGATGCATGACTACGGAACAGTACTCCTAACTGTGGCCGACCGCGACAAACAAGAAGCGGTGGAACTAGCAAAACGATTTAACCGCATTGGCTTCACAATCATGGCGACAAAAGGAACCGCCAGCACATTAGAACAAGCGGAAATTCCAGTATCGCAAGTGAAAAAAATTGGAGAAAACCAAGAAACGCTTATCGACTATATCCGAAATGGCCAAGTGACGCTCGTCGTTAATACACTAACAACAGGTAAACGTCCAGAGCGCGATGGTTTCCAAATTCGCCGCGAATCAGTCGAAAATGGCATCCCAGTTTGTACATCACTTGATACCGCAGAAGCAATTTTGCGAGTGTTAGAATCTCGCTCCTTTGAACTAGAAGCAATGAATACAAGTATCGTAAAATAACCAAAAGCACGAGTTTAATATAGAAGAAACGGGGTGGAACCGTGTTACAGACGGAAATGAAAGTCATTCAGCAAACCGAAATTGCAGATAAAGTATACGAATTAATTTTAACAGGGGAATGTGTGGCGGATATGTCACCGGGACAGTTTTTGATGCTCAAGCCAAGTCGTGCTGATTTACTCATGAGACGACCAATCAGCATTTGTTCCTATGATAAAGCTGCTGAAACTTGCATTTTACTATACCGCGTAGAAGGAGACGGGACCAAGGATTTCAGCCAGTTAGCAGCGGGAGATTCTATCAATGTACTTGGACCACTTGGAAAAGGTTTTGATATAAGTGCCTCTCCAACTGCGAAAACTGCCCTTTTAATTGGGGGTGGTATCGGGGTTCCGCCTATGTACCAACTTGGAAAAGAATTAGCTGAAAAAGGCATAAAAGTTACGTTTGTAAACGGGTTCCAATCTGCGAAAGATAGTTTTTACGAAACCGAAATGGGCAAATATGGCAAAGTGCATATTGCGACAGTAGACGGAACAGCTGGTACACAAGGATTTGTCACAGATATCACAAAAGATTTCACCGAAGAACCAGATGTGATTTACAGTTGCGGACCAAAAGCTATGCTCCAAGCTGTGAAGATGAGTTTTCCAGAAACGAAAACCTACCTTTCTTTAGAAGAACGAATGGCTTGTGGAATTGGCGCTTGTTATGCTTGCGTTTGTCCAAAGTCAAAAGATCCTGAAGGGCAATTTAAAGTATGCGAAGATGGTCCAGTATTTCGCGCAGATGAGGTGACATTATGAACCCCTTAGCAGTAGAAATTCCCGGTTTATCACTCAAAAATCCGATTATGCCTGCATCTGGCTGTTTTGGCTTCGGGCAAGAATATAGTAAATACTATGATTTAAATGAACTAGGCGCTATCATGGCAAAAGCAGTCACACCAGAACCAAGACGTGGAAATCCAACCCCAAGAGTAGCTGAAACCGCGAGTGGAATGCTCAATGCAATCGGTTTGCAAAATCCAGGATTAGAACATGTTTTAGCGCATGAACTACCATTTTTGGAACAATTTGACACACCGATTATTGCAAATGTAGCAGGAGCAACGGAAGAAGATTATGTTAAAGTGTGCGCTCGAATTGGTGAATCAAAAGCGGTTAAAGCGATTGAGTTAAATATCTCTTGTCCGAATGTTAAACACGGAGGAATTGCTTTTGGCACAGATCCAGAAGTAGCCCATCGTTTGACGAAAGCAGTCAAAGCGGTCGCTAGTGTTCCGGTGTATGTTAAATTATCGCCAAATGTTGCGGATATCGTATCAATAGCTCAAGCAATCGAATCAGCTGGTGCAGATGGGCTTACGATGATTAACACATTACTTGGTATGCGAATAGATTTAAAGACACGAAAACCAATCATTGCGAATGGAACTGGAGGACTTTCTGGACCAGCCATAAAACCAGTGGCCATTCGGATGATTCACCAAGTACGAGCAGTAAGTAATATCCCGATTATCGGCATGGGTGGCGTACAAACAGTAGATGATGTTTTAGAATTCCTTATTGCAGGCGCTGATGCTGTGGCAGTTGGAACGATGAATTTCACCGACCCATTTATCTGTCCAAAACTAATCGCCGAACTACCAAATCGCATGGAGGAACTTAACATTTCTTCCTTACAACAACTCAAAAAGGAGCGAGAAAATCAATGAATAAACCAATTATCGCGCTAGATTTCCAAACATATCAAGAAGTAGAAACTTTTTTAGCTAAATTTTCCGGCGAAACTTTATCCGTAAAAGTCGGTATGGAACTTTTTTACAGCAATGGTCCGATGATTGTGGAGAAAATCAAACAACAAAACCACGAAATTTTTCTTGATTTAAAACTCCACGATATTCCTAACACAGTCAAAAGCGCAATGACAGGCTTAGCAAAAATGGGCGTAGATATGGTCAATGTTCATGCTGCGGGCGGGAAAAAAATGATGGAATATGCGCGTGAAGGTTTAGAAATTGGTACGCCAACTGGCAAACGTCCGCTCCTTATTGCAGTGACACAACTAACAAGTACAAGTGAAGCAGACATGCACGAGGAACAACTAGTGAAAGCGAGTTTGCTGGAATCAGTCATTCATTACAGTGATTTGACGAAACAAGCTGGGCTAGACGGTGTAGTTTGTTCCGCCCTAGAAGCAGAAGAAATCAAACTACGTAATGGCGCTGACTTTCTACGTGTCACCCCAGGAATTCGGTTAGCAAGTGATGCGGCAGATGATCAAATTCGTGTCGTAACCCCGGAGAAAGCGCGTTTGATTGGCTCATCTCATATTGTTGTTGGTCGGTCGATTACTCGAGCAGCAGATCCAGTAGCAGCTTATAGTCAAGTATTAAAGGAGTGGAACGCATGAGCATTGAAAAACAAGTAGCAGAGCAATTATTAGAAATTAAAGCCGTCTTTTTAAAACCAAACGACCCATTCACTTGGGCTTCGGGCATTAAATCGCCTATCTATTGCGATAATCGGCTAACACTCGGTTTTCCAAAAGTTCGTCAGTTTATTGCGGCAGCACTTGCGGAGAAAATAAAAGAAGATTTTGGTGACGTGGATGTAATCGCCGGAACAGCAACAGCAGGGATTCCTCATGCTGCTTGGGTCAGTGATTTACTAGATTTACCAATGGTCTACGTTCGTTCTAAAGCGAAAGAACACGGCAAAGGCAATCAAATCGAAGGCCCTATTTCCAAAGGTCAAAAAGTAGTCGTAATAGAAGATTTGATTTCTACTGGCGGAAGTTCCCTAAAAGCAGTCGAAGCATTAGAAGAAGCCGGAGCAGAAGTACTTGGCATCGCAGCAATCTTTACATATGGATTAGATAAAGGGAAAAAGCTGCTTGCAGAATCTGATGCGAAGCTAGTTACACTTACGAATTACGATGAATTAATCGAAGTAGCACTGACTAAAAATTATGTATCAAAAGAAGACATGCAAACATTAAAAGAATGGAAACAAAACCCAGAAGCTTGGGGTAAATAAGCAAAACACACTAAAATTCAGTATAAAAATTGGAAAGTAAATAAGCTGGAATCATTGTATAAAATCATTTTAAAAATGGAATATACAAGATTTCTGCTTATTTTTCATTTTATGCGTTTTTTACTTTCCAATTAGTGATACAATACACATAACATAACATAACATAACATAACATAACATAACTAAATGAGGTGAAATCATGACAACCGTCAAGATAAACGAACAAACTCTAGACAAACATGCTGGAAAAATAGAGAGTAGCATGGAATCAATGGAGTACTTACCCATGAAGGATGGTAACATGTCGTATACGCAAAGTAATTCGGTAGATAATTATAGACATGCTTTACTTGACTTTCTAGAGTCTGTAGAAGCATTTCAAGGCATTGTACAAACAGATGCTAAGCGTATTAGTAAAATTGGTAAGTCAATGGCAGCAACAGATAAAAAAGCTGCGCAAGAAATATCGAAAGGGATGAACTAATTGGAAAAAGAAATGGCAGAAAAGACCGTAACTATCCAACAATTAGAAAGAAAAAAACGAACAATGGAAGATGAAATCTATCAATGGAAGCAAAGAAGGTGTCAACTAGAAGATATAGAATCAGATTTGGCAAGACTACAGCTGGTGGAACAAGAACTAATAACACTGTCTTCAGATGCTTGGTCCGGAAACTATGGCCAAAGTATAGCTGGAAATATGGAAGGACAACAGCTAGAGCAGCAACGGGTTTTAAAAAAAGAAATTCATACATTGAAAGAAGTGGCGATTCAACAAGAATCGAATACTAAAAAATCTATAATGTAGGTGGAAAAAGAACAGCAAATATTGCGTAAAGAGGTATATCAATGACACGAATTGATATAGCAGAAGTACAACAATTTGCCCACGGAATAAAAGTAAATAATCAGGAAGCAAAAGAACATATTCAAAAAACGCAAATAGCTATTCAAAACTTTGTTAATGATCAAAGCATTACAGGACAAGCAATTAGTAGTGCAAAAGTTTATTTTAGTGCCGCTTATTTTTCCCTATGCCAATCTATTATACAAGCACTAAATGTGAGTGAACATTCGTTGCAACAATATATAATTGATTTTCATGACCAAGTAGATGCTTCTCCTAACGCCAAACTAGATATGAATAATTTAATGGTATTAGAAGACAAAATAGAAAAATATGAAAGTGAAAAAGACCGATTGTTAGCTGAAATCAGCAATGTATCAAATGCGATTAATGGTGCACTAGGTGGTTCGGGTCAACAAGATTCTTTGAAAATTAGAGGGCTGAACGCAGATATTACAGAAGCTCATAAAAAAGAACGAATCCTAGAAAAATACATGGATTTTGAACGAAGTCATGTAGGGTTTTCTGATGAATTAAGTGATTTAGCATATGCAATCCAACGTACTGTAGCTGATATTAAACAAAATCTAACTTTCAATGATAAAACAGGATTGTTTGATGTGAACGATTTACATATTGATCGATTCAAAAAATTGCATGAGTTGTATGCCAAACAAAAAGAAATAGATGATAAAGTGAAGGAATTAGAATCTATTGGGCTTACCCCATACATTCCTTCAGGCAATACAGCTGGCTTTATTTTAAATCAGGATGGGACATTAAATACAGATGCAACGTTAAATCAAGTCAATAATCAAATAATATATTGGCAAAATGAAACCGGAATGCGTGAACTTTTTGGAATTGGAGCCTTTTATCGTGCTATATATGGGACTGATTATGTTTCTGGAGAAGATATCAGTAGGGGACGAAGGTTCTTTGACGGAATGTCTGTTACAGCGATATATAGTGCGCCATATGGTATAACGATGGGGCTGAAAACTAATATTCCAACAACCAATATTAAGCTTATAAATGATTTGAATGAATTATCACCTTTATTAAAAACTAATTCAGACGAAGCCTTTTTCTGGTCAGGAAGAACAAATGGTATTGGTGGTGCTGATGCTGCTGAAAAAATTGCAACTTCAAAAAATGGAGTAACGTTAGAGTCTACAATAAAAAACAAAGGTATTAAAATGCCAGAATGGAATTTTGATAACCCTAAAACTATTATAGACTGGGAAGGTGTTTCAGAAATCTATGCTAGTCAGGTCACTGGAGAAGTACGTGCAGTAGTTGGAAGTGAATTACGAAAAGGGAATATTTGGGAAAATGTTGAATTACCGAGGCTAAAAGCTAATCCAAACGTAACTAAGATAACAACTGTTGATCCAGTAACTCAAAAAGAAAAAATAATTTTTGAAAGGAAGTAAGTAAATGAAAATTACCGGAACTAGTTCTTATATTGAAATCGAGTGGGGGGACAGAGTAGTTTTTGTTGAGGGAGAAATGGTAGTAGGTGGTTTTGTTGCATATAAATCTAGCATGCGATGGAAAGAGCCGTTTGAAAATGAAGAACTGGGTGCAACACAAAAAGATAAAATTATACAAGCTGTTATAGATAAAACGAAAGCATCGTATATGATTATTACTTTTGAATAACTAGAAAGAGTTCTTTTCGAAATCACAGGGTTCAAAAAGGCATACTGGTTATCTAAATACTATGAATGTAAGGATTACTTTTCCTTTCCTCATTGCACAAATTTTACGTGAACGAAAAAAGTTGAATCTAATACTTCAAAAAAACAGCTCTTGGGAGTATTTTAAATCCTATATAGATAAAAGGATGAAGGACACTAAATCGAAGAGAATATACCGAAAAACCAGTCGAACTATGCAACCCTCTTTTATTTCAACAAAAAACTAGCAGCGAAAATCTGTTTGTTCGATTTTCACTGCTGGTTTCTATTTTTAAGACCTATATTCCAAGTTTTTGGTTATCAATAAACCCGATAACTTTCCCCATTTTGAGCACCAAACACACTTTTCTCAAAAGCGCGGGCAACACGTTCGGCTGGAACAGGATTAAAACCTTGGAAAAATGGTTCCAGTCTATCCCAAGATTCTTCTAAAACATTAGGACTAACCGTATTAATCCGGAGTCCACGAGGCATTTCGATTGCTGCTGATTTCGCAAAAGCAGTAACCGCACCATTTGCCATTGCAGCAGAAGCGCCTTGGACAATGGGATCTTCCATCATAATTCCTGTTGTAAGCGTAAAGCTACCGTTATCATTTAACGAATTAATTCCGAGTAAAACAAGATTAATTTGACCACCCAATTTGCTACTTATCGTAACAGCATTTTTTTCTGGTGTTAATTCCGTTAATGGGGAAAAAGTGGCACTACCAGTTGCAGAAACAATCGCATCGACTTTGCCAACTTGCGTATACATTTTTTTAATACTATCCACACTCGTAATATCGACTGTTACATCGCCACTATGTCTTCCAGCAGTTATTACATCTGCTTTTTTCTCCAAACGTTCCTTCACCGCAGAACCAAGCGTACCAGAAGCACCAATTAATAAAATTTTCATTTGCTTATCATCCTTTCAAGTAAAAAGTAAAGTCAGTATAACATTTACCCTTAAAAAAGGAATAAAAACGGCTCCAACAAAGAACCGCTAATTTTTCAATGCTAAAATAAGCTTTTCATCTGGTGTGACAAAATAAGTCGTTTGGTTATCATAAATCACATAACCAGGTTTGGCGCCGTTTGGTTTTTTGACATGTTTGACTAGAGTTCCGTCAACTGGGACTGTAGCTGAGAGACGGGCTTTGGAATAGTAAGCCGCAATCATTGCAGCCTCGGTAATAGAAGTCTCATCTGGTGCATTCGACTGAATTACGACATGTGAGCCCGGTAAGTCTTTTACATGGAACCAAAAATCATTATTTCGCGCTAATTTATTCGTTAAATAGTCATTTTGCTTATTATTTTTTCCAACTAAAATAGATAATCCAGTCGAAGAAGTATATTTCTCTGGAGCCGGTAAAGTCGCTTTTTTACGGCTACCTTTTTTCTGTTTATAACGAAGATAGCCTTGTTCAGCCAGTTCTTGGCGGATTTCTTCTACATCTTGCGGACCGGATGTTTCTAGTTGCGATTCAACCGATTCCAAATAAGTGATTTCTTCTTTTGTCAGCGCAATCTGTTCTTTTACTACTTCGACAGCATTTCGCAGCTTTTGGTAACGGCTAAAATAGCTTTGCGCGTTGGCAGAAGGAGATTTCCGATTATCAAGCGGGATCGTCACTTTTTTCATCTCATCATAAAAATTCTCGACTGTAATCTCGTTCATACCTCGCTCCATCAAATGAAGATTGGCCGTTAATAGCTCACCTTGAACGCGGTAAACATCTGCTTTTTCCGTTTCGAGTAGTGTGTTCTCGAGTTTTTCGATTTTCAGTCTGCTTCGAGCGAGTTCATTCGACAAGAGTTTTTCCAAATCGTGTGCAAATTGGTGCACACGGTCTCGTCTTGCTTTTCCAATATAAAAATGGTCTAAAAGCGCGCTTAAACTGGCAAATTCGGTTGGTTCTGCATCAATGTGGCGTAGCGAGAAGAAATAGTAATCTTCTTTATTAGAAACACGCCATTCAACTGGAACGGCCGAATGTCCTACATGCTGATTTACAAGGGCCATTACTTCAAAAAAAGCAGCAACAAGCGAATCAGCCGTTAGATTACCAGCCCGAAAAGCAATTTCTCGAGCGAGCAGTGGACTAAAACCAGCAAAATTTTGGACGAGTTGTTTCTCGATTTTGCCAGCTGGAAAATCAAGTCTAGCTAGTAGTTGTTCACCAGTCACTTCGAATGGATTTAATTTATCTGTAGCAGGCGGCAAAATGTAAGTCGCACCTGGTAAAAGCGTCCGGTAACTATTTTGCGCCGGAGTAACATGTTTAATGCAGTCAACAATCACATTTTTTGCGCGGTCCACCAGTGTGATATTACTATGCCGTCCCATGATTTCAACAAACAAATCACAAAAACGATTTTCGCCGATATCATCTTTGCCACGAATACTAAATCGCAAAATCCGTTCATTTGGAAGTTGCGTAATGGATTCGATAATTGCACCTTCAAGATATTTTCTAAGCAACATACAAAACATCGGTGGTTGCGAAGGATTTTCTGGAATATCGTCGGTCCACTGAATTCTTGCATAGCTGGGATGCGAAGAAATGAGTAGCCGTTTATTTTCACGGTTTTTTCGGATATATAAAACAAGTTCATGCGAAAACGGTTGGTGGATTTTCATAATTCGACCACTTTCGCCGTGTTCTGCAAGTTCTTCCGTCATTGATTTTAAAAACATCGCATCAAACGCCATTAGTTATTCATTCCTTTATGAGTTAGTTACTTTCTATTTTAACATACATTCCGAAAATGTATTGTATGCGGGGGGGAGCTTTGGTATAATAAGAAGTCAGAACAAATTTCAAGTAAACTTAGAGGGAACTTTAAGCAATGAAAGGTGTCTTGCCAAATGGTGAAAAGCATGACGGGATTTGGGCGTGCAACGAAAGAATTTGAAGCGTTCAAAGTAACCATTGAATTAAAAGCAGTCAACCATCGCTATTCCGAGTGTTTGTTTCGGATGCCAAAACAACTCGCCTATTTAGAAGGAAAACTAAAAAAGATCATTAATAAGCAAATTAAACGTGGTCGAATGGAATGTTTCTTTTCTATTACCGGAGAGCAACTTGCCAAACGCGAATTACATATTGATTGGGACCTTGCAGATAGCTATTACCGTTTTATCAAACAAGCAAGCGCTAGATACGAATTAGCTGAACTGCCGAAAATGAGAGACTTACTTCAAGAACAAGCCTACCTTTCGATTGAGGAAGAAGTAGATGCGAGCAGTGAATTAGAACGATTAGTTATCGAAACACTCACTCGAGCAACCGAACGACTTGATGAAATGAGAAGTATGGAAGGTGCAGAGTTGTTGCTTTATTTTAAACAACATCTCGCTACCCTTGAAAAAAGTTTAGCCATCATTCAAGCAGAAATCCCCGTTTTAGAAAAATACTACCAAGAAAAAATAGAAAACCGGCTCCAAAACATAGTCGGTGAAAACGTTGATCAATCAATCGTTCTAACTGAAGTAGCACTTTTACTAGAAAAAGCAGATATCAATGAAGAAGTAGAACGAACAAAGAGCCACTTGAAGCAATTTTATGGTATCATCTTACTGGAAGAGCCAATTGGCCGGAAATTAGATTTTCTTATCCAAGAAATGAATCGTGAAATTAATACAATCGGATCAAAAGCAAATTCGCTTCGAATCACCGAACAAGTCGTGGAAATGAAAACAACACTAGAAAAAATTCGCGAACAAGTGCAAAATGTCGAATGATGTCGAGGAGGGAAAATGATGACAGAAAGAGGACTATTAATCGTGCTATCAGGTCCATCAGGTGTGGGAAAAGGAACTGTCCGGGAAGCTGTTTTTAAAGACCCAGAAACAAGTTTTGATTACTCTATCTCGATGACAACACGTCTTCCTCGTGAAGGGGAACAAGACGGGGTCGATTATTATTTTCGTTCACGAGAAGTGTTCGAACAAGCTATTTCAGACGGAAAAATGTTAGAATATGCAGAGTATGTCGGGAATTATTACGGCACTCCGCTTGAATATGTCGAGGAAAAACTACAAGCAGGTACTGATATTTTTCTCGAAATTGAAGTGCAAGGAGCAATGCAAGTTCGAAAAGCAATGCCAGAAGGGATTTTTATTTTCTTAACTCCGCCAGATTTATCCGAACTAAAAAACCGGATTATCGGCCGCGGAACAGAATCAATGGATGTGGTGGAAGAACGAATGGAAACCGCAAAAAAAGAAATCGAAATGATGGCATCGTATGATTATGCTGTAGTAAACGATGTGGTAGACAAAGCCGTTCAAAAAATCAAAGGCATTGTTGAAACAGAACACTTAAAAACCGAGCGAGTAATTCATCGCTACAAAAAAATGTTGGAGGGATTACAATGATGTTATATCCATCAATTGATAATTTATTGCTAAAAATTGACTCAAAATACTCGCTAGTTACAGTTGCCGCTAAACGCGCACGCTACATGCAACTAGAAAATGATAAAGGCGTACTTCCGAGTTATGAGTCTGACAAATTTGTTGGGAAAGCACTAGAAGAAATTCACGCTGGTAAATTAGTTCTAAAAAATGACGACAAATAAGACTAACTGCTCCGCTTCATTGCGGGGCTTTTTCTTTATAGGAATTTATTTAAGAAAGTAAGTAATTCTAGCTTCTTGATAGTTTTGTCGCGCCTTGATTTAAGGTATAATGAAGTGAATGATTTTTTTATATTAAAATGAGGTGACTTATTATGCAAGGAAAAAATATCTTACTCGCAGTGTCTGGTGGCATTGCTGTTTATAAAGCAGTCGCACTTACAAGTAAATTAACACAAGCAGGCGCAAACGTAAAAGTCATGATGACCGAGCACGCTCAAGAATTCGTACCGCCGCTTTCTTTTCAAGTATTATCAAAAAATGATGTATATACCGATACCTTTGACGAAAAAAAATCAAGTGTTGTTGCCCATATTGATTTAGCTGACTGGGCGGATTTAGTTATCGTCGCACCAGCAACAGCAAACGTCATTGGCAAAATGGCAAATGGTATTGCTGATGATATGATCACTACGACACTTCTTGCCACAGAGGCACCTGTATGGGTAGCTCCCGCGATGAACGTTCATATGATTCAACATCCAGCCGTGATTCGTAATATTAACCGCCTTTATCAAGATGGTGTTCGTTTTATTGAACCAGAAGAAGGCTATCTTGCGTGTGGTTACGTTGGCCGCGGTCGTTTAGAAGAACCAGAAAAAATCGTTTTACGAATTGCTGAATTTTTTCAAGAAGATAAGGATTTACTACGCGGTGAAAAAGTTCTGATTACAGCTGGAGCGACACAAGAAAAACTGGATCCGGTACGTTATTTCACCAACCACTCAACTGGCAAAATGGGATTCGCTATCGCTGAAGTTGCCGCAAGACAAGGTGCCGAGGTTACTTTAGTCACAACGAGCAAAACGCTTCCTGTACCCCTGAATGTTCAAGTGGAATATGTCGAATCAGCCGAAGAAATGTACCTTGCAGTCAAGAAAAATCAAGCTAGTCAATCCGTTTTTGTGATGACAGCTGCTGTCGCTGATTACACACCAGCCAAAGTTTCTGAACAAAAAATAAAAAAACAACCAGGTGATTTCACGATTGAAATGAAGCGAACAAAAGATATTTTACTCGAAGTTGGTCAAAATAAAACCGAAAATCAAGTTGTCATCGGTTTTGCGGCGGAAACAGAAAATCTTAAAGCCAACGCACGGAAAAAATTAACAACTAAAAATGCCGATATAATTGTCGCAAATAATGTTAGTCAACCAGGTGCAGGTTTCTCGTTAGACACAAATATCGTCACACTCTACCGAAAAGATGGCACAAATGAAGCACTACCATTACTTGATAAAAAGAAAGTTGCCGAACATATCGTTCAAGAAGCCGCTAACCTTTTAAGGAAGTGAACTAATGATTAACATAGCAAAAGTTATTGTGGATGTTCCAGCCATGCAAGTGGACCGTCCGTTTGATTACTTTATTCCAGAAGATTTAGAAGAGCTTATTAGACCAGGAATGCGCGTTAGTGTTCCTTTTGGGAATCGTAAAATACAAGGCTTTGTCACAGAACTTGGTGAAACAGAAGAAAATCCTAAGCTAAAAGGTATCGACGGGGTAATGGATTTAGCGCCAGTTTTAAATGGGGAGTTAATGGAGCTTGGTGACTGGTTGGCTGAAGACACACTTAGTTTTCGAGTGTCGGCCTATCAAGCTATGTTACCAGCTGCATTACGGGCAAAGTACGAAAAATACTTTCTACGGCTAGACGAGGAAAACACCGAATTAGTGCAGCTATTTGAAGGTTATGAAACGCTTGACTGGAAGGTAGCTGAAGCACGTAACTTATTAAAATCACTTGGCAAATGGGTCCGAGAGGGCAGCGTAGAAGTTGTCTACCAAGTGAAAAATAAAACGACGAATAAAAAAATCCGAATGATTAACTCCTTAAAATCCCCTCACGAACTAATGGAACTAATAGAAAACATGCCGAAAAATGCTAAAGCGCAAACACGTGTGCTAGCTTTTTTCCAAATATTTGAAGGAACAGAGATTTCTGCTGCTGAATTAAAAAAACAAGCAGAAACATCCGAAGCAACTATCAAAAAACTTGCTGAACAAGGAATTATTTCTATCCAGGAAAAGATCGTTTCGCGCGATCCATATAAGCACCACCATTTTGAAAAAAGTGAAGCATTGACGCTTTTACCTGACCAACAAACGGCTTGTGAGAAAATTATCGAAGCCAAAAAACAAGAAACTTTTTTAATTCATGGGGTTACTGGTAGTGGAAAAACCGAAATTTACTTACAAACTATCGAAGCAAAATTAAAAGAAGGAAAAGAAGCCATCGTGTTAGTTCCGGAAATTTCTCTTACACCACAAATGGTAGAACGATTCAAAAGTCGGTTTGGAAGTGAAGTAGCTGTCCTTCATAGCGCACTTTCTTCCGGAGAAAAATACGATGAATGGCGCAAAATTGAACGAAAAGAAGCTCGAGTAGTTGTTGGGGCTCGTTCCGCTGTCTTTGCTCCATTTGAAAACTTAGGCATTATTATCATTGATGAAGAACATGAAGCTAGTTATAAACAAGAAGATAATCCACGTTACCATGCGCGCGATGTAGCGATTTGGCGTGCGATGAAATATCAGTGCCCGGTTGTTCTCGGAAGCGCCACCCCGTCTCTTGAATCTTTTGCACGGGCCAAAAAAGGTGTCTACACACTTATCGAACTACCAAGCCGAGTAAACGATAGAGCAATGCCAGAAGTAAGTGTGGTCGACATGCGAGAAGAGTTGCGCAAAGAAAACCGTACCGAATTTTCCACGGAACTACTGGAAAAAATTAAAGATCGCATCGCAAAAAAAGAACAAACGGTACTCATGCTCAACCGCCGTGGTTATTCTTCGTTTGTGATGTGCCGTGATTGTGGGTACGTAGTTGAATGCCCAAACTGCGATATTTCACAAACGTATCACCAAGCAAGTAACAAAATGAAGTGTCATTACTGTGGCCATGAAGAACCTGTCCCACAAAAATGTCCAAGCTGTGAGGGCGAACACATTCGCTACTTCGGAACCGGTACACAAAAAGTAGAAGAAAGTCTAACCAAACTCATTCCCGAAGCGCGAGTGATTCGAATGGACGTTGACACTACCAGGACAAAAGGCGCCCATGAAAAATTGCTGCGGAGCTTCCGTAATCATGAAGCAGATATTTTGCTCGGTACACAAATGATTGCCAAAGGACTAGATTTTCCAGATATTACTTTAGTGGGAGTTTTAAATGCAGATACGATGCTTCATTTACCAGACTTCCGAGCCTCCGAACGAACTTTCCAACTGCTGACACAAGTAAGTGGACGAGCTGGGAGACATGAAAGAACAGGTGAAGTAGTTGTTCAAAGCTATAACCCCGAACATTACAGTATTGAATTTGCGAAAAAACACGATTTCATTGGTTTTTATCATCATGAAATGCAACTCAGAAAAATGGGTGCATATCCGCCATTTTACTATTTAACAATGATTAACGTTAGTGATGAAAATGAAATGAAAGCTATCCGTACAATTCAAGAAATGGTCAATTTTCTGCGCGGGAAATTAGGTCCGGAAGCAGTGATTCTTGGTCCAGTTCCAAGCACAATTGCCCGTATTAAAAATAAATACCGTTATCAGTGTATTATTAAATATAAAATTGAACCAAATTTAAAACAAGAGCTAAAAACCTTAATAACCCATTACCAAAAAGACCAACAAAAAGGGTTAACCATTAACATCGACGTACAACCTTATGTATTAATGTAAAAAGGAGCAAACTAATGACAAAAATTATTTTTATGGGGACACCAGCATTTTCTGTTCCGATTTTAGAACAATTAGCCAAAGAATATGACGTCGTTGCTGTTGTGACACAGCCGGATCGTCCAGTTGGCAGGAAACGAATTTTGACACCGCCACCTGTTAAAAAAATCGCGCTAGAGCTTGGAATACCAGTTTATCAACCAGAGAAGCTAAGGACTTCAAGCGAATTAACTGAATTAATTGCGCTTCAAGCCGATTTACTTGTAACAGCAGCTTACGGTCAAATTTTACCAAATGAACTGTTAGAATCACCCAAACACGGTTCTATCAATGTCCACGCTTCGTTATTGCCAGAATACCGCGGTGGGGCACCTGTTCACTATGCGCTGCTTGATGGCAAAAAAGAAACTGGTGTAACGATCATGTATATGGTTGAAAAGTTAGACGCTGGTGACATGATTAGTCAACGTAAAATCCCGATTACGGATGAAGATAATACTGGCACGATGTTTAATAAATTAAGCGAGTTAGGTTCAGAGCTACTAATAGACACGCTACCAGACTTCTTAGCAGGGAAAATTACAGCAATACCTCAAGATCCAAGTAAAGTCACCTTTGCAAGAAATATTTCAAGAGAACAAGAGAAAATTGATTGGGCTCGTCCTGGACGAGAAATCTTTAATCAAATTCGCGGTCTTTCTCCGTGGCCAGTTGCTTACACTACACTCGAAGGAACTCCTTTTAAAATCTGGGAAGCAGCACATGAAGCAACAAAAACTGCTGGAGATCCAGGAACAATAATAACGGATAAAACTACTTTAAAAATAATCACTGGTGACGGTACGCTACTTGTACCAACCGTGATTCAACCAGCTGGAAAACCGAAAATGGATGTGCATTCTTTCATGTCTGGTGCTGGCAGAAATTTAAGCAAAACGACAAGGTTTGGTGAATAAATGAAGAAACAAAAAACAGTCCGTGAGATTGCCTTAGAACTGATAATAAAAATCGAAAATAATCAATCATATAGCCATTTATTAATCAATGACGCGCTAAAAAAACAAAAACTAAATCCACTTGATAAAGGGCTTCTAACAGAATTAGTTTATGGAACAACACAGCGCAAAATAACATTAGATTACTATTTAGCACCATTTTTAAATAAAGAGCCAGATAATTGGGTAAAAAATTTACTAAGAATGTCCGTATATCAATTAACATTTCTCGACAAAGTTCCAGAACATGCGATTTTAAACGAGGCAGGAGATATTGCAAAAGATTTAGGTCATCAAGGCGTGACGAAATTTGTGAATGGTGTTTTAAGAAATGTGATTCGTAAAGGGGTGCCGAGTATTGACTTAATTGAAGATCCAGTGAAAAAAATTGCCGTGGAAACAAGTCTTCCATATTGGCTAGCGAGACGTTGGGCAGAGCAATACGGAATAGAGCAACTTCGTGAAATTGGTATGGCTTTCCTAGTTGCCCCACATCAAAGTATTCGTGTTAACCAAACCGAAATCAGAACGGAACAACTAATAAAAGAATTGAATGACCAAGGAATCACTGTTACTCGCAATGAGTTTATTGATGAAGCTTTAATCGTGGAAAAGGGCTCAGTTGCTGAAACAAAAGCATACAAAGACGGCAAATGTAGCATCCAAGACGAAAGCTCCATGCTTGCGGCATATGCGCTTCAATTGGAAGATAATTTAACTGTACTTGATGCTTGTGCAGCACCAGGTGGGAAAACGACACATATTGCTGAAAAAATGCACGGCACTGGAATGGTTCATGCGCTGGATATCCATGAAAAGAAAACAAAATTGATTGATCAAGCAGCAAAACGTTTACAACTTTTAAATATTCGTACCGCGCATTTAGATGCTAGAACAGCAAGCACGATGTTCGAACCAGAAACTTTTGACCGGATTTTAGTCGATGCACCTTGCTCTGGCTTTGGCGTACTTCGCAGAAAACCGGATATTAAATATGCAAAAACCGAAAAAGATATCCACAAATTAGCGGAAATTCAATTGGCCATTTTAGATGATGTTAGCCAATTAGTAAAAGAAAATGGTATATTAGTCTATAGTACGTGTACCATTGATAAGGAAGAAAATGAAACAGTCTTGCGTGCTTTCTTAGAGAAACATCCAGAATTCAGGCTTGAACCAGTAGCTCTTCCAGCAAAATTGGCACATATCAAGAAGGATGATTTTGTACAACTTTTACCAACAGATATTGGAAGCGATGGTTTCTTCGTTTCTAGTCTAAGAAAAGTTAGTCCTGAAAAATAGTGAGGTGCGTTTAAATGCATGCAGAATTTAGAACAGATAGAGGTAGGATCAGAAATCATAATGAAGATAACGGTGGTGTTTTTGAAAACAAAGATGGCCAGTCGATAGTAATTGTAGCAGACGGAATGGGTGGTCACCGAGCAGGCGATGTAGCAAGCGAAATGGCTGTACGTTTACTTAGTGATGCGTGGAAAAAAACAACGGCCCTTCTAACTGCTGAAGAGATTGAAGCCTGGCTACGGCAGACTATTCAAGAAGTGAATAAACAAATTGTCCTTTATGCAGAAAGCGAAATAGATTTGAATGGGATGGGAACAACCCTTGTTACAGCAATAATGGCACAGTCCCAAGTAGTTATTGCTAATGTTGGTGACAGTCGTGGCTACTTACTCCAAAACAATACGATGCGTCAACTAACCGAAGATCATTCTCTTGTGCACGAACTGCTTAGAACTGGTGAAATCAGCAAAGAAGATGCTATGAATCATCCACGGAAAAACATTCTTTTACGTGCGCTTGGTGTGGAAGGTAAAGTAGAAGTAGATACTTTCGTCGTTCCGTTTCAAACAAGTGATACTTTATTACTTTGTTCAGATGGTTTAACGAACATGGTTCCTGAAGCTGAAATGGAAGAAATTTTAAAAAGTAAACGAACTATTTCTGAAAAAGCGGATGTATTTATTACAAAAGCCAATTCTTATGGGGGAGAAGATAATATTACTGTATTGTTAGTGGAACGAAATCTTACGCAGAAAGGGAGGAACGCTTCATGATGATTGGTAAACGTCTAAATGATCGATATAAAATCTTACATGCTATAGGCGGCGGTGGAATGGCCAATGTTTATCTTGCTCATGATATTATTCTAGACCGTGACGTTGCAGTAAAGATTTTACGCATTGATTTAGCAGATGAAAGTAATCTTATACGCCGTTTTCAACGAGAAGCGCAATCTGCAACAAGTTTAGTTCACCCTAATATAGTCAGTGTCTATGATGTTGGTGAAGAAAATGACTTGCACTATATCGTTATGGAGCATGTCGATGGAATGGACTTAAAACAATACATCCACGAAAACCACCCAATTAGCTACGAAAAAGCAGTCGATATTATGCTGCAAATCGTTTCCGCAGTGGCTGTCGCGCATCAACACCATATTATTCACCGCGATTTGAAACCGCAAAATATCTTAATTGACCATGATGGTGTCGTGAAAATTACTGATTTTGGGATTGCGATGGCGCTTTCTGAAACCTCTATTACCCAAACGAATTCTCTTCTTGGCTCTGTCCACTACTTATCACCAGAACAAGCTCGTGGCGGGATGGCAACGCAAAAATCAGATATTTATTCACTCGGAATCGTTTTATATGAATTACTTACAGGAAAAGTACCGTTTGACGGAGAATCAGCTGTATCCATTGCGATTAAGCATTTACAAGCAGATATTCCTTCCGCAAGAACACAAAATCCAGAAATCCCTCAAAGCTTAGAAAATATCATCATTAAAGCAACTGCAAAAGATCCATTTCTCCGTTACCAAAATGCCGAAGAAATGGAAAAAGACTTACAAACTTGCTTAAATAAAGACCGTCTTAATGAACCAAAATATGTTTTCAAAGCAGATGATGGTGATACAAAAACTATCCCAATCATTGCAACAAAAGAAGCGATGCAAAATTCAGATAATACCATTGTCCCTAAAGGAAAAGTGGCCGCAGAAGAAGTAACGGAAGAAGATAAAAAAGGCAAGAAAAAGAAAAAAATGAGTAAGAAAAAGAAAATTGCTTGGATTGTTTTTTCAGTAATTATCGCCTTTATTATCGCTATCTTATTACTTTGGATGCTCGGTAAAGGACCAGAAGAAATTGCTGTACCAGATGTTTCAGGGAAGACGGAAGACCAAGCCATTGCCTTGCTTCAAAAAGATGGTTTTGTCATTGGTAAAACCGCTGAAAAAAATAGCGATGATGTAGAAGAAGGAAAAGTGATTAATACGGACCCTGATGCTGGTGAAATGAAAGAAAAAGGAACCAAAGTAAACTTGTTCGTAAGTATCGGTTCTAAAAAAATCACGATGGATGACTACACTGGTCGAAGTTATGATGATACAAAAGAATTACTAGAAGAACAAGGCTTTAATAATATTTCGTCCGAAGAGGCTTATAGTTCTGATGTAGATAAAGGAATGATTATTAGCCAAACACCATCAGCAGGAACGAATGTCGTAGCGAAATCGACGGATGTAAAATTTGTCGTAAGTAAAGGCGCAGAACCAATTACCTTGAAAGATCTTCGCGGATATACTAAAACAGCCGTGGAAGATTATGCGTCACCTCTTGGACTTAAAGTATCCAGCTCGGAAGAAAACTCTGATTCAGTTGAAAAAGGACAAGTTATTTCGCAGTCCCCTTCATCTGGAACCACGATGAATCCAGGCGATACGATTGAAATAGTTATCTCTGCCGGACCGAAAGAAAAAGCAGTTAAAGAAGTAACAAAAACATTTAATATTTCCTATACACCAAGTGATGAAGAAAATCCAGAGCCACAACATATTCAAATCTATATTCAAGATAAGGATCATAGTATGACAAGTGCTTACCGTGAAATGGATATTAGCCAAAATACATCGGTAGAAGTCACTTTCCAAATAGAAGAAGGTACGAGCGGTGGCTATAAAATTATTAGTGATGATAAAGTAATCGATGAAGGTACGGTTCCATATCCAAACTAATAAAGAGAACGGAGGGAATGTGCTGGAAGGACAAATTATCAAAGCATTGAGTGGATTTTACTATGTTTTCTCAGAAGGAAAAGTATACCAATGTCGAGCACGAGGGAATTTTAGGAAACGAAATATTTCACCACTTGTAGGTGATGACGTCGAGTTCCAAATTGAAAATAAAACAGATGGTTACATTTTAGATGTGATGTCACGGGAAAATGCATTAGTTCGTCCTCCCGTGGCCAATATTGATGTGGCAATTTTAGTATTTTCTGCAGTTGAACCGGATTTCTCGACCAATTTAGCAGATAGATTCCTCGTTGCTATCGAAAAAGAAGACATCCAACCTGTTATTTGCATCAGCAAAATGGATTTAACAACCGAAGCAGAAAAAGAACAAATTGCCCTTTATAAAGAAGTTTATGAAACGATTGGCTATGAAGTTTTTGAAACCAATCAAGAACCAGATAAAGAAGCGATTAAAGACTATATTAGTGGGAAAACTGCTGTTATAGCCGGTCAATCAGGCGTTGGGAAATCTACCCTTTTAAACAGCTTAAATAGCGACCTAACTTTAAAGACGGCCGAAATCTCCACTTCACTCGGTCGCGGGAAACATACAACCAGACATGTAGAGCTTATGCCAATTGGAGACGGATTTGTTGCCGATACACCTGGCTTTAGCTCGATTGAATGGGATGATTTGCAGCCAGAAACATTACAATTTTGTTTTCCAGAAATAGAAGATAGACGTAGTGGTTGTAAATTCCGTGGTTGTTTGCATGACAACGAACCTAACTGCGCCGTGAAAACAGCTGTAGAAGCTAATGAAATAGCAGATTTTCGTTATCAACACTATATCCAAATTTTACAAGAATTAAAAAACAGAAAGCCGAGGTATTAAAAATGGGAAAAATAGCTCCTTCGATTTTAAGTGCAGACTTTGCGAATCTTGCAAGAGATATAAAAGAAGTAGAAAATTGCGGCGCGGATTATATCCATGTTGATGTAATGGATGGTCATTTTGTTCCAAATATTACATTTGGTCCTGCTGTAGTAAAGGCGATTCGACCAGAAACAAAACTACCACTCGATGTTCACTTAATGATTGAAAATCCGGATATGTATATTCCTGAATTTGCGAAAGCTGGCGCGGATTATATTACTGTTCATGTGGAGGCCTGTACTCACTTGCACCGCACATTGCAACTGATTCGCACGTACGGAGTAAAAGCTGGAGCTGTTCTTAATCCAGCGACGCCAATTGATGTTTTACAACACGTTTTAAATGAACTAGATATGGTTTTATTTATGACTGTGAACCCAGGATTTGGCGGACAAAAATTCATTCCCGAGGTTCTAGAAAAAATTACTGCTTTCAAACAAATTATCGACGAAAAAGAGTTAGATATCGAAATAGAAGTAGATGGTGGAGTAGACCATGAAACAGCCAAACTTTGCCGGGATGCAGGAGCGAATGTTTTTGTAGCTGGAAGTTATATTTATGGGAATAAAAATCGTCAAAGTCCGATTGATAAATTACGTGCTGTTGTAGGAGAATAAACGGGGAGGCTGGGACTAAACAAATGTTCCAGCCTTATTTGTCATAAAAGAAGGGGATTAGATATGAAGATTATAAATATCATGGTTGGTGGACCAGCGTCAGAGTTACCCGATTTAGAACCATATACAAATCGCGAAATCGACTGGATTGGTGTGGACCGTGGTGCGAAACGTTTATTAGATAGAGGAATCACACCAACCATAGCATTGGGGGATTTTGATTCCCTCACTAAAGAAGAATTAGCCGATTTAAAAACGAAAGTAACGCACGTTCTTGAGTTTCCAGCCGAAAAAGATGAAACAGATACCGAAATTGGCCTAAGTTGGGCAATGGATCAAAATCCAGATAAAATACGTATCTTTGGGGCAACTGGTGGTCGGTTGGATCATTTACTAGCTAATTTGATGATGCTCACTAAACCACGCTTTCAAGCAGCCGTGCCTGCTGTAGAGATGATTGACCGCTATAACTATATTAAAATGTACAGACCAGGAAGCTACACGATTGAAAAATTACCAGATAAAAAATATGTCGCTTTCACAACGATGCAAGATGTTACCGGACTTACATTAAATGGTTTTGTTTATCCACTCGAAAATGCTACTTACCCGGTAGGCTCTGCACTTTCTAGTAATGAATTTTTGGATCAAACAGGAGAGTTTTCGTTTACTAGTGGAATGATCTTACTGACTCAAAGCAATGATTAATATAAATACAAATGCTCATTGTAGTACGCCCTCTAAAGTTAGACCAAATGCCGACCAGAGAAATCTGGTTGGTATTTTCAGCCAAAGAAAAAATGCACCGACATAATTGTCGCTGCACTTGATTTCTCCTTCAATTAAACGCGTTCCACTTTACCAGATTTCAGCGCACGAGCAGATACCCAAACTTTTTTAGGTTTGCCGTTAACCAGAATCCGTACTTTTTGCAAGTTAGCTTTCCAAGTACGTTTGCTGGAGTTCATTGCGTGGGAACGTTTGTTACCGGAACGTGATTTGCGGCCTGTAATAACACATTCTTTAGCCATAGTTTACCCCTCCTTACAGAGCTCTTCGGATAATTTATTTAAAATAACCTATCCATTTGTTTTTCATACACTAGAATAATTTATCATAAACAAGTTCACTTTGCAAGAGGATAAGCGAAAATAGTGCAAAGAATTTTTACTTGACAGCATTTAATCATCCAAATTTGTGATATGCTTTCCAAAGGGCTGTGATTATAGTAAAATAGGTAAGGACAACTTATTAAGCAAATAAAATCATATTAAAAATAATCGAACGAGAATATAATCCGTAGGGAGGAAATAAGAAATGGCAATTGAAATCGACACAAAGCTTGGCAAAATTGATATTACTAGTGATGTTATTGCGACGATTGCTGGTGGTGCTGCAGAAGAAAATTTCGGTATCGTTGGTATGGCAAGTAGACATCAAATTCGTGATGGTTTAACCGATATTCTTAGAAGAGAAAATTATACAAAAGGTGTTATTGTAAGACAAGAGGAAGAAGGTATTCATATCGACATGTATATCATTGTTAGCTTTGGAACGAAAATTTCTGAAGTAGCACACAATGTGCAAGAACGCGTGAAATATACTTTAGAAAAAACACTCGGTATTACAGTGGAGTCAGTGAATATTTATGTTCAAGGTGTCCGAGTAATCAAGGAATCTTAAGGAGGATTATGTAAGTGAGTATATATCAGTTAGACTCAGAGAAATTTGCAGCAATGATAGCGCTTGGAGCAGAGAATTTAGCGAAGAATGCTGATTTTGTTGATTCATTAAACGTCTTTCCGGTTCCAGATGGTGACACGGGAACAAATATGAACTTATCCATGACAAGCGGTGCAGAAGAAGTCGCGAAAAATGACAAAGAAACGATTAGTGCTGTTGGAGAAAATCTGGCAAAAGGCTTGCTGATGGGCGCGCGTGGAAATTCTGGCGTTATTTTATCACAACTTTTCCGAGGATTTTCCAAAGCAATTGAAAATAAAGAAACATTAAATGCAGAAGAATTTGCTGGAGCTTTCGTAAAAGGGGTGGAAACAGCTTATAAAGCAGTGATGAAGCCAGTAGAAGGAACGATTCTTACGGTTGCTCGTGAGGCTGCTAAAGCAGGTGTACAAGCCGCTAGCGAACATCAAGACATCGAATTAGTAATGGAAGCAATATTGAAACAGGGGAAAGTGGCATTAGAAAAAACACCAGATTTACTTCCTGTTTTAAAAGAAGTTGGTGTGGTTGATAGTGGTGGACAAGGCCTTATCATTATTTATGAAGGCTTTTATGGCGTATTAACTGGCAAAATGGCAGAAGCACCTGATTATATGGCTTTTATGGGTGAGTTAATCAATGCGGAACATCACCGTCATGTGCAAGATTTTATGTCTACCGAAGATATTCATTTTGGTTATTGTACTGAAATTATCGTCAAAATTAATGAAAACAAACCTGGTTTAAAACCTTTTGATGAAGAAAAATTTCGCCAAGATTTAAGCGAACTAGGCGATTCCTTACTTGTTGCAGCGGATGAGGAAGTCGTAAAAGTCCACGTCCATGTGGAACATCCCGGCGAAGTTTTGAATTATGGGCAACAATATGGTAGTTTGCTTAAAATGAAAGTAGAAAATATGCGCGAACAACATAGCGAAATTGTTAGTGATGAAAAAGAAGTTGCAAAAGACAAAGCACCATACGGGATTGTTACCGTTTCTGCTGGCGATGGTATGAAGAAACTTTTTGAAAGCATGGGCGTATCCGTTGTGCTTTCCGGTGGACAAACAATGAATCCAAGTACAGAAGATATTGTTAAAGCGATTGAATCAGCAAATGCTGAGCAAGTTTTCGTACTTCCAAATAATAAAAACATCCAAATGGCAGCTGAACAAGCGGCTCAACTTTTAGGCGAAGATAAAGTCCAAATCATTCCAACTAAAACGATTCCACAAGGATTGACTGCTGTGCTAGCATTTCAACCAGAGCAAGATTTTCAGGCAAATGCAGCAGCGATGAAAGCTGCAATAAAAGAAGTTGCTAGCGGACAAGTCACAACTGCGGTTCGCGATACAACAGTGGAAGGCATCAAAATCAAAAAAGACAGCTTTATTGGCATGGTAGAAGGCAAAATAAAAGTAAGCTGTGAAACTTTGGAAGAAGCTTCATACGAAACATTAGAAAAACTACTAGATGATGATAGTGAAATTGTGACTATTATCTTTGGTGAAGAGTCGGATTTAACTACTACAGAAAAATTAGCGGACCAAATAACAGAAGCGTATCCCGACGTAGAAGTAGAAATTCATGAAGGAAACCAACCTGTATACCCATATATTTTCGCAGTGGAGTAACCAAATAGCTTAAATGAATAGAAGAAAGGATGATCAGAAGTGAAATTTAATAGCGTGTTTGATATTATTGGGCCCGTGATGATTGGCCCATCAAGTTCACATACTGCAGGAGCTAGTAGAATTGGCGCGATTGCACGAGCTGTTTTTAATGAACAACCATCCCAAGTAGATATTCATTTATATGGTTCTTTCGCTAAAACATATAAAGGGCACGGAACAGACGTGGCGCTCATTGGCGGATTGCTTGGTTTTGAACCAGATGATCCACGGATGAAAGAATCACCAAAATTAGCAGAAGAATGGGGTATGCGCATTCAGTTTATTGAAGAAGTGGAAGAGCCACCCCATCCGAATACCGTCAAACTGGTGTTAAAACATGGTATGCAGCAAATGACTTTAATAGGGGCATCGATTGGCGGAGGAAAAGTAGAAATTATTCGCTTAAATGAATTTGAACTAGAATTTACTGGAACTGCACCAGCTATTCTTATCTTACATCAAGATAAATTTGGTGCGATTGCAGCGGTATCATCTGTTATTGCAGATCATAAAATTAATATCGGACAAATGAAAGTATCTCGTAAAATAAAAGGCGACGAAGCTTTAATGGTAATTGAAGTAGATCAGCAAGTGGAACAAGCTTTAATTACGAAGCTCGCTGAGTTGCCAGGGATTTATCAAGTAGCAAGTGTGATGATTTAATACAACTTTTGGATATCTCCATTGAATCGGTGACTTTCGCTCGATTTGTGTAAAGCCAAATGGACGTGATAGAACGTGCATTTGGCTTTATTTTGAGTTGGAAATCAGGTATGTTTGTAAAGAAGTATTAGAAAGCGAGTGTGGACAATGTTTAGAACTGTAGCAGAATTAGTAGATATCGCAGAACGTGAGAATCTAACAATTGCTGAAATCATGATAAATCGTGAAAGGACTATTTCGGGTTTACCGCGGGAAGAAATAATTGCTGCGATGGAACGGAATTTAGATATTATGGAAGAAGCTATTAAAGAAGGCGAAGCGGGGGTTACCTCAACTACTGGTTTAACTGGTGGAGATGCGGTCTTAATGCAAGACTATATCAAAAAAGGTGATTTTCTGTCTGGAGAAGTTTTACTTGATTCTGTTGCAAAAGCTATTGCAACTAATGAAGTGAATGCATCTATGGGCGTCATTTGCGCAACACCAACTGCTGGAAGTGCTGGAGTGGTTCCAGGTGTATTGTTTTCTTTAAAAGATAGGTTGCAAATGACGCGTGACGATATGGTTAACTTTTTATTCACGGCGGGGGCTTTCGGTTATGTAGTTGCGAACAATGCCTTTATTAGTGGGGCAGCTGGCGGGTGCCAAGCGGAAATTGGTTCTGCAAGCGCAATGGCATCAGCCGCAATTGTGGCAGCAGCAGGAGGAACGCCAGAAGAATCTGCCCATGCAATGGCAATGACGATGAAAAATATGCTTGGCCTTGTTTGTGACCCAGTAGCTGGACTTGTCGAAGTACCCTGTGTAAAACGAAATGCACTTGGGTCTTCACAAGCGATTATTTCTGCAGATATGGCGCTAGCAGGAATTAAAAGTCGTATTCCTTGTGATGAAGTCATTGAAGCAATGCATCGTGTGGGGTTACAAATGCCAAGCTCTCTAAGAGAAACGGCAGAAGGAGGATTGGCGGCTACACCGACTGGACGTGCGATTCAGCGGAAGATATTTGGCTTGTCGCCAGAAGATACAAGTGAGTGAACTTAAAAGAATTCCGACAACTGCAATCAAAGGTATTGGGGAAGAAACAGCTAAAACATTAACTGAATTAGGTTTATCTACTGTCCATGATTTGCTTTGGAACTTTCCATATCGCTATGAAGATTACCGGTTGCGGGATCTATCACTCGTAGCCCATGAAGAACGGATTACCATCCAAGGAGAAGTGCTTACGGAGGCTACGGTCGCTTTTTATGGGAGGAAAAAATCCAAGCTTTCTTTTCGAGTCTCTACTGAAGGGCAAGTCATCAAAGTTGATTTTTTTAATCAGCCCTACTTAAAAAATAAAATCAATGTTGGCGAAACAGTCACGATTTCTGGTAAATGGGACAAAGGACGCGCTCAAATCACTGCCAGCAAAGTAAAAATAGGTGTCGTAGAAAATGAAGAAGAGTTAGAGGGTGTGTATAGGCTAAAAGGAACACTTCGGAATAAAACGATGCAAAAATATACACGTGCAGCTTTTGACACCTATAGCAGTTCCATCGAAGAAGTTATCCCAGCTAATTTGCTAGAAAAATATCAGTTAATGGACCGATTGGAAGCTGTTCGAGTGTTACATTTTCCTAAAAATAATGATGAACTAAAACAAGCGCGTCGCCGAATGGTTTACGAAGAATTCTTGCTGTTTCAATTAAAAATGCAATTTTTCCGGAAAATAGAACGTGAAAAATCAGGCGGAATTTCGATTAATTATGATGTGGAAGATTTACGTCAATATATTGATTCGCTTCCATTTGCACTAACCAAAGCACAAAAACGAGTAGTAAATGAAATCTGCGGAGATATGTTATCCCATTTTCATATGAACCGCTTGCTTCAAGGAGATGTAGGTTCAGGTAAAACGGTCGTTGCATCGATTGCGATGTATGCTGCAGCAAAGAGTGGTTTTCAAAGTGCGTTAATGGTACCAACCGAAATTTTGGCAGAACAGCATGCTAATTCCTTAGTAGAACTTTTACAGCCATTTGATGTGACAGTAGGATTACTCACAAGTAGCGTCAAAGGAAAGCGGCGAAAAGAGTTGCTAGCGATGCTTGAAAACGGTTCGGTGGATGTGTTGATTGGCACACACGCCTTAATACAAGATGAAGTTATTTACCACCGACTAGGGCTAGTTATTACAGATGAACAGCACCGGTTTGGTGTAGCACAGCGCCGGATTCTTCGAGAGAAAGGAGCGTATCCGGATGTGCTGTTTATGACCGCAACGCCAATTCCTCGGACACTTGCGATTACTGCTTTTGGCGAAATGGATGTATCGATTATTGATGAACTTCCAGCCGGACGAAAAGAAATCGAAACCTACTGGGTTAAACATCAAATGCTTGACCGCGTCATCGGTTTTATGGAAAAAGAAATTGATAAAGGACATCAAGTGTATATCATCTGTCCATTAATTGAAGAATCCGAAAAACTCGATGTGCAAAATGCGATTGATGTTTTCAATATTCTTCAAAATAAATGGGGAACAAAATATCGGCCAGGTTTAATGCATGGGAAATTGTTGCCAGCAGACAAAGAACAAATTATGCGCGACTTTAATGATAAGAAAATTGATTGTTTAGTTTCGACGACCGTTGTGGAAGTTGGAGTGAATGTGCCAAATGCGACAATGATGGTTATTTATGATGCGGATCGGTTTGGTTTAGCACAGTTACATCAATTACGTGGGCGAGTAGGACGTGGAGCAGATCAATCCTACTGTATACTCATCGCGGATCCAAAAACAGAAGTCGGTAAAGAACGAATGATGATTATGTCTGAAACAAATGACGGTTTTGTTGTCAGTGAACGTGACTTAGAACTTCGTGGTCCAGGAGATTTCTTCGGCAGAAAACAAAGCGGTGTTCCTGAGTTTAAAGTAGCGGATATGGTCCATGATTATCGCGTACTTGAAATTGCTCGCCAAGACGCGGTCCACATGATCTTTGAAGAAAACATGTTAGAAAATAATCAATACGAAAAATTAGTGGCATTACTGGAAGGAGAAGGCGTCTTTACAGAGAAAAAACTAGATTAAACAGAAGTAATATCTTTTAAAAAGCTTGCAACTTTGCTAGATTTTTAATAACATATTAAAGTACCGTGAAAATAACAGGAAGTACTGAAGATTATCTGACAGAGGTAACTTCCTTTTTTTAACCAGTATTTAGTAGCTGGTATTAGTACCTTTCACAATAAAAGAGATGAGGAAAGTGCATGAAAAAATATTCTAAGAAGGACAGACAACTAAAGCTTCAAGTTGCGATTGAAGAAAATCCATTCATCACGGATGAGCAACTTGCTGAAAAGTTTGGAGTCAGTGTGCAAACTATCCGTTTAGACCGAGTAGCACTTTCGATTCCTGAACTCAGGGAACGAATTAAACATGTTGCGAGTGTCAATTATGCCGATGCCGTAAAAAGCCTTCCCATCGATGAAGTGATTGGTGAAATTATTGATATCCAACTTAGCAAGAGCGCTATTTCTATTTTTGATGTGCGAAGTGAGCATGTCTTTAAGCGAAATAAAATTGCTCGGGGGCATCATTTGTTTGCCCAAGCTAATTCCTTAGCAACCGCAGTCATCCCCAATGAACTTGCTTTAACAACACAAGCTACAGTACGTTTTGTTCGTTCTGTAAATGAAGGAGAACGCATCATAGCAAAAGCAAAAGTACGTCCAGCAACAGATAACAGGCCTATTACAGTAGTAGATGTGACGAGCTATGTTGGAGATGAAGTAGTGCTTAAAGGTAAGTTTGAAATGTATCACGCAACGCAAAAATGAAAAAAAGGACTGACGTATAATGAAAATTGCTGTAGATGCGATGGGTGGAGATCACGCACCAAAGGAAATCGTTTTAGGTGTGATGAAAGCAGTTGCCCAATATAAAGATATCGAAATTCTCCTTTTCGGGGATGAAACAAAAATCAATGCGTTTTTAACTGATAAAACCCGTGTCAAAGTCATACATACCGATGAAAAAATCGAAAGCGATGATGAACCTGTTCGCGCGGTCAAACGAAAGAAAAAAGCTTCGATGGTTCTTGCTGCTCAAGCCGTGAAAGACGGAGAAGCTGACGCATGTATTTCAGCTGGTAATACAGGTGCACTAATGTCCACAGGTCTTTTCGTTATTGGCCGAATTAAAGGAATTGATCGTCCTGCACTCGCACCAACTTTACCGACTGTAACAGGTAAAGGTTTTGTTATGCTTGATTTAGGTGCGAATGCCGAAGCCAAACCAGAACATTTATTACAATTTGGGTTAATGGGTTCTGTTTACGCGGAAAAAGTTCGTAAAATCAACCGCCCTCGCGTGGCACTTTTGAATATCGGAACAGAAGAAACCAAAGGAAATGACTTAACGAAAAAATCCTTTGAACTAATGAAAAATCAGCAAGCATATGAATTTATTGGTAATATTGAAGCACGTGATTTACTAATGGACGTAGCTGATGTGGTTGTAACAGACGGTTTTACAGGTAATATGGTACTTAAATCTATCGAAGGAACTGGAGCAGCTTTCCTAAGTATGCTAAAAATGAGTTTACTGAACGGCTTCAAAAATAAAGTAGCTGCTAGCTTCTTGAAAAAAGATTTAATGGAACTAAAAGCGAAAATGGATTATAGCGAGTACGGCGGTGCTTGTCTATTCGGTGTTCAAGCTCCAGTCGTTAAAGCACATGGTTCATCAAACGCAAATGGCATTTTCACCACGATTCGTCAAGTACGAGAAATGGTAGAAAAACAAGTTGTCGAAACGATTAAAGCAGAAGTAGATAAAGGAAAATTAGGAGGAACAGAAGCAGATGACTAAAATCGCATTCGTATTTCCCGGTCAAGGAGCACAAAAAATCGGCATGGGACAAGATGTAGCAGCAGAATATCCAGAAGCAAAAAAAGTATTTGATGATGCAGATGCAAGACTTGGCTTTTCGATTACAGAGATAATTACAGAAGGACCTATCGAATTATTAACTAAATCGGAAAATGCGCAACCAGCATTAGTTTCTACTAGTGTAGCGATTTTACGTGCACTGGAAACTTATGGTGTTAAGGCTGATTTTGTTGCTGGACATAGTCTTGGGGAATATAGCGCGCTTGTGGCGGGGGGCTTTTTAGATGCGAGCGATGCCATTTATCTCGTTCGTAAACGCGGTGAACTAATGGAAGCAGCTGTACCAAATGGCAAAGGAGCGATGGCGGCGGTTCTTGGCTTAGACCGTGATACTTTGACAGCGATCACGGATGAAGTAACTGCTACTTTTGACGCGGTTCAACTAGCGAATCTTAATTGTCCCGGCCAAATTGTTATTTCTGGAACCGCGGAAGGTGTTGAAAAAGCTGGTGAAAAAGCGAAAGAGCAGGGAGCTAAACGCGTTTTACCACTTGCTGTTAGCGGACCATTCCATTCGAGCTTAATGGAACCAGCTGCACAAAATTTCCGCGAAGTTTTGGCAGAAGTAGAAATTTCAGATGGTAAAATTCCAGTCGTGAACAATGTAGATGCTAAACAAACAATGGATAAAGCAGCGATTAGCGACAAATTAATTAAGCAAATTTATTCCCCAGTTTTATGGGAAGACACTGTAGAAGAGCTTATTAAAAACGGTGTAGATACTTTTATTGAAATTGGTTCTGGAAAAGTATTAGCCGGTTTAATAAAAAAAATCAATCGTGACGTGACAGTACTTTCTGCAGGTGATTTAGAGTCTGTAAAAAGTGTTGCCGCGGCATTGAAAGGAGAATAATGGATGACTTTACAAGGAAAAGTAGCAGTAGTAACAGGTGGATCACGAGGAATTGGTCGTGATATTGCCATCAAATTAGCAAAAGAAGGAGCAAATATTTTCTTCAACTATAACGGTAGCCCAGGTGCGGCGGAAGAAACCGCGAAATTAGTTGCCGAGCATGGCGTAGAAGTAGAAATAATGAAAGCAAATGTTGCTATCACAGAAGATGTAGATGCCTTCTTCAAACAAGCAATCGAGCGTTTTGGACGGATAGATATTTTAGTAAATAATGCAGGGATTACTCGGGATAATTTATTAATGCGTATGAAAGAAGAGGAATGGGATGATGTTATTAATATCAACCTAAAAGGAACTTTCCTTTGTACAAAGGCAGTAACTCGTACAATGATGAAACAACGTGCAGGTAAAATTATCAATATGGCATCAGTGGTTGGATTAATTGGTAATGCTGGACAAGCTAATTATGTGGCAAGTAAAGCTGGTATTATCGGCTTAACTAAAACAACTGCCCGGGAATTAGCTCCACGTGGAATTAATGTAAACGCAATTGCACCTGGTTTTATTACCACTGAAATGACAGATAAGCTAGATGATAAAACAAAAGAAGCTATGCTTGCGCAAATTCCACTTGGCGAATATGGCACAACCGAAGATATCGCGAATGCGGTTCTATTCCTTGCAAGCGACGCATCGAAGTATATTACTGGTCAAACACTATCCGTTGATGGCGGAATGGCCATGTAAATTAGGTTAATGAGTGCGAATGAGCTTGACGCGCATTACTTTAAATATTTTTGTTTACGTAGGAGGAATAATCCTATATAATACTTGGAGGGAGGTGAAGTGAAAATGGCAGAAGTATTAGAAAAAGTTACCAAAATCATCGTAGACCGTTTAGGCGTCGAGGAATCCAAAGTAACTTTAGAAGCTTCCTTCAAAGACGATCTAGGTGCAGATTCTCTAGACGTTGTTGAATTAGTAATGGAACTTGAAGACGAGTTCGGAGTTGAAATCTCTGATGACGACGCTGCGAACATTAACTCAGTTGGTGATGCAGTGAAGTACATAGAGGAAAACGCATAAAACTTTATGTGACCGGATAAATGAGGGTGCCCGTGTTACTTATCTTCGCTGTGGTAACTTCCGCAAGTGGGGTAAGTAGTGCAGGCAGCCTCTTTTTCAAGGTTGCACGATTCGTTGGTTCATTTTCTAAGCAGCTTTTTTTAGCAGCTGTTTAGAAAATGAACTTGCTTATTAAAGAAAGGGGCAAGTGGAATGAATCAGTGGGAAGAATTACAGGAAAGTGTTGGTTTTTATTTTGAAGATGTGGAGTTATTAAAACAAGCATTCACGCACTCTTCTTATGTGAACGAACACCGCAGGGAGAATGTAAAAGATAACGAGCGTCTTGAGTTTCTTGGAGATGCAGTACTAGAGCTTACTGTCTCTGATTACTTGTTTAACAAATACCCAGATATGGCAGAGGGGCACATGACAAAAATGCGTGCAGCAATTGTTTGCGAGCCGTCTTTAGTCGAATTTGCTGAAGTAGTTCATTTCTCCAAATATGTTCGACTAGGTAAAGGGGAAGAAAAAGCTGGCGGAAGAACAAGACCTGCGCTTCTTGCTGATGTATTTGAATCATTTATTGGGGCGCTTTATTTAGATAATGGGATTGCCAAAGTAGTAACATTTTTAGAAAGAATTATTTTCCCGAAAATTGATGCGGGAGCTTATTTGGAAACGGTCGATTACAAAACACAACTACAAGAAATCGTCCAACGCGACCGTGATGTATTAATTGAATATGATATCCTCGGAGAAACAGGTCCGGCGCATAATAAAGCTTTTGATGCTCAAGTCATTGTTAATGGACAAGTACTTGGCAAAGGAAGCGGCAGAACGAAAAAACAAGCAGAACAAAGTGCGGCACAATTTGCAATAAACCAACTGACACACAGATAATAAACTAAATGGAGGTGTCCGGACATGTTATTAAAACGATTAGAAATGAATGGCTTTAAATCCTTTGCTGACAAAGTTGCGATAGATTTCGTGCCCGGCATGACTGCAGTTGTAGGGCCAAATGGCAGTGGGAAAAGTAATATTACCGAAGCAATTCGTTGGGTACTAGGCGAACAATCCGCTAAATCTTTACGTGGTGGACGAATGGGCGACGTTATTTTTGCTGGGAGTGATACGCGCAAACCAATTAATTTTGCGGAAGTATCGTTAATCCTTGAAAACGAAGACCATTTTTTACCGCTCGATTACAGTGAGGTTGCTGTTACACGAAGAATTTATCGTAATGGCGAAAGTGAATTTTTAATAAACAAAGAAAATTGTCGATTAAAAGATATTGTCGATTTATTTATGGATTCCGGACTTGGAAGAGAATCTTTTTCAATCATTTCACAAGGTAAAATTGACGAGATTCTAAATAGTAAACCAGAAGAACGGCGCTCGATTTTTGAAGAAGCAGCAGGCGTTTTAAAATATAAACACCGTAAAAAGCAAGCAGAAAACAAATTATTTGAAACCGAAGAAAATCTCAACCGCGTTCAAGATATTTTGTATGAGTTAGAAGGGCAATTAGAACCACTAGAAATGCAGGCTTCGATTGCTAAAGATTACTTATTTCAACAAGAAGAATTAGAAAAATACGAAGTGACGTTACTAGCAACAGAAATTAAATCACTAACTGAAAAATTAACTAATGTACGTAAAGAATTTGGTGAAAATCAAACTATTTTAATCAAACTACGTGAAGAGCTGCATAGCGAAGAAGCAATCATCGCCGAGGAGAAACAAGCACTAAATGAAACGGATATCAGACTTGAGGCTTTACAAGAACGCCTTCTAGTTGAAACAGAAAAACTAGAACAACTAGAAGGTGAGCGGAACCTCCATTTAGAACGTAAAAAACATAGCAGTGAAAATGAACAAGTTTTTGCTGAAACGCTGGCTGTTATTACAGAAAAAATTACTGCACTTGAAGAACAAAAAGAAATACTAAGCAATACGAAACGCGAAAAAGAAACAGCATTAGAAATCGCCCTTAAAGCAAAAAAAGAAATAGAAGAAACACTCGCAAAATATGATGATCTTTCTGAAGAAGCTATCGAGAATCGGAAAAGTGATTATATTGAATTGCGTCATACCCAAACAACGATTAATAATGATCTAGGTTATATCGAGCGCCAAATTGCTCAAATCACTGGACGAATTGATAAACTCGATCTCGAAAACAGTCAGCATGTTGATGAAAGAAAAGATATGCTCGCCCAAATTGAAACAACAAAAAAACATTTAGATAAAATTCAAGCTGAACTAATGGAGCAAATGGAAATTTACCGAGAAGTGCAGCAAACGTTAGCAAAACAAGAAGCTGTTATGGAGGCGCAAGAACGAGGTCTGTATAAACACTATGAGACTGTGCAGCAAATGAAATCGAGAAAAGAAACTTTGGAAGAGTTAGCAGATGATTATGCCGGATTTTTCCAAGGTGTTCGGGAAGTACTAAAGGCGAAAAAAGAAATTCCAGGTATTCTTGGTGCGCTTGTGGAGCTGATAGAAATTCCAGCAAAATATCAGCAAGCAATGGAAACTGCACTCGGAGCAAGTGCACAAAATGTCGTTGTGGAAGATGACAAGGTGGCACGTGAAGCGATTAGTTTTTTAAAGAAAACAAGGAGCGGACGCGCAACCTTTTTGCCACTTTCAACGATTCAACCAAGAGAAATTCCGGCAGCTACCAAAAATGCTTTACTTAACCAACCAGCTTATATTGCCCTTGCTAGTGAAGTGATTTCTTTTGATGAAAAAGTATCACCAGTCATTTTAAATGCACTTGGAACGACTATTTTGGCAAAAGATCTAAAAGGCGCGAATACACTAGCTAGATTAGTAAATTTTAGATACCGAATTGTTACTTTAGAAGGGGATGTTGTCAATGCCGGTGGTTCAATGACTGGTGGCGCGACAAAAGGCGGAAAATCATCTATCCTTACAAGAAAACATGAACTTGGTCAGCTAGCCGGAAAAATTGCCGAATTAAATGAATATACAAGAGAACTCGAAACAGCTGTTCAAGTTGCCAAGGATAGCATGGCGAAAAAACGCGAAGAACTGGAAGAAACACGCGTTATTGGGGAAAATTTACGATTACAAGAAAAAGAACTGCTTGGAAAACTTGACCGCGAAAACGAAAATTTAGAACGTTTTAACAAGCAATTACAATTATATGACATGGAAAAAGAGGATGGCAGCGACGAACTAAACAAATTGCTCGCTCGAAAAGAAGCACTACTCATTGAACAAATCGAAATAGCGAAGAAAATTACGGCAACTGATGAAGAAATTCAAGCAATGACTTCTTCCAGTAAAGCACTTGAAAGCAAGCGTTCAGCGGATTTAGAAAGTCTATCCTCCTTAAAAGCACAAATTGCTGCAAAACGGGAACAATTACAATCCGCTATCGAAGCAGTCGAACGTGTAACAACTACACTACATGAAAATTACGAACAAAAAGAAGCAGCAGAACAAAAACTTGTTTCCTTAAAAAATAATCTTTCAAATGTTCATACAAGCGAAGAAACAGTTGGAAAATCAATAGAAGAACTACGCAAAGAAAAAGCAGACACCAATGAAAAATTAACGACTGCAAGACAAACACGTATAGAACTTCAAGAAAAAATGGAAATACTAGAAGCAGAACTAACACAAAAAAATAATCAAATTAGCTTTTACTTGGAACAAAAAAATAATGCCGAAATTAGTATCGGGCGTTTAGAAGTGGATATTACCAATCGAATAGATCGCCTGCAAGAAGCTTATTTACTCACTCCAGAACAAGCGGAAGAGAAAATCTTACCGGATGTAGATACCGAAAAAGCGCGCTCCAAAGTTCGCTTACTTAAACGTTCGATTGATGAACTTGGTATTGTTAACATCGGTGCCATTGAAGAATTTGATCGTATTCAAGAGCGATTTGATTTCCTCCATGGCCAACAAGAAGATTTACTTGCTGCCAAAGAAACTTTATTTAAAGTGATGGACGAAATGGATGAGGAAATGAAAATCCGTTTCAGCGAGAGCTTTGACGCTATTAAAACAGAATTCGCAATTGTTTTCCCTGAACTATTTGGCGGAGGAAGCGCAGAACTAGTTTTACTTGATCCAGAAAATCTTTTAACAACCGGGATTGATATTGTTGTTCAACCCCCAGGGAAAAAATTACAAAACCTATCGCTTCGTTCTGGTGGAGAGCGTGCCCTTACTGCTATTGCCTTATTATTCGCGATTATTCGTGTTCGTCCAGTACCATTTTGTATTCTCGATGAAGTGGAAGCTGCATTAGACGAAGCCAATGTCACCCGCTTTAGTCGTTACTTAAAACAATTTGAAGCGGATACGCAGTTTATTGTGATTACTCACCGTAAAGGAACCATGGAAGAAGCAGACGTACTTTACGGCGTTACGATGCAAGAATCTGGTGTGTCCAAGTTAGTTTCTGTTCGTTTAGAAGAAACTGCCGAGCTAATTAAATAAAAGGAGTAGAAAAAATGACCTTTTTTAAAAAATTAAAAGATAAAATAACCCAGCAAACCGATTCTGTTACTGGGAAATTTAAAGATGGCTTATCGAAAACTCGTGGAAATTTCTCTGGGAAAATCAATGAAATGGTTGCTCGTTATCGTAAAGTGGACGAAGATTTCTTTGAAGAATTAGAAGAAATTTTAATTGGAGCCGATGTTGGCTTTGAAACCGTAATGGAGCTTGTAGAAACTTTGCGCCGGGAAGTACAACTGAGAAATATTAGCGATCCAAAAGATGTCCAAGAAGTCATTGTCGAAAAACTAGTTGATATTTATCAAGGGGATGAAGAGGAAGAAGAAGCGCTCCATATCGAAAAAGATGGTTTGACTGTCATTTTATTCGTTGGTGTAAACGGTGTTGGAAAAACAACCTCGATTGGAAAAATGGCACATCGTTTCAAACAAGAAGGAAAAAAAGTGATGCTTGCTGCTGGAGATACATTCCGTGCTGGAGCCATTGAACAACTGGAAGTTTGGGGCGAGCGCACTGGCGTAGATGTCATCAAACAAGCAGAAGGAAGCGACCCGGCAGCCGTTATGTTTGATGCCGTTCAAGCAGCCAAAGCAAGAAAAGCCGATATCTTACTATGTGACACAGCTGGTCGCTTGCAAAACAAGGTCAACTTAATGAACGAACTTGAAAAAGTAAAACGCGTGATCACTCGTGAAATTCCGAATGCCCCACATGAAGTATTACTTGTTCTTGATGCAACAACTGGTCAAAATGCCTTTGTTCAAGCAAAACAATTTAAAGAAACAACGGATGTTACTGGTATTATCTTAACAAAACTCGATGGGACGGCAAAAGGCGGTATCGTGATTGCTATCCGGAATGAACTTCATATCCCTGTGAAATTTGTCGGTCTCGGAGAACAAATGGATGATTTGCAAGCTTTCGATGCAAATGAATATGTTTATGGCTTATTTGCTGATATGGTGGACAATGAAAAATAAACAATAAAAGCCGAATGATTCTTGTCATTCTGGCTTTTTTCTTTTTTGTTTAACCTTCCTTGACATTCCCGTGATTTCCCCGTATCCTTTAAAAGGAGAGAGGTGAAATGCCTTGTTTGAGAAGACAAACCGAATGAATTTATTATTTGATTTTTATCAAGAATTACTAACAACAAAACAAAAAGCCTATGTTTCTTTTTATTACTTGGACGATTACTCGCTTGGTGAAATTGCCGAAGAATTTGAAGTGAGTAGACAAGCCATTTATGATAATATTAAAAGAACCGAAGAAAGCCTAGAAAAATACGAAGAAAAACTAGGGATGCTAAAAAAATATCAACAACGAGAAAAACTCTTTGGCGAGTTAGAAGCACAATTAAAAGCGAAGAACTATCTGGATGAGCATATAACTAAAACGCTCGAACAGCTTAAAAATATCGATTAGGAGGCCAGAATCATGGCATTTGAAGGACTAGCTGGAAGACTCCAAGAAACAATGAACAAAATTCGCGGTAAAGGAAAAGTAAACGAAGCAGATGTAAAAGAAATGATGCGTGAAGTTCGTCTCGCTTTACTAGAAGCCGATGTTAACTTTAAAGTCGTGAAACAATTTATCAAAACTGTCAGTGAAAGAGCAGTTGGCGCTGATGTAATGAAGAGTTTAACACCAGGTCAACAAGTCATCAAAATCGTGCAAGAAGAACTAACCAACCTTATGGGCGGAGAGGAAAGCAAAATTGGTACAGCCGATCGCCCACCAACAGTTATTATGATGGTCGGTTTGCAAGGAGCTGGTAAAACAACCACTTCCGGCAAACTAGCCAATTTATTACGGAAAAAATATAATCGTAAACCATTACTTGTTGCAGCAGATATATACCGTCCGGCAGCAATTAAACAATTAGAAACACTGGGGAAACAACTGGACATGCCTGTTTTCTCTTTAGGAGATCAAGTTAGCCCAGTAGAAATTGCCAAACAAGCAATTGAAAAAGCAAAAGAAGACCATTTGGACTATGTTATTATTGATACTGCTGGACGTTTGCATATCGACGAAACACTCATGGACGAACTAAAACAAGTGAAGGAAATCGCAACTCCAACCGAAATTTTACTGGTAGTTGACTCAATGACTGGGCAAGATGCTGTTAATGTGGCTGAAAGTTTTAATGAACAATTAGAAATCACTGGTGTCGTTTTAACTAAGCTAGACGGTGATACTCGTGGTGGGGCAGCACTTTCAATTCGTTCCGTAACCGGTAAACCAATCAAATTTATCGCAACGGGAGAAAAAATGGAAGCTCTCGAAACTTTCCATCCAGATCGTATGGCATCTAGAATTCTTGGCATGGGAGATGTGCTTTCTCTTATTGAAAAGGCACAAACCGATGTAGATACAGAGAAAATGAAAGTCATGGAACAAAAAATGAAAGATAACAGCATGACGCTGGATGACTTTTTAGAACAATTACAACAAGTGAAACAAATGGGACCGCTAGACGAACTGCTTAAAATGATGCCGGGCGCTGGGAAAATGAAAGGTCTCGACAATATGCAAGTAGATGATAAACAACTTGGTCACATCGAAGCAATTATCAAGTCAATGACCAAAAATGAAAAAGATAATCCAGATATTATTAATGCTAGTAGAAGAAAGCGAATTGCTCGAGGAAGTGGTCGTCCAATTCAAGAAATCAACCGCCTCTTAAAACAATTTACAGAAATGAAAAAAATGATGAAACAAATGACTGGCGGCGGCAAAGGTAAAAAGGGTAAAAATCCATTCGGTAATTTCAAAATGCCGTTTTAATAAAAAATCCATCATCCAATTCGGATGGTGGATTTTTTTGTCGTGCTTAACCAATCAGATAACAATTCAATGTCATTTCTTTACATTTCCTTCACTTAATCGATAAAGCTTGTTGCTATAATGAAACTTGAGTTAACCAAAAGGAGGAGATAAAATGAAAAATTGGATAAAAGTAACAGGCGCAGGTATCTTAACCGCAACATTATTACTTGGGGGATGCGGAAATCAGTCAGAAGAAAAAGTAGGGGCTAATGCCAAAACAGCAAAAATACTTCAACCTGGGAGTCAAATAAAACTAGAAGGAGCAGTTAATGTTCGGGATCTGGGTGGCTATAAAACAACGGATGGCTTAATAATCAAACCACATAAACTGATTCGTAGTGCGGAACTTGCCACATTAAGTGATTCGGATAAAAAGAAACTCGTGAATACATATGATCTTTCACATATTGTTGATTTTAGAACCAATTCGGAAGTAGAGGCAAAACCTGATCCAACAATGACAAACGTTGACTACACACATGATTCGGTAATGAAGGATAATGGAACTTCCACAAGTACACAAGATTTAACCGCAAGTCTAGCCACAATGGACAATCCAGAAACGTTTTTGATTGAAGCAAATAAAAGTTTTGTAACAGACGATACTTCTATTCAAGCTTATAAAGATTTTTTCAACGTCTTGTTAAGCAATCAAGATGGTTCTGTTCTTTGGCACTGTACAGCAGGAAAAGATCGTGCTGGTTTTGGAACTGCCCTTGTTTTATCTGCACTTGGAGTAGACAAAGAAACGGTTATTGATGATTATATGTTGTCAAATAAATACCGTGCTGCTGAAAATAAAAAAGCAATCACAGCAGTTGCAGCAAAAACGGACAATCAAAAAGTTATTGATGGGATGACAGCTGTAATGGAGGTACGTGAATCCTATATAAAAGCCGCTTTTGATGAAATTGATTCTAAATATGGATCTATGGACAACTTTTTAAAAGATAAGTTAGAATTAACCAAAGCAAAACAAGAACAGCTGAAAAAAATGTATCTATATTAAAAATAGAGTAAAAAGAGTAGCCTGAAAGATAGGTTGCTCTTTTTTGCGTTCAAATATAATCATAAAAGAAGAACCATTTCGGAAACATTTGTATACAATTGAAAGACAATTCGTGTAAAGTGGTGTTGTATAGGTTTTAATACCTAGTTATAAACAGTTCTAAAGTTTATGGATAAGCTATAAATGTGCATATTTGTATAACTTTTTGACTAATGAGATTGAATTAAAGTATTTTTTTCACCTAGTACTTTTTACTTTAATTTTTAAGAATATACTATATAGTAAAGTTAACAAACTGGTTATTACAACGAATGACAGGTTCGAACTATCAATAAATGAAGGGGGGAACTCTTACTAAGTCGTTGATTGAATCTGATATTGGATAAAGGGCTACGGGATAGTGAACAGTTAGCTTAGTCACAAAACACAATTTAATACCTTTATTCTGTTTTCAGTTATTTTTCAAAATCATGGAAGATTGATTTTTAAGGGGGAAAAATGATGAAAAAACAGCGTGTGGATTACAAAAAGAGATTAGACCAGAAGCGAGCGCAAAAGGCAAAACTAATTGCTGCACTTATTACGACTACTACGATGATGGTAGCTCCGGTCACTGTAAATTATGATTCTTTTAATCATCAATTTGCACTTAGTGGTATTCAAGCAGATGCAGCAACCATTGATTTGCTTGGTAACTCTAGTTTGAATACCCAATATGCCAATGGGAAATTAGTCATAACACTTTCTGGGAACCAATTAGTTAGTGCTAGCGCAGTATCTACTTATTATCCTTATTTTGAGTTGCCTAGCGAATTGTCTTCTATTCTAACTAATCCAAATATAAGAGCAAATACAAAAATTGATTATAAAATTGCTTACTTAGGAATCGGGAATATCGGATTATTCAATCAAGGAACTGTAAATGGTAGTAATAGTAATTTCTTTATCGATTCTAGTAGAAATGCAGTTGGAGCGAAAGTAAATCATTTGCTTGGTGTAGGTATTAGTAGCATTTCAACATTCACTTTAACTATTGATTTACTGGCGCTTGGCGTTACGGTTCTTCCAAGTGCAGATGATGGAAAACTGGATTTTGCTGCAAGAACTGGTGATGGACTTTTAGATGTGGATTTATTGAATAGTAATGCGGCAAAGGGATCCATTGTGACGGAAGTTGGGGATGCAGACGCTGATGCTGATGCTGATGCTGATGCCGACGCCGATGCTGATGCTGATGCTGATGCTGATGCAGACGCCGATGCTGATGCCGATGCAGATGCGGACGCCGACGCTGACGCTGATGCCGACGCCGATGCCGACGCCGATGCGGACGCTGATGCCGACGCCGATGCTGATGCAGACGCTGATGCTGATGCCGACGCCGACGCTGATGCTGATGCCGACGCCGACGCTGATGCCGATGCCGACGCTGATGCCGATGCCGACGCTGATGCGGACGCCGACGCTGATGCTGATGCCGACGCCGACGCTGATGCGGACGCTGATGCCGATGCCGACGCTGATGCGGACGCTGATGCTGATGCCGACGCCGACGCTGATGCCGATGCTGATGCCGATGCGGACGCTGATGCCGACGCCGATGCTGATGCCGACGCCGATGCCGATGCCGATGCGGACGCTGATGCCGACGCCGATGCTGATGCCGACGCCGATGCCGATGCCGATGCGGACGCTGATGCTGATGCGGACGCTGATGCCGACGCCGATGCTGATGCAGACGCCGATGCCGATGCGGACGCTGATGCCGACGCTGATGCTGATGCCGACGCCGACGCTGATGCCGACGCCGATGCAGATGCAGATGCAGATGCCGACGCCGATGCTGATGCCGATGCAGATGCAGATGCCGATGCAGACGCTGATGCCGATGCAGACGCCGATGCAGACGCCGATGCGGACGCTGATGCCGACGCCGATGCTGATGCAGACGCTGATGCTGACGCCGACGCTGATGCCGATGCAGACGCTGATGCAGACGCCGATGCAGACGCCGATGCGGACGCTGATGCAGACGCTGATGCTGATGCCGACGCCGACGCTGATGCGGACGCTGATGCCGATGCAGACGCCGATGCCGATGCTGATGCCGATGCTGATGCCGATGCAGACGCTGATGCTGATGCAGACGCTGATGCAGACGCCGACGCTGATGCCGATGCCGATGCAGACGCTGATGCTGATGCCGATGCTGATGCTGATGCTGATGCTGATGCCGATGCCGATGCAGACGCTGATGCTGATGCCGATGCCGATGCAGACGCTGATGCCGATGCTGATGCAGACGCCGACGCTGATGCTGATGCTGACGTGGACATTGACTGGAGAGATTTCCTTGTTGACAAACCAACTGTCAACCCAATTTACGAAGGAACTAAAACAATTTCTGGGACATCCATTTATAAAAATCAAAATATGAATGCTCTTTTGAAATCCTTGCAATCAGATGCTCCGGCTGGAACTGTATTCTATATTAATTTGACCCTTCCAGATGGAACAGTCATTGGAAATGTATTAATTCATGCGGACGGAACTTACACAATAAATATTCCTAATTATAATTTGAAAGCTGGAGAGGTAATTGATCTTCAAGTAACCGCCAAATACGGTGACGAAGTAAAATCTAGTGATAAAGTTTCTGTAACAGTGCTACCTCTAGCAGATTCTGACGCCGATGCCGATGCCGATGCCGACGCTGATGCGGATGCCGACGCGGATGCCGATGCCGATGCTGACTCAGATTCCGATTCTAACGGGGGAACAATTTCTACTGGTTCAACTGGTAATGGTGGAACAGCTGGAGAAATTAGTAGTGGAACTGGGGGAACCGGGTCGCCAACAGCTAGTATGAGTTATGACGGATCAGGAGCAATGCTTTCGTCTGGATATAGCTCGGATGGAATGTCAAGTCTTTCTACCAGTGATCTTCCTTCCACAGGAGATGCGAATAGTAGTCTTCCATGGGTTGGGCTAGGTCTCTTCGGGGTAGCTGGAGCGTTTTTATTACGTCTTTTCCGTAAATAGAGCCACAAAACATCGATTCCCTGCTGTGTGTGATTGCAGCAGGGAAATTATAAAAGGAGTGGTACATATGCCTTGGAGAGGTGTATTAGATGAATTAGAAAATAAAATTATCGGTCAAATGACAGAAGCAGAAGAACATGCTACTTACAACGGGAAATGGCATGGCTTTTTAACAATCGGATATAAGAAAAAACGTGCTAAAGTAATTAACTTTAGCTATCTTTGTCTAGCAAATTTAATAAATGAAATGAAGAAAATCGCTTTAACAAACGAAACAGAAGATGCAATATCCTTTAAAATGGATATTGCTGTTAATTATCAATTAGAAAATTTAGCTGAATGGAATAAAAAGGCTTTAAAAACTAAGAAAAACTACTATAGACGTGGAATTGCTTTAAATGAAAATTTTAAAATGGCTTTAATTGAACAAGAAATTAATGCGAATGCTATCCTTCTTCCAGCTGACGAAGGTCTAGCTATCAACGTTGAAAATATGAATAGATACCTCGTTCAAACAGGTAAAAATCAAGCAAAGTTGAATTTAACGATTGATTCGAATATAGTTACCTTTGAAACAGTAGGTTGGTTTTTTGATGGAAAAGAGATTTATGAATTGGAGACAAACTCATTAGACCATGGACGTCGTAACACAAAGGAGCTTACGCAAGAAACTGTTTCAGAACTTGTAGAAAATGCCGGAAGCTACCTTGCCCATCAAGTAAATAGCTCTGGCGAATTTAACTATGGTTGGTTTGCTTGTTTTGATAAGAAAATTAAACATTATAATAGTTTGCGACATGCAAGTACAACTTACGCGATGCTTGAAGCCTATGAATTAACAAGTAATCAAGCTATTTTAGAAGCAGCAACGAATGCACTCAGTTATTTAGAAAAAAACTTTATTTATGAAAAAGGAGATGTTGCTTACCTTATCGAACCAGAACTGCGTGAAATTAAATTAGGCGGTTCAGCAGCGACGTTACTAGCATTCACTAAATATATGCATATTACTGGAAGCAAAACCTATCTACCACTTTGCCGAAAAATTGCTAATGGAATCCTTTCATTACAAGGTGAAACGGGGAAATTCACGCATGTTTTAGAGTATCCAACTTTAGAAATAAAAGATGTTTTCCGAATTATTTATTACGATGGGGAAGCAGTATTTGGTTTACTTCGCTTATATGAAATTGACAGAGAGACAAAATGGCTAGAAGCAGCAGCTAGATCGTTTGACCATTTTATCAGTGAGGATTACTGGCAAAATCATGACCACTGGCTTAGCTATTGTGCAAATGAAATTACTAAATATATTCCAGACTATGCATATTATGAATTTGGACTAAAAAATGCTTTTGATAATTTAACCTTTATTTACGAACGCGAAACTACTTTTCCGACATTTTTAGAACTCACGATCGCGACGAAAGAAATGTCGCTTCGAATGGAGCAAACAGGTGAATATAATTTATTATCTGACTATCCAATAGTGGAACTTGAAAAAACGATTATGAAGCGTGCCCTTTATCAATTAAACGGTTATTTTTATCCAGAACTGGCAATGTACTATAAAAATCCAGCAAGAATCGAAGGAAGTTTCTTTATTCGTCATCAATCTTTCCGTGTTCGAATTGATGATGTCGAACATAATATTTCTGGTTATGTGCGTTTCTATGGGTTACTTAATCAAGGGAAAATTAGTGCTAATGCGGAAACCATCAGCTAAAAAGAAAAAAATATCCTCTGTAAAGAAAAAACACTTTACAAACAAATCCTTTACTGGTAATATATATACTTGTGTAAGACTTTATGGAGGTGTAATTAAACTATGGCAGTTAAAATTCGTTTAAAACGTATTGGTTCTAAAAAGAAACCTTTCTACCGTATTGTAGTAGCTGATTCTCGTTTCCCGCGTGACGGCCGTTCAATCGAAACTATTGGTACTTATAATCCATTACTTGATCCGGTTGAAGTGAAAATCGACGAAGAAGCAACTTTGAAATGGATGCATAATGGTGCGAAACCATCTGATACAGTTCGCAATCTTCTTAGCCGCGAAGGTATCATGGAAAAATTCCATAACCAAAAATTAGGTAAATAAGGAGGTCTCGGCGCGAATGGAAGAACTTATTCTCTCAATCGTGAAACCCCTTGTTGACCACCCGGAAGACGTTGTTATCACGCCAGAAGAAACGGATACATCGTTAACCTACAAATTGTCTGTCAATAAAGAAGACATGGGACGCGTGATTGGTAAACAAGGTCGTATTGCAAAAGCGATTCGCACTCTTGTCTATGCAGTTGGTTCCAAAAACGATAAGAAGATTCGTCTTGAAATTATCGAATAACAAAAAACTCGTCAATTTGGCGAGTTTTTTTATTCGATAATTTTATAAATCCTAAGAGAAGCAATTACCTCACAAAATGTTGTAAAATAGAATAGAAATGGAGGAATTGCGATGAAGCCAGTTATTGGAATTACCGGGAATAGATTAGTAAAAGGAGTGGACGTATTTTACGGACATCGGGTAACCTATACACAACAGCGCTACGTAGATGCCATCCAAAAAGTTGGAGGATTACCGGTCGCACTGCCAATTGATAATCCCTCTGCTGCCGAACAAGCGATTTCTCTAATAGATGGTTTACTACTTACTGGTGGACAAGACATTACCCCACAACTTTACTTGGAAGAACCATCTCAAGAAATTGGTGTTTATTTTCCGCCACGAGATAGTTATGAAATTGCATTAGTACGAGCAGCATTAGATGCAAAAAAACCAATATTTGCGATTTGTCGTGGGATGCAATTAGTTAATGTTGCACTTGGTGGTACGCTTTATCAAGATATTAGCCAAGTAGAAACAAAAGCTTTGCAACACTTACAACAAGTCGATGAGCAATTAGGTTCACACACGATTGATATTGAACCAACGAGCGAACTCGCCAAATATCATCCTAACAAAAAATTGGTAAACTCATTACATCACCAATTTATTAAAAAAATAGCGCCTGGTTTTAAAGTAACAGCGAGGGCAAAGGATGATATGATTGAAGCTGTGGAAGGGGATAACTTACCGAGTTGGTATCTTGGCGTGCAGTGGCATCCAGAATTAATGTATCAAACCGACTCAGAAAGTGAACATCTATTCCAAGCTTTAGTGGATGAATCCAAAAAAACTATGGTAAAATAAGGACAATAATTGCTAGTGGAGGTGTCCTGTGGAAATCATCCAAAAAGTGGTCGTCAAGCAAGTATTAACGGAAGCAAGTAAACAAGAATTAATCGAATACTATAATGAACAAAAACGGCAAATCGAACAAGAATGTGATCAACTTCATTTTGAACAAAAGAAAATGGAACGAAAAAGCAAATTTCAACCAGAACGTGTGGCAGATTACTTTACCCATGAATTAGAACTTCGCCTGGAAAAGAAAAAACTTATCCAGTTTCAAATGGAACAATTAGAAGTCCTTAAACTTGGTAGTGAGATTCGTGAACGAGAGCTAGAAACCATCATTGACGTTCAAGTTGGGGACAAGTGGGACAGCTCTATTTTTGAAAAAACGATTGTTGTAAAGAATGGAATCATAGTAGAAATACGCTAGAGGTGACTTATGGAGAAAATGTACAATGTAGGAAAAATTGTGAATACCCATGGCTTAATCGGTGAAATTCGCGTTATCGCAACAACTGATTTTGCTAATGAACGGTTCCAAGCCGGAAATACCGTTTACTTATTTGGAAAAAATAGCAAAAAACCCGAGAAATTAATCATTCGTTCGCATCGTAAACATAAGAACTTTGATTTATTAATGTTCGAAGGCTTTACAGGAATTCATCAAGTGGAGCGAATGAAAGAAGGCACACTTAAAATTAGCGAAAAACAACTAACCGACCTAGAAGAGAATGAATTTTATTTTCACGAAATTATCGGTTGCTCAGTCGTAACAACAGATGGGGAAGAACTTGGTGAAATTACAGAGATTTTAACACCAGGGGCAAATGATGTCTGGGTTGTTAAAGGCAACGATAAAAAAGAAAAACTAATTCCTTACATTGCAGATGTAGTAAAAGAAATCAATATTTCAGACAAAAAAATTACCATTGAAGTAATGGAGGGACTGCTAGATTAATGAAAATTGATATTCTATCTATTTTTCCAGCTATGTTTTCCGGTGTAACAGGTAATTCGATTATCAAAAAAGCAATTGAAAATGAACGAGTAGCGGTTGAGGTCACTGATTTTCGGGAATACGCAGAAGGAAAGCATCATATTGTAGATGATTATCCTTATGGTGGCGGTGCAGGGATGCTACTTAAAGCACAGCCAATATTTGATGCCGTAGCTGCAGTGAAAGAAAACCAACCAGAAACCAAACCAAGAGTCATTTTATTAGATCCAGCTGGCAAACGTTTTGATCAAAAGATGGCCGAAGAATTTGCGGAGGAAGACCACCTTATTTTTATTTGTGGGCATTACGAAGGATACGATGAGCGAATTCGTGAACATCTTGTAACGGATGAAGTTTCGATTGGGGATTATATCCTAACTGGCGGTGAAATTGGTGCAATGATTGTGATGGACAGTGTTATTAGATTACTTCCAGGCGTCCTCGGTAATAAAGATTCTGCTGTAACCGATTCTTTCTCGACAGGATTACTCGAACACCCGCATTACACAAGACCAGCTGATTTCAGAGGAATGAAAGTACCAGATATTTTACTAAGCGGAAATCACGCATGGATAGAAGAATGGCGTGACAAAGAATCACTTAAAAGAACTTACGAACGCCGCCCAGATTTACTTAAAAATTACCCCTTAACAGACAAGCAAAAGTCTTGGCTAAAAGAATGGTCAAAAAGTAAATAAAAAAGGACGTGTTGTAAAATGGCAATCTTTGGAACTCCAGATGAAAAAGAAAGCAGAAAATCCGAACGTCAAAAAGAACGAGAAGCCTATGTGCAAGAAGAAAATGATCAAAAACGAATCGGTCAAAAATGGCAAGACGTACAAGTTTCCACAGGACCAATAAATGTTAATCATGATATTTTAACGGTTGTTTTTGCCAAAAGCGTCCGGCCGAGAATCAAAAGTGACCCAGAAGCATACTTAGAGACAGTAGGCTTTGAAAACTTACTACAAGAGCTGCAAAAGAAAGCATTAGATGCAGGTGGAAACGGTTTAATTCACTGTTCTTTCACAGAACATTTTGTCGATGATCTTGTTTACCAACTAGCCTATGGAACAGCTGTAAATATTAAAATTACTCGATTCTAAAAAAACTAGAAAACCACTTCAGTGGTTTTCTAGTTTTTTTGTGCTCTTTTTATGACGGATTTTAAATCAAAATCAAGCGCTGATTTAATTGGCCCATGCCCACAAGCTATTTCCGTTATCTCAATCAATTGTAAATCTTTGGCCGAGCTAATGCTTGTAGCTAAATCCCAAGATCCCATTGCTGGAAAGGGGAAAAGTAGTCTTTTCTCACCACAAATAGCTGCACCACCACGCGTCTGAAACAAATCACCCGCAAACAAATGGCCATTGCGTTCGTCGAAGAAAGATACTGAGCCAGGTGTGTGACCAGGCGTATCAATAACCAGGAGTGAACCAACCATATCTCCGGCCTTTAATGCCTGATCAATTTTCACGGGAAGTTCTTTTGGATAACTACCTTTTAGCGGCATCTGTGCTTCAAATGCATAAATTTCTTTTTTTTCAACAAGTAAATTCTCCCTACTACCTAACATCACGAGCGCATCTGGAAAAGCATTTTTTAAGGTGAGTAAGCCGCCAATATGATCTCCATGTGCATGTGTTAAAAGAATTCGGTTGAGTGGTAAATGAAGTCTCTCTATTAATGAAATAATCCCTTTTGCATGTGCTAAAATTCCGGTATCAATTAACGTTAAACTATTTTTTTCTAAAACTAAATAACAATTTACAGGAAATAGCGCAGGGAAGGTGGTAATTTGCCAATATTGATGTTTCGCAGTTATTTTCATAAAGATGCCTTCTTTCTAATTACTTTTTTACTAAGCAAAAGTAGTTATACATACGATACCCGTTTTTTCAGAGAAAAGTTCATTTTTCATAAGAATGTAATCTATTATTAAAATAAGCCTTTCTAAAAAGCTAAAAAAGTAAGAAAAAAACTTTACAGCGAATCTAGTTTGTGGTAACCTAAATAAGGTGACTGGAGAGACCAGTCTGATAACGATATTCCGCTTCATTAATATATGAATGAATGTTTGTTGGAAGGAGAGAAAAACATGAACAAACTGATTGATGAAATCACAAAAAGTCAACTAAACCCAGATGTTCCAAATTTCCGTCCGGGTGATACTGTACGCGTACATGCGAAAGTAGTCGAAGGTACTCGCGAACGTATCCAATTATTCGAAGGCGTAGTAATCAAACGTCGCGGAGCTGGAATCAGCGAAACTTTCACTGTTCGTAAAATTTCTAACAGTGTTGGTGTGGAACGTACTTTCCCAGTACATACTCCACGTATCGCAAAATTAGAAGTTATCCGTCGTGGTAAAGTTCGTCGTGCGAAACTTTACTACCTACGTAACCTACGTGGTAAAGCGGCTCGTATTAAAGAAATTCGTTAATCATTTAACGGCTGAAACCCTTGAGAAATCAAGGGTTTTTTGTTGTTTTAAAATGGATTGTTTGAAGTCGGTAAACTGAAAAGAGGCAAAACTTTTTATAAGTGTTCGATATCTACCTTCACTTATCTTTTTTATTTGGGTGTATGTTATAAAATTATTAAACTCACTATTTTATAAAAATTCATTTCGTTTTCTTTGTTTCTAATGTAGTAAATTTCTAAGTTATTAACAGGATTGATATGGATATATTCTTTTTTGTATACTCCTATGTAGGTACATAGAAACGCTTATCTATTGTAGTTTGACCTTAAAATAGAGAAATTTGGCAAAAAACTTAAACTGTATAAAATTACACTCGGTATGAAACAGGGGGCAAATTATTTAGATTTTAATTAAATGTGTTCATTATAATAATAAATTATTCTGCCGCTAACTCAATGATTTGTTTGTCGTGGTAAAATCTTGAGAATAGAAAGCTTCCGTTTTCAAGTGAGAGAAAAAGATTCAATAAGAATATTGTCATAGTACACGTCTTTGGCGGACATACTTTGAACAATGTTCTTTTCCTTTACATAATCCTGAAATATAGGAGAAGTGTAAATAGCTCCTTGGCATGAATGTAGAATAACAGCATTTACTTCTGTTATCTCTTATGCTTTATTAATTGTTTCAAAAGCTAAACCCGAGTTTGTCGATGTGCTAATCGCAATAGAAAGATTTTTATTATGATAGCCATCGACAATGACTGAAAAATAAAGCTTCTTTTCATCAAAAAGTAATTCGGAAACATCTGTGAACCATTTTAAATTGGGTTTAGTTGCTTGAAATTGTTGCTGAGTTAAATCTACTAGTTTCAAACAACAAGAGTGCTTTTTAAATAAATGATTGGAAAAAATATGGTTTTAGAAAAATATTAACTTTTGTTATATAAATAGCTGCATTTGTTAGATAAAATACAAATTTAGAACATGTTAAAGAGGTGTAGAAATGACAAAAAATATTCGCATGAAATTTCTTTTTGATGTTTCTAAATTATTTTATATAAGAGGAGTGTATAATGTTGAGAAAAAATTTCCACTTGAAATTGGTACTAATAGCTATATTAGCAATCGTTGCTACCTACATGAATATAGGTTCTGAAACAAAGGTATATGCAGCAAGTATTTCCAATCCGATGCCCATTAATCAAATTTTTCCAGACCGAAGTTTAGCAGAAATCATGAAATGGTCATTGAAAAAAGGTAGCGAAACAGATTTAGTTTCTCAACAGGATTTAGATCAAGTAGAGAATATTTATGCTAATAGAAGGAATATACAATCTATTAAAGGAGTGCAATACTTACAAAACTTAAAATCTTTATATCTGAATAATAACCAACCAAAAGATATAAGTGAAATAGCTAGCTTAACTAAACTAGAAACACTATATTTGGAGAATAATCAATTAACTGATATTAGTGCCATAGCCAGCTTGTCCAACTTAAGTAAGCTGAGTTTGAGTAATAATCAAATCAAAGATATCCGTGGTCTTTCCAATTTAAATAAACTGGAAACAGTATACTTAAATAGTAATCAATTAACCGATATAAGTGGTCTAGCGAGTCTGTCTAATGTAACTACGCTAGATTTGAACAACAATGAAATCAAAGATATTCGTGCATTATCCACTTTAGTGAAACTAAAAAAATTATATCTGAATAATAATCAACTAACTAATATAAATCATTTAGCAGGTTTACTTAAACTTAAGGTCTTATCTTTTAATGAAAATCAAGTAGTTGACGTAAGTTCACTAGCAAAGCTAACTAATTTAACAGGATTATATTTTAACCGAAACCAAGTGGCTAATATAAGTTCACTGGCAAATTTAATCAATTTAACTAGTTTAGAATTTAGTCAAAATCATATAACAGATATCAGCATATTGGAGAAATTGTCTAATTTAGAATTTTTAGATTTTGATAAGAATAAAGTGAGCGACATAAGTAAATTAGTGGAGTTGTCTCATTTAACCTACTTGTTTTTTTATGACAATCAGGTGACAAATATTGATACTTTAGCGAAATTACCTAATTTAGTTGGAGTGGGGTTTAATGGTAATAAAGTAAATAATATAAAGGAATTAGCCAATGTAACCAATTTAAAATATCTGCATGCAGAAGGTAACTGCATACAGGATATCAAAGCATTAAAGAGTTTAACGCAACTAGAAGTGTTAAGGCTAGCACGTAACCATATTGTTGATATAAGCCCACTAAAAGGGCTGAAAAACCTTCAGGAATTAGATTTATCTAACCAAACATTTATAAATCAGCCTATCAACTTTCAAGGGAATGTAACTATTCCTAATATAGTCAAAGGTATGACAGGAACATGGGTTGCGCCCAATTCTAGCAGTGACAAAGTAACCTATAATCCACCTAAACTCACTTGGAATTTACCTACGTATAAGAAAGAAGTATGTTATACCTTTAATCAAACTGTGACAATAGGCAACGCTACTTTCAAATTTAGCGGTCAAGTAACCCAACCATTTAATAAACTGGACATAGTGAAATCGAATAAAACCATCACAGCGTACGGGCGTGTGAAACCTGGAATGAAAAGCACGGTTTGGACGCAGCCTTCTAATACAAAAGATGCTAAACAAGTAGGAATGGTGTCGGCCTATGCCGGCAAGAACTTACGCATCTTACGAGAAGCACAAACAAGTAGTGGCAGTTATTATCAATTTAGTGTAGGTGGAAAACCGATTGGCTGGGTAGAAACGAAAGCGCTGGGGATTTTCTATCAAACCAGCATGGAGAAGAAAGCGACAGGAGCTCGCTATATTGTCCGTGGAAAAGAAGGCCAACATGCTTATACACTTCCTGTCGCAGAAGCCGCGGTTAACAAGGGGCCCCTTACGAAATGGAAAGGGAAAAGACTAATCGTCCAACGCGAAGTCACCGTTGGAAAAGAAAAGTGGCTACTACTCCAAGGTGTTGGTTGGGTAAAAGCTACTAACGTGACCACCGTGCTTTACAACAAACCAATGACAGCCTATGCCAAAGTAAAATTAGCGAAAGGGAAAAAGGTGTGGTCCAATCCTTATAATACTAGCGGCTATAAAGTGGTAGGCGCTTTATCACGGTTCACTGGTAAAGATTTACGCATTTTACGAGAAGCACAAACAGGTAATGGTTTATACTACCAAGTGAGAGTTGGCAACAAAACGATTGGCTGGGTAGAGGCTAAAAATGTGGCAGTTTTCTACAATCCAAGGATGGAGAAAAAAGAGAAAGGCACGCGTTTTGTGAATGCAAGAAAGAAAAAGCAAGCTTATTACCGTATGCCCGTGGCAGATGCAGCCATTTGTTGTGGAAAGCTCCAAAAATTTGGACGCAAGAGAGTAACGATTGATCGAAAAGCAACCATTAAAGGCCAACAATGGTACCGAATCAAAGGCGCTGGTTGGACTAGAGCAGTGAACCTAAGTACAAGAAGATAATAAAAATCGCTGACCTTCAAAAGCTAGACCAAAAGTCTGTCTTAAGGAGGTCAGTTTTTTTAGGATGAATGAGAATACAGGTTACTTTAGCATCATCAACATAAGTATTAATAAAAATATTAACTTTTGTTATATAAATAAAAGCTTATTTTAGTTAGAATACAAAGCGATAGCGCGTTGAAAAGAGTTGAAAGTGAAAACTTCTTCATATGAAAATTCTTTTTAATATCTCTAAATTTATATAAGAGGAGTGTAAGCATTGAATAAAAAAGAATGTTTGAAAAATGTAATAGTAGCCATATTATTAGCGGCGATTTTCTTATGTGTTAACACGAGTTTAGGAGCAAAGGTGCAAGCAGTGAATATTAAGCACCCGATGCCCATTAATCAAATTTTTCCGGATTCTAATTTGGCAGAAGAAATGCAAATAATTTTAAGAAAGAAAAGTGTAACAGATGTTGTAACGCAACAGGAATTGGATAGTTTACGCCAAGTCAGTGCTGACAATAAAGGAATCCAATCGGTGGAAGGGATACAATACTTGACTAATTTACAAGTGTTGTATTTGTCAGGCAACCAAATAACGGATATTAGTCCTTTAGCAAGTTTAAAAAAATTGGCTGTATTGGATTTGGGGAAAAATAAATTACATGATATAAGTGATATTAAGAAAATTGCAAATTCAAATCCACTAAGTGACTTACTTTTGGGTGATAATGAAATAACAGATATTAGTCCATTAGCAAATTTAACTAACTTAGAAAATCTATCTTTAAAAGGAAATAAGTTAAGTAATATCCAGATACTCCCCAGTTTGACAAGCTTAGAAGAATTGGATTTGAGAGAGAACCAATTACGAGATATACGCGGGTTGGAAAAATTAAAGAATATGGAGAGACTACTTGTATCAGAGCAGCGATGTGTCAATGAACCGGTAGATTATCAGCCTAATTTACTTGTTCCAAATACTTTTAAAGACATGGAAGGAAAACTGGTTGTACCAAGCTATATTAGTAATGATGGGACATACACTGATGGAAAACTTATATGGCATTTACCTGAATACACGGAAAAAGTAAGTTGTAGCTTTAATAAGGTAGTAACAGTTGGAAAAACAACGGCAACGTTTCACGGAGTAATAACGCAGCCATTACAACGAAAAGCAGCAGAACTTGAAATTTCAAAGCCAATTGATCAAATTTTTCCAGATGTTAATTTAGCAGAAATAGTGAAAAGAAGTTTAAGGAAGAAACATATAACAGAGATGGTTTCTCAAGTTGAGTTGAATAAAATATATGAAATCCACGCGGATAATAAAGATATTCATTCCATTGAGGGACTGCAATATTTACCAAACTTAAAAAGAGCCTTTTTATCGGATAATCATCTGAGCAACATTCGTTCTTTAAAAAATTCAATTCATTTAAAAGAACTGTATTTAGACAATAATGATTTAACGGATGAGAATGTTAGTGAGCTTATTAATTTATCGAAATTAGAGACTCTCTCTATTAAGGATAATAAGATAAGTGGATTAACGGCAAGAAATTTAATGAATCATTTAATGAAATTAGAAGAATTTAATTGGAGTAAAAAATAGTAGCCTATTTTTAGTTACAATACATACTTGAAATAGCTTAAAGATGATATGGTGAGTCGACAATATGCTATCCATTTGGAGTATTTTCAATTTATATAAGAGGAGTGTAAACGGTTGAATAAAAAAGATTGGTTGAACAATGTATTAATAGTAATGTTACTAACAGCGATGGTTGTGTGTGTTAACACAAGCTTAGGCACAAAGGTACAGGCTGTGAAGATTACCAAACCGCTGCCTATTAATCAACTCTTTCCGGATCCAGGTCTAGCTGAAGAAGTAAAAAAAGTTTTGAAGAAGGCGAGTGTAACAGATATTGTTTCGCAAAAAGAACTAAACGAAGTACGAGAATTTAATGGGAATGATTGCAATATTAAATGTTTAGAAGGATTACAATTTTTTATTTATTTAAAAGAGCTATACTTGTGTCGTAATCAGATAAGTGATCTTAGCCCATTAGAAGGTTTAACTAATTTAGTTCATCTTTGTGTAGATGAAAATAAACTAGAAAATTTAAACGGTATTCCAAGCACCAAATTAGCCCGCTTATTTCTAGATGGAAATGAACTGAGAGATGTTAGTTCGCTTTCTCATTTGACGGAACTAGAGACATTGTCTATTAGTAAAAATAAGTTAAGAAACATTGACGCTCTTGCTCATTTAACTAAATTAAAAGTGTTAGATTTGAGAAGAAATGAACTAAGAGATTTAAGTGCATTAGCAAGTTTGAAGAAACTAACTTGGCTAGATTTGGCTTGTCAAAAATGTATAAACAAACCACTAGCATATGAACAACACTTAATGATTGCTAATACTATCAAAGGTCCAGACGGAACATTAGTATCTCCAAATTTTATTAGTGATAATGGAAATTATATGAATGCGAGTGTAATTTGGAATTTGCCTCATTATACGAGGGAAGTAAACTATACGTTTGGGAAAATCGTAAAAGTTGGTAAAACACAAGCCTTATTTAACGGTATAGTGCTGCAGCCGTTATACAAAGAGACCTCTGTTCTTGAAAAACCAACGCCTATTAACCAAGTTTTTCCAGATGCTAACTTAGCAAAAGTAATGAAAAAATATTTAAAAAAGAAACATGTAACAGATGTAGTATCACAAATAGAACTAGATAAGTTAGAAGAAGTACAAGCTAATGATAAAGATATTCAATCCATTGAAGGGTTACAATATTTACCTAACTTGATAATTCTCCATTTGGCTGACAATCAAATAAGCGATATTCGTCCTTTAGAACATGCCACTCATTTAATAGAACTATGTTTGGATAGTAATGAGTTAACAGATATTAGCCCACTTGCAAAATTAAAAGAATTAGAGATGCTATCCATCACAAATAATAAGGTAAGAGATATAACTTTAATTCTTCAATTAAAAAATTTACGAGCGTTTTATTGGGACGAAAAATAAGATTCTCATATTTATTATATTAAATGTCTCTTTTTTAGATGAAATACCAAGTCGGAGTTGTTTAAAGATATTTTAGAGGGTTAACTAGTACCACGTTGCAGTTGCTATCTTTCTGAAAGTTCTTTTGATGTTCCCAATAATGGTAGAAGTTCTTGCTAAATAAAGGTTTTTTGTTTTGAATTTGTATAAATGGATTATCTGTATATGCTATGTATATTTTAACAAAAAGAGGCTGATAAATAACTTGAATTAAGCATTAAAAACATGAAAAAAATAAGCAGCAATCATTGTATAGGTTTATTTTTAAAATGGATTATACAAGATTTCTGCTTATTTTTTTTATTTTAGATACACTTTTGCTTCTGTTTCTTAATAATTATAGTTACTAGGATGATCTTAAATCGTAGGATAAATAATTATTCACTTAAATTTTAGCGTGCATAATCAGCTTCTTCAGCAGTAGATTTTTCACCCTGCTTTTGTTAATGCAGATTTATACTCTATTGGAACACTTTCTTCTATTTTCCTTTTTGTTTTATTTCTATATAATCGCTAATGCATTTATACCAATAATATTTATTTTCCTTTATTATTAATGAATACCCCAATGATTTTATCAATTATTATAAGCTCAGAGATGCTGACAAAGTTACTGTTTGCTTGAAGTATAGAAAAATTTACAAAAATAAAGTAGCACAACATATTTGTTGTGTAACAATTATTGGCGTATTCATCTACGCCTAAAGTCTATAATTTATGTCAATAGTCTATTACAATTAAGCCATTAATAAAATTTGCAATCTTGGTTGACACTGGCGTTTTCATATGATATAGTAGGTAAGGTTATTAAACAAGAAAGAAGAAGCAACCCGCTTCTCGCCTCGTTAACATGGACGTTTTCAGGCAAAAAATTCAAACTTTCGTCGCGTTATTTGCGCGACTTTGAATGTGCGGGATTGCTGAAAAGCAGCCCGTTTTTTTATGGCCTCTGAACGAACGAGTTAGCAGGCCGCAGATTTGAACAGCTATTTTCTATCTTGTTGTAACAAAATTAAGTGGAGGTGGCTCACCATTAGCAAAGACATGTTGGTAAACGATGGGATTCGTGCACGTGAAGTAAGATTGATCGACCAAGACGGTGAACAATTAGGCGTGAAGAGTAAAATCGATGCGCTTCAAATTGCTGAAAAGGCTAATCTTGATCTAGTGCTTGTTGCTCCAACAGCGAAACCGCCAGTAGCTCGTATTATGGACTACGGTAAATTCCGTTTTGAACAACAGAAGAAAGATAAAGAAGCCCGTAAGAACCAAAAAGTCATCGTAATGAAGGAAGTTCGTCTAAGTCCAACGATTGACGAACACGATTTTGATACGAAGCTACGTAATGCACGTAAATTCCTTGAAAAAGGCGATAAAGTAAAATGCTCTATCCGTTTTAAAGGCCGTGCGATTACACACAAAGAAATCGGTCAGAAGGTGCTTGACCGTTTTGCAAAAGCGTGCGAAGACCTTTGTACAATTGAGCAAAGACCAAAAATGGACGGACGTTCGATGTTCTTAGTCCTAGCACCACTTCATGAAAAGTAAAGTTTTGAGGAGGAAATATTCATGCCAAAAATGAAAACCCACCGCGGTTCCGCTAAACGTTTCAAAAGAACAGGATCTGGAAAACTAAAACGCAGACACGGCTTCACTAGCCATATGTTCGCTAACAAATCCCAAAAACAAAAACGTAAACTGCGTAAATCAGCAATGGTATCAGCTGGCGATTTCAAACGTATTCGTCAAATGGTCGCTAAAATGAAGTAAGAGCAACATATTTTTGTAAATTCTAGGAGGTAGACAATATGCCACGCGTAAAAGGCGGAACAGTAACACGCAAACGTCGTAAAAAAATAGTTAAATTAGCCAAAGGGTATTACGGCTCTAAACATTTATTATTCAAAGTAGCTAACCAAGCAGTAATGAAATCTTATCAATATGCTTACAGAGATCGTCGTCAAAAGAAACGTGACTTCCGTAGATTATGGATTGCACGTATCAATGCGGCTGCTCGTATGCAAGATCTTTCATACAGCAAATTAATGCACGGCTTAAAATTAGCTGGAATTGACATTAACCGTAAAATGCTTGCAGACTTAGCAGTAAATGATATCGCATCATTTAACACACTTGCTGATTCAGCAAAAAAAGCATTAGCTAAATAATTTTAAAAATCCTCACTCTTTTGAGTGGGGATTTTTTTATCGGATCAATCCTATTTAATAAGTTGGTTTATTAATAACATCGCTTGTGGCCAACCAATATAAAAGGCTAAATGGGTACAGAGCGCAGAGAGTTCTTTTTGAGAAACACCATTTTTTGCAGCTGTTTCTAAGTGGAAAGGTATTTGTTCCGTATTACCAAGTGTGGCTAAAAGAGTCAACGTTACAATGCTTCTAGTCTTTGAATCCAACTGTTCATCCAACCAAACTTTTTGAAACAAGATATCATTTGTATAACTTGCTAAGTCTGGTGCGAAAACTTTAAATTCAGGACTTAAGTTCTCAATAATCGGTTTATTTGTCATTTTCCATACCTTCTTTCTTCAAAATGCTATCATTTGCGTCTTACCATCTCCAAAAGACCAATTTTCAAGAGACACTTCATTTAGTAATATAAAAATATTTTGCTTGGACAATGAAGTTGTTTGCTCCATCTGCGCTACAATAGTTTGATATAGCGAACGCTTCTGTTCTATTGAGCGCCCTGGTCCGCAAAAAATTTCGAGATAAAGAAACTCGTTATTTCTTTTTCCAGTAGGTAACAAATAATGTGCATCAACAAAATTAGCTGTAGCATCCGTTGAAACCCAAAGTTGAAAGCTATCATTTTCTGGTATTTGAAAACATTCTATAAGTGCGTTGTGGATAGCTCGGTTTATGTTTTCCACCGTTTCCTCTGTAAAATTGCTCTCATGAAAAATCTTAACTATTGGCATAAAAATCCCTCCTTGCTTAGTGGTTTTATTGTACAACGAAACTTCTCATAACGATAATTCATAATTTGGTGTATAATTATTCTAAAAAGTAATGAAGGTGATACCGATGAATATAAATGAACTAATTACATTCAAAGCAGTGGTTGAGAAAAAGGGTTTTTCGACAGCCGCAGAATTTCTAGGTTACTCTCAATCAAATGTTACTAAGCATATTAAAAAGATAGAAGAAACAGTCGGATTTCCTTTATTTTATAGGGGGTGGAAATCCACTTTAACAAAAGAAGGGGAATTATTTTATAAAGAGATAGATAATTTGATTGATCACTGGAAAAGCATCCAATCCATATCAGAAGAAATCGCATCCGAGCAAGTAGGGGAGATACGAATTGGAATAATTGAATCGCTAGCCAAACACTTACTACCTCAAATAATCAGCTGGTTAAAAACGCACCGGCCGAAAATGAATGCATTTTTTGAAATGGGGAATACACAAAGGCTTACTGCGTTAATTCAACAAAATGAACTAGATGTTGCATTTGTCGGTGAAAATACTAACCTATCATCAGAATTAGAATTTAAGAAAATAGCTGAAGATGAAATTGTCTTTATTACGTTAAAGAATCATGAACTTTTAAATAAAAGACCACTATTGTTGGAAGATATTTTAAACTTCCCTTTACTTTATGGTGACAAAACTTGCTTAAGCCATCAACGATTTATAGCAGCACTGCAAAAAGATAAGCTATTTAGTAAGCTGAAAACGCATTATATTTGTTCTAATCAATTATTAATTCCGGATATTTTAACAGATAAGCAAATTGGAATAGTGCCTCGTTCACTTATTAATAACAAGGCGACGAATATCATAACACTTCCTATTACAAAAAAAGAGTTTCAACTGGTTTACGGAATGATTACCAAGAAAAAAGAATATAACTACTTAAAAGATACCATTGATGCGATAACGGAATTAGTTCTCCGTTAAAAAAATCCAAGTTCGCTATCCGAGAACTTGGATTTTTCCTGCTATACATTAAGTTCGAGCTCAACCGGACAATGATCCGACCCAAGCACATCTGGATGGATTTTTGCATCAACTAAATTATCTTTGAGACGCTCTGAAACAACAAAATAATCAATCCGCCAGCCGGTATTCCGAGCCCTAGCATTCATCCGGTATGACCACCAAGAATAAGCATCTTCTAAATCAGGATAAAAATATCGGAAACTATCCACAAATCCTGCTTCTAAAAATGCCGTGAATTTCGCGCGTTCCTCATCAGAAAAACCAGCATTTTTACGATTCGTCTTCGGATTTTTTAAATCAATTTCTTCATGAGCGACATTCAAGTCACCACAAAGTATTACTGGTTTTGTTTCATCCAGTTTCTTCACATAAGCTAAAATCGCATCTTCAAAGGTCATCCGATAATCAAGCCGCTTTAATTCTGCTTGTGAATTAGGCGTATAAACAGTCACCATGAAAAAATTTTCGAATTCTAGCGTAATTACCCGGCCTTCTGTATCATGTTCTTCTATCCCAAGACCATATTGTACCGAAAGTGGTTCTTTTTTCGTGAAAATTGCTGTTCCAGAATAACCTTTTTTCACCGCATAATTCCAGTAATCTTTGTATCCAGGCAAGTCTAAATCAATTTGTCCCGCTTGTAATTTCGTTTCTTGCAAACAAAAAATATCTGCATCCACGCTATCAAAATACTCCAAAAACCCTTTTTTTACCACCGCTCGAAGCCCGTTCACATTCCAAGAAATTAACTTCATCTGTATCACAACCTCCATTCAACTAATAGCCTTATTATAACGTAATTTGCATGCTATAATGAACTTAAAAGATTGGGGGGAGACTAAATGAAAAATTATGTCGCTTTACTAAAAGCGGTAAATGTCGCTGGTAAAAATAAAATCAATATGAATGAACTAAAAACAGTGATACAAAAAGCTGGATTCACTAATGTAAAAACCTATATCCAAAGCGGCAACATCATTTTAAGCTCTAAATTACAAACCGAAGAACTTGTTGCAAAAAAACTAATCGAAATTATCCAAAACACATTCGAACTAACGATTGATGTTTTGGTATATGAAGAAGTCAATTACAACGAGATTATCCAAAATAACCCTTTTCCACCAGAATCAATTGGCGAAGAAGAACACTGGATAGCCATTTTTTACAAAGAAAATATACATATCCCACATCAAAAAAACCACCAAGCAGAAGTAGTGGCAATTGGCCGCGTTCTATATGTTCACGTTTTTTCGAATCAATTTCATACGCTAAGGTTACCCGTTTTCCTAGGGGAATATAAAAAAACATTATCCACTAGCCGAAACTGGCGAACCACGCTCAAATTACAAACATTTCTACAAGCAATCGACAGCCCGGAATAGAATTTTTGGAAAATCAAGTTTATAATGAAAAAGAATTGAATCTGAGGGAGTGACGAAGATGAAAGAAGAATTATTAAACCGATTCACCAAATATGTCAAAGTAGATACACAATCAAACGAAGATAGTACTGTTTGCCCAACAACACCAGGCCAAATGGAATTGGCTAACATGCTTGTATCTGAACTAAAAGAAATCGGAATGGAAGCTGTTACTGTCGACGAATTCGGCTATGTTATGGCAACACTCCCTTCTAACACAACAAAAGAAGTACCCGTTATCGGTTTTTTAGCGCATTTAGATACCGCGACAGACTTAACTGGTAAGAGTGTTCAGCCACAAGTACATGGAAATTATGACGGGACGGACATTGTTTTGAATAAAGAATTAAATGTCATTCTTTCCCCGAAACAATTTCCAGAACTAGCAGAGTACAAAGGCCAAACACTAATCACAACGGATGGGACAACACTACTTGGGGCAGATGATAAAGCAGGTATCACTGAAATTATGGTAGCCATGAATTATCTAATAAAGCACCCAGAAATCAAACATGGAAAAATCCGTGTTGCGTTTACACCTGATGAAGAAATCGGACGAGGCCCAGAACGTTTTGATGTGGAAGCTTTCGGTGCAAAATATGCTTATACAATGGACGGTGGCCCACTCGGAGAATTAGAATATGAAAGTTTTAATGCAGCCGGAGCTAAAATCACCTTCAAAGGAAATAGTGTTCACCCTGGAACTGCCAAAAATAAAATGGTCAATGCTGTCAAAATGGCGATGGAGTTCCATTCACGCATTCCAGCTCAAGAAGCACCAGAATTTACAGATGGCTATGAAGGATTTTATCATTTAATTTCCCTAAACGGTGATGTAGAAGAAGCAAAAGCTTATTATATCATTCGCGACTTTGATCATCTCAAATTTGTCGAACGTAAGACACATATCGCAACCATCGCCAAAGAATTAGAAGAAAAATATGGCGAAGGAACGGTTGAGCTAACATTGAAAGATCAATACTACAATATGAAAGAAAAAATCGAACCAGTAAAAGAAATTGTCGACATAGTTAGTGCCGCGATGCGAAACTTAGATATCGAGCCAAAAATCAGTCCAATTCGTGGGGGAACAGATGGCGCACAACTTTCTTATAAAGGATTACCAACACCAAATATTTTTGGTGGAGGAGAAAACTTCCACGGTAAATTTGAGTATGTTGCGCTTGAAAGTATGGTGAAAGCAACAGAAGTAATTATCGAAGTAGCTCGTTTATTTGAAGAAAAAGCCTAAAGAAAAGTGAGTCAGGAATTAATCCTGGCTCACTTTTTGGATACGCTCATTTACGCTATTGGCAAAGATTTTTGCCTCACCATTTGCTACAAGAAGGGTATAACATTCTTTATTTTTAAATTTTAAAATTAATTTTTTTGTCATCGAAACAATGCTTCTTTTTTGTTCCAAGATTTGAATATCCTCATAGGCGAATTTCTTCAGTAAATATATCTCCTCATTTTCTAAGTAAAAAATAAAAGCATCTTCATTAGAAATCCAAAGTCCATCCAATTCCATTAATTCGCCTTCGATACGATAACTAAAGGAGCCGTATATTAAACTTGTATCCATCCCTAGTAACTCGCGAGCACCGGCTTTTGCAATTATTGTTTCATACAATATACTTCGCTCCTCTAAATAAAGATTTTCTTGTCATCACTATACCATTTACTTCGGATAGACGGCAATGGAGTCATCTTTTATCCGAATAAGTTCTATAGGCTTTTGATAAAATGTTTGAAGAACAGGTGTGGTCAAAAGCTTTTCCGTTTTCCCGCGATGTGTTATTTCCCCATCACGTAGTAAAATGATATTATCAAAACAAGATAAGATTTCTTCGGTATGATGTGTTACGAAAAGCATTGTTGGACAATCAGGTCGTTCTGCCATCTTTTTAATGCGCTCTAGTAGTTGGTCTTTGGCGAATAAATCGAGACCATTACAAGGTTCATCGAGAATAAGCAATCGAGGGTGAGCCATTAGTGCACGGGCGATTAAGACGATTTGACGTTCGCCTTGTGATAAAATTCTATAAGCTTTTCCGATAAGAGATGCACCGCCACAATCAGTAAGAATTTGCTTGGCATCAGCAATTTCAGCCTTTGTCATTTTTGCATACAAACCGATACTTGCAAATTTGCCACTAAGCACAATTTGCTCACTAAGTTCGTAGTCTTTTAGCTGTTGGGCTAAGGCATTACTAACCCAGCCGATAGACTTACGTAATTCTGGTAAGGAAGTTTGACCGAAAACATGCCCCATTACTTGTAAGTTGCCGCTACTTGGCCAAAGATAACCATTTAATAATTGTAATAATGTTGTTTTTCCCGAGCCATTCAATCCAAGTATTGCCCAATTTTCTTTTTCATTTACCACCCAATTAATATCCGATAAGATGGTTTTATTATCGCGTTTTAAAGTAACGTGCTCAAATTTAAACATCGAATACCCCATTTCTATTTTCTACTATTGTACATGAAAGAGAATTAAAAAAGGAGCTAAAATAATGAATAAAGACAAAATTATTACTGAAGCTGAAAAATGGATGCAAACTCATTTTGAAAATGAAACAACAGGTCATGACTGGGCACATATTAACCGAGTGCATAAACTTAGCAAAAGAATCCAAGTGACAGAAGGCGGAGACTTATTTGCAATGGAATTAGCGGCACTTTTCCACGACTATTCCGACGCCAAGTTAACTAGGAACCCAGCACAAGCTAGTAATGGATTAGTAATATGGATGAAACAACAAGAAATACCACCTAATTTAATCACCCAAATTATTCGAATTATTGAGTCGGTATCTTTTAAACAAGGTAATAATCCTATTCAAGCCCAAACAATAGAAGAAAAAATAGTTCAAGATGCAGATCGACTAGATGCTATTGGAGCAGTCGGTATAGCTAGAACCTTTACATATGGAGGGGCGCATAATCGAGAAATAGCTAATCCACTTAATCCTGAAAACACGACAATACAACACTTTTATGATAAGTTATTACTAATCGAAAGCCAATTAAATACCCAAACTGCGAAAGAGATGGCCCAAAAAAAGCAAAAAATTATGCAGGATTTTATACATGCATTAGAACAAGAATTGAAAATATAACGCAAAACACTTGTATTTAGTTAAAAGGTATTATATAATAATAAAGCTGAATTGATACAAGATAATTTATTGAAAATTATTTTAAAAATTAGTTGTTGACGTGATTAAATCTTTATGGTAAGATTTAAAAGTTGCGTTAACAAAGCAACTGACCTTTGAAAACTGAACAAAGAAGAAGACGAAAAGCAATGAGACGTAAAGTCTCACTGGTAATCGCAGGGCAGAAAACAGAAAGCTGTTTTCAACAAAACAAACTAGTAATTTAATTGCTAGCGAAGTCAATTTGACGCAAGGAATCTTATTCACGGTGTTGAATAAGTATTCAAATTCAATTTATATTTTAAAGAGAGTTTGATCCTGGCTCAGGACGAACGCTGGCGGCGTGCCTAATACATGCAAGTCGAACGAACGGAGGAAGAGCTTGCTCTTCCAAAGTTAGTGGCGGACGGGTGAGTAACACGTGGGCAACCTGCCTGTAAGTTGGGGATAACTCCGGGAAACCGGGGCTAATACCGAATGATAAGTAGTGACGCATGTCATCACTTTGAAAGATGGTTTCGGCTATCGCTTACAGATGGGCCCGCGGTGCATTAGCTAGTTGGTAGGGTAAAGGCCTACCAAGGCAACGATGCATAGCCGACCTGAGAGGGTGATCGGCCACACTGGGACTGAGACACGGCCCAGACTCCTACGGGAGGCAGCAGTAGGGAATCTTCCGCAATGGACGAAAGTCTGACGGAGCAACGCCGCGTGTATGAAGAAGGTTTTCGGATCGTAAAGTACTGTTGTTAGAGAAGAACAAGGATAAGAGTAACTGCTTGTCCCTTGACGGTATCTAACCAGAAAGCCACGGCTAACTACGTGCCAGCAGCCGCGGTAATACGTAGGTGGCAAGCGTTGTCCGGATTTATTGGGCGTAAAGCGCGCGCAGGCGGTCTTTTAAGTCTGATGTGAAAGCCCCCGGCTTAACCGGGGAGGGTCATTGGAAACTGGAAGACTGGAGTGCAGAAGAGGAGAGTGGAATTCCACGTGTAGCGGTGAAATGCGTAGATATGTGGAGGAACACCAGTGGCGAAGGCGACTCTCTGGTCTGTAACTGACGCTGAGGCGCGAAAGCGTGGGGAGCAAACAGGATTAGATACCCTGGTAGTCCACGCCGTAAACGATGAGTGCTAAGTGTTAGGGGGTTTCCGCCCCTTAGTGCTGCAGCTAACGCATTAAGCACTCCGCCTGGGGAGTACGACCGCAAGGTTGAAACTCAAAGGAATTGACGGGGGCCCGCACAAGCGGTGGAGCATGTGGTTTAATTCGAAGCAACGCGAAGAACCTTACCAGGTCTTGACATCCTTTGACCACTCTGGAGACAGAGCTTTCCCTTCGGGGACAAAGTGACAGGTGGTGCATGGTTGTCGTCAGCTCGTGTCGTGAGATGTTGGGTTAAGTCCCGCAACGAGCGCAACCCTTGATTTTAGTTGCCAGCATTTAGTTGGGCACTCTAAAGTGACTGCCGGTGCAAGCCGGAGGAAGGTGGGGATGACGTCAAATCATCATGCCCCTTATGACCTGGGCTACACACGTGCTACAATGGATGGTACAAAGGGTAGCGAAGCCGCGAGGTGGAGCCAATCCCATAAAACCATTCTCAGTTCGGATTGTAGGCTGCAACTCGCCTACATGAAGCCGGAATCGCTAGTAATCGCGGATCAGCATGCCGCGGTGAATACGTTCCCGGGCCTTGTACACACCGCCCGTCACACCACGAGAGTTTGTAACACCCGAAGTCGGTAGGGTAACCTTTTAGGAGCCAGCCGCCGAAGGTGGGACAGATAATTGGGGTGAAGTCGTAACAAGGTAGCCGTATCGGAAGGTGCGGCTGGATCACCTCCTTTCTAAGGAAAAGGAAACCTGTGAGTTTTCGTTCTTCTATATTTGTTCAGTTTTGAGAGGTTAATTCTTCTCTATACTGTTTGTTCTTTGAAAACTAGATAAGAAAGTTAGTAAAGTTAGCATAAATAGGTAACTATTTATGACACAAGTAACCGAGAATCATCTGAAAGTGAATCTTTCATCTGATTGGATGTATCATCGCTGATACGGAAAATCAGAAAAACAACCTTTACTTCAATGAAGTAAATTGGTTAAGTTAGAAAGGGCGCACGGTGGATGCCTTGGCACTAGGAGCCGAAGAAGGACGGGACTAACACCGATATGCTTTGGGGAGCTGTACGTAAGCGTTGATCCAGAGATTTCCGAATGGGGGAACCCACTATCTTTAGTCGGATAGTATCCTTACGTGAATACATAGCGTGAGGAAGGCAGACCCAGGGAACTGAAACATCTAAGTACCTGGAGGAAGAGAAAGAAAAATCGATTTCCTGAGTAGCGGCGAGCGAAACGGAAAGAGCCCAAACCAAGAAGCTTGCTTCTTGGGGTTGTAGGACACTCTATACGGAGTTACAAAAGAAAGTTATAAATGAAGCGGTCTGGAAAGGCCCGCCAAAGACGGTAACAGCCCGGTAGTTGAAATAGCTTTCCCTCCAGAGTGGATCCTGAGTACGGCGGAACACGTGAAATTCCGTCGGAATCCGGGAGGACCATCTCCCAAGGCTAAATACTCCCTAGTGACCGATAGTGAACCAGTACCGTGAGGGAAAGGTGAAAAGCACCCCGGAAGGGGAGTGAAACAGTTCCTGAAACCGTGTGCCTACAAGTAGTTAGAGCCCGTTAATGGGTGATAGCGTGCCTTTTGTAGAATGAACCGGCGAGTTACGATTTGTTGCAAGGTTAAGCGGAAAAAGCGGAGCCGTAGCGAAAGCGAGTCTGAATAGGGCGAATAAGTAACAGGTCGTAGACCCGAAACCAGGTGATCTACCCATGTCCAGGATGAAGGTAAGGTAATACTTACTGGAGGTCCGAACCCACGCACGTTGAAAAGTGCGGGGATGAGGTGTGGGTAGCGGAGAAATTCCAATCGAACTTGGAGATAGCTGGTTCTCTCCGAAATAGCTTTAGGGCTAGCCTCGAGGTAAAGAGTCATGGAGGTAGAGCACTGTTTGGACTAGGGGCCCTTCTCGGGTTACCGAATTCAGATAAACTCCGAATGCCATGTACTTATACTCGGGAGTCAGACTGCGAGTGATAAGATCCGTAGTCGAAAGGGAAACAGCCCAGACCACCAGTTAAGGTCCCCAAATATATGTTAAGTGGAAAAGGATGTGGGGTTGCTTAGACAACCAGGATGTTGGCTTAGAAGCAGCCACCATTGAAAGAGTGCGTAATAGCTCACTGGTCGAGTGACCCCGCGCCGAAAATGTACCGGGGCTAAACATATTACCGAAACTGTGGATGAACCTCTTTGAGAGGTTCGTGGTAGGAGAGCGTTCTAAGGGCGGTGAAGTCAGACCGGAAGGACTGGTGGAGCGCTTAGAAGTGAGAATGCCGGTATGAGTAGCGAAAGAAGGGTGAGAATCCCTTCCACCGAATATCTAAGGTTTCCTGAGGAAGGCTCGTCCGCTCAGGGTTAGTCGGGACCTAAGCCGAGGCCGATAGGCGTAGGCGATGGACAACAGGTAGAGATTCCTGTACCAGTGCTAATTGTTTAACCGATGGGGTGACACAGAAGGATAGGGAATCGCACGAATGGAAATGTGCGTCCAAGCAGTGAGTGTGAGAAGTAGGCAAATCCGCTTCTTGCGAAGCATGAGCTGTGATGGGGAAGGAAATAAAGTACGGAAGTTCCTGATTTCACGCTGTCAAGAAAAGCCTCTAGGAAGAGTAGTACTGCCCGTACCGCAAACCGACACAGGTAGATGAGGAGAGAATCCTAAGGTGAGCGAGAGAACTCTCGTTAAGGAACTCGGCAAAATGACCCCGTAACTTCGGGAGAAGGGGTGCTCTATTAGGGTGCAAGCCCGAGAGAGCCGCAGTGAATAGGCCCAGGCGACTGTTTAGCAAAAACACAGGTCTCTGCAAAACCGTAAGGTGACGTATAGGGGCTGACGCCTGCCCGGTGCTGGAAGGTTAAGAGGAGTGCTTAGCTTCGGCGAAGGTACGAATTGAAGCCCCAGTAAACGGCGGCCGTAACTATAACGGTCCTAAGGTAGCGAAATTCCTTGTCGGGTAAGTTCCGACCCGCACGAAAGGCGCAACGATCTGGGCACTGTCTCAACGAGAGACTCGGTGAAATTATAGTACCTGTGAAGATGCAGGTTACCCGCGACAGGACGGAAAGACCCCGTGGAGCTTTACTGCAACCTGATATGGAATGTTTGTACCGCTTGTACAGGATAGGTAGGAGCCGAAGAGACGTGTGCGCTAGCATACGAGGAGGCAATGGTGGGATACTACCCTGGCTGTATGACCATTCTAACCCGCCACGCTTAGCGCGTGGGGAGACAGTGTCAGGTGGGCAGTTTGACTGGGGCGGTCGCCTCCTAAAGAGTAACGGAGGCGCCCAAAGGTTCCCTCAGAATGGATGGAAATCATTCGCAGAGTGTAAAGGCACAAGGGAGCTTGACTGCGAGACTGACAAGTCGAGCAGGGACGAAAGTCGGGCTTAGTGATCCGGTGGTTCCGCATGGAAGGGCCATCGCTCAACGGATAAAAGCTACCCCGGGGATAACAGGCTTATCTCCCCCAAGAGTCCACATCGACGGGGAGGTTTGGCACCTCGATGTCGGCTCGTCGCATCCTGGGGCTGTAGTCGGTCCCAAGGGTTGGGCTGTTCGCCCATTAAAGCGGCACGCGAGCTGGGTTCAGAACGTCGTGAGACAGTTCGGTCCCTATCCGTCGCGGGCGCAGGAAATTTGAGAGGAGCTGTCCTTAGTACGAGAGGACCGGGATGGACACACCGCTGGTGTACCAGTTGTTCCGCCAGGAGCATCGCTGGGTAGCTATGTGTGGCAGGGATAAACGCTGAAAGCATCTAAGCGTGAAGCCCCCCTCAAGATGAGATTTCCCATTTCTTCGGAAAGTAAGATCCCTGAAAGATGATCAGGTAGATAGGTTTGGAGTGGAAGTGTAGCGATACATGGAGCGGACAAATACTAATCGATCGAGGACTTAACCAAAAAAATGAAACGAAGTTACCTAACTGAACCCTTTCTTCTCTAGTTTTGAGAGAGCAATCTTTCAACAACTTAAATATTGTCTGGTAGTTATGGCGAGAAGGTCACACCCGTTCCCATCCCGAACACGGTAGTTAAGCTTCTCTGCGCCAATGGTAGTTGGGGGCTTCCCCCTGCGAGAGTAGGTCGCTGCCGGGCAATTTGAAAAGTCCTAATTATTTAGGGCTTTTTTGTTGTAATGAAGTGTTTTTTTTGTAAGGATTATAGTAGAATGTTATATTAGTAAAAGATTCTTCAATGCGAAGTTTTACTGCAGTTTTTTAGTTGGAGGTAATTTAGTGGATAATAGTGTGTTTATAGTGGTGACTATTTTTGTTGTAAATATTTTATATGTGACAATCTATACGGTAAGGCTATTGCTGACAATGAAAGGATATCGATATTTAGCTGCTCTATCAAGTGTATTTGAGATGATTATTTATGTAGTTGCACTAAGTCTAGTACTAGATAATCTAAATAATATCGCGAATGTATTAGCGTATGCGATTGGTTTTGGTGTAGGTGTTATTGTTGGAATGAAAATAGAAGAGCGAATCGCACTTGGATACATTACGGTCAATGTGATTACAAAAGAGTACAATTTGGACTTACCTAATCAAATTCGTGACTTAGGTTATGGTGTAACGAGTTGGCTTGCTAGTGGACGTGACGGCGAACGGATGATGCTAGAGATATTGACGCAAAGGAAAAATGAACGAAAATTATACAGGCAGATTATTGAGATTGATGGAGGAGCTTTTATTGTTTCATCTGAACCAAAACAAATTCATGGTGGATTTTGGATAAAACAAGTAAGAAAATAAGCGATGGAGAGGATATTGTTATAAATAGAAAAAGCGTCCCTAAAATTCGAGTTGGATTTTAGGGACGCTTTTCTATACTTTAGAGCTTTTATTTAGTGAAACCTGTTACATAATCAATGAAATGAAGAATAAATATAGTAAAACACGAACGTTAATAAAATGTAACATTTAATTGTTCGATTTTTCGTTGACTTTTAGCATTGCAATTGTTAGAATGAAGGAGTCGAAATGAGAAATGAAGGAGTTGATCACGTAATGCCTGCGGAAATTGGTGTCATAATGGGGAGTACCTCAGATTGGGATACAATGAAAAAAGCATGTGATGTATTGGATGAACTAGAAATTGTTTACGAGAAAAAAGTTGTTTCAGCTCATCGTACACCAGATTTAATGTTTCAGTATGCAGAACAAGCGCGGGAACGTGGTTTAAAAATTATTATTGCAGGTGCTGGGGGTGCCGCACACTTGCCAGGTATGGTTGCTGCGAAGACGACTCTACCTGTTATTGGTGTGCCAATTAAATCAAAAGTATTAAACGGACTGGATTCTTTATTATCCATTGTACAGATGCCTGGAGGGGTTCCAGTTGCTACTGTCGCAATCGGTGAGAGTGGAGCGGTGAATGCTGGGCTTTTAGCAGCGCAAATTTTATCTATTACGGACGATGCAATTACTAACAGGTTGCAAAATAGACGTGCTACACTAGAGGAAATAGTTCTAGAAAGTAGTGATTCTCTTGAGTGAAAAATTTTTGCTGACAAATAGTACAATAGGTATCATTGGTGGTGGGCAATTAGGGCGGATGATGGCTCTAGCTGCCAAGGCGATGGGGTATCGGATTATTGTTCTTGATCCGACAGTAAATTGTCCTGCTGCCCAAGTAAGTGATGAACAAATTATCGCAGACTATGATGATAAAGTATCTCTGAGGGATCTTGCAGAGAAGGCGGATGTCGTTACATATGAATTTGAAAATATCGACTATGATGCTTTGAAGATGACACAAGAGTTAGTGGACGTACCTCAAGGATCGGAGTTGCTTTCAATTACGCAAGACCGAATTTTGGAAAAAGCCTATCTAGAGTCTGCTAATATTAATATTGCTCCATATGCAATTATTGTAGATAAAGAAGAAATTGAACGTGAAATAAAAAGTATTGGTTATCCGGCGGTTTTAAAAACAGCACAAGGTGGTTATGATGGGAAAGGCCAAGTTGTTTTACGAGATGCCAATGACATCGAAATGGCAGCTCGGTTATTACGATATGGTTCATGTGTGCTAGAAGCTTGGATACCGTTTGAAAAAGAAATATCGATTGTTGTAGCAAGAGGAAAAGATGGACAAGTGGAAACATTCCCAGTGGCAGAAAACGTTCATATAAATAATATTTTGCATACGTCGATTGCACCAGCAGATGTTTCAGCGGATGTGCATGAAGAAGCGGAGGAAATTGCCAAAAAATTAGCAGAAGTTCTTCAGCTGTGTGGTGTTTTAGCTGTAGAGATGTTTGTTACGAATTCTGGGGCGATTTATGTTAATGAGCTAGCGCCGAGGCCGCATAACTCGGGACATTATACAATAGAAGCTTGTTCTATCTCCCAATTCACACAACATATTCGTGCGGTAGTTGGTTTACCATTATTAAAACCAGAATTACTTAAACCGGCATTAATGGTTAATATCTTAGGGCAACATGTAGATGCTGTGAATGAAAAAATGGATGGCTATCCGCACTGGTTTGTTCATTATTATGGAAAACAAGAAGCGAAAATTAATCGTAAAATGGGGCATGTCACTATTTTAACAAGTGAGCCGGAAGCGGTTTTGATTGATTTAGAAAAAACGCAAATTTGGAAGTAATTGGAGGAGTTTTAAAGGATGCTAGAACGTTATACTCGTAAAGAAATGGGCAATATTTGGACAGAACAAAATCGCTATCAAGCTTGGTTAGAAGTGGAGATTTTAGCTTGTGAGGCATGGGCTGAGTTAGGGGATATTCCAAAAGAAGATGTGGAGAAAATCCGTGCGAATGCAAAATTTGATGTCGATCGTATTCATGAAATCGAATTAGAAACGAGACATGACGTGGTTGCATTTACTCGCTCTGTGTCTGAATCACTTGGAGCGGAACGTAAATGGGTGCATTATGGTTTAACTTCTACAGATGTAGTAGATACGGCCAACTCCTATTTATTAAAGCAAGCTAATGAAATTTTACGGAAAGACTTGGAAAATTTTATTGCGATTATTGGTGAAAAAGCGAAAGAACATAAATATACTGTGACGATGGGACGGACTCACGGCGTACATGCGGAGCCGACTACATTTGGTTTAAAACTGGCTTTGTGGTACGAAGAAATGAAACGTAATCTAGAACGCTTTAATTTTGCTGCAGATGGAGTAGAATTCGGGAAAATTTCTGGAGCAGTTGGAACTTATGCAAATATTGATCCATTTGTAGAATCCTATGTATGCGGAAAATTAGGAACAACGCCAGCGCCGATTTCCACGCAGACATTGCAACGTGACCGTCATGCGGAATATTTGGCAACGCTTGCTCTCATTGCAACTTCTGTGGAGAAATTTGCGGTAGAAGTTCGTGCACTTCAAAAAAGTGAAGTTCGCGAAGTAGAAGAGTTTTTTGCGAAAGGTCAAAAAGGTTCATCGGCAATGCCACATAAACGTAATCCAATTGGTTCAGAAAATGTTACTGGGCTTGCTCGTGTGATTCGCGGTCATATGGTAACAGCGTATGAAAACGTACCACTTTGGCATGAACGTGATATTTCACATAGCTCAGCCGAACGAATTATTTTACCGGATTCGACTATTTTGTTGGATTATATTTTAAATCGTTTCGGTTCTATTGTGGAAAATTTGACGGTCTTCCCGGAAAATATGAAACGCAATATGGATAGAACACTTGGACTTATCTACTCGCAGCGTGTCCTACTTGCTTTAATTGACAAAGGTCTCGCTCGCGAAGCTGCATATGATGTGGTGCAACCAAAAGCGATGGAAGCTTGGGAGAAACAAATACCATTCCGCGAGTTGGTAGAACAGGATGCAACAATTACCGAAAATTTATCTGCAGCAGAAATTGCAGATTGCTTTGATTATCAATATCACCTGAAGAATGTCGACTTAATTTTTGATCGCCTAGGATTATAATTACGGACAGAATACTCACATGACCTCTTTGATAGCCATATTCTTCAAAGAGGTTAAGTAATTTATAAGGAGATAAAAATCGTGACTAACGAACTTGTTTATGAAGGAAAAGCGAAACAACTATTTAGAACGGAAGAGTCTGGGGTTTTACGTGTAGCATATAAAGATGATGCTACTGCGCTAAATGGTGTGCGAAAAGAATCTTTTGCAGGAAAAGGGGAACTAAATAATCAAATTACTTCGCTGATTTTTTCTTATTTGGCGAAGGAAGGAGTTACTAGTCATTTCGTTTCAGCGATTTCCAAAACGGAGCAATTGGTGAAAGAAGTATCGATTATTCCGCTTGAAGTAGTGGTGCGTAACGTGATGGCAGGGAGTCTTGCAAAGCGTCTTGGGAAAGAGGAAGGCGAACCGATTCCAAATGCGATTGTTGAATTTTATTATAAAGATGATGCGTTAGATGATCCTTTTATTAATGATGAACATGCACTTTACTTAGAAATTGCGACAAGAAACGAAATGGAAGAAATTCGTCAAGCGGCTCGGGCTATTAATGTAGCTTTACAAGCCTTGTTTACTAAAATGAGTATTACCTTGATTGACTTCAAATTAGAATTTGGTCGAGATGAGAATGGGAATATTTTATTAGCAGATGAAATTTCTCCAGATACTTGTCGACTTTGGGATAAAGAAACAAATCAGAAGCTTGATAAGGATGTCTTTCGTCGGAATATTGGCAATTTAACAGATGTATATACAGAAGTATTAAATAGATTAAAGCAAGTTCAAAACTAGGAGGTCATAAAATGTATAATGTTAAAGTATATGTCACTTTAAAGAAAAGTGTATTAGATCCACAAGGGGTTGCAGTTAAGGATGCAGCGAAAAGCATGGGATACCAAGAAGTAGAAGATGTGCGGATTGGTAAATTCATGGAACTAAAAGTAGCAAAATCAAGTCGAGATATTCATGAAGTATTAAATGAAATGTGCGATAAATTATTAACAAATCCGGTGATGGAAGATTACCGCTATGAAATCGAGGAGGCTTAAACGATGAAATTTGCTGTCATTCAGTTCCCAGGTTCAAATTGTGACCTTGATATGTTACATGCGATTCAGGATATTCTTGGCGAGGAGGCGGAATATGTTTGGCATGCGGAGTCAAGTTTAGCTGGTTTTGATGCCGTTTTATTACCAGGTGGATTTTCTTATGGGGATTACTTACGGACTGGTGCAATTGCTAAGTTTTCTAATATTATGCCAGAAGTTTTACGTTTTGCGGAAATTGGAAAGCCTGTCCTTGGTGTTTGTAATGGGTTCCAAATTTTAACGGAAATTGGCTTGCTTCCAGGAGCTTTAATCAGAAATAATAATTTGCATTTCATATGTAAAACAGTGCCGCTTCGTGTTGCTAATGCGGATACGATGTTCACGAGAGCTTACGAACACGACGAAATTATCCAGGTTCCTGTCGCTCATGGAGAAGGAAATTATTACTGTGATGATGAAACGCTTCAGAAACTTCAAGCAAATAACCAAATTGCTTTTACGTATGAAGGGGCGAATCCTAATGGGAGTCGGGCAGATATTGCTGGTATCGTAAATGAACGTGGTAATGTACTTGGGATGATGCCGCATCCAGAACGTGCAGTAGAAGAAATTATTGGTGGAACAGATGGATTGAAACTATTCCAATCAGTCGTAAAAGCTTGGAAGGAGGAACAAGTAAATGCTTAAAATGGAACCTACTAGCGAAGATATTAAAGCGGAAAAAATTTATCAAGAAATGGGTTTAACGGATAGTGAGTATGAGCTTATTTGTTCGATTCTTGGACGTGAGCCTAATTATACAGAAACGGGTCTTTTCTCTGTTATGTGGTCAGAGCATTGTAGTTACAAGAACTCTAAACCAGTGCTTCGGAAATTTCCGACTGAAGGGAAACAAGTGCTCCAAGGTCCAGGTGAAGGGGCAGGGATTGTTGATATTGGCGACGGCTTAGGTGTAGCTTTTAAAGTGGAAAGCCATAATCATCCGTCCTATGTAGAGCCTTATCAAGGAGCGGCAACAGGTGTTGGAGGAATTATCCGTGATGTGTTTTCGATGGGTGCTAGACCAATTGCGATGCTTAATTCGCTTCGGTTTGGCGAACTAGATACACCACATGCTAAATATTTAGTGAGTGAAGTAGTGGCTGGTATTGCAGGTTATGGTAACTCCATTGGGATTCCAACAGTTGGTGGTGAAATTCAATTTGATCCATGCTACAAGAAAAATCCGCTTGTTAATGCGATGTGTGTTGGATTAATTGAAGCAAAAGATATTCAAAAAGGACAAGCAAAGGGAACTAACAACCCAGTGATGTATGTTGGAGCTAAAACTGGTCGGGACGGAATTCATGGTGCTACATTTGCTTCGGTTGAATTTAGCGAAGAAGGCGAACAGCAACGTTCGGCAGTTCAAGTAGGCGACCCTTTTATGGAAAAACTTTTACTTGAAGCGTGTTTAGACGTTATTCGCGATCATTCAGACATTTTAGTGGGTATTCAAGATATGGGCGCTGCTGGGTTAGTGAGTTCTAGCTCGGAAATGGCTTCTAAGGCTGGGGCTGGTTTGGAATTAATTATGGACGATGTTCCGCAACGAGAATTGCATATGTCGCCATACGAAATGTTACTTTCTGAGTCTCAAGAGCGGATGTTATTATGTGTTAAAAAAGGGCATGTGGAAGAAATTCAAGCGCTTTTTGAACGATATGGCTTAGAAGCAGTGGTGATTGGAAAAGTAACGGATGATAAAATGTATAAAATTATTCATCATGGCGAAGTGGTTGCGAATGTACCAGTAGATGCACTTGCTGAAGATGCACCGGTTTATCACAAGCCTTCTAAAGAACCAGCTCGCTATCAAGCTTTTCAGCAAGAAGAGGCTTTTGTTCCAGTGCTGACGGATATTGTTGAAACATGGAAAGAATTGTTAGCTCAACCAACCATCGCTAGCAAAAAACATATTTTTGAACAATATGATTATCAAGTACGGACTGATACAGCAGTTGTGCCTGGTTCGGATGCAGCAATTGTTCGGGTTCGTGGGACAGAAAAAGCAATTGCGATGACGACAGACTGTAACTCACGCTATCTTTACCTTGACCCAGAAGTTGGCGGAGCAATTGCGGTTGCAGAAGCAGCTCGAAATATCGTTTGTTCAGGTGGAAAACCACTTGCAATTACGGACGGGCTAAACTTTGGAAATCCAGAAAAGCCAGAAATTTTTTGGGAAATTGAAAAAGCGGCTGATGGAATTAGTGCTGCATGCTTAGAGCTAGATACACCTGTTATCTCTGGAAATGTCTCCCTTTATAATGAAACAGATGGTACAGGGATTTACCCAACCCCTATTATTGGCATGGTTGGACTAGTAGAAGATTTAGCGCATATTACTACGCAAGATTTTAAAGCAGCAGGGGACGTGATTTTCCTTATTGGAGAAACAAAACCGGAATATAGTGGTTCCGAGTTACAAAAAATACAACAAGGTAAAATTAGCGGTCGTGCGCCAGTTCTAGACTTGACATTAGAGAAAAGATATCAACAACTACTTTTGACAGCAATTCGTAAAGGTTTAGTTGCTTCTAGTCATGATTTAGCAGAAGGCGGATTTGGTGTCGCGCTTGCAGAAGCAACTTTTAAAGCAGGACTTGGCGCAGATGTAGAAGTACCATTTGAATTAAACCAACTATTTAGTGAATCACAATCACGCTTCTTAGTTTCTGTAAAACCAGAAAATGAAGCAGCTTTTGCTAAATTAATGGAACTAGAAAAAGTATATCGAATTGGTGTTGTTACAGAGAGCGAAACGATTCGTGTGAAGCATAAAGCAGATACAGTAATTGCAGAAATGACTGAGTTACGATCCATTTGGGAAGGGGCAATTCCATGCTTGCTGAAGTAAAGGGACTTAATGAAGAATGTGGTATTTTTGGTATTTGGGATCATCCGAGTGCAGCTGAAATCACGTATTATGGTTTGCATAGTTTACAGCATCGCGGGCAAGAAGGTGCTGGGATTGTTTCAACGGACGGAGAAACATTAAAAGGGCATCGTAATTTAGGATTATTAGCAGAAGTATTTAAACATGGAGAATTAGATGATTTAAAAGGTAAGGCAGCAATTGGGCATGTTCGTTATGCGACAGCTGGTCAAAAAAACCTCGGAAATGTACAACCATTTTTATTTCACTTCCATAGTTCTTCTTTAGCGTTAGCACATAACGGGAATCTAGTAAATGCTAAAACGTTGCGTCGTGAATTAGAAGAAGAAGGTGCGATTTTCCAAACAAGTTCCGATACCGAAGTTTTAGCGCATTTAATTAAACGTAGTCATACAGGAGATTTTGTGGAAGACTTAAAAGTGGCTTTAAACAAGGTCAAAGGCGGCTTTGCATATATGCTTTTAACAGAAGATACCATGTATGCCGCACTTGATCCAAATGGCTTCCGACCACTTTCGATTGGACGAATTGGGGGCTCTTATGTAGTGGCCTCGGAAACATGTGCTTTTGAAACGGTTGGTGCGGAATTTGTTCGTGATGTCGAGCCGGGTGAGCTAATTATTATTAACAATGATGGACTTAGAATTGAAAAATTCACAGAAGATGTGAAGCATTCGATTTGTAGTATGGAATATATTTATTTCGCTAGACCAGATTCTAACATTGCTGGGATTAATGTCCATTCAGCGAGAAAACGTTCTGGGAAGAGACTTGCGAAAGAAGCATTCATTGATGCAGATGTGGTTACCGGCGTGCCTGACTCAAGTATTTCTGCAGCAATTGGTTATGCCGAAGAAGCGGGATTACCTTACGAATTAGGTTTAATAAAAAATAGGTATGTAGCGAGAACTTTTATTCAACCATCTCAAGAGCTTAGAGAACAAGGGGTACGAATGAAACTTTCTGCAGTACGAGGTGTGGTTGAAGGAAAACGAGTTGTGATGATTGATGACTCGATTGTTCGCGGCACGACAAGTAAACGGATTGTTCAACTTTTACGTGAAGCAGGCGCCGCCGAAGTACATGTACGAATTGCTTCACCACCACTTGCTTTTCCTTGCTTTTACGGAATTGATATTCAAACGAGAAACGAACTAATTGCCTCCAATTATTCTGTCGATGAAATTTGCCGGATTATAGGGGCAGATTCGTTAGAGTATTTGAGCGAAGAAGGTTTAGTTGATTCGATTGGCCGACCTTATCCAAACGAACCTTATGGGGGACTTTGTATGGCATATTTTAACGGAGATTATCCAACACCTTTATATGATTATGAAGCGGAATATTTAGCGAGCTTAGAAGCAGAAAAATGAGGAGTGAAAAATCGAATGGCAGAAAATGCATATAGTAAAGCTGGGGTCGATGTGGAAGCAGGCTATCAAGTCGTAGAACGTATTAAAAAACATGTTGCTAGAACAGAACGAATCGGTGTCATGGGAGCGCTAGGTTCTTTTGGCGGAATGTTTGATTTAAGTAGTCTTCATTTAAAAGAACCGGTTTTAGTTTCAGGTACGGATGGTGTAGGAACGAAATTACTCCTTGCGATTGAAGCCGATAAACACGATACGATTGGAATTGACTGTGTAGCAATGTGTGTGAATGACATTTTAGCTCAAGGTGCTGAACCGTTATTTTTTCTAGATTATATCGCCACCGGTAAAACGGATCCAGTCAAAATGGAGCAAATCGTCCACGGGGTTGCGGATGGTTGTCGGCAAGCTGGGGCTGCTTTAATTGGCGGGGAAACTGCGGAAATGCCTGATATGTACGGTGCGGATGATTATGATTTAGCTGGCTTTACAGTTGGTGCTGTCGAGAAGAATAACCTTATTACGGAAGATGCAGTAAAAGCAGACGATGTTTTGATTGGTATTCCTTCTAGCGGAATTCATAGTAACGGTTATTCACTCGTTCGAAAAATTTTCTTTAAAGATAATTCATTTCATTTAAATGAAGTGCTTCCTGAGTTAGAAATTCCGCTTAGTGAAGAATTACTTAAACCAACGCGTATTTATGTAAGACCTGTTTTAGAACTATTGAAAAAAGTAAATGTACATGGCATTACCCATGTTACTGGTGGTGGTTTTGTTGAAAACTTACCGCGGATGCTAACAGATGATTTAGCGGTAGATATTGAGCTTGGTTCTTGGCCAGTACTTCCTATTTTTGATGCTTTGAAGAAGTACGGACAATTAGACGATTTGGAAATGTATGAAATTTTTAATATGGGAATTGGTATGGTGCTTGCGGTTTCTAAAGAGGACGCGGAAAAAACAGTACGTTTATTAAAAGAAAATGGTGAAGCTGCTTACAAAATCGGGAATGTTATCCCGCGTGTGGCAGATCCAGTGATTTTTTCAGGAGGAAATAGCGAATGAATATTGCCGTCTTTGCTTCTGGAAATGGCTCGAATTTCCAAGCTCTAGTGGATGATGAAAGGATTAAACCGCACATCAGGCTACTTGTATGTGATAAACCAAATGCTTATGTTTTAGAGAGAGCAGCCAAAAATAATATTCCAATTTTTCTATTTGAAGCTAAAAAATATCCGGACAAAGAAGCTTTTGAAACAGAAATTTTGCTGGAATTACGTCACTATCAAGTGGATTTACTTGTGCTTGCGGGTTATATGCGTTTAATTGGGCCGACGCTACTAGCAGAATTTCCCAAGCAAATCGTCAATTTACATCCGTCTTTACTACCTGCATTTAAAGGAAAAGATGCAATAAAGCAAGCACTTCAAGCGGGAGTATCCAAAACAGGAGTGACAGCACATTTTGTAGATGCGGGAATGGATACTGGCCCGATTATCGATCAAGTAGATGTACCAATTGCTTCAGATGAAACAGTGGAAACATTGGCTGAAAAAATTCATCAAGTAGAACATGTTTTTTATCCAAAAGTGATTCGTCATTTAATTCAAAATGGAGGGGAAGAGATTCATTATCATGAAAAGAGCGCTGATTAGTGTATCAGATAAAAACGGTATTGTACCTTTTGCGAAAGAATTAGTAAAACTTGGAGTGGAAATTATTTCAACTGGAGGAACGAAAGCTGCTTTTGAACAAGCCGGTGTACCAGTGACTGGGATTGAAGAAGTAACGGAATTTCCAGAAATGCTAGATGGTCGCGTAAAAACACTTCATCCAGCTATTCATGGTGGACTACTTGCAAGACGTGATACAGCAGCACATATGGATGCCATTGCAGCTCATCACATTCAACCCATTGATTTAGTAGTAGTAAATTTATATCCTTTTCAAGAAACAATTCAAAAAACAGGTGTTTCTTTAGAAGAAGCTATTGAAAATATTGATATTGGTGGTCCTTCGATGTTACGCTCTGCTGCCAAAAATTATGCAGCGGTGACGGTAATTGTTGATACTGCAGACTATGAAACCGTACTTGCAGAATTACGTGAACACGGTACGACAACATTTGAAACACGTGAGCGCTTAGCTGCCAAAGTTTTCCGACATACCGCTGCTTATGACGCATTAATTGCTGAATACTTAACTAGTGTAACGGGAGAAACTTTCCCAGAAAAAGTGACATTAACCTATAATCGAAAACAAGTGCTTCGTTACGGTGAAAATCCTCACCAAGATGCCGCTTTTTATACAGAACCACAGGCTGTAAAAAACTCGATAAGTACTGCAAAACAATTACATGGAAAAGAGTTATCCTATAATAATATACGTGATACAGATGCAGCCCTGAAAATCGCTAGTGAATTTAGTGAACCAGTTGCAGTCGCTGTAAAACACATGAATCCATGCGGGGTTGGAGTAGGTACGACAATTGAAGAAGCTTATTTAAAAGCCTATGAAGCAGATGAAATATCCATTTTTGGTGGTATTGTTGCTTTAAATAAAGAAGTAGATGCTAAAACAGCAGAGCATATGAGTAAAATTTTCCTAGAAATTATTATTGCTCCAAGTTTTACTGGCGAAGCATTTGCGATTCTTTCAAAAAAGAAAAACATTCGCTTACTAACTGTTCCATTTGCTAGTGGAGTGGAGAGCTTTGAAAAGACTTCTGTAAATGGTGGGCTACTGATCCAAGCGAGTGATTCGGTTGTAGAAGATCCGGCAACATATGAAGTTGTGACAAAAAAACAACCTACAGAAACAGAAATGACCGCTCTGCTCGCACAGTGGAAAATTGTGAAACACGTGAAATCAAATGCCATTGTTGTTGGAACGGACAAGCAAACACTTGGCATAGGTGCAGGACAGATGAATCGCATTGGTTCAGCAGAGATTGCTATTCTTCAAGCGGGAGATAAAGCAAAAGGAGCGGTTCTTGCTTCCGATGCATTTTTCCCAATGGATGATACGGTGGAAGCTGCAGCAAAAGCAGGAATTACAGCAATTATTCAACCAGGTGGATCCATCAAAGATAAAGAGTCGATTGCGATGGCAGATAAGTACGGAATCGCCATGGTACTAACACATGTACGACATTTCAAACATTAAGCCTCATAAAAAGGACGTGTCATAAAATGAACTTATTAGTAGTTGGTAGTGGCGGGCGAGAACATGCTATCAGTAAAAAGTTACTAGAATCGAAAAACGTAAAGAAAGTATATTGTGCGCCTGGTAATGATGGAATGCGTTTAGACAAGATTGAATTAGTATCGATTTCCGAAACGGATAAAGCAGCTTTAATTTCGTTTGTCAAAGAACACGATATATCCTTTGTGGTTGTTGGACCAGAAGTTCCTCTATTAGAAGGTGTGGTGGATGCTTTTGAAGAAGCTGGAATAAAAGCATTCGGACCAAAAGCAAATGCAGCATTAATCGAAGGAAGTAAGGACTTTGCCAAACAATTCATGGAGAAATATGCGATTCCAACAGCTACATCGAAAACTTTCACCGATTATGCAGAAGCCAAAGCCTATTTAGACCAAAAAGGCGTTCCAATCGTTATTAAAGCAGATGGACTAGCAGCCGGAAAAGGTGTCACAGTCGCGCTAGAAATGGAAGAAGCGGTACTTGCCTTAAAAGATATGATGTTAGAAGAAAAATTCGGTGATGCCTCACTGAAGGTAGTTATCGAGGACTTCTTAGCTGGGGAAGAGTTTTCTTTGATGGCATTTGTGAACGGAACTGAAGTATATCCAATGGCAATCGCGCAAGACCATAAGCGGGCATATGAAGGAGACAAGGGACCTAATACTGGTGGAATGGGGGCGTATTCTCCTGTTCCTCATATCTCACCCAAAGTAGTAGAGCAAGCCGTAGAAAAAATTCTTCGTCCTGCCGCCAAAGGAATGGTAGAAGAAGGACGCTATTTCCGTGGAATTCTATATGCAGGCCTAATTTTAACCGAAGAAGGACCAAAAGTGATTGAGTTTAATGCTAGGTTCGGTGACCCAGAAACGCAGGTAGTCTTGCCGCGTTTAGAAAGTGACTTTGCTGCTTTAATACAATCACTATTAAATGGCGAAGAACCAGATGTGCGGTTTAAAAAAGATGGCATAACACTCGGCGTCGTATTAGCAAGTGCTGGTTATCCCAATCAATACAATAAAGGAAATAAGTTGACAGGATTGAATGAACTTGCGAATGATGTGGATGTTTATCATGCTGGAACAAAACTGCGCGCGGACGGGGAGTTTGTATCAGATGGTGGGCGAGTTCTCTTATTAGCAAAAGAAGCAAACACGATAACAGAAGCGCGGGAATTACTTTATCCGGAAATGCAAAAAATGGATAACCCCAATTTCTTTTATCGAATGGATATTGGAACAAAAGCGGAATAATAAAAAGTACTATCTTAGTAAAATTTCTAAGGTAGTATTTTTTTGTTGTCATAGAAAAGAGTAACGGTTGTGTTTTACACGTTGGTACGTTAAAATATGAAAGTAGGATATATGAGATTATTTGGAGGTAAAGGTATGCAAATAGAGAAGTTGCGTGGACAAGGACTGGATGAATTTTTCCAAGGGATTTTAACGCTGGAAAATTTAGAAGAATGTTATGCTTTTTTTGATGATGTTTGTACAGTTAATGAAATACAATCCATGGCTCAACGTTTCCAAGTCGCAAAAATGCTTCACGACGGAAAAACTTATAATGTGATTGAATCAGAGACTGGTGCAAGTACAGCTACTATTTCACGTGTAAAGCGTTCACTTCATTATGGCAATGACATGTACGATGTTGTTTTTTCAAGAATGACAAAACCAGAATAAGATTGGTAGGGGTGTAACTTGAAGAAATTGAATAGTAAGACCTATCAACTTATCATTATTTCTATTCTTGCCATTGCAGTTATCTATTTTATCATTAATATGATTGCAACCGGTATAGGACTTGAATTTTCACTATTATGGCATTGGGTCTTCATTATCTGTTTTATTTTCACGACACTTGCCAATGTAAAAGAAAAACGAGCAATTGGAACAGCAATTGGTCTAAGTGGCATATTAATTTGTGTAACAAGCATCGTACTTATGGCAATATAAAAAAGCAATCTCGCTTGAAATTCTAGTGAGATTGCTTTTTTTAGTTAAAAGAATAAATCCAGTAAACCTGTAGCGGAAAGGAAAACGAAAATAATCGCAATCGGTGCAATATATTTAATCAAAAACAACCAAACAATAAAGAGTTTCTTTCCAAAATGGCTGCTAGTAGTAAATTCTTTCAACAACAGTTCACGAGGCAACCTATAACCGACAAAAATAGCGATAAATAAAGCTCCGACTGGTAAAATAATATTTGAAACAAGATAGTCAGCGGCATCAAAGATACTTAAACCGAAGATCTGTACATCGCTCCAAACACCAAAACTGAGCGCACTGGGAATCGCCATGAAGACAATCACGATTCCCATTCCGATACTTGCTTTTTTTCGACTCATTCCGCTATTCATTAAAGGAGCAACAGTCGCTTCCAACATGGAAAAACTCGAAGTAAGAGCCGCAAACAGAAATAAAATTAAGAAAATAATAAAGAATAACATCCCAAATGGTAATTGATTAAAAATCGATGGCAAAATAACGAAAAGTAATCCGGGACCAGCATCAGGTGTAATGTCAAATGCAAAAGCGGCTGGAAAAATGGCCAATCCAGCAAGTAGCGAAACAAAGACATTCATTAAAGAAACCGATACAGCTGATTGCGGTAAACTAACAGAACGATTCAAATAAGAACTATACGTCACCATCACCGAAATCCCAACACTAAGCGAAAAGAAGGCTTGACCAAGTGTAATAAGGACTGTTTGTGCAGTGAAATGACTAAAGTCTGGTCGCAAGAAGAAAGCTACTCCTTCCATTGCACCAGGAAGCGTTAACGAGCGAATAATTAAAACAATAAATAAAATAAATAATGCGGGCATCATAAATTTACTCATTTTTTCAATTCCACTAACAACTCCGCGACTAATAACTAGCACATTAAGCAAAATGAACAAAATAGTCGCGCCAACTGATATCCAAGGGTTTGCGGTAGTTACTTGAAAATCATGTAATAAACTAGCTTGATTTTGCCCAGCGATCCTACCCGAAAAAGCCTTAATTAGATAGGTGATAATCCAACCACCGACAACACTATAAAATGAAAATAAAATACTCGCGCCAACCACGCCTAATTTTCCAAGCAAGTTCCATTTTGAACCAGGTGCAAGTGTTTTATAAGCTTGCAACGCATCTCCACCAGAACCGCGACCAATGACAAATTCCGCTATTAAGAGCGGCATAACTACTAATAATGTTAAAACTAAAAACAATAAAAAAAACGCGCCACCTCCAGCAGTTGCAGCTACATAAGGCAGTTTCCATATTGCGCCAATTCCAATTGCGGAGCCAGCAGACGCCAGAATAAATCCAACTTTTGAGCCCCATTCTTCCCTTTTTTCTTGCATATTAACCTCATTTCCATTTTTTTATGTAAACCTAAGTTGTATGAATAAAATCAAATTTTCCTCATCATACCATAAAATAAAAGCTAGCCCAACAACAATTAGACAAAAAAGCTTAAAAAAAGTTAAAAATTGCTTTCGGAAGGGTGCGGTGATATGCAACTAATGCTATAATAAGATATCCCATAACAGATACATGGAGGGGCATATGAAGCATTTATTTAAGTTAGACCCAGTGAAAGATTTACCTCATAATGTTGTAACTAAGCTCATTCATTCTGGAACCGATGGATTTATTATTGGTGGAACAGATAATTTGCAAATGGAAGCAGTGGAAAAGCTGTATGAGTTACTCGCTGAAACAGACTTACCGATTTATTTGGAAGTCAGTGATGAGGCGATGATTTTGCCGGAAGCAGAACATTTTTTGATTCCAATTGTGTTAAATACAACAAATAGCAAATGGACACTCGGTCTTCATCAAGCATTAATTAAACAAATGGGTGATTTTATCCCGTGGAAACGAGTGACCTCTGAAGGATATGTCATTTTAAATCAAGATGCAAAAGTGGCTAAGTTAACAGAAGCAAATACAGCGTTAACAAAAGAAGATATTGTCGCATATGCCAGGTTAGCAGAGAATTTATTTCATCTGCCCATTTTTTATGTGGAGTATAGTGGCACATACGGAGACCCAGATGTAGTTAAGGACGTCAGTAAGGTTCTTAGCGAAACAAAACTTTGGTATGGCGGGGGTATTCGGTCAGCAGAACAAGCTGCTGAAATGGCAAAATATGCGGACACGATTATTGTTGGAAATGTGATTTACGAAGATTTAGAAGCTGCCCTTGAAACCGCAGCAATTTTTGCAAAGAAAACGGTTTGATTATAAAGAGTAGTATGATAAAATAAGAACAAATGTTTGTATGGTGGTGTATAGGAGAATGCAATTGAATGCAAAAGAATTGGTAGACGGATTAAACCCCGAACAAAAACGAGCAGTAGAAAGTACAGAAGGACCTTTACTAATTATGGCCGGCGCCGGTAGTGGGAAAACACGTGTTTTAACGCATCGGATAGCCTATTTAGTGAGGGAACGTGGCGTGAACCCGTATAATATTTTAGCGATTACGTTTACGAATAAAGCCGCTCGGGAAATGAAATCACGGATTGGTAATTTGATGGGCGGAGAAGCAGAATCTATTTGGATTTCCACCTTTCACTCGATGTGTGTCCGTATTTTACGCCGCGATATTGACCGAATTGGTTATGAACGAAATTTTACTATATTAGATGGTAGTGACCAGTTGTCAGTGATTAAAGGCATTTTGAAAGAAAAAAATGTCGATCCGAAAAAGTTTGAACCACGAGGTATCCTTGCTTCTATCAGTAACGCCAAAAACGAACTGATTACCGCAAGTGAATATGTGAAGGAAGCTAGTGGCTTTTATGACAAAATGGTCGGAGAAGTGTATGAAAAATACGAAAAGAAATTAAAGAAAAATCAAGCACTCGATTTTGATGATTTAATCATGGTGACCATTCAGTTATTTGAACGTGTTCCGGATGTTTTGGAATATTATCAACGCAAATTCCAATATATTCATGTGGATGAGTACCAAGATACGAACCATGCCCAATATCTACTCGTGAAATTACTTGCTTCTAGATTTAAGAATTTATGTGTTGTAGGTGATTCAGATCAATCTATTTATGGTTGGCGCGGGGCGGATATTAGTAATATCATGTCTTTTGAAAAAGATTATCCTAATGCGAAAACAATTTTATTAGAAGAAAATTATCGTTCAACCAAGCGGATTTTAGAAGCAGCAAATCGAGTAATTGAAAATAATGGTAATCGTAAACCAAAAAATCTTTGGACTAGTAATGCAGAAGGGAAAAAGATTTTTTACCATAAAGCATTAACCGAAAAAGAAGAAGCGGCTTATGTTGTGATGAAAATCCAAGAGGAAGTAAACAACTCAAATCGTCCGTTATCTGACTTTGCGATTCTTTACAGAACCAATGCACAATCCCGCGTCATGGAAGAATATTTCATGAAGTCGAATATGGCATATACGATGGTTGGCGGAACAAAATTCTATGACAGAAAAGAAATTAAAGATATTTTAGCTTATTTGCGACTTATTAGTAATAATGAAGATGATATTAGTTTGACTCGAATTATTAATGTTCCAAAACGTGGCGTCGGACCTGGGACTCTTGAAAAGCTGAATAATGTTGCTGCGGCCTATGATTTAAGCTTGTTTGAAGTGCTTAATCGTATTGAGCTAGCAGGTATTTCTGCCAAAATAAGCAAAGATCTTGTAGCGTTTCATGATTTGGTTCGTGGCTTTACTCAGATGCAAGACTTCCTATCGGTAACGGAACTCGTAGAAGAAATTCTCGAAAAAACCGGTTATCGTGCAATGCTAAAAAACGAACGCACTATTGAAGCGCAAACTAGATTAGAAAACATTGATGAGTTTTTATCTGTTACACAAAACTTTGAAAAAGAAAATGATGATAAGTCATTGCTTGCTTTCTTAACAGATTTAGCACTTGTAGCAGATGTAGACAAATTAGAAGAAGACAACGAAGAACAAAACGGCGCAGTGACACTAATGACTCTCCACTCAGCCAAAGGATTAGAATTCCCGGTTGTCTTTTTAGTAGGAATGGAAGAAGGGATTTTCCCTCATTCAAGAGCTATTTATGAAGAAGATGAAATGGAAGAAGAACGCCGCTTAGCTTATGTAGGAATTACTCGAGCAGAAGAAGAGCTTTTCTTAACTAGTGCTTATTCGAGAATGCTTTACGGGCGGCCATCCTCTAATCAAGAGTCTCGTTTCATTGGCGAAATACCTCGTGACTTATTAGAATTAGCAAATGAAAATAAATTAAAAGCAGAAAAACCATATGCTAAAACGCGCATGCCACAAAAAGTAACGACCGCTTATAAATCAAGTGGTGCTGAGACACTCGGCTGGACTGTAGGCGACAAAGCTAGTCATAAAAAATGGGGTGTAGGAACAGTTGTTAGTGTCAAAGGAGAAGGTAGTGGAATGGAGCTAGATATCGCATTCCCAAGCCCAACTGGCGTCAAACGATTACTCGCAGAATTTGCCCCGATTGAAAAAGTATAAAATTGGAAAAAGCAGGTGAAGAAATGGCTGATAAAAAACGGTATGAAGAGCTCATTAACATACTTGATCAGTACAGCTATGATTATTATGTAATTGATAACCCAACAGTAGAAGATGCCGAATACGATCAAAAAATGCAGGAACTACTTCAAATCGAAGCAGCGCATCCGGAATGGGTTACACCTGAATCTCCGTCCAATCGAGTTGGTGGGGAAGTGTTAGAAGGGTTTCAAAAAGTAGCGCATGACACGCCGATGTTAAGTCTTGCGAATGCATTTAATAAAGATGACCTAGCTGATTTTGATCGGCGTATCCGAGATAAAGTAGGCGAAGATGTCGCTTATATGTGTGAACTGAAAATTGATGGGCTTGCTGTATCACTTCAATATGAGAATGGGAAATACAAACAAGGTGCGACACGCGGCGACGGAACGACTGGCGAAGATATTACCGCCAACTTGCGGACGATTCGCTCTATTCCAATGAAATTACAAAAAAGTTATTCCATTGAAGTACGTGGCGAGGCTTTCATGCCAAAACGCTCTTTCCAAAAACTCAATGAAATCCGTGAAGAAGAAGGTCAGATGCTATTTGCCAATCCGCGAAACGCAGCAGCAGGATCGCTTCGCCAATTAGATACGAAAATTGCTGCATCAAGAAACTTAGACATTTTCCTATATGCTGTAGCAGACTTTGGCGAAATGGGTGTCACAACTCATAGCGCTGGCTTAGCTATGTTAGAAACTTTAGGCTTGAAGGTGAATAAAGAACGCCGCCTTTGCTCTACCTTAGAAGAAGTTTACGCTTATATTGACGAATGGACTGAAAAACGAGCTGGTTTAGCTTATGATATAGATGGCATTGTTTTGAAATTAAACGATTTAGAGCAGCAACGCCAAATGGGAACAACCGCCAAATCACCTCGTTGGTCGATTGCTTATAAATTTCCAGCAGAAGAAGTTCCAACGAAGCTACTCGACATTGAATTAAATGTTGGTCGAACAGGTGTTGTTACTCCCACCGCGGTGTTAGAACCTGTCCGAGTAGCTGGAACTACAGTGGGTCGGGCATCGCTCCATAATGAAGATTTAATTACAGAAAAAGATATTCGAATTGGTGACACGGTTTTAATTAAAAAAGCTGGTGATATTATTCCAGAAGTGATTAAAAGCATTGCGGAAGAACGAACTGGAGATGAAGAGCCTTTCCATATGCCAGCTAACTGTCCAACTTGTGGGAGTGAGCTAGTTCGGTTGGAAGAAGAAGTGGCGCTTAGATGTATTAATCCTAAATGTCCAGCACAAATCAAAGAAGGTTTAATTCACTTTGTTTCTCGTAATGCAATGAATATTGATGGACTTGGTGAAAAAGTAATTATTCAACTGTTTACGCACCATTTAATTAAAGATGTAGCAGATTTGTTTTTCCTTTCGAAAGAGAAACTGTTAGAATTAGAAAGAATGGGAGAAAAATCAGTGACGAATTTACTCGCATCAATTGAACAAAGTAAACAAAACTCACTAGAAAAATTATTATTTGGCTTAGGAATTCGCCATGTTGGTGCCAAAGCGGCTAAATCACTTGCGATTTACTTTGAAACCATGGATAAATTGAAACTAGCTGATAAAGAAACGTTAACCAGGATTAATGATATTGGTGAAAAAATGGCAGACAGCATCGTCACTTATTTTGCGAATGAAGAAGTTCACAACTTACTAGACGAACTAAAAAGGGCCGGCGTAAATATGACTTATACAGGACCAAAACTAGATGATATGTCCGAAGAAGAACTTGTTTTTGCAGGAAAAACAGTGGTTCTAACAGGGAAATTAGAGCAGTTAACAAGAAACGATGCAAAAGCCTTAATCGAGTCACTTGGCGGGAATGTTTCCGGGAGCGTCAGTAAAAAGACGGATGTTGTTGTTGCTGGCAGTGATGCTGGTTCTAAACTCGCTAAAGCAGAAGAACTAGCAATTCCTATTTGGTCTGAAAATGACTTAATAGAGTACTTACCAGACGAAGGTGGATTAAACAAATGAAAAAAATTATAATTGCAGCGCTCGGTTTAACGCTGATTCTCTCTGGATGTGCCCCAAAACTTGATTCTAACGATAAAGTGGTACAAAAAGATGATTCGAAAGCAGAAACGGGCATCATGACAAAAAATCAAATCTCAGCTAATTACTACAAAACCGTATTACCTTATAAGCCAAGTAAATCTCGCGGACTAGTTGTCTCGAATATATACTCAAGATATGATATTAACGAACTGGAATCTGGTTTGATGCGTATTTCTCAAAATGAATATTCCTCGGATGATTACCTTTTCCAAGAAGGTCAGTACTTAGATAAAGACACACTTCAAAAATGGCTAGACCGCAAAAGTAAAGATAATCCGAATGGCTTAAATCCAGAAAGTAACGGTAACGGCAAAGATCGTAAACCAATTTATTTAGCACATATTTTAGAACAAGATTATTTGAAGCAAACAGATAAAGATACGGTTGCACTTGGTGGGATTTCGATTGCGCTTGCAATGAATTCAGTTGATTACTATCAAAAAGAACAGTACGGTGACACATATGAACAACCAATTAGCGATGATGTTTTGTTAGAACAAGGTAAAGAAATGTCTGCTACAGTATTAAATCGAATTCGCCAAACAAAAGGTTTAGAAAATGTACCTGTTACGATTGCAATATATAAACAGGGTGAACGTGATGCCGTTGCTCCAGGGAATTTTATCTCTTATACAACAGCAAATGGAGACAGCCTTTCTAAATGGAAGACAATAGATGAGAAAAACTATGTATTACCGTCGACGGAATCTGCTAAAGATCACAAAACCGACAATGATAGTTTTCTTAATTTCAAAAAATCGATTGAAGATTACTATCCAAACTTTACTGGTGTCGTTGGTCGCGGTAGATATGAAGATGGTCAATTAGCAGAACTTAATATTGACATTCCACTACAATTTTATGGTCAAGCGGAAATCATCGGTTTTACGCAATATGTAACAGATCTAGTTGGTCAGCACATTCCAAAAACCGCTGATTTGCAAGTAAATATTTCTACCACGGACGGTCCTGCTGCTTTAATTACAAGAAAAGCAAACGAAGATGCAGCAACCGCTCATATTTACGATTAATAAAAAACAATGCGAATTGTTCTCTCCTGTTGTATAATTATGCAGAAGAGAACAGTTCTTCCCATTTAATCAGGCGGGAAGCATTGTTACATAGAACGTTTCATTAAAAAGGAGGATGGCATTTTGTCAAATATATCAAAAGAAACCGTAGAAAAAGTAGCAAATCTTGCCAAATTAGAAGTTTCAGAAAACGAAGCAACTGCTTTCGCTGGTCAACTTGGTAAAATTATTGAGCTAGTGGAGCAATTAAATACACTAGATACTAGTAATGTCGAACCAACCAGCCATGCAATTGAAGTTTCGAATGTGTTACGTGAAGATGTGGCAACTAAAGGTCTTGACCGTAAAGAAGTGCTAAAAAACGCACCAGACGAACAAGACGGTATGTTTAAAGTACCAACAATTATGGAGCAATAATACGCTAAGGAGGGAAAATATTTTGGGCTTATTTGATTTTTCAGTAAAAGAATTACACGATAAATTAGTAAAAAAAGAAATCACACCGTTTGATTTAGTAACAGAATCATTTAACCGAATCGAAGCCGTAGAGGATAAAGTCGGTTCATTTATCACTTTAAATAAAGAAACAGCACTTGGTGTAGCGGAAGAGCTTGGCGATGCGGGAATTGATTCAAACAACATGCTTGCCGGTCTGCCAATTGGTATTAAAGACAATATCGTGACAAAAAATTTGCGGACAACAGCGGCAAGTAAAATTTTAGAAAACTTTGATCCAATTTATGATGCAACCGTTGTGTCTAAATTAAAAAATGCACAAACAATCAATATTGGGAAATTAAACATGGACGAGTTTGCGATGGGATCATCTACAGAAACTTCTTACTTCCATAAAACACATAACCCATGGGATTTATCACGTGTTCCTGGTGGATCTTCTGGTGGTAGTGCTTCGGCAGTTGCAGCTGGGGAAGTATTATTTTCACTCGGTAGTGATACTGGTGGATCAATTCGCCAACCAGCAGCTTTTTGTGGGGTAGTCGGCATGAAACCTACATATGGCCGTGTTTCTCGTTTTGGCTTAATCGCGTTCGCTTCGTCATTAGATCAAATCGGACCTATCACGAAAAATGTAGAGGACAATGCATACTTACTTGAAGCGATTTCTGGTTTGGATGCGAATGATTCTACTTCCATTAACCAACCAGTAGAGCGCTTTTCTGATAGCTTAACTGGTGATATTAAAGGACTTCGTATTGGGGTACCTAAAGAATATCTAGGCGAGGGTGTAGATCCTGGTGTGAAACAAGCAGTATTAGACGCACTTAAAACATTAGAAAAACTTGGTGCTACTTGGGATGAAGTTTCTTTACCTCATTCTGAATACGGCGTGGCAAGTTATTATATTTTAGCATCCAGTGAAGCTTCTTCTAACTTGTCTCGCTTTGACGGTGTTCGTTATGGTTACCGTTCGCCAAATGCTACTACGCTGGAAGAACTATATAAGAAAACTCGTTCGGAAGGTTTTGGCGATGAAGTAAAACGTCGGATTATGCTTGGAACATACGCACTAAGTTCAGGTTATTATGATGCTTACTACAAAAAAGCCCAACAAGCTCGTACGTTAATCAAGCAAGATTTTGTGAATGTATTTGAAAACTATGATGTTATTATTGGACCAAGTTCTCCAACAACGGCATTTAAAATTGACGGAATGATTAATGATCCAATTACGATGTATTCGAATGACATTTTGACGGTTCCGATTAACTTATCAGGTGTACCAGCAATTTCTGTTCCTTGTGGATTCTCAGACGGTTTACCAGTTGGTTTACAAATTATCGGTAATTATTTTGAAGAATCGTTACTGTACAAAGTCGCTCATGCATTTGAACAAGCGACCACATTCCATAAAGAAAAACCAAACTTATAGGAGGCGTAGCAATGAATTTTGAAACAGTTATTGGACTTGAGGTTCATGTAGAGTTAAAAACCAATTCAAAAATATTTTCTTCTGCGCCAGCTCATTTTGGAGCAGAACCAAATACAAATACAACGGTGGTAGACTTAGGTATGCCAGGCGTTTTACCAGTATTAAATAAACGTGCGGTAGAGTTCGGAATGAAAGCTGCAATGGCGATTAATTGTGAAATTGCTGAACATACAAAATTCGACCGCAAAAACTATTTTTACCCAGATAATCCCAAAGCATACCAAATTTCTCAATTCGATAAACCAATCGGCGAACATGGCTGGATTGAAATCGAAGTAGGTGGTAAAAAGAAAAAAATCGGGATTACTCGTCTTCATTTAGAAGAAGATGCTGGTAAAAATACCCATACTTCTCATGGTTATTCATTAGTGGATATTAACCGTCAAGGAACACCACTAATCGAAATCGTTTCTGAACCAGATATTCGTTCTGCGGAAGAGGCATATGCATATCTTGAAAAATTAAAATCGATTATTCAATATACCGGCGTATCTGATGTGAAAATGGAAGAAGGCTCCATGCGTTGTGATGCCAATATTTCTATCCGTCCAATTGGCCAAGAAGAATTTGGGGTAAAAACAGAGCTGAAAAACTTAAACTCATTTAACAATGTCCGTAAAGGGATTGAATACGAAGAAAAACGCCAAGCAGAAGTACTTCTTTCTGGTGGAATTATCGAACAAGAAACTCGCCGTTTTGAAGAAGCAACTGGAAAAACTTCCTTGATGCGTATTAAAGAAGGCTCAGACGATTATCGTTACTTCCCAGAACCAGATTTAGTAGATTTATTTATTGATGATGCTTGGAAGGAACGTATCCGCGCCGAAATCCCAGAACTTCCAGATAAACGTCAAATTCGATACATTAATGACCTTGGCCTACCAGCATATGATGCGATGGTACTTACATTAACAAAAGAAATGTCAGATTTCTTTGAAGCAACAATTGAAGCTGGAGCAGATGCTAAACAAGCTTCTAACTGGTTGATGGGTGAAGTTTCTGCTTATTTAAATGCAGAACAAAAAGAATTGCATGACACCGGGTTAACACCTGAAAACTTAGCTGGTATGATTAAACTAATTGAAGCTGGAACAATTTCCTCTAAAATTGCTAAAAAAGTTTTCCGTGAGTTAGCTTTAAATGGCGGCAATGCGGAACAAGTAGTTAAAGATAAAGGGTTAGTTCAAATTTCGGATGAGGGCGCATTACGAACAATCATCGGAGAAATTTTAGACAACAATGAACAATCAATTACCGACTATAAAAACGGGAAAGATCGTGCAGTTGGTTTCTTAGTTGGTCAAGTAATGAAAGCAACAAAAGGTCAAGCGAATCCACCAATGGTTAATAAATTATTATTAGAAGAAATGAATAAACGCTAAAATAAAGCAGTGAAGAACTATTCTTCACTGCTTTATCTATTAGGCATTTAAAGTGAAATTTGCTATAATGTTACTATCATGTGTCAAAATGCGCTTTTCATTTGAACAACGCTGATTGAGCAAGGGAGAGGACGAACAAAATGCAAAAACATGCTCGAGTCATTTATAATCCTACGTCTGGAAGAGAAATCATTAAGAAAAATCTTGCAGATGTCCTTTCGATATTAGAGGAAGCTGGATATATTACATCCGCTCACGCAACAACAGCGGAGCCAGATGATGCCAAACATGCAGCAGAACAAGCGATAAAAGCTAGATACGATTTAGTGGTTGCAGCTGGTGGAGATGGAACGATAAATGAAGTAATCAATGGGATTGCGGAACAAGATTATCGACCAAAAGTAGGAATCATTCCAACTGGGACAACCAATGATTTTGCGAGAGCCATCCATGTTCCAAGAGATGTGATAAAAGCAACGAAGATTATTGCAGCCGGTCAAAGTATTGCGATGGATATTGGAAAAGCAAATGATACTTATTTTATTAATATCGGTGGTGGAGGTCGCTTGACAGAGCTTACCTATGATGTCCCAAGCCGACTAAAAACGATGCTAGGGCAACTTGCTTATTATTTAAAAGGAATTGAAATGTTACCATCCTTAAAAGCAACCAGCGTCAAAGTAGAATATGACCAAGGTGTTTTCGAAGGAGAAATTATGTTTTTCTTACTTGGCCTAACTAATTCAATCGGCGGATTTGAAAAAATTGCTCCGGATGCAAAACTAGATGATGGCAAATTTTCTTTAATCATTATTAAAAAGGTTAATTTAGCAGAATTTATTCGGTTAGTAACGTTAGCACTAAGAGGCGATCATATTAAAGAGCCTAACGTTATTTATGTGAAATCAGAAAAGGTAGTTGTGACTTCGGAAGATAAAATGTTGATTAATCTTGACGGAGAACTAGGTGGCGAAACACCGATGACATTCCAAAATTTAAAACAACATATTGAATTTTTTGCTAGCGTAGATGATATTCCCGCAACCGATTTATTTATAAAAGAAAATAACTAAAAACTACCCCAGCAAGGTAGTTTTTTCTTTAGCCTAAACGTCCTAAATGAAACATAGTAAAATAGATGTAATTATTGTTAGAAATTTGTCTTATTCACCTAAAACAAGTATAATAGATGTCTTGACAAGAAATGAGGTGAATGCGATATGGCAGGTGAACACGTAATAAAAAAATTCACTGTGATAATTATTATTTTTATCATTGCTATCGCAGCAATTGTGTTTTTCTTTTGGCAAGTGGATGCAGAAGAACAACCCCCTAAAGTAACAAAAACAGAATTAATTGAAAGTAACAAAGTATGGGTGAATAATAAAGCACAAATCCCTTTACAAAATAATATAATTCTTTCTATTCCTTCTGCCAATACAGAGGCAACTATTACAACAAATGGAGATTTAATAATTACTTCTACTAATCAAGAAATTTTACAACAATTAGCCGCTGATGATAATCGCTATAAAGGAATAAAAGCATACCGTCTCCGTATTGAAGCGAAAAAAGTGTCGGAATACATTACGAATACAAAATATCGTTTTCCAACAAATAGCCTTCAAGAAAAATTAACTAATTATGAAATTTCAAATGGTGAACGAGCCATAACGACGGAGGCGGAACCGGTAAAAGCAGAGCTAGCTACAAGTGGTAATAATATCCAGACAACGTTAAAAACAACTTATTCAAGTGATGATGCGAAAGTGGCAGCGAGTCTATTTAACAGTGAGATTTCAGATGAAATTACGATAACTGATGATACGAAAAAATTAATCGAAAATAACGATACGACTATCTATCCAAAATCATTTATTTATGATTTTACACTACAAAAGAACACGATGCTTATTTTTAATGCACAAAAGGAAGAAATGATTACCGAGCCAATTGGGATTGAATATATCATTAAATAAATGTATCGTGAAAAAGAGAGGGGCAAGGGAATTTGGAAGTATCCCTTTTAAAGAAGAACCAATCAATTGAAATTACTATAGAAGATCTAACGCATGATGGTAGTGGAGTCGGGAAAATTGATGGATATCCGCTCTTTATTCCTAATACGTTACCAGGAGAAAAAGTAACAGCGAAAATAACCAAATTAAATAAAAGTTACGGTTTTGCGCGAATGGAAAATATCGAAGTAATAAGTGTGGACCGAGTAGAACCACCATGTGCGGTTTATTCCAAATGTGGGGGATGTAGTTTGCAACATTTAAGTTACGAGGGCCAGCTGAAGTTTAAACGAAATCAAGTAGAAGAAACGATGAAACGAATTGGCAATCTGGATGTCCAAGTCAAAGAAACCCTAGGCATGGAAAACCCTTGGCGCTACCGGAATAAATCCCAAGTTCCTGTTGGGTTTGTCAATGGGAAATTAACGGCGGGATTTTATCAAAAAAGAAGCCATGAAATTATTGATATGACCACATGTTTAATTCATAATGAACAAGGCGATTATGCTGTGCAGAAGGCTCGAGAGATTCTCGCTAAATATGGTACGGAACCATATAACGAAAAAACAGGAAAAGGGGACATTCGGCATATTATGACACGAGTTGCTCATACAACTGGCCAATTAATGCTAGTACTCGTGACAAATAAAGATAAAATCCCTTTTAAAGAGGATATTATTCGTGATTTAACAGAACAATTAGCGCTGACATCCATTGTCCAAAATATTAATCCGCAGAAAACCAACGTGATTTTTGGCAATCGTACGAAAACGCTTTGGGGAAAAGACATCATTGAAGACTCCATACACGGCATACGATTTGCCATTTCTGCCCGCTCTTTTTATCAAGTGAATCCACTACAAACAGAAGTTTTATACCAACAGGCTTTAGAAGCAGCAGAATTGACTGGTGAAGAAACGGTGATTGATGCGTATTGTGGTATTGGTTCTATCTCTCTTTGCCTCGCGAAAAAAGCAAAACATGTTTATGGGGTTGAAATTGTTGATCAAGCGATTCAAGATGCAAGAGCGAACGCAGCATTGAATGAGTTGAATAATACTACTTTTGAAACTGGAAAAGCTGAAGAAGTCATTCCAGCGTGGTATAAAGCTGGAATCATAGCAGATGTTCTCGTTGTAGATCCACCTCGAAAAGGCTGTGATGAAAAACTCTTACAAACTATTCTAGCAATGAAGCCGAAGAAAGTGGTTTATGTCTCGTGTAACCCGGGGACGTTAGCTCGCGATATGCAAATTTTGACAGAAGGTGGCTATGAAGCAAAACAAGTTCAGCCGGTAGACATGTTCCCAATGACAACACATATCGAAGCTGTAACAGTATTAAACGTAAAATAAATATACAAAAACCGCCAAAATGGGATAAATGGCGGTTTTTGTTTTCTCGAGTGTGTGTGATTGACTAATAATTAACAGACGTGATTATTGCTAAATCAAGCCCAGTCCTTATTTAACCACGAAATGAAAAATTGGTCAAAAGAGTAGATTTTAACTTTTAAATCAAAAAAAGATGGATTATATACTTTTTTGTTTTTTTAGGTTAATTAAAATACAAAAACAACCCTAAATATCCACTGAAATTGTCGATTATTTGTCATATTTATCCTCCTTTTAAAAGCCAGCAGAATTTGGTAAGATGAATGTAGGATATTTCACATGAATGGAGGAATGGATAAAATGGCAATAACAATGTACATTGATCAACCAGAAAAACTTCTGGCAATCGAGACAACGCATCCACATTTTAGAGATCATTTCAAAGCGGATTTTTATTTAGATAAGACAGATCGATTTGGTCCTTTTGGAGCTGCGGATGGTTTAGAAGTATTGAGGCGCTTGGAGGAATATTTTAGCGATAAGAGTGATCAAGGTCTTAATTTAGCTGCATTTCCGAAGTATATGATGGAAACAGTGAAGGGCTCTACTTATGTGCCGGCTAAGGACGACGGGGTAGATCGTTTACAACAACTACTAGCAGAATACGGTGAAATAGTGAGGCTTTCAGATCAAATTACTGTCTCCGCTGCTTTAGCACAAATTAAAATCACAGGCTACGTATTACCAGTACTTCGGGATGCAGCGCTTGAGTCACTTCATCGCGAAATCGAATTAAACAAAATAGAAAATATGGATACAAGCTATGCGGATAGTATTTTTTATGACTTACTAACATTTACCAAAGACTATACTTCCGTTATGCCAAATATGTGGTGTAGACATTGCACTGAATAATAAAAACAGCGCGAAAAGGCGCTGTTTTTATTTATCTAGCATAGCAAGAATCGCTCTTGCTACTTCCTGCTGGTTGCGATTGTCGGTATTAACAATAAAATCTGCAGAAGTTTCGTAATGCTTCATTCGCGGTTCAAAAATTGCGCGAATTTCTTCAGGCGTTTTTTGTTGAACAAGTGGGCGCGTTGTATCGCCCTTAAGCCGGTTCATAAATACTTCTGGATTTGTCTCTAAATAAATAACAGGGTATGTATTTTTCAGTACTTTTCTATTTTCAGGATTTAGAACGATACCACCGCCTGTTGCAATCACGGCTTTCGTATTAGCTAGTTCTTTTAATTTTTCGTGTTCTAAACGACGAAATTCTTTTTCACCATATTTGGCAAAAATATCAGATACACTCATTCCTTGTTCGTGAGTAATAACCTCGTCAATATCGATATAAGGTAAATCAGCTAGTTTTGCGAGTATATTACCAACAGTTGTTTTTCCAGCCCCCATGAAGCCAATTAAGATAACTTGATCGATGATGTTCTCCTCCTTTTTCAGTTCGCACATTTTACTACTTAAAAGCATTAAAGAAATTATATCATATATGAAAAAAACGTCAACTGAAATTCTTCATTTAGCATACAATTAATCGAAAAGAACGTCAATTCTAGAATGAGAGCCTTTCCATTGTAGATTGTTTCTAGTACAATAGAAATAGCAAGAAATGTGGAAGTGGAGGAAGAAAATGATAGAGGTAGATGAAGAGAAAAAAACAGAGAAAATTGATTTTGGCGTTAATCACCGCTTGATTTTTTCAAGTTGTTTATTGTGGATAGCAGTGGGAATATTATTATATCTCATTTTTAGTCATATAAAAGGCATCAATGAAATAGAGGAAATTATTTTACTAATATTTATTGGCCTTTGCATTTTGCGACCGTTATTTAGGTTATTCAATACGGCGCCAACTGTGGAACTGACAGAACGTGGAATTGCTTACCGTGGTGATTTCAAATCATGGAATGAAGTGAAAGAAACGGAATTAAAGAAACCAACGATAAAATTATTCTCGCAAGATCGTTTGAAAATAATGACCTCTATTAATGGTCGTACTGAAATGGCATGGGATATTGTTGCGGCTGATGTTTCTATTAGTTTAGAAGAATTAGAAGCATTAATCCTTTCGTTGCGCGATAGATATGCCAATGATGAAACAGTTGGAGCTGAGACTTTCACCGATAAGAAAAAATTTTAGAACAATAGGAGGGAAGTTTGCCTATGTTAAAAATTGCCTTAGTACAGAAAAAAGCGGTACCTAATCAAAAAGCAGTCAACTTAAAATTAGCTTTACAACATATAAAGGAAGCGGCGAATCAAGGCGCAGATTTAGTCCTTTTTCCAGAAATGTGGTCGAATGGTTATGCAGCTCCTTTTGATGAGGCGTTTGATAAGCCACTCCATCCCGAATTTACAGACGAACGCACTAATTGGTTAGATAATGGTGTAGAACCTAACAGCGAGTATGTAATGGCGCTTAAAAAGCATGCAAAAGAGTATCAGGTTGGTATTTGTGCCACTTATTTATCAAAAACAGCTGAAAAACGACAAAATACTGCGATAATGATTGACCGAAATGGTGAGATTATTTTAGACTATGCTAAAGTGCATACATGTGATTTTTCATTAGAATGTTTATTACAGCATGGAACGGAATTTAAAATCTGTGAATTTGACGGAATTAAACTAGGTGTAATGATTTGTTTTGATCGCGAATTTCCTGAAAGTGCGAGGGAGCTTATGTTGAATGGTGCCGAGATTATTCTTGTTCCTAACGCATGTGATATGAACCCAGCTCGCATCAATCAACTTAGCACAAGAGCTTTTGAAAATATGGTGGGACTTGCCATGGCTAATTATCCTGGACACAATTGGGGGCAGTCATGTGCTTTTTCTCCAATAGTTTTTGATGATTATGGTAATTATCTGGATAACTTGCTCCTTCAAGCGGATGACGTTTCAGAAGAAATTTATATCGCTGAATTTGATTTAGATGCGATAAGGGAATTCCGAAAGGCAGAAGTTTGGGGAAATGCTTACCGAAAACCTGAGGCCTATAAAACTTTAGTTAACCAAAAAGTAAATGAACCATTTATACGAAATGATGGAAAGTAGAAAGAAAAATTTTTGTAGCGGTTAGTCTTGTAGATTAATCGTTTTTCCAATTGTCACTAAATTTTTTAATAAATACAACTATAGCCCATAGTATCTTCTTGTAATTTAAGGTAAAATGGTCAAATAATATTGAAACTGGAGGAAATGAATGGAGACAGTACTAAAAGCGCACAAAGTTAGAAAAGTATATGGTTCAAAAGGAAATTTGTTTTCTGCGCTAGGAAGTATCAGTTTTGAAATACAAAAAGGGTCCTTTGTCGGGGTAATGGGGCCATCCGGTGCAGGGAAATCAACTTTACTTAATGTTTTATCCTCCATAGATAAACCTACTTCTGGTGAAATTGAAATCGGCGGAAAAAAACTTTCAAAAATGAAAGCAAAAGAACTGGCTGTTTTTAGAAGAGATCAGTTAGGATTTATTTTCCAAGATTATAATTTATTAGATACAATGACGGTAAAAGATAATATCGTTTTACCGCTTGCTTTATCCCATGTGAAACAAAAAGAAATAGATGAACGATTTGAACTGGTTGCTCGCCAGTTTGGAATTTATGAGCAACGAAATAAGTATCCTAATGATATTTCTGGTGGACAAAAGCAACGAACAGCAGTTTGCAGAGCAATGATAACCGAACCAACACTTATTTTTGCTGATGAGCCAACTGGAGCACTTGATTCCAAATCGGCAACTAATCTACTAGAAGGATTGTCTCATGCAAAAGAGGTACGCGATTCGACTATCATGATGGTTACACATGATGCATTTGCTGCCAGTTATTGTGAACGAATTATGTTTATTAAAGATGGAGAGATTTTTACGGAAATTTATCGCGGATCTAATTCGAGAAAGCAATTTTTCCAAAAAGTGTTAGATGTTTTAGCACTTCTTGGGGGGGATGAAAATGATGTTATTTAAGGTAGCATTAACCAATATGAGGAAGAATTTTACGCAATTTATTGTGTATTTTGTGTCGTTAATTGTTTGTGTACTAGTCTTCTTCACGTTTGTGTCTTTGTCCTATAACCCGTTGATTGATAAGGTTTTTACACGATGGGAGTTATTTGGACCAGCAATGTTTTCAACAGCAAGTCTTATTCTTATTCTGTTTATTTTCTTTTTTATTTTTTATTCGAATAGTTTTTTTCTTAAAAGGCGGAAACGCGAAATTGGTTTATATTCTCTGTTAGGGTTACGTAAATCCCAAATTGCTTTAGTGTTATTTTATGAAAATGCAATGATGTATATGTTGGCCACTTTTTTCGGCATTTTACTTGGAATCTTTTTCTCAAAAATGTTTGCAATGGTATTATTTTGGATTGTTGGACTGGCAATAGATGCGGAATTTATGATTACGTTTCCGGCTATTACTGATACAATCATGGTATTTTTGGCAATTATGTTATTTACATCTGTTTATGCTAGTTTTATCGTCTTACGCTATAATTTAAGTCAATTATTTAAAAATGATGATAAAGAAGAAAAAGTGGCAAAAGGCTCATTATTGCTCATGGTAGTTGGAATAGCGTTAATTGGCTTTGGATACTATTTAGCTACTAGCGATGTGGAAGAATCATCTATTTGGTTGAAGTATGATTTTTTTGATTTAATATTATTGATTTTGGGTGCTGTTATTTTAGGAACTTGGTTAACGGTTCGATTTGGAACGCCTTATGTAATTCAAAAACTCTATCAAAATAAGCATTTCTTTTATAATGGCTCGAATATGATTGGCATTACATCGCTTCGTTTTCGCTTGAAAAAGAATGCTAGTACTATTGCAATGATTGCCGTTCTTAGTGCCACTACTCTCACGATAATTGGTTCGATGAGTAGTTTTTATGTGAGAGCATTGGGGAATATTAATGAGGAAAATCCCTCTAGCTATCAAGTGCGCAGTATGACTGCAAAAAATGAAAAAGAAATTATTCAAACCATCAATACAGATAAAAATCATCAATTAAAGAGTTTGTTGAAAACAGAAATGGTCCGTGCAACGCTGGAATATGGAGACATTTATAATAAAAACGGAGAACCCAGAGAAATGATTCATCCAGTTGTTTCGGAATCTGAATACAACCGTATAGCTGCAAAACAGCAAAGAAACTTTGTTCAACCGAGAGAATTACAGTATGGCGAGGCAATCTTACTTGGCAAAAACGCTTATTTTGCTCGAAAAGAAATTCAAGATAAATGGTTATCTAGAGAAATGACTGTAAAAACTGATAAGCCAAATGCGATAAAAATCAGCCCGATTAAAGTGATTGATTTTCGTGAGTTTTCGATTTTTAATACCGGTATTTCTTATGAGACATTGGTGGTATCAGATGAGTACTATAATGATATAAAAAAATTTTCTAACCCTGAATTAGTAGGCATGTTTAATATAACGAACCCAAGTCACAGTGAGGAGTTAGACAAAAAAGTCCAAACAATTGTCGACGGTAAGCCTTCACTTTTTTCTGAAGATGTTTCTTCTTACTACACAACGTACCATATGATTTCCATTCTTGTGGGATCCTTGTTGTTTATCGGCGTCTTTATCGGAATCGTTTTTTTCTTAGCAACAGGAAGTATCATCTACTTTAAATTAGTAACGGATGCTGTGACAGAGAAAAGTAAGTTCGATATTTTGTTCAAACTAGGCGTTACGGAAAATGAGATAAGAAAGATTATTTCTAAACAAATTTGGCCAATTTTTGTTATTCCATTATTTTTTGGAATTGCGCATTCGATGGTCGCACTTTGGGGAATATCAATTAATTTAATTGATAATATTAAGTACCCCGTTTTGATTGGAACTGGTATTTATATGCTATGTTTTGGTGCTTATTATATGTTATGTGTCAATTCATTTACCAAAATTGTAACTGCAGATAAAAAGTAATTGGCTTTTGAAGTGTTTTCAGCTAAAATGAAAAGAGAGTTCTGCCGAGGAGGTACAAGAGATGGTAAAGGTATATATAGTGGAAGATGATGAGGTAATTCGCGACACAATTCGTAAACATTTAAACAAATGGGGATTTGAAATAGGCGTAGTAAATGATTTTAATAATATTTTGCAAGAATTTTTAGCTTTTGAACCCCAATTGGTTATTTTGGATGTGAATTTGCCTTTCTTTGACGGATTTTATTGGTGTAATCAAATCCGGGAAGTTTCTAATGTACCGATTATCTTTTTATCTTCCCGTAATTCACGAATGGATCAAATTATGGGAATGAATATGGGAGCAGATTATTACATTGAGAAACCAGTTGATTTAGATGTTTTAATGGCTCGGATTAATGCACTACTCAGACGGACATACTCCTATGCAGATTTAGAAGAAGCGAACGTAATGGAACATAACAATGTCTTTCTGCATATTGACACAAACACTCTAACGCATTTAGAAGATAAAATTGAATTAACTAAAAATGAATTTCTGATTTTATATGAGCTCATGAAGCAAAAAGGTAGTATTGTAAGCCGAGATGAGATTATGCGTGCACTATGGGAAGACGAAAGTTTTGTTGATGATAATACGCTTACAGTTAATGTCGTTCGAATTCGTAAAAAACTAGCGGAAATCGGACTAGAAGAATTTATTAAAACGAAAAAAGGGCAAGGCTATATGATTGAGTGATCACTAACAGGAAGATAGCGCTAAATGAATGGCGTCCTTCCTGTTTTTCGTAAATAAGGAGGAGTTAAAATGAAAATACTCGTATTCGGTGGTACACGTTTTTTTGGAAAGAAATTAGTAGAGCGCCTAGTTGCGGAAGGACATGATGTTACGATAGGTACAAGAGGGAAGACGAAAGACGATTTTGGTGATACAGTGAAACATGTTGTGCTAAATCGCGAATCTAGGGATGATTTGTTTCAATTAGCGAAGGAAAATTGGGATATTATTTACGATAATATTTGTTTCTCACCTCGGGAAGCACTTTATGCCGTGGATGCTTTTAAAGGGAAAGTAAAACGATACATATTTACCTCTTCTTTATCGGTATATAGTCAAAAAGGACGTGCCTTAGTAGAAGAAGACTTCAATCCAAATCATTATGAAATTGTTATTGGTGATAAAGAAGATTTTGATTACGGAGAAGGAAAACGTTTGGCGGAAGCTGTGTTTTTTCAAAAAGCATCTTTCCCGGTCGTAGCGGTTCGTTTTCCGATTGTACTTGGAATGGATGATTACACGAAACGACTACATTTTCATTTGGAACATATCAAGAATCAGCAAGATATTGGTATAAGTAATGGTCAGGCCGAAATTGGTTTTATATACTCAGATGAGGCTGCGCGTTTCTTAGAATGGGTGGGTGTTTCTTCAGAAATTTCTGGACCAATTAATGCTTCTTCAAATGGTACATACTCATTAAATGGTTTTATCAAAATGTTGGAAGGAAAAACAGGACAGAAAGCGCTTGTGGAAGAAGTGACCGATGATGAAGATGATTCCCCATTTGGAATTGAAAAAACCTATTATCTTAATAACACAAAAGCAACGGAGGCGGGTTTTAGATTCGACGATTTACAAGTGTGGTTACCTGAACTCGTGACAGCAATTTTAAAAGAAAATTAATTTGGAGGCAAACAAACATTATGTTAAATTTTGAAGAAAAAAAAGCGTTAATAGAATCAATGGGTGATTTTGAACTGCATGAGATTTCAATGGATCGTATGAACGTACATTATCCAGAAAGCAAGCGTGATAAAAAAATTATCGTCAAACATTTACATCCAAATGGTAATGCTTTTATTTATGCACCGTTCTTAGAAGTAGAGCCGCTGGATAAGCAAGGCTATGTGAACGTAAAAGATTACTCGGAAAATGAAATTCGCGTGTTATTAGAGGAAGCAAAAGAATATATGGATAAAGATGAAGCTGGTTATAAAGAAGGGCTTACCAAAATATATCAAGATAAAAATGGCGACAGACTATCACTCGTTTATGAAAATGAAATGTGGGTTGTTTATACAGGTGGAAATTTGGAAGCTGTTTTTCCAACAATGGAAGGAGCAGAAGGGTACTTACTTGACGAAGGCTTTTTTGAAGCATAATTAACGGAGGCGAAATTGCGTGGAGAATTTAAAACAACTGCAAGAGCGTATAGCAGTAAGTGATGGACGCGCGAATGCAGATTTGGTCATTGTAAATGGACGAATTATCAATGTTTTTTCTGGAGAAATTATCGAAGGAGACATTGCTATTAAAAACGGTTATATTGCAGGAATTGGTCATTTTCCTAAAGCTGACAGAGTAATCGATGCAGCAGGAGAGTTTATCGCTCCTGGTTTCATTGATGCGCATGTCCATGTAGAAAGTGCGATGGTGACGCCAGCTGAGTTTGCCCGTGTGCTTTTACCAAATGGCGTTACAACCATTGTTACTGACCCACATGAAATTGCGAATGTGGCTGGTGAAAGAGGGATTGAATTTATGCTAGAGAATGCGGAAGATGTACCACTAGATATGTTTGTGATGCTTCCATCCTCTGTACCGGCAACAGAAGGTGAGCATAATGGTGTAACACTCCATGCAGAAAAACTTCACCCGCTTTATTCCCATGAAAAAGTAATTGGTCTTGCTGAAGTGATGGATTTTCCATCTGTAGCAAAAGGAAGTGCAGATATTTTAACGAAGATTATCGATGCTAAAAAAGAGGGAGGTCGGATTGATGGACATGGGGCAGGATTAACTAGCGCTGATTTGAACAACTATTTAGCTGCTGGTATTCGGACAGATCACGAGAGTACCAGTGCAACAGAAGCGATTGATCGGTTGCGCGCTGGCATGTTTGTGATGCTCCGCGAAGGGACAGTGGGTCGCGACTTACTTGCGACAATTCCGGCAGTGACATCAAAAAATAGCCATCGTTTCTGTTTTTGTACCGATGATAAACTAATTAATGATTTAATTACAGAAGGCTCAATTAATTATAATATCCGTCTAGCAATTGAAAATGGAATAGAGCCAATCACAGCGATTCAAATGGCGACAATCAATGCGGCAAATTGTCATAATCTACCATACTTAGGGGCAGTTGCAGCTGGATATCAAGCAGACATTGTTTTTCTAAAAGATTTACAAACGGTGGAAATATCCAAAGTATTAAAAAATGGTAGCGTAGTAGTTGAAAATGGTGTTAGAAATGAAACGGCCTTTCAGCAACAAAAAACCACACAATTTGTATCTCCAAAAATCAACCATCACTTAACACAAAAAGAGTTAGAACTTCCACTCGAAAAAGCGAATTGTTATGTCATTGGTATGCAACCAAATAGCTTGTTTACCGAAAAACTAGTAGAAGAAGTTAGCATTCAAGATGGATTATTTGTGCCATCGATTAGTAAAGACTTACTTAAAATGGCTGTAGTGGAACGACATCATGACACAGGTCACGTTGGTGTAGGTATTGTGCAAGGGTTCGGATTAACAGAAGGTGCGATTGCCACTACTGTCGCACATGATTCGCATAATATTGTTGCAGTTGGAGTAACCGATGAAGCGATGGAAGCTGCCATTAACCAGGTAACAAGTTGTGGTGGTGGTATAGCAGTAGTAGATGCTTCTGGAAAAGTACTACACGATTTAGCCTTACCAATTGCCGGGCTGTTAAGTGAGCGTTCTTTTGAAGAAGTGGAAGCGGATTTGGCAGGACTCTTAAAAGCATTTCAACAAATCAGCCAAGCGACGGGATTCGATCCATTTTTAACTTTATCATTTTTAACATTACCAGTTATTCCTGAATTAAAATTAACAGATCAAGGTTTATTCGACTTTGCAGCCTTCCAAATTATCCCGAATGAAGTAAACTAACGAAAGCGAGGCGATCAGCATGAATTGGTGGAATTATATTAAGGATAAACGATTTTTCTTATTGTTTTTTTGTAGTATTATGTTTTTTGTCGGAGTACTTATTTCCATTGATCCTAACAGCAAACTAACACTAGGTAATTTCATTTATTTATATATCTTTGTTTTTGTTTTCTTACTTGCTTACCTTGTGTTAGGCTATTTCTTTAAATACAGTTACTGGCGTGAAATGGAAGAGCTTGTAAGTGGAGAAATGGAAGAAAATATTATTGAACTTTTACCAAAACCAAGAACCCGAGAGCAAGCCTTTTTTAATCAATTGATGGCGAAAAAACATCGGGAAGAGCTGCGGACTATAAGCAAATTGCAAGATAAGCAGCAAGAATATCATGACTTTATTTTATATTGGGTGCATGAAGTGAAAACACCAGTTGTCGCAAGCAAAATGTTAATCAATAACCCTGATTTAAATGATACTAAAACTATTTTTCAGCAAATTGATGAAGAACTAACAACGATTGACAAACTGGTTATGCAAGCACTCTATTTTTCTCGGTTAGATACTTTTTCCAAAGACTATTTCATTCAAGAACAAAACCTTGGTGCGGTGGTTCGAGAATCTGTAAAACGGCATTCAAAGCTGTTTATCGGGAAGAAGATGAAACTTGATTTGCAAGATGTCGATATCGATGTACGAACGGATAGTAAGTGGCTGGGTTTTATACTCGATCAAGTTATATCTAATGCCTTGAAATACACTGAAGAAAGTGGCGAAATAAAAATTTGGTGTGATACTGAAACAACCGGCAAAAAAGTACTTCATATCAAAGACAATGGTCGCGGAATTAAAGAGGAAGATTTGCCACGAGTTTTTGAGCAAGGCTTTACAGGTAACATCGGCCGACAAGAAAAGAAAGCTACTGGCATGGGACTTTATCTTGCAAAACAAATGGCTAAAAAATTAGGTCACGAAATTTGTATTGAGTCAAAAAGCGAACAAGGAACAGAAGTGAAATTGTGCTTTGAGCAAAAAGATGATTATTTATTAATTGCAAAAGACTAGTCAAAAGCAGTAAACAAAAAGAGTGTTCTTTGTTTGCTGCTTTTTCATGTGAAAAAATAGTTGACTCCACCGCTTTATCGTGGTAGAGTATTAGCAAGAAGAAGTGAAAGCGTAGAATAGAACAAGTAGAGCGTGATTCTTTTGAAAGAGAGTCCTTGGTTGGTGCGAAAGGATAAAGATAGCGTTATCGAACACATCTAGGAGCTGATTTGCTGAAAAGTCATAAGTAGGTGAATTCGGGAAAGCCCGTTATAGCTTGTTAGTCTAGCACTAACGGAGGCTAGTACTGTGAAGTATTAGTAAATTGAGGTGGAACCACGTGAATATTATTCTCGTCCTCTTGGCAGTTTGATGCCAGGAGGACGAGATTTTTTATGTAAAAAGGAGCGAATTTAAATGGACTATATTATGGAAATATTACCAGCATTACTTGATGGAGTGAAAACAACCTTATTAGTTTTTGCAGTAACCCTTGTTTGTTCGATTCCCTTAGGTGCGGTGGTGGCAGTTGGGAATGTCAGTAAAATCGCACCACTGAAGTTTATTTTAAATATTTACATTTGGATTATGAGGGGAACGCCACTACTTTTACAATTAATATTTATTTATTATGGTTTACCAATTATTGGCATTGTTTTCGATCGGATGGATGCTGTCTTTCTGGCCTTTATCTTAAATTATGCTGCGTACTTTGCAGAAATCTTTCGTGGCGGATTTTTATCCATCGAAAGTGGTCAATATGAAAGCGCCAAAGTTCTCGGTCTAACCTATGCGCAAACTCTCAGGAAAATCGTTTTACCGCAAGTAGTTAAGCGGGTACTTCCAGCAATTGGGAATGAGGTCATTAATCTAGTAAAAGATTCTTCTTTAGTTTATATTCTTGGAATTGGCGATTTACTTCGAGCAGGAAAAATTGCGATGAGTAGAGATGTTACCTTAATTCCACTCGTATTAGTTGCAGCTATTTACTTAGCATTAACCGCTATTTTAACGGTACTATTCAAACAACTGGAAAAACGTTTTAGTTATTATAAATGAGGTGAAAAAAATGTTGGAAATTAAAAACTTAACAAAGAAATTTGATCAAAAAATAATTTTAGATAATGTAAACCTTTCACTTAAAGATGGGGAGATTCTTTCCATTGTAGGTCCTTCTGGAGGCGGAAAAACAACTTTACTGCGCTGTATTAGCGGGCTTGAAAAAATGGATTCGGGCGAGATTTTGATTGACGGGGAAAAAATTGATCCAATGTCTAGAAAAGATGTTGAAAATACAATTGGTGTTGTTTTCCAAGAATTTCATTTGTTTCCTCATTTAAGTGTGATGGATAATTTGATTTTAGCTCCAACACTTGCTCGGAAAACGAAAAAAGAGATGGCAAAAAAAGAAGCAGAACGGTTACTTGGTCTACTTGATTTAGCTGATAAAGCAGATAGTATGCCGTATCAATTATCTGGCGGACAAAAACAACGAGTTGCCATTGCTAGGGCGCTGGCAATGAATCCCAAGGTATTGCTCTTTGATGAACCCACTTCTGCTTTAGATCCCGATTTGCGTGATCATGTCGCATCACTAATTTTAAGTTTAAAAAAAGTTGGTATTACGCAAATTATCGTTACGCATGACCATACTTTTGCTGAAAAAGTAGCCGATCAAATGCTAGAAGTGGAACCACTAAAAAAGGAGGCAATATAAATGAAAAAAGGATTATTAATAGCTGTCATTGCAATTATTTCGTTCACTCTTGTAGCTTGCGGGAGTAGTGAATCAAAGGAAGATCAGTGGAATCGAATCAAAAAAGATAAAGAAGTCGTGATTGGTTTAGATGATAGTTTTGTACCCATGGGCTTTCGTGATAAAGAGGATAATTTAGTCGGTTTTGATATTGATTTGGCTAAAGCAGTTTTTGCGGAATATGGGATTAAAGTCAAGTTCACACCGATTGATTGGACAATGAAAGAATCAGAATTGAAAAATGGCTCGATTGATTTGATTTGGAATGGATATACAGTAACGGATGCTAGAAAGAAAAAAGTCGCTTTTAGTAATCCCTACATGAAAAACGAACAAGTGCTAGTAACCCTCAAATCAAGTAATATAAACAAATTTAGTGATATGAAAGATAAAACACTAGGCGCTCAAAACGGAGCAAGTTCCATTGATGACATGGCGAAGAAACCAGAAGTTTTAACAGATATTATTACAAACAATGAGCCAGAATTATATGATACTTTTGATGTCGCATTTATTGATTTGAACAACAAACGAATTGATGGTTTAATAATTGATGAAGTTTATGCGCGTTATTATATTGATAAACAAAAAAATAAAGATGATTATAACATCGTAACAGGTGGTTTTGATGCAACAGATTTCGCTGTCGGAATGCGTAAAAGTGATAAGAAACTACAAACTAAAGTAAATGATGCTTTCCAAACATTGTATAAGGAAGGGAAAATGCAAGAAATTAGTAAAAAGTGGTTTGGTGATGATGAAATCGTGAAACAATAGCTAGATTGACAGTCGCTTTAAGTTCCTATACAATTTGAGTTATAAATGTCGCAGCCGAATATCCGACCGTGCCAGACAGAAGGGATGAAGTTTGTTGAATAAAGAATTGATTGTTCGCGGGGCTCCGCAAGAATATTTATGCCAAGTAGGTGCATGGGATACACTGCCTGTCCACTTAGAACGTCGTGGATTAAAAAATGTATTAATTGTTCGTGGTAACGCATCTTGGAAAGTTGCAAAGCAAAAATTTCCAACACTATCAGCTGTTACATCCACTTTTGAAACATATAACGGCGCTTCTACATATGAGGAACGTGATCGTCTGGTAGCGATAATGAAATCTAATAAGATGGATGCTATCATTGCGGTTGGTGGCGGGAAGGTGGCTGATGTATCGAAAGCGGCAGCCGCAGTTTTACGCTTACCAGTCATTATTTTACCGACACTTGCTTCTACATGTGCAGCTTATACTCCACTTAGCGTTATGTATGACGTTGAAGGAGCGATGATTCGTTATGACGTTTTTGCTAGTAGCAATGCGTTACTACTAATTGATCCAGAAATGATTCTTGATTCGCCAAAAGAATTACTCGTTGCGGGTATTGGCGACACGCTGGCAAAATGGTATGAAGCAGATGTTATTATTCAGTCTCTTAAGGTGAAATCGGTGGAAATAGAAATTGCCCATATTGCTGCTAAAATGTGTCATGATAATTTACTGAATTTCAGTGAAGAAGCGCTTTTAGCAATGGATAAACAAGAACTTAATGAAGCCTTTGTCAAAATTATAGAAACGAATATTTTAGTTGGTGGAATGGTTGGTGGTTTTGGTGATGACTACGGTCGCTGTGCAGGTGCGCACTCGATTCATGATGCACTAACTATGGTTCCAGAAACCCACCATTTGCTTCATGGAAATAAGGTCGCCTATGGTATTTTAGTCCAACTGGTTATCGAAAATAGATGGGACGAAATTGAACGATTATTACCGTTTTATTCCAAACTCGGCTTGCCTACTAGTTTGTATGACATGGGACTTGCGACACTTGCTGAGGAAACACTAATTGCTGTTGCTCAGCGTGCCACAGAAGACCATGAAACAATTCATATGATGCCAGGTGAAATGACACCAGCTGTTGTTTTGAATGCGATGAAACAGTTAGAAGATAGTATGGCGATGAAGCGAATGGATAAGTAAAAATGATTATTCGAACGGAACAACCCAAAGACTACCGAGCAATTCGTCATCTGAATGAACAAGCTTTTAAAGGATCGGTCGAAGCAGACTTAATTCAGAAAATCCGTGATTCGGAGTATTATCAACCAGGCCTATCTCTTGTTGCAGAAGTAGAAGGCGGAAACATTGTTGGCTATGTAATGTTTAGTGAAATTTCCCTTCAAACAGAAAATAAAAGTAGGTTTATTTTAGGATTAGCGCCACTCGCTGTTCTTCCTGAGTTTCAAGGAAGTCGAATTGGCTCCAGACTAATGGAAGAAGGTATTCGTTTATCACGCGAAAAAGCTTATCCAGCCGTTGCTGTGCTCGGACATGCTGCTTATTATCCGCGTTTTGGCTTTAGAACTTCAGAAACATTTGGTATTCCTGCGCCTTTTGATGTACCTGCAGAATATTATATGTTATTAGAATTATATGATGGTAGCTTAGAAAATCTGCAAGGTACGATTCAATATCCAGAAGCATTTGCAGGTAACGACTAATTAGAAAAGAACGAAATAATAAAGGAACGGAACAAATTCTCAGAAGGGGATAGGTTCCGTTTTTTTGTGGTAATAATTCCAACTGAACGCCGCAGCTCCTTATCTCGTAAAGCAATACTCTTCGTTTCTTTAAAAATCGCACCATCCAAAATCATCTCCGGTAGAATGCTAATGCCAAGACCAGCACCTACTAACCCTTGGATTGTATAAAAATCGCGACTTTGAAAAGCAATTTCTGGTTCAAATCCTTTTTTGATGGCTGTGTTTGTAACAATTTTATATAAATCAAAGTCTTCAGGATAGAGTACGAATTTTTCCTTTGCAAGTTCTTTGAGCGATACATTAAAATTTTCAGCAAGGGGATGGGTTGTGGGAACGATTAATTTGAGCTTTTCGTCAAAGAAACGAACAGCTTCCATTTGGTCATCTGATTCTGGAACTGGAGATAAAAAAGTCATGTCTAGTACACCGCTAATAAGCATTTCAGTGAGTTCTTCATTGGTTCCTTCCATAAATTGGTAAGTAATCTGTGGATATTTTTCTCGAAAGGTAGAAATGACGGATGGCAATACTTTAGTGGAAAGCGAGTTTGGTAAACCAACGCGGACAGTCCCTTTAGCAGGATCGGTGTATTCAGTTACGAGAGCTTCGGCTTTTTGTAACTCGTTTAAAGCAATGGTAGCTTGGTTTAAGAAATCTTGACCAACACTTGTTAGCTGCATATTTCGGCCAATTCGGTCAAATAGTGGTACACCCAGCTCTTCTTCTAATTTAGTTATCTGTCTACTAACGGCAGATTGGGCTACGTGTAAATTCTCGCTAGCTTTGGTCATATGCTCGACGCGGGCTACTTCCATAAAATACTTTAACTGTCTAAGTTCCATTCTTTACCTCCGATTGTTCTCGAAATGAGATTGTTTTATTCTATTATATATATTGTTTCGATAAATGAAAAGGAATAAAATAGATACTACAAGAAATGTAAGGTAAGCTGAATCGCAAGTTAATTGTCAGTTAATTTGTACAATTCCTGCGAGATACTGTTGGGGGATTCAGTTTTTGAAGAGGAGGAACTAGGATGAAACAAACTAATTTACCAAAAAAGCACGGTCTGTATAATCCGGAAAATGAGCATGACGCTTGTGGAATTGGGTTTGTGGCTAATATTAAAAAGATTTCTTCTCATAAAATTGTGGAGCAAGGTATCCATATGCTATGCCAATTGAAACATCGCGGGGGAGAAGTTGGTGGAGATACGGGCGACGGGGCTGGTATTTTACTTGAAATTTCTGACTCTTTCTTCCGAGGTGAATGTGCTAAACTAGGAATGAATTTACCTGAAAAATATCATTATGCAGTAGGAATGTTTAATTTTCCACAAAATAAAACCGAACGAGAATACCTAATGGAAGAAACAGAAAAACTAATTAAAGCTGAGGAGCAAACTTTTCTCGGCTGGCGCAAACTTCCGACAGATGTTACAAAAGTGGGAGCTGGTGCTAGAAAAACAGAACCAGCCATTTACCAATTATTTGTCCAAAAAAACGAAGCGTTGAATGAAGCTGAATTTGAACGGGCACTTTATTTGATTAGAAAACAAATTGAAAAATTCGCAAGCACTTCAGAAAAAATTACCGAAACTTTTTACGTACCAAGTTTATCTACTAGAACGATTATTTTCAAAGGAATGCTACTTCCAGAACAAATTAATCAATATTATTTAGATTTAGCTAATCCGGCTTATGTATCAGCTTTTGCCTTAGTGCATTCACGTTTTTCAACGAATACTTTCCCAAGTTGGGAACGTGCGCATCCGTATCGTTATTTAATTCATAATGGAGAAATCAATACGCAACGTGGCAATGTCAATTGGATGAAAGCAAGAGAAAAACGAGCGGAATCAGATGTTTTTGGCGATAATCTAACTAAATTATTACCAATTATTGATGAAAGTGGTAGTGATTCAGCGACACTTGATAATGCGTTGGAGTTTTTAGTGCAATCCGGTCGTTCGTTGCCTCATGCAGCAATGATGCTTATTCCCGAACCGTGGGATAAGAATCCTCATATGACTGATCCAAAACGAGCTTTTTACGAGTATCATAGTACGCTTATGGAACCTTGGGACGGACCAACTTCTATTTCCTTTACGAACGGTCGTGTTATTGGAACGATTTTGGATAGAAATGGATTACGTCCAGCGCGTTACTACGAAACAAAAGACCATACGATTATTTACTCATCTGAAACAGGAGTAGTGCCAGTTGATTCAAGTGAGATTATCCGAAAAGAAACTGTTGGCGCTGGTACAATGCTGCTGATTGATTTAGAAGAAGGGCGAATTGTCACAGATAAAGAACTAAAAGATAATTTAACAACCGAAAAACCGTATCGTGAATGGTTAAATGCTGAAATGACGGAGATAGCTGATTTAGTAACTGCTGATTTACACTACGAATCAATGGATAAATCAGTACGCTTTAAAAAACAACGGGCATTTGGCTATACGCAAGACGAGCTGAACAAAATATTGATTCCGATGGTAACCGAGAAAAAAGATCCAATGGGGGCAATGGGTTATGATGCGCCACTAGCTGTTTTAAGTCAGCGCCCACAAGTACTATTCAATTACTTTAAACAACTTTTTGCTCAAGTAACCAATCCGCCAATAGATGGAATTCGCGAAGAAACAGTAACTTCTGCCATGACACTGCTTGGCGATGAAGGAAATATTTTAAATCCCACTGCGAAAAATGCTAATCGGATTCGCTTGAGAACACCCATTTTATCGCGGAGAGAATTTGCCGCTTTGCTAGTTCAAACAAAATTTGCCAAACGAACTGCCACTTTGTCGATGTTATTTAAAGCAGAGGAGCGAGATGCGTTAGATGTTAGGCTGACAGAACTATTTGCAGAAGCGGATAAAAAAATTGCGACTGGTGCAGAACTAATTGTACTAACGGATGATGACATAAATAAGGACTTGATTGGTATTCCATCATTACTTGCTATAAGTGGTTTACATCATCATCTTGTTAAAGCTGGAACGAGAACAAAAGTAAGCCTAGTAGTAAAAACAGCAGAAGCAAGAGATGTTCACCAATGTGCGCTTTTAATTGGGTACGGCGCAGATGCTGTTTTCCCGAGTCTGGCGATTGATACATTTGACGGTTTGATTCAAGAAGGGCGAATGAAAGGATTTTCCCTTGATGAAGCGGAAAGCCGTTATATCGAAGCAATCACGGATGGAATTTTGAAAATCATGTCCAAAATGGGTATCTCGACTGTCCAAAGTTATCGAGGTGCGCAAATTTTTGAAGCGATTGGAATTGGGGATGACGTTATTGCTAATTACTTCCCAGGAACGGCTTCCCAAATTGGTGGAATTCCGCTGGACGTTATCGCCCAAGAAGCTTGGTTGCGTCACCGGGAAGCATATCATGATATTGGCTACCAAAGTTTTACATTAAATACAGGTGGCGAATACCAATGGCGTTCAAACGGCGAATACCATGTGTATAATCCACTGGCAATCCATTCATTACAACAAGCAACAAGAGAAAATGACCGAGAAACGTATAATCTTTATTCTGATTTAATGCAAAACCAAAGTAATGCCTTTTTAAGAGGACTATTAACTTTTACTAGTGATCGTAAGCCGATTCCACTAGACGAGGTGGAGCCGGCAGAGGCGATTTTCAAACGTTTCAAGTCAGGTGCAATGTCTTATGGGTCGATTAGTCAAGAAGCTCATGAGGCGCTTGCTATCGCGATGAACCGGATTGGCGGGAAAAGTAATAGTGGAGAAGGCGGAGAGAACCCAAATCGTTTTAAACCAGATGCAAATGGCGACTGGCGTAGAAGCGCGATTAAGCAAATTGCATCCGGTCGTTTTGGTGTGACAAGTCATTACTTGGTGAATGCCGAAGAGTTGCAAATTAAAATGGCACAAGGTGCAAAACCCGGTGAAGGTGGTCATTTACCAGGAAATAAAGTGTATCCGTGGATTTCGAAAACACGTGGCTCGACAACTGGAGTTGGACTTATTTCTCCACCTCCACATCATGATATTTATTCGATTGAAGACTTGTCACAACTGATTTTTGACTTAAAAAATGCCAATCAAAATGCGCGCATCAATGTCAAACTTGTTTCAAAAACAGGGATTGGCACGATTGCAGCTGGAGTGGCGAAAGGAAATGCAGATGTTATCTTAGTTAGTGGTTATGAAGGTGGAACTGGCGCGGCGGCGAGAACGAGTATTCGTCATGCGGGTGTCCCATGGGAAATTGGACTAGCTGAAACGCACCAAACACTTCTTCTGAATGGCTTGCGTAACAAAGTGGTTGTGGAGACAGACGGAAAACTAATGACTGGTAAAGATGTATTAGTTGCAGCTATGCTCGGCGCAGAAGAGTTTGGTTTTGCGACAGCTCCTCTTGTAACGCTCGGCTGTGTGATGATGCGTGTGTGCCACTTAGATACATGTCCGGTTGGTGTCGCGACTCAAAATCCGGAACTTCGCAAAAAATTTAGTGGTTCAGCGGATTATGTAGTGAATTTCTTCCATTTCATTGTGGCAGAAATGCGCGAAATGATGGCTGAACTCGGCTTTAGAAGTTTGAAAGAAGTCATCGGTCATAAAGAATTTTTAACAACCCACGAGAAAAAAGAATCACACTGGAAAGCGAAGTATATTGATTTTTCGAAGATGCTTTATAGTGACGATTTTTATAAAAACCAAGTTCAGTACTGTACGAAACAGCAAGACCATAAAATCGAGCAAACACTAGATATGCGTGAAATTGTTCCATTAATTAAGCCGGCTTTAGATAACGCGGAAAAAGTAACTGGATCCTTCGATGTTCGCAACGTTGACCGCGCTATTGGAACGATTGCTGGTTCGTTTATTAGTAAGAAGTACGGAGCGGCGGGCCTTCCAGAAGATACCATATCGCTTGATTTTACTGGTTCAGCTGGCCAAAGTTTTGGCGCTTATACGCCACTTGGGATGACACTCAGAATTCACGGGGATGCCAATGATTACTTTGGTAAAGGACTATCAGGGGGTAAATTAATCGTAAGCCCAGAGGAGAAAACGCCTATTAATCCACATGATTCAGCGATAGTCGGCAATGTAACACTTTACGGAGCGACCGGTGGAGAAGCCTATATGCATGGTCGTGCAGGTGCGCGATTTGCAGTAAGAAATAGTGGGGCGACCGCAGTTGTGGAAGGCATTGGCGATAATGGTTGTGAGTATATGACAGGCGGCACAGCAGTCATCCTTGGCGAAATTGGTGAGAACTTTGCAGCTGGAATGTCTGGTGGAATTGCTTATCTTTACACGACTAATAAACCAAACACACAAGCGAAAATTAATCATGAGCTAGTGACGAGTCGAGCGATTTCTTCCGTCACAGAATTAGCAAAACTGAAACAATTAATTGAACAACATGCCAACTTAACCGGAAGTGAATTTGCCAAAACAATTCTCACTAACTGGGAAATAGAAAAAGCTAACTTTCTTTTCGTTATTCCAAATGAATATGAAATGATGCTTACTCGAATTGAAACGCTTGAACAAGCTGGCCAAACGCATGACGAAGCCGAATTACAAGCCTTTTATGAGCATAAAGATGGAAAAATAATTGCCGCTGTGGCGAAATAGGGAGGAGTGGAAACATGGGAAAAGCAACTGGATTTATGGAATATGATCGGATTCCTTCGCCAGGACGTGATCCGAAAAGTCGGACGCGTGATTGGAATGAATATAGTCTACCAATGCCAGCAGCGGATTTAACGATACAAGCAGCCAGATGTATGGATTGTGGTGTCCCTTTTTGTAGCGTTGGAATGGAAATAAAAAATGGCGTATCGGGTTGTCCGCTGCATAATTTAATTCCTGAGTGGAACGATGCAGTTTACCGAGGTGATTGGTATGAAGCATTACAACTACTTTTAAAAACCAATAATTTTCCGGAATTTACAGGGCGGATTTGTCCCGCACCATGTGAAGGTGGTTGTACGGTCGCAATTTCTGAACCAGCAGTAGGAATTAAATCCATTGAAAAAGCGATTATTGACCGCGGTTTTGAAGAAGGCTGGATTAAACCTTCCCCTCCGAAACATCGAACTGGTAAACGAATTGCAGTTATCGGTTCTGGCCCAGCAGGTTTAGCGTGTGCAGATCAACTGAATCAAGCAGGACATAGTGTTACCGTATTTGAAAAAAGTGATCGTGTTGGTGGCTTGCTTATGTACGGAATCCCGACAATGAAACTAGAAAAAGAACAAGTAACCCGCAGAGTGAATTTGATGGTAGAAGAAGGGATTGAATTTATTACTGGCGTAGCAGCAGGTAGTGATATTAGTTTCGCTGAATTACGTAGCGAGTATGATTCTGTCGTTCTTGCAACTGGAGCTGGTAACGCACGCGATATTCCACTTGCTGGACGCGATGCAAAAGGGATTCATTTCGCCGTTCCATATTTAACGCAAAGTACGCGTGACAATTTAGATAACGGCGGTGTCCAAACCCTTTCAGCAAAAGGAAAAAATGTTGTTATTATTGGCGGTGGAGATACAGGTGCGGATTGTGTGGCAACAGCCCTCAGACAAGGTGCGAAAAGTATTTATCAATTTGGGATTCAAGATAAATTGCCAGAATTAAGAAAAGGTGAAAATCCGTGGCCTCAGTATCCGCGCGTTTTCAAAATGGACTATGCGCACGAAGAAGCAGTAGCAGTTTACGGAAAAGACCCACGTGAATATCTCATTAATACAACTGCATTTGAAAAAGATGAAGCAGGCAACCTCCTTGGTCTTCATACAGTAGAAGTAGTAGAAGACACGGCCACAAGAAAATACACACCGGTCGAGGGTAGCGAGAAATTTTTCGAAGTAGATATGGTCTTAATTGCCATCGGTTTTGCTGGAACAACAGAAGATATTTTCACTAATTTTGGTGTTAATAAAACGGAACGACACACCATTGATGCAGCGAAAGGATTTTATCGTACTAATGAAGAAGGCGTATTCGCTTGTGGAGATGCTCGTCATGGCCAAAGTCTAGTTGTAACAGCTATCGCAGAAGGTCGTGAAGCTGCTAGAGAAGTGGATTTTTACTTGATGGGAGAAACTTTTTTACCATAATAAAACAAAAAGCTTATTCGACTGTCCGAATAAGCTTTTTGTTTGCCAATTATTTCATTCCAGAAACATTGAATCCTTTTAAAATGTACTTTTGGAAAATCATAAAAATCAAGATAATTGGAATAACCATGAATGTTGCCCCAGCCATTTGAAGTGCGTAATTGCTGCCATATTGTCCTTTTAAAAGTTGTAAGCCAACTGATAATGTGTAGAACTTCTCGTCATTAGCAATAATTAATGGCCATAAGAACGAGTTCCAACCAGCAATAAAGGTAAGAATTCCTTGTACCGCGAGAACAGGGCGTGAAATAGGAATGATAATCCGCCAGAAAATATAAAACTCGCTCGCACCATCTAGTCGTGCTGCCTCAAGTAAATCATCTGAGATAGTTGACATAAATTGCCGGAATAAGAAAATACCAAAAGCACCAACCAGCCCTGGAAGTACAATCCCGGTCATTGTGTTAGTAAGTCCAGCTGCATTTAGTAGTAAATAAACTGGAATCATTGTCACTTGTCCAGGAATCATCATTGTTGCAAGTACAAGATAAAATAATTTATTTTTTCCTTTAAATTTAAATTTCGCAAAACCATAACCTGCCATTGCATTTAAAAATAATCCGAAGAAGGAAAAGAAAACAATGATTAAAGTGTTTTTTAAATAGACAGCAAAGTCCATCTCTGTAAATAGTTTCGTGAAATTATCTAGCGTAAAAGTTTCAGGCCAAATCGTAGGCGGGATTTTTAAAATTTCTGCATCCGTTTTTAAAGAGGAGAGAACCATCCAAATGAACGGTAAAATCATAAAGAATCCGCCAACCGTCAAAATAGTAATGACAGCAATTTTAGCTCCACGCGATTTTTGCGTATATTGATTCATGTATAAAAACTCCTCTCTTAAATATCCCCACCATTATTTTTACGCTGGATTCGAAATTGAATAAGCGTGATAATAATAATCGCGATAAACAATATAAACGATCCAGCAGCGGCATAACCAAATTTACTAAGTTGGAAACCGTTTTGATAGATGAAGAGGGCGACGGAATTCGTGCTATCCAGCGGTCCACCTTCTGTCATAACAAATGGTTCCTCGAAGAATTGCAGCCAACCAATCATCGTTGTAACCGTTACGAAGAATATCGCAAAACGAAGCATTGGAACGGTAATTTTAAATAACTGCTGGCGACTATTTGCTCCGTCAAGGGAGGCCGCTTCGTAGTATTCTTTTGGAATGCCTTGAAGTGCTGCTAAGAAAATAATCATATTCACACCGATTGCCCGCCATACAGCCAGCACAATCAAGGAAAGTTTTGCGATAGTAGGGTCTTGAAGCCACGGAACAGGTCCTAAATCTAGGAAAGAAAGTAAGTAGTTAAGTAAACCGAACCGTGGATTATATAAGTAACTCCAAACAACCGCAACAGCGACAACGTTTGTAATCGAAGGAGTGTAGAAGATTAACCGGAAAAATTGGAAAATCTTTGCTTGCGAAAAGTTAATCATAAGAGCAATACCAAGCGAACAAATAATAACAAGCGGAACCCCGATAATAACGTAGAAGAGTGTATTAAAAATGGATTTTAAAAATACCGGGTCTTGCATAATATTGACGTAATTATCAAAACCAATAAAGTTAATCTTTGAATAGTCCGCGAGCCCAACTAAATCAATATCAGTAAAACTAATAACGAAAGCAAGCATAATTGGTAGGAGCGAAAACAGAAGAAGTAAAAATAGTGCTGGCGAAATAAACAAATAGGGTGTGTTTTTATTTAAAAATTGTTTCATAACATCAGTTCCATTCTAAAAGGGCAAATAGCTGTGCTACCTATATTTGCCCTTTTTATTCGTTATTTTTTAAGAAGCGTTTCTACTTGATCGTTAAAGGTATCCATTTGTGTTTGTACATCTGCACCACCACGATAAATTTGTTCCCAAGATTTACCATATAGTTGAGCAATTTCTTCAAACTGAGGAATTAGTGGCATTGGTTCAGCAGTTTGCATTTGTTCGCCGAATACTTTATAGTAAGGGTCGTTTTTGAGCATATCGTCTTCCCATGCATCCATACGAGCAGGCATCGAGTTCGTATCTTTTAACCAAGAAAGTTGCACGTCAGGTTGGCTCATGTAATCCATGAATTTCAGCGCATCGTCTTTTTTATCACTATATTTGAAAACGGAAAGGTTAGCTCCACCTAAACTAGACATGTTGTTTTCTTTTTTAGGTAAAACTGCAGTTGCCCATTTCCCATCAATGTCTGGTGCAGTATCTTTTAAAGTGTTAACCATCCAAGGACCACTCATAAACATTGGAACGATACCGTCTCCACCAAAGCTTTGAGAAGCGTCTAAACCAAGATCGGTATCAGGAGCTGAACCGTTTTTAATGAAGCTGTCTAGGTAAGAAACAGCACCAACAAAAGGCGCTTTATTGAAAACAGGTTGGTCATTTTTATCAAACAAAGGAGAACCATTTTGACGACCGAAAATGAAACCAGTCGTTTGTTCATTTGGATCAACTGCGAAACCATACATATCTTTGCCACGTTTGGAAAGTTTTAAAGCAGCGTCTGATAATTCATCCCAAGTTTTTGGTGCTTCATCGTAACCAACTTTTTTCAGTAAATCTGTACGATAGAAGAGTACACGAGTTTCTGCATACCACGGAACACCATAAGTTTTCCCGTCAAATTGTGTTGTTTTCACTGAACCAGGGAAAAATAAATCGGAATTCATATTTTTACTTTTTTCTACATCTTTTGTAATATCCAGTAATGCTCCAGCTTCGACAAATTCAGGCATCCAAGTTGTACCCATTTGGACAACATCGGGACCAGATTTGGAAGCGACGGCAGTAAGTAGTTTGTCATGTGCGTTTGCCCAAGGAATAACTTGAACTTTTACTTCGATGCCCGTTTCTTTCGTAAATTTCAGTGCTAGTTCTTTTAAAGATTTTGCTTCGTCTCCCATTGCCCAAACATTTAATACTTTAGAATCGCTTGAATTTGCATCATCTTTTGACCCACACGCCATAAGAACTAAACTAAGTGATAACAACAAAGCTAATAGTGCAAACATCTTTTTTTTCATGATTTTTCCTCCATTTTTTGGTTTTTTTCAAAACAACTCTTTATGACTGAAGTATCTGAAATAAAACAAGTTGTACGGAACAATGCTTGCTACGTACTGGGAAAAACAAATTGTGAAAATTAATTCACATACTGAATATTTTATAGAAACGTTTCGACAAGATTATTATAGTATATAATGTAATCGTTTTCAAGCGAATTGCTAAATTTTTTTTAAATTTGTTGCATGAAGCTATATGTATCAATGGTTTTAAAGGAAGTTTATTTTCTGTATGCGATTTTTGAGAAAACGGAATAGTATAGAAGAAACTGATGAAAGTCGATTATTATTTATGTGAAGTTCTTTTTCTGTTGACTAAAGAAAAGAAAGCGCTTATACTGTTGTTATATTTGAATAGAAACGTTTCGAAAAATGTGTTCAGGAGGTTCTTATGAAACAAGAGAATTTAACCGCTTTATTGGCGGAAATGACGTTAGATGAAAAAATTGCTCAATGTCTACAATTATCTCCCTTTCTTTTTAAAGGAGCAAAGGAAAACGCCGAATTGACAGGGCCGGTGCTTCAAGAAATGAAATTAACGGATGCTCATACTGAAAATGCAGGTTCCGTTCTTGGATCGAGTTCAGCAGAAGATATGCTCGGAATTCAAGAAGCTTATTTAAAAACAAACCGACTAGGAATTCCACTGATTTTTATGGCGGATGTCATTCATGGCTATAAAACCGTTTTTCCAATTCCGCTTGCGCTTGGTTGTTCGTTTGACCGAGAAACCGTGCGGACGATGGCGGAAGTTGCAGCACTTGAGGCTACTGCAGACGGACATCATGTCACTTTTTCACCGATGCTTGATTTAGTACGTGACCCTAGGTGGGGACGTGTGATGGAATCCACTGGGGAAGATCCATTTTTAAACAGCGAGTTGGGGAAAGCGATGGTTGCAGGGTATCAGGGTGATGCTAGCAAACTTCATGAAAATAAAGCGAATCTTGCTGCTTGTGTAAAACATTTTGCGGCATACGGAGCGGCGGAGGCTGGACTTGAATATAATACGGTGAATATGTCTACGCGCGAGCTATATCAAAATTATTTACCAGCATATGAGGCAGCGATTCATGCGGGAGCAAAACTTGTCATGACTGCTTTTAATGTGGTAGATGGAGTTCCGGCAACTATGAACAAATGGTTAAATCGAGACGTTTTACGACAAGCAATGAATTTTGACGGAGTATTAATTTCTGATTGGGGAGCGGTTGCTGAAGTAATTAACCACGGAACTGCAAGAAATCCAGCAGAAGCCGCCCAGTTTTCAATGGAAGCTGGTGTTGATATGGAAATGATGACCACTTGCTATATACATGAATTAAAAGGGTTGATTGAAGCTAATAAATTATCCGAAAGTTTAGTAGATGAAGCAGTTTTACGTATTTTACAATTAAAAAATGACTTAGGACTTTTTGAGGATCCGTATCGTGGTTTGAAAGAAAAATCGCGTCAAATGGATATTTTAACTCCTGGAAATCGCCGGAAATCACGGGAAGCAGGCTTGGAATCTGCTGTTTTACTAGAAAATAAACAGCAAATATTGCCGCTCGCTGAGACGACTAAAATTGCGCTAATTGGTCCGCTTGCCACTTCCAACGATATTCTTGGCGGATGGAATGTTTACGGGGACGAAAAAGACGGCGTTAACGTTGAAACAGGCTTGGTGGAAGTTTTTTCTGAATTAACAACTGTAAGCACTGACTACACCACACTTACAGCAGAAAATAAAGCTGAAATTGAAAAAGCAATCCAGTCATCAGAAGTGGTGGTGCTTGCGTTAGGTGAAAAGAATGAATGGGGCGGTGAAGCGGGAAGCCTTGCTACAATCCGTTTACCAGAAGCACAATATGACTTAGCGAACTATGTAAAATCTTTTGGGAAACCAGTTGTAGTCGCGCTTTTTAATGGCAGACCGCTAGAAGTAAAAGAATTAGCAGAAGTAAGTGACGCGCTGTTAGAACTATGGTTTCCAGGAACAGAAGCAGGTCGGGTAACAGCGGATTTATTAGTCGGCAAAAGCAATCCTTCTGGTAAATTATCAATGTCATTCCCACAAACTACGGGGCAAATTCCTGTTTACTACAATCATTTACGAACCGGCCGACCGCAAACAGAAGCAAACAAAGGCGAACGTTATGTTTCTCATTATCTTGATATTCCAAATGAACCTTATTATTCATTCGGTTACGGCAAAAGCTATAGTGAATTCGAATGGAAGACAGCCGAGTTGCCAAAACAAATCCAGCTAGGTGAGTCATTAGAAGTGAAAGTGACATTGAAAAATAAAAGCCAAATTGCAGGAAAAGAAGTGATTCAAATTTACGTACAAGATGTAACAGCCACCATTTCACGTCCTGTCAAAGAACTAAAAGCATTTGAAAAAGTAGCGCTTCAACCAGGTGAGGAAAAAACAATTACTTTTGAATTAACAACGGAGGCATTTTCATTCTACAACCATCGATTAGAAAAAGTGCAAGAACCAGGATTACACCGAATTTTTGTTGGAACAAGTAGTGAAAATGTCGATACTTTTGAAGTGGAAGTGGGGGAAGTCTAGTGACAAAATTAATCGAAATAAAGCAAGTGAATTTTACTGCTGCTTTTCATCAACAAGGGCAGTTAGCGTGGATGAAATTAAATGATATCATGTTAAATCAAGTCATCCAAAATCCGTTAGAAAATAGATTGTCGCAAATTTATGTGCGCGAACACCAAAAAAATAACATAGTAGCCTATCCTTTATTATCAGAAGGAGCAGATGTTACTTTTAGTGAAACTGGTGTAAGTTATCGAGGTGAAGTGGGTCCTTTTAGCTTTAACGTGCAAATGCAGTTTCATCCACAAGGTTGGTTTTATGATGTACAAGTGGAGGGAGAAGCTGAATTTGATTTAATTTATTTACAAGATTTAGGTCTTGCAGAACAAGCGGCTGTCCGAACAAATGAGGCTTATATGTCGCAGTATATAGATTACCATGTAACAGAAGATGAGGCCGGATTCACTATCCAAGCTCGCCAAAACCAACCACAAAACGATCAATTTCCGGCCATCCAAATGGGCGCTTCCACTAAAATTATTGGCTATGCAACAGACGGATTTGATATATATGGAACAAATTATAAGTTAACAAATCAATTAGCAGCTTTAACAGAAGCAGACCTGCCAAATCGGGTCTATCAGTATGAATTTGCCCAAATCACTTTACAAACAGAGAAATTTCAAAGTAATGGAGCAACAACTTTCTATGGCTATGTAACAGAAAATCAACCAGTAGCTTCTGGCGCCAAACACGAAAACATAATGAAGTTACAAGCATCACAAGCAGAAACGGACTATAGAACAGTCAATAAAATAACCCGCAAAAAAAATATCGAAAAGCCAATTACTGGAGAACCAGTTTCAGAAGATTGGTTACAAGCGAAATTTCCAGACCGTATTCAAGAAGAAAAGCAAGATGATGCTATTTTATCCTTTTTCACTCCTAACTATGCACATGTAGTAACTCGCGAAAAAGAGGCGCAACTTGAACGCCCACATGGTAGTATTTTGCTTGATAAAGTGAATCTGTTAAATCCAGAAACGACACTTTCGGCGACTACTTATATGTATGGTGCATTTTTATCCCAACTCGTTGCTGGAAATACGAATATGAATAAATGGAATAGTCATGCGCGAAACCCGCTTAACATTCTTCAAACTAGTGGAGTACGAATTTATTTAGAGCAAGACTCAAAACTTAGATTACTAGGGGTACCTTCTGTTTGGGAGACTGGGACGAACTACTCCACGTGGTATTATCAATTAGCGGATGATCTTATTACCGTTCAAACCACTTTGACAACAGCAAGTAAGGAAGCCTATGTTACTGTAAAATCAGAACAGGGACGAGCATATAAACTTGTTTTAACGAACCAAGTCACTATGGGAACGAATGAATATGACACAACTGTGAAAAAGGCTATCGAGAATAATGTTGTTACTTATTATCCAGCCGATGATTCACCGATTTTAGCCACTTATCCTGCGCTTCGTTTCCGTGTCGATGGAAGCTACGAAACGGTAACAGATGAAAGTTATTTTGCTGAAGAATTTGTTGGGACAGCGGGACTAGATGTCTTTGTGTTTGAAGCAGCAAATCATGCAATTTTCCATGTTCAAACTAAATTCACAGAAGAATTTGCTGAAATTCAGCCGGATTTAGAAGTGGCAATGAAAGAGATTCGTGCCAATTATGATGAATTAACAGCACAGTTTCATTTGAATCATCCGAGCATGGCAGCAGAAAAATTAAATTTAACCGTATATTGGTATGCGCACCAAATGTTAGTCCATTATGCCTCTCCACATGGTTTGGAACAATATAGTGGCGCTGCTTGGGGCACTCGAGATGTCAGCCAAGGCCCATTCGAATTTTTCCTTGCGACGGGGAATAAAGCTGTTTTACGTAAGCTGATTTTAACGATTTATTCGCATCAATATAGGGATACTGGAGACTGGCCACAGTGGTTTATGTTCGATAAATACACTTCGATTCAACAAGAAGAAAGCCACGGCGATGTGATAGTTTGGCCACTGAAGATTATTGGTGATTATTTGGAAATGACTGGTGATACCGGAATTTTAGAAGAGAAAATCCCTTTCGTGGACCGGACATCGAAAAACTTCACTAATGAGACAAGCACGCTGATGGAGCATATTGAATTAACCGTGAAGACAATCGAATCACGCTTTATGAAAGGAACAGCACTGTCAAATTATGGGGATGGTGACTGGGATGACACGCTTCAACCAGCCAATGCACAGCTTAAGAAAAATATGGTTTCCAGTTGGACTGTGGCGTTAACTTATCAAGCGTTCAAACGTCTAGCAGAATATTTACCAACAGGAGACAAATTTGCCACACTAGCGACTAGAGTACAAACGGATTTCGAACAATATATGATTGGTAAAACAGATGTCATTCCTGGTTTTCTTTATTTAGAAGAAGGAAAAGCACCGGTATGGATGATTCATCCAGAAGACAAAGATACGAATATTAAATATCGCTTAATTCCACTAACTAGAAGTGTCATTGCTGAACTAGTTAGTAAAGAGCAAGCACAGCGAAATTTTGATATTATCGACACCCATTTACTCCATCCTGATGGTGTCAGATTAATGAGTGAACCAGCGCATTATGCTGGTGGTGTAAGCACCCATTTTAAACGCGCCGAACAAGCGGCAAATTTTGGCAGAGAAGTCGGTTTACAATATGTTCATGCGCATATTCGTTATATTGAATCATTAGCAAAAATAGGTGATACCAACGCATGGCACATGTTGGAAGTTATTAACCCAATCAATATTAAAGAAGTCGTGCCAAATGCAATGCTGCGCCAAAGTAACACTTATTTTAGTAGTTCTGATGCAGCTTTTTTAGATCGCTATCAGGCACAAAATGAGTTTTCACGCGTAAAAGAAGGTAGGATCCCTGTAAAAGGTGGTTGGCGTATTTATTCAAGTGGCCCCGGAATCTATTTGCACCAATTAATTAGTTCGGTGCTCGGTATTCGTCAAACCGAAGACGCGTTTATGTTTGACCCAATTTTACCAGCGGAATTAGATGGTTTGGAGTGTCACATAGAGCTGGATAATTATCCACTAGATATTACATTTGAACTTTCAGACGATGCAGGGATTTTAGTAGACGGCGAAAAACAACCGTTAGAAAATGAAGCGAATCCATACCGAACTGGAGCAATCATTTTACCTAAAAAGAACTTAACGTCAAAATGTTCACAAATTACAATTAAATTTCAAAAAAATAACCGTCTCTAAGGTTGTTTTGTGTATAATAAAAGAAAAGAGAAAAGGATGCGATTCACGTGGTAGGAATTAAAGATATCGCGAAAAAGGCAGGGGTTTCCATATCAACAGTATCCTATGCACTTAATGGCAGCCCAAAAGTGACCGAAAAAACGCGAAAACGAATTATGACCATCGCAAATGAATTGAATTATATTCCCAATATGGCAGCGCGAACGTTAAAAACAAGAGAAACGAAAATAATCGGAGTTTACTTAACGAATTATGGCGGGATATTTTACGGGACATTACTCGAAGGTTTAACGCAAACGCTTTATAAACATGGATATGAACTCATTGCATGCAGTGGCACGAAGACACACCGATTTTTACCGGAGAAAATGATTGACGGTGCGATTATTTTAGATGCCAATTTCCCATCAGAGGAGATTATCAATTATGCCGGTCGTGGTCATAAAATCGTCGTGCTTGACCGTGAATTATCGCATGAAAATGTCTGCCAAGTTCTGCTGGATAATAAGGGTGGTGCTACGCTTGCCGTTGATTATTTATCTACTAATTTTACAGGTGATTTTTATGTAGTTACAGGTCCAGAAGATTCCTATGATGCCAGAGTTAGACTAGAAACAGCCAAGCAAGAACTAGCTCGTTCTGGGGATAAGACAGCGCATATCATTGAAGGAGACTTTTCGGAAGCAAGCGGTGAAAATGCTGCGGCTATTATCGCGAAAAACTGGAAAGCACCAGTATCGGTCTTTGCGCTAAATGATAATATGGCAATTGGAATGTATCGTTATTTTGCGAAAACCGAATTAGAAATTGGCAAAGATGTCCGGATTATTGGTTTTGATAATACTGATATTAGCGAATATTTAGTGCCGCGCCTTGCAACGATAGAATATTCCAAATATAAATGGGGAGCTGTCGCAGCCGATAAATTAGTCGAGCTTCTAGAAGGTGGCAAAGCAGAAAACGAAATAATCTATACTACTAGAATTAGTGGTCCCTCTGTTTCAAACAATTAGTACGCTTTTTTACTTATTTTAAGGTATACTTAAAATAAAATAAAAAGGAGTTGTTGGCTAATGAAACTTGGAATTATGGGGACAAATTGGATTACAGATGCCTTTATTGAAGGCGCTTTAAATTCAGGAGAGTGGACACTTACGGCTGTTTATTCACGAACAGAAGAAAAAGCCCGCGCATTTGGAGAAAAATATGGCGAACTAACTTATTTTACAGACATAGAAGAAATGGGGAAAGCAGACGTACTAGACGCTGTTTATATTGCTTCCCCGAATGCCCTTCACTTTGAGCATGCGGTAAGCCTACTCAAAAATAAAAAACATGTCATCGTTGAAAAACCAATTTTTTCTACCGTGGCAGAACTTGAATATGCGCACCAAATTGCTCGTGAAAATAATGTTTTCTTATTTGAAGCGGCTCGCCATATTCAAGAACCTAATTTCAAAAAAGTGCAAGAAAATTTAACAAAAATTGGCACAATCCATGGGGCAACACTATCTTATATGAAATATTCATCCCGATATGACCAAGTTTTAAATGGAGAAGAACCAAATATCTTCTCATTGAAATTTTCAGGTGGCTCGATTGTTGATTTAGGCGTATATCCGCTTTATTCAGCAATTACTCTATTCGGAGAACCAGTGAAAGCAACTTATTTTGCCACAAAACTACCAACTGGGGTGGATGGATTAGGACCAATTATTTTGGAATATCCTACATTTAACATCACGATTATTCAAGGGAAAAATTCACAGTCCTTCTTACCAAGCGAAATTTATGGTCAAAAAGGAACCTTGATTATTGATCCGCTTACGGGTATTGAAAATATTACTTTTTATGATAATGCCACAAAAGAAGTGACCGAACTAGCAGGACCAACTGTTCCTAATGATATGCAATTTGAAGCTGCAGAGTTTGCAAGAATTATCGAACAAAGTGACCGTGATACCTATGAATACTTAGCTGACTTAAGCTTAAAAGTACTACGTGTCTCAAACGAACTCCGCCATCAAAATGATATTTGGTTTAATGTAGAAAAATAATTTAAAGGAAAGCGTAATACTATGAACCGACCCCAAAAATCTAACTTTTGGAGGTCGGTATTTTTTGTGGCGAAACATAATTACCCTGATTATTTAGTAGTCAACTATTTTAATATTAGTGGAAGTATGTACCAATTTTTTGATATACTAATTTTAGTATAAATGACGGGAGGAGACATTTCATGAGTAACATCGCTTCAAGTACTAGCTCAGCAACATCTGCCGTTGCGGGAGTAAAATCAGTGACTATAAATAAAGGACAACAAGTCTCTTTAGAGCAAAGTACAATAACCAGTATGAAGACAGGAATGGAAGTTAATAACCAGTTGTTGACAGATTTAGCGCAACTAATTGACTGTGTGACGACTCAAAGCGAAAAATTCCCCAAAATTGCAGAACTTATTGCCCTTCAAGATAGTCAAATTACATTTTAAGAGGTGAATTGTTTGAATAAAAAGTCAAATGATTATGAACGTGCGAAATATAATCAGCTAATTTTAGAAAATGAACAGCAAATGGATGAGCTCAGCAACGGAAAAAGAAAACTTGAAGAATCTATTTATAATTTGGAAGTAGACTTTCGTAGAGGTTTTCAGGAACTAAACAATTTAAATAATGAAAATGCAAGATTTGATAGCTTCGAAACAAATAAGTTAAAACGTCATAATGAAGAGCAAGAGCAATCATTTCGTCAATTACTACGTGAATCCAACGACCAGATTGTATCAGCCTACAAAAATGAAACGAAAAAAATGGACGAAGAACGTGAAATCCTTTATAAGAAGCGGAGTGATATTCCTTGGGATTAGTTTATTCAAGTAGTGAGTCTGCCGAATTAGTTCAATCTTTAACAAGTAATTTAACAAATGGAAAAGAAGCAATCAACCAACTAAAACTTGGAAGCCAAGAGGTCATTGCAGCAGTAGATGGAAATTCATTGGCGGGTGCAGCTTATACTGCGGGAAAAGGTATATTTAGCGATCTGATTATCCCAACTATTACACGAGTAACTACTGCTTGTGATGCAATTGAACTAGAGATACAAAAATATGAAACAGCTGATCAAAACATTTCAAATGAAGGGTATTTAAATGAAGAAAATTTAAATCAGCAAATTGCGATAAAAAAAATGATGAAAGCTTCTGTTGACTTTGCTTCATCTCTTGCAAAAGCTGCTTCAAGAAATAATCCAGCTACAGCAATACTAGATTCTTTACTTGATTTTCAGAAAAAACTAGATCAAATGTCAGATAGCATTCAGGATGATATTGAGCAATTACAATTAAAATTAGATAAGTTACATACTTTTTCTTCACAAACAAATGGATTGTTTAGTGATAGTCTTAACGATTTAAATATAGCTATGCAAGGTGTATTAGTGTTAGATAATACGATTATAAATTCTGATGGCTCATACACCTTGCCCACTGGTACAGACAAAAGCTGGTTTACAGGCAAAAAAGATGTAACAGCATTTAAAAATTCACCAGACTATATTGCTACACATGCACCGGAAAATATGACACCAGAAGAGACAGAAAACTGGCTAATCGAAAACCTTAATAAATTTGGCCCAGACTTTTTAGATTATATTAAAGATGGAACTATTTCAACTATAAGTTTTGTAAATGGTCGTGCTTTTCTAAATGGTGTTGCTATCACTCAAGATTCATTAGGTCGATTAAAATTAGGAAATAGATTTTTATTTAAACCAACAGCAAATGGAGGTCATGTTTATAATCTAGGTGAAAATTTCCAAAACAAATCTGGTATTGATCTGGGAAATTATCATTACTCTATGCTTCCAAATGGGAGTATTGACTTTGGAGAGTTAAAGTTAGCAGGACTTTCAAATTTTAAAGAAGCATTAAATCCTATTAATGATTTTAAAGGGTGGGGAGATGCTTCAAAAGTTGGTAAATTTGGAAAAGGACTGGGTATCCTTGGGACAGGTTTAACAATTGGAAATAATTTTGCAGCAAATATAGACTTATCTGATGGACTTGATGCAGGAGAGACAGTCGATTTTGTAACAGATACTGCAATTGACATTGGTTCAGCTGCAGGTGCTACTGCGGTTGGTGCAATGGTTGGGTCAGTATTCCTTCCCCCATTAGGGACGGTTGTTGGTGCAGCAGTGGGTGTTGGAATTAATGTAGCTATAAATTGGGAATTTGGAGGACCTCCTAAAAAAAGTGCTGTAGATCATGTTAAAGATGGTGTTAAGACTGTCACAAAAGCAGTAGGTGATTGGGTTGGAGGATTCTTATTTGGGAATGGGTGATATCTATGGTAGAAAATATAAACAGTTCAGAATCATTAAATAAAAAATACTTTATTTCTTTGGCAAAAACTAGAGGTTCAGTGGGGGCACTACGAATCCAATTAATTGCTTTGTTAGTCCTATCAATTATTGGATTGATCCCAGGAATAGAAATTCACTCTTGGTACAATAATATAGCAAGCACAATTTTATATGGGATGCTAAAATTTTATGTGGTTTATGCGATTGTATTGAATATCTATTTTTTTCTTGTTCCCAAAAAAATAGTTTATAAACATCAGGTATTTAATTCTATATTATTATTTTTTACTTTATTAATTGAATTAGTTATTTTAGTAGCTCTTTCATTCATGATTAGTAATAGTAAATCAACTGGGTATAAGTCAAACATAGCTGATTTTAATGCAACCTATTCAATGATATTTCTAGTTTTAATTGGAACAGTAGCTCTACTGACTATTTGTTATAATGTTTTTTGGATTAGAAAAAATATAAGGAAAGGCTTTTCGGAACAAAGAAAAGTTGCTAATTATCTAGCTTTTTCTAAGGTATTTAATTTTAATTCTGCTTGGATTATTTTTGGAGTAGTTAGTATTACAGGCGTATTTTTTACAAATTTTTTATTTATTTTAGGACTTTTACTTGCCTTGGTTTTTGTGTTAGCCTTCACAAGATTGCTGATAGAAATTGGCTACCTAACATATTTGAAATCTGTAAATAGAGATTATTGGGAAGAGTATAAAGAACAGAAGCCCTTTTCTTTCAATGGGAGATTGAAATCAATACTCAGGAAAAAGTATATATATGTGTTAATAGGAATAGCTATAATAGTTGGTATGGTGAAAATTGATGAGAAATTTGCATTATCTAAAACAATAAAAAATATATTTGGATTTATTGTAATTGTCATCTTAATTGGATTTATGATAATTTTGATACAATGGATTATAAAAAAAATAAAAAATAAGCATGTTGGGAGAAAAAAATGAAAATAAAAACAAGACAATTTAGCCTAAATAATGTTATTGGATTTAGTGCGACACTTGATTCTAATAAAGAGATATTTGACCAAGTTGCTGAAATTGGCGCTGAGTTTAAGAAAGTATTAATTCAGAATGGATATTTTGCAGATTCACCCACTATCTTTGAATACAATCCATTTGATGAATCAAATGATGTGACTATTTTATCCACTGTTGGCAATAAAATAAACATTGTTGGAGAAAATAAGTCACAGTTTTTTTATAAAGAAAGACTAGACTTTACTACAAATTATTATTATCGTCATTATGACCAAGAAGAAGCTATACCTTATAATGAAATTAAGGAAAAGATTGATAACGAAAAAGGTATTTTATTAACAATTTATCACATTCTTCTGGATTTAGAAGGCGATATTGTTATTGATTTATATTGTGAGGTAGACAAACTATGAAATTGTTGCCAAAAGTCTTTACAGCAGACAAAATTAGCTTTCAGAATGTTGTAAGTAAAAGAGCTAAATTTTATTATTCTGAAATGGAAGAGAACTATAAAAATTTTGTTTCTGGCATTATTGATGAAGGTTATAATTTGAAAGGTCCCTTTTTTTATAGCCTTAATAATGTTCCAACAGATGAAATGATAGATATCGAAATGTTTTTTCCAATCATTGAAAACATCTTTGAAGTAGAAGATTATCAATTTGCTTCTTATTTTGAAATCACTCCATTGCTAAAAACAATCATTGTGGGCGATTTTGATAACGTTACGGAGCAGTCTTATGCAGAATTATTAGCTACCTTAGAAGTAAATAATTTGAATATAGCAACACCTTTTTACCATGTATTCCCAAAAAACGGGAGCAAATATGTTAATCTATATGTTGGTTATTATAAAAGTTAAATATTATTAATATGGCTAACACTATTTTTTGTAACATCAAGCTTTAATATAGAAAAATAATTTTAAGGAAAGCCAGGAAAAGTGTTTTAATACTTATTCCTGGCTTTTTTGTGCTTGACAATAAGTTTAATTCAAGTGTACTATTCACTTAATACACTAGTTTCAGATGGAGGAGGTAATAATGAAACCAACATTCCATACAGATAAACCCATTTACAGTCAGATTTGCGATTGGATGAAGAAAAAGATGGTTACAAGAGAATGGAAATCAGATGATAAATTACCGTCTGTCCGTGAAATGGGAGCATCACTTGCTGTTAATCCAAATACAGTTAGTCGAGCGTATCAAGAGCTAGAACGTGCCGGTTACATTTATGCCAAGCGGGGAATGGGATCGTTTGTAACTTCAGAAAAAGCCGTTTTCGAACAACTAAAAAGTGAGCTGGCCGAGGAAATCGCTACACGTTTTTTGGAAGAAGCAGAAAGCATTGGTTTAAACAGCCAAGCAGCAATAGAACTACTAACAAAAAGGAGTACTGAACATGACGGATAACATAATCACAATAACGGGTCTAACCAAAAAATATCGTAGACACAAACCATTAAATGACATTAACTTAACGCTGGAGCAAGGAAAAATAATCGGGCTACTTGGACCAAATGGGGCTGGAAAAACTACCTTGTTAAATGCGATTTCCGGATTATTAAAGTCAACTTCCGGAAGTATTACCATGGCAGGAGATACTCGAATTGCTTATTTACCGAGTGAAGATTTTTTACCAAACATGGTGATTCGCGATTATTTTCAAATTTATCATGGCTTTTTTCCGGATTTCAGTTCAGAAAAAGCAACTGAAATGATTCATTCTCTCGGTGTTAATGTTAAAGAAAATACCAAATATCTTTCAAAAGGAAATGCAGCAAAAGTAATGCTAACCCTTATTTTATGTCGAGATGCTAGCCTTTATTTGTTAGATGAGCCTTTTTCCGAGATTGATTTGATTTCGCGTGATGATATCGTTAAAAGTATCGCTCGGTTTTTAAAAGAAGAAGCAACCCTTGTGATTACAACACATCTAATTCAAGATATGGAAATGATGTTTGACGAAATTATCTTAATGAATCGCGGCGAAATTATCGACCGTAAAGACACCGAATTACTTCGAGATGTGGAACATAAATCGGTCGTGACTTATTATCGGGAGGTATTTGGACATGCTTAAAGCACACTGGAAATTAGAATGGAACGCACGTCGTTATTGGTTTTTGGCAACTTTTTCTGGTTGGTTAATTTGCTTATTAGCAGGGGTGATTTATAAATTAGTAAAAGGTTACAGTGTCCAGTTAGTAATAGAATCAGGTAGTTCCGTAGCAACATTTACTTCTGGGGATGAGTTTCTTTCATCACTTTTTAGTATTATTGGGGGTAGTTGGCTAATTATTTGGGTGCTTATTTTTGTGGCAGCACCCAGTATAGGCGTATATGATGAAAAACGTTATTTATTTTTTCAAACCGAAACACCTATATGGAAAATACTAGTGAACAAATTAATTGTTGCTTTAGTGGAAGTGACTATCTTAACCGCTGGATTCCTTTTCTTCACGTTACTTTTAGCGGCAATTGGTAACGCCGAACTTAGCTTTCTAATCGTTCTCAAAATAATTGGCGAAACTTTTATCGGGAGTTGGCTTGTTACAATGTCATTTGTTTGCATCGTTATTGTAGCGACGGCGCTTAGTATGATTCCGATAAATGGTTACCGCTTTGGATTTATAGCCGCGATTATTTATTTTCTGCTGATTAATGGAGCACAAACGCATATCGGAAGTAGCTGGTTGCCAGATCTAGGTCCAGAAATACAGTTTAATTATTCTATTGGACTAGAATTTCAGTTTTCCATCCTAGTCTTTATTTTTAACCTACTTTTTGGTGTTTTTCTGCTATTTATCGCCACAAAAATCCTAAATAAAAGTGCAGACTTGCAGTAAGCATGGTATGATACAAGGAAGAACGAATAAAGGAGTCCGATCATGACAGAATCAAAAATCCCAAGCTTTTGGGCGGAAAAATGGCAAGAACATGGCTACGAAACGCCAACAGAAATTCAGCGTGCGATGTATCAGCCAATCAAAGACGGCGAAGATGTTTTAGCGGTGTCGCCAACTGGAACAGGAAAAACAGTAGCATATGCGCTGCCAACCTTGGAAAAAATGGAAGCAACCCCGCACATACAATGGCTAATTTTAGCGCCATCTCATGAACTTGTAATGCAAATCACGGAGGTAATCCGCTCGTGGTTACCAAGTGAAGATTTGACAGTGATATCGCTAATCGGTGGAGCGAATGTAAAACGCCAAATTGAAAAACTAAAGAAAAAACCACAAATAATCGTTGCTTCCCCAGGACGTGCATTAGAGTTAATCAAACAAAAGAAAATTAAAATGCACGAAATTAAAACAATCACTTTAGATGAATGTGATCAGTTACTTCGCCAAGAAAACTTTAAAAGCACGCTCGAAATTGTTGAAAGTGCCGTACGCGATCGTCAATTGACACTTGTATCTGCTACTAAACTAGAAAACCCCGAAACATTTTTCGGTCAAACAGAACAAGAACCAGTCGTATTAGAAGTGACAGCGAAACCTGAAGAATTAACGAATGTGGAACATCTTTATATGGATGTGGAATCTCGCGACAAGGCAACTTTATTACGCCGGATTTCTCATATTAAAGACATGCGTGCACTTGTTTTTGTAAAAGACAAACCACGAATGGAAATTTTACTCGAAAAACTTCATTTCGATAAAGTGAAAGCTGCTGGAATTCACGGAGAAATCCGCAAAGAAAAACGCAAAAAATATCTCGATGATTTCAAAAAAGGAACCTTAACTTACTTAATCGTTACTGACGTGGCTGCGCGTGGATTAGACATAGAAGATTTACCATACGTTATTCATTATGATCTAGCTGCAAGTGAAAAAGAATATACGCATCGATCAGGACGTACTGGTCGAATGGGGAAAGCTGGAACGGTCATTACTTTTGCCAATCCACGAGAAATTAGAACCTTAAAACAATATCTAACTATCCATAACTTAAAAGGAAAACAAGTTAGATTTTACCAAGGGAAACTACTCGACGGAGCTGTACCAGAAAATAAAATTGCTAAAAAAACAGCTCGACCACCTAAACAAGTACGCAAAGAAAAAACAAGCAGTGCTACCAAACCCGCGTTCAAAGGAAAAGCAGCTGATAAAACAAAATCTGTGCGCAAAGAAAAATCAACAAAGTCTTTCAAATCTGAACGAAATAACAACATGGATAAGTCCAAAAAGAAACCAACAAATTTTAAAAAGTTTAAATAAGTGCACGTGTGTCTTTCTCCCTTCAGCGAGAGGAAGACACAAGCGCTTTTTTTATGGGTAATTTTTATCGTTGCGAGGATGCTATTTAAAAAGGTATAATGGAAACATAGAGATTTAAAAAGGAGTAGAGTAGATGGCTAGTAGAAAAGAAGAAGTCCTCCAACTTCTAAAGGAAAAAGAAGAAAAAGTATCTGCTGCTGATGTCGCAGAATTGCTTCAAATGGACCGAGCGAATGCTAGTCGATATCTAAATGATCTTTTTAAAGAAAAAAGAATTGATAAACTTTCGGGAAAACCGGTTTTTTATCAAACTTTAAAGACTACTACCAAAACGGTACAACCAGTAAATGCACAGTCAGAATCCGCTTTTGGCCGCTTAATTGGTTCAGAAGATAGTTTGAAAGTCAGTATTCAACAGGCAAAAGCAGCGATTCTATATCCACCGAATGGCTTGCATAGCTTGATTTTAGGGCGGACTGGGACAGGTAAATCTCTTTTTGCTGAATGTATGTACGAATTTGCCAAAGAATCGGAAACCATTCCAGCCGACGCTCCTTTTATTTCATTTAACTGCGCGGACTATGCGCAAAACCCGCAACTTTTATTTGGACATATTTTTGGTGTCATTAAAGGAGCTTATACAGGGGCAGAAGAAACCCGTGAAGGATTACTAAAAAAAGCAGATGGTGGCATTCTGTTTCTCGATGAAATTCATCGCTTGCCTCCAGAAGGTCAAGAAATGCTCTTTACATTCATTGATAAAGGTGAGTTTCGGCCACTTGGAGAAAGCGCTAACGTTCATCATGCTCAGGTTCAAATTATTGGTGCGACAACAGAATCACCAGATAATTTCTTATTAGAGACGTTTACGAGACGTATTCCAATGACGATTACTCTACCAGCACTTGCCGAAAGGAATTTAGAAGAGCGTTACCAATTAATTGAGTTTTTCTTAAATCAAGAAGCCATTCGCCTACACCAATCCATTCGTGTGCACCGAAAAGCATTAATCGCCTTTTTACTTTATCATGCGAGTGCCAATGTAGGCCAACTTCAACGTGATTTAAAACTTGCTTGCGCTAAAGCTTTTTTGCATTATAAAACAAAAACAGCGAATTATATCTTGATTGAACAAGATGATTTGCCGATTCATGTACAAAAAGGGTTACTTCACTTAAAAGATGAACCAGAAAAACTAAATCGACTGATTGATGTTAATAAAGCAATTTTTAAATTTGTCGATACGAGTGATGCCTCGGCGCAAGTAGAAGATGTACACGATGTTTATCATGCCATTCAAGAAAAAGCCGATCAACTAATGAAAGAAGGGAAAGATCAAAGCGAATTAGAAGAAGCGCTTTATGTCGATGTCGACCAGTATTTCCATGACTACATGGTTCAACTCCCAACTCACCAAACCGCCAAAGAAATTATTGATCCAGCAGTTTGGGAATTAACGGAAAAAGTTTACGCGATGGCGGAAGAAAAACTAAATCGCAAATATAATGAAAAAATGAAATTCGCTTTTTCGTTACATTTGCAAAGTACCATCGAACGAGTTCGTGAGCAAAAACATATTATTCATCCAGATTTAAATAATATTCGCAAAAAATATCCCAAAGAGTTCCAAGTAGCGATTGATTTATCGGCACTAATTGAACAAGAATTGCGAATCGAAATTCCATTTGACGAAATTGGCTTTTTAACAATGTTTTTAACAGAAGAAGTCGTGGATACTGCACTCTCTCAAGAACTTCAAGTCGAAGTCATTGTCATGATGCATGGACGTTCCACTGCGACGAGTATGGTAGAAACCGTGCAAGAGTTATTAAGTATTGATAGTGGCATTGCACTGGATATGCCGCTTACGGTCGAAGTGAAGGCAATGTATGAAAAACTAAAACAAACGGTAATCAAATTAAACCCTGTGAAAGGTGTTTTACTACTTTCAGATATGGGTTCATTAACTTCTTTTGGGAATATGTTGACGGAAGAAGTAGGGATTAGAACTAAAACAGTCAGCATGGTAAGTACACCGGTCGTTTTGGAAGCGATGCGAAAGGCCTCACTAGGTCGGGGATTAGAAGACATTTACCAAAGTTGCGAACAATTATTTGAGAATAAATATAAAGCACATGTATTGCGTGCTAAACCTGTCAAAAATGCCGTTATTTTCACTTGTTTTACAGGAGAAGGCGTGGCGGAACAGCTTCGCAAAGTGGTCACACCAATTATCGATGAAACAAAAATCGAAATTATCGTGCTACAATTTTTGCATAAAGAAGCCTTTCGTGAGCGGATTGACCAGCTAATGGAAGAATATAATATCCTTGCTATCATGGGTTCTGTTGCTTTCGAATATCGAGATATCCCGTTCTTTAGTGCACTGGAAGTCTTGTCAGAAGGCGGACTCGGAATTATTTCTCGAATTTTAAATGATGAAGTTCCATATGAGAAATTAATTGCTTCTTTGGAAGGAAATCTACAAGCAGTGAGCTCAGCAGAACAACTTGTTTATTTTCTAAGAAAGGTCATTTCCGAATTGCAATTACAATTAAATGTTATTTTAGAATCAGGTGTAGACATCGGTATGATTCTCCATCTTGCTTTCCTTATCGAACGAGTGAAGCTTGGTGCTGTCGACCGAGAATTTCCAGATTTAAACGAATTTGCAAAAAATCATATGGTGGAAATGCAAATTACACAACAAATGATGGAAAACGTTGAGATAGAATATGATATCGTCATCCCACAATCAGAAATCGCATATTTAACACAGATGATGCTCTCCAATCAGGTGGAAGTAAACTAGAAAAATGGACCTGCCAAGTGTGTATTGTCTTACACACTTGGCTTTTTTACTTGTGTAAAGTGGAACGTAGCATAGAAGCAAACCAAAACCAGAAAAGTTGGCACATATCTTGCATATTATAATAACGTGCAGCTTTTCAAACTAGGAGGATAAATTATGAAAAACATCATGTTAGTTTGCTCGGCCGGTATGTCTACAAGTCTTCTCGTGAAAAAAATGACAGAAGCTATCGAAAAACAGCAAGTTAATGCCACTGTTATTGCAGTAGCAGAAGCAGATTTTGATAAATATAGAAACAATGTAGATGTCGTTTTGTTAGCGCCGCAAGTTCGTTTTCTAGAGAAGAACTTAAAACGCGTACTGGACCCCATAGGGATTCCAGTTTCGATAATTAATGGTATTGATTACGGAACGATGGATGGGGAAAAAGTGCTAAATGATGCACTAGCAATGATCGACCAATAACCTCAAGAGGAAAATGCTGAATAGGAAAAACTACAAGTTCGATAAATGAAAAAGGATGTGTAAACAATGGAATTAGAACAAACAATTATGCAATTAATCGTACACGGAGGAAACGCTAAAAGTGACGCAATGCTAGCAATCGAAGCGGCAAAAAAAGGGGATTTTGACGCAGCAGATGAGCAAATCAAAAATGCAGAAGCGGCTTTACTAGAAGCACACCATTCACAAACTTCTTTGATTCAAGGAGAAGCTCGCGGTGAAAAAGCTGAAGTATCTTTACTTCTAGTTCATGCACAAGACCACTTAATGAATGCAATTACTTTTAAAGATTTAGCAAAAGAAATTGTTGATTTATACCGTTCTAAATAAGTTTTCGAAGGGATGATTCAAATGAGAAAATTAGGAATTTCCGTATTTCCACAACATGTATCATTAGAGGCATCGTTAGAATACATTGAAACAGCAGCAAAATATGGCTTTAGCAGAATCTTTACTTGTCTAATTTCTGCAAATGACGAGGCAGAATTTGCTAAGTTAGAAACAATTTGCAAACGCGCGAAAGAATTAGGTTTTGATGTTATTGCTGATGTTGATCCAACGGTTTTTGAATCTTTAAACATCACTTATAAAGAATTAGATCGTTTCAAAGAATTAGGGCTTGCAGGATTACGCCTTGATTTAGGTTTTTCTGGTTCAGAAGAGGCAGCGATGTCTTTTGATGATACAGACCTAAAAATCGAATTAAATATTAGTAACGGTACTCGTTATGTTGAAAATATCTTATCTTATCAAGCAAATGTAGGAAATATTATTGGCTGTCACAACTTCTACCCAAGAAAATATACTGGTCTTTCCAGAGAACATTTCTTACGTACAAGTAAACAGTTTAAAGACTTAAACCTACGTACAGCGGCTTTCGTATCTTCTAATAGTGGCGAATTTGGCCCATGGTTTGTTGTAGATGGAGGGCTGCCAACAATGGAAGAACATCGTGGCATGGACATCACCGTACAAGCGAAAGACTTATGGAACACCGGCTTAATTGATGATATTATTGTTGGAAATATGTTTGCTTCAGAAGATGAGTTACGCGCTCTAAGCGAACTAAACCGTAATGAGTTACAATTAGCGGTTGAATTTTTAGATGGTGCGACTGATGTAGAAAAAGAAATTGTTTTAACTCAAAAACATTTCAATCGTGGCGATGCTTCTGCCTACGTGCTTCGTTCAACAATGACACGCGTGAATTTTAAACAGTATGATTTCCAGCCGCATGATACAGAAACAATCGCAAAAGGGGACGTAACGATCGACAACAACGGTTACGAACGCTATAAAGGCGAAATGCAAGTAGCGCTTCAAGAAATGGAAAACTCCGGCAACACGAATATCGTTGCTCGAATTGTCCCAGAAGAACGCTATTTACTAGATACTATCTTACCGTGGCAACACTTTAGATTGGTTGAAAAATAAAATAATTTAAAAGACGTCTGCAATCACATGTAGACGTCTTTTTTGTTGTATTAATTAAAAAAGAGATAAAAACGAAAATTATCAAGGAACCTTGACATTTTTGTTCGTTAGCACTAAAATAACATCAAGACTTCTTAATAAATATAACGAAAAATGGTTTGTCCAATAGAATCGAGGTGCGATTTGTAGTGCAAAAATATGCAGAAAAAATCTATGTTTTAGTGCATCGCTGTCATGAGCAATGTTTAAAATTAATGCGAGCGAGTAATTCTTCTAAGGAAGAATTAAACGAGATTGGCATTAACACGCGCCAAGGTATTATTTTAAAATATTTATTTGATGAAGATGGATTAACACAAAGAGAAATAACGAAGCGGCTGGAAATTACTTCTTCATCCAGTGGGGAACTTATTAGCAAATTAGAACAAGCTGGCTTTTTAGAAAAGCGGAAAAATTTGAACGATAAGCGTACGTTTAATTTATACCTTACTGAAAAAGGACACACACAGGCAAAAGAATATAAAGAAAGTGCAGTTATTGAATTAGAAGCGTGGGCAACAGAGCTAACGCAAGATGAAAAAGAGCAACTATTCCATCTGCTCGGAAAACTGAGTAATGGTTTAGAGAAACAAATCATACAAAGACAAATGGAAAAATTTTAACGTCGAAAGGAGAACATTATGCATGTATTTATAACAGGAGGGACAGGTTTTATCGGATCATTAGTAGTCAAAGAATTAATCGAAAAAGGAAATCAAGTTACTGGTTTGGCTCGTTCTGAAGAATCAGCGAAACTTTTAAATGACATGGGGGCTGAAATGTTAAGAGGAGAATTAACCGATTTAGAAGTCTTGAAAAAAGGAGCTATAGCAGCAGATGGCGTTATTCATATTGGGTTTTCGAATGATTTTAGCCAGTATGATCAAGCGGTAGAAATGGATTTACAAGCTGTAAGAGCGATCGGTTCTGTTCTCGAAAATACAGATAAACCGTTTATCAGTACAGGAGGAACATTAGGTATTTCCGGTTTAGGACGCCAAGGAACAGAAGCGGACCAACCACCTGTAGCTATGCCAAGAGGAGAATCTGAAAATGAAGTAATTGATTTAGCTAACAAAGGTGTTCGCTCAGCTGTTGTGCGTCTATCGCCTTGTGTTCATGATCTTGATAGGCACGGTCTGGCATCGATATTGGCACAAATTGCAGCAGAAAAAGGAACATCCGTTTACATTAACGAGGGAAATAATGTATGGCCAGCAACCCACCGGGCGGATGCAGCTCATTTATTTTGCTTGGCGCTTGAATCCGCACCAGCTGGGACGCGTCTAAATGGCGTGGCAGAAGAAGGGATTTCTATGAAAGAAATTGCTGAAACCATCGCGAAAAATCTTGATATTCCGGTAAAAAGTGTAACGAGTGAAGAAGCAGAAGACTATTTAGGCTGGTTTGCACTTTCAGCAGTTGCGGATAATCCAATGACTAGTATAATCACAAAAAAATTATTACAATGGAATCCTACTCATTCACCCCTAATCCAAGACATCAATGCTTTTTACCAAAAATAAACGGAAGCGGACCTCCCAAAGTTAGATTGCTACTCTAACCTTGGAGGTCTTATTATTTTTGCGAATATCCCCTTATATAGGGACTAATAAAATAGTTAATTATTGATTGACTTCTAAATTAAGATATGAGATACTATCAATATAGTTAGCCAGCTAATCAAATTAAAGGAGCTTGTTTATGGATAATTATTCTTTTGTCGATCGACCAAGTAACCAACGAATTCAACTAATGAATGATGTTTCTGAGGAAGATGCGATAATCACCGAATTATTCCTGGATTTTCAATGGACCTATCGGAATATGCAAAAAGTCTATGATGATGTGCTTGATAAAAATAATTTAAGCGAATCGAGATTCATCATTCTAATGTTCTTAAAGCGAGCACAAAATCAGGAGCTATTGCCCTCTGTCATCGCGGAGAAACTAGGGGCAACTCGTGCGACGGTTAGTAAATTATTAAAGGCAATGGAACTAAAGGGCTGGATTGCAAAAAAAACTTCCACGGTGGATAAGCGCGCTATCCCTGTCCAACTAACAGAAGCAGGAATGAACATATTAGAGGACTTTTTACCAATCAACTTTCAAACGGTACATCAATTGTTTGATCAACTAACTCTGGAAGAAATGCAACAATTTTCATATTTACTTAAAAAAATAAAACAGGGTACTGCAAATGCAACCCAGGAAATGGAGCAATAACGAATGCAAACAAAGAAAATCGAATTATTAGAAACTTATTTGAGCTTATATATCAACCACTTTACAGTTTTAGAAAGCCTCGGAAAAGAAAATTCCCGTTATGTCGTTCTAGATGTTCGTAATGCCCCAGCACACATCAAAAAAGACCAAATCAAGGGTGCCATCGCTATGCCAGCAAAAGATTTAGCCAATCACTTAAATCAATTAGACAAAAATAAAATTTATGTTGTTTATGATTGGACTGGTGGAACAACTCTAGGCAAAGAAGCTTTACTTATTCTCCTTTCCGCTGATTTTGAAGCCTATGAATTAGCCGGTGCTCTCGAAGGATGGAAAGGCATGAATTTACCAATTGAAATATTATAAATAAAAACTGTATACCTTCCAATAAGGTATACAGGATAAAATGTCCCCTGCAGGAATCGAACCTGCACTTAATCCTTAGGAGGGATTCGTAATATCCGTTTTACTAAGGGGACTTGTATGTAATTAATAACACGCGATAGTTGTAATTTTACCAGAAATAAGCGGTTTGAGCAAGATAAATAAGCAGTTGGGCTGGCGCTAAATGCTGGCTCAACTGCTTATTTACTATTTTAATTTTTCGAAAGTTTATCTGCGAAGACAAGTGATTTGCCGGTTCCGATTGCAACAGATTCAAGGGGACTCGGAGCCATATGTACAGGGACATCAATTTCTTCGACAAGCCAGTCGCGGAAACCTTGAAGAAGAGAGCCGCCACCACTTAAAATAATGCCACGGTCTACAATATCACCACTTAATTCAGGAGGGCACATTTCGAGCGTGTTACGAATCGCTTCGAGGATACGCTGCAATGTCTCAGAAAGAGCACTTTGGATTTCTGTAGAACTTACTTGAACCGTTTGTGGTAAACCAGTAAGTAAATCACGTCCACGAATTTCTGCTGTCTTTGTCACATGTTCAACCGGTGCATATCCAAGTTCCATTTTAATTCGTTCAGCAGTTGATTGACCAATTAAAAGATTGTAGTTTTTACGGATGTACTGGATAATTTCTTCGTCCATATGGTCACCACCAGTACGGATAGATGTACTAGAAACAACCCCACCATAAGAAATAATCGCCACTTCACTTGTGCCACCGCCGATATCGACAATCACATTTGCCACTGGTTCTGCTACCGGTAAATCAGCTCCAATCGCTGCGGCAACAGGTTCTTCAATTAAAACAACTGAACGTGCGCCAGTCGATCTAACCGCGTCTGAAATTGCCCGACGTTCTACCGATGTTGCGCCAGTTGGAGTACAAACAACGACATTTGGTTTTTTAATTCCACTAGTAGAAATTCTCCGCATAATTTCCCGCAGCAACCCACTAGTTAAATCAAAATCAGCAATAACTCCATCTTTCATCGGTCTTACAGCAGAAATTGAAGTGGGGGTTTTCCCAATCATTTCTTTTGCTTCATGACCAATCGCAAGCACTGTGCCATCATTCGTATTAAGCGCAACGACAGATGGTTCATTCAAAATAATACCTTTGTCCTTGCTGTAAACTAAAATATTCGCAGTACCTAAATCAATTCCAATAGTTGTTGTTCCAAACATTCCTACACCTAACTTTCTATATAAAAATAACAAGCAGATTCTAGGTGTACAAGTACCAGTATAGTCTTTTTTCCTCTAATATGCCTTGTTTAAACAAATATGACATAAAAAGGTAATTTAATCGCCGGAAAGTAGACGTTTTCAGGAGCTTTCGTAAAAAAAACGTAAAAAAAGTAATCAAATAAAAAGCGATTACCTATAAAAGATAATCGCTTTTTCGCTAAGCTTGGCGCTGTTTTTCGAATTCTGCATACATATAAAAATAAATAAACCCACTAATTAAAGCCAAAATACCAATAATTACAAAAGTGGAGGTGTAACCAATTAATGCCGCAAGTGTAATCGCAAGTGGCGCAATCACTTTACCAAGCGTATAGCGTAATCCGGCCGCCGAGAAATACATTGCTCGTTTGTCTTCTGGAGCTAGTTGTGAAACAAAATTTTGTTGTAAACCAACTGTCATCAATTCCGCAAAGCTAAAGAGAATAATCGCACAAATAGCTCCCCATGGACCAGTTGAAATTCCAAACAGGAAAATCGCAATTGCGTAAAGGAACGAAGAATTCATAAAGACAAATTTTTCTCTAAAATGACTCATCCAACGAGTTACAACGACCGTCAGTGCAGCGACGAAAAAACCGTTGATGGAGACGATAACACCGAACAGTTGCTCACCAGTGAAATGGAATGTGAAAAGGTCAGAAGCACCAATCACTTCTTTAATATAAAGCGGGAAGAGTAAATCCAGTTGCATAAAGGACTGGGAAATTATAATTCCAGCAATAATGTACAAGAAGAAGATTTTATCTTTAAAAATAACTTGATAGTTTTTCAATTGTTCGATTAATACTGTGCCAATGCTTTTTCGAATAGCATCTTTCTTAAGCACAGGATTAATTACCAATGGCGCGGTTTCATGGCCGAATTTTTGTAATAAAAATAGAAGCAATAAATCAGCGCAAACAATAGCGAGTAATGTTTCTGTCGTAAAATTATAAAATAAAACAGAGCCGAGAATAGGACCTATAACAACAGCGATGTTCACCATCATGTAAAAAACAGAATAAATATGTGTCCGATGTTCTGGTGGAACGACATCAGCAATCATTGCTTGGCTAGCTGGTTGATAAAACGCCATAAAAACACTCGCAATTGTAAATCCAGCAAAACTTAAGTAAGGTGAATCGACTATATGAAGTGCACCAATCGCAAATACAAGAAAGCCAAATCCTTCACCAATAACAGAAATACTCATCATTCGCTTTCGACCAAAGTTATCCGCAAAGTATCCACCAAGAAGTGCAGTGAAAACGGCCAAAATTTGCGACACAATGAGCAAAACACTGGTGAGTTCGCGTCCAATGCTTTCCGAAAAGTAAATTGTTAAGAAGGGGAAGACCATCCAAAAAGAAATATCGAGTAGTGCTTCCCCAAAAAGCCTTACTTTTAAATTGATGTCCCATGTTTTAAACTTCATCTATATGCACCACACTTTCTATCATAAAAATTAACAAACGAAAACCCTTGAAAGCATCATGCTCAAGGGTTTTACGCAAAAGGTATAAGTTTTAAAAAAGGATTAGAACGCCCAGTCACCATTACGGAAAACAGGAACAACTTCACCAGATTCGGTTACACCATCGATGTCCATTTTAGAAGAACCAATCATGAAGTCCACATGGGTTAAACTATTATTAACACCAGCTGCTTCTAATTCTTCCCGAGACATTTCTTCGCCACCTTTTACATTAAATGCATACGCACTGCCGATTGCTAAGTGGTTCGATGCATTTTCATCAAACAGGGTGTTATAGAACAAAATGCCAGATTGGGAGATAGGGGAAGGGTCTGGTACTAATGCTACTTCTCCTAAATAATGGGAACCTTCATCTGTAGCAATTAAATCTTTTAAAATTTCTTCACCAGACGCAGCTTCTACTCCCACAATACGACCTTTTTCGAAAGTGATTTTGAAGTCATCAATAATATTTCCTGCATAACTAAGTGGTTTGGTGCTAGAAACATAGCCTTCCACTTTTAGTTTGTCTGCACAACAGAATACTTCTTCTGTCGGCATGTTCGCCATGAATTCATGTCCTTTTTTATTCTTACTACCAGCGCCAACCCAAAGATGGTTTTTCGGAAGACCAATGGTAAGATCGGTTCCAGGAGCTGTATAATGTAAAGAAGTAAATTGTTTTTCATTTAAACTGTCCGCTTTAGCAGCCAGTGTTCTGTCGTGATTTTTCCAAGTTTCTACGGGATTATCGGTATTGATTCTCGTTGTTTCAAAAATAGCTTCCCAAAGTGTTGCCATCTGCTCTTCTGGAGTTAAATCTGGGAAAACTTTTGCAGCCCAGCCCTCAGAAGCCGCTGCGACAACCGTCCAGCTTACTACATTGGCTTGCATTAACTCGCGAAACTCACTCATTGCCGCGCCCATTGTTTTTTGGAATGTGGAGATTTTGTTGCTATCAACCCCATTAAGGATATCAGGGTCATCAGAAGTAATCGAAATAAAACAAGCGCCTTCTTTAGCAAGTTCTGTTTTTTCAGCAACCCGGTGAAGCGGCGCGTTTTCAAAAACACGCATTGGAGCATTTTTATAACGTAAAGCGCCTAATACTTCATCGCGCCAATCCATAATAACGTCTTCTGCACCAACTTCAAAGGCATACTTTGAAATAAGTCTTACAAGTGGGGCAGCATCAACTGGAGCCATAATTACCACTTTCTGTTCAGGTTGTACATTTACACCAACTTTTACAATCAATTCTGCATACTTTTCTAATTTTTCACTAAATACGGTCATAATTAATCACTCCAATCTTTTTATTCAATACGAGAATTGTATCTCAATTAATGTGGTAAAGCAACCATTGTACGGTGCTTTTTGCTAAATTTAATTTTTACTAATAAAAACAAGCACTCCGAGGAATGCCTGTCTGAAATTTATCCTTTTAATGCGTCAACAAATGTTTTTGCATAGCTTTCGGCGCGAACTACATCTTCTTCGTCAGGATCAAGATCTACTTTTAAACCAGCAACTGGAACGATAGCACCTTGTTCTTTTAGACGAGTTTCAACTAAATCAACGGTTAAACAATATTCATCATAAAAAGTATCGCCTGAGCCAAATGAAGCACAAACTTTGCCGCTAAAATCAACATCAGCCATATCTTCATAAAAATCAACAAATTCATCTGGAAGTTGCCCATCATCGTAAGTATAGCCACCGATTAATGCACCATCATATTCCAGTAAATCTTCTGGATCAACCGAGATACATTCTTCAATTTCCACTTCAATATCATATTTTTCTAATTCTTCTCCTAGAATATCGGCAATTTCTTGTGTGTTACCAGTCATGCTGGCATAAACGATCATTACTTTTGTCATTTTGCATCACCATTTTCTGAAAATTTTATTGTTTAAAATGGCACAAACCAGTCCACCATTTTTTAACTGATACATTCTATTATAAATGTCTTCAGAAAAACTGCAACCTTTTTTCCAGATTACTTTATTTCTAAGGGGTTTCGGGATATAATAGGAGATAGTGGAAATTTTAGGAGGGAAATAACGAAATGATTACACTTAAATCAAGACGCGAAATTGATGAGATGAAAGAAGCAGGAAAAATTTTAGCAAACACACATAAAGAAATTAAAAAAATCATTAAACCTGGTATCACTACTTGGGATTTAGAAGTTTTTACCGAAGAATATTTACGTAAAAATGGAGCAACTCCTGAGCAAAAAGGTTTTGAAGGATATGAGTATGCGATTTGTGCCAGTATCAATGACGAAATTTGTCATGGTTTCCCCCGCAAACAAAAACTAAATGAAGGCGACATTGTCACGGTAGATATGGTTGTTAACTATCGCGGGGCCCTTGCTGATTCTGCTTGGACTTATGCAGTTGGCGAAATTCCAGATGATGTAAAGCATTTAATGGATGTAACGCATAAAGCACTTTATTTAGGAATTGAACAAGCCCAGGTTGGCTCAAGAATTGGCGATATCGGTCATGCGATTCAAACGTATGTAGAAGCGGAAAATCTTGCGGTTGTTCGAGAATTTATTGGTCACGGGGTTGGACCAACGTTACATGAAAAACCAGATGTACCTCATTTTGGTGCTGCTGGAAAAGGGCCACGTTTAAAAGAAGGTATGGTTATTACTATCGAACCAATGGTCAACATGGGAGCATGGAAAGCGAAAATGGACGACAATGGCTGGACTGCGAGAACAGTGGATGGTTCGCTTTCGGCTCAGTATGAACATACACTTGCAATTACAAAAGATGGCCCAGAAATTTTAACATATCAAGGTGAAAATGATTAATTAACATGGTTGGCCAGATGCATTTAGAACAAAATTCAAGTAAATTCGCTTATACCGAGGTTACTTAGATTGTTTTTTTCTATGTATCTGGTTTTATTTTTTAGGTGGTGAAAGCTCGTGGGAGAAAAAATGGCCATTTGGCGGACAAAAAAACCATACACAACGAAAAAAATTGTATCAGATCTCGAGCGTGTTGGAATAGCGAAAGGAGATACGATTATTTTTCATGCTTCCATGTCAAAGGCACATTGGATTTGTGGCGGGGCAGTAGCGGTTATTTTGGCACTTCAAGAAGCGGTCGGTGAAAACGGTAATATTGTAATGCCAGCACAAACAGGGCAATTAACTGATCCAGCTAAGTGGGAAAATCCGCCAGTTCCAGAAAGTTGGTGGAAAATTATCCGAGCGGAAACACCACCATTTGATCCATTCGTAACACCAACTAGAGGAATGGGAGTTATTGCAGAAACTTTTCGATCGATGCCTGATGTGTCACGAAGTTTTCATCCATACCATTCTTTTTGTGCTTGGGGTAAAGATAAAAGATGGATAGTACATAACCAACCACTTGCAGAGAGCTTAGGAGATGATTCGCCTCTAGGAAAGTTATATCAACTTTCGGCAAAAATTATTCTGTTTGGCGTAGATAACAATAACAATACATCACTGCATTTGGCAGAAGAACGATCGAATGTTTTCCCGCTGGTGGAAAATCAAGCCGCTTTTTTAAAGAATGGTGCTATTATCTGGAAAAAGTATCAAGAAATTGACTATGATAGTGAAGCCTTTATCGCGCTAGGTCGAGCCTATGAAAAAGAAATGGATTTTCATCCGACAACGGTTGCAGGTGCACCAACCAAAATTTATGCTATGCGTAGTTTAATTGATTTTGGAACCCATTATTTTCAAACAAAAAACCACTGATAAAGTGGCTGCAATTTGTTTTTATTTTCTAATCCGGCGAAGCTCTTCGGCAAATAATTGCATTTCGCGCGGGCTAAAATTTGATTTACGTTTAATTAGCTGATAAATCTCAGTAAGTGCGTTATAATCAACAGAGTCAAGTGAGATATTTTCAAAAACGCCAACATTTACCATTTTTAATTTAGTCGTGATTTCGGTTAACATAAAATTCAAGTTTTCCTGTGAAGGGGTTTCAAGATTCATCTGTTTGCTCCTTTCAAACTAATAGACAAAATTTTACCATAATAGCGGGAAAACTTCCAGATGAATGACTAGGAAAGGAGCAATATACGTGTGGAATAAAACAGTCAAGCATGTAAAACAAAGTAGCATTTTTCAAGTTGGGCAAACAGTAACTGGAAGAGTTGGTCAAAATGATGTATCTGGAAACGCCGCACAATTAGCATACTATATGTTATTTTCGATTTTCCCAATGATGTTAATTGCTGCTACTTTGCTCGCTTACATGCATATTGACAAAGATTCTGTTTTTAATATGTTAAAAGAATTTGCACCAGAGCAGATTTTAGATTTCTTAGAAGAAAATTTAAATAACTTACTAACCCAGAAAAATGGGGGATTGCTTTCAATCGGGATTATTGCGACTCTATGGTCAGCTTCTAATGGAATGAATGCCGTAATGAAATCGCTCAATAAAGCATATGGTGTGACAAATAAACGTAATTATGTGATGCAGCGATTGTTGTCAATGCTTTTCACACTTGCAATGCTGGCGACAGTTGGAGCAACCTTGCTATTAATCGTATTTGGGCAACAAATTGGCTTATTTCTAATTAACCATTTAAATTTCTCGGAAGATTTTCTTGATTTTTGGAATAATCTTCGGTGGACCGTTACTTTAATTGTTATTTTCGTTGTATTTACCTTTTTATATTGGGTCGCGCCAAATAGGCGTAGTACGTTAATTAGTGTGCTTCCAGGAGCTATATTTTCAACGGTTGGTTGGACTATCGCATCGGTTGGCTTTGCTTATTATGTTAATAACTTCGCCAATTATTCAGCAACTTATGGTAGTATCGGGGTCATTATCATTTTGATGTTATGGTTTTATTTAACTGGAATTATTCTTATGGTTGGTGGGGAGTTAAATGCAACCCTCGCAATTAGGAAAAAGAAAAGGCAATTAGGAGAAATAAATTAAAACGCTAAAACAGCAAAAGCCTGTTTTAGCGTTTTAATTTATGGTGGATTAACTGCATCACATATTCGGCGTCTTTCGAATCATTAATGTCGATTTCGTCAATATTAATGACAAGCGTATCACTTTTATCATAAGACTCGAACCAACTGTCATAGCGGCTATGAAGCTGTTTATAATAATCAAGTAACCCTGGATTTTCTTGAACCTGTTCATAAGGACGTCCACGCAATGAAATTCGTTTTAAAACGGTATCTAAATTCCCACGCAAATAAATCAGTAAGTCAGGCGCTTTCTTTGGCATAAAAGTAAGCTCTTCCATCATATTATCTAGTAAATCAAGGTACGTATCCATTTCTGGTTTAGAAATGTTACCTTCTTCATAATTTATTTGTGTGAAAAGTGCATCTTCATAAATGCTTCGATCCAGCACATTATTTTGATCAGTTAACGCAGCTTTTATACTACGAAAACGCGTATTTAAAAAATAAATTTGCAAGGCAAAGGCCCATCTTTTTGGATCAGCATAAAATAGCTCCAAAATCCGGTTATCTTGGATGCTTTCATAAAACGCCTTTGTACCAAGCTCACGCGCGATTAGTTCTGTATAACTACTCTTACCAGCACCAATCATTCCTGCTAAAACAATCACGTTTTTTTCTACTCCTTCCGTCATGAGAGTAGCCTCCTTTTTGGGCCGACTATTCATTCATTATACTACTAATTTGCTTAATAAGGATATTTTTTGTACGATAAGAGAGAAGAAATGAGGGATTAGTATGACAAAACCATTAAAGCTAGTTTATACTGAAAATGGCTTCGACACAGGGGAGTTTTTAATTGATGAAAATAAGACTGGTTATTCACCTGCCGACCTAATGTTAATGTCAATAGCAGGTTGTAGCGCCATCGTTTTTCGAAATATTTTACGGAAAAAGCGGATTGGTTTTACAGACTTATGGATAGACGCAACGATGGAACGCATCCCAGAAGAAGAAAATCGTATACATGCTATCCATCTTCATTTTAAAATAACTGGTACTGATTTAAATCCTCAAGTATTAGAAAAAGTATTAAAACTAACACCCAAATACTGTTCGATGATTCGTTCTGTAGAAAATAGCATCATTGTCGATGAAAGTCTTGAAATCATGCCATAAACTACTGACAACTCGCTGTTTTTTTGTTAGTATTAATGAAGACTTGGAATGATGGAGGAAAATAATGAATCAAAATCCAGTAGAAGAAGGACAAAAATTCCCACTAACGATTAGACGTATGGGAATCAACGGGGAAGGAATCGGCTACTTTAAAAAAGCAGTCGTATTTGTACCTGGTGCAATTACCGGCGAAGAGGTAGTGGTAGAAGCAGTCAAAGTTCGGGACCGTTTTACCGAAGCAAAAATTAATAAAATTCGCAAAAAATCTCCTAACCGAGTTACCGCACCATGCCCAGTATATGAGGCGTGTGGCGGATGCCAGCTCCAACATGTGGCCTATAGTGCTCAACTTGAATTAAAACGAGATATAGTAATTCAATCAATCGAAAAACATACGAAAATTGATCCGCAAAAATTAAACATCCGTGCTACTATCGGCATGGAAGACCCTTGGCGTTACCGTAATAAAAGTCAGTTTCAAACACGTTTAGTTGGTAGTGGCCAAGTAGAAACAGGTTTATTTGGAGTGAATTCGCACCAATTAGTACCAATTGAAGATTGTATCGTTCAGCAACCTGTGACAATTAAAGTTACTAATTTTGTTCGTGATTTGCTCGAAAAATATGGCGTTCCGATTTACGACGAAAAAGCAGGCAGTGGAATTGTCCGGACGCTTGTTGTTCGAACAGGTGTCAAAACCGGCGAAACCCAACTTGTTTTCATTACAAATAGTAAAAAACTACCAAAAAAACGTGAAATGCTTGCAGAAATCGAAGCAGCTTTACCAGAAGTTACCTCGATTATGCAAAATGTTAACCAAGCTAAATCTTCTATCATTTTTGGCGAAGAAACATTTCTGTTAGCAGGAAAAGAAAGCATTCATGAAAAATTAATGGAACTGGAATTCGACCTATCTGCCCGTGCCTTTTTCCAATTAAACCCGTTCCAAACCGAACGACTTTATCAAGAAGTAGAAAAAGCACTCGTACTTACTGGCAGTGAAACTTTAGTCGATGCTTATTGTGGTGTCGGAACGATTGGTCAAGCATTTGCATCAAAAGTAAAAGAAGTTCGCGGCATGGACACTATTCCAGAATCAATTGAAGACGCTAAACGAAACGCCGAAAAAAATGGTCTAGAAAATGTCTACTATGAAGTCGGAAAGGCAGAAGAGGTTTTTCCAAAATGGATGAAAGAAGGCTTCAAACCAGACGCCGTAATTGTCGATCCACCAAGAAGTGGCTGTGATCAAGGCTTGATTGGGTCATTACTACAAGCAGAAGCAAAACAACTCGTCTATGTTTCTTGTAATCCGTCAACACTCGCACGTGACTTAGCTTTACTTGCTAAAAAGTATCGTGTACGTTACATGCAACCCGTCGATATGTTCCCGCAAACAGCACATGTGGAAACAGTGGTGCTTTTAGAACTGAAAACCAACTAAAAGAATGAGGTGTTTTTTGGTCTCCGGATTAAGTCACATCACTTTAGTCGTGCAAGATTTAGAAAGAACTACCACTTTTTTAAAGAATATTTTTGATGCGGAAGAAATTTATGCAAGTGGAGAAGTAACTTTTTCTCTGTCCAAAGAAAAATTCTTCCTGATTGCAGGCTTATGGGTCTGTATTATGGAAGGTGATTCGCTGCAAGAACGAACCTATAATCATATTGCTTTCGAAATTCAAGCTGAGGAAATAGAAAAATATCTCCAAAGAATAGAGACTGTTGGTGCAGAAATAAGACCAGCCCGCACTCGAGTTGCTGGAGAAGGGCATTCGATTTAACTTTAAAACAAGAATGGGAATAATTGATTCAGGCTGACCGGGCTATCGAAACCAAAAATTCGATTACAGCGACTCACTGGGTTTGCTATAGTTAAATACAAGTAGAAGATGTGATTAGTGATAAAGTTAGTTCCATGGTTCGGCATCGTGATAATGTGTTTACCGTAAACTACAATGTGAGTGACTTCCAATTTGTCACTGCCGTTGATTTAGCGACTGCGTTTAAAGTGCAATGGGAATTTAGTTTGTATGTCTAAAGCAAACGAGGCAGGGACAAAATGGTCTCTAAAAAGAAACATAAGCAGAAATCATGTCTATTCCATTTTTCAAAAATGGCTCTATACAATGATTCCTGCTTTTCTATTTTTCCATTTTATTGCTAAATTTTAGTTATGTTCCTACCTCGTTTTATTTAACCAAGTTCTTTCCAATGCCAATTTCCAATATGTAATCCTCTGTCCATTTCAATAGATGTAAAACTTTCTGCTCTCGCTTCTGTTTTTGCCTTTGTTAATGATGTGGTACTTCCAAAACTATTGGCAGTTTCGTAGTAATATTCTTGGTTGTCAGAACGAATAATAATGGCGCGACCAGAAGGATGTTTTCCAATGAGTTTCAAGATTTCTTCGCTCCTTTAAAAAATTATTTAAATCATTTTTGTAAAAGCACCTGCATTTTGATCCAAGGCAGTGGAAGCAGACTCGATTTGGCTGAAGTCCTCTAAAGATAAAATAAGCACTTCTTGGCTTTCCTCCACTTTTGCTTCGACACGTTCAGTTCCACTTGAAATGGTATTGATTTCTTGGGTTATACCATTTACGCTTTTTTCCACTTCTTTAATGGCTTCTTCCACACGGCTAGATAATTTGCGAACTTCTTCGGCAACCACGCTAAATCCGCGTCCAGCATCCCCAGCACGCGCCGCTTCAATCGCCGCGTTAAGAGCAAGCAAGTTCGTTTGCGAGGCAATACCATTAATTGTATGAATAATCCCGTGAATATTTTGCGCTTCTGTTTGTAAATCATGTAAAGTATCGGTATTTTCATTGGATTCTTTCGTGATAGATTTCACGAGTTTGAGGAGGGATTCACTACGCGTTTTTCCAACACTGGAATGTTCTTTTAAATTTGTTGCCATTACTTTTAATCCTGCTGCAAAATCATGGACTGTTTCTTCTCTTCGTGTAATATCAGTGGCAATTTTTGCTACACCTATAACAGTTTCATCACGAATGATTGGAATATAAGTAGCTTCAAACCAAACACGTTCTCCACGCGCATTCTTACGTTCAATTTTATTTTGAAATTTTTCACCAGCAAGTAGGTTCGTCCACATTTGTTTGTAACTAGCACTTTGAACAAATTCTGGAAAACATAAATCAGGATGTGATAATTGTAGCATTTCGTCTGCTGTATAACCCATTGCTTCAGCAAACAAGTTATTTGCATAAATCACTTTTTTATTTATATCAAAACGAATTATTGCCACGTTTTGAAGCAAACCATCAAGTAGGAGAGTAGCGTCTTCTGTTTCATTGTTGATATTCATTTAAAAAACCTCCATTTTTTAGAAAAATAACATAAAAATAACTAACAACAACATAATAACACACTTATATTCGTATTAGAAGGTTTATTTTTTAATAAAATGGGTAATGGACGAAAAATGAATAAGAGTCTTGCTTGCAATCGCCTAAAAACAATCTTATAATTTAGAAAAATGCTGGAGGGATTAGGATGCAAATTACAGGGGAACGAATTTATCTGAAACCATTTCAATTATCAGATGTGAATCAAAAGTTAGCATTTCATTTGAAAAACAAATCATTTTTTGCGGGTTATTCTACAGAACGAGATGAGTGTTTTTATACACTGGAAGAGCAACAGGCACTTATTTTACGATTAGAAGATTTTGCTGCAAGTGACGTCGAATATTATTATGGAATATTTCTAAAAGATACTGACGACTTAATTGGGACCATTAATTTGTTTAGTATTTTGCGTGAATCTTTACAATCTGCGTTTATTGGTTATTTTCTAGATAAGGAACATAATGGAAATGGCTATGCGACAGAAGCAGTAAAGTTAATGGTTGATTTTGGCTTTGATATTCTTGGCCTTCATCGTATTGAAGCAGGGGTAATGCCAAAAAATGAACGTTCTAAGCAGGTGCTTTTACATGCAGGATTTCATTTAGAAGGCTTGGCTGTCAAAAATGTTCGGATAAATGGGACATGGGAAGACCATCAAGTGCTCGCGATAATTAATCCAGAAGATGTAACTAATTAATAAAAGAGCCAAGTGAACGCCTGAAGGCAACACTTGGCTCTTATTTATTAACTAACGACCATCACCGTATTCCCAGTTCCGAATCGCATCATCTTCATCAAACGAAATGAGGACATCCGCTACACCGCGAAGTTTGCTAATATTTTCTTCTAGTCGATCTTTAATATCATCGACTTCAGCAAGTGTAAGCAGTGGATCCAGCTCAATTTCGACATCGACATGAAATACATCGCCTTCTTTTAAGACGGTTAACACTTGGATATCACGAACATCAGGGTCGCTCATTACTAGCTGACCGACTGTTAGATGCATACTTTTATCTGACTCACCAATAACTCCAGCAGCATTGTCCAAGAAGACTTTTCCGACCACGATAAACATCATTACACCAATTAACATCGAGGCAATACCTTCTGCTTGATGATAAGGTGTATAGTGCGAAATAATCACAGCAATCATCGCTAATAGTCCACCACCAGTTGCAACCGAATCTTCCAAGAATACCAGTTTTGTCGCAGCTTTGGCTTTACTTAAGTTAAGAATACTATCTTTAAACAACGCCAATCCTTTTGACTCTAAACCTACGTCATGTGCAATTTCGCGCATTGCTTTTACAAGTACGGAAAATTCAAGGGCCGTACAAAGCAAAAGAACAATTAAGTTAATAAGGAAACCAGTTGAACTAGTAGGGTGGATTATATGCGAAAAACCTTCTCGGATAGTCTCGAAAGCCATAATTCCAACGACGATAACTGCCCCTAACAATACTAAATTAACTATTCGACCAAAACCATGTGGGAAACGTTTTGTCGGTCTTTTTTTGCTTAAAGCCGAACCGATAAATACAAAAAATTGATTTGCTGCATCACCAAGACTATGTAATGTCTCTGCAAACATCGCAATATTTCCAGTGAAAAAGTAAGTAACTCCTTTAATAATCGAAACAATCGTATTGACAAGAGCGGCTGTTAAAGCTGATTTGTTGCCTTCTTTTAGTAATCCAAATAATTCCTTCATTCTAGTCTCCTCCACGAATATCATTAAGAAATTGTAGCACTTTTTCATGGAAAGGTAAAATGAGAACACGAATACCTTACAGAAGCTTGCAAAAATGTAAGTATGAACAACCTTTCTTTTCATTTTTATATCTGCTAAACTGTTACTAGTAGGTTATTTAAAGAGTTTGAATTTATCTTGAAACGGAAGGCGTTGGAATACAAACATGCAAGCCCAAAAATGCCGTTTTTTTGTATTGTTATTGCCAGCACTCTATCTTTTATATGGAGTATCGCTTGCATTACAATTTGGAAATAATGCAGATTTAATGAATACAATAGCAAATAGTTGCTTGCTTTTTATCGCAACAATCATTTTAACCAAAATGGCAAAATTGAAAAATTGGTTAGATTTTATCTGGTTTTGTGTTTTTATTCTATATATCTTTATTTTATTACATCTCGTTGCCTATATCGCAATTGGTGACTTTGTTAATAGTACATACACAGGCGATTTTCACATTCAAAAAGAAATGATTAATTTGATTCCATTCACTACGATTGAGAATACTTTTACGCAAACATTACCAACGATGCCGACAATTATTCAGATTATCGGGAATATATTACTACTATCTCCCTTATCATTTTTTTTGCTTTACTTCAAGATTACTAACTCTGGATGGAAGGCGTTACTTGTTGTCTTGCTTACATCATGTGGAATTGAATTACTTCAATTTGTTCAAACAACGATGATTACTGGATTTGAAAGTATATCTTTACCACCAGATCGTTCAACAGATGTAGATGATATCATATTAAATACATTAAGTGGATTATTCGGCGTGTTACTTGCTTATATGATTCCGCCGGTCAGGAAAAGAATAAAGAAAAGAAGATGAATGGATGAAGTAAGGAGAATTAATTATGAAAGAAAAATTAATGCAAGCTTATGGTTGGTTTCAAAAAAATAGTACGATAGTAAAAATTGTCTTTATCACATTTGTAATGGCTTTTGTTGTATTCGAAATTATTAGTATTGCTAGGGATATTGACTACCCATCTTTAAAAGCAAACTTAACATCACAAAGCCCTGAACAAATCTTTCTTATGTTTATCATTGGACTAATAGCAGTGACACCAATGCTTTTATACGACTATGTGATTGTTAAACTGTTACCTGGAAAATTTTCACCAAGTCATGTTGTAGCTTCTGGATGGATTACGAATACTTTTACAAACATTGGCGGGTTTGGTGGCGTACTGGGAGCAAGTTTAAGAGCTGGTTTTTATGGGAAAAATGCTTCTCATAAAGAAATTTTACTTGCAATCTCCAAAATCGCTTTATTCCTTGTTTCAGGGTTATCGATTTATTGTTTAGTTTCACTTACAACGTTATTAATACCTGGTTTTGCCGATCACTTTATTAAATATTGGCCATGGCTTCTTGCAGGGGGCTTATATTTCCCAATTTTATTTATTATTACAAAATGGAAGAGTAAGTCGTTGTTTGTTGACTTACCTCTTAAAAGAGAACTAACATTAGTTGTAGCTTCTTTGCTAGAGTGGGGGTTTGCATTTGGTTGTTTCGCTATTATCGGTGTCATGCTAGGTGAACCGATAGACATTTTCAAAGTATTTCCACTTTTTGTTATTGCTTCTGTAATCGGAATTGCATCCATGGTGCCAGGCGGGGTCGGAACATTCGACGTAGTAATGATTCTTGGCTTAAGTCAATTAGGTATTTCTCAAGAATTAGCGCTTGCCTGGATGTTATTTTATCGTATCTTCTATTATATTATTCCATTTATCGTTGGGCTATTATTCTTTGTTCAAAAAGCGGGCAAACGTGTTAATGACTTTTTGGAAGGATTGCCACTGCTATTTTTACAAAAAGTAGCGCACCGGTTTTTAGTTATCTTTGTTTATTGCTCGGGTTTATTATTAATTCTATCGTCTGCGATTCCAAATGCGGTATACCATGTGCCACTACTTTATAAGATTATGCCGTTTAACTTTTTGTTTACATCACAAATTACGATAGTTGCCTTTGGATTTTTACTTCTTGGACTTGCTCGTGGAATTGAATGTAAAACACAAAAAGCATATATTATTACATTTATAGTACTGGGCTGTGCGATTTTCAATACATTAGCTCGTGTTTTTTCTATCAAACAAGCTGTATTTTTAGGAATAGTCTTACTTTGTTTATTCTTAGCAAGAAATGAATTTTATCGTGAAAAACTTGTCTATACGTGGAGTAAAGTTATTATTGACAGTATTATATTTATTGTTTGTCTAGCAGGTTATATTATTATCGGTATTTATAATTCACCTAATATTAAACATTCCAAAAAAATTCCAGATTATTTACAAATTGCTTCAGAGCACTTGTGGCTAGTCGGTTTCGTTGGAGTTTTCATTGCTGTTGTCAGCTTAGTAATTATTTACATTTATCTCTCCACTACAAAAGAAAAACTAGGTTCTCCGTTTGAAGCAGTAAAAGTTCGAGAACATTTAGCCAAATGGGGCGGAAATGAAGTTAGCCATACGATGTTTTTACGTGATAAATTATTATTTTGGGCAGCTGGCGGAGAAGTGCTTTTTGCTTACCGAATAATTGCTGATAAAATGGTCATCATGGGGGAACCAACAGGTAATATGGACAAAATGGAAGAAGCAATTGAAGAAGTGATGACAAATGCTGATCGATTTGGCTATCGTCCAGTCTTCTATGAAGTTCGCGGTACGATGATTCCATATTTACATGATCATGGTTTTGATTTTATCAAGCTAGGGGAAGAAGGTTTTGTAGACGTTCAAACCTTTACAATGAGTGGTAAAAAGAAAAAAGGCGAGCGTGCACTAATGAATAAATTAGAGCGAGAAGGCTATACTTTTGAAGTGATTCAACCACCATTTAATAGTGAGACATGGAAGATTTTGAGAGCAATTTCGGATGAATGGCTGGATGGTAGAGAAGAAAAAGGATTCTCACTTGGGTTCTTTGACACCTACTATTTAGAGCAAGCAGATATTGCTATCGCTAAAAATGGAGAAGGTACGGTTGTAGGGTTTGCTTCAATGATGCCGTCTTACACCGACGAAATGACATCCATTGACTTAATGCGCTACTCAAAAGAAGCTCCATCTGGAATTATGGACTTTCTGTTCATAAATTTATTCGAAAAAGCAAAAGAAGATGGTTTCCAAACATTCAATGCTGGGATGGCTCCGCTTGCCAATGTTGGAGAAAGTAAATTTGCCTTTTTAGGAGAACGTTTAGCAGGACTAGTTTACCGCTACAGCCAAGGATTCTATGGATTCAAAGGATTACGGAATTTCAAGTCCAAATATGTTACTGAGTGGGAACAAAAATTTGTGGCCTTTAGAAAACGAAGCTCTATCGCGTTTACGATGCTTCAATTAATGATTCTTGTTGGAAAAAAACGACCACTTGCGAATAACCAAATAGTACTAGATCTTCCACTAGCTGAAGAAACCAAAAAAGCAGATTCTGAATAAAACAGAATCTGCTTTTGCTATTCAACTAAGTCATCTATTGCTTCTTGCAAGGTTTCAAACTGAAATTCAAAATGATTGCTCATTAATTTTTCTGGATAGGCTCGTTGACTGTCAAGAATCGTTACTGCGCGTTCACCAAGAACAAGCTTGATAATTCTTTTAGGAATAGGAGTGTTATAGGGTTTATGCATTTTTTTACCAAGTCTTTCAGCAAATTTCTTTTCTTGCACTGGGTGGGGTGCTGTAAAATTGACAACACCATTTATTTGTTCATGGTCGAAAATAAACAACATTGCTGCAACAACATCATCGACATGAATCCAGGAATACCACTGGCGACCACTACCTAATTTGCCACCTGTAAAAGTTTGGAACATTTTTTGGAAAATTGGGAACGAGCCACCACCCGTTCCAAGCACAAGTCCAAATCTAGCATATACCACACGAATACCCAAGTCACGTGCGGCACTGGCAGTCTTTTCCCATTCATAAACTGTTTTCCCAAGAAAATTTGGTGCATAAGGATTTTCTTCTGTGTCTAAATAAATGGTCGATTTAGATGTGTTATAGGCTCCAATCGCACTTGCATTAATCCAAAGTTTAGGCTTTATTTTCATTTTTTTAACAATTGATAAAAGTGCAGAAGTAGCTTCGATGCGGCTATTCACAATCACTTTTTTTCGATCATTTGTCCATTTTTCGTCCATTAATCCAGCCCCAGCAAGATTAATACAAATATCTATTGGCAAATCTTCCAAGTTAGGTAATTTATCTGACGTTAGCCATTCGATATAATGAACATTTGCGCGGTTTTGAAGCTTTTGCCTAGTTAAAATATAGATTTCGTGATTGGATTTTTCTAATTCATGTACTAAATGATCACCTATAAAACCAGTTGCCCCTGTAAGTAAGATATGCAATTTAATCACCTCTTCATTATCCTATATCTATATTCCCTTTTTAGTAGTATTAAAACCAATTTTTGAGGTATGATAGATAAGAGAGGGAGGCGTACTATGAAAATCACGTCCATAAGTGTCCAACAAAAAAATAAAGAACGTTACAACATTTTTATTGACGAAAAATACAACTTTAGCGTAGACGAAGAAGTTTTAGCGAGATTCCAACTAATGAAAGGCAAGACAATAACAGATTCAAAAATAGAAGAAATAAAACAAGCAGACATGGTGCGAAAAGGGCTGAATAAAGCAATTAATTTCTTATCACATCGTGTTCGGTCTGAAAAAGAAATTCGTGACTACTTGCGAAAACAAGAAATGGAGCGCTATGCAATTGATGCGATTTTGAAAAAATTAGCAGACATGGATTATATCAATGACGCAGAATTTGCCGAGCTATATACAAAAACACAAATTAAAACAACTTTAAAAGGACCACGGACGATTGAACGAGAATTAGTCGATAAAGGTCTCACACGAGAAATTATTAGTCAAGTTATTCAGGAATATTCAGAAGAAGCACAAGTCGAAAATGCTGAAAAACAAGCCCGGAAAATCATGCGTCGAAATAATAAGAGTGCCAAAAAAACATTACAACAAAAAATTATCACAGATTTAATCCAAAAAGGTTACACAAGCGAACTTGCAAAACTGGCAGCAACTAATGTCACCAGCGAATTAGATGCAGCTGACGAAATGGAAATCTTACAAAAACAACTAGAAAAAGCAATTCGTAAAAACAAACGCTATAAACCAAGTATCGCTAAGCAAAAAACGATAACATCACTAATGCAGAAAGGTTTTTCTTATGATACAATTCAATCATACCTAACGGAAAATGAGGTTAGTTTCGAGGAGGAAGAATGAAGTGTATGAGTATTTAGAAGAACTAACAGCGGAATTAATGGCGAAAAATCCGCATTTAGATAAAGAACAAGCCATATGGTGGATTGAAATGCTTTGGTCCGATTTCGAAAGCTCTTACGCAAAAGCCGGCTATCCGTATCGCGGCCCTCAGTATGCAGCGGACTATGTTCGGCAGCAAATCGAGCGCCACGGTAATTTTTTACATCAAGTTGAAAGAAAAGATCCAAACAAATAGGAGGCAACCAAGTGAAAGTAAGAGGTTTTGAAGTTGTAAATGAAGCGAGTAGAAAGTTTGTCAACCAAACGATATCTTTACCAATCCGCGGAGATAAAGGTTCAGCGGGATACGATTTTTTCTCCAATGAAACAGTAGTCATTGAACCAGGTGAAAAACATATTTTTTGGACCGACGTTAAAAGTTACATGCAAGAAGATGAAGTATTAAATATTCATGTACGCTCATCGATTGGCATCAAAAAAGGTTTACTACTTTGTAATGGGACAGGAATTATTGATTCTTCTTATTATAGTAATCCTGGAAATGACGGCAATATTGGAATAGCCATTAAAAATTTTTCCACAGAGCCTGTAGAAATTGAGCTAGGAGAACGTGTAGCACAAGGTGTTTTCCAGAAATATCTCATTGCTGATACGGATATTGTTGCTAATGAATCGCGTGTTGGTGGAGTTGGAAGTACTGGTAGATAATAAAAAGGTCCCGAAATTTTTCGGGACCTTTTTTAAAAACTAACAGGTGTTAGTTTTTTGTATAATTTTTCGGTAGAGAAAATCCAACCAGTGTAAGATGAGACAATTTTTAAATCATCATCTAATTTCACTACAGCTACAAAGGGATAATGTCCATTACTACGATAACGTAAATCTGTGAAAGTAACATAAGTTCCGTCTAATTTTTCTTCAATTCTCCAGTTATATACTTTGGAGAAAGAGATGAATGCTGCGAGATTTTTGTCTAACTTTGCAGAACGAATGATTTCGTTATCTGGCACAGGTACACGATCGAATTTTTCATAAATTGAAATGTTTCGTTTGAAAGCTCTACCTACATAATAGTGATCTTTTGTTGTAACTGCCACGCGCCACTGAAAGAAGTGAATCGTGGAAGCGATAATAATTTCTTCTGAGTCGGGAATCAAGTTTTGAACCGCATGTTTAATCATTCGCTGTGTTACAAACCTTGCTACATAATAAAATGCTAAGATGATATATAGCGTGATAAAGGTTGGAACAGCTGGTGAACCAAGTAACCAAGCTGCAATAGCAATTACGTGAGAACCGAAAATGAACCAATCAAAAGTATTGATAAATCCAAACGCGACCCAGGTTTCCTTAAACGGTCTAATCGCTTGTGTTCCATAAGCATTAAAGATATCTACAAAAATATGCAGCCCAACTGCGATAAATGTCCATAACAATAAATGAATGAATGTGGCTGCTGGGAAGAATAGGTATAAAATAGATGAAATAAGTAATGGCCAAATTGCAAGCATCGGTAAGGAGTGAGTTACTCCGCGATGATTTCTAATGTAATCAGCGTTATTTTTAAGTTTTAGTACAGTGTCAATGTCTGGGATTTGTGAACCAATAATTGTTGCTGTCATAATCCCAATGGCAGCTTGAGAACTTCCGGCCACGACCGGGTCTACAGTTGCTAACGCTCCGAGTGCAATTCCCATTACTACATGTGTGCCAGTATCCAATGACTTTTGCCTCCTCTAAAAATCGGTCTTTAAAATACAATTCTTGTTGTTTAAGTAAAGCACAACACTATTCAATTAAGCTGGCATTCGGTATAATAGAAATCGGCTTAAGAAAGGGTATACTTTTTTATTCCCTGTTTACATTATACTACACATCTCTATAATCACACATTAGAAATCTATTAGAATTACAAGGAGAAAATGAGAAAAATGAGCAGATTAACTTGGGACGAAGAAAAAATAACTGCCTTTCAAAAAGGACTCGTTTCCTGGTATGAAGCGAATAAGCGTATATTACCATGGCGTGAAAATACTGATCCTTATCGAATTTGGGTCTCAGAAATTATGTTACAACAAACTAAAGTTGACACAGTAATTCCATATTTTAATCGCTTTATGAAACAATTTCCAACGATGGAAAGGTTTGTAAATGCAGATGAAGCAGCTATTTTAAAAGCATGGGAAGGGCTTGGCTATTATTCGCGAGTACGAAATCTTCAAACCGCGATGAGGCAAGTGATGGCGGATTTTTCTGGCACGATTCCGAACGATTTAGCAACCATCTTATCTTTAAAAGGGGTAGGTCCATATACAGCGGGTGCTATTTTAAGTATCGCCTACAATCAAGCTGAGCCTGCAGTTGATGGTAATGTAATGCGTGTAATTGCACGTGTGTTAGAAATCAATGAAGACATCATGAAGGTATCTACACGAAAGATTTTTGAAGAAGTACTTTATCAATTGATTGACAAAGATAGTCCCGCATCGTTTAATCAGGGGTTAATGGAAATTGGTGCACTTGTTTGTACGCCAACTAAACCAATGTGTTTGCTTTGCCCGCTTCAGTCATTTTGTGAGGCGCATAAAAATGGCGTAGAAACAAATTATCCCGTTAAAATCAAAAAAGTAAAAACAAAAACAAAACAACTGCTGAGCATCCTTGTTTTTTCAGAAGATGGCAAAGTTGCGATTGAAAAAAGACCTGAAACCGGCTTGCTTGCCAATATGTGGCAGTTCCCAACCATAGAAATTGCTAAGAAGGAAAATAAAGAAGTGGTTAAATTACAGTTTTTACATAAATATAACCTAGATGTGTTACTAGACAGGGAACCAATCGCGCATATTAAACATGTATTCTCGCACTTAGTTTGGGAAATGGACATCCAAGTAGCGACACTTCAATCATCAGAAGTAAGCGAAAATTGGTATTTTGCAACAGAGGAAGAAATGGCACGACTTGCTTTTCCGGTTCCTTATCAAAAAATGTGGCAAGTCTGGAAACAATATAAGGGGGAGTAACAAAATGAACAAAGTAGCACTAATTACAGGAAGTAGTAGAGGGCTTGGCCGTGAGATTGCGATTGCGTTTGCCAAAGAAGGGTATGATATAGCAGTTAATTTTTCAAGAAACCGAAAAAAAGCAGAAGAAGTGAAACTAGAAATTGAACAATTAGGCAAAAAATGTGAAATTTTTAAAGCGAATGTTGGCGATGTGGAAAAAATTAAAGAACTATTTGCAGCTGTGGATGCGGAATTTGGAAGATTAGATGTATTTATTAATAATGCAGCAAGTGGAGTACTCAGACCACTAATGGAGTTAGAAGAGTCGCACTGGGATTGGACGATGAACATTAATGCTAAAGCGTTACTTTTTGCTGGTCAAGAAGCAGCAAAATTGATGCAACGCGAGAACAGCGGAAAAATTATCAGTCTTAGTTCTATTGGATCAATTCGTTATTTGGAAAACTATACTACTGTTGGAGTTTCTAAAGCTGCAGTAGAATCACTTACTCGCTATTTAGCTGTAGAACTAGCCCCTTTTGGGATTGCTGTGAATGCAGTTTCTGGTGGTTTAATCGAAACAGAGGCTTTAAATCATTTTCCAAATCGAGAAGCATTACTTGAGGATGCTGTAAGTAAAACACCTGCAGGGCGAATGATAACCCCTGTTGATTTAGTAAATGCGGTCCTATTTCTTGCTAGTGACAAAGCAGATATGATTCGAGGGCAAACTATTTTAGTCGATGGTGGGAGAACGCTACTTGTATAGTTAAGCTGGAAATCAATCATTTTTGGGTTAAATCATAGTTTTTTGATGAAATTGTACCATTTCAGCACAATATTGTTTTTTTGCAGTGTGACGTTATGTTATAATGATATTGATTTTGATAGTACATGAGGAAAGTAGGATAAAGGATGTACTTACCCAAAGAGAAAGAAATAATACAAATCAAGAGCTACAAACATAACGGTAAACTTCATCGTACTTGGAAAAAGACAGTGGTGCTTAAGTCTACGGAAAATATTATTATCGGTGGAAACGACCACACATTAGTTGTGGAAGCAGACGGACGTAAATGGGTAACGCGCGAACCATCTATTTGCTATTTTCATAGTGATTACTGGTTTAATGTAATTTCAATGATTCGCGAAGATGGTATCTACCATTATTGCAATTTAGGTACACCCTTTGCAGTTGATGAACAAGCGTTGAAGTACATTGACTATGACCTCGATATTAAAGTATTCCCAGATGGTAGGTTTCATTTGCTTGATGAGGGCGAATACGAACAACACCGTCGCCAAATGAAGTATCCAGACTCTATTGACCGGATACTAAAGACTAATGTAGATGTGTTAAGTCACTGGATTTTGGACAAAAAAGGTCCATTTTCACCTGATTATATCGACATTTGGTATGAAAAGTATAAAGAATACCGTTAAAAAAACGAGCTTTGGAATTCATTTTCCAAGCTCGTTTTTTGTTTATTCTTCATTCACGTTAATATCAATCTGATTTTCTTCTGTATGTCGAAGTTTAAAGCTATGAATTAATTTTTCTAAATAGTCAACAGTCTCTTGATAAGCGAAGATAGAAGCAATAATGCGCATTAAATGATATTTGTCCATCATTTCTTCGTACTCATCTTTTTCTGTTTCTTCCATTTCACGTAGGAAAAGTTGCATTAAATCTTGCGGGTCTTGTGCCAAATGTGACTCGACATAATCAAGATCAATCGAAACTTTGTCGATATAAGTAAGAAGTAACTGTTCATGCTTATCTGTTAAATAATCAATATGCTGTCTAATTAATTCTTGTTTATCTGGCGGCAGTTGTAAATAATCATTTTCGTAACGATGTTGGATTTTTAAAAGTTCAAAACCTTTTTGCGAACAAAGTAGCATTTGCCTATATACGGCAATTTTTCGACCTTTAGAAACCGCATTTTTTTTAAGAAATGTTCGCTCTTCACGGTAAAATCCATATAAGTTACGTGTTTGATTCAACTGTTTTTGCATCCATTCCATATCTTTTTTTAGAAGAGGGAAATCCGCAGCATGGCGAAGGTTTAGTTTAATCCATCGAACAATCTCACTATTGGTATTGTAAATTAACTGGAATAACGAAACTTCGTATTTTGGCGGAATAAAAAATAAATTAACGATAAAAGCGGCAACTAAGCCCAACATAATTGTTCCAAAACGAATAAGTGCAATTTCTAAAAAGTCATTACCAGGTGAATCCATGACAATAATGAGTGTCACAACGGCAAGACCAATTGTATTCTCTAAGCGGAGCTGCATTAATAAAGCAACACAGATTATCGAAGCAACACCAATTAAGATAAAATCATTCCCAATATATAGTCCGAAAATTATCGCGATGATTGCGCCAATAATATTCCCTTGTGCTCGTTCTAAAATAGTTCGATATGACCTATAAATAGAAGGTTGGATAGCAAAAACGGCGGAAATGCCTGCCAGAGATGGAGAAGGTGAGTTGCAAAGCTCGGCAATAAAAAGCGCAAGTGTTATTGCAATACCTGTTTTCAAAATTCTAGCTCCGAATTTCATGGAAGGTTATTCCTTTCTATAGACTATTTGAGCGGAATTTTGTTACACTCCGCTCATTCTTATTCTATTATAACGTTTCTCTCGAGTTTATACAGTAATATTACCTAGTTATCTTGAACCATTTTTGCGAATACTGTATTCACAGCGCGAATAGTTTCTTCAATGTCTGCTTCTGAATGCGCCGAAGTAATGAACCAAGCTTCGTATTTTGATGGCGCTAAGTTAATACCTTCTTCTAACATCCCCTTAAAGAACTGACCAAATAATTCTCCGTTAGTAGCACCAGCTTCTGCGTAGTTTGTAACGGCTTCATTTGTAAAATACACAGTTAAAGCACCGACAATTTGGTTTACTGTTACGGCAATACCATACTTGTTAGCTGCCTTTTCAATGCCATCTTTTAACATTTTGCCATATTTTTCAAAACGATCATAAAGCCCTTCCTCTTGTAAAACCTCTAAACAAGCAATGCCAGATAAGATGGATGCTGGATTTCCAGCGTGTGTACCAGCCTGATAAGCCGGACCAAGAGGAGCCACCTTTTCCATAATATCTACACGACCACCATACGCACCGATTGGAAGCCCGCCGCCAATAATTTTGCCCATCGCTGTCAAATCAGGAGTAACCCCAAGGTAGTTTTGCGCACCACCATACATAAAACGAAATGCCGTAATAACTTCATCATAAATTACTAAAGAACCATTCGCATGTGCAAGTTCATTGACGCTTTCTAAAAATCCTTCTGCTGGTTCGACCATACCAAAGTTTCCAACAATCGGTTCGACTAAAACAGCCGCAACTTGCTCTCCCCAAACAGTAAGTGCTTTTTTAAAAGATGCTAAATCATTAAAAGGCACCGTAATCACTTCTTCTGCGGTAGATTTTGTTACTCCAGCTGAATCGGGAATACCAAGCGTCGATGGTCCAGAACCTGCTTCTACTAAAACTAAATCAAAGTGTCCGTGATAACATCCTGCAAATTTAATTATTTTATCTCGTCCTGTATAAGCGCGAGCAACACGAATAGTAGTCATTACAGCTTCTGTCCCAGAATTAGTAAAACGAACTTTTTCAAGGGAAGGTATGGCTTCTTTTAACATTTTGGCAAAAGTAATCTCATGTTTGGTTGGTGTACCATATAAAACACCATTTTGTGCTGCTTTTGTAATTGCTTCTGTAATATGAGGATGCGCGTGCCCTGTAATAATTGGCCCAAATGCCGCTAAATAGTCAATATATTTATTGCCATCTACATCATAAAAGTAAGCACCGTTAGCTCGTTCCATTGTAACAGGAGTTCCGCCCCCAACACCTTTGTTCGACCTAGATGGACTATTCACCCCACCAACTATATGTAAAAGTGCTTCATCATGTAATTTTTCTGACATCGAATGATTCATTTTGTCATCGCCTCCATATTTTAATACCTTCTATATTCTATGCGAAATATCGAGATGTCGCAATCGAAAAACAAGATAATTGCCGATAACCGAAAAAAAGAATAAAATTAACTTAAAGTATAAGAATGGGGAGAGAGGCAAAATGAAAGTCCTATTTACATTAGATGTTCCAAATCACCTTAAAAAATTACAAGAAGACAAATTTCCAGAAGATACTTTCTATTTTGAGAGCAGTAATCATTTTGCCAACCTATCAGAAGTAGATGTAATAGTCACTTATGGATCAAATTTAACAGAAGAAATGATAAAGAGTGCTAACAAATTAAAATTCATTATGGTCTTTTCAGCAGGAATAGACAGTCTGCCTCGAAAAATTATTCAAGCCAGAAAAATAAAAGTAGCGAACGTAAGAGGGATTCACGCTATTCCGATGGGGGAGTATGCACTTTCTTTTATGCTGAATCACGTAAAAAAAGCAGCTTTCTTCTATGAAATGCAAAAAAGTAACCGCTGGGAAAGCGAAGAGCCAATCACGGAATTAGCAGGTAAAACGGTTGTGGTTGCTGGTACAGGAGCAATTGGATCAAAAGTGGCGGAATTTGCCCAAGCTTTTGATATGCATTTAATAGGTGTTAATGCAACTGGCCATCCTGTCAAACATTTTGAGCAAACATATGCCATCAAAGAGTTAGAAAAAGTAGCTCCGTTAGCAGATTTTTTTATCAGTGTGCTACCCCAAACCGAGCAAACCATAGGGATATATCCACTATCTTTCTTTGAACAAATGAAACGTAATGCTGTTTTCGTTAATATTGGTAGAGGAAGTGCTGTTACTTTAGATGTATTAGAAACAGCAACGAAACAAAAATTGATTTCCCATTTTTATCTAGATGTGTTGCCGGAAGAACCTCTGCCAACAAAAAGTTACTTGTGGCAAGCACCGAATGTAACAATCACTCCACATGTATCAGGACATTCAGACAAATACCTTGACCGGAGTTTTGAAATTTGGCTAGAGAATATCAAACATTATAAAGAAAACACAGATTTGCGAAATGAACTTAATTTAGATAAAGGCTATTAAGCTCTAATTTATGGTGTTCTATTGACATTAAGGCGTTATTTCCGGTATTATGAATACAATAATTATATTTGGAAGGGAGTGCATGGCGGTGTCTAATGCAACTCTAAAAGAGGCGGTAGATGTCTTGAAGAAAACAGGAGTAAGAATAACTCCTCAGCGTCATGCCATACTTGAATTCTTAATTAACTCACATACACACCCAACCGCAGATGATATTTATAGAGCTTTAGAAGGCAATTTTCCTAATATGAGTGTAGCAACTGTATATAATAATTTGCGCGTCTTTCGCGATGCTGGTCTAATTAAAGAATTATCCTATGGTGATGCTTCTAGTAGATTTGATTTTTCTACGTCTAATCATTATCATGCAATCTGTAACGATTGTGGAAAAATAGTAGATTTCCATTATCCAGGTCTTGATGAAGTAGAACATTTTGCAGCACATGTAACTGGATATGAAATTAATAATCATCGCTTAGAAGTATATGGTACATGTCCAGAGTGCAAAGAAAAACAATCAAATAAATAATCAAAAACACTTAGCTAGGCTGGGTGTTTTTTTATTTTTATTTAATTTTATGCATAATTCAGTTGACATATATCTCAAAACTTGATATATTAGTTTTCGGCGCTACAATAGCAGTGTTTTAAAAGAATTTTATTCATAAAATAAATTCAAAAAGTTGTTGACAGATAAGCGTTGAAATGATATGATTTAAAAGTCGCAAAAAACAAACGAAAACATTCTCACATCATGAATTTAAGTGACTGACTGACCTTTGAAAACTGAACAAAGAAGAAGACGAAAAGCAATGAGACGTAAAGTCTCACTGGTAATCGCAGGGCAGAAAACAGAAAGCTGTTTTCAACAAAACAAACTAGTAATTTAATTGCTAGCGAAGTCAATTTGACGCAAGGAATCTTATTCACGGTGTTGAATAAGTATTCAAATTCAATTTATATTTTAAAGAGAGTTTGATCCTGGCTCAGGACGAACGCTGGCGGCGTGCCTAATACATGCAAGTCGAACGAACGGAGGAAGAGCTTGCTCTTCCAAAGTTAGTGGCGGACGGGTGAGTAACACGTGGGCAACCTGCCTGTAAGTTGGGGATAACTCCGGGAAACCGGGGCTAATACCGAATGATAAGTAGTGACGCATGTCATCACTTTGAAAGATGGTTTCGGCTATCGCTTACAGATGGGCCCGCGGTGCATTAGCTAGTTGGTAGGGTAAAGGCCTACCAAGGCAACGATGCATAGCCGACCTGAGAGGGTGATCGGCCACACTGGGACTGAGACACGGCCCAGACTCCTACGGGAGGCAGCAGTAGGGAATCTTCCGCAATGGACGAAAGTCTGACGGAGCAACGCCGCGTGTATGAAGAAGGTTTTCGGATCGTAAAGTACTGTTGTTAGAGAAGAACAAGGATAAGAGTAACTGCTTGTCCCTTGACGGTATCTAACCAGAAAGCCACGGCTAACTACGTGCCAGCAGCCGCGGTAATACGTAGGTGGCAAGCGTTGTCCGGATTTATTGGGCGTAAAGCGCGCGCAGGCGGTCTTTTAAGTCTGATGTGAAAGCCCCCGGCTTAACCGGGGAGGGTCATTGGAAACTGGAAGACTGGAGTGCAGAAGAGGAGAGTGGAATTCCACGTGTAGCGGTGAAATGCGTAGATATGTGGAGGAACACCAGTGGCGAAGGCGACTCTCTGGTCTGTAACTGACGCTGAGGCGCGAAAGCGTGGGGAGCAAACAGGATTAGATACCCTGGTAGTCCACGCCGTAAACGATGAGTGCTAAGTGTTAGGGGGTTTCCGCCCCTTAGTGCTGCAGCTAACGCATTAAGCACTCCGCCTGGGGAGTACGACCGCAAGGTTGAAACTCAAAGGAATTGACGGGGGCCCGCACAAGCGGTGGAGCATGTGGTTTAATTCGAAGCAACGCGAAGAACCTTACCAGGTCTTGACATCCTTTGACCACTCTGGAGACAGAGCTTTCCCTTCGGGGACAAAGTGACAGGTGGTGCATGGTTGTCGTCAGCTCGTGTCGTGAGATGTTGGGTTAAGTCCCGCAACGAGCGCAACCCTTGATTTTAGTTGCCAGCATTTAGTTGGGCACTCTAAAGTGACTGCCGGTGCAAGCCGGAGGAAGGTGGGGATGACGTCAAATCATCATGCCCCTTATGACCTGGGCTACACACGTGCTACAATGGATGGTACAAAGGGTAGCGAAGCCGCGAGGTGGAGCCAATCCCATAAAACCATTCTCAGTTCGGATTGTAGGCTGCAACTCGCCTACATGAAGCCGGAATCGCTAGTAATCGCGGATCAGCATGCCGCGGTGAATACGTTCCCGGGCCTTGTACACACCGCCCGTCACACCACGAGAGTTTGTAACACCCGAAGTCGGTAGGGTAACCTTTTAGGAGCCAGCCGCCGAAGGTGGGACAGATAATTGGGGTGAAGTCGTAACAAGGTAGCCGTATCGGAAGGTGCGGCTGGATCACCTCCTTTCTAAGGAAAAGGAAACCTGTGAGTTTTCGTTCTTCTATATTTGTTCAGTTTTGAGAGGTTAATTCTTCTCTATACTGTTTGTTCTTTGAAAACTAGATAAGAAAGTTAGTAAAGTTAGCATAAATAGGTAACTATTTATGACACAAGTAACCGAGAATCATCTGAAAGTGAATCTTTCATCTGATTGGATGTATCATCGCTGATACGGAAAATCAGAAAAACAACCTTTACTTCAATGAAGTAAATTGGTTAAGTTAGAAAGGGCGCACGGTGGATGCCTTGGCACTAGGAGCCGAAGAAGGACGGGACTAACACCGATATGCTTTGGGGAGCTGTACGTAAGCGTTGATCCAGAGATTTCCGAATGGGGGAACCCACTATCTTTAGTCGGATAGTATCCTTACGTGAATACATAGCGTGAGGAAGGCAGACCCAGGGAACTGAAACATCTAAGTACCTGGAGGAAGAGAAAGAAAAATCGATTTCCTGAGTAGCGGCGAGCGAAACGGAAAGAGCCCAAACCAAGAAGCTTGCTTCTTGGGGTTGTAGGACACTCTATACGGAGTTACAAAAGAAAGTTATAAATGAAGCGGTCTGGAAAGGCCCGCCAAAGACGGTAACAGCCCGGTAGTTGAAATAGCTTTCCCTCCAGAGTGGATCCTGAGTACGGCGGAACACGTGAAATTCCGTCGGAATCCGGGAGGACCATCTCCCAAGGCTAAATACTCCCTAGTGACCGATAGTGAACCAGTACCGTGAGGGAAAGGTGAAAAGCACCCCGGAAGGGGAGTGAAACAGTTCCTGAAACCGTGTGCCTACAAGTAGTTAGAGCCCGTTAATGGGTGATAGCGTGCCTTTTGTAGAATGAACCGGCGAGTTACGATTTGTTGCAAGGTTAAGCGGAAAAAGCGGAGCCGTAGCGAAAGCGAGTCTGAATAGGGCGAATAAGTAACAGGTCGTAGACCCGAAACCAGGTGATCTACCCATGTCCAGGATGAAGGTAAGGTAATACTTACTGGAGGTCCGAACCCACGCACGTTGAAAAGTGCGGGGATGAGGTGTGGGTAGCGGAGAAATTCCAATCGAACTTGGAGATAGCTGGTTCTCTCCGAAATAGCTTTAGGGCTAGCCTCGAGGTAAAGAGTCATGGAGGTAGAGCACTGTTTGGACTAGGGGCCCTTCTCGGGTTACCGAATTCAGATAAACTCCGAATGCCATGTACTTATACTCGGGAGTCAGACTGCGAGTGATAAGATCCGTAGTCGAAAGGGAAACAGCCCAGACCACCAGTTAAGGTCCCCAAATATATGTTAAGTGGAAAAGGATGTGGGGTTGCTTAGACAACCAGGATGTTGGCTTAGAAGCAGCCACCATTGAAAGAGTGCGTAATAGCTCACTGGTCGAGTGACCCCGCGCCGAAAATGTACCGGGGCTAAACATATTACCGAAACTGTGGATGAACCTCTTTGAGAGGTTCGTGGTAGGAGAGCGTTCTAAGGGCGGTGAAGTCAGACCGGAAGGACTGGTGGAGCGCTTAGAAGTGAGAATGCCGGTATGAGTAGCGAAAGAAGGGTGAGAATCCCTTCCACCGAATATCTAAGGTTTCCTGAGGAAGGCTCGTCCGCTCAGGGTTAGTCGGGACCTAAGCCGAGGCCGATAGGCGTAGGCGATGGACAACAGGTAGAGATTCCTGTACCAGTGCTAATTGTTTAACCGATGGGGTGACACAGAAGGATAGGGAATCGCACGAATGGAAATGTGCGTCCAAGCAGTGAGTGTGAGAAGTAGGCAAATCCGCTTCTTGCGAAGCATGAGCTGTGATGGGGAAGGAAATAAAGTACGGAAGTTCCTGATTTCACGCTGTCAAGAAAAGCCTCTAGGAAGAGTAGTACTGCCCGTACCGCAAACCGACACAGGTAGATGAGGAGAGAATCCTAAGGTGAGCGAGAGAACTCTCGTTAAGGAACTCGGCAAAATGACCCCGTAACTTCGGGAGAAGGGGTGCTCTATTAGGGTGCAAGCCCGAGAGAGCCGCAGTGAATAGGCCCAGGCGACTGTTTAGCAAAAACACAGGTCTCTGCAAAACCGTAAGGTGACGTATAGGGGCTGACGCCTGCCCGGTGCTGGAAGGTTAAGAGGAGTGCTTAGCTTCGGCGAAGGTACGAATTGAAGCCCCAGTAAACGGCGGCCGTAACTATAACGGTCCTAAGGTAGCGAAATTCCTTGTCGGGTAAGTTCCGACCCGCACGAAAGGCGCAACGATCTGGGCACTGTCTCAACGAGAGACTCGGTGAAATTATAGTACCTGTGAAGATGCAGGTTACCCGCGACAGGACGGAAAGACCCCGTGGAGCTTTACTGCAACCTGATATGGAATGTTTGTACCGCTTGTACAGGATAGGTAGGAGCCGAAGAGACGTGTGCGCTAGCATACGAGGAGGCAATGGTGGGATACTACCCTGGCTGTATGACCATTCTAACCCGCCACGCTTAGCGCGTGGGGAGACAGTGTCAGGTGGGCAGTTTGACTGGGGCGGTCGCCTCCTAAAGAGTAACGGAGGCGCCCAAAGGTTCCCTCAGAATGGATGGAAATCATTCGCAGAGTGTAAAGGCACAAGGGAGCTTGACTGCGAGACTGACAAGTCGAGCAGGGACGAAAGTCGGGCTTAGTGATCCGGTGGTTCCGCATGGAAGGGCCATCGCTCAACGGATAAAAGCTACCCCGGGGATAACAGGCTTATCTCCCCCAAGAGTCCACATCGACGGGGAGGTTTGGCACCTCGATGTCGGCTCGTCGCATCCTGGGGCTGTAGTCGGTCCCAAGGGTTGGGCTGTTCGCCCATTAAAGCGGCACGCGAGCTGGGTTCAGAACGTCGTGAGACAGTTCGGTCCCTATCCGTCGCGGGCGCAGGAAATTTGAGAGGAGCTGTCCTTAGTACGAGAGGACCGGGATGGACACACCGCTGGTGTACCAGTTGTTCCGCCAGGAGCATCGCTGGGTAGCTATGTGTGGCAGGGATAAACGCTGAAAGCATCTAAGCGTGAAGCCCCCCTCAAGATGAGATTTCCCATTTCTTCGGAAAGTAAGATCCCTGAAAGATGATCAGGTAGATAGGTTTGGAGTGGAAGTGTAGCGATACATGGAGCGGACAAATACTAATCGATCGAGGACTTAACCAAAAAAATGAAACGAAGTTACCTAACTGAACCCTTTCTTCTCTAGTTTTGAGAGAGCAATCTTTCAACAACTTAAATATTGTCTGGTAGTTATGGCGAGAAGGTCACACCCGTTCCCATCCCGAACACGGTAGTTAAGCTTCTCTGCGCCAATGGTAGTTGGGGGCTTCCCCCTGCGAGAGTAGGTCGCTGCCGGGCAGTATTTCTGGAGGTTTAGCTCAGCTGGGAGAGCATCTGCCTTACAAGCAGAGGGTCAGCGGTTCGATCCCGTTAACCTCCATTTTTTATGCCGGCTTAGCTCAGTTGGTAGAGCAACTGATTTGTAATCAGTAGGTCGCGAGTTCGACTCTTGCAGCCGGCACCATTTATATTTTCTTTATAATAGTACATAATTATTGTAGAGAGCCGTTAGCTCAGTTGGTAGAGCATCTGACTTTTAATCAGAGGGTCGCTGGTTCGAACCCAGCACGGCTCACTTTTGCGGGTGTGGCGGAATTGGCAGACGCACCAGATTTAGGATCTGGCGCCGCGAGGCGTGGGGGTTCAAGTCCCTTCACCCGCACTTATTATAAAATATGCGGAAGTAGTTCAGTGGTAGAACATCACCTTGCCAAGGTGGGGGTCGCGGGTTCGAACCCCGTCTTCCGCTCCATATTTTATAGAAACGCCGGGGTGGCGGAACTGGCAGACGCACAGGACTTAAAATCCTGCGGATAGTGATATCCGTACCGGTTCGATTCCGGTCCTCGGCACTTATATTTGCGCCCATAGCTCAACTGGATAGAGTACTTGACTACGAATCAAGCGGTTAGAGGTTCGACTCCTCTTGGGCGCACTTTATTAAACGGGAAGTAGCTCAGCTTGGTAGAGCACTTGGTTTGGGACCAAGGGGTCGCAGGTTCGAATCCTGTCTTCCCGATTGATTAATTTTTATATTGGGGCCTTAGCTCAGCTGGGAGAGCGCCTGCTTTGCACGCAGGAGGTCAGCGGTTCGATCCCGCTAGGCTCCACTTACTTCATAACTTAATCACATAAGCAAGAAAATAGTAATCTTATTATTGTGGCGGCGTAGCTCAGCTGGCTAGAGCGTTCGGTTCATACCCGAGAGGTCGTGGGTTCGATTCCCTCCGCCGCTATTTTCTAAATTGGACCTTTAGCTCAGTTGGTTAGAGCAGACGGCTCATAACCGTCCGGTCGCAGGTTCGAGTCCTGCAAGGTCCACTTGTCACTTTATTATTATCATGGAGGAATACCCAAGTCTGGCTGAAGGGATCGGTCTTGAAAACCGACAGGCGGGTAATACCGCGCGGGGGTTCGAATCCCTCTTCCTCCGTTTTTCACTTGTGATATGTGGACTAAATTTAATATTATTGTCGCGGGGTGGAGCAGTCTGGTAGCTCGTCGGGCTCATAACCCGAAGGTCGTAGGTTCAAATCCTGCCCCCGCAATAGAGTGGTTCCGTGGTGTAGGGGTTAACATGCCTGCCTGTCACGCAGGAGATCGCGGGTTCAAATCCCGTCGGGACCGCCATTATGGCTTGGTAGCTCAGTTGGTAGAGCACTTGATTGAAGCTCAAGGTGTCGGCAGTTCGATTCTGTCCCAAGCCATTCATTTTAAACATTTTTGCCTTATGGCGGATATGGCGAAGTGGTTAACGCACCTGATTGTGGTTCAGGCATTCGTGGGTTCGATTCCCATTATCCGCCCTCTGTTTTTAATTTATTATTATGCGGGTGTAGTTTAGTGGTAAAACTACAGCCTTCCAAGCTGTTGTCGTGGGTTCGATTCCCATCACCCGCTTTTACCATGGAATTTTAATTTTACTGGGGCCTATAGCTCAGCTGGTTAGAGCGCACGCCTGATAAGCGTGAGGTCGATGGTTCGAGTCCATTTAGGCCCATTTTATTCCACAGTAGCTCAGTTGGTAGAGCAATCGGCTGTTAACCGATCGGTCGCAGGTTCGAGTCCTGCCTGTGGAGTTATTCCTTAAATAGGATAAAAATTATACTATATATCTGGGGAAGTACTCAAGTGGCTGAAGAGGCGCCCCTGCTAAGGGTGTAGGTCGCTCGCGCGGCGCGAGGGTTCAAATCCCTCCTTCTCCGCCAGATATGGCCCGTTGGTCAAGCGGTTAAGACACCGCCCTTTCACGGCGGTAACACGGGTTCGATTCCCGTACGGGTCATCCAAAAAAACAATGTCGATTTTCGATATTGTTTTTTTATTTATTATCAATTATTTTGGAGGATGGCATGGGTTCTAAAGGGAAATTTTGGATTTTAACAATGGTTGTAGCAATTTCTGGCTTGTCACAAGGTGTATTATTACCGCTTATTGCAATTATTTTAGAGGGGAAAGGGGTAAATGCCGGGATAAATGGATTTCATGCCACTGGTATTTACTTAGGGGTTTTGCTGATTTCGCCATTTATCGAGGCTCCATTACATAAATATGGTTATAAACCAATTATACTAATTGGTGGGGGACTTGTTGCACTTGCGATGCTAGCTTTTCCAATCTGGTTTAATTTATATTTTTGGTTTTTCTTGCGCTTGCTTATTGGTGTAGGAGATCATATGTTACACTTTTCTTCACAAACTTGGATTGGTGCGATGAGTGATTCAAGTAAGCGAGGCCGAAATATGGCAATTTATGGATTGTTTTTTTCATTGGGATTTGCGATTGGCCCTCAATTAGTTAACTTAGCTAAAATAAATGCTAACTTGCCATTCTTTTTATCAGGAATTTTAGTTTTGTGTGCTTGGGGATTGGTTTGGTTTCTTAAGAATGAGTTTGTAGGGGAGAAAGCTGTTATACGAAAAATTTCTTTTTTTGATAGCTTGAAGCGTTTTTCGGAAGTTTTTAAGATAGCATGGGTTGCAATGATTCCACCATTTTTGTATGGAATTTTGGAAACGGGGTTAAATGCAACTTTCCCAATTGTTGGATTACGAAATGGATTAGATACAATGTTGATTGCTGTAATTATTTCTTCTTTTTCTGTAGGCACTATTTTATTTCAAGTTCCAATTGGAATGATTAGTGATAAATTTGGTCGAGGGAAAATTTTACCGCTTTTGACTGGACTTGGAGCTTTTGTTTTTGTGTTAACAGCTTTTGTTAATTTGCCAGTATTGTTTGTGATTTTCTTCTTTGTTCTGGGGATTTTACTTGGCTCTTTGTATTCTCTTGGGTTATCGTTTATGACTGATTTGACGCCGATTGAGCTACTTCCGGCTGGAAATATTTTGGTTGGGATGTGTTTTAGTTTAGGAAGTATCATTGGACCCAGTGCAACCGGAATGATGATTGGTATTTTTGGAAATCAAATATTTTATTTTGTTATAGCTGGAATCCTTTTACTTGGCTGTTTCTTATTGACTTTTGGAGAAAAGAAAATGCGTGCTGTCAAGAAAATAGAAATTTAATGTTTGACAGTTTTAAGTTCCAAGTGGTATGATGATTTCAATCCATTTGAAGTGGTTCAAAAAACTAAATAAATTACTCTTATTATGAGTGGTAGAGGGACTGGCCCGTTGAAACCCAGCAACCTTTCAATTCGTTGAAAAGGTGCTAAATCCTGCGAAGTGTGATGCTTCGAGAGATAAGAGAGACTTAAAGAGTTTCGCTCGATTTGTGTATAGAAACTTCCAAACCTCTCTAGTTCTCTAGGGAGGTTTTTTATTGGCATAAACTAGAGAGGAAAAGGTGATAGGTATGGTAAAGGTAATTAGTTCAAATTTAGGATATCCAAGGCTTGGCGAAAAACGGGAATGGAAACGAGCTTTAGAGAAATTTTGGAATGGGGCGATTACGGAGCAAGAATTACTAGCTGAAACAAAAGTACTAAGATTGCATGCACTTAAAAAGCAACAAGCTAAGGGCATTGATTTAATTCCTGTTGGTGATTTTAGTTTCTATGATCAAGTGCTTGATACAAGTGTTACTTTCGGGGTTATTCCAAAGCGGTTCAATCACGAGGGTGGAAAGATAACGTTAAATACTTATTTTGATATTGCCCGCGGAAAAAATAATGCAGTGGCTTCTGAAATGACGAAATGGTTCAATACTAACTATCATTACATCGTTCCAGAACTTGCAGATGCCAATCCAAAAGTTATAGATAACCGTGCACTTTATTATTATGAGGAAGCAAAAAAAGAACTTGGTATTGATGGGAAGCCAGTCCTTGTTGGACCGATTACTTATTTGAAACTTGGAAAAGGTAGTAATGAAGAAAGCTTTGAAAGGTTGTTAGATAAATTTATTCCAGCATATGTGGAAATTTTAAAAGAGCTAGAGACAGCTGGTGTCAAATGGGTACAAATAGACGAGCCATATTTGGCGACTAGTTTTGATAAAGAAGAAATTGCGTTATTCCAGCACGTGTACCAACAATTTCAGAAAGCAGTGCCTAGCTTGAAAATTGAGTTGCAAACTTATTTTGAAAGTTTGGATTATTATGAAGATGTAGTGAATTTACCGGTTGCAGCTATTGGGATTGATTTTGTGCATGACCATGGGGATTCGCTAAAAGCATTAAAAAAGTATGGTTTTCCAGAAGATAAATTTTTGGCAGCTGGCGTGATTGATGGCCGGAATGTTTGGCGGAGCAATCTGGATGAGAAGTTAGAGCTATTAGCAATTATTGCAGAATATGTCACTGAAGGAAAGCTAATCGTTCAGCCATCTAATTCTTTATTACATGTCCCTGTAACAAAATGGAGTGAAACTGACTTAGATAAGGTCATTCTTGATGGATTGTCATTTGCGGATCAAAAGTTAGATGAAATTGCAATTTTAACAAAAGCTTTAACATCTGGAAAAGAAAGTGTTACAACAGAGTTAGAAGAAGCGCGAACAGCTGTTGCGGCATTAAATGAATCTAGTCACCGGAATAATATAGAAGTTCAAGTAGCCATTAATAATTTGGGGAATGTTCGCGTCGAACGAGAATTACCTTTTGCAGAACGGATTGAATTACAACATGCATGGTTAAAGTTGCCACTATTCCCAACGACGACGATTGGTAGTTTTCCACAGTCACCTGAAGTTCGTAAAACTCGCGCAGATTGGTTAAAAGGGAATATTACGGATGCTGAATATCATTCATTTATTGAAAAAGAAATTGCACGTTGGATTCAGATTCAGGAAGACTTAGATATTGATGTACTGGTACACGGTGAGTTTGAACGAACTGACATGGTGGAATATTTTGGTCAGAAATTAGCAGGATTCCAAGCAACAAAATTTGGATGGGTGCAATCATATGGTTCGAGAGCGGTTCGACCACCACTTATTTACGGAGATGTTGCTTTCACAGAAGAAATTACGGTGAAAGAGAGTGTTTATGCACAATCACTAACGAAACGTCCTGTAAAGGGGATGTTAACTGCACCAGTAACGATTATTAACTGGAGCTTTGTACGTGACGATGTTCCAGAAAGCGTTGTCGCAAATCAAGTTGGGTTAGCACTTCGTAAAGAGGTAGAAGCACTCGAACGAAACGGGATTAAGGTAATTCAAGTTGATGAGCCAGCCCTTCGAGAAGGGTTACCACTGAAGCGTGCAAGATGGGAAAAATATTTAAATGATGCGGTTTATTCGTTTAAGTTAACAACAGCTTCGGTTCAGAATGATACGCAAATTCATACGCATATGTGTTATTCGGATTTTGATGATATTATTGATACGATTAGCGCTTTGGATGCGGATGTCATTTCCATTGAAACCTCAAGAAGTCATGGGGAAATCATTTCGACATTTGAAGAAGTTACCTATGATAAAGAAATTGGTCTTGGTGTTTATGACATTCACAGCCCTCGAGTTCCTACTGTATCAGAAATTCAAGATAATATTCGCCGTGCTTTACGAGCTATCGATGCGAAACAGTTTTGGATTAATCCTGATTGTGGTTTGAAAACTCGCAAAGAACCTGAAACAATTGCGGCGCTTCAAGATATGATTAAAGCGACTAAAGAGGTGCGTGCGGAATATCAAGTATTAGAGAAATAAAGGAATGGAGGAGAGGTAATATGGCAAAGCTGAAACAAGAGACGATAGCAGCACAAATTGGAAATAGAAAATGTGAAAGAACGGGTGCTGTCAATATGCCAGTCTACTTCTCTACAGCTTACCAGCATGCCGATCTTGGGGTATCAACGGGATATGATTATACGAGAACTGGAAATCCAACGCGAGATGCTTTAGAAGAAGCACTCGCAGAATTAGAAAATGGAACTCATGCCTTTGCAACAAGTTCTGGCATGAGTGCGATTCAACTGGTATTCCAACTTTTTAAAACAGGGGAGCATATTATTAGTTCACAAGATTTATATGGGGGAACTTTTCGATACTTTGAGCAGTTTGGTGAACAATATAATATTGGATTTTCATACTGGAATGGGGCGGAATATGCGGAATTAGAAAAATTACTTCGACCGGAAACGAAGGCTATTTTTATTGAGACTCCGACTAATCCTTTGATGCAAGAAACCGATATTAAGGTTGTTGCTAAATGGGCGAAAGAACATCATTTACTTGTAATTGTAGATAATACCTTTTATACACCAGTTTTACAACAGCCACTTAATCTTGGAGCAGACATTGTGATTCACAGTGCGACAAAATATTTAGGTGGGCATAATGATGTGCTTGCTGGTGCAGTTATTGTGAAAGATGATAGGCTTGGGGAATTTTTCTTCTATCAATTGAATTCGACCGGAACAGTGTTATCGCCTTTCGATAGTTGGTTGTTGATACGAGGACTGAAAACACTAGTACTTCGTGTGAAACAACATCAAGCGAATGCGCAGAAAATCGCGGCATTTTTGGAAACACATTCTTTAGTGGAAGAAGTTCGTTATCCAGGTCGTGGAGGAATGATTAGTTTCTTTATAAAAGATGCCTTGCTTGTTTCGCCACTTTTAAAACAACTTGAATTATTTACTTTTGCGGAGAGTTTAGGAGGGGTGGAAAGTTTGATTACTTATCCGACGACACAAACGCATGCCGATATTCCTATAGAGCTACGAAATTCTTATGGTTTAACAGATAAACTTTTACGAATTTCGGTAGGGATTGAAGCAAGTGAGGATTTAGTGGCGGATTTATCACAGGCGTTAGATAAAGTGGCAGAAGGGGTGGTTTCCCGTGGGTAAAGATTATGATCAAGATACAGTTGTCATTAAAGCGAGTTTAGGAATTGATAAAGAAACTGGCGCGTTAAATACTCCAATTCATTTATCTTCCACATTTCACCAGCATGATTTTGATAATTATCATCCATATGATTATGCAAGAAGTGGGAACCCTACTAGAGAGAAAGTGGAACAAGCAATTGCTGAATTAGAGGGAGGTAAAGATGGATTTGCTTTTGCGAGCGGAATGGCTGCGGTATCTGCGGCACTTTTTACTCTTTCAAAAGGAGATCACTTTATTATTGCAAAAGATGTTTATGGTGGAACATTTCGACTTGTAGAAAAAGTTTTGCCACGATTTGGGATTACGCATACTTTTGTCGATACTACAAATATTGATGAAGTCGCTAAGGCATTTCAACCCAATACTAAACTGGTTTATTTAGAAACACCATCCAATCCGCTGTTACATGTGACGGATATTCGAACGGTTGCCAAACTTGCGAAAGCGAATGGGTGTTATACATTTGTAGATAATACTTTTTTGACTCCGTTGATTCAAAAACCACTTGAGCTGGGTGCGGATCTAGTGATTCATAGTGCGACCAAATTTCTTAGTGGTCACAGTGATATTCTAGCTGGACTTATTGTGACGAATGATTCAGCACTTGCAGAAGCTGTTTACTTCTTACAAAACGCAACAGGAGGCGTGCTAGGTGTACAGGATTCTTGGTTATTGCTTCGTGGATTGAAGACACTTTCGGTACGTATGAAAGCTGGGGTTAGTGCAGCGGAAAAAATTGCTTTATTTTTAAATGCTGAGCCAAAAGTTCAAGCGGTGCATTATCCTGGTTTACCAACTCATCCAGGTTATGATATCCAGGTAGAGCAGGCAACAAATGGTGGGGCGGTAGTGTCTTTTGACCTTGGTAGTGAAAAAGCGGCACGAGAACTAGTTACTCATTTAGAATTACCAGTATTTTCAGTGAGTTTAGGTGCGGTAGAGAGTATTTTGTCGTATCCAGCGAAAATGTCCCATGCTGCAGTTCCAGAAAAAGAACGTCTAGCACAAGGAATTACCCCAGGCTTATTACGTTATTCGGCGGGATTAGAAAATGCAGCTGATTTAATTGCTGATTTAAAACAAGCTCTTTCGTTTGTTAAGAAAGGAAGTGTACCCCATTGAATTTACGAAAAGATTTAAGCGAAAAGGTATTAATAGCGGATGGAGCAATGGGGACGCTACTTTATTCTTACGGAGTGGACCGTTCTTTTGAAGAGTTAAATCTCTCGCATCCAGAAGATATCGTTTCGATTCATAAAGCGTATATTGGTGCAGGGGCTGATATTATTCAAACAAATACTTACGGCGCTAATTATATAAAATTAGCTAGGTATGGTTTAGAAGATGAAGTAAAACGAATTAACCAAGCGGCAATTCGATTAGCGAAAGAAGCGGCACGAGGGACTGGGACATATATATTTGGTACGATTGGTGGAATAAATGGTGCAGTAGATGCAAGACTCCAAGCGGCACCACTGGAAGAAATTAAGCGTAGTTTTAGGGAGCAACTCTATTGTTTTTTACTGGATGGTGTGGATGCAATTTTGCTGGAAACCTACTATGATTTAGAGGAACTTAAAACCGTTTTAAAAATTCTTCGAGAAACGACTGATTTGCCAGTTGTAGCTAATGTATCTATGCATGAACCAGGTTTGCTTCAAAATGGTCAAAAGCTGTCAGATGCGTTAGAAGAACTAATTGCATTAGGAGCAGATGTTGTTGGTATTAATTGTCGGCTTGGTCCGTATCATATGGCACGCGCTCTTGAAACTGTTCCCTTATATAATCATGCCTACTTGGCTGTTTATCCTAATGCGAGCCTTCCAGAAGTGCAAGAAGGCAAAGTGGTTTATCAATCTGATACAGATTATTTTGAGCATTACGGGGAGGTTTTTAGACAAGAAGGAGCACGGATTATTGGTGGCTGTTGTGGAACGACACCTGACCACATTAAAGCCCTTCGAAATGGTCTGAAGACAACGAAGCCGATTTTAGAAAAAAAAGTACGACCGCTGCTTGAACTCGTCCCAGAGGAAGCGGCAGATGAGGATTCAGGAGTGCGACTACTTGATAAAGTGAAAGAAGGCTTAACGATTTTAGTGGAGCTCGATCCGCCACGAACATTTGATACTTCAAAGTTTTTTGAAGGAGCTAAAGCATTAGATAAAGCCGGAGTAGATGCAATTACTATTTCAGACAATTCGTTAGCGACACCGCGGATTAGCAACATGGCGCTTGCATCCATTTTAAAGCATGAATACGGAATTAAGCCGCTAATACATTTGACGACGAGAGACCATAATTTGGTTGGAATGCATTCTCATGTAATGGGTTTTCATAAGCTAGGACTTCATGATGTATTAGCCATTACTGGAGATCCAACAAAAGTAGGCGATTTTCCAGGAGCATCTTCTGTTTTTGATTTACGCTCCGTTGAATTAGTTCAATTAATTAAGAAATTTAATGATGGGATTTCTTATACTGGTAAATCGTTAAAAGAAAAGGCGCGATTTCATGTTGGTGCAGCTTTTAATCCTAATGTGCTTAACTTAGAAAAAGCTGTCCGTTTAATTAAGCGTAAAGTGGAGTATGGGGCAGATTATATTATCACTCAGCCCATTTATGATGTAAATAAGACTGTACTTTTGAAAGAGGCGCTGCAAAAGGCGAATATTAATGTGCCGCTTTTCATTGGTGTAATGCCACTTTTATCTAGTAGGAACGCGGAGTTTCTTCATAATGAAGTTCCTGGAATTCGTTTAACTGATGAAGTTCGTGAGCGGATGCGAGATGCAGAGGAACAAGGCCGGGCAAATGAGAAGGGGATGGAGATTGCACGAGAATTAATTGATTCGATTTGCGCAAATTTTCATGGAATCTACATTATTACACCGTTTCTGAGATATGATTTATCAATTGAGCTTACGAAATATGTTCAAACGAAGCAACAAGTTCAGGTTGCAACCAAATAAAAACTGGTTATCATCCATTAAAGATGATAACCAGTTTTTTACATGAATAAGTTTCTTGATAATAAGCTTAATAGGTATGCAAGTGCTAGTGTTATTCCAAAGATAGTTAACGCCTTAGAAGTTGATTTCATTGCTGGAACCATGGTGATTGGCGAAGATTTACCAATGAATCGCTTAACGGCACGAACTGCTTCTGGCAAGCTAAGGAGAATGAGTAATGTCCACCAAGGAGCATCTTGTGTAAAAATAAGCGCAAGTTCAAATACATAGCTGAAAAGAAAAGCAGCGGCAAATAGTACGGTAGCCCATTTGCGTCCCAGTATGATGGCAAGTGTGTGACGTCCGTTTTTCTTATCGGGATCTAAATCGCGAATACTATTAGCGAGTAACAAGTTACCAACGAGCACCATTACTGGAATAGAAACATAGACGATAAATGAACTAATAAATTCAGCTTGAATGTAGAAGGAAATAAACGTAATAATGCCTCCCATAAAGAATCCTGCCATCACTTCACCAAATGGAGTGTAGGCAATAGGATAAGGGCCACCGGTGTATAAGAAACCAACAAGCATACAAATTGCACCAAGTAATCCCACATACCAATTGAGTTCTATTGATAAGTATACGCCACCTAGGATGGATAAAATGTATAAAAAGATTGCGAGGAATAAAATAAATCCAGGTCGCATACCATTGCGAACGATGGCTCCACCATTGCCGACTGAATGCTCATCATCTTGCCCTTTTTTATAATCAAAGTATTCATTGAATAAATTAGCTGATGTTTGGATGAAGAAACAAGCAACTAACATGACAAGAAAGCGAGTAAAATGAAAACCGGTATAACTCATTGCGACACTTGTTCCGAGGAATACAGGTACAAATGAGGCAACAAGCGTATGTGGACGAAGCAAGGTCCACCATTTTTGAAAACCAGTTTGTTTTGTAAGTACAGGTTTTGAAGCTTTAGACATGTTTTTCTCTCCTTTTTCACTTCCATATGTTTCAGATGTATACCATTCATTTTAGGGAAATATTAGAAGTACGTCAATAATTATTGCTGAAATAGGTGGAAAAACGCAAACCAAGCAGTTTGGCTTGGTTTTTGGTATAATAGAAGATGTGAATGTAAAAGGAGAGATAAGCATATGAATACTAAATTGCCTCTTGATTTATTTAATCAAGCGAAACGTAGCGCAAGCCAAGATGAACCTGCACTATTTAGCTGGGTAACGGAACTCGATGAATTAGTTTCCCCAGTTAAACTATTTAAAAAGGCAGGTACTGCTTTTAAAGGTGAACGATTTTTCTGGCAAAATCCAGAAATGACACTGACAATGACTGGCTTTGGCGTAACGAAACAATTTTTAGCAGAGAAGAAAAAAGATGCTTTTCTTGGACTGCAAGAAAAAATTGACGAGCGATTGCGCACCAGCGTAACAAATGCCACCGTGGATGCAACTGGCCCGCTTTATTTTGGCGGTTTTGCCTTTGATCCTGAACGTGATACTGAAAAAGAATGGCAAAGCTTTAAAGATGGCTTGTTTTACTTACCATTATTTATGTTGACGAATAAAAATGGCAAAAGTTACCTAACTGTCAATTTATCGATTTATTCCGATGACACAGAGAGTAAATTAGATGCTGTTTTTAATCAATGGCAAAAAATCATTCATCAAGAGGTTAATGAAGCAGAAATGGCTTTACTAACAGATTCTAAAGAGCTAGGGAAAGAACATTTCATGGAAACTGCGAGTGAAATCATAGATATGATTAACCATTCGGAAGACGTGAAAAAAGTGGTTCTAGCTAGGCGAATGGGGCTTCGTTTCCAACGACAAGTAGATAGTGCAATTATTTTGGAAAATATGCTGGCAACACAAGAAAATAGTTATTTCTTTCTTATTGAAAAAGGGACTGGGGTTTTCTTTGGGGCAAGCCCAGAGCGATTACTTGCAGTGAATGAAGATACGATTTATTCTTCTTGCGTAGCGGGTTCCACCGAGCGCGGCGCAACAAGCGAAGAAGATGAAGCACTTGGGAAAGCTTTATTAGGCGATGCGAAAAATTTACGAGAGCATTCCTATGTTGTACAAATGATGGAAGAAACATTAAAACCGTTTACAACGGGGCTATCACTGTCCAGTCAACCAGTTTTATTAAAAAACCGTGATATCCAACATCTTTATATGAATATTACTGCGAAGAAAAAGCCAGATGTAACGATGCTTGAAATGGTAAAAGCGCTTCACCCAACTCCTGCACTTGGTGGATTGCCTCAAAAAATGGGTCTCGCGATTATTCGAATGAAAGAAGAAATGGACCGCGGGCTTTATGGTGCTCCGATTGGCTGGATTGATATGAAAGGCCAAGGGGAATTTGCTGTTGCGATTCGTTCTGGTTTAATTGTTGATTCACAAGGAGTATTGTATGCAGGTTGCGGAATTGTTGGAGATTCCGTACCAAAAGACGAATTAAAAGAAACCGAGGTTAAATTCCAACCAATGTTACGCGTACTAGGAGGCATTAAGAAATGACAAACCACGAACAAATGCTGACAGATTATTTGGCCGCATATATTGAAGAACTTGTACAAGCCGGTGTGAAAGAAGCCATCATTAGTCCAGGTTCACGCTCCACACCACTTGCACTAATGATGGCAGAGCATCCAATTTTGAAGATTTACGTGGATGTTGATGAACGCTCGGCGGGCTTTTTTGCACTCGGTCTAGCGAAAGCATCGAAACGTCCAGTTGTTCTGCTTTGTACTTCTGGAACAGCTGCAGCGAATTATTTCCCGGCTGTTGCAGAAGCGAATTTATCACAAATTCCATTAATTGTTCTCACTGCTGATCGCCCGCATGAACTAAGAAATGTTGGTGCTCCGCAAGCTATGGATCAGTTGAATTTATACGGTACCCACGTGAAAGATTTTACGGATATGGCATTGCCTGAAAATAGTGAAGAAATGCTTCGTTATGCAAAATGGCATGGTAGTCGTGCCGTCGATATCGCTATGAAAACACCACGTGGCCCCGTGCACTATAATTTTCCACTACGCGAACCACTTGTCCCAGTTTTAGAACCTTCGCCGTATATTGCAAGAGGAAAACAACATCATCATGTACATATTTATTATACGCATGAAGTATTGGAAGATAGAGCTATTCAAAAAATGGTTCGAGATTGCATAGGCAAAAAAGGTGTTTTCGTTGTAGGACCAATTGATAAAAAAGAAATTGAGCAGCCACTTGTTGACTTAGCGAAGAAATTAGGGTGGCCAATTCTCGCTGATCCGCTGTCTGGTCTTCGCTCGTATGGTGCACTGGATGATGTGGTAATCGACCAATATGACGCTTTCTTGAAAGAAATAGAAATTTTACCGAATATAGCTCCAGAAGTCGTGATTCGTTTCGGGAGTATGCCTGTCTCTAAACCACTTAAAAATTGGTTAGAAAGTCTAGCAGATATTCGTTTTTATGTGGTAGATCCTGGTGCAGCTTGGAAGGATCCAATTAAAGCGGTAACCGATATGATTCACTGTGATGAACGTTTCTTGCTAGATACACTACAACAACATATGCCTGGTGATGCAAAAAATGCAAATTGGCTGAATAAATGGGTCATGTATAATAAAACAGCACGCCAAATTCTCTTTACGGAAATGGCTAATACTACAACCTTAGAAGAAGGGAAAATAGTAGCTGAATTACGTCGGTTGCTACCAGATAAAGCTGGCTTGTTTATCGGTAATAGTATGCCGATCCGTGATGTAGATACGTACTTCCCACAAATTGATAAAAAAATAAAAATGCTTGCTAACCGGGGAGCAAATGGTATTGACGGGGTAGTTTCATCCTCTTTAGGCGCAAGTGTTGTTTTCCAACCGATGTTTTTACTGATTGGTGATTTGTCCTTTTATCATGATATGAATGGTTTACTTATGGCGAAAAAATATAAGATGAACTTGACGATTATTATTGTTAATAATGATGGCGGTGGGATTTTTTCGTTTTTACCTCAAGCAAAGGAACCTAAATATTTTGAGTCACTTTTTGGTACTTCTACTGAATTGGACTTTCGTTTTGCTGCGGCGTTTTATGATGCGAATTATCATGAAGCGAATTCTGTTGATATGTTAGAAGATGCTGTCGATAAAGCAACTTTCCATAAAGGCTTAGATATTATTGAAGTGAAAACCAATCGTCATGAAAATAAAGCAAACCATCAAGCGCTTTGGGATAAAATCGGTACTGCTTTAAAGGCATTAGATTAACATGCAGATAAATGGACAAAAGTATCATGTTTCCACTTTTTTTAGTGGGGAAGAGAAGCCAGTTCTACTCATGCTTCATGGCTTTACTGGAACTAGCGGGACTTATCATGACGCTATCAAGAGTCTAAAAGAGCGTTATAACATTGTTGTGCCTGATTTACTTGGTCACGGGAGGACTGCTAACCCGGATTTGCAGGAGCGCTATTCGATGGGGCATACTTGTGAAGACTTGGCGGAAATCTTGCGTCAACTAGAAATACAACAATGTTTTGTGCTTGGCTACTCGATGGGTGGGCGGGTTGCCACGGGTTTTGCGGCAAGCCATCCTGAAAAAGTACAGGGACTTATCTTAATAAGTAGTTCACCTGGCCTCTTACATGAAGCTGACCGGGAAAAACGAATGTTAGCGGATAATCAATTAGCAGATAGGATTGAACAAAATGGCATCCAAGCATTCGTTGACTACTGGGAAAATTTACCACTATTTGCATCTCAACGAAACTTACCAAACCACATGAAAGTAAAAATAAGAGATGAACGATTGGCGCAAAAACCACTTGGACTAGCGATGAGTTTGCGTGGAATAGGTACTGGCAAACAAGCTTCTTACTGGGACCATTTGGGAAACTTTACTTTTCCAGTTTTATTAATTACTGGTAAGCTGGATATGAAATTTGAAAATACAGCGCAGGAGATGCTGCAATACTTACCAAACGCAACCCATGTTACGATAAAACAAGCTGGGCATGCTGTTTATCTAGAACAACCAACTACTTTCCTAAGTCAGATAAACAACTGGCTGGAAGTTAATTTAAAGGAGGAAGAAAAATGAATTTTAATTGGCAAACAGAAAAAGAATATGAAGAAATTAAATATGAAAGTTATGAAGGAATCGCTAAAATCACGATCAATCGTCCACAAGTACATAATGCATTTACACCAAAAACTGTGACAGAAATGATTGATGCATTTAACAGAGCACGCGATAATTCTGATCTTGGAGTTATAATCTTAACTGGAGAAGGCGATAAAGCATTTTGTTCTGGCGGGGATCAAAAAGTTCGCGGTCACGGTGGTTATGTTGGTGATGATCAAATACCGCGCTTGAATGTCCTTGATTTACAACGCTTGATTCGTGTTATTCCAAAACCCGTAATTGCAATGGTTGCTGGCTGGTCGATTGGGGGCGGAAATGTCCTTCAACTCGTATGTGACTTAACGATTGCTGCTGATAATGCTAAATTTGGTCAAACTGGACCGAATGTAGGTAGCTTTGATGCTGGTTATGGTTCTGGCTATTTGGCTCGTGTTATTGGTCATAAGAAAGCGAAAGAAGTTTGGTTTATGTGTCGTCAATATACCGCAGAAGAAGCACTTGAAATGGGCTGGATTAACACAGTTGTTCCAGTGGCAGATTTAGAAAAAGAAACAGTTTCTTGGGCAAAAGAAATGCTGAAAAAAAGTCCAACAGCGCTTCGTTTTATCAAAGCTGCTTTCAATGCGGACACAGATGGTTTAGCAGGCATTCAACAATTAGCTGGTGATGCAACACTTCTATATTATACAACGGATGAAGCCAAAGAAGGTCGCGATGCTTTTAAAGAAAAACGTGATCCAGACTTTGACCAATTTCCAAAATTCCCTTGATTTGAAGGTGTGAAAATGGACATGACAAACTGGCTTCAAAAACGAGTGCGGCTTTCTCCCAAGGAAACCGCGCTCGTTTTTGAAGGAAAAGCGGAAACATTTGAAGAAATATACCAAGCTATAGAAAATTTAGCAGGTAAATTGTTTTTTCAAGGTGTGAGAAAAGACGATAGGGTAGCCATCCTTGGGAAAAATGACCGGCTGACATTCTTGCTGATTCACGCTTTACAGCAAATAGGTGCGGAGACGTTATTTCTTAATAATCGCTTGACTAAAAAAGAAATAGCTTACCAACTCGAAAATGCCAAAGTAAAAGAAGTAATTGTTTCAGATGCTTTTTTCGACAAAGTGAATTCTGGTATTAGTTATACTGAGTTAATACAAGGGGAATACACACAACCCGATTTTTTAACAACATGGGATTTGACAAAAGTTGCTTCTATTATGTATACATCAGGTACTACTGGGAAGCCAAAAGGCGTCATCCAAACTTATGATAATCATTGGTGGAGTGCGGTTTCTTCTGTATTAAATCTGGGGTTAACTGAACGTGACAGCTGGCTTTGTGCAGTACCAATTTTTCATATTAGTGGTTTATCTATTATGATGCGTTCGGTGATTTATGGGATTCCGGTATATTTGGAAGAACATTTTGATGAAGCAAAGATTACTAAAATGCTTTTGTCTGGAGAAATTTCGACAATTTCCGTAGTTACTTCTATGTTAGAAAGATTACTCCGTGTTCATGACGGTGGATACCATTCGAATTTACGAACCGTATTGCTTGGCGGTGGACCTGCGAATAAAGCCACATTGGAAGTTTGTAAAGCGCGAAATATCCCGCTGGTACAATCGTTTGGTATGACTGAAACGGCATCACAAATTGTGACTCTCTCACCAAAAGAAGCGCTGACTAAAATCGGTTCTTCCGGAAAAGCTTTATTCCCAGCGGAAGTAAAAATTGCTGCTGATGGGGAAATTTTACTGAAAGGTCCCTCCATAACGCCAGGGTACTTGCACAATGAGGAAGCTACGAAAAAAGCATTTTTGGATGGCTGGTTTAAAACAGGTGATATTGGTTATTTGGATGAAGCGGGTTTTTTGTTTGTGTTAGAAAGACGCTCTGATTTAATTATCTCTGGCGGGGAAAATATTTATCCAACCGAGATTGAACAAGTGATTAGTAGCTATGAACCTGTTCAAGAAGTAGCTGTTGTTGGTAAAGCAGATTTGAAATGGGGAAGTGTTCCAGTTGCTTATATCGTTGCAAGCGATGATTTTAACGAAGCAGACCTACAAACTATTTGTCAGACCAATTTAGCGAGTTATAAGATTCCAAAACAGTTTGTACTCGTAGAAGGTTTACCAAAAACAGCTTCTGGAAAAATTAAACGAAATCAACTGAAGGAAAACTAAAAAAGGAAATGCCACTAAATTGAGGCATTTCCTTTTTTTAATAATTAAGTCCTTCTTTTAAAGCTGCTAAGTTATCTTTCATTATAGAAAGATAATCACGTTTTTGATCGATATCTTTTTGTGTTAGTGTTTCTAAATTATGCAGTGTTAATGCTTTGGTATTCGTTTCTTGTTGAATCACATCTGCTATTTTGGAGTTAGTATTTTGCTCCAACATAATGTAGGGAATGTGTTCGCTGTCTATTTTTTCGACAATGGATTTCAATTTCTTTTGAGAAGGTTCATCACTTGTTGACACGCCGGCAATGGGGATTTGATGAAGTTTGTATTCCGTTTCCCAGTAACTATAAGCCGCATGTGCAGTAACAAAATCTTTTTGTTTTGCTTCACTAGTAACCATTTTAAAGTCTTGATCTAAGTTTTTTAGATTTTGTTCAACTGTTTGGTAATTTTTTTCGAAAGTTTCTTTTTGAGCTGGCATTTCTTGCACTAATTTATCTTTCACGATAGTAGCCATTTGTTCCATATAAACAGGATTTAGCCAAACATGTGGATTGATATCTCCATGCTCGTGTTCTTCTTCGCTTTCATGTTCATGCTCTTCAGCAGTAGCATCAGGATCAGTTGGTAAATCTAATTTTTCTGCAGTAGGCACAAATGTCACATGCTCGTTTGCAAGTGTTTTTTCCGCTTTGTCAACAAAACCTTCCATTCCAAGGCCAATGTAGAAAAACAGGTTGCTATCTGCAATTTTCATCATATCTTTTTGAGTGGGTTCAAAACTGTGGGCATCTGAACCTGGAGGATAAATACTGTTCACAACGACATATTTGCCACCAATTTGTTCGGTTAAGTATTGCAAGGGGTAAACAGTTGTATAAACCGTTAATTTGTCACTGCTACTAGCACTTGTATCTTTTTCGGACGAACACCCAGTAAGTATAAGTAAAATAGATAAAAAGGCTGCTAGTACCATAAAATAGCGTTTTTTCAATTAATTCACTCCTTTAAATCGAAATAGTTATTGTTTATACAGTGTGCTAATCGTACTAATTACGATTTATAAGCCAATGTTGATATTACCTTATTTTGCCCAAAAAAGCAAGAAAAAAACGAACCGCAAACAAGCGATTCGTGCTATGATTAATGATGATCATGGGCATTGCAAGTTTGTTTGGATTTATTATCAGTGTCATTTTTATCTTTCTTAGGTGGAACAAAATCAAGTCCGCCCTTATGGAAAGGATGACATTTGGAGATTCTTTTAACGGCTAAGTAGCTACCCTTCAATGCGCCGTGCGTTTGGATTGCTTCGATACCATAAGCGGAACAAGTTGGATAAAATCGGCATGTAGCAGGAGTGAAACGCGAAATATATTTTTGATAAAGTCGGATTCCTCCGATAAGTATTTTTTTCATTATTTTTCATCCTCGAAATTCATGTTATCTACAGCTTACCATATTTTGGAAAAAAGAAAAGGAAGTGGGATTTTGTTTACTTATAAAGATACCCGTCAAAATGAAGTAACGATTTATTTTGAAATGCAAAACTATCAAGCTGACGATGTGCTAATTATTCCGAGGTTATCTGAAGGTTGGTTATTTACAGAACATAAAGAGCGCGGTTTAGAGTTCCCGGGTGGAAAAGGGGAGAAAGAGGAAACGAATATCGAAGCTGCAAGACGAGAGCTGTTGGAAGAAACGGGTGCAGTTGCTAAAGAATTTTATTTTGTGGCTGATTATCTTGTACTATCGAGTGAGCGTACCTTTACGAAACGAGTATATACAACGAATGTAGAGAAAATAGAACCACAAGCAGATTATTTAGAAACAAATGGGCCAGTCATTTTAGAGGGGAACCTTAGTCATTTCATTTTGGACGAGACATTTAGTTTTTTTATGCGAGATGTTGGAATGGTACAAATTGTTCAAGCGGCAGAGCGGATTTTAAGCAGCAAAAACTAGTCAATTAGGGGTGAACTCTGCTATGATAAAAGCATTGGAGGTGAGAAAATTGGGTATGCCACTAGAAGTAAACACAATGATTGTTACAAAGGGAAAAGAAAAACGTATTTCTGATAATTTTTTTGAATTAGAAAAACTAGGATATCGAATTTATCCGATTGATGTTCCTATCCTTGTGCGCAAAACAAAAGAGGGCGAAACTCTTGGAGAAGCGATTCCTCGTAAACTAGTTTGGGAAAATAATAAAACGATAATTAAATATGAATTAATAGCCTTAAATTCAAGTAACTAATTTTGGAGGAGATTCTTTGAAACGAAAAGTTGGTATCATTGGTACTGGCCATGTTGGCAGCGACGTGGCTTTTTCTCTTGTTACACAGGGTATTTGTGAGAAACTAGTCCTAATTGATAAAGAGGAAACAAAAGCAATGAGTGAGGCACTTGAACTTCGCGATATGAGTTCCATGACTCATTCATATACGGAAATTATTCCGAATGATTATCATGCGTTAAGGGATGCAGATATTATCGTGATTGCGGTTGGGCCAGAAACATTGCTACGAGAAGACAGAATGGAAGAATTAATCGAAACAAGTAAAGCCGTAGCGGAGATAGTGCCTAAAATTTTAGCCACTGGTTTTGATGGGATTTTTATTAATATTACAAATCCTTGTGATGTTATTACTTCTTTCATTCAAAAGTTAACTGGTTTTGACCATTCACGCGTATTTGGTACGGGAACATCTCTTGATACAGCGAGAATGCGCAGAATTGTTGGAGAAACACTACATATTAATCCGAAAAGTGTTGATGGTTATGTTCTTGGGGAACACGGAGAATCGCAATTTGTTGCTTGGTCGACTGTCCGTATTGGCGGCATAAATATTGCGGATTTCAAGACAGAAAAACCACTTGATTTAGCAGCATTAAAAGACGCCGTTCGTGGTGGAGGCTGGAATATTTTAACCGGTAAAGGTTGGACCAGTTTTGGTATCGCGACAGCCACAGCACAAATCATTGATGCGTTATTAACGGATGCAAAACAAGTTTTTCCGCTAGCTGTATTTTCACCGAGATTAAACGTTTATATTGGACAACCTGCCATTATTGGTTCGAAAGGAATTTTTAGTATATTAGAACCAAACCTTACAGAGATAGAACAGTCGAATTTTAAAACATCTGCAGAAATTATTCGTAATGCGTTTGATGCTATTAAATAAATATAATTCCTGGCAAAAAATACCTGGATTACTTAACTTGTACTTATTAAAAATAAAAATAGCTACGGTAAAAGTTGTATTGGCTTTTAACGTAGCTATTTTTTATGCAGTTTTAACTTTTTTTTGTTTAGGTTTATTTGATTTTCGAACAATAAAACGAATGAGACTAATGATAAGTGAAACAATATATTCACCGAACGCACCAATGAAAATGGCAATGGCTATTTCGGTTTGTGCCATTCCACCACCATAAAAACTAATGAAGAACACGATACCACTTGCAATCAACCCCATGGTGGCTAAGAAATATTTAAACCAATACCACCGAAGTACAAAATCAAATAAACAAACAGCCGCTAAAAAGCCGAGAAAAATAATCGAGGATAACAGCATTAAACTCATAGATACAATCTCCTTTAGATAAATAAAACATCTTTTTATCCATCTATCATAACACAGGTTGGAAATAATGATAAGAAAAAAACAAATTGAACAACTTTTTTCATCAAAAGCGCCTTTAAAATAAGTAAATCACTGGAATAATTATTGCATCTAGACCTACTTTATGGTATTCTAGCTTAGAATTAAAATTTATCTCTTATCCAGAGCGGTAGAGGGACTGACCCTTTGAAGCCCAGCAACCTACACAAATATGTGAAAGGTGCTAATCTGTTGCAGGAACACTATTTTCCTGAACGATGAGAGCAAAGGTATAATAACAGCCTTTCTCTATTCGTGCGCGTTTTGTGCAAAATAGAGAAAGGCTTTTTATATGGGACGTATTTGGAGATAACTGAAGGAGGAAATAAAATTGGCTAAAAATCGTCATCTATTTACATCGGAATCGGTTTCTGATGGACATCCAGATAAAATTGCGGATCAAATATCTGATGCAATTTTAGATGCAATTATTGCAAAAGATCCGGACGCTCGTGTGGCGTGTGAGACCACTGTAACGACTGGACTTGTTTTAGTAGCAGGGGAGATAACAACCTCTGTCTATGTAGATATTCCAAAAATCGTTCGAGACACGATTAAAGAAATTGGCTATACGCGTGCAAAATATGGTTTTGATGCAGAAACATGCGCCGTTTTAACAGCGATTGATGAGCAGTCGTCTGATATCGCACAGGGAGTAAATGAAGCTCTCGAATCAAGAAGTGGAGCAGAACATGATGCTGCTATCGAAGCAATTGGTGCAGGAGACCAAGGTTTAATGTTTGGTTTTGCAACAGATGAAACAGAAGAACTGATGCCACTACCGATTTTTCTAGCACATGGACTAGCGCGTAAATTAACAGAGTTACGTAAAACAAAAAAACTCGATTACTTGCGTCCAGATGCTAAAACACAAGTAACAGTAGAATACGATGAGCGGAATCGTCCTGTTCGAATTGATACAATTGTTGTTTCAACACAACATCATCCTGATATCACGCAAGAACAAATCGCCAAAGACTTGCATACGTATCTTTTCCCAGAAGTGATTGATGCTTCTTTCCTAGATGAAGATACGAAATATTTTATCAATCCAACTGGTCGTTTCGTTATCGGCGGACCGCTTGGAGATGCAGGCTTAACTGGTCGGAAAATCATTGTAGATACATACGGCGGTTATGCAAGACATGGTGGCGGGGCTTTTTCTGGAAAAGATCCAACCAAAGTAGACCGTTCTGGCGCTTATGCAGCGAGATATGTTGCGAAAAACATTGTTGCAGCCGGACTTGCTAAAAAAGTCGAAGTACAATTAGCCTATGCTATTGGTGTAGCGCGTCCTGTATCGATTTCGATTGATACGTATGGAACAAGTAAGTTTTCCGAGCAAGAGCTTATTGATGGTGTGAATGCATTATTTGATTTACGTCCAGCCGGGATTATTCACATGCTTGATCTTCGTCGCCCAATTTATCGTCAAACAGCTGCGTTTGGACATTTTGGCCGAAGTGACCTTGATCTACCTTGGGAAAGAACCGATAAAGCAGAAGCACTACAAAAATTAGTAATCAAATAAAAGTCACCGAACATTTCGCGCTTAGGGATGTTCGGTTTTTCTTTCCTAAACAGTGCAAAGCAAGCCTAGTTATGATATGATAGACGGTGTGAAAAAAAGATAAATCGATTATGTATATAGAGGAGAAATGTTACCATGTGTGGATTTGTAGGATGCGTACATGACCGCATTACAGAGATTACTGGCGCTGATAAAGAAACCTTCAGACAAATGAATAGTATGATTACGCACCGTGGACCAGACGATGAAGGTTACTTCACAGATGATCACGTGCAATTTGGTTTCCGCCGTTTAAGTATTATTGATGTAGAAAACGGTCATCAACCGCTAACGTATGAAAATGAACGTTATTGGATTATTTTTAATGGAGAAGTTTATAACTATGTCGAACTCCGCGAACAATTAATCGCTGAGGGAATGACATTTGAAACCGAAAGTGATACAGAAGTTATTATCGCTACATATGCGAAATATAAAGAAAAAACTGCTGAACGCCTACGCGGAATGTTTGGCTTTGTCATTTGGGACAAACAAGAAGGACTTGTATACGGAGCACGCGACCCATTTGGTATCAAACCATTTTTCTATGCAGAAGAAGACGGCAAGCTTTATATGGGCTCTGAGAAAAAATCCCTTCTTCATGCTTTAAAAGAAAAAGAATTAGATGAAGTTTCCTTACAAAATTACATGACTTACCAATTTGTTCCAGAACCAGATTCTTTAACAAAGAATGTGAAACGCTTGGAACCAGGTCACCAATTCACAAAAAAAATTGGCGAACCAATGGAGATTACGACTTATTGGAAAGCTACATTTGCACCTGTGACTAAATCAGAAGACGCATGGGTGAAAGAAGTCCGTGATGTGATGTATGATTCTGTTAAAATGCATATGCGTTCAGATGTGCCAGTTGGTTCGTTCTTATCTGGTGGAATTGATTCGTCGATTATTGCGGCGATTGCGAAAGAATATCACCCAGCGATCAAAACATTTTCAGTTGGTTTTGAACGGGACGGATTTAGCGAAATTGACGTGGCGAAAGAAACAGCAGACAAACTTGGTGTAGAGAACATTAGTTATGTCATCTCACCAGAAGAATATATGCAAGAATTACCAAAAATTGTTTGGCATATGGATGATCCACTTGCTGACCCTGCTGCTATTCCGCTTTACTTCTTATCCAGAGAAGCGCGCAAACAAGTAACGGTTGCTTTGTCCGGCGAGGGTGCGGATGAACTATTTGGCGGGTACAATATTTATAACGAACCCAACTCGTTAGCAATGTTCAACAAAATGCCAAAAGCCTTTAAATCCATGCTAAATAGTGTGGCGAAAGTTATGCCAGAAGGAATGCGTGGTAAAAGTTTCTTAGAACGTGGAACAACCCCGATGGAAGAACGTTATATTGGAAATGCAAAAATGTTCACAGAAAAAGAAAAACAAATTTTACTGCCAAAATACCAAGCTGGACATGATTATACGAATATTACGGATCCGTTTTATGCGGAAACAAAAAATTATCATCCAGTAGAAAGAATGCAGTACATTGATATTCATACGTGGCTTCGAGGAGATATTCTTCTAAAAGCAGACCGGATGACAATGGCTAATTCGTTGGAAGTTCGTGTACCTTTCCTTGATAAAGAAGTGTACAATGTTGCAAGAGGAATTCCAGATACGATGAAAACAACACAAGGAACAACAAAATATATCTTGCGTAAAGCAGCAGCGACTTTTGTACCAGAACACGTACTTAATCGCCGCAAATTAGGATTCCCTGTGCCAATTCGTCACTGGCTAAAAGACGAAATGAATGCTTGGGTTAAAAATATTATTAAAGAATCCCCAACTGATCATTTAATCAACAAACAATACGTTCTTGATTTGCTAGATGACCACTGTGCTGGGAAATTTGACTACAGTCGAAAAATATGGACAGTCGTTATCTTTATGATTTGGTACGATGTTTATGTAGCAGATAAATACGATTTCGGTAAATAAAAGAGAACCTAGACAGGCTACCCGTTAGCTTTGTCTAGGTTTTCTTTTTTCAATAACAATCACAAATGGTGCGTCATTTTGTTGGTTGATAAATTGGTAGGATAAAACGTGAAATTCTTGTTGGCTGATAGTCTCGCAAAAACGGACCACCGCTTGTTTCTCTTGTTTGCCTTCTGGATGTCCATGATAAATAACGAGAATTATCACACCACCAACTTCTAATAACTCCATCAAATGTTGAATACTAAGTAAGGTGGAGTCTGCTGTTGTTGTGATTTTCTTATCACCACCCGGCAAGTAACCAAGGTTGAAAATCGCCGCTCGAACTGGGTTGGTCGCATATTCAGGAATCGTAGCGTGACTTGCACAAATTAAATTTACTTGCGAACTAACAGCTGCATTTTCTAATCGAGTTCTTGTCGCATCAATCGCTACTTGTTGAATATCAAATCCCAACACGTAACCATTTACACCAACAAGTTCGGCAAGTAACAGCGTATCATGACCATTCCCACAAGTAGCGTCCACGACATAATCACCCGGACGTACAACGTTGCGAAGCGTGTCATGAGCAAAGGGAAGAACTGCACGTAAATTCATTTAGCAATCACTTCCGGCGCTTGATACAGTTTTCCTTGCCAGCTATCTCTTCTAACTAATTCAGCATCAATCGCATTTAATACTTCAAATTTATTTAAGCTCCAAACAGGACCAATCAAATCATCGACCCCGCCGTCACCAGTAATCCGGTGAATAACCATTTCAGGAGGCAAGATTTCTAGTTGGTCAGCCACTAAGTTGACATAGCCATCTCGAGTTAGGAATTCCAAATCACCTTTTTTATAGTCTTCCACCATTGGCGTCCCTTTTAACAAATGAAGTAAATGAATCTTAATGCCATCTACGCCACTTTCGACGACTTTTTGGGTAGTTTCCATCATCATTTCAGGTGTTTCTTTAGGAAGACCATTAATAATATGCGTACAAATTCGGATATTATGCGCTTGTAGTTTCTTCACGCCTTCTAAATAACAATCATAATCATGGGCGCGGTTGATTAGTTGACCAGTCTCATCATGTGCAGATTGCAAACCAAGCTCAAGCCAAAGATAAGTACGTTCATTCAGTTCAGCCAAATATTCGACGACATCATCTGGTAAACAGTCAGGCCTTGTCGCAATCGAAAGCCCAACCACGCCAGGCTCATTCAAAACTGTTTCAAATTTTTCTCTAAGTTCAGCAACTGGGGCATGTGTATTTGTAAATGCTTGGAAATAGGCAATACATTTGCCATCTTTCCATTTTGTTTGCATTTTATCACGCACTTGTTGGAACTGCACTTTTAAATCAAGCGCTCGGTTCCCCGCAAAATCACCAGACCCAGCAGCACTACAAAAGGTGCAACCACCTTGCGCCACCGTGCCATCACGATTCGGACAATCAAAACCACCGTCGAGAGCTACCTTGTAAGTTTTTTGACCAAATTGTTCGCGTAAGCAGTAGTTCCAAGTATGATACCGCTTGTTATCATTACTGTATAAAAATGGATTCGCTTGTTTCACTAGTTTTAGACTCCTTCATAATGAAATTCTCCATTCATTTTAGCACATTTTAGCGAGCAAGTTGGAGAAAACTTCAGAGCGCTTGCTAAAAACATTATTTTCAGCTACAATAAAGTTAATGAATTTTGAGAAATAGCGATGAAATGGAGTAGTAATCTACATGTTTTTGGTGCTAAGAGAGCTGACGGTCGGTGCAAGTCAGTCACAAAAACCAGATGAACTTACCATTGAGCTTGGGTGTATCCCCGTTTTCCGCGTTAAGGAGTTTTGAAGTTGAGTGGTCAAACACTAATGTGGGTGGTACCGCGGGAGAAGCATCTCTCGTCCCATGGCGATAAGCCGTTGGGATGTAGGGATTTTTTTGTATCCAAAATTCGATATTTTAAGGAAAAGAGGATGAGTAAAGTGACATTTAATCACAAAAAAGTGGAACCGAAATGGCAACAATATTGGAGTGAACATAATACCTTCAAAACAACCGAAGATAAAAATAAAGAAAATTTCTATGCGCTAGATATGTTCCCGTATCCATCAGGGGCAGGGCTTCACGTAGGACACCCAGAAGGTTATACGGCAACAGATATTTTGTCTAGAATGAAACGGATGCAAGGTAAAAATGTGCTTCATCCGATTGGTTGGGATGCTTTCGGTCTTCCTGCTGAACAATATGCGATTGATACTGGAAATGATCCAGAAGAATTTACCGCACTTAATATTGCCAATTTTACTCGCCAAATTAAATCACTTGGTTTTTCCTATGACTGGGAACGCGAAATTAATACGACTGACCCAGAATATTATAAATGGACACAGTGGATTTTTGAAAAACTATATGAACATGGCTTGGCTTATGAAGCTGAAATTGCTGTCAACTGGTGTCCCGCGCTTGGTACTGTACTTGCCAATGAAGAAGTTATTGATGGTAAAAGTGAACGCGGTGGTTTCCCTGTTTTCCGTAAACCAATGCGCCAATGGATGCTGAAAATAACAGCTTATGCTGACCGTTTGCTAGATGATCTAGAGCTAGTCGATTGGCCTGAAAATATTAAAGATATGCAACGTAACTGGATTGGACGTTCAGAAGGGGCCGAAGTAACTTTTAAAATGAAAGACAGCGACGAAACCTTTAACGTCTTCACGACACGTCCAGATACGCTTTTTGGTGCAACTTATACTGTATTTGCACCTGAACATGAACTTGTTGAAAAAATCACCACAGCCGCTCAAAAAGACGCAGTGGAAGCATATAAAAAACAAGTCGAGCTAAAAAGTGAACTAGAAAGAACCGACCTTGCGAAAGATAAAACGGGCGTATTCACAGGTGCCTATGCTATCAATCCAATTAACGGCGAAGAAGTACCCGTTTGGATTGCTGATTATGTACTAATCCAGTACGGAACCGGAGCAATTATGGCAGTACCCGCGCATGATGACCGTGACTATGAATTCGCGAAGCAATTTGGCTTGAACATTCGTCCAGTCCTTGAAGGTGGAGATGTTACTAAAGAAGCTTTCACAGGGGACGGCACACATATCAATTCTGACTTCTTGAATGGACTAGATAAATCAGAAGCAATCACAGCAGCAATTGACTGGTTGGAAAAAGAAGGAATCGGTAGCCGCAAAATCACTTACCGTTTGCGCGACTGGTTGTTTAGTAGACAACGTTATTGGGGAGAACCTATTCCTGTTATTCACTGGGAAGATGGTGAGACAACGCTTGTACCAGAAGAAGAATTACCACTACTCTTGCCAAAAGCTACCGAGATCAAACCATCAGGAACTGGTGAATCCCCACTTGCTAACTTACATGATTGGGTAAATGTTACAGATGAAAATGGTCGCAAAGGTCGCCGTGAGACAAACACCATGCCACAATGGGCTGGGTCAAGCTGGTACTTCTTGCGCTATATCGATCCAAAAAATAAAGATGCAATTGCCGATAAAGAAAAACTTGCAGAATGGCTACCGGTAGATGTTTATATTGGCGGTGCTGAACATGCGGTGCTTCATTTGCTTTACGCGCGTTTCTGGCATAAATTCTTGTATGACATTGGTGTGGTTCCAACCAAAGAACCATTCCAAAAACTATTTAACCAAGGAATGATTCTTGGCGAAAATAATGAAAAAATGTCCAAATCAAGAGGGAATGTGGTCAATCCGGATGAAGTAGTAGAAAAATACGGTGCAGATACACTCCGCATGTATGAAATGTTCATGGGACCACTAGAAGCTTCTATTGCTTGGAATGAAAATGGACTAGAAGGTTCACGCAAATTCCTTGATCGTATTTGGCGCTTGCTTGTTACTGAAGAAGGTACACTTGCTGAGAAAGTAACAACTGAACCTAATGCTAATTTGGAAAAAGCTTATCATCAAATGGTAAAAACGGTAACTAATCATTACGAAAATCTTCGTTTCAATACAGGAATTTCACAACTAATGATTTTTATCAATGAAGCATACAAACAACCAAGCATTCCAAAAGAATATATCGAAGGTTTCGTTCAACTACTTTCGCCAATCGCTCCACATCTTGCAGAAGAATTGTGGGAGATCCTAGGTCATACAGAAACAATCAGCTATGTATCTTGGCCAACTTATGATGAAACCAAACTAGTAGAAGATGAAGTAGAAATCGTACTTCAAGTGAATGGTAAAGTGAAAAATAAAATCACTGTTGCGAAATCACTAGCTAAAGAAGAACTAGAGAAAATCGCTCAAGAAGACAATAAAATCAAAGAAAATCTTGAAGGTAAAACAATTCGTAAAGTGATTGTTGTTCCTGGCAAACTGGTTAATATTGTTGCGAATTAAAAGTAAAAACTGCTGGCTTTTTAGCTGGCAGTTTTATTTTTAGTTGGTTATTTGGTATAATGACGAAAAATGGAATGGAGAAAAGCTGATGAGTAATGGTAGTATTATCAATCGAATAGAAGGCATTTTAGACGACTTGCCAAAATCAGAAAAAAAAATTGGACAAGCAGTATTAGCGAATCCTGAATTTACAACTACAGCATCGATTCATAAACTAGCTCAACAAGCAGACGCGAGCGGGGCAGCAGTTGTTCGTTTCTGTAAATCAATTGGTCTTCAAAGCTTTCCTGAATTAAAGCGACAACTATCACTTGATTTAGTGAAACCACAAAAAAAAGGATATTACGATATTGAACCAAATGAAGACTTTCATACTATTACAGAAAAATTAGTTTCTAATATGATTCAAACAATGAATGATACGGCAAGTCAGCTAAATGAAACCAAAATTTTAGAGGCATGTGATTTACTAGGCGACGCAGATACAATTTATACTTATGGTGTTGGTGCTTCTTGGCTAGTAGCAGAAGACATCTCTCAAAAGTGGCTGCGAGCAGGAAAGCATGTTTTAGCCACTCAAGATGCGCATGTTCTTGCAATGGCTTTTGCTACAGGAAAGAAAAGAGCTGTTTTTATTGCTATTTCTAATAGTGGCGAAACGTCCGAAGTATTACAACTGGTTGAGCAAGCTAAATTAAATCATGTTCTAGTCATTAGTCTCACACGTTTTGGTCATAATAAATTAAAAGAACAAGCCGATTTATCTTTAGAAACGTCACGTGCTCCAGAAGCCGAAATCAGAAGTACGGCAACTAGTTCAAGACAGGCACAATTGCTAGTGGTTGATATTTTATTTTACTACTATGCGTCTCACCACTATGATGAAATGATTGAACAAATTAAACAATCTCGAGAAGCGACAAACCGTTTTAGAGAATAAATAGAGATAGGAACTAGCTTATGAAATGAAGCTAGTTCCTATCTTTTTTACTGAGCATTAAAAAGTTTTTATAAACAAAAGTTTTAAATTATAAAATATATGTTGAAATTTTATTTCATTTATATTATACTGTGTTGGAAGGAGTGGTTAGATGCTAGAGAATTTAGGAACAGAAGGGCGAAATAAAAAAACAGTTGATTTAGATACACTTTCGCCAAAAGAAATTTTAGCAGTTATGAATGAAGAAGATGCAACAGTTCCAACTGCTATCAAGAAAGTCTTACCTCAAATTGAACGTATTGTAAGCGGTGTCATCAGCAGTTTTGAACAAAGAGGAAGATTAATTTATCTCGGAGCTGGGACTAGCGGAAGGTTAGGTGTGCTTGACGCAGCAGAATGTGTCCCTACGTTTGGTGTTGCAAAAGAACAAGTTATTGGTTTAATTGCTGGCGGAGAGAAAGCTTTTGTAACTGCTGTAGAAGGAGCAGAGGACTCTATATCACTTGGACAGGCTGATTTAAAGGAAATTCAATTAACTAAAGATGATTTTGTTATTGGTATTGCAGCGAGTGGGCGAACACCATATGTAATTGGTGCATTGGATTATGCAAACTCAATTGGTGCAAAAACAGGCGCAATCTCTTGTAATGCTAATGCTGAAATTTCTGCACATGCGGATATAGCGGTGGAAATTGTGACTGGAGCTGAAGTTTTAACTGGCTCTACTAGATTAAAAGCCGGTACAGCACAGAAGTTAGTACTGAACATGATTTCAACAGCATCAATGGTAGGTATTGGGAAAGTTTATAAGAACTTAATGGTAGACGTTTTATCAACAAATAAAAAATTAGAAGAACGTTCTAAGAGAATTATTATGGAAGCAACAGAAGTCGATTATGAGACAGCAAGTAGATTTTATGAAACATCTGGAAGACATGTCAAAATTGCTATCGTAATGATTTTAACTGATTCAAGTAAAGAAGTAGCATTAGAAAAATTAAAAGCAGCAAAAGGATTTGTTCGAAATACCATCAAAAAATAAGGAGCTGGAATAATGACAAAAGAAGCAGAAATCGGCAAACAAATATTTATTCACGTCGGTGGAATGGGTAACGTTTCAAGAATTGCTCATTGTATGACAAGAGTGCGACTAGGTATTATTGATAGTAATCTTGTGGATATTGCAGAATTAAAAAAAGTACCAGGTGTCATTGGCGTGGTGGAAGATGATACATTACAAATTATAGTTGGACCAGGTGTTGTCAATAAGGTAGCTGCTGCTATGGCTGAGATGGCCGGTGTCAAAATCGGTGAAACTATTCAAGAAAATCTTGATAATGAGACGAAAACTGGTAAAGAACTAGTAGAAGAAAAAGCTTCCAAAACAAAAGCGGAAATGAAAGCTAAACAAAATAATTCTTCCGGCTTTAAACGGCTATTAAAATCTATATCAAATATTTTTGTCCCATTAATTCCAGGCTTTGTTGGTGCAGGTTTAATTGCAGGTATAGCAGCCATTATAACAAACAACATAACGGCTGGGTATATAGATGCAGCAGTTTGGAATCAATATGTGGATATTCTAGGTGTCATTAATAAAGGCATATTTGCTTTCTTAGCAATTTATGTAGGGATTAACACTGCAAATGAATTTGGCGGCACACCAGTACTTGGTGGAGGAATTGCGGGGATTACACTTCTTTCTGGATTAGTAGAAGGGCATACAATTACCAATATTTTCACAGGAAACCCAATATCAGCAGGGCAAGGCGGTATTATTGGAGTTTTACTAGCTGTTTGGCTTATGTGTGTACTCGAAAAAAACTTGCGCAAAATTATTCCCAATGCCATTGACATTATTTTTACACCCACACTTGTTTTGTTAATTATTGGTCTAATAACTATTTTCTTAATTATGCCTTTTGCAGGATTAGTATCAGACGGACTAGTCAATGGTATTAACTGGGTTATTGAAGTTGGTGGTGTTTTTGCAGGATTTGTTTTAGGAACACTATTCTTACCAATGGTTATGTTCGGCTTACACCAAGTTTTAACACCAATTCATGTAGAAATGATTGCTCAAAATGGTTACACAATCTTATTACCTATTCTCGCTATGGCAGGTGGCGGACAAGTTGGTGCTTCCATTGCTTTATGGATTCGCTGTCGTAAAAATAAACCACTTGTAAATATGATCAAAGGTGGTCTTCCTGTTGGTATTTTAGGTATCGGTGAGCCTTTGATTTACGGTGTAACCATTCCACTTGGTAAGCCATTCCTAACAGCTTGTCTTGGAGGTGGTATTGGCGGGGCAGTAATTGGCTTCTTTGGAAATGTCGGAGCAATTGCAATCGGCCCATCTGGAGTAGCACTTATCCCACTAATCGCTAATAACGAATGGCTTTCTTATGTCATTGGTTTAGTTGCAGCATACTTAGGCGGATTTATCCTAACTTATTTCTTTGGCACACCGAAAGATGCAATGGAACGCGTGGAGTTATAAGTCATTGAATACTATACAAAAAGCGCTCAGATAAATCTGGCGCTTTTTGTACGATATTTACGAGAAAAGAGATGTTATGGTAATTAAATGGCTACACAAACAGAAGGTGTCCAGTTTGAATAACGAATTTTAATCTTATTTCCAACTTGATAGTAATTGGCTTCGTATACATTAATAGCTTTTCGGAAATGTGTTTTTATAGTTTGTTGATCTTTTGTTTTATAGGTAATATAAAATTTATAAACATCTCCTGATTCTTTTTCTTCAATTGTTCTTTTAATTTGAGTTATCTCTGCAACTGTTTCTGTGTCATTTAAATTTACATAACTTAGTTTTAAAATTCCAGTAGCCCAAAGTAGAACCAACATAATAATTAGAATAACTAAAATACGTAATCCCCATTTTTTCATATTAATCATACCTTTCAAATGTATTTTGCATTTGAAAGAAAAGAAAGTTAAGTTTTTTTCAAGAATACGAGAACATCAAAACTAAAATACAGTACAGTAATGCTAAAAAATTACTTTGTATTTGCTAGGTTTACATTATAGACTAGTAGCAGGGAAAGATGTAACTTTAACTTGCAAATATAGTGTTATTATGCTATATTTATTGTTAGTGTTAAATCACACACGCACGGTGACAGACTGGGAAGGTGCTTGACGATTAGTTACTCAAGTTTTTCAGCTGGTTGATCCATGCGGAGGGCGGTTATCCGCAAAAATAAACCAATAGGAGGGAATAACACAATGCCTGTTATTTCAATGAAACAATTATTAGAAGCTGGCGTTCACTTCGGCCACCAAACACGCCGTTGGAACCCAAAAATGAAGAAATATATCTTCACAGAAAGAAATGGTATTTATATCATTGACCTACAAAAAACAGTGAAAAAAGTAGACGAAGCTTTCAACTTCATGCGTGAAGTAGCTAGCGACAACGGAACTATCCTGTTTGTAGGAACTAAAAAACAAGCTCAAGAATCCGTTCGCGACGAAGCTATCCGTTCTGGACAATATTTCGTGAATCATCGTTGGTTAGGTGGTACTTTAACTAACTTTGAAACTATTCAAAAACGTATTCAACACCTTAAAAAAATCGAAAGAATGGAAGCAGATGGAACTTTTGAAGTCCTTCCTAAAAAAGAAGTTGTCCTTCTTAAAAAAGAACAAGAAAAATTAGAACGCTTCTTAGGCGGAATCAAAGACATGAAAGGTCTTCCTGATGCACTTTTCATCGTTGACCCACGCAAAGAACGTATTGCGGTTGCAGAAGCTCGTAAACTTCATATTCCTATCATCGGTATTGTTGATACAAACTGTGATCCGGATGAAATCGACTACGTAATCCCTGCAAATGATGATGCTATTCGTGCGGTTAAACTATTAACTGCTAAAATGGCAGACGCTATCATTGAAGTAAACCAAGGGGAAGAGTTAACGGAAGCGGAAGTTGCTCCTGTAGAAGAAAAAGCTACAGAAGAAACTACGGAAGCATAAGATTTTATTTGAAACTTTCAAGGTGATAAGGCACTATTCTTATCACCTTTTTTAAAGAGAAAAATTGGAGGGAAAATAAATGGCTAATATTACAGCTCAAATGGTAAAAGAATTACGTGAAAAAACTGGTGCTGGTATGATGGATTGTAAAAAAGCACTTGTAGAAACTGAAGGAGATATGGAAAAAGCAATTGATTTTCTTCGTGAAAAAGGAATCGCTAAAGCAGCGAAAAAATCTGATCGTATCGCTTCTGAAGGCATGACTCATGTTATCAGTAATGAAAAACATGCCGTAGTACTAGAAGTAAATGCTGAAACAGATTTCGTTGCTAAAAACGATCACTTCCAACAATTAGTGGATGCGCTTGCTAAACAAATTCTTGCAGTTCGCCCAGATAGCCTAGAAGAAGCACTTAAAACTGAAATGCCTAATGGACAAACTGTTCAAGATTATATCACAGAAGCAATTACAAAAATCGGTGAAAATATTTCTCTTCGTCGTTTTGAAGTAAAAGAAAAAGCGGATGAATCTGCTTTTGGTGAGTATATCCACATGAACGGACGTATTGGTGTACTTACACTTCTTGAAGGAACTAAGGATGCAGCAGTTGCAAAAGATGTTGCTATGCATATCGCTGCAATCAATCCTAAATACATTTCTCGTGAAGATGTTTCAACAGAAGAAGTTGAACACGAAAAAGAAGTGTTAACGCAACAAGCATTAAACGAAGGAAAACCAGCTAATATTGTTGAAAAAATGGTAGAAGGTCGTTTGAAAAAATATCTAAGCGAAATTTCCTTAGAAGACCAACCTTTCGTTAAAAACCCAGACATTACTGTTGGTGAATACGTGAAACAAAACGGTGGTAAAGTAGCATCATTCGTACGTTTCGAAGTAGGCGAAGGAATCGAGAAAAAAGAAGATAACTTTGTAGAAGAAGTTATGAGCCAAGTGAAAAAATAATTTCATTTTAATATGAAGCGTAAAAAACTGTCTCTCCTAGTGAGAGGCAGTTTTTTTATTTTTAAAAAAACAATATAACCCTTAGTAGACGTATTTCTAAATTTAAAACGTATAAACTATACATAGTTATTCAATGGGTTTTTAAGTTTATGTGAAAAAAACCAATAATATTTTGGGAATAAGGCTATAAATAAGGAGTTTTTGTGACAAAGAGGTTTTGAAATGAATAAATAATTAATAGTTACTTAAAATGTGTTGATTATACTATAAATGGATAAGCTTTAATTCATAATGTGTAAGAATAATTCTAAAAAAAGCTTAAATTTAGTCGTTCATGACAAGAATCGGACATTTCATTACATTTTTGGTTATACATAAAATTAGTGTGTTAGTATTTAAACATTAAATGCGGAAAGTAAGAAGGGGCTGAGGTTATTGTATCGGTATACATGAAATTATCAAAATATAATTTAAAAAAACAAAAAGGAGTGTTACAACATGAAAAAAATGTATATCTTAATACTAGCTTTTGTTTGCCTATGTACCGTTTTCATACATGGCAAAGAAGCACAGGCTGCAGCTAAAATTAATAGTTGGGATTTGGTAGATTCTACTAAGCATCTGGATTATTCAGGTAATTCCAAGTATATGGCATATATAAAAAAAGGAGCAGCTACTTGGAATGCTTATAAAAAAGGGATAATTAGACCAGCATCTACTACCAATAAATCAGATGTTTATTGTAGTGATGTTTATGTAAATAATAATGTCAACGCTACCACCTATAGTAATGGTAAAATCACTTTTAATAAAAAAAATATGGATAAGAAAAATAATGCTGGGAAACAAAATGTTGCAACACATGAACTGGGACATGGCTTACGATTAGGCCATAATGCTTCAAGTGATGTAATGTATCAATATAGTACTTCCAAAACAACTTTATCTGTAAATGATAAACAATCTTATAATGCTGCATATAAAAAATATTAATTAAAAGGGGGAAGTAAAAATGAAGAAGAAAACAATCGCAATCATTGTTTTTACAACGTGTCTTTTAGTCATGAGTTGTTTTCTAGTTGTAAATACATATACAAATAAAGCTGCAACTCCTAAAAAAGAAGTTCCAATATATGAGATTTATTCCGATTATACCTTAGATGTGGATAAACCCGAAGAAGTAGTTGGTGATGCGGATTACGTTTTCGTAGGTGAAGTGACAAAAGAAATCGGCACAAATTATAAAAATAAGACTCCAATAGAACAAGCCAATGGTGAAATAGAATATATCGGTGAGGCATATACCCAATATGAACTAGATGTGATTACCAATTTAAAAAATGAGTTGCCTACAGCAGAAAATATTTCAATAGAAAAACAAGGGGGATTACGTGAAGACGGTTCTGCATATGATGTTTTCGAAGGTGATCAACTTCCAAAAGTAGGACAAATTTATATTTTTACTGCCTATGAACAAGATGATGGCAGTTTGTTAGTAGCAGGGGCAAATTCAACCATCTCATTTGACGAAAAAACAAAAGAGCTAGATTCAAATAAAGAAGTGAGACAAACAGAAGAAGTGGAGCTTTATGAAGAGGCGGTTGAAAATCCAGTTGTGACAATAGAAGAGTGACTTGCAAAGCCAAGGGAAATCAATATAATAAAGCTTTGTAAGTGCTATTTCAATAATATCCGTGCAGGTAGTCTCAATAGCTTGATGATTACCTAGCATGGATAGATTCTTGTGTAATCGAAATTATGATAAATACATTTTAAGGTCATTATAGCAGTTTTATGAAGGACACTATGTCGTTATAAAATTTTGACTTTATAATGTTTTTTTATGTTGAAAATTTAAAAAAATAGGAGAAAAAGTATTAAATAATAAATTGTTCAATTAAAATAATTTTTGAACAATTAGCAATTATTTGTTGCGCTTTCAAAAAAAATCGGTTAAACTAATATCGTTGCATAATAAAAACAAAGGAGGAATGGACGATGAATAATTATAATATGATTTCCAACAAGGCATTATTGCGCGTTAAAATAGCATTTATTTCACCGGACCATTTCACGGGCAAGGAAACTCTCCTTTAATTTGGTTTTATTTATACAAAGTGGTGGCAAATAAATATATTTTTTCGGGTAATAATGGGCAGAAATGGGTCCATTATTTTTATTTGTCTAATTTTAAGGAAAAAAGGGAGGGAAAAGGGGTTTGAAGATATTTAAAGCATTAAGCTGGTTTTTTAAAGAAAATTGGAAATCTTATGCATTTGGGGTTGCAATCCTATTTATAATAGCACTCTTGCAGTTAGTTCCACCACAAATAATTGGTTACACAGTAGATGCGGTAACGAATGACTCACTGACAAAAGAGAAATTGATAAAGTGGATGCTTATTCTAGTTGTGGCAGCTGTACTTGCATATGGTGGGCGATATGTTTGGAGAATGCTCATTTTTGGTTCTGATAATAAATTACAACGAACGCTTCGTTTACGATTATTTGAACATTTTACAAAAATGTCGCCGTTTTTCTTTCAACGATATCGAACGGGAGATTTAATGGCGCATGCAACGAATGATATTACGGCAATCCAACAAGTGGCTGGAATTGGGGTATTGACACTTTCTGATTCGGTTTTAACTGGAGGGACAGTTATTGCGACAATGGCGATAACGATTGATTGGCGACTGACGTTGATTGCTCTATTACCAATGCCGTTTATGGTTCTTGGAAGTTCCATTCTAGGAAAAAAACTGCACGACCGGTTCCACGGCGCCCAGGCTGCTTTCTCGATGTTGAATGATAAAACACAGGAAAGTATTTCTGGAATTAAAGTGACTCGGACATTCGGACAAGAAAAAGAAGATATTCAAGATTTTGCTAAACAAACAAAAGAAGTTGTCCAAAAAAATATCTCTGTAGCAAAAGTAGATGCGATGTTTGATCCAATGATTTCAATTATTGTAGGAATATCTTTTGTGTTATCACTCGGATTTGGTGCAAAATTTGTTGTTGATGGGGAACTTACTATCGGACAAGTTATTGCTTTTTCGAACTATTTATTCTTACTTATTTGGCCGATGCTAGCATTTGGTTTTTTATACAATATTATTCAACGCGGAAATGCATCATATGATCGGGTGCAGCATTTACTGGAAGAAAAGGAAGATGTTTTGGATCACGCAAGCGCAGTGGATACCGTTCCGGATGGTAATTTGCAAGTAGCAATAAAAAAATTTACGTATCCAGATGAAACAGAGCCAGTTCTCGCGGAGATTGCATTTGAACTAAAAGCAGGAGAAACGCTTGGTATTGTTGGGCGAACAGGCGCTGGAAAAACCTCATTAATAAAACTGTTAATGCGTGAATATGATACGTACGAAGGGGAAATAGCTTTTGCTGGTACAAAGATTCAAGATTATACCATTCGCGCACTAAGAGAAGCAATAGGTTACGTACCGCAAGATCAATTCCTATTTTCAGCAACTGTTCGTGATAACATTCGTTTCGGCAAACCAGAAGCACCACAAACGGAAGTGACTCAAATAGCTCAACTTGTATCCGTTGACGATGATATTCTTGGTTTTGAACAAGGCTATGATACCATTGTTGGCGAACGTGGTGTTTCACTTTCAGGTGGACAAAAGCAAAGACTAGCAATTGCTAGAGCGCTTATTATGAATCCTGAATTACTTGTATTAGATGATGCGCTTTCAGCAGTAGATGCTAAAACTGAAGAACAAATTCTAACCAATTTAAAAGAAAATCGTTCAGATAAAACAACTATCATCAGCGCTCATCGACTAAGCTCAGTGGAACATGCGAACTTGATTATCGTGATTGATGAAGGGAAAATTGTTGAACGTGGAACACATAAGGAGTTAATGACGCTAGATGGTTGGTATGCGGAAATGTTCCGTGAGCAACAATTAGAAGAAGCGATAGAGGAAGGAGGCGTGACAGATGGAAAAAGTAAGTGAGCAAGATGAAATGCTAGTGATGTCGGGGAAAGAACATCGCGAAGTGTTAAAACGGATGCTTAGTTACACAAAATACCATATTCCAAGTTTGATTTGGACTGGCGTACTCGTTCTTCTTGTCACGCTTGCAGATGTTTTTGCTCCGATTTTGATAAAGATATTTTTAGATGATTATTTAACACCTATGAACATTGAAATGCAGGCATTGCTCATTCTTGGAGCAGGATATTTGGGTCTTACAATAGGCAAATCGGTTGTGTGGTATTTTCAACTACTTTACTTCCAAAAAATTGCTCTTGAAATCGTGCAACAAATGCGGATTGATATTTTTTCCAAATTACATTCATTGGGGATGCGTTACTTTGATAAAACGCCAGCTGGGAGTATTGTTTCTCGGGTGACTAATGACACGGAGGCAGTGAAAGACATGTTTATTAATGTTCTTTCGACAGCCATTCAAAGTTTGTTTATGCTTGTGGGTATTTATGCAGCAATGTTCGCACTTAATGTGCAATTAGCGCTGTATAGTTTGCTGCTGTTTCCTTTAATCGTCTTTATCATTTTTGTTTACCGGAAATATAGTTCTAAATTTTACCGGGCAAGACGAGAAAAATTAAGCCAATTAAACGCCAAAATCGCAGAATCTATTTCTGGGATGTCGATTGTACAACAGTTTAATCAAGAGCGTCGATTAGTAAAAGAATTTGAAAAAATTAATAAAGATTATTACGATGTAGGAATGAAGAACATCAAATTTAACGCGTTACTTCTAGGTCCTGCAATCGATTTAATCTATGCGTTAGCGGTTGTTATTATTCTTAGTTTCTTTGGTGCAGAATCACTAATTGGTCCTGTGGCAATTGGAACGATTTATGCTTTTATTAGTTATTTTGATCGTTTTCTTGAAGCGATATATAATGTGATGGAACGACTGGCGATGTATCAAGAAGCAATTACAGCAGCCTCACGGGTATTTCGTATTATGGATGAAACAGAAGAAGTTCCAGCTCAATTAAACGATCCAGAAGCGAAAATCACACGGGCGAAAATTGAATTTAAAGATGTTTCTTTTGCTTATGAAGGTGGTCGTGATGTCCTTAAAAACATTAGCTTTACTGCAGAGCCAGGTCAAACTGTTGCGCTTGTTGGCCATACTGGAAGTGGTAAGAGTTCGATTATTAACTTAATGATGCGTTTTTATGAATTTGAACGTGGCGATATTTTAATTGATGGAAAATCGATTAAGTCACACCAAATTACAGAATTACGGAAGAAGACAGGGCTTGTTTTACAAGATAGTTTTATGTTTTATGGAGATATTAATACGAACATTCGTTTATATAACAAAACTATTTCAAACGAACAAATTGTAGACGCTGCAAAATTTGTTCAAGCGGATGGATTTATTCAAACGTTATCAGATCAGTATAATCATAAAGTTATTGAGCGGGGTGCATCGTTTTCGAGTGGGCAAAGACAACTGATTTCTTTTGCGAGAACGGTAGTTACTAATCCACAAATTCTTGTGTTAGACGAGGCAACTGCAAACATTGATACAGAAACCGAAAGCTTAATTCAAACTGGATTAAAACGAATGAGAGAAGGACGGACGACGATTGCGATTGCGCATCGACTTTCGACAATTAAGGATGCCGACTTAATTTTAGTTTTATCCAAAGGACGAATTATTGAACGCGGAACACACGAAACATTAATTGCCGAACAAGGAGTTTATCATTCCATGTACAAATTGCAAAATAGCGGTATGGATTTAGACGCAGCACTGTAAGCAGAGATGTTTATTTCACATGGTAAAAGGAATATAATGAGAAGCGAAGTGTTATAGCAGATTAGTAGGGGGAATTAGTTGTGTCATTAGTTATTTCAATTATTATTACACTTGTTTTTGGAGCTGGAATTATTATGATTAGAATGAAAGCATCCAAACGACCAGCAAGTGTGAAAGGGATTATCATACCACCAATAATGATGTCGACAGGCGCGCTTATGTTTGTCATTCCTTTTTTCCGTGTATCATGGATAGATATTTTAGAGGCTATTGCGATGGGGCTTGTATTTTCCATTATATTAATTTGGACAACGAAATTTGAAGTTCGCCATCAATACGTTTTTATTAAACGAACAAAAGCTTTTCCAGTTATTTTGATGGGATTACTCCTTATTCGAATTTTTATTAAGTACTGGATTAGTGGATCTTTAGAAGTTGGGGAATTGTCCGGAATGTTCTGGATTATGGCATTTGCGATGATTGTACCGTGGCGAATTGTGATGTATTTCCAATATAAAAATACAGAAAAAGAACTTAGTAAAGTAGAAGTTAATGCAGACTATGAATAATAGTGAAAGCATTTTCGAAAACTGCTTGAATTATGCAGTATGAATAGCTTATAATGAATAATGTTACATCGTGAGTAATGTTACTTGCCGGATGGGTGAAGCAAATCCGAGACTGACGCGGCCAGTTAAAAAAGGGCTTCCGAGTTTGGCTTGAAAAAAGGAGGACAAAAGCATGAAAAAATGGTTATTAGTAGTCTTAACTTTAGCACTAGGTTTGTCGCTTGCGGCTTGTTCTGGTTCTAACAGTTCAGACAAAAAAGAAGATACTAAGAAATCTGAAACAACCAATGTGAAAGATGATGTTCTAAATTATTATATGTCTTTAGTAGATGTAATTGACACAAATAATGCAGATTATAATGCATATGTAGCAGCAGTTGGTGCAGATCCAAAACCTGGTGAAGCAGAACTAGCAGCACTTGCAAAACCTGCAAGTGAATCTGCATTAAAAGTTTCTGAAACACTCGCTAGTCAAAAAACACCTGATCTTGGTAAATATACAGATGATTTCAAAACAGCTGTAGAAGACTTAAGTATTGCATACAAACAAGAATCAGATGCGCTTAAAGCTAGCGGACGCGATACAACAAAAGCAGACGAAGCAATGACTAAAGCAGATGAAGCAATTGCCAACGTACTAAAAGAAGCAGGACTTAACCCTTCAAGTATTACAACAGATACAGCTTCTTGATAACAAAGAAAGACAGTTTCCTTTTCGAAGGAAGCTGTCTTTTTTTATTTCTTTTTCGTTTGATTAATTTCATTTTGTAATTGTTCAAAAGTAGCCATTAATTCTTGAGATTTAACTTCTAGTAGCTCTTTTTGGTCAAGTTCGGTATCATTGAATAAGACGGGATCCCCAAAACGAATAATGATTTTTTTACGCTTTAAGATTTCACCGAATGTTTTTGGACCATCATAGACAGCAGGTAACATTGGAACTTTTGCTTTGTGAGCAATGGTTACTGCGCCCCGTTTTAGATGAAGATTCGTCGTTTTTCTTGTACCACTAGGAAAAATCCCCACTACTTTACCAGATTTCAACATCCGGATAGGTGCTTTAATGGCACTTGGTCCCGGATTGTCGCGATTTACTGGAAAGGCGTTTAAGTGCGTCATCAACCAGTTAAGCATTTTTCCTTTAAATAGTTCTTGCTTAGCCATATAATGGACAGGTGTTGGTGACAAAGCGAAACCAAGGTATAAGATTTCAATCCAAGAAGTATGTGTGGAAACGACGACATAAGGCGCTTCGATGATTTTGTCTTTATTTTGTACTTGAAATCGCCCACCAATAATAATTAAAATAAAATGAACGAGATTTTTTGCAAAATGATAAAACAACTTCTTCACTCCCAGTATTGCTAGTTTTTTTTAGACTATATCTAGTATACTTAAAAACAACAACTTTTGCATCAAAAATAAATAATCTTGCGGAAAAAGAAAAGAGGATAAGCATGAAATTTTTACATACAGCTGATTTGCATTTAGGGAAAATTGTTTCCGGAGTATCAATGCTTACGGAACAAGAATTTATTTTAGCCGAAATAACGAAAATTGCACAGGAAGAAAAAGTGGATGCGCTAATTGTGGCAGGGGACTTATACGATCGTGCTGTGCCACCAGCTGATGCAGTCAAGGTCTTAAATGATATATTAGTAAAATGGAATGTGGAGTTAGGTATCCCGATTTTTGCAATTAGTGGAAATCACGATAGTGCAGAACGATTGTCATTTGGTACGCAGTGGTATGCAAGTAGTAAACTCTATATGAAAGGAAAATGCAGTGCTGACTTTGAAGCAATTCCTTTTATGGATGCCGAAATTTGGCTTGTTCCTTACCATGAACCTGCTATCATTAGAGAGGCTTTTAAAGATCATTCGATTCGAAGCTTTGAAGATGCTATGCAAGCTGTAACAAAGCAAATTCGGGCTAAATGGAATCCAGCCAAAGCACAAATTTTAGTTGGACATGCTTTTGTTTCTGGTGGGATACCGAGTGACTCGGAACGACAACTGGCAATTGGAAATGTGGACCGTGTATCGACAAATTGTTTTGATGGTTTCACTTATACAGCGCTTGGTCATTTACACCATCCACATGCGATCAATCACCCGACCATTTTTTATAGTGGTTCTCCGCTCAAGTATTCTTTTTCGGAAGTGAATGATAAGAAGAGTGTGCGGATTGTTGAAATCGAAGGCAATTCGCTAGTTCGTGTGGAAGAGCGCTTGCTTACACCAAAACATGACATGCGAATAATTTCTGGAACTTTGGCGGAGCTTACAGAGAATTTGGTTGAAACTCCAGATGACTTTTTTCAAGTAAATCTAATGGATGAAGGTGCACTAATTGATCCAATGGGGAAATTGCGCCAATTTTATCCGAATATTTTACATTTGGAACGAAAAAAACAGCAACTAAAAGAATCACAAGCTAGTTTTGAAGAAGTGATGAAAAAAGATGATTTAGAACTGTTTGATCAATTTTTTGAATATGCGAATGGAACGGAATTAACCAATGAACAAAAACAAAAATTAACGGAAGTTTTTGAGCTTGCGAGAAAGGAAGAAGCAGAATGAGACCAATCAAACTAACAATGCAAGCTTTTGGTGCTTATGCTAAAAAAGAAGTGATTGATTTTGAAAAACTGGGAACCGAGCAAATCTTTGTCATTTCTGGAAAAACGGGTGCTGGGAAATCAACTATTTTTGATGCAATTAGTTTTGCGATATTTGGAAAAGCAAATACATTTGATAGAGAGAGTTTTTCGATGCGTAGTCATTTTGCGACGGATAAAGAACTTACAGAAGTGAAACTCATTTTTAGACTGAAAGAGCATATTTATCAGATTAGCCGTATTCCTCAGCAAGAAATTGCCAAACAACGCGGAAACGGGACGACAACTTCTCCTCAAAAAGCCGAATTATATGAACTGATTGGCGACGAAATGAAGCTGCTCGCAAGCTCAGTTCGAGATGTTAATACGAAAATGGAAGAGCTAATTCAATTAAATGTCGATCAATTTAGACAGATTTTGATGATTCCCCAAGGTGAGTTTCGTGAACTACTTGTTTCTGATAGTAAAGAAAAAGAAGTAATACTGCAACGACTTGCGCATACGCTTTATTATGAAAAAGTAGAAAATATTTTATGGGAAAAGCAAAAAGAAGCCGAAGTTTTAGTAACAGAAGCTAGGAAAAAAGTGGTCGAACTTGCGGAACTTAGCACACCTGGCGTAGAAGTTGCTGGGAAGACGACCGTCGAAATCAGTACACTACAAACCAAGCTTATTGCTCAAGAAGAAGGTCATTTATTCGATTTAGAACGGGAATTACTTGTTATCCGAGAAGAAACTAGTAAAGCAGTTGAAAAAGTGACGTTAGCGAAAGAACAGCTACTCGATTGGCATAATTTAGACTTGTATACAGAGGAAGTAGCATCACTTGAACAAGCAATGGATTATTATAAAACGATGGAAGAACGAGTTGAAAAAGCAAAAAGAGCGAGTAATTTACGTTCACAAGATGCCCTTTGTATTCGTTTAAAAGAACAATTACAGACAGCAGAAATGACTGAAAAACAAGTTACCACCGATGCTGAAAAAGTAGCAGAACAATTTGCAAACGCTAAAAAGCAAAAAGAAATACTTGCTGAACAAGAAGCTGAATACGAAAAAAACAAGCGTCATCTGTTCCAACTAGAAGAAATGGAACCGAAAATTATCGAACTGGAAACAATTACCGTGCAAAAACGTCGTGCCGAATTAGCGTGGAAAGAACAAGCAGATATTTTACAAAAAGTCATAACGAATCAGCAAGCGCTACTGGAAGAACTACATTTAGCAGAAACACAGTTGACTGAAATAACGAAGGCTGAATTAGCCAATCTAGAAGCCATCAACCAGCGAACAACCAGCGAATCGCTGATGGAAAAAAAACAAGAATTGTTAAATAAACGAACAAAAATGATTGCTTGGGAGAAAGAAAAGCAATCAGCAGAACAAACTTTAACGCAACTTTTTTCTGAAAAAGTAACTATGGAAGCGATGATAAAACAAGAAGAAGCAAAGTTCGAAAAAGAACAAGCTGCGATTCTTGCAGAACATCTACATGACGGAGAAGCTTGTCCTGTTTGTGGTTCTCATACGCACCCAGAACTGGCGACTTGGGGGGAGGCCGCTAATGTAGAAAAATTAGAAGCAGCAAAAGCAGATTTACAAGCCAAACAATTAACAATCTCTGCTACAGAAAAATCGATTAGTCAACTCGAATGGCAATTAAACGAGTGGGCAGATATTCAAGATTTAAGTTTAGCAGAAGTAGAAAAGCATTTGGCGGAACAACAGCAATCAGCAAATGAGCTAACAAAACAAATTGAGGAATTACAATTAAAAGTTGCTCAAAAAGAAACTATCCAAACAAAAATAACCACATTAAAGAACAAACAAACGGAAGCTGAATCAGAATTAAATAATATAGGTCAGCAAGTGGAAAGCTTACATCAACAGGTGCAATTAACTACAGGGAAGTTGTCTTATCTAGAACAATCTATCCCATCTAGTATGCGAGATAAGGCTAGCTTTGATCAACAGAAAAACACGCTTCAAGCGAATATTCAAAACCATAAAGAGAAAAAAGAGCGAGTAGATACAGCTTATCAACAAGCGGAAAAAGAAACTACAAGATTAGAGTCCACTTTAACCGTTGCCATTAAAACAACAGCTGATGCGAAGAGTGCTTTACAAATGCAACGAGAAATTTTTAAAGTGGCAATGAAGGAAAACCATTTTTCGAACTATGAAGATTATAAATATGCTTTACTATCAAATGAGGAGTTAACCAGTCTTGAGGCGCAAATATCTGAGTACCAGAAAAAACGTCATTTAGCGATATCTCGCCAAGCAGATTTAACTGCAAAATTAAAAGATAAACAAAAGCCAAATATCGAACAACTAGAAATTTTCATGAAAGAAAAACAACAAATATTAACAGAAGTAGAAGAAAAAACAATGAGGCAACGTCAACTAGTAACAAAACGTAAAGAACTCATAGAAAATTATCAAAAAAGCATTCAAACTGTAGAACAAGCGGAAATAAGTTATGCGGATATCGGTTTGTTGTCTGATGTAGCACGGGGGAAAAATCCACGTAGACTAACCTTTGAACGATATATATTGGCTTTATTTTTAGATACGATTATTCACCGAGCAAACCATCGATTATCGAAAATGACCAGTGGGCGATTTGAGCTACGGCGAAAAATTGAAAAAGCTAAAGGAAATGTTCAAAGTGGGCTAGAATTAGAAGTGTTTGATGAATATACAGGATTAACTCGCCATGTGAAGACACTTTCGGGCGGAGAGAGCTTTAAAACTTCACTGGCACTTGCTTTATCTCTAGCAGAAGTGGTACAAGAAATGGCTGGAGGGATTTCACTTGAGACAATGTTTATTGATGAAGGTTTTGGAACACTCGATCCAGAATCACTTGAAGTAGCAGTGGAATGTCTACTCGAAACTCAGGAAAATGGCCGTCTTGTTGGGATAATCTCACATGTTCCGGAGCTAAAAGAGCGGATTTCTGCAAGGCTTGAAGTAACCGCAACAAACCATGGTAGTACAACAAAATTTATGACATCTAATAGCTAAAAGACCGCCTGCATTGCCGACACTCGTCTTTTCCTATATAATAGTAGTTTAGAGTAATGGACGGTTTTTGGGAGGAAGAAAGTTAATGGAGCACTTTACCGCAGTTCAAAATAAAATGATTCCATATAGTGTTAAGCAGGCCGGGAAAAAATTGATGGAAGACGGAGAAATTATTCAGTTTTATGAAAAGGACGCAACTGGTCATTTCCTTACATATTTTATTGATCAAAATGTAGTGGAAGATGCTGGAAGTGAAAATTATGCGTGCAGTTGTGCAGATTTTCAGTTAAATGCGATTTGCAAGCATATTTATGCGACACATTTAAAAATGGAAAAAGAAAAACAAAAAGCAGCTAAACAAGATTTTAAAAATCGAATTCTTACACAAGAATCCAATACGCTTCTATCCCTTTTTCAACAAAATATGGCGCAACAACTCGATGTAGAAGAAGATAACACGAATAAAACACCGCTTCAGACGCAATATATTATTCGTCTGAAGCCAGATGATTTTAGCCATATCATGACTATCGAAGTGAAGGTTGGGACAGAACGAACGTATGTCGTGAAAAACATGAATACATTTCTTGCTGCAGTCCGTGACCGGCAGTGGCTCGTATTTACGAAGAATTTTGCTTATGACCCAAACGAACATTATTTTGCAGAAGCGGATAAAAAAATTCTAGAAAAGCTGCTTCAAATTAGTGAAATTGCGAAAATGTATGATACGGATACTTTTTATTGGAATAAATCTTATGCAGAAGAAAAGAACTTAACGATTCCGCCAAGTATGGCAAGTGGCTTATTAGAGCTCTTGTCTGAACGTGATACGATGTGTATTCTTATGAAAGATCGAGTGGAAGATATTAAATACCGCGGTCTAGCTGTTCGTCATGAGCAATTAGATTTCATTTTTGAACTTAGAAAAAGTGCTGATGATAAGTACCAATTGGAAATGGAAGATATACAGCAAGCAATCTTTTTGGAAGCATATCAACTCCTATTTTTTGATGGTACCTTTTTTATTCCAACACATGAAGTCTGGGAATCTTTAAAACCACTGATAGAGTTTCATAAAGTAACGAAAAATGAAGTCGTGCAATTTTCTGAGTCGCAATTAAGTGAAGTCGTTTCTTATGTTTTACCAGCTTTACAAAAGAGCGGAAAACTAAAATTAGACGATTCGATTGAAGGTCGTATCACGCAACAACCACTTGACTGCAAACTCTATATCGCATTAGAGTACGGCGAACATACTTTGCGACTAGAGTATCATTATGGCAATCAACAATTCGACCCATTTATTACAACAGAGGAAGAAAACGAAAAAATCATGATTCGTGATGTTGAAAAAGAAACACGAGTGATGAATATTTTAGAAAGCGCACCTGTTCATTTTTCTGGAACAAAAATGGTAGTGAACAAGCAAGAAAAAGATCTATATCAGTTTTATTATCGGACGATTCCAAAGCTTGCAGAATTTGCGGAAATATATATGGAAGATGGACTGGAAGAAATGGTGGAAGATAATGTTCGTCCTGTAACAACATTAGATGTTTCTGGCAACAATGATTATCTTTCCGTGACCTTTGATTTTAAAGGTATACCTGAAGAAGAAGTCCAAAATGTCCTAGAATCTTTACGCGAAAAACGAAGCTATCATCGTTTGAAAAATGGTCGTTTCTTATCACTAGAATCAGAAAACTATAAACAAATGGAAGACGTTCTCCAGATGCTTGAAGTTCGTAAAAAAGATGTCCAAAGTAATATGCAAGTCCCACTTTATCGAGGGATGCAAATTTATGATATTCTAGGAGCGGGAACGCAAGATGAACATCATAAATTTAGCCGGTCATTTCGCGAATTATTAACGGATATAACTACACAATCGGAAGACAGTTTTGATTTACCAAGAGGGTTAAAAGCGGAATTACGTGATTATCAACTGACAGGGTTTGAGTGGATGAAGTCACTTGCTAAATACAATCTTGGTGGGATTTTAGCCGATGACATGGGACTGGGGAAAACAGTTCAAACCATTAGTTTCTTAGCATCTGAATTAGAAAATAATCCGAACTTGAAACCAGTATTAATCGTTACACCAGCTTCTCTACTATACAATTGGCAAAGCGAACTTGAAAAATTTGCACCAATGATTCCTGTTACTGTTTTACATGGAACAAAAGAGTCGCGCATGGCTGAAATGAAGGAAATGAAACGTGGCCATGTTTATTTAATTTCGTATCCATCGCTTCGTCAAGATATTTTGAATCTCGCGGATGTCGCCTTTTCAAGTGTTATTATTGATGAATCACAAGCCATCAAAAATTATCATACAAAAGCTTCACAAGCTGTTCGAGCATTGAAACGGAACCATGTTTTTGCATTAAGTGGAACACCTCTTGAAAATAGCATTGATGAACTTTGGGCGATTTATCAAACATTAATGCCAGGATTTTTCCCATCACTACGAAAATTTAAAGAAATTCCATACGAAAATATTGCGAAAATGATTCGACCATTTTTACTTCGTCGTCTTAAACAAGATGTAGTAAAAGAATTACCTGATAAAATTGAGACGAACCTTTATTCTGAATTGACCGATGAACAAAAAACGATTTACTTGGCTTATTTAGAAAAAATTCAAGCTGACTTGGAAGAAAGTAGTGGCAATGCATCTGAAGAGCGGATTAAATTATTAGCGGGGTTAACCCGTTTACGCCAAATTTGCTGTGATCCTAGTCTTTTTGTCGAAAATTATCAAGGTGAATCTGGTAAACTACTACAATTATTTGATACAATACAAACAGCGAGAGAAAATGGTAAACGAATCTTGATTTTTTCTCAGTTCACTGGAATGCTTGCGATAATTCGCCGTAAGCTAGAAGAAGATGGTCAAACATTCTTCTATATGGACGGTAAAACACCATCGAGAACAAGATTGGATATGGTTAATTCTTTTAATGAAGGGGAGAACGATATTTTCTTGATTTCTTTAAAGGCTGGAGGAACAGGGCTGAATCTAGTTGGTGCCGACACAGTGATTTTATATGATTTATGGTGGAATCCAGCTGTAGAAGAACAAGCAACTGGACGGGCTCACCGAATTGGTCAAAAACGTGTTGTCCAAGTTTTCCGAATGATTACAAAAGGTACCATTGAAGAACGAATTTTTGATTTACAAAAGAAAAAACAAGCACTGGTGGATGAACTTATCCAACCAGGTGAACAAATGCTAGGAAAACTTAGCACAGAAGAAATTAAACAAATCTTACAAATGGATAATGGAAGGGCTGAAAAATAATGAAAAAATGGGAAGTATTTGCAGTTCAAAATGTCGGTGCAGCAGAGGAAATCATCGAAAAGTTAGTAAGTGAAGGCTATGAGAAAGAGGATATCTCCGTTTTAGCTAAATCGAAACATAATAAAAACTTAGAAACATTAGCGGAAAAAGAGAACATCGAAATCGAACGTCCAGTAAATGAAGAAGCATTTGGTATTATTTCTGGAATACTACAATCACTTAGTGGCGCAATTGTTATTCCACAAGCATATAATCCGAAATATGGTGCTTTATATGCAGCAGGTCCATTTGCCAAATGGTTCTCTAAGACAGATGATAAATCTGTCAAAAAATTATTAGAGGATTTTGATTTAACTGAAGAACAGATCGATAAAATGATTGGAAATTTACATGCAGACAATATTTTGATTTTTGCAAGGTAAGAAGGAGATATTATGCAAATTAGTCAAATATTAATTAGCCGCCGTGAAGAATTAATCGAAGCTTTTTATGAAGAATATTATACGAAAACAGATGAATATAAGTTACGACTTGATGCTGGTGAAGAAGAGGAATCTATTCGTTCATTAAGTATGAACTCTTGCGCCATGATTATAGATTCGATAACTGGTGCAAAAGAGCGTGATTTTAATACAATTGGCAAAAGGCGTTTCAATGATAAAACAGACATAAAGAAAATTCACCAGCACATGAGCGAAGTAGACAAATTAATTCTTGCAAAACTAATGTTGTGGAAAGAGCAAGAAGCGAATTTGTACACAGATATGGATATTATACAATTTATGATGGAAGTAAAAGACATATTAACTTCGATTCAACAACGTGTGCTAGAAGGATTCATGCAAGAAAATCGTAAAAAAGTAGCAGAGCAGCGTAAAGAAATCATTCAATTATCAACGCGAATTATCCCAATCACTGCAACGGTTGGAGTACTGCCAATTGTTGGTACATTAGATGATGATCGTGGTTATTTTATGAAAGAAAAAGCGATAGAGTCTGCTGATAAATTAAATATCGACACCATTGTGATTGATTTTTCTAGCGCGATTTTAAAAGACGATTTAGCTACGAAACACATGGAAGATATGATTCAATCCTTTAAATTAATTGGTTTGATACCAATCCTTTCTGGTATGCAGCCGAGTTTTGCTCAACGGACGATTCAGGTAGGTTCGAATATCTCCAAATTGGATTCATTTGGCTCCTTAGAACAAGCACTTAAGCACTTAGGAATATAAAATAAAGATGAATGACATTAAGTTGTCATTCGTTTTTTTGTTATAAGAAAAAGTTATTGAAATATAACAGATTCTCTTTGTTTACTTATCGCTGTTTTTTCAGTACAATAGGTAAGAGAGACCAATCGTTTCAAGAACTGAAGGAGGAAACGTGGATGACTAATTGGAAAGAAAAAGCAAAAGCATCATTCAAGCTAAACGACAAAACGTATCATTATTACAAACTTAAAACCTTAGAAGAGGATAAGCTTACAAACATTGAGAAATTACCATACTCTGTTCGTGTTTTACTAGAATCAGTTCTACGGCAAGCAGATGGTAGAGTGATTAAAGATACTCATATTGAAGATCTTGCGCATTGGTCCAAAGATGGTAATGACGGAGAAGTTCCGTTTAAACCTGCTCGAGTGATTTTGCAAGATTTCACCGGAGTTCCAGCTGTTGTTGATTTAGCTTCATTACGAAAAGCAATGGCGGACCTCGGTGGCGATCCTGAGAAGATTAATCCAGAAATCCCCGTTGATTTAGTAGTCGATCATTCAGTACAAGTCGACAGCTATGCCAATCCAGAAGCTTTAAAAATTAATATGGATCTTGAGTTCAAACGAAATATGGAACGCTATCAATTTTTAAATTGGGCACAAAAAGCATTTGATAACTACCGAGCAGTTCCGCCAGCGACTGGCATCGTCCATCAAGTTAACTTGGAATATTTAGCTAATGTTGTGATTGCAAATGAAGTAGCGGACGGTGAATTTGTTGCTTTCCCTGATTCACTTGTTGGAACAGACAGCCATACAACGATGATTAATGGCATCGGTGTGCTAGGTTGGGGTGTCGGTGGTATCGAAGCAGAAGCAGGGATGCTCGGACAACCGTCTTATTTCCCAATCCCAGAAGTTATTGGTGTCAAATTAACCGGAGCATTACCAAATGGAGCAACAGCAACTGATTTCGCCTTAAAAGTAACACAAGTATTACGGGAACAAAAAGTAGTTGGTAAGTTTGTAGAATTCTATGGTCCAGGCGTTGCAACATTACCACTTGCTGATAGGGCTACTGTAGCGAACATGGCGCCAGAATATGGTGCAACATGTGGCTTTTTCCCAGTGGATAAAGAAGCGTTAAATTATTTAAAATTAACTGGTCGTGATGCAGAACAGATCGAATTAGTAGAAGCTTATTTAGAAGCCAACGATTTATTCTTTACACCAGAAAAAGTCGAACCTAATTATACACAAACTGTCGAAATGGATCTTTCTACGATTGAACCAAATCTAGCTGGACCAAAACGGCCACAAGATTTGATTCCACTTTCTAAAATGAAAGATACGTTCCGTGAATCACTTACTGCTAAAGCTGGCAACCAAGGATTTGGACTAGATAAATCAAGTTTAGCCAAAGAAGTTACCGTGACTTTTGGTAATGGTGATAAGTCAACAATGAAGACTGGTTCTGTTGCGATTGCGGCGATTACAAGTTGCACGAATACTTCTAATCCATACGTCATGTTAAGCGCTGGTTTAGTTGCTAAAAAAGCAGTCGAAAAAGGCTTAGAAGTACCAAAATTTGTCAAAACATCCTTAGCTCCTGGCTCCAAAGTAGTTACTGGTTATTTAGAAAAAGCTGGGTTACTTCCTTATCTGGAAAAGCTCGGTTTTGATTTAGTTGGCTATGGTTGTACAACATGTATTGGTAACTCCGGACCACTAAAAGATGAAATTGAAGAAGCAATTCAAGAAAACGATTTACTTGTTTCTGCTGTTTTAAGTGGAAATCGTAACTTTGAAGGTAGAATTCATGCGCTTGTAAAAGCAAACTTCTTAGCATCACCACCACTTGTTGTTGCTTATGCACTTGCTGGAACAACAAATGTAGATATGTTAACAGAACCAATCGGACGTGGAAATAATGGAGAAGATATCTTTTTGGATGATATTTGGCCAAGTTCAGAGGAAGTAAAAGCACTTGTTCAAGAAACAGTAACCCCAGAACTTTTCCGTGAGCAATATGCCCACGTGTTTGATGAAAATGCAGCTTGGAATGCTATCGAAACAACAGAAGATGCGCTTTATAAATGGGATGAGGATTCCACATATATCGCCAATCCACCCTTCTTTGATAATTTAGCAAAAGAGGCAGGAGAAGTAGAAGCTTTATCTGATCTTCGGATTATCGGCAAATTTGGGGACTCTGTTACAACTGATCATATTTCACCAGCCGGAGCAATCGGAAAAGATACACCAGCCGGAAAATTCCTTCAAGATCAAGGTGTTGCTATTCGTGACTTTAACTCCTATGGCTCTCGCCGTGGACATCATGATGTGATGATGCGCGGAACTTTCGCGAATATTCGTATTAAAAATCAAATCGCTCCTGGAACAGAAGGCGGTTATACAACCTACTGGCCAACAGGTGAAGTGATGTCAATTTATGATGCATCTCGTAAGTATATTGAAAATAACACTGGTTTAGTGGTGCTTGCTGGCGATGATTATGGAATGGGATCCTCTCGTGACTGGGCAGCCAAAGGAACTAATTTACTTGGAATAAAAACGGTTTTAGCAAAAAGTTATGAGCGGATTCACCGTTCGAACTTAGTGATGATGGGTGTTTTACCACTTCAATTCCAACCAGGTGAAGATGCAGAGACACTTGGATTAACTGGTTCTGAAAGTCTTCAAGTAGAAATAGGCGAAGATGTAGTTCCTAGAGATATTATCCAAGTAACAGCTACTCGAGAAGATGGTAGCCAGTTTACTTTTAAAGCACTGGCAAGGTTTGACTCAGAAGTTGAAATTGACTATTATCGTCATGGTGGAATCTTACCAATGGTATTACGTGGAAAATTAAAATAAAGCTTAAAGAGGCGAATAGTGAATTCGTCTCTTTTTTAATGATACTTGCAAAAAGAGAACATATGTTTTATGATGGAGTAGTGAGAGGTGTGAAGGAATGCGATATCAGAAAGTTAGTTTCATTAGTACAGGAATTATTGCAGCGATTGTAGGTTATCTGATTTTTGCGAGCAATTATAAGCCAGAAGTACCTAATTGGTTACTTTTTTTGTTTTTAGCATTAAGTATTGCCGTTACTGTCAGCCAGTGGAAAGAACAGCGACTAATTTGGAGTTGTATAGGCCTTTTTATCGCCATTTCCATTAGTATTTATTATATTTTATCGATATAGGAGGAAGTTAATTTGCCTGAAGAATTACGTTGCCCGTGGTCTATTAATGATCCATTTGAACTGGAATACCACGACAAAGAGTGGTGTGTCCCTAGCACGGATGATACTTATTTATTTGAAATGCTCAACTTAGAAGGAGCCCAAGCTGGTCTTTCTTGGAAATTAATTTTACATAAAAGAAAAGCCTATCAAGAAGCTTTTTTTGGTTTTGATATTGCTAAATGTGCGAATTTAACTGATGAACAATTAGCAGAAATTACTGCAAAAGCTGCAATCATTAAAAATCGGCTAAAAGTCAAGGCTGTTCGAACAAATGCAATAGCCACTCAAAAGGTTCAAGCAGAATTTGGCACATTTGCAGATTATATTTGGAGCTTTACAAATAACAAACGAATTATCAATAAATGGGACAGTGTAAATTCTGTACCAGCTAGCAATGAATTATCCGAAAAAATGAGTAAAGATTTAAAAAAACGTGGCTTTAAATTTGTTGGTCCAGTTATTATTTATTCTTATCTTCAAGCGATTGGTATGGTAGATGATCATTTAATTACCTGTCCATTCCATACGATTCATCGGGAGGAGAGACGATGATTCCAGCTAAATTAAAACAAGGGGATGAAATTCGTGTTATTGCACCAAGCCGTTCGATGAGTATTATAGTGGATAATCAAATAAAATTAGCAGAGAAAAGGTTAAATGAATTAGGTTTCATCGTGAGTTTTGGGGAACACGTGTTAGAAACAGATTGCATGTTGAGTTCTAGTATTCATTCTCGTGTATCTGATATTCATGAAGCATTTAATGATAGCAATGTAAAGGCAATTTTGACTGTGATTGGTGGATTTAATAGTAATCAATTATTGCCATATCTAGATTATGAATTAATATCCGAGAATCCAAAAATTCTTTGTGGATTCTCGGATATTACCGCACTGGCAACGGCCATTTACACGCAAACAGAACTAGTTACTTACTCTGGCGCTCATTTCTCTACTTTTTCGATGGAGCGGGGACTTGACTATACGATAGAATCATTTCAAGCATGCCTAACACAAACGGAAGCTTATCTTTTTAAGGAAAGTGATTTTTGGAGTGATGATCTGTGGTATCTTGATCAACAAAATAGAGATTTTATACCAAATACTGGCTTATCCGTCGTACATCACGGTGAGGCTGAGGGTACGCTGCTTGGTGGTAATTTATGCACGCTTAATTTATTACAGGGAACCGAATTTATGCCTAATCTAAAAGATACAATTTTATTTTTAGAAGACGATGAGCAAACAACTCCGGAACTTTTTGATCGCAACTTAGAATCGCTTCTTAGTCAGCCAGGTGCAGACGAAATAAAAGGTTTAGTCATTGGCCGTTTCCAAAATAAATCTGCTGTCACGGAAGAGCAACTAAGCTATATCATCCAGACAAAACCTGCGCTGCATAATATTCCGGTTATCACGGGGGCGGATTTTGGACACACCCAACCAAACGCTACTTTTCCAATTGGTGGAACAGTCAAAATAGCTACCAATCAAGCAGCTAAAATTTATATTGTAAAACATTAAAATGAACGATGGAAGTAACATATAAGCTTTAATGAGAACAGATAGCTACTAATAATATTGACAAAAATGGACCACCTATCTACAAATTAGGTGGTCCATTTTTTTAACTTAGTGCTACATCACGTTTTTTAAAGATGAAGAAAGTGAAGAATAGTATAATCGCAGTATAAACGCCAAGTCCTGCGATAATTTGCCAGTCTGCCAAATTACCAGCAATCTCTGTACCACCAACTGTGTCATTCAGACTAAGTAAGTTGAAGAGAATCCATTTCATCCATTCATATTTCTCAATGGCAATTGGAAGTAGTTGGCGGATAATACCACCAGAGAATAAAATCCCAACTCCAACACCAACAGCAAGCGCTTGTGAGCGAACCACCGAGGAGAAGAAGAAGGCGATTGTTGCATATACTATCATTAATAAAAAGTTTGTTCCAAGCATTGTCCAAGCAAAAGTCCAAGCCGTCATTGCACCTGTTTCAGGAGCGAGTGGCATAAAAATAGATTGCGACGGTAAAATGAAGGAGAAAATAAAGCCTGATAAAAATAAGGTGATTGAGCTAATGATACTATATAAAATACAAACTAGATATTTTGAAAATAAAATCTGACTTCTTGAATAGGGACGAGTCAGTAATAATTTTATGGTACCAGCTGAAAACTCTGTAGCTACAATCATACTTGCAACAATAACAACGAGCATCGTTGCCACAGCAGCAGAATTTCCAAGAGTTGCAAAGAAGTTAGCGCTTGATATACCAGTGGAGTTATTTACTGGTTTTTCACCTGCATCTACATAAGGTTGGTAAAAATCTATTTGTTTTTGTAATGATTCTTTTTCTGCTTTAGAACTAGCCGCTTTTTCTTGCTGTTTTAAGTAGGCTAAGGAATCTGTTAGGGAAAGGGTTTCTGTTTTATAAGTGGGATTTCCATCTTTATCAACAGAGTTCCAGTAATCATCTTCACTAACAGGGGCTCCACTCGTGTCATAATAAACATTAATGCCAGCTCCACTTGCTTCAGTGCTCCCGCTGTCAATGCGGCTAACGAAAAGCATTAGGACAGCCAATATTAGTACAATAAGAAATAAGACAATTTGCATAATCCAACTTGATTTACGTAAGAATAATTTATAAAATTCATTTTTCACTAAAGCAATCATGCATTTTCACCTCCGTTTTTTGTTAACTCTAGGAACCTTTCCTCAAGGGAGGCTTGCATTGGAATCATTTCTAATAAATCGATATCTGCTTGAATTAAAGCACGAGCAATTAAATAAATATCTTCATGTGTGACTTCAATTTTAAATAAATTATCTTTTTCAGCGATTATTTTGACTGGTAAATTATGTAGTACTGCTTTTGCTGCTACTGGATTGGTGACTTTAAGTTTATAAACAGCGATATTATTTTCTAGTAAGTCACTCATTTTTTCTGTGTGAGTTAGCACGCCTTTATTGATGATTGCGAACCGATCTGTAATCTGCTGAATTTCGCTAAGTAGGTGACTAGAGATTAAAACAGCTGTTCCGTTGGTTGCTAAATCACGTATTAGACTTCTAAATTCTGCCATACCCTGTGGATCAAGTCCGTTAGTAGGCTCATCTAGAATAAGGAGGGCAGGACTATGAATAAGCGCTTGAGCAACACCTAAACGTTGACGCATACCAAGAGAATAGGTTTTAACTTTCTGATCAATTGCACCAGTTAATTTGACAAGTTCAACGATTTCTCGAATATGCTCATCTGTAATTGGTTTTTGACTCATCCGTGCAAATTGTTTTAAATTGTTCCATCCAGACATATACATATAAAACTCTGGATTTTCAATAATGGAACCAACTTCTGAAATTGCTGCTTTAAAATCGGTATCAACATTTATTCCATTAATAAAAACAGTTCCTTCCGTACGACGAATTAGACCAACAATCGAACGAATAATAGTGGTTTTTCCAGCGCCATTAGGGCCTAACAAACCAAATACTTCACCCTTTTGAATATCAAAGCTGATATCTTTAACAAGGGCTTTTTGTCCAACTTTCTTTGTGACATGTTCTAATTGTAAAACAGTTTCACTCATGAACTCACTCCTTTAATTTATCTACTATAAAGTATACTTATTTATAGTACTAATTACATTCGACTCAAGGACGGAAAAGTATCAGACTTTAGTTGTAGTCTGCTTTTCGAAGCTAAGATGCCAATGGATGCTATAATGATCAATTAGTTGGCAATATTTACTACCCCCATAGATTTCTTGGATGGGGATTTCGATTGTACCAGTTTTTGATAGTAGCGCAAAAGCATGGACAAAACTTTCCTCTGTGTCAAAAATTACTGCAACAGAAAGCCGGTTACCTGCATCTGTTTCATCATCTAATGTGTCGGAAAAATAGAATAAATCGTTTGTATCTTTGGTTAGTCTTGCATGAAGAATTCGCTCTCCTAAAAATTTGTCACCAGAAAATCCTTCCATTTCATGAAAATAACGTGTATTGGTAATTTCAGCTTGGAAAACTTTTTTATAAAATTCAAGGGCAACACCCGCTTCTCCATTAAAAGTAAGGTAGGGGATGACTGTTTGTGTCATTGTTATCAACTCCATTCAAAAACTATTATACTCATTTCTATATTAAAGCGAAAGCGCAAGCCCTGGGATGGACTTGCGCCTTCTTCTAACTTTTTTATATTAATAGTGGACAAGTTAGCTAGTTTCATACACCTTTGTAAGCTTCTAGGTAGATTTCTTTTAGTTCGCTTACAAGTGGTTGTTTAGGGTTGGCAGTAGTACATTGGTCCATGAATGCGCGATCTGCAAGTGTATCTACAACAGCATCCAAGTCTTTTTTAGCAACATTTTGTCCTTTAAGACTCATGTCGATACCAACGTCTTTACCAAGTTTGATGATTTCATCTACAAGTGATTTAACGCCTTCTTCTGTAGTTGCAGCAGGGAAGCCGATAATACGAGAGATACGAGCATAATCTTCATCTGCACGGAAGCTTTCATATCTTGGGAATAACGCATGTTTTCTAGGTTTAAGTGCGTTATAACGGATAACATGTGGCATAAGGATGGCATTCGCACGACCATGAGGAATGTGGAATTCAGGTCCGATTTTGTGTGCCAAACTATGGTTAATTCCAAGGAAAGCATTGGCAAACGCCATACCAGCCAGGGCAGAAGCGTTATGCATTTTTTCGCGTGCATCAGGATCACCCTTAAGAACGGAATCACGTAGGTTTTCAAATACAAGTTCGATTGCTCGGATAGATAAACCACGAGTATAATCACTTGCCATTACAGAAACATAGGATTCAATTGCGTGAGTTAGAACGTCCATACCAGTATCAGCAGTGATATGTGCTGGAACAGTTGTTACGTATTGTGCATCGACAATCGCAACGTCTGGAGTTAGTTCATAGTCAGCAAGAGGGTATTTAATGTTATTTTCTTTATCCGTAATAACCGCGAAAGGAGTTACTTCAGATCCAGTACCACTTGTTGTTGGAATCGCAACAAATTTCGCTTTTCCACCAAGTTTAGGATATTTGAAAGTACGTTTACGGATATCTAAGAATTTTTGTTTTAGTCCGAAGAAAGAAGCTTCTGGGTGTTCATAGAATAACCACATACCTTTAGCAGCATCCATTGCTGAACCACCACCAAGAGCGATAATTGTATCAGGTTTGAAGTCTTTCATTAATTCGGCACCTTTATAAACAGTTACATCAGATGGATCGGGTTCAACGTCAGCAAATACTTGGTAAGATACGTCGTTGCCACGTTTTTTCAAATGTTCGATTACAACATCAACATATTTGAATTGAACCATTCCTGGGTCAGTTACGATAAATACACGTTCAACGCCTTCCATTTTTTGAAGGTATTGAGTGGAATATTTTTCAAAGAAGATTTTTGGTGGAAGTTTGAACCATTGCATATTATTTCTCCGATCCGCGATACGTTTAACGTTCAGCAAGTTAGTCGCACTTACATTTTGTGATACAGAGTTTTTACCATAAGATCCACAACCAAGAGTTAGGGAAGGGATGAAGCCGTTATAAATGTCACCGATACCGCCTTGAGCGCTTGGTGCGTTTACAATGATACGACAAGCTTTCATACGAATACCAAATGCTTTTTGAACTTCTTTATCAGTGGAATGAATAACTGCAGAGTGTCCAAGTCCTCCGTATACTAGCATTTCTTCACAACGATCGAATGCTTCTGTTTGGTTAGCTGCTTCGATAAATGCAAGAACTGGGCTAAGTTTTTCATGAGATAGTGGATATTTGTCGCCAACACCTTTAATTTCAGCAACAAGAATTTTTGTATCTTCTGGAACTTTAAAACCGGCTTGGTTAGCAATCCATGCAGGGGATTTACCAACTACATCTGGATTAAGTGTTCCTTTTTCAGGGTTGATTACGTAGCTTTCTAATTTCTTGAATTCAGCGCCTTTAACGAAGTAGCATTTATTTGCTTCCATTTCTGCTTTTACTTCTTTGGCTACTTCTTTGTCCACGATAACTGCTTGTTCAGAAGCACAAATCATACCTTGGTCAAAAGATTTAGAAAGAATAATGTCATTTACAGAACGTTTGATTTTAGCTGTTTTGTCAATGTAAGCTGGTACGTTACCTGGGCCAACACCTAGTGCCGGTTTACCAGTTGAGTATGCTGATTTAACCATTCCAGCACCACCAGTTGCAAGAACTAAGGCAACTTTTTCATGGTTCATTAATTGTTTTGTTGCTTCTAGGGAAGGTTTTTCTACCCATTGAATACAATGTTCTGGTGCTCCAGCTGCGATTGCTGCATCGTAGACAACTTTTGCTGCTGCAGATGAACAACCTTGTGCGCTTGGATGGAAAGCAAAGATAATTGGGTTACGAGTTTTAATAGCGATAATTGCTTTGAATAGAGTAGTGGAGGTAGGGTTTGTTACAGGTGTAACTCCGGCAACCACACCAACTGGTTCAGCAATTTCGATAACGCCTGTTTGCACGTCTTCATTAATAACACCAACTGTTTTGTTGTTTTTAATGTTGTTCCAAATATATTCTGTTGCGAAGATGTTTTTAATACATTTATCTTCGTATAGTCCACGTCCAGTTTCTTCTACTGCTAATTTTGCAAGGGGCATATGTTGGTCAAGTCCGGCAAGCGCCATCGCATGTACGATATTGTCTACTTGTTCTTGATCGTAATTTTCAAATGCTTTCAATGCTTTTTGTCCATTGTCTGCTAATCTGTCAATCACTTTTTGAACTTCTAATACTTCTTGGGCCGCATTTTCTTTAATTGCCATTTTCCAGAACCTCCTAATATTTGTTTGGGACTCGAAATGTCCATAGTAGACTTTTGACGTCCCTGATAATCCAAAAAAATTTAGCTTGTTGCTTTGCTGTATTCTTTTGTTTTATTTGATTACACCGTTAGTATAAGCCATCAGAAAAAGTTTGTCCAGTGTTTCACGTGAAAATATTCACAAATAGGTGAAAATGAGTGAATAGTCCTTTGGAAAAATATGTTTTTAGTTATTTAGATGTAGATGGCGTGAGAGGTTTTATCATAAATATTTAAGTGTAATATCATCTTTAACTCTTTGGTAATTATATATTTATCATCTAAATCGTAATTTCATTAAACAGAAATATTGTCATGGTTTTGTAATGGGGCTCAAGGGTTAGAAGTGATAGTTCTTTTTTCTTATTTGTTTATTAGGAACATTTTTACTTTGCTTTTATAAAAAGTGATTTTATTTTCTTGACTTTCCTTTTGTTCTTATGTAAGATGAAGACAAGTAAAAAATGATAGCTATGATGAAGAGTAAGTAACATGATGAAAGTTTTGAGAGAGCTGACGGGTGGTGTGAGTCAGTAGCGGACATGATGTGAATGGACTTCTGAGCTCTCGGCCAAACGGGATTTCCTTAGTAGGTTGCAGCGATTAGGCCTTATCGTTACACAAGGCGCCCATTCGGAAGTTGGATGGATTAAGTGAACTGTTTTTACAGTTAATCAAGGTGGTACCACGGGTCTCTCGTCCTTGTCTAGTATATTTGCTAGGCTTGGAGAGAGATCCTTTTTTAATTTTATAAATGAAAGCATCAAACAAGAATAGTACTTTCTCATTAATTTTAAAGAGAGTTAGCGTGTGGTGGAAGCTAACAAATTGGTGAATTAGGAATGGGCCTTGTGCGTGATACCTTGAAACAAGTAGTAGGGGTAAACGGGAGCTCCCGTTATCGAGCAGCTGAATCAATCAGCACTGAGATAGGAGTTTTTCTCCTAACATGAGGTGGCACCGCGATAACTCGTCCTCTGAAAAAGCATCATTTTGCGCTTTTTCAGAGGGCTTTTTTAGTTTCATTAGGAGGGGAATGGATTAGATGAGAAAATTCAAAAAAATGGATGCCGATACGTTAACAGCGATATTAGCATTTCAAAGGTTAGAAGGGCAAGGAAAGAGCTTACTAGAAGGAGCAGCAAAAGATGCGGATGCAGGGCGCTATTCTATCATTGCTGTAAATCCTGTCCATGAAATAAAAGTCTATCAAAATGATTACTATTTAGATGGAAAACATAAAAAGGTAGCAGATCCTTTAAAAGAGATGGAAACATTTATTCAGAAAGCGAAAGTAAATGAGATAGAATTACCACTGGATTCGGGTGCAATTGGCTATGTTGGTTACGATGTGATTGCTTTATATGAAGAACTAGGTACCATTCCAACAGAAAACCGTGACATGCCTGATATTCGTTTTTATGTATATGAAACTTTTGTTATTATCGATCATCAGGCAGAAGAGTTGATATTAGTGCAAGACAATTGCTACTCCGGCAGATCAGAGGCAGAACTAGAGGAAGCTCTTCAACAAATGGAGCAGCAACTAATAACACCTAAAAAAAGAGAGCACGATCCGGTATATGTAGCGAAAATGACTTATAAAAGTAATTATACAAAGCAAGAATATATTGATTTAGTACAACAAGCAAAAAAATATATTCAAGAGGGAGACCTTTTTCAAGTAGTCCTTTCGCAACGGCTTGAAGCAGATTTTACCATTTCTCCGTTTGATTATTACCGGAAGTTGCGTTTGCTGAACCCGTCTCCATATCTTTATTTTATTGATTTTGGGGATACCGTTTTAATTGGTTCATCACCTGAAAGTTTGATTAAAACAAAAGGTCAGCGAGTCATTACCAATCCAATCGCGGGAACAAGAAAGCGCGGGGCTACAAAACAAGAAGATGAACAACTTTCTGCGGAATTATTAGCGGATGAAAAAGAACTGGCAGAGCACCGGATGTTAGTAGATTTAGGTAGAAATGACATTGGAAAAATTGCAGTAACTGGCTCTGTAGAAGTACCGGTTTACCTAATGATTGAAAGGTACCGTTTCTTAATGCATCTTGTTTCAGTAGTAGAAGGAACTTTAAAACCGGAGCTCACAGCAATAGATGCGCTTCGGTCCACACTCCCAGCCGGAACCGTGAGTGGTGCACCAAAAATCAGAGCAATGCAGCGAATTTATGAATGGGAAAATGTGAAACGTGGACCTTATGCGGGTGCAGTTGGCTATTTAACTAAAAATGGTGACTCGGACTTTGCTCTTTCGATTAGAACGATGGTGGTACATGCTGGAAAAGCTTATGTTCAGGCTGGTGCAGGAATTGTTTATGATTCGGATCCAGAAAGTGAGTATTTAGAGACGTTGCAAAAAGCAAAAGCACTTTTGGAGGTGGGAGAATGATTTTACTAGTTGATAATTATGATTCGTTTACTTTTAATTTAGAGCAGTACTTAGCAGAATATTGCGAGGTTGTAGTGAAACGTAATGATGCACCTGATTTATTGGAAGTTGCAGGCCAAGCAGATGGAATCGTTCTTTCACCTGGACCTGGTAAGCCAGGTGATGCAGGTCTTCTAGAAACAGTTGTAACAAACTTTGCCAAACAAAAGCCATTACTTGGAATTTGTTTAGGCCACCAAGCGATTGGCGAAGTGTTTGGCGGAGAAGTAAAACAAGCCGAAAAAATTAGACATGGTAAAGTATCAACTATGCGGCAAACAGCAGGGGCTATTTTTGCGGGTTTACCTAAAGAAATGCCTATTATGCGCTATCATTCTTTAATAGTAGATAAAAAAACTTTGCCAAATGTTCTAGAGGTATTAGCAGTTGCGACGGATGATCAGGAAGTGATGGCGATGAAGTTGAAAAATTATCCGGTTTACGGGTTGCAATTTCATCCAGAGTCGATTGGGACAGTGGATGGAAAACAAATGATTAAGAATTTCGTTACAATAGTGGAAAGGGTGGATGGAAATGGAAAACTTATTACACAAAATATATGACCAACAAAACTTATCTAAAGAAGAAATGAATATGGTAGCAATAGAAATTTTTGAAGGACGACTTTCAAAAATTAAAATAGCAGCATTTTTAATGGCACTTAAAAATAAAGGCGAAACCGCAGAAGAAATGGCTGGGATTGCTGAAGCGATGCAAAAAGTAGCTATTCAAGTAGAATTTAAAGCAGGAACAGCGATGGACAATTGTGGAACTGGTGGCGATAAATCTAATAGTTTTAACATAAGCACTACTTCGGCTTTTGTGCTTGCAGCTGCAGGTATTCCTGTAGCGAAACATGGTAATAGAAGCATTTCCAGCCGTTCTGGTAGCGCAGATGTTTGCCAGGAATTAGGAATTGATATTAATATGCGCCCTGAAGATATGACTTACTTACTTGAAAATGTTGGCATTGCTTTTTTATTTGCCCCCCATGTCCACCCGAATATGAAATATGTTATGGATGTGAGAAAAGAACTGGGAACCCCAACTATTTTTAATTTAATTGGACCATTAACCAATCCTGTGCATCTGGAAACACAATTAATGGGTATTTATCGCCGTGATTTGATTGGACAAACGGCCGAAGTATTAGGACAACTTGGCCGAAAACGCGCATTAGTTCTTAATGGTGCTGGTTTTATGGATGAAGCTTCTCTAGCTGGTGAAAATCATTACGCTTTATATGAAAATGGTTCGGTTAGTCTTTATACATTAAATCCAATGGAAGTTGGTTTAGATATTTATCCACTAGATACTATCCGTGGCGGGGATGCAAAAGAAAATGCGGAAATCTTGCGACGTGTACTTGACGGCGAAAAGGGGCCTTATCTTGATACCGTGCTATTAAACGCAGGTTTTGGCTTGTTTGCAAATGGAAAAGTAGAAACAGTGAGAAATGGCGTCGATCTAGCACGTGATTTAATCGAAAGTGGCGCTGCCAAACAGAAATTAACAGATCTAATCATTTTTCAAAAAGAGGTGCTAACAAAATGACATTTTTAGAAGAAATTTTAGCACAAAAAGCTTTAGAAGTTGCCGAGATACCAAAAGAAAAGTTGTTAAACAAACGCGAAACTTATTCGTTTTATGAGTTTTTAAAAGCCAATACGAAGGAAATGCAATTAATTTCAGAGGTGAAACGAGCCTCCCCATCAAAAGGAGAAATAAATATGGGGGTAAATCCGGTTACCCAAGCAAAGGCTTATGAAGCAGCAGGTGCTGGGATGATTTCTGTATTGACAGATCCCATTTTTTTTAAAGGATCAATAGAAGATTTGCGAGAAGTTGCTCAAAATGTGACTATTCCAGTGTTATGTAAGGACTTTATTATTAGCGAAAAACAATTAATTCGTGCCAGAAATGCTGGTGCAACAGTGGTATTACTAATTATTTCGGCGTTAGACTTGGAAACACTTAAAGCACTTTTTAATAAGGCTTTATCCCTTGATTTAGAAGTATTAGTCGAAGTACATGATGCGGAAGAGTTAGCTATCGCACAAAAAATTGGTGCGCAATTAATTGGAATCAACAATCGGAATTTGCATACATTTGAAGTGGACATTGCGGTGAGTGAGATGCTTGTGGAAGGATTTATTACGGATGCTTGTTTTATTAGTGAGTCAGGATTTAGGGATGCAAGCGATGTCGCACGAGTGAAAAAACACTATAATGCTGTTCTTGTCGGAGAAGCGCTTATGCGAGAAAAGACACCAGAATTAGCAGCAAGAAAGTTGAAGGTGGCACGATGATAGTAAAAATTTGTGGTTTAAAAAAAGCGGCTGATGTACAAGCGGCAGTCAATAATGGAGCAGACATGATTGGTTTTGTTTTTGCTAAAAGTAGAAGACAGGTTTCTATTGAAGAAGCCCAACAATTAGCTCAACAAATTCCTGCTTCTGTTAAAAAAGTTGGGGTTTTCGTCAATCCAACTGAGGAAGAATTAATCGAAGCAATCCAAAAAGTTCCGTTAGATATCGTTCAGCTCCATGGACAAGAATCTCCGGAGCAAGCAAATCGAACAGATGTAGAGGTAATAAAGGCCTTTCCAGTTAAAAATGGAGAACTTCCAAATAATATAAAGGATTATCCGCATGCTTATATACTACTTGATGCGCCTGCTCTGGAATATGAAGGTGGAAGCGGAAAAACATTTGATTGGGAAAAAATAAATGCTAACTTACTTACAAACAAAAAATTAATTATAGCAGGCGGGCTGAATAATACGAATGTAACAGAAGCCATTGCTCGTTTTGCGCCATTCGCGGTAGATATCTCTTCGGGAGTGGAAACAGCAGGAGAAAAAGATCCAGAAAAAATTAAAAAATTCATTAAAATAGCAAAAGGAGACGATGTATTATGAATTACAAGGCCCCTGATGAAAATGGCTTTTACGGAAGATTTGGCGGGAAATTTGTACCCGAAACATTGATGAAAGCAATAAAAGAGCTAGAAGAAGCCTATAAAGTTTCTAAAACGAATCCAGCTTTTCAAAAAGAATTAAACTACTATTTAAAAGAATATGTCGGTCGAGAAACACCGCTTTATTTTGCAGAACAATTAACCGCACATGCAGGTGGAGCAAAGATTTATTTGAAACGAGAGGACTTAAACCATACTGGTGCGCACAAAATCAATAACACTATCGGCCAAGCATTGTTAGCAAGACAAATGGGTAAACAAAAAGTAGTTGCAGAAACCGGAGCTGGACAACATGGTGTTGCAACTGCAACGGTAGCAGCACTATTCAATATGGAATGTACTATTTTTATGGGAGAAGAAGATGTGAAACGACAATCGCTTAATGTGTTCAGAATGGAACTACTTGGCGCAAAAGTAGTAAGTGTCAAAGCGGGAAGTCGAACGCTCAAAGATGCAGTAAATGAAGCATTACGATTCTGGGTGGCAAATGTAGAAGATACTCATTATATTATGGGTTCTGTTCTCGGACCACATCCATTTCCAGAAATTGTTCGCGATTATCAAAGTGTTATCGGAACTGAAGCGCGGAAACAACATTTAGAAGCGGAAGGAAAACTACCAGAAGCAATTGTTGCTTGTGTAGGCGGGGGAAGTAATGCAATGGGATTATTCTATCCTTTTGTAGAAGATAAAGCGGTTCAGATGTACGGGGTTGAAGCAGCTGGGTGTGGTCTCGAGACAGAATTCCATGCTGCGACGATTACGAAAGGAGAAATCGGTATTTTACACGGTGCGATGATGGATGTTTTACAAGATGAAAATGGTCAAATTCTCGAAGCATTTTCCATTTCGGCAGGACTAGACTACCCAGGAATCGGACCAGAACACAGTTTTTTTCGAGATATTGGTCGGGCTGAATACCATTCTGTAACAGATGATGAGGCAGTAGAAGCTTTTCAATTATTATGTCGTACGGAAGGAATTATCCCAGCACTAGAAAGCTCCCATGCGATTAGCTATGCAGTAAAACTAGCTGCTTCAATGCGTCCAGAAGAAAGCATGATTGTATGTTTATCTGGACGCGGCGACAAAGACGTTAATCAATTAAAAGAACGGTTGGAGGGGAAAAAGAATGACTAAAACATTAACGGAAAAAATCACTAAAAACCCAGAGAATCCTGCCATTGTTACTTATATTATGGGCGGAGATGGTGGTTTAGAACATTTAGAAGAGCAGTTACTATTCCTAGAAGAATCAGGAGTGAGTGCGATTGAAATTGGAATTCCTTTTTCTGATCCAGTAGCAGATGGTCCGGTTATTCAACTGGCTGGTTTGCGCGCTCTAAAAGAAAAAATTAGTTTGGAAGCAATTTTAACACAATTAGCTACAAGCAAAGTTCAAATTCCACTAATTATTATGAGCTATATTAATCCAATTTTTCATTTAGGCATTCCTAAGTTTGTCGAATTGCTTCAAGAAACGCCGGTTAAAGGGCTCATTATTCCCGATTTACCATATGAACATCAAAATCTCATCACCCCGGAAATCAATGGCACGGATATTGCACTCATCCCTCTTGTATCACTCACTAGTCCAAAAGAACGACTCGCGGAAATTGCTGAACAAGCAGAAGGATTTATTTATGCGGTAACTGTCAATGGGACGACGGGAGTTAGAAGTGAATTTGATACACATATTGATGAGCATTTAGCTTATTTAAAAAGTATTAGCCCGGTTCCGGTACTAGCAGGATTTGGTGTTTCATCAATAGCACATGTAGAAAAATTTGCGGCGATTTGTGATGGTGTTATTATCGGGAGTAAAGTGGTTCAAATGCTACATGATAAAAAGAAAACAGAGCTTGGGAACTTTTTACAAAAGGCAGCAAACGTTCCTAGCGAAATATAAATACTACTTACAATTTCTCTTTAAATATGGTAAAGTCTGGTGTATAGATTGATAAAGAGGAGTTGTAGGAATGTCTGTTGAAGTAAAACCAGAACATGCTAGAATGCTGAATAACACCAAAAATATCACCTTGGGAATTGCAATCATATCAACTATCCAAGCTATTTTAAGTACTATTTCGATTGTAAGTCTTTTTTCATTACAACAAAAAAAAGAAGTGCTTGCAAATGCAAGTGTAACTGCTCTTATCCAAAATACGATAATGACAACTACGATTATGGCAGTAGTGGGTGTTGCAATTACAATTATGCTATTTCTATCTTTTGTTAAACTTAGGAAGGGTATTATTGTCACTCCATTAGTTTATTATTTTTACGTTGCATTCACTATTTTAGGGATTATTTTATCACTGATTAATACAGGAATGAACTTTATTTCTCTTATATTACCAGCAGTGCTACTTGCTTTGAGTGTATCTTGTATTTTAAATCTCAGAAGAATGAAATAAAAGTAGCCATTGCGTGATTTTTACATATTAAACATAAAAAGATAGACTTTAAAGAAAAAAATCAATAGAGGTAATATAAATTATGAGTTCAAAATTAATGCGAGGAACGGCCGTGTTGACAGCAGGAACTTTGCTGTCTAAAATATTAGGAATCCTTTATGTGATACCATTTTACTGGATAGCAGGTGGGGAAGAAGCGACTATTCTCTATCAATATGGTTATGTACCTTACCAAATATTCTTAAATATTGCGACAGCCGGTGTTCCGCTTGCAGTTGCCAAGTACATCTCAAAATATAATTCATTAAATGAATATGCACTAAGTCAAAGATTGTATAAATCAAGTAGCTATTTAATGCTTTTTACAGGAATTGCTAGTTTTTTAGTGATGTATATTTTTGCTCCCGTTTTAGCAGGAATGCAAGAAGTCAGCGGGGGAACTAGCATAGAAGATATTACTAGCGTGATTCGGGCGGTTAGTTTTGCGCTACTTATAATTCCGGTGATGAGTTTACTGCGCGGTTATTTCCAAGGATTTCATTCGATGGGACCGTCTGCTGTATCACAAGTTATTGAGCAAGTAGCGAGAATTGTGTTTTTACTTGCTAGTACCTATATAGTATTACATTTAATTGGCGGTACGCTTGTAACAGCAATGAGTTTAGCTACTTTTGCGGCTTTTGTTGGAGCCTTCTTTAGTTTGATTTGCCTTATTTGGTATTATAGAAAACGGCGACCAGGAATTCAAAAATTGATTGAAACAAGTGATAATCGTTTGCAAGTGTCGACGCTTCATTTGCTAAAAGAAATTTCGATATCAGCTATTCCTTTTATCATTGTTGGTATGGCAATGTCACTTTATCAACAAATTGATTTATTTACATTTGCTCGAGTGTTGACTTATGACGGAATGGCTGGAAAAGCAGCAGAAGACTTATTGTCGATATTTAACTTTTCGGTTCAAAAAATCATCATGATTCCTGGGACATTAGCTCTCGCATTTTCTATGACACTTGTACCTTTAGTAGCTGCTTCTTTTAATAAGGGAAAGATGCGAGAAGTACACCATTATTTAACCGCTGTTTTTCAAGTATTACTATTTCTTGTTGTACCAGCTTGCTTAGGAATTGCCTTACTAGCCGATCCGCTTTATACGATTTTTTATGGACACAATGCTGACGGGGCGATGTTACTTAGCTTTTTTGCTCCATTCGCTATTTTCTTTTCTTTATTTAGTGTCACGGCGGCTATTTTGCAAGGAATTGATGAACAGCGCTATACGGTACTTAGTTTATTGCTAGGTCTATTAACGAAATCAGTGTTACAAATGCCACTTATTTTACTTCTTGGTGCAAAAGGTGGTGCACTTGCAACGGGTCTTGGTTACATTGTTTCTGTTGCCTTTACTATTTGTATCATTAAAAAGTATGCGAATTATTCCTTTAAATACATTATTCGCCGTCTTCTGTTGATTTTAGCAATAAGCTTTGTGATGTTGGCGGTTGTTTGGCTCGTCTATCACGGCTTAGCTTTATTTTTAAATCCAGAGGCAAGATTTCCTGCTTTGATTATCGTTATTATCTCTGCTGGACTAGGAGCTTATATTTACGCATTTTTAGCTGCGAAGGCTGGCTTGCTTGACTATATTCTTGGTGATCGGATGCAAAAAATTCGTCAGAAACTTCATTTGAGTTAAATGTTTTGTGAAGAACAAGCCAATATTTATTTAGGTTTGTTCTTTTTTTTTAAAACAGATAATGGTAAAGTAAACAAGGATGTATAATTTAATGTAAAGGAAGTTAGACGATGGGTTCAAAACTGCTCAGAGGAACTTTTATTCTGACACTAGGAACATTAATTTCTAAAGTGCTTGGAATATTGTACGTGATTCCGTTTTATGCGATTATTGGAGGAGATGAACCAGCACTTCTATATAATTTTGGCTATGTACCGTATCAATTATTCTTAAGTGTTGCAACTGCTGGGATACCACTTGCTGTTGCAAAATATATAGCAAAATATAATGCCATGGAAGAATATGCGGTAGGACGACGTTTGTTTAGAACGGGCGTTTACTTAATGATTTTCTCAGGGATTGTTTGTTTCTTAGCGATGTACGGCCTTGCACCAACACTTGCTAAGATGCAACAACTCGAAGGCGGCTATAGTTTAGAAGATGGGATTCAGGTTATACGAGCTGTAAGTTTTGCCTTACTTATCATTCCAGTCATGAGCTTGTTACGCGGATTTTTCCAAGGTTATAATTCGATGGGACCTTCTGCTGTATCTCAAGTATTAGAGCAAGTTGTTCGGATTATGTTCTTGCTATCAGGGACATTTATTGTGATGTATGTGCTTGACGGCAATGTTGTTACTGCAGTTAGTGTAGCGACATTCTCAGCATTTGTTGGTGCTTTCGCTAGTCTGATTTTATTGCTTTGGTATTTTTATAAACGAAAACCAGGACTTGACCGGATGCTTTTAGAAGACCGTGGAACAGTAAATATTTCTATCCCTACACTTTATAAAGATATAATTTTATCAGCGATTCCTTTTATTATTGTTGGATCGGCTACTTCGCTTTATCAATTAATTGACCAATTTACGTTAGGCCGTGTACTTGAATATATTGGAATAACGCCAGAGATGGTTAATTCTTATGTAGCAATCATTAACTTTGATGTGCAAAAACTAATTATGATTCCAGGGACACTCGCGATTGCATTTTCGATGGCACTTGTTCCGTTAGTCACTGGAGCTTATGTTCGAAGAGAATATGCTCAAGTAAAAAGACAATTGAATGACGTTTTCCAAATCTTATTATTCCTAACCATTCCAGCTTGTTTTGGAATTGCTATGCTTGCTCGGCCGCTGTTTACGGTGTTTTTTGCGCCAAGTAATGATGGAACAGAACTTTTGCAATTATTTGCGCCAATTGCCGTTTTATTTTCGCTATTCAGCGTTTCGGCGGCGGTGCTTCAAGGGATTGATGAACAACGCTTTACCGTACTTGGTTTATTATTAGGGTTGCTTACAAAATCGGTGTTACAAATGCCGCTTATTCTGTTGTTTGAAGCAAAAGGGTCGATTCTTGCAACGGGAGCTGGCTATGCTGTTTCATGTGTTTTCATGTTAATGATTATTAAAAAATATGTTCGTTTTTCCTTCAAAGTCATTTTGCGACGAACGGTACTGTTCTTCGGAATGACTGCAGTGATGGGGGGTGTGGTTATTTGCCTTTATTTGGGACTAGCTAACTTTATTAGTCCAAACCATAAAATGTCTGCCTTTTTGTTGACAGCGATTTGTGGAGGAATTGGTGCGATTTTTTACGGTTATATGGCATTCAAGCTGCACTTGTCCGACAAATTGTTTGGACCACGCGGAACGAGATTGCGACAAAAATTAAGAATACGCTAGGAGGATTTTATGAAAAAAACACCATTTATTATTAGCGGTATAGGTCTTCTTGGCTTTATTCTTTTTATGTCAGGAGTTATGTCTAAGGCAAATTGGATACACACATTTGATAATTACTGGAACAGTGTTATTCGAGTTGGGATTACAGATACCAAAACAACGATTATTTCTTACTTAACGGATATTGGTGGCGTAGCAACAATTTGTATTTTAACGGTGGTGGTTGTTATTTGCTTACTGTTGCTACGAAAAATTGATATTGCTATTTGGTTTGGTATTACAGTGTTGGTTGGCGGCGCGCTGATTCCATCTATTATTAAAAATATCGTCCAACGTCCTAGACCAACTTTTAAGCTTATTGAACAAGGGGGTTTTAGTTTTCCGAGCGGTCATGCAACAGGTTCGACTGTTTTTTACGGCATGCTTGCTTTTTTCTTGATTCTTTATGTGAGTAAAAGATGGATACAAATAATGATTGCGATTTTAGCACTTTCGATTGTCATCTTCGTGATGTACTCCCGTGAATATCTCGGTGTTCATTTTCCAAGTGATGTAGTTGCTGGATTTTTAATCGGAAATGGAGTCGTATTCTGTTCAATTGGTTGTTACTTCCTTTGGGGTGAGAAACTAGCATTGTGGGCTAAACGATTTAAAAAAGTAGCATAAAAGAAGCAACTTCCAATAAATGGAGGTTGCTTCTTTTTTAAGCATGTTCGTCTGTTTCGCTAAAAATTTTCAAATAAGTTGGTAGTTCTTCGGCGATTTCTGTTGGAAGTACGACATAGCGTTTCTTCGCGAGAATCTCTCCAATATAGCTATGGAGAAAAACAGCAGCAAGAGTGCCGATAATTGGTTTTTCTGTTTGCGCCATTAAACCACAAATTGTTCCTGCGAGTGTATCGCCCATTCCACCTGTTGCCATTGCGGGAGTTCCATAAATATTTTGCCATGCCGATTCGTCAGCATACACTTTTGTACGATGCCCTTTTAGTACAAGTGTGGCATCTAGCGTGCTTGCGATTTCGGTAGTTGTTTGTGCTTCAGGGGCTAGCGCTTTTAGTCGCTCCCATTCCCCAGCATGTGGTGTAAAAGTTAAACCAGCAGCTGGATGAGGGGTGTCTCCTTTGGCATAAATCGTAATGCCATCGCCATCGATAATTATTTGTTGCTTGTCGGTAGCTTTTTGTAGCACTAATCGAAAAATTTCTTCCGCATGAGCATTTAGGCCAAGACCTGGGCCAATTAAAATGGTATCAAACTGGCTAATCTGCTCACTTAAACTAGTGACATTTTCATAATCAATAAACATACATTCTGGAATACGTGTTTGCAAGGCAGGTCGGTTAACGCTATCTGAGGCAACCGTAGTTAAGCCAGCCCCGCTTTTGACACAGGCTTCTGCTGCCATGATAGCAGCGCCACCAAATTGTTTATTACCAGCGACAATTAACACGCGACCATAATCTCCCTTATGTGTTTCATCTTCCCGTTTAGGAATCCAAGCGCACATTGCTTTTGGTGTAATCTTTTTCACTTTTGTGAAACCTCCTTATGACACTGGCTTTTATCTACCGAACCGGGTAAAATAAAGAACAGATAAATCATGTTTATCTTAAATGATAAGGAGGCTTTTGTAAAATGAAACCTATATATCCTGCCGTAAAAGCAGTCATCGTAAAAGACGGAAAATTTCTTGCGCTTAAAAAGAAAGGCGTAGAAGGAGAGGTTTTTGAACTTCCGGGTGGTCGGATGAATTATGGTGAAACGCACGGAGAAGCACTTTTTAGAGAAGTTTATGAAGAAACCAAATTACAAGTCCAACCGTTTATTTTGTATGATACATGGGAATTTTTTCATGAGGAATACCAAATTACTGGGGTTATTTATTTAGTAGAGTTGCCAGAAGAAGGAGAAATCGTACTATCTGATGAACACGAGGAATATCGCTTTTTGCCACTTGAAAAGGATAGTTTACAAATGATGGATATTGTTTTCGCCTCACGCATGGAACGCTGGGATATGGAAGCGATTAAAGGTTTTATGAGAAAATAAGGAGTTCCGGCTTCCAAGCAGCGTGAAAACAGTTTACAATGGAGAAGATAAGTTAGAAGGAGGGAATATTGATGACAGAAATTAATTGGCAAAAAGAAGTGGAATCACGTAAAGACGATTTCCTAGAAGATTTAAAAGGGTTACTTCGCATTCCAAGTGTTCGCGATGACAGTAAAAAAACAGAAGATGCTCCGTTTGGTCCTGATGTTAAGCGTGCGCTCGATTATATGATGGAACTTGGTAAAAAAGACGGATTTGCAACAAAAGAGGTTGGCAACGTTGCTGGACATCTTGAATATGGTCAAGGAGAAGAGTTAGTTGGTGTTTTAGGACATGTCGATGTTGTTCCTGTTGGGGATGGTTGGACAAACGGACCATTCGAACCAACTTTACGTGATGGAAAACTTTATGCTCGTGGTGTTGCAGACGATAAAGGCCCAACAATTGCTGGTTACTACGCTCTAAAAATTATTAAAGAGTTAGGTTTGCCACTTTCTCGTCGTGTACGAATCATCGTTGGTTCTGATGAAGAAAGCGGTATGAGCTGTGTGGAGCGTTATTTCGAAACAGAAGAACAACCAACACTCGGTTTTGTTCCTGATGCCGAATTCCCGATTATTCACGCGGAAAAAGGTATTTCTGAATTAGATGTATCTTTTAAAGACGGAGAAGCAAGCGGAGAAGCAGCATTTCGTTTACTAAGCTTTGAGTCTGGTGAACGTTACAACATGGTACCAGATCATGCTAGTGCCATCATCGAAAACGTGAAAGACTTTGACAAACTAACAAGTACTTTCAAAACTTTCTTGGCTAACCACCCAGTAGAAGGTACGTTAGAAGAAGATGGTAAAACAGTTAAAATTAACATGGTTGGAAAATCTGCTCATGCAATGGAACCAAACAATGGAATCAATGCGGGTCTTCATTTAGTAGCTTTCCTAGGTAAATTTAAATTAACTGGGGCTGCAAATGATTTCGTTACCTTTGGGCGTGATTATCTGTTTGGTGATTCTCGTGCTGTGAAACTTGGCATAAGCTACGAAGATAAAGAAAGTGGAGAATTAACGATGAATGTTGGCGTTATCCGTTATGATGTAGCAGAAGGCGGTAAATTCGGGCTTAATTTCCGTTACCCAGTTACTGCAAACATGGATAAACTTAAAAATAAAATGCAAACTGTTGTCTATGAATACAATGCTCAATATACACATTACAGTGATTCCAAACCACTTTTTGTACCAAAAGATCACCCGCTTATTCAAACCTTGCAAGAAGTTTATACGAAACAAACAGGGGAAGAAGCAACACTACTTGCTATTGGTGGCGGAACTTATGCACGTCATATGGAAACTGGTGTTGCGTTCGGCGCACTTTTCCCAGGCCGCGAAGATACGATGCACCAAAAAGACGAATTCAGTTATTTTGATGATTTGTTAAAAGCGACAGCAATTTATGCAGAAGCACTTTACAAATTAGCAAAGTAAGAGGTATAATTGAAAAAATTAACTGCTGCAAAGCTTAGTTTTGCGGCAGTTTCTCTATTTAATTAAGTTTTTAGATAGTTCCAACAAATTAACTAGCAAGGAGTGTCTTGAGATGAAAGTATTAGTAAATAACCATTTAGTGGAAAGAGAAGATGCCACCGTAGACGTGGAAGACCGCGGATATCAATTTGGAGACGGGGTATATGAAGTTGTTCGTTTGTATAATGGTAAATTTTTTACATATGATGAACATATCGAACGTTTATATGCTAGCGCTGCAAAAATTGATTTAGTTATTCCGTATTCCAAAGAAGAACTACGTAATTTAATTGAAGAGTTAGTGGAGGTAAATGATATTCATACAGGAAATGTTTATTTACAAGTAACTCGTGGCGTCCAAAATCCTCGCAACCATGTGATTCCAGATGATTTCCCATTAGAAGGTGTTTTGACTGCTGCGGCTCGAGAGGTTCCTAGAAATGAAAAACAATTTATCGAAGGCGGAACAGCGATTACAGAAGAAGATGTACGCTGGTTACGTTGTGACATTAAAAGTTTAAGCTTACTTGGAAACATTATGGCCAAAAATAAAGCACATCAACAAGATGCTTTAGAAGCTATTTTACACCGCGGTGAACAGGTTACCGAATGTTCCGCATCTAATGTTTCTATCATTAAAGATGGTGTACTTTGGACACATGCAGCTGATAATTTAATTTTAAACGGAATCACTCGTCAAGTCATTTTAGAGGTTGCTAGAAAAAATGGTATCCCAGTCCGAGAAGCAGATTTTACACTAACTGATCTTCGAGAAGCAGATGAAGTGTTTATTTCTAGCACAACAATTGAAATTACGCCGATTACGCATATTGATGGCGTACAAGTAGGTGACGGAAAACGCGGTCCAATTACCGAGCAACTTCATGGCTATTTTGTAGAAGAAATTGTTCGCTCATGCGGTGAATTAGTATTAGCTAAATAAATTAAGATGAAAGCCTTCCTTTTTGAGGAGGCTTTTTTTGTAAGAAACAACATATGTAAAAAATTATATAACTTTTATTTTTGTTGCAGGACCTTAATGACCGCGCTTTCAATCGGAATAACTCGAATTTGAGACATTGACAAATATTCTTCAAGGTGTATAATTCAAAAGGCTAATAGTTCGCATACGAAACATTTGGTAGCGAACAGTACGGAGGGGAAGTAATGGAAGAAAAGTTAGTGAAAGAGGTTATTTTCTCTTTTCGCGAAGTGCAACGAAAAACGCATCATGTGTTAGCGGAAGAAGCGGCTAACAGAGAAATCACGACCACGCAATTACTAGCAATTAGAGAGTTACAACGAGAATCTGAACTTACGCTTGGGGAACTTGCGGACCGGATGAAGCTCGGAAAAAGTACTGTATCTGGAATTGTTGATCGACTGGTAAAAGCAGGTTTTTTAAAACGCACACGCAATGAAAGTAACCGCCGTGCGCTGAGCTTAGCACTCACTGAAAAAGGGGCAACAAAAGCGGCAGAAACGTATCATGTTTTCTTCAACCGTTTAGAACCCATTTTAGAAATCGGTGAAGAAAAACTTCAAGCAATGTTAGAAACGCATCAAGAGATAATTGCTATTTTAAAAAGGGAAGGTGCACGAGATTGAATATGAAAGCAGCAAGTACATCAGTAAAGCGTAACGGTATTCTTATAGTTATGCTAATGGGCGCCTTTGTTACGATTCTCAACCAAACGTTAATGAATGTCGCGTTACCGAGTATTATGAAAGATTTTGGTATTACAGCTAGCCAAGGACAATGGCTATCAACTGGATTTATGTTAGTTAATGGTGTCATGATTCCGATGACCGCATTTTTAATTGAACGATTTACCACACGTCAACTGTACTTATTTGCGATGGTTACTTTTGCAATCGGGACTGCGATTGGCGGATTTGCAACAGATTATACGATGTTAATTGCCGGACGAATGGTACAGGCTATTGGTGCTGGTATTGTCATGCCGCTATTAACGGTAGTAGTATTAAACTTATTCCCTATGGAACGACGTGGGCGAGCGATGGGCTTGATTGGTCTAGCGATGAACTTTGCCCCAGCAATTGGTCCGACACTTTCAGGTTGGATTGTGGAGCAATATGATTGGCGCAATTTATTCTTTATTATTATTCCTTTTGCGATTTTAGATATTATTGTAGCTATTTTCTTACTGAAGAATGTCGGCAAACGAACTTTCCCAAAACTAGATATACTAGGTGTCATTATGTCGACTGTCGGTTTTGGTAGTCTGTTACTAGGATTTAGTAACGCTGGGGATCATGCTTGGTTAACTTGGAAAGTAGCTGGATTTATTGTTCTTGGGCTAGTCGTGCTAGGACTGTTCATCCGTTATCAAACAAGCTCTAAAGCACCATTACTTAACTTTAGAGTATTTAAATATCCCACATTTGCACTGACAACTTCTATTAGTTTCTTTGTTGTAATGGGACTATTTGGTGGTATGCTATTACTACCAATTTTCTTGCAAACGGTTCGCGGATTTTCACCACTAGAGTCGGGTCTGGTACTTCTGCCGGGAGCGCTAGTTACCGCAGTACTCTCCCCAGTGACTGGAGTAATGTTTGACCGATTTGGCGCGAAGTATTTGTCGCTAGTAGGCTTGATTATTATGACAGGATCCACGTTTATGTTTACAAATTTAGATGAATCAACTACTTTAACGTACATTATTATCATTCAAACGATTCGTTCGGCAGGAATGGCGATGGTTATGATGCCGCTTCAAACAGCCGCACTCAACTCGCTACCACTTAATTTAGCTGCTCATGGTTCAGCAATGTTTAATACGATGAGGCAAGTAGCAGGTTCGATTGGAACGGCTGCCTTGATTACTGTTATGTCAAAAAGTGCAGCTAGTTTCGCGAGACATCTTGGACCAAACGACGTGATGGGTAAAACGAAAACGGAAATTGCCAATCATGTACTAATCCACGGTATTGAAACAGCCTTTTTAGTGGCAGGGATTCTTTCGGTGATTGCTTGTATTTTAGCGCTCTTTATCCAAAAAAATAATAGTGCTATGCCACCAATCGTTAAAAAAACAGAAGAAGTACAACAAGAAACAAACTGATTTAGATTTTTATAAATAAGGCATCACTTGTTTAATTCGTGTAACCGGAATTGAATAAGTGATCTTTTTTTTGAGATTTTTACATTTTTTTGAGAAGAAATTATCATTACGAACGTATGTTGACTTGACTAGAAGCGCTAAGAGAAGTAAAATCATGAATAGTTACCAATTTGTTCGGAAGTATTTTTAAAGGGCATATGGAAGTTGCAAAGAGCTAGTAAAAGGTGTGTATGTAAATGAAAGATAATTTTTTTGGGAGAGAATATGACATAGCGCCGGCCGGAGGGGAAACTGGTCAAGCATTTGTTGCAACACATGAAGACGAAAAATTTTTTTTAAAAAGAAATTCTTCGCCTTTTTTAGCTGCGCTTTCCGTGGAAAACATAGTGCCAAAACTTGTTTGGACAAGACGCGTCGAAAATGGCGATGTGATTACTGCACAAAAGTGGGTGAACTGTCATATTTTAACACGTGATGAAATGAGTGGAAGTAGGGTGGCAGCGCTCTTGGCTAAAATTCACCATTCAGAAACATTACTGCACATGCTTGAAAAAATCGAGAACTGTTATTTTTCTGCAGATCAACTATTAACTCGCTTAAAAGTAGAGGTAGCAGCAAGTAATAATGTAACATCTTCTATGATAGAAGCGATTCAATACTTGGAATTAAACCTCCCAGTTATTAACCAAACGGAGTACGTCGTTTGTCATGGGGATGTCAATCATAACAATTGGATTATTTCTGAGGAAAATGAATTGTTTTTGGTAGATTGGGACGGAGCAATGCTTGCTGATGCTGCAAATGACATCGGAATGATTTTATACCAATATATCCCGCGGACGGAATGGGAAAATTGGCTTTCAAGTTATGGAACGACCTTAACGACGGACCTACATCGCAAATTAAAATGGTATACAATTTGTCAGACTGTGCTGCAAGTATCTTTAAATCAGTCGTTTGAAGCAAATGAACGAGCGAAACAGATTTTTCAAAATGCAATAGAAGATGATGAGGTGTAAAGAACGATGCGTGTAAAACATAAACCATGGGCAAAAGATAGGCTGCAGGAATTTCCAGCAATTTATATTGAAAACCCTGAAGAACTAAAAGGCAAGTGGCAAGAAGTTTTTGGAAATAATAATCCGATTCATATTGAAATTGGTTCTGGTAAAGGACAATTCGTGAGTGGAATGGCAAAAGCAAATCCATCCATTAATTATATAGGTATCGAAATGATTGAAAGTGTTCTTGTCTCTGCACTTGATAAAGCGCTCGAAGCAGATGTGCCTAATTTACGTTTAGTGGCTCGTGATGCTAAATTATTAGAAGACTGTTTTGAGAAAGGGGAGGTAGCGCAAATTTATCTCAACTTCTCTGACCCGTGGCCTAAAAAACGTCATACAAAACGTCGATTAACCAATCCGACGTTCCTCGCTATTTATGAACGATTATTGCCGGTAGATGGAGAAATTCATTTTAAAACGGATAATCGGAGTTTATTTGAATATTCGTTAGTAGCATTTTCAGAATATAATATGTTACTTACGTTTGTATCACTTGATTTGCATAATAGCGATTACGAAGGGAATATAAAAACTGAATATGAAGAAAAATTTTCAGCTAAAGGATTCCCAATCTATCGTCTTGAAGCAAAATTTGATAGAAATTAAAGGATAAACCAGGTGCATCTGCTGCATCTGGTTTTTATATTTAACGGGAGGAATGTAGAGTGGATACAATTCAGATAGGAGATATTACTATATACTGGTTACGTGGTGGTTATACGCATTTTGATGGGGGAGCGATGTTCGGGGTTGTCCCTAAACCACTTTGGGAGAAAAAATACCCAGCAAACGAAAAAAATCAACTAGCAAATGTGACCGATCCGATGTTCTTTCAATACGAAGGGAAAAACTATTTAATTGATACTGGCCTAGGAAATAATCGTTTGACGGAAAAACAAAAACGTAATTACGGGGTGACGGAAGAATCATTTGTTCTAGAAGACTTAGCTCGACTTGGTGTATCACCAGAAGAGATTGATTATGTGTTAATGACGCATTTACATTTTGATCATGTGCTTGGTTTGACCGGTGTTTCAGAAGAAGGGAACTACTCGATTTTTAAAAATGCCGAGATTTGGACTTCTAAAATGGAATGGGACGAAATGCGAAATCCTAATATTCGTTCAAAGGCGACTTATTGGAAAGAAAATTGGGAGCAAATTGAGTCACAAGTTCATACCTTTGATAGGGAAGTTAAAATAAATGACGTAGTAAAAATGGAACATACTGGTGGACATAGTGCAGGACATTCAATTATTTGGTTTCATTTGAACGGAGAAAAAGCAGTTCATATGGCAGATATTTTTCCTACGTTTGCTCATCAAAATGTTCTTTGGGTTACTGCGTACGATGATTATCCAATGACGTCAATTGCTGCTAAACAAGAAATTTTCAAGCAAACATTTGGAGAAAATTATTGGTTTTTGTCTTATCATGACGCGAGATTTCGAGCTGTAAAAATTGCTGGAAATGGGGAAATTATAAATAGTTTAAAAGTAAATCGTCCGACTAAGAAGTGGTAAAACGCTTCTTTTTTTGAGGGTATTTTCATTTTGTGGTATTATATATTTGTAAACCGCATAATAAAGCCGAAATTATAACCCGGGCAGGGGGATGATAACAATATACACTAAGGGGGTATATAAATGGATGGGGTTGAACGGAAAGCATTAATAACAAGATTTGCCAAAATTGAAGGACATGTGCGCTCTATAAAAAATATGACAGAAGAAGAGCGGGATTTCGAAACAATTATGCAACAAATAGCCGCAGTAAAAAAAGCGATGGACGCAGCAGCAAAAGTAATTTACACTGAACAGATGAAGGAACTTATTAAACAAGGTGAAATGGATGAAGCATTAATTAAAAAGAAAATTGATAGCTACATTCGCTAATGGATAAAAGGCTAGATTAAAACTATTGGTGCGAGGAGAGTAATCTGGATGAGTGGTTCTCAATTGTTATTGCCAAGATGGCAGAAAATAGTTCATATGCTCTATTTAAGGATGTCATTTATTAGTGGAAGAGAGCTTGGTGAGGCGTTAGCCGTAACACCACGTACGATTCGGAATGATATTAAGGCGATCAACCCATTACTTCAAGTTGCTGGAAACCAAATTGAATCACTTCCTGGTGTAGGTTATCGTTTAATTATAAAGGATGAAAAGGCACTTCAAGAGGCTCTGTTGGATAATAAAACAGGTCAATCTAATATGAATATTGTACCGTTGTTTGCCGAAGATCGAGCGAACTACATTATTCGTTATCTGTTACTAAAAAACGATTATGTCAAATTAGAGACGCTTGCTGAAGAACTTTTTGTCAGCAAATCCACCATTAATTCCGATATTTTAGAAGTGAAAGAAAAACTAACCAATTATTCATTATCTGTTGAAAAGAGAGCAGGCTACGGTATCCGGATTTCTGGAACCGAACTGGCCATTCGTTTTTGTTATTCTAGGTATTTACTTGCAGAATCAGCTACTCCACTTATCACAGAAACTGAGCGAAACTTCTTTCAAGATGTTAGTTTGGAAAAAATGTTAGAAATAGTAGTATCCAATATAGCGAAATACAATATTCATATGACAGACATCTCTGTGAAGAACCTAATTATTCATATTGCTATTGCGGTTTCTCGTGTAAAAGATAACTGCTATATCACGGCAACGGACCTGGAAGATATCGAGTTTAGCATGTCAGAATTACGTGCAGCCCAAAACATTATGAAAGAGATTGAGCTTGCGGAAGGAATCCATTTTCCTGAAAGTGAAATTTCTTATATTTTATTGCATTTAAGTGCGAAAAACTGGAAAAGTGATTTTAATAATTATCGCGAATATATCATTGTCGATAAAATATTAGAGCAGATTAAACGGCTTTATGGATATGATTTTCGGCAGGATCAAAAGATGGTTTCGAATATCGCGCTTCACTTAAAGCCAGCCATCAATCGAATTAAATTTAAGATGAACATTCAAAATCCTTACTTGGAAAATCTGAAAGAAAATTATCCGTTTGCGTTTGAGCTTGGTTTGGTCGCGAAAGAAGTTTTAGAGACGGAATTAAAAACGGATGTGAATGAAGCGGAGGCAGGGTATTTAGCAATTCATTTTTTATATGGTCTAGATAAAGAATTTGTACACAATAAGCAAAAAGTATTAATTGTTTGTGCCTCAGGACTTGGAACATCACAATTACTAGAGTCTAAAGTTCGAAAACAATTCGCGAGTAGCTTGGAAATTGTTGGCGTATACTCATTTAAAGATTATAAGACAAAAGCAACTACTTGTGATTTTGTGATTTCAACGGTGCCCCTTCAAAGCAAATTGCACCCGGTCATTCAAGTATCACCATTTTTAACCAAAGAAGATGTTCAAAATATTTCTTTATTAATGAAACATGATGAGACGGAAAATCAAATAGAATTAGAAAAAATATTTCGTGAAGGACTATTTATTGTTAGTCATAAAACGAACAAAATGGAAATTCTTGCGGATTTAGCAGGAGTTTTGCAGGAAAAGCGACTAGTGGGAGAGGATTATTTACCATCACTTATGGAGCGAGAAGAAATTGTGCCGACCTATTTGGGGAGTGGGCTAGCTGCACCACATCCGGTAGAGGCGGAAGTGCTAGAAACGGTCATCGCAGTATGTATTTGCCCAGCTGGGGTAGACTGGAACGGAGAAAAACGTGCGCAAGTGGTATTTATGCTAGCGGTAAAAAATGAAGAACAGAAACGACTGGCGACTCTGTACACGCTAATTAGTGATTTAGTGGAAAACCCCAAAGTAATGGGCGAGTTAAAACGAGTAACTGATTTTGAAAACTTTATGCGCATATTGCAAACAGTTTAACTAAATAAAACATAACAAGCTCTTTTTTAAAATTAAAACAGGAGCTTGTTTTCTTTATTTCCGCATCTACTAAGTTAATGGGGAAAAAGACTGGATTTATTTACTGAAAAGAAAGCGCTACAATAATTGTAATATCTAAGGAGGTTTAAGAAATTGAAAAAATTCATCGAGAAATTAAGTTGGTTATCGCAGAAGCTTGGAAATCAAATTCATTTGAAGTCTATGCGTGATGCCTTTGCTACAATTTTACCTTTTATTATGTTAGCAGGATTTATGGTTTTAATTAATAACGTCATTATCAAGCCGGATGGTTTTATGTCGGCAATTATTAGTTCCGAAACACTTACTACATGGCAAAATTTAGGTAATAGTATTGTTAATGGGACACTTGGTATCATAACTATTTTAATTGGTGCTTCTGTTTCTTATTTTCTGGCACAAAATCGAAAGTTTGAAAATCCGTTTGCTCCAGCACTAATGACCATTGCTCTTATCGTCATTTTTGTTCCAGCTGTTTCTGAAGTTGTTCCACTAGGTTTGGAGAAAGCAGTTGAAGTTACAGGGGTATTACCGCTCTCGTTAATGGGTTCTGCAGGGATGTTTGTTGGTATTGTAACTGCGCTACTATCGACAGAAGTTTTTATCCGTCTATCGAAAAGTGAAAAAATGAAGATCCGGATTTCGGGAGATAGTGTCCCTCCAGCGGTTATTAAATCATTTAATGTTCTTATTCCGACAATGTTAACCGTCCTTATTTTTGCGTTTATTTCATTCTTAGTAGCTACATTATTTAGTTTAAATTTGTATGCACTTATTAGTACGCTTATTCAGAAACCATTAACATTCCTTGTTACGAGTGTGCCTGGATTCCTTGCTTTAATGACAATCTCTCAAATGCTTTACTCTATAGGGATTGCAGGAAGCGGTATACTAGGGCCGATTATGGATCCGGTATTACTTGCTAATATGCAAGAAAATATGACGGCGTTTGCAAATCATACAGAAATTCCACACATTATTAATACGACTTTCCGTGATATCTTTGGTGTTATGGGCGGTGGTGGAAATACGATTGCTCTATTAATAGCTATCTTTATCTGGTCGAAACGTAAAGACTACCGTGAGATTGCTACCTTATCATCTGCTCCTGGTTTATTCAACATTAATGAGCCAGTTGTGTTTGGGCTACCGATTGTTTATAACATAAGTTTAATGATTCCTTTTATTATCTCTACGCCACTATGTCTAGGACTTGCTTATTTAGCTACTAAACTTCACATGATTTCTGAAGTAGTTGTGCTAGTTCCGTGGACAACACCTGTTGTGGCATCAGGGTTCCTTGCGACTGGTGGAGACTGGCGAGCGGCAGTATTCCAAATCTTTTTAATCGGAGTTTGTGTACTTCTGTATTTACCATTCTTAAAAGCCAATGATCGCGTAAAAGCAGTGTAGGAGGACGAATAAATGAAAAATATTATGTTGATGTGTAATGCAGGGATGTCTACAAGTGTTCTTGTTCGAAAAATGGAACGGATTGCCGAAGAACGTGAATTGGATGTGACGATTTGGGCAATTTCTGAAACGGATTTTGAAAAAAATTGGCGCAAAGCAGATGTGATTTTGCTTGGACCGCAAGTTAGTTATATGAAAGACAAAGTTACTGATGTGGTAGAAGGAAATATTCCGGTTACAGTTATTGATGTGATAGATTACGGACGGATGAACGGAGAAAAAGTGTTAGATGTAGCACTCGGTTTACTTAGCTGAATGTAACGACTTGCAAGGAGGAAAGAAAATGGCTATTTATTTAGATGCAACAAAATCTACTAATGATCGCGTGGAAGATTTGCTTTCGCGAATGACGCTTGCAGAAAAATGCGGGCAACTCAATCAGCGAATGTATGGCTGGGATGCTTTTTCAAGAAATGGTGATGTGTTTCAAATTACGGATAAATTTAAAAAGGAAGTAGCTAGGTTTGAAGGAATAGGTGCTTTATATGGTCTATTCCGAGCTGATCCGTGGTCAAAAATGAATAAAGAAACTGGTATTTCGCGAGCCAATTCTGCTAAAGTCGCTAATATGGTACAACGCTATGTGATAGAGAATACTAGGCTTGGAGTTCCGGTTTTACTAGCAGAAGAAGTTCCGCACGGTCACCAAGCGCTTGACAGTGAGTCATACCCAGTAAATTTAGCGCGAGCAGCATCTTTTCATCCTGAATTGCAACAACAAGTAGCGGAGGCGATTGCAGAAGAAATTTCTGATAAAGGTGTCCATTTAGCGCTTGCTTCGGCGTTAGATATTCTTCGTGATCCTCGTTGGGGGCGGGCGGAAGAATGTTATGGTGAAGATCCGTATCTTGCGGCAGAATTAACCGCCGCGATAACAGAAGGTTTCCAAAAAAATGGTAAAGTCGCTGTCATTTTAAAACATTTTGCCGCGCAAGGAGAACCAGTAGGTGGTCATAATTCAGGTCCAGTTTCTATCGGTGTAAGAGAACTCAGAGAAATTTTCTTAGAACCATTACGTGCTGGTATTACAAAAGGTGCACTAGGTGTTATGGCTGCATACAATGAAATAGATGGCGTTCCTTGTCATGCGAACAAAGAACTATTAACAACAATATTACGAGAAGAAATGGGCTTTAATGGCATCGTGATGGCGGATGGTTGTGCTTTAGATCGTTTGCTGAAGTTAAATCCGAATCCTAAAAAAGCGGCAAAAATGGCAATTGAAGCTGGTGTTGATTTAAGTTTATGGGATGAGGTTTTCCCGTTTTTAGAAGAGAGTGTAACTGCAGGGATTCTGAATGAAACGATTGTTGACCAAGCTGTACGTCGAATTCTACAAGTGAAGTTTCAATTAGGATTATTCGAGAATCCATATGTAGAGGAAAAGGTCCCCGCAGCTTCTGTTAACTGGAAAAAGCTAAATTTACAAGCTGCTAGAGAAGGGATTTGTTTGTTGAAAAATGATGCAAAGACCTTGCCACTAGAAGGAGCACGCAAAAAAATTGCCATTGTGGGCCCGAATGCGGATGCGCTGTATAATCAACTCGGAGATTATACGGCACCGCAAAACAAAGGGGATTGTGTTACTGTTCTAGCTGGCTTAAAAAGTATTGTCCCAAAAGAATGGGAACTTCTTTCGGAAAAAGGTTCAGACATTCGTGAAGCAGTAACAGGGGGGATTTCAAAAGCTGAAGAACTAGCAGGAAAAGCGGATGCGATTGTGTTAGTTCTTGGTGGTTCTAGTGCGCGGAATTTTAATATGGAATTTCAGAGTAATGGGGCTGTTAGTTCTAAAGGTCCGAATATGGATGCTGGTGAAAATGTGGATGTTGCGGATATCGCTCTTCCAGAAGTGCAGCTAGCGTTATTTCGGGCGATGAAACGTACAAAAAAACCTGTGATTGTAGTGATGATTCAAGGGCGACCAATTGCTATTCCTGAAATCAGCAAAGAAGCAGATGCACTACTCACGGCCTTTTATCCTGGGAATGTTGGTGGGACAGCAATAGCAGAAGTGTTAGTTGGTAAATATAATCCGTCTGGTAAATTACCGGTTAGTATCCCTGTGTCTTCTGGACAAATTCCTGTTTATTACAATCAAAAAGCAGTGGAATACAAAGAAGACTACTTTGATTTAACTGGAAAGCCACTTTATCCATTCGGTTATGGGTTAAGTTATAGTGATTTCTCTTACCGGAATTTAGTGATTAAACAAGAACAGATTTCTTTGTCTTCTTTGCTCGCGGGAGAAACAGTCGCTGTTAAAGTGACGGTGGAAAATACTTCTGAAATAGCAGGAGAAGAAGTGGTGCAACTTTATATTCATGATATGGAGTCCAGCATAACTCGTAGAAAGAAAGAACTAAAAGCCTTTAAAAAAATTCGAATCGAACCAAAAGAAAAGATAGACGTGACACTCGAACTAACCAAAGAGGCTTTCGAAGTGTGGTCTATCGATAACAAATATGAGATAGAGACAGGCGGTATACAGATTTTCGTTGGCGGAAGTTCTGATACAACTTTAGTCGGTCAAGTAACGATCGTGGGAGGTTAACACAAAATGGAAGGTATGGAACTGGCGTCATTTCAAATAATTAGCTCAGTTGGAGCCGCGAGAAGTTGTCTTATTGAAGCAATGAGATTAGGAAGAGAAAGAAAATTTGATGAAGCCTATCTGAAAATAGACGAAGCAAACGAATTTCTAAGTGAAGGGCATAAAAATCATGTCCAATTAATTCAAAAAGAAGCAGACGGTGGAGACGTGCAAATTTCTATTTTGTTTATGCATGCGGAAGATCAATTTATGACAACTTATACGTTACGAGATGTTACTTATGAAATGATTGCTATATGGAAAGAAATGAAATAATACAAAAAAGAGATTCTCTACTTGTGATAGGAGAGAATCTCTTTTTTATTTGTTCAAAGCTATTAAGCTAAGTATACATCAATAATTGTTCCGGTATTAGCATCTGCAATAAATTCGAATTGTTTTTTCTCGCCTTCACGGATACATGTGATGCCACCGTGATAAACAAACGTGTCAATCGCAAATTTTTTGTAGTGCTGTTTTTTTAATTGAATCCATGAACCCTCGATTGGTCCATCTTGTTTGAATGCGTTTTTCACGTTTTCTAAAATAACATCACCTGAAATTGTTTTATCGTTTAGTAAATAATGATAAACAAGGTGTCCAGCTGCTGCACCCGCTCCAACGCCGGCAATGAAAGCCTTCCAGTTCATTGTTTTGCCTCCCTAGTGTTTTCCTATACTTTTTAAAAAATGGCATAATAAAAGCTACTACACGCATCTCTTTTAATCATTATACTACAAATTTTTGATTATAAAAGTTTTTTTTGAACGCGCTTTCGAAATTTTAGCAAGCATTTCAAGCGCGAATGCGGATTATTTGCTATAATAAAAGAGATTTCAAACGGAAAGAGATGATTATTAATGGAAAAAGAAACGTTAGCGATGTTTAAAGAATTAACAGAATTACAAGGAACTTCTGGTGATGAGCATCGAATTCGCACTTTTATGCGAAAAGAGCTTGAGCCTGTTTCAGATGAAATTATTCAAGATGGATTAGGCGGGATTTTTGGCGTGCGTCACGGCGCTACTGATGGTCCGCGAGTGCTTGTTGCGGGTCATATGGATGAAGTTGGCTTTATGGTTACACAAATCACTGAAAATGGGATGATCCGTTTTCAGACAATTGGTGGTTGGAATCCGCAAGTCTTGCAAGCGCAAAGAGTGCAAGTAATGGCGCCGAATGGTCCAGTAATTGGCGTGGTTGCGTCTGTTCCACCACATTTGTTGACAGAAGCAGAACGTAGCAAACCTACTGATCCAAAAAATTTATTAATTGATATTGGTGCCGACGATAAAACAGATGCAGAAAAAATAGGTATCAAACCAGGACAATTTATCGTGCCTGTTTCAGAATTCACACCACTTGCTAATCCGAAAAAGATTTTAGCAAAGGCTTGGGATAATCGCTATGGAGTAGGACTTGCAATCGAACTTTTGAAAGAATTAAAAGGAGAATCACTTCCGAACACACTGTTTTCCGGAGCAAATGTGCAAGAAGAGGTAGGTTTACGGGGGGCAGGTGTTAGTGCCAATATGATTCAACCTGATTTATTCTTTGCCCTTGATGCCAGTCCTGCTAACGATACAACTGGAAATAAATCGCAATTTGGCCAAATTGGTCAAGGTTTCTTGTTACGCATTTTTGACCGGACGATGATTATGCATCGTGGTATGCGGGAATTTTTACTAGATACAGCAGAAACTAATAACATTCCTTATCAATATTTCGTCTCTCCAGGAGGTACGGATGCTGGTAAAGTTCACACCTCGTTAAGTGGTATTCCAAGCGCTGTAATAGGTGTTCCAGCCAGATATATCCATTCTACTAATTCTATTTTACATGTAGATGATTATGCTGCTGCAAAAGAAATGATTACCACGCTTATTCGTGGGTTGGATAAAACGACTTTTGAAACTATAAAAAATAATGCGTAAAATAAGCAAAAATCCGGTGCTGTTGGTTGGAATGTTGCTTTTGGCTGCAAGTATCGTTTTTTTACTAGGGTATTTGGTCCATCTATCCTATTTTCGCAAGACGGAATTTGGCTGGATTATTATCACGTTCTTAGCTGGAGTAATGACACTTGCCTTTGGTTATTATGGTGACTATCAAAAGCGAAAAAAAGCGCATTCCAAAGTGCGGTAAAAAGTTTGGTTTTGAATAAAAGCCAAACTTTTTTTCTTGTCTAGTATTAGTTGAGCTTTATTCTGGACGAATACTTTGTTTGGCGGTAGGATTTAACTAGAATATAAGTAGAAGGAGCATAAAATGAAAAATTTAGAATCAATCGAACAGTTTAATGCAATTAAAGTGGAAGGAAAATCCGTCTTTATGTTTAGTGCAGATTGGTGTGGGGATTGTAAATATATTGAACCGGTTATGCCAGAAATTGAAGTGGAAAATGAAGATTTTGCGTTTTATCATGTAGACCGGGATGCTTTTATTGATTTATGTGCGGACTTAGGAGTTTTTGGAATCCCGAGTTTTCTTGTGTTTGAAGATGGTATGGAAGTTGGCCGTTTCGTGAGTAAAGACCGAAAAACAAAAGAAGAAATTAATGATTTCCTAGCTGCGATTTAATAAAGTGTCGGCTTTTCATGGAAGGGGAGACAACTATTGGCAAAAATGACTACACTAAAAATGAAAGAACGATTAGAATGCGAACTAAAAGCACCGAATCGGCAGTTTTCTTACAATCGTGATAATGATACGCTGCTAGTAATGCAAGCAGATAAAAAAGTAACGCTTACGATTCCGCAAATCATTGCGAACTACGAAAATGATGGAGACGCTGCTATCCGCAAAATTGTTTATTATGTAGAAGAAGGTTTTCGAGCTGCGGAAGGGGATGTGACACTTAAGAACAACATGAATCGTATTTATCCAGTCGTCCGAGCTACTTCATTCCCGAACAAAACAAAAGTGGGAGGGGTGCTTTTAATGGATGAGCATACCGCAGAAACAAACATTTTTTTTGCGTATGATTTAGGAAACTCCTACCGTTTTATCGAGGAGAGCATGCTTCTTGAAGAAGAGATAACGCGCGAGGATATAAAAGAAGCGGCTACTCGTAATTTGGCACAATTAGAAGTACCGCTAAAAAAAGACGCTGTTAATGGCAATGACTTTTATTTTGTAAGAACAAACGATGGTTATGATGCTAGCCGGTTATTAAATGAATCTTTTTTAGCAGAAATGCGTGGAAAATTAACTGGCGAAATGGTGCTGGCTGTTCCGCATCAAGATGTCTTGATTATTGGTGACATACAAGATAACACAGGTTACGATGTCCTAGCGCATATGACGATGGATTTCTTTGCAGATGGGCTTGTACCAATTACCTCTTTGCCATTTGTCTATAATAATGGTAAACTGGAACCGATATTTATAATGGCAAAAAACAGATTAAAGGAGTAGAAGACGTGATAGTAAACGCATTTTATAATGAAAAAGGGGTAGGGGATACTCTACTAATTGAAACGGGAGAAGTAACATTCGAAAATCGTGAGTGGGAACGTCACGGGGATGTTGCTCGTATATTTGATAGAGAAACAAAAACGTTAGCAGGCTTCAACATCTTTAATAGCTCAAAATATTTTGAGATTGCTGCTAATGGAAAAGTAGAATTAACAGAAGAATTAGTAGATAAAATGAATCAAGTTATTGAAAAAGCTGGTTTTGAACCTGAAATCGTTGCAGACCTTTCGCCTAAATTTGTTGTTGGTTATGTAGAGGCGAAAGAAAAACATCCTAATGCGGATAAATTAAATGTTTGTCAAATTAACATTGGTGGGGAAGTGTTGCAAATCGTCTGTGGTGCACCAAATATTGAAGCTGGCCAAAAAGTAGTGGTAGCTAAAATTGGTGCCGTGATGCCAAGCGGCTTAATTATTAAACCATCGAATTTACGTGGAGAAGATTCTTTTGGTATGGTGTGTGCCGCAAGAGAATTAGCGATACCGAATGCGCCGACTGAAAAAGGAATTTTGGTTTTAGAAGACTCTGCAGCTACTGGGGAAGTTTTTCCGGTTAACTTCTAAATAAAGGAAAGTTTATGAACATCTGATTACAAATCAGGTGTTTTTTTGTTTGTAAAATAGCATATTGTGAATAATAATAAAATGTTCTACGATTGATTTGTTATTGTATACAATTTATATGTAAATTGTATTAAAAACAATCATTTCCCGTTCTATAACAAAAACTTATATCAGGTTTAAAGCTAGTAATATCAAGGTATTATAACGAATATGACTCGAAATATAGCGAATTCACAATTTTGTCATAGATTATTTCGTTTTTGTCTGTTAAAATCAAACAAGAAAATTAAATTTAGGGTGATAATGAATGGGATGGTTTAAAGATTTTTTCTTTGGCGATATGGACGAAGAAGTAGATACATATGAAACTAAACCTGCTAACAAAGCAGAAAAGAAAGTAAAAAGCGCTCCAGATGTAGCGCCAAAATCAAATGTGACGGCAATAAAAACAAAAGAACGGCGAGTAGTAAAAAATAATCGGTCGGTGCCTAATAAAACAGCTCCGGTTTCTAAACAAAAAGCGTTGCAACAAGTGAAACGTCCTATAAAGACACAAATGGTCTATCAATATCCAAAAGGTGAATTTCGTTTTCCTTTAATACCAGATAAACCAAATAACGCACCAATTCAATCTCAAAAAGTTAACATGAAGCCATTACCACAAAAGGTAGATCAATCTGTAGGGGAAAAAGAGGAGAGAAAACGTCCTTTTGCTGCAACCGATGTTCCGTCTCCTGTTTATGCTTTTAATAAACGGCCGAGTAAATTTGAATATGCAGTATCTGAAACGGAAGAAATCGCAGAGATACGGGATGACTTGACAATTACACCAGTAGATTTACCAGACTTAGCAGATGCTGAAACGATTGCTTTTGAAGCGGAGATAGAACGTCAGATAGAAGATTCGCTTCCGGAAGATGTCGTAGAAGAGAAGATTGTAACAGAGGAAGTTATTCCAGAACACCCAGTTGAACCGGTTGCTTCTGAACAACCAACTCGTGTTTCGCTTATAAAAGAAGAACCACAAACGCAAACGGCTTCAGTTGCAAAAACAACACAAATAGAAGTAAATCGACAAGAACAATTACAAAAGAGCAGAATTCCGTTTAATGTAATGATGGTGAAAAGAGACAAGCAAGCACTTCAAAAAGAGGAATCAGTTGAGGTGGTTTCAGGACGAATGGCGACAACAGTAGAACACACGGGGAATTATCAATTCCCAGCATTCAATTTGCTTCATCCACCAGTTTCTAAACGAGAAGATGATTCTTGGCTCCAAATGCAGCAAGAAATGTTAGACGAGACATTAGCAAATTTCAATGTTCAGGCGAGTGTTGTTAATAGAACACAAGGACCAGCTGTTACTAGATTTGAAGTTCAACCAGAAAAAGGTGTTAAAGTTAGCAAAATTACCAATTTAACAGATGATATTAAACTTAGCTTAGCGGCAAAAGATATTCGGATAGAAGCGCCAATACCTGGTAAGAGCACAGTTGGGATTGAAATTCCTAACCAAACAAGTCGGCCGGTGATGCTTTCTGAATTAATGAATACCGAAGCCTTTCAATCATCCACATCGCCACTTACTGCTGCACTGGGATTAGATATTTCGGGAACACCGATTATTACGGATTTACAAAAAATGCCACATGGTTTAATTGCTGGAGCGACAGGGTCTGGTAAAAGTGTTTGTATCAATTCTTTGCTGGTTAGTTTACTTTATAAAGCGACACCAGACCAGTTAAAGCTACTTTTGATTGATCCGAAAATGGTGGAACTAGCACCATACAATCGAATTCCGCATCTTGTTAGCCCGGTAATTACTGATGCAAAAGCGGCTACCGTTGCTTTGAAATGGGCTGTAGAAGAAATGGAACGGCGCTATCAATTATTTAGTCATACTGGTGTTCGTAATATGGAAAAATACAATGAATACGCAAGTCATCCAGATTATACCGGAGAAAAATTACCGTATATATTAATCGTGATTGATGAGTTAGCTGATTTGATGATGGTAGCTCCAAATGATGTTGAAGAATCCATCAGTCGCATTGCCCAAAAAGCGCGTGCATGTGGTATTCATATGATTGTAGCGACGCAGAGACCTTCTGTCGATGTAATTACGGGTCTCATCAAGGCGAACATCCCAACGCGTGTTTCGTTCTCTGTATCGTCGCAAATCGATTCCAGAACGATACTGGATGCAAGTGGCGCTGAAAAACTACTTGGAAAAGGAGACATGCTCTTCTTACCAAGTGGCGCAAGCAAACCGGTTCGTTTACAAGGAACTTTTGTCAGTGACGAGGAAATTGATGCAGTTGTAGCCCATGTTCGCACACAAGGGGAGGCTGATTACATCTTTGAAGAGCAAGAACTCCTTGTGAAAGAAACGGCTAAAGAGAATACCGATGAATTATTTGAAGAAGCATGCGACTTTGTATTAAGTCAAAATGCAGCATCTACTTCCTTACTTCAAAGACATTTTAGAATAGGCTATAACCGAGCAGCGAGATTAATGGAATCGCTCGAAAATCATCAAATTGTCTCAGGAATCAATGGTTCTAAACCACGTGATGTTATTATCACCAAAGACCAATTAGCGAAACTCAGAAACAAGGAAACGTAATTTTGTAGTACTAAACTAACATAATACCTAATCAGTTTTACATTTTATAGCTATTTTCATGAGTAATTTCTCTTATATTTGGTGAAAGGTTTTTCTATTTACATGGAAAGTGATATAATAAGCTGGTGAATTATCGACTCAGCAAGATATTAAACATAAAACACAACTGGAACGTAAGATGATGTCTAGAAAACGGAAGCTTTATGCTGTTTTCAAAGTTAAGACTTAGTGCTTAACAGTTAACATGTATTTTTAGGCACCCTCTTCATGATAAATTAATGGGGGTTCAAATAATGACTATCTATCATTTTGTTGGAATAAAAGGGTCAGGAATGAGTGCACTTGCTCAAATCCTGCATGATAAAGGTTTTCAAGTGCAAGGTAGCGATGTGGATAAATACTTTTTTACACAAAAAGCTTTAGAAGAAAAGCAAATTCCGATTACTACTTTTTCGGCAGATAATATAAAGAGCGGGCTAACAATCATCGCTGGAAACGCCTTTCCAGATACGCATGAAGAAATTGAGCGTGCGATGGAACTAGATCTTCCGGTTATTCGTTATCATAAATTTTTAGGTCAATTAATTGATGGTTACACAAGTATTGCTATTACAGGTTCGCACGGTAAAACATCAACAACAGGTTTGTTATCACACGTAGTTGGTGCGATTCGTCCAACCTCATACTTAATTGGTGACGGAACGGGCAGTGGAACAAAAGGTGCAGAGTATTTTGCACTTGAAGCGTGTGAATATCAACGTCATTTCCTTGCTTATAAACCAACCTATGCCATAATGACGAATATTGATTGGGATCATCCGGATTATTTTAAGAGTGTGGATGATGTTTTTAATGCGTTCGAAACGCTTGGCAAACAAGTGAAAAAAGCAGTGTTTGCACTAGGTGATGACGCAGAACTTCGCAAGCTTACTTTAGATGTTCCGATCATTTATTTCGGTTTTGGTGAAGATAATGAATTCCAAGCCAAGAATGTTATTAAAGAAACTACTGGAACCCGTTTTGATGTTTATCATCGCGACGAGTTTTTAGCTTCTTTTGAAATTCCTGCTTACGGAGATCATAACGTATTAAATGCGTTAAGTGTTATTGCACTTTGCGACTATGAAGGTTTGCCAGTGGAAGCAGTAAAAGCAGAATTAAAAACATTTGAAGGCGTTAAAAGAAGATTTAGCATTACAGAAAAAAGTAATCAAGTTTTAGTAGACGATTATGCGCATCATCCGTCAGAAATACGTGCAACCGTAAATGCTGCACGACAAAAATATCCTGATAAAAAAGTAGTTGCTGTATTCCAACCGCATACATTTACACGAACACGTACATTTTTACAAGGGTTTGCTGATAGCTTAAATTTAGCAGATGAAGTATATCTTTGTGATATCTTTGGTTCAGCACGTGAAAAAACTGGTAATTTAACGATTGCTGATTTAGCGCATAAAACTAAAGGAAATCATATTATTAAAGAAGAGCATACTGAAGAACTTTTGAAATATCCTGGAGCAGTAATTTTATTCATGGGTGCCGGAGATGTTCAAAAATTCCAAGCAGCCTATGAAAAAGTGCTGGATCAAGAAGAAATTACCGATGCTGAAGTGAAAAAAAGTGCCATTAACTAAATAATAAAAAAGCATGCGGTTAATTCAGCATGCTCTTTGTTTGTTTATAATTATTATAAACAAAAGCTTTACACTCCTTAATCCATGTATTAAAATATATCATGTGATACAAAATACAACTACATAGATAAAATGGAGGGATAAAAGTGGCAGAACGTTTAGTAGGTACACAGGCTCCAAGATTTGAAATGGAAGCCGTTATGCCCAATCAGACTTTTGGAAAAGTAAGTCTAGAAAAAAATATAGAAGATGATAAATGGACAGTTCTTTTTTTCTATCCAATGGACTTTACATTTGTTTGCCCGACTGAAATTGTTGCTATTTCGGCTCGTTCAGATGAATTTGATGCTTTAGATGCACGGATTATTGGCGCTTCAACTGATACCATTCATTCTCATCTTGCATGGACAAATACGCCGATTAAAGAAGGCGGAATTGGCAAGCTGAATTATCCGCTTGCAGCCGACACGAATCATCAAGTAGCATGCGATTATGGTGTGTTGATAGAAGAAGAAGGAATCGCATTACGTGGACTTTTCATTATTAACCCTAAAGGTGAAATCCAGTATGAAGTCGTTCACCATAATAACATTGGTCGTGAAGTTGATGAAATCTTAAGAGTCTTGCAAGCACTACAAACGGGTGGACTTTGCCCGATTAACTGGCAACCTGGTGAAAAAACAATTGTATAAAAAAGGTAAGCGCCTAGGAAGTAAGTTCCTAAGCGCTTATTTTTATATTAAGTTTTCTGGATTTAACGCTTCTAATTCAGGAAGCACGAAAATACCATCTTTACGAATGAGCACATCATCAAAATAAATTTCTCCGCCGCCATAATCAGCTCGTTGAATATTTACTAGGTCCCAGTGTATTGCTGACTGATTGCCATTAAATGCTTCATCATAACATTGACCAGGTGTAAAATGGAAACTTCCTTCGATTTTTTCATCAAAAAGAATATCTTGCATTGGTTCATGGATGAATGGATTAACTCCAATGGCAAATTCTCCAACAAAACGAGCACCTTCGTCTGTATCCAGAACTCTGTTAATACGATCTGTATCATTTGCAGTTGCTTCTACAATTTTTCCATCTTTAAAGGTAAAAGAAACGTTCTCAAATGTAAATCCTTGATACGGGGAAGGGGTGTTATAAGTAAGTTTGCCGTTGATAGAGTCACGAACTGGAGCAGTAAATACCTCACCATCAGGAATATTCATTTCCCCAGCGCATTTGATTGCTGGAATATCTTTAATACTAAAAGTTAAATCTGTTCCTGGGCCAACAAGGTGAACTTTGTCTGTTTTGTTCATAAGTTCTACTAGACCATCCATTGCTGTGCTCATTTTTCCATAATCCAAATTACATACATCAAAATAGAAATCTTCAAATCCGGCAGTACTCATTTTTGCAAGTTGAGCCATGGAAGCACTTGGGTAACGAAGCACTACCCATTTTGTTTTTTTGACGCGAATAGTAGAATGCATTTTCCCAACGGTATCACCATGGAATTTTAATTTATCAGCGGGAACATCAGAAGTTTCGTTGATGTTATCACCAGCTCGTAAACCTATGTAAGCGTCCATTTCTTTCATCACATTACCTTCAAATTCGGCAATCTTTTCGTATTGCTCCCTATTTGCGCCTAGCATTAACGCTCGGTCGATTTGCGGTTCTTTTAAAGAAACAAATGGGAAACCACCAGCTTTATATGCTTCTTCCACTAAAGCCATTACAAGTTCTTTTTGGACACCAAAGTTTTCAATCAAAACTTTTTCTCCAGCACCAAGTTTGACGGAATAGTTGATTAAATTATGTGCTAATTTTTCAATTCTTGAATCTCTCAATCTTTTGACCTCCCTGAAATTAAAAATAAGCAAAAAGTTGCTCCTATCTATTTTACTCTAAATTTAACCAAAAGCAACCATCTGTAATTAATTAGCCAGTTTCTTTCTTATTAGTTTATTTTTTTGCAGTTAATTGCTAAAATGAAGCTAATACCTTTTCTTTTTTTACAATAAGTACATAGATTTCTTAGGGGAAGAAAGTTTTAGAGGGAAATGCTCAGGGTATAGAAAAAAGAACATGGAGGTGTGGATAGATGATAGTAATCTTGTATATTGCAGCATTGATCGCTGCGATAGCACTTTTAGTTATTGCCATCAATTTGGGGAAAACATTAAAATCAACTTCCCAAACAATGGACGAGGTAGCTAAATCATTAGAAAAAATAACAGTAGAAGTACAAGGTATTACAGGTCAGTCACAAAAATTACTTGATAAAACCAATATACTTCTAGAAGACGTGAATGGTAAAGTTGCGAAAGTAGATCCAGTTTTTGATGCAGTTGGTGACATTGGAACATCTTTACTCGGATTAAGCCAATCTGTTCGCGAACTTGCAACACTAGCAACAAATAAAGTAGAACAAAATGAAGCAAAGATTTCTCAAGCTGTCTCCATTAGCAATTCCATTCTTTCTTTTAGAGAAAAAATGAAAGCAAATAAAGCAGCTAAAGAAGCGGCAAAAGAAGCATCTGAACAATCAAATTTCTAATATAATCTGGAGGGATTTATCATGGCAGAAAAAGATGGTATTAATACAAAAGATTTTCTAATCGGTGGTTTAATTGGTGCAATCGTTGGTTCGGCTGCAGCACTTTTATTCGCACCTAAATCAGGTAAAGAGTTACGTGAAGATTTAAATACACAAGTCGATACAATGAAAGAAAAAAGTAATCAATGGAAAGACATTGCTTATGAAAAAGGTATCGAAATTAGTGGTGTTGCAAAAGGAACAAAAGATAAATTAGTTGATTCTGCTGGTGGTTTTGTTGATGTAGTAAAAGACAAATCCGGTAAATTAGCTGACACAGTTGCTAAACAAGGGAAAGCTGTTAAAGAAGTCGTTTCCAAAAATAATGAAGAAAATGCTGAAGCAGCTAAAAAAGCAGCAGAAACAGTAAAAAGTGAAGCTAAAGATGCTGCTGATGATGTAGAAAAAGCAGCAGATAAAGCAAAAGCAGAAGCAAAAAAAGCAGTAGATGAAGGTAAAGATACAACTAAAAAAGTGGCTGCTGATGCTAAAAAAGAAGCAAAATAATTAAACGCTAAAAAAACAGCCTTCATGGGCTGTTTTTTTTATATGTGAAAATATCCATTGGCTACTTGAAATTTTTTCGATAACATGATAGTATTAAATTTATATTATTAGCTTTAATGCTTAAAAGCGATTAAGTATAAAAGTGAATTCGTGACAAATCATCTGTTTTCCTCTATAATGAGAAATAATCTTGGAGCAGATTTTTAGAAGGGTGGAAGTTAAATGGTTAACGCAAATTTAGAGGAATTAAGAACACAGGTGGATCAATTAAATATTGATTTGCTAGAATTGATTAGTAAACGCGCGAATTTAGTACAAGAAATCGGTAAAATTAAAGGGACACAAGGTTCTCTTCGGTTTGATCCGTTACGTGAAAGAGAAATGCTTAATACAATTCTCGCAGCCAATAAAGGGCCTTTTGAAGATAGTACGATTCAGCAATTATTCAAAGAAATTTTTAAAGCAGGATTAGAACTTCAAGAAGACGATCACTCCAAAGCATTACTTGTATCTAGAAAAAATAAACAAGAAGATACGATAGTTACTGTAAAAGGCTTACCAATCGGAAACGGCGAACCAGTCTTTGTGTTCGGTCCATGTTCAGTAGAGTCATACGAACAAGTGGCAGCTGTTGCTGAATCCATTAAAGCAAAAGGATTAAAACTTATCCGTGGTGGTGCCTTTAAACCACGTACTAGTCCATATGATTTCCAAGGATTAGGGTTAGAAGGATTAAAAATTCTAAAACGTGTTTCTGATGAATATGGTTTGGCGGTTATTAGTGAAATCGTTACTCCAGCTGATATTGAAGTAGCACTTGATTACGTGGATGTTATTCAAATCGGTGCCAGAAACATGCAAAACTTTGAATTATTAAAAGCAGCTGGTCGAGTGGACAAACCAATCTTACTAAAACGTGGCTTATCCGCTACTATTGAAGAATTCATTGGCGCTGCAGAATACATCATGTCACAAGGAAATGGCAAAATTATTCTTTGCGAACGTGGTATCCGCACATACGAAAAAGCGACTAGAAATACACTTGATATTTCCGCAGTTCCAATTTTGAAAAAAGAAACGCATTTACCTGTAATGGTCGATGTAACGCATTCTACTGGTCGTAAAGATCTATTACTACCATGTGCAAAAGCGGCTCTCGCTATTGAAGCAGACGGCGTGATGGCGGAAGTTCATCCAGACCCAGCAGTGGCTTTATCCGACTCAGCTCAACAAATGGATATTCCTGAGTTCGAGCAATTCTGGAAGGAAATTTTAGCTAGTAATTTGGTTCCTCATAAAGTAAAATAACGTTGAAAAACCTTGGTATTCCAAGGTTTTTTATTTTGGGCAAAACAATTAATGCGCAAAAAGCATCTAATGACCAGATATAATGCTGTTTTGATATGAAAATAAATGAAAATAAAGAGTGAAAACAATTGCATATCGAAAAAAGTTATCGTATTATTAAAGGAAGGCTAGTTGTTTACGTTTCCAAGTGGTATATAGAGCCATTAAAATAATTGATATGGAGTGTGAATAGGGATGAATGTAACAATTTACGATGTTGCGCGTGAAGCAAATGTTTCCATGGCAACTGTATCTCGGGTCGTTAACGGCAACCCAAATGTTAAACCAGTAACACGAAAAAAAGTATTAGATGTGATTAATCAATTAGGTTATCGCCCTAATGCAGTAGCTAGAGGATTAGCAAGCAAACGAACAACGACTGTTGGCGTAATTATTCCAGATATTTCGAACGTATTTTACGCAGAACTTGCGCGCGGAATTGAAGATATTGCAACGATGTATAAATATAATATTATCCTTAGCAATTCGGACGAAAACGAGGATAAAGAACTTCAAGTATTAAATACACTGCTTGGAAAACAAGTAGACGGTATTATTTATATGGGCGAACGCATTTCGGAACAATTACAAGAAGAATTTGATCGTTCACCAGCGCCAGTCGTTTTAGCAGGAGCTGTTGATTTAGAAAACAAATTAGCCTCTGTTAATATTGATTACAAACAAGCGACAAAAGAAGCAGTCAAACGTTTTATTGATAACGGGCATAAACAAATTGCTTTTGTCAGTGGTTCTTTAAATGAACCTGTAAATAGCGAAATGAAACTTGCTGGTTACAAAGAAGCTTTAGAAGAAGCTGGTATTAAGTATCAAGAAGATTACATCATTGAAGCAAAATATAACTACAATGCTGGGGTAAAAGTATGGGCAGAGTTAAGCGCACTTACGAAAAAACCAAATGCAGTAGTTGTAGCTGACGATGAACTTGCAATTGGGATTTTAAATGCCGCACTGGATGCAGGAATCAAAGTACCAGAAGATTTAGAAGTAATGACAAGCAACAATACAAAACTAACATTGATGTCTCGACCGCAACTTTCGACGATTGTACAACCGTTATATGATATCGGTGCGGTAGCAATGCGTTTACTTACAAAATTAATGACCAATGAAGAAGTAGACGAAAAAACAGTAATTTTGCCACATAGTGAAAAACTTCGTGGTACCACTAAAGAAAAATAAAAAGTTGACATCATTTTTACCTGTATGTTATAAATGTATGTATACTTTTCATATTGAAAATGACAATGAACGGACGCAGTAGTTACTTATTCTTATTTTTAGAGAACTAGTGGTTGGTGAAAACTAGTAGAGGTAAGTAGTCGAATTACATCCCGGAGTCACGTTGCGCAGGATAATGGCGCGACCGGTGTTAAGCCGTTATGTTACTTAAGTAGGGATTTTTCCTAAAAGTAGGGTGGTACCACGTTAATTACAACGTCCCTTCGCTAGTTTAGCTGGCGGAGGGGCGTTTTTTATGTCTAAAAATAAAAAGGAGAATGATTAAAATGAATATTATTGATGAATTAGAGTGGCGCGGAGCCATTTATCAACAAACTGATGAAGAAGGATTACGCAAATGGGTAGAGGAAAAGCAAATTTCGCTTTATTGTGGAATTGACCCTTCAGGCGATTCGATGCATATTGGACATTTAATTCCATTCATGATTTTACGTCGTTTTCAAAATGCTGGTCACCGTCCGATTATTTTAGTTGGTGGAGCGACCGGAACGATTGGTGATCCAAGTGGTAAAAAAGAAGAGCGTCAGTTGCAATCAATGGAACAAATTAGTAAAAATGTCGAAAGTTTGCGCGTTCAACTTGGGAAAATTTTTGATTTTGAAGGTGATTCTGCTGCAAGTATGGTAAATAACTACGACTGGACGAAAGATGTCAGCATTCTTGATTTCTTACGTGACTACGGAAAAGAATTTAATGTTAATACGATGCTCTCTAAAGATATTGTTGCGAGTCGTTTAGAAGTAGGGATTTCTTTTACTGAATTTGCTTACCAAATTTTACAAGCAATGGATTTTAATCACTTATATGAATTTAATGATTGTCGCCTGCAAATTGGTGGCAGTGATCAGTGGGGAAACATTACAGCCGGACTTGATTTAATTCGTAAAAAACAAGGAGAAAATGCCAAAGCTTTTGGTTTAACTATTCCTTTATTAACAAAAGCCGATGGAACTAAATTTGGTAAATCAGAAGGTGGCGCAATTTGGTTAAATCCAGAAAAAACAACGCCATATGAGTTTTATCAATTTTGGATTAATACCGATGACCGTGATGTCGTGAAATATTTGAAATACTTCACTTTCTTGACGGAAGCAGAAATTGCTGATTTAGCAAAACAAGTGGAAGAAGAACCTCATTTACGTGCTGCACAGAAAACATTAGCTGCTGAAATGACGAAATTCGTGCATAGTGAAGAAGCGCTTGCTCAAGCACTCAAAATTTCTAAAGCATTATTTAGTGGGGATGTAAAAGCTCTTACTGCAACAGAAATCGAACAAGGTTTCAAAGATGTGCCTACTTTTGAAGCAGAGGAAGCGGAAATGAATTTAGTAGATTGGTTAGTTTCACTCGGGGTTGAACCATCAAAACGCCAAGCTCGTGAAGATGTAATGAATGGGGCAATATACATTAATGGCGAGCGAGTGCAAGATTTAGAAAAAGCTATTGGTGAAAGTGATCGTATCGAAAATAAATTTACGATTGTAAGACGTGGGAAGAAGAAGTATTTCTTAATTTCTTATAAATAATGAAAAAGCACTCGTTTTAGCAAACGAGTGCTTTTTTGCATAAAAAAACCTTGCAACCACAACAAATGTCATGAGTTGCAAGGCGATTAGTTCTTATTAACGGCTGTAGAATTCTACGATAAATGCTTCGTTGATTTCAGCAGCAAGTTCAGAACGTTCTGGAATACGATTAAGTGAACCAGTTAGAGTTTCTGCATCGAAAGTTACGTAATCAGGCACGAAGCTTGAAACGTCAAGGCTTTCAGCAATTGCAGAGTTTTTAGCAGATTTTTCACGAACAGAAATCACTTGACCAACAGAAACTTGGTAAGAAGGGATATCTACGCGTTTGCCATCTACAGTGATGTGGCCATGGTTTACGAGTTGACGAGCTGCACGACGAGTGCGAGCAAGACCAAGACGGTAAACGATGTTATCAAGGCGTTGTTCTAGTAAGATCATGAAGTTCTCACCATGTTTACCTTGTAATTTACCAGCTTTGTTGAACGTGTTTTTGAATTGACGTTCAGTTAATCCATACATATGACGCAATTTTTGCTTTTCAGCTTGTTGCAAACCATATTCTGAGATTTTTTTACGTTGAGTTGGGCCGTGTTGACCTGGAGCATACGGACGACGCTCTAATTCTTTACCTGTTCCAGAAAGTGAAATTCCTAAACGACGGGAAACTTTCCAGCTTGGACCTGTATAACGAGCCATAAGAGACTCCTCCTTTTATTTGTTTTTGGTATAAAACAAACGTGACGTAAAACCAAATCAGGGCAGTTTACCTTCATATACCATCACCATAGCAGCCGCCGGTTACGCGATATACCACAGAATTACTCTGGGGGTAAACAACACACTCATTCATTTTACTCAAGCTGCATTTTACACATCTTCCAGTATAGTATAGTTAGTAGGCTGTTGTCAATTCATTTCGTTAGGTAATTCGTGAACGATAGCATCACGGATTTTTTCAAGCCATAATTGATCTACCTTATCAAAGTGAGAAGTGGAAGGGCTGTCGATATCTAGTACACCGATAAGCTGTTCATTCTTTACTAGTGGTAATACTATTTCGGAATTAGAAGCAGCATCACAAGCAATATGACCAGGGAATTGATGGACATCTTCCACGATATATGTTTTTTGATCTAAAGCAGCGGATCCACAGACACCTTTGCCGAGTGGGATGCGGATGCAAGCTGGTAAACCTTGGAATGGACCAAGCACTAGCTCATTCTTTTCTTTTTCAAATAAATAGAAGCCTACCCAATTAATATTTGTTAATGCTTGATTTAATATAGAAGAAACATTGCTTAAATTAGCGATTAGGTTTGTTTCACCTGTAATCATTGCTTGTACTTGTTTTAAAGCGAGCGCATAATTTTCTTCTTTTGAACCAGTCATTTTTGCGATTTCAATCATTTATAATCCCCACTTTTCTTTTCCAATAGTGTCTTCAGTATAGCATGGATAGGAATGGATTTCGGGAATTTTGTTTTAGATAAGAATGGAAAAAGTAAGCTTTGAAAATTTTTTCGCTAAACGCAAGTAATTCTAGGCAAATCGTGTTAAAATATAAGATGTGTATAATTAGCTGAAAATGAAGAATAAAAGATACTACATAGGGAAAGATGTACATAGTTGAAAAGATGTATGAGCAGCACAAGAGTGGCTGTTTTTCTTTCACAAGTTGACGTTGATGGGAGGATTTTGGATGTACTACATGTTAATCGGCTTTATTATCGTAGTAATTGCAGTCATTGGTGCAGGCTACATATTAAAAAGAAAACATTACCAAAGAATAAACGAGTTAGAAGAAAAGAAAATTAAGCTTAGAGAGAGACCTGTGATTGATGAACTAACCAAAGTCAAAAAGTTAAAGCTAACTGGTCAAACAGAAGCACTTTTCGAATCATGGCGTTCGTCTTGGGATGAAATTGAAACAAGATTATTTCCTGATTTAGAAGAAGTACTACTCGAAGCTGAGATGAATACGGATCATTATAAATTCCGCTCTGCTACATATGTTGAAAATGATATTGAACAAATGCTCGTTGTCATTGAAAAACAAATGGATCAAATTCTTGGTGGTTTAAAGGAATTACTTATTAGTGAAGAAAAGAATGCAAATGAAAGCCGTATGACAAAAGAAAAATTTGCAGAGCTTCGTCGGGAAGTTTTAACAAGAGGCTTTAAATTAGGAGACACATTAGGTTATGTCGAATCAAGACTAGACACACTTGCGGATAGTCTTAATCAATACGACTTATTAACAGACCAAGGTGACCACTTAGAAGCGCGCGAAATCGTTTTAGTTGTCCAAAAAGAAATGAAAGTTATTGAAGGACAAATGGAACGGATTCCTTCATTATTACATGAAACAGATACTATTTTACCAGAAGAAATCAATAAACTACGTGCTGGTTATGAAGAAATGGTTCGTAAAGGCTATTATTTAGCGCAAATGGAGCTAGATAAAGAAATTTCTCGAATGAAAACACGAATCGACAAAATGAAACAAAACGTGGTCAATCTTGATTTGGATGCTGCAGAACAAGGGATAGAAGAGCTGCACACGGAAATTGACTTATTCTATGATACACTGGAACATGAAGCGGAAGCACGTCATTTTGTTAAAGAAAATCATAGTCCGACATCGGATAAATTACAACGCCAAAATGCAGTGTCTGATGCACTTGCTGAACAAATTACTGAAGTAAAACAAACGTATCATGTGGGGGAAGAAGATTTAGCTGTTTACTTGAAAACGAGTGCTAAATTAAGTGAAGCAAAAGAAAACTTTGAACAACTTACAGCATTAATAGCTAGCGGAGAAATTGCTTACTCAGCAGCACAAGATACGCTCAAAGAGATTGAGGCAGCACTAATCACCATTGGTGCAGAACAGGATAAATTTGCAGAAGAATTACGTTCGCTTCGTAAAGATGAATTAGAAGCTCGTGATGATGCAGAGCGCATGCGTCGAGCAATTATCACGCTAGACCGTAAGATGGAACGAGAACGCTTGCCTGGACTTCCAGAGGAATATTTGTCATTACGTGCTCACATGGAGGAATCCATTGACGCGCTTGAAAAACGCTTGGAAGAGAAGCCTTTAAATATGAAAGCAGTTGGTCAGGACTGGCGAATTGCTGAAGAAGACTTAACCCATTTGACGGAAAAAGCGGAAGAAATGATGGAGAATGTTCGTTTAGTCGAGCATGTTATCCAGTACGCCAACCGTTACCGCTTACGTAATCAAGAGCTAGCGAATGAATTAGTCCAAGCAGAAAATCACTTTTATAAAGATTATCAGTACAAAAAAGCCTTGGAAATTGCTGTAACGGCTCTAGAAAAAGTCGAAACAGGTGCATTTAAAAAAGTCGAAAAAGCATATGAATCCAAAGTTAGTGTAGACGATATCGAATAAAACCAAAACAGGCATTTCTATTTTCTAATAGGAATCCTGTTTTTTTATGAAAATAGTAGTTGGAATGTGTTGGAATTATGATAAAATGAAAAGTGGAGTATTGGGGAGGAGAATCTAGTTTGTATGATTTATTTCGATAACAGCGCGACAACAAAGCCGAGTAATGCCGTGCTTGAAACCTATACAAAAGTTGCAAGTACTTATTTTGCGAATCCTTCTTCGTTACATCGGTTTGGAGCCAAATCCAAAGAATTACTGGATGCTTCGAGAAAACAAATAGCGACGATGCTAGAAGTTTTACCAGAAGAAATTATTTTTACATCCGGTGGAACAGAAGGAAACAATTTAGCCATTAAAGGACTTGCTTATAGTTATCAAAATCGTGGGAAACATATTATAACCTCAAGTATTGAGCATCCGTCTGTACGACTTGTGATGGAACAACTTGAAGAAGAAGGGTTTAGTGTAACCTATTTAAAAGTGGATAGAAATGGCGTCATCAATCTAACCGAACTAGAACAGGCGCTTTCAGAAGAAACGATTTTAGTATCGATTATGGGCGTGAATAATGAAGTCGGAAGTATTCAGCCACTCCAAGAAATTGGTCAGTTGCTTGCTAAACGAGCGGATACTTTTTTTCATGTAGATTTTGTTCAAGGCATTGGGAAAATCCCTTTGCAACTAAAAGAATATCATGTCGATTTACTTACTATTTCAGGTCATAAATTTCACGCTTTACGTGGGACTGGCGCATTGTTTAAACGGAAAAATGTACACTTGCATCCTGAAATCATCGGTGGTGGCCAGGAAATGGGCTACCGTAGTGGAACGGAAAATCTTGCTGGAACAGTAGCACTCGCAAAAGCACTACGACTAGCTCTAGAACAAGAACAAACAGATTTGCTAACGATTCGTGATTTTCTATTAACGGAGATTGCAACGATGCCAGATATGTCAGTTCATACAAAAAAAGCGGTTGCTGCACCACATATTATTTGTTTTTCAGCTAAAGGGCACCGAGGCGAAATTCTCGTCCATGCGCTTGAAAAAGAAGATATATACATCTCCACAACAAGTGCCTGCTCGTCTAAGCAAAAATTAGCAAGTAGTACGTTAAAAGCAATGGGTGTGACTGACGAAGAAGCAACGGGGGCGGTCCGAGTAAGTTTAGGATATGAAAACCGTCTTTCAGAAGCACAAATATTTATTCAAAAACTGCAAGAAATTATCGAAAATCTAAATAAAGTGGTGAAATAAATTGGAATTTGATCGTATGTTAATTAGATACGGAGAGTTATCTACAAAAGGAAGAAACAGAAAACAATTTGTCACAAAACTAGCTCAAAACGTGAAACGAGCAATGAAAGATTTGCCGGAAGTAAGAATTCACGGCGAACGTGACCGGATGTATATTATTTTAAATGGCGCAGATTATCACCTTGCAGAAGAACGTTTAAAACCTATTTTTGGTATTCAATCTTTCAGTCCAGCGGTTCGAGTGGATTTGGATTTAGAAGAAGTGAAAAAAGCAGCACTTGCTTTAGTCCAAGATGCGCATGAAGAAAATGGGACTTTTAAAGTGGCAGCAAGAAGAAGCCACCGTGAATTCCCGCTAGATTCAAACGAAATAAATCAAGAAATTGGCGCTCATGTGCTTCAAAATATAGCTGATTTAACAGTTAATGTGAAGGATCCTGATGTGAAGTTAACCATCGATGTTCGAAAAGAGGGAGTATTTCTATCGTGTCGAACAATTCTTGGCGCAGCTGGACTTCCGGTTGGTTCATCTGGTCGCGCGATGTTAATGTTATCAGGTGGAATTGATAGTCCAGTTGCTGGTTATTTAGCACAAAAACGTGGCGTGGAAATCGAAGCAGTTCACTTCCATAGTCCACCATACACAAGTGAACAGGCAAAGCAAAAAGCGATTGACTTAGCAGCAAAACTTGCTAAATACAGCGGACAAGTACAGATGCATATTGTCCCATTTACTGAAATTCAAGAAGTCATCAAACAGCAAATACCGGAAAGCGTTATAATGACTGTTACTCGCCGAATGATGCTCCGAATTACCGAGAAACTTCGCCGCAAGAGAAATGGCCTTGCAATTGTGAACGGTGAAAGCTTAGGACAAGTTGCTAGCCAAACACTAGAGAGTATGCTAGCAATTAATGCAGTAACCGCAACACCCATTATTCGTCCAGTAGTTTCAATGGACAAAAATGAAATCATTCAAATCGCGCAAAAAATAGATACCTATAATTTGTCAGTACAGCCATTTGAAGATTGCTGTACGATTTTCACACCACCATCTCCAAAAACAAAACCAAAACTTGATAAAATCGAGCATTATGAAAGCTTCACTGATTTTGATTCATTAATAAGCAAAGCAATCGATAATATCGAAACCATTTCTGTCAATATTGCAGAAACAGAACAAGTAAAAGATGAGTTTGCCGATTTATTTTAAAAAAAACGTTTATCCTTTTTATTAGGGTGAACGTTTTTTTGTATATAATATTCATTTTTTATTCGTTTTTATGCATAAAACAGTTTTTATTATTAATAAAAAACCATTTGACATTATAAATATACATGATTATAATGAAAAGTATCATTTAATAATTAACGGGAGGGGTTAGGATGAAAGTTTCGATAATTGGGGCGACAGGATATGGTGGTTTGGAGTTAATTCGTTTACTTCATCAGCATCCGCTCATTGACATTGCGTCGTTACATAGCTTTTCTACACAAACAGAAACATTGGCTGACTTTTATCCACATTTAAAAAATCTAGAGTCTAGCCCCTTAAATCAGATAAATCCGGCAGAAATTATCAATAAAAGCGAAACAGTTTTTCTTGCCACGCCATCCGGTATTTCAAAAGATATCGCAGCTCCTTACGTCGAAGCAGGCTTAAATGTTATTGATTTATCCGGAGATTTTCGTTTAAAAAACGGTCAAATTTATGAAAAATGGTATGGAAAAAGTGCGGCACCAGAGAGTTATTTAACAAAGGCAGTATATGGTTTAGCTGAATTCCAAACAAATACATCAGCTACTTTTATTGCCAATCCAGGTTGTTATGCAACGGCCACATTACTTGGTTTAGCTCCACTCGTGAAAAATCAGTTGATCGAACCAACATCAATTATTGTAGATGGCAAATCAGGCATTTCAGGAGCGGGAAAAGCACCTTCAGCAAACACTCACTTTACAGAAACAAATGAAAATATGACGCTTTACAAGATGAATGCGCATCAACATATTCCGGAAATTATGCAACAGTTAAATAGCTGGGATGAGCGTATTCCGGCCATTCAGTTTTCTACATCATTAATTCCTATCACAAGAGGAATCTTCACAACTATCTACGTAAAACCCAAAAAGCTGATGACAAAAAAACAATTACATACCCTCTACACGACGACATACGAAAATTCGCCATTTGTCCGCATCCAGCCAGAAGATTGCTACCCAACTATTAAACAAGTAATTGCATCTAATTATTGCGATATTGGGCTTGCTTATAATGAAAAAACCAATACAATTACTATCGTTTCTGTTATTGATAATTTAGTAAAGGGAGCAGCTGGCCAAGCAATTCAAAACTTAAACATTATCGCTAATTTTGCTGAAAGTGATGGATTAAACTTTATCCCAGTTTATCCGTGAAAGGGGAAGAATATGATGGAACAAATAAAAGGTAACATTGCCTCACCAAAAGGTTTTTATGCAGACGGAAAACATGCTGGATTAAAGAGAAAAAGAAATGACATTGGCTGGATATACTCAGAAGTGCCAGCAGAATCAGCCGCTGTCTATACAATGAACCAAATGCAAGCAGCGCCAATTTTTGTGACAAAAGATTCATTGGCTAGTGATGCTAAATTACAAGCCATTATTGTGAATAGTGGAAACGCGAATGCTTGTACTGGTAACCAAGGGATGCTCGATGCGCTAACGATGCGTGCTAAAACAGCAGAAAATTTGCAGATTCCTGTTGAATCAGTGGCAGTGGCTTCTACTGGGATTATTGGAGATACGTTACCGATGGATAAAATCATGGCTGGTATCGATATGCTCGAAAAACAATCTGGAAATGCAGCTGATTTTGAAGAAGCTATTTTGACAACAGATACGTTTCAAAAGCAAATTACCTTTCAAATCGAGTTAAGTGGAAAAACAGTGACGATGTCTGGTGTCGCAAAAGGTTCGGGAATGATTCATCCTAATATGGCAACGATGCTTGCTTTTATAACGACGGATGCAGCCGTTCCAGCTAAATTATTGCAAAAATTATTAAAAATAAAAGTAGACAAAACATTCAATCAAATAACAGTTGATGGGGATACATCCACAAATGATATGGTCGTAGTGATGGCAAATGGTTGTGCAGAAAACCAAATAATTCAAGAAGGAACGGCTGACTGGGAAAAATTTGTAACAATGTTTCAAGCGGTGACAGAACATTTAGCCAAAAGTATTGCTCGAGATGGAGAAGGGGCTACAAAGCTTATCGAAGTGCAGGTAAATGGAGCGACAAAAACAGAGGATGCGCGAATGATCGCCAAAAAAATTGTTTCCTCTAGCTTAGTTAAAACAGCCGCTTTTGGAGGTGATGGTAACTGGGGAAGAATTATTTGTGCGATAGGCTATTCCGGAGGTCGATTTGCTCCAGATAATATTACCATCAAAATCGGTGGTATTGAAATTTTAAATCATAGTAGCCAAACGATTTTTAATCAACAAGTACTGGATGAGTATTTAGAAGAAGAGCATATTGTTATTGAAGTTGACTTGCATATCGGCCTTGAGTCAGGAACAGCCTGGGGATGCGATTTAAGTTATGAATATGTCAAAATTAATGCTTGTTACCGGACATAAGGAGTGAAGGCGGATGAAAAATACGATTGTCATCAAATTAGGTGGAGTAGCAAGTGACAATTTGACAGAAGCATTCTTTGAACAAATCACTAAATGGCAATTAGACGGAAAGAAAATAGTTATTGTTCATGGTGGTGGTCATTACGTAACAAAAATGATGCAAGCAATGGAAATTCCTGTAGAAACAAAAAACGGGTTGCGAATAACAACTCCAGCTGCTTTGGAAGTTACTAAGATGGTGTTAATTGGCCAAGTTCAGCCGATGATTACAACCGCTTTTCAAAAACGGGGAATCACGGTAATTGGTTTGAATGCTGGTGATACTGGTTTACTTGAAGCTATGCAAGCAAGTGATAGTGAACTCGGGCTTGTCGGTGAGATTATCAAAGTAAAAACAACTTTAATAGAACAGCTACTTGGGAAAAATATAGTCACAGTTATTGCGCCACTTGGGATGAATAAAGAATACCACTGGTTAAATGTGAATGCAGATACGGTGGCTTGTGAAGTAGCAAGTGCGCTAAAGGCAGAGGCTCTTTATCTCTTAACGGATGTCCCTGGTGTGCGAAATGGCTCTGAAATATTGGCTGAGATAGCTAGCTCAGATATGGAGCAACTGCAAACAACCGGCGTAATAAAGGGTGGAATGATTCCAAAGCTAGCAAGTGCTGCATTTGCCGTGGAAAATGGGGTTCATCAAGTAATTATTACAGATTCACTTTCAACAATGGGGACTAAAATAAGTAAGGTGGTGATATGATGCAACATATTTTTCCGACATATACTAGATTCCCTGTTGATTTAGTCCAAGGGAAAGGAACAGTCGTTACAGCTAAAACGGGAGAAGAATATCTTGATTTCACAAGTGGGATTGCCGTTTGTAATTTAGGACATTGTCCGGAAAACGTTACTGCTGCAATCCAAATACAATTGGCGAATATTTGGCATACATCAAATTTATATGAATCTACTTTACAAGATAATGTTGCTGAACTGATTGTTGGCGAGGAAGATAGATTAGTATTTTTTTGTAATAGCGGAACAGAAGCAAATGAAGCAGCGTTAAAGTTGGCAAGAAAATATACAGGAAAAGAGAAAATCATCACGTTTGAAAAATCATTTCATGGCCGGACTTTTGGTTCCATGTCAGCAACTGCTCAAGCAAAAATTCATCAAGGATTCGGTGGCCTTGTACCAGGTTTTACATATATTCCGTTTAATGATATAACATCATTTCAAACAGCGATTGATGAAAATACAGCTGCTGTGATGCTGGAAATTATTCAAGGAGAAGGTGGCGTTATTCCTGCAAGTGCAGCATGGTTGCTTGAAGTTCAGCGATTATGTAAAAAAGTGGGTGCATTATTAATTATTGATGAAGTACAAACAGGACTTGGCCGGACGGGTGCTCTTTATAGTTATCAGCATATTGGCTTGGATCCAGATATTTTTACTTTAGCAAAAGGGCTAGGAAATGGCCTGCCAATTGGAGCGATGATTGGGAAATCAAAACTTAGTGGCGCTTTTGGACCTGGAAGTCATGGTTCTACTTTTGGCGGGAATAAAATTGCGCTTGCAGCAGCAAAAGAAGTTTTAATGACTGTAAAGCAGCCAAGTTTTTTAGAAGAAGTACAAGCAAAATCGGAGTATTTCAGAGATTTATTAGAAGTAAAATGTGCTAATTTAGCAAGTGTAACGAGTATTCGTGGGGAAGGATTTCTTATTGGTATAGAAGTGGTCTGTCGTGCAGATTTGATTGTAAATAACCTGATGGATCAAGGATTGCTCATACTTACAGCTGGATCCAATGTCCTTCGAATTTTGCCGCCGTTAACAGTAAGTTATGCGGAAATGAATCAAGCTGCGAATTTACTTGAAAAGGTTTTAGAAAATCAATTGATTGGGAGTGAAGAGGGATGAAAGTGGATACGAAAACGAATACTTTTGGAAAAGACATGCTGAGTTTGCTGGAATGGAATAAAGCTGAAATAAAAGAGATGATTGAGCATGCAGTTTTGATGAAAACGAATCCGGCTCATTACAGTCATATTTTAAGCGGGAAAATATTAGGGATGATTTTTGACAAACCTTCGACAAGAACCAGGGTTTCTTTTGAAGCGGGGATATTGCAGCTTGGGGGACAAGCGATTGTTATGAGCTCAAAAGAATTACAAATTGGTCGCGGGGAACCAATCAAAGACACTGCTCACGTGATGTCAGAATATATTGATGCTATTATGATTCGAACTTTTAACCATCACAAGGTAGAAGAACTTGCACTACACGCGGAGATTCCGATTATCAACGGATTAACGGATTTACATCATCCTTGCCAAGCGCTCGCGGATTTAATGACGATTTATGAATGGAAAGATCAATTTAATGGAGTGAAGCTAGCTTATATTGGAGATGGAAACAATGTTTGCCATTCTTTACTTATAGCTGGTGCGATGGTCGGCTTAGATATGAGTCTGGCAATGCCAAAAGGATATGAGGTAGATGAAGAGATACTGTTAACTGCACAAAAATTAGCAGCAGAAACAGGGGGTAAAATTTTTATTACCGAGGACCCAAAACTTGCAGTGATGGATGCTGACTTTATTTATACCGATGTTTGGACGAGCATGGGGCAAGAAGAGGAGAACGCAAAAAGGTTAATGGACTTTGGTGAAAAATACCAAGTGAATGCAGAATTAGTAACATATGCGAAATCAGATTATCATTTTTTACATTGCTTACCGGCACACAGGGAAGAAGAAGTGACAGCGGAAATTATCGACGGGGAACATTCGGTTATTTATCAGCAAGCAGGAAATCGACTACACGCGCAAAAAGCATTACTCGCAGCTATATTAGAAGCAACATAAAAACAGTCTGGCCGAGCTTGGCCAGACTGTTTCTTTTTATAAGAAATTACGTTTTACTTTGTCCCAGAATGAATTTTTAGGTAATTTGATAATATTGATAAAGCGGTCGCCAACTTCCAAATTCACTTCATGAACATGTTGAATGCTTAATGCTTCACTGTCCATTCCAATCATTGGAAATTCATTGTTTCCCTCTTCTGAAGAGATTTCGATTCGTAATTTACGTTTTGGACTAAGAATGAAAGAAGAGCCTAATGTCCGGAATTTGTTGTTATTAATGGAAGCGAGTTCACTTACTTGCATTGAAGGGAGTAATGGATCAACAATCGAACCGTTCACTGATTTGTTATATGCTGTACTTCCGGTTGGTGTAGAAATAACCATACCATCACCGCGGAAAGTTTCAAAGTGAGAGTCATTAATATAAAGATCCATTGTTAGTGTACGAATGATAGAAGAACGGATGTTAAATTCATTTAATACATAAAATGCTTTGGTGTTATTAACTGTTCCATAAATCGTCGGGTAACGACGAACTAACCAGCGATCTTCTATTGCTGCTTTAATAATTTCATCTAATTGATTAATATGGAAATCGCAGTATTGGCCTAATTGCTCTGTTAATGCAATCCCAGCATATAAACAATCTTGACGGAAATCAGTTTCTCTGACGGATTTAAGGAAAGCACCATCGCCACCGATACTAATAATAACGTTTGCTTTTTGATAGTCATCCGTTAGTTCATAACCGTTGTCAGTTGTAATTTTCTTTAATTCTTTTGCTTTTGCATGCAGTTCTTCTGTTTTTCGATAGGAAAAATAAAAAATAGTTTTTGCCATGTTAGTTGTCCCTCCAGAATACATTTTTAAATCAACAAACTTATTATAACATGACTTAGAGGCAATTTCTTTCTTCATCCAGAAAAAAGTGAAATGAAGCACAATTAGAATAGAAATTTGTACAAAATAAACGAGACTGGTATTATTACAGTATCTTAAATGAAAAAGGGGAGAATTTAATGAATGCTAAAAGATGGATTGCACTAGGAATCGTTCTCGCGCTTTTAATTGTAAGTGCGTTAGCGAAAGTTACATCAACTCAACTAGCAAATCAAGAAGAGGAAGAAATGGCGGTAATTGATACATTGTTTGCAGGGACAAATGAATTAACAGAAACCGTTATAGAAGATGCTGGACCAAGTAAAATAGCCGTTTTATCTGTTGATGGAACGATTCAAGATACAGGGGGAAGTAGTTCTTTATTCGGGGATGCTGGGTATAATCATACGTTCTTCATGGATCAGTTAGAGCAAATTCGTGATGATGAGTCGATAAGAGGGGTGCTATTATATGTAAATTCACCAGGTGGTGGCGTAATGGAATCTGCACAAATTCGTGATAAAATTTTACAAATCAAAAAAGAACGTTCCATTCCATTCTATGTTTCAATGGGGAGTATGGCAGCTTCCGGTGGGTATTATATTTCCGCACCAGCTGACAAAATTTTTGCTAGTAAAGAAACACTTACCGGCTCACTTGGCGTTATTATGCAAGGGTACGACTACAGTGAGTTAATGAAAAAACTTGGAATTTCTGATAACACCATTAAAAGTGGTACCCATAAAGATATCATGAGCGCAACGAGACCGATGACAGAAGACGAGAAAAAGATTATGCAATCCATGATCGATGACTCGTATAATGAATTTGTCCAAGTAGTGGCTAAAGGTCGTGGGATGAGTGAAGAACAAGTTCGTAAAATTGCGGATGGTCGGATTTATGATGGCCGCCAAGCAAAAGCAAATGGTTTGATTGATGAATTTGGTTATCAAGAAGATGCCTTGGCTGCACTCAAAAAAGAGGAAAAGTTATCTAATGCGTCTGTTGTTCAATATGATGAGCCCACAAGCTTTGGTTCTTTCTTTTCTGTAGCCACTCAAAAAATGACTGGTCAAAATGCAGATATCACTCAATTAATTAAATTAACTGGAACATTACAAGCTCCAAGGATGATGTATTTATATGGAGAGTAACGGGGGAGGGGAACAATCAATGACCGAAGAACATATTGCTTTTCAAAATAAACGCCAAGTCTATCACTACGAACCTAAAACACTTCCGGAAAACACTATTCCAAAGCAATATTTTGCAGGTTTTTGGATTCGGTTTTTAGCTTATCTAGTAGATTTAGTTACTATCCTGGCGATTACTGGCATTCTCGTTAATCCTATTTTCCGTGTCGCAGGAATTTCAATGGACAAAAGCTTTTTCTCGATTTACTGGATTGGTACCACGCTTGTCTTTTTAACCTATTTTGTTTTGTTAACAAAGTTTTTCGGACAAACACTTGGCAAAATGCTTTTTGGACTTCGTGTGATTAAACTTAATGGGGAAAAATTATCTTGGTTAACCGTTTTATTTCGTGAAGGAGCGATTCGCTTTATTTTGAAAACGGTTTGGCCCCTATACTTAGTATGTGCTTTTACGCCAAACAAACAAGGGATTGCTGATTTTCTTGAGTCTACTTCTGTTGTACACAGTGGCTACTTAGAATTAGATGATAAATGGTCAAATGGAGCAAAAAAATAGCTTATAACGATTATCTTCTTTAAAATGAAGTAGAAGCGTCAAATTAAAGGAGGAAGAATAATGACTCAAGTAACATTTAAGCATAATCCAGTTACCTTAATTGGTACAGAACGAAAAGTGGGGGATAAAGCACCGAACTTTACAGTTGTAAATAGGGATTTAGAAGAAGTAACATTGCAGGATTACGATGGGAAAGTTAGACTTATTAGTGTTGTACCTTCGATAGATACAAGTGTTTGTTCGACGCAAACTCGTAAATTTAATGAAGAAGCAAGCAACTTAGATAATACGGTTGTTTTGACAATTTCAGTTGACCTACCATTCGCACAAAAGAAGTGGTGTGCAGCAGAAGGCTTACCAAACGCAATTACGTTATCTGATCATCGGGATCTTTCTTTCGGGGAAGCTTATGGTGTGATTATGAAAGAACTTCGCTTATTAGCTCGTTCCGTATTTGTTGTGAATGCAGCAGGTGAAATTGTATACACAGAAGTGGTCCTAGAAGGCAGCGATCATCCTAATTATGAAGCAGCAATAGAAGCCGCTAAAAACGCCTAAGCTAAAAGCTCTCCTTTCATTAGGAGGGCTTTTTTCTGTATTATTACTAAAGATAAACTGTACTAATTCTAATACGAGATTTCCCTAGATGATTCTTGTTTTATTATAGAAAATCCTTTCACATTCTGCGGAAATACTGTATAATGTTTTGTGGTGTTAGTAATGATAAAAATTCGAGGTGTTACTTTTGGCAAATGAAGCAACGCAAGAATTATTTCAAGTGCTTGATAGTACGGCTATTATCTTGCAAAATGAACTTGAAATAAGCTATTTGGAAGCGGTTTATGAAACAGGTGAAAATCTGTTTCAAAAAGAAGTTTTACAAAAAGAAGAGTTGTCTTCTGAGAAACAAACGAAATTAGAAGAGTATTATGAAAGTATAGAACTCGAAAATTTCTCTAATGAAGAAATTCGCAAAGGTCTTCAGCTCGCACTACTCAAAGGCATGAAACACGGCATTCAAGTAAATCACCAAATGACACCAGATTCGATCGGATTTATTGTGGCATATTTACTTGAAAAAGTGATTCAAAAAAAGAAAAATATTTCTATTTTGGATCCTGCTTGTGGCACAGCAAACCTTTTAACTACTGTGATTAATCAACTAGAATTAAAGGAAGGCATGGAGATTCATGCGAGTGGAGTGGATGTAGATGATTTGCTTATTTCTCTTGCACTTGTTGGCGCGGATTTGCAGCGACAAAAAATGACACTCCTTCATCAAGATGGGTTAGCGAACCTATTAGTAGATCCGGTTGATGTGGTTGTAAGCGATTTACCTGTTGGCTTTTATCCAGATGATGAGAATGCAAAATCATTTGAGCTTTGCCGTGAAGAAGGGCATTCATTTGCACATTGCCTGTTTATGGAACAGGGGATGCGCTACACAAAACCAGGAGGATATTTATTCTTTTTGGTACCTGACGCAATGTTTGGGACTAGTGACTTTGCTAAGGTGGACAAGTTTATCAAGAAAAATGGTCATATCGAGGGAATTATTAAATTGCCCGAAACACTGTTTAAGTCTGAACAAGCACGAAAAAGCATCTTGATTTTACGGAAAGCGGCAGAAAATGTGAAGCCGCCAAAAGAAGTTTTACTTGCTAATCTCTCATCGCTTACAGATCCAAGCATTACTGCGCCGATCTTGGCGGAAATTGAGAATTGGTTCAAGGGAAACAATAATGGAAGGAATTGACAAAAACAAAATGGAAAAAACAATTGCAATTAACGCCGGAAGCTCATCACTGAAATTCCAATTATACGATATGCCATCTGAACGAGTTATTACAGCAGGTATTGTAGAAAGAATTGGTTTAAAAGATTCTATTTTTACAATTACTGTAGACGGAGAAAAAATCAAAGAAGTGGTTGATATTCCTGACCATGAAATCGCTGTGCAAATGCTACTCGAAAAATTAATTAATCATAAAGTCATCGGTTCTTATGATGAAATTACAGGAATTGGTCACCGTGTGGTTCACGGCGGCGAAAGATTCCCTGAGTCCGTTTATATTGACGATGAAGTGATTAAAGATATCGAAGCATTATCCGAACTTGCGCCACTTCATAATCCAGCTAATGTTACTGGAATTAAAGCATTCCGTAAAATCTTACCTGATGTTGTTTCGGTTGCCGTTTTTGATACAGCCTTCCATCAAACAATGCCGCCTGCAAGTTATTTATACAGCTTGCCATACAGATACTATGAAGATTATGGTATCCGTAAATATGGGTTTCATGGTACAAGCCATAAATACGTATCTGAACGTGCGGCAGAACTTTTAGGTCGTCCAGTTGAAGAATTGCGTTTACTTACTTGTCACCTTGGTAATGGTGCTAGTATTGCTGCAATTGAAGGCGGAAAATCAATGGATACTTCCATGGGATTCACACCACTTGCTGGCGTTTCAATGGGAACTCGTTCTGGTAATATTGACCCGGCACTTATTCCGTTTATCATGGAAAAAACTGGTAAAACTGCAGAACAAGTATTAGATGTCTTGAATAAAGAATCTGGTATGCTTGGTGTATCTGGTATTTCTAGTGACCTTCGTGATCTTGAAGATGAAGCAGCAAAAGGAAATGATCGTGCCGAACTTGCACTTCAAGTATTTGTTGATCGTATCCATAAGTATATTGGTTCTTATGCAGCTAGGATGAACGGTGTAGATGCCATTATTTTCACAGCAGGTATTGGTGAAAATAGTTCCTTTATCCGTGAAAAAGTACTCCGAGGTTTAGAATTTATGGGTGTATACTGGGATCCAGCACTTAATCAAGTGCGCGGTGAAGAAAGATTCCTTAACTACCCACACTCCCCAGTAAAAGTTATCATTATTCCAACAAACGAAGAATTAATGATTGCTCGTGATGTGGAAACAATCAAAAATAATCGCTAAAAAGCAATTTTTAGTCTTATAAAAAAGAACGTCCCTTCTATTTGGAAAGGGCGTTCTTTTTTTGACAATTTAGTTAGGCCATAAACTAGGGTTTGAGTAGTAGGCATCTAAATCGTCGCTAAACCATCTGCCGTTTAAGACTTGATGAACTATTTGATTTTTAGCTACATCAGAAATACTAGCATCTGCTTCGATACGTTCAATAATAGCTTGATTTGTATCGGTTTCTTTTTTCATTTCAATTTGAGCTTGGTTGTCATTAGCATCTAAAATCAGGCTACTTGGATTGTTATTGCTCCACGCAGTCCATTTCGTTAAGTTATCTCCATTTGGGTTTCCATCATGCAAGAAATTTTTTAGATAGGCGCGGAATTGTTCTTGTAAATCTTTTGCACCGGGTAACTGATAGGATTCTGCCATGGTCGACAAATACGTCTGATTGTTACTATCTAAGAAGGGGATAAACACACCATGATAAGCGCCAACAAGGCTCATATCAGTAGTTGTTTTTAAATTTGTTCCAAACGGCATTTTCGTATTGTAAATTGGTGCATCATAATTTTGCGACATTTTTTCAGCAGATAACTCTGTATTAAATAGAGAATAAAAATCACTACCGTATTGTTTGGCAAAATGAAACTCTGCAAGTTTTTCAGAATCTTTTAGAATATCTCCACTAGCAATACTTTCTGCAAAGTAAGGGTCTCCCATTGCGAAAAAGGAGAATTCACTTGTACCGGATAACATGATTAAAGGGACGTTATTATAGTCTTTTGTATCAAAACCATCTTTGGGAAGGACAGTTCCATCAGTGTACAAGTGAGGGAAGGCACTCATTCGAATGGAAGCATTTCCCATTAACTTGCTTAATCTTTCAGCGGAAAGACCATACAAATAATCACGAACTTCTTTTTTATCTTCTTGTAACCAAGTGTAAGCTTCATCTTCGGTTGCTTTCACACCGTCTTCTACAACGAGGGGCGCAATTGCTTTGGCGAAAACTTTTACGCTGTCATCTGGGTCAGCAACAGTCATTCCACCACTAAAGGCGATTGCTTTTTGATATTTATCTTTAAAAATGGGAGAAGTGAGTGATGCCATTACATCTCTACCACCTGCAGAAAAACCTGTGAACGTAATGTTATCTGGATCTCCGCCAAAAGCTTCGATATTTTCTTTAACCCAATCAAGTGACTTTGCCATATCAAGTAAAGCATAATTACCTGAATCTTCTAGTTTATCACCTGTGTTGAGGGCTGGTAGTGGATTAAAACCAAGTGCTCCAAGACGATAATCAACGGAGATGAAAATGGTATTTAAATCTTTTACAAAAGCTTCTCCGCCAATTTCGGTTGCACTGCCAACTTGGTTGTTCCCGCCGTGGATGTAAACCATAACTGGTAATTTTTTCTCAGAAGTATCTGGACGATAAATGTTCATGTTCAGGCTTTCTTCGTTTCCTGTTACACCATCTTGGGTTGTTTGAATAAAAACCTCTTTATCTTTTGTTGCGTCCATTGTCCCTTCATATTTTGCAGGACTTTCTGGTTTTTTCCAGCGCAAATCTTTTACTGGCGCCTTGGCATAAGGAACACCCTTCCAAACTAAAACGCTTTCATTTTTATCCTTATAACCTTTCACCTCTCCATATTTAGTAGTTACTGTTACCCCTTTTTTGTAAACTAAACTATCTTTTTTTGTGTTTTGATTGGCTCCACACCCAGCGATTATAAGCAAACAACCAACTAACATTAACAACATCCACTTTTTCATTTTCCCACTCCTTATAATTAAATTAGCTAATAAAAAACCTGAAACAAACGCGCACTTAAAAAGTACGAGTTTGTTTCAGGTTATGCCCAAAAGGTTACATTCCTTTAACAAAATAGAAGATGACTTAAATATAGCATGGAATTCGATAAAAACAATACGAACTAAATAAAATTTACTTAATTGCCACATTTGGATTTTTTTATGTTTATTTGATACGTTATAATCATGTTTACATTTCTATATTGGGACAAAAAAACAGACGCTTTTCAAAGAAAGCGCCTGTTTTATCATGTCAACTTATTTTTCATCTTTGTAATCTGGTACATCATTGCGGACAACTAGTACGTCACAAGGGGAGTGGCGAATGATATATTCGGATACACTACCAATCAATAAACGTTCTACCGCGTTTAGACCTGTAGCGCCACACATGATTAAGTCAGCTTGGAATGCTTTTGCTGCTTCTTTTGTAATAGCCGTTTTTGGTGAACCATATTCAATATAGCTTTCGACTTTTGTTACACCTGCTTTTAAAGCATCTTCTTTGTAACCACTAAGTAACTCATCCGCATATTCTGTAGCTTTGTCAGCCATGCTTGTATCATAATTAGCTACAGATGAAAAAGCACGAGTGTCAATAACATGTACAAGACCAAGCGCTGCATCATTACGATTAGCGACCTGAATGGCTTTTTGGAATGCTCTTTCTGCTTCTTTGGACCCGTCGACTGCGACTAAAACTCTTTCGTATTGTTGTAACATAATAATTCCTCCAATCAAAAATATGTATCTTCTATATTTATATTTTACCCTTTTTTTCATAAAAGAACCATTAATTGGAAAATAAATTACGATTCTGAATTAGTTTTTGTTTTTTACCATTCTTTTGTGTGAATTTAGATTAGTTTTTTTTACAACTTAGGTATATTGTGTTAGCATGATGATGTAGAATTTTTTTGATAGTCTATAATACCTATGCCAAGGAGAGTGATTTTCATGTTAATCGGCGTACCAAAAGAGATAAAAAATAACGAGAATAGGGTGGCGATGACTCCGGCCAGCGTTTTTTCCTATGTGAATGCAGGACACACTGTTTACGTGGAAAAGGGTGCGGGTATCGGGTCTAATTATCAAGATGCTGATTTTGTACAAGCGGGAGCAAAAATTGTTGAAACAGCTAAAGAAGCTTGGTATGTTGATATGGTTGTGAAAGTAAAAGAACCAATAGCATCCGAGTATACATATTTCAAAGAAGACTTGTTACTTTTCACCTATTTACATTTGGCTAATGAACCAACACTTGCAGAGGCATTAATGCAAAGTAAAGTAAATAGTGTAGCTTATGAAACAGTGGAGCTTGCCGATCACACATTACCGCTACTTTCGCCAATGAGTGAAGTTGCTGGACGAATGGCGGCTCAAATTGGTGCGCAATTTTTACAAAGAACAAATGGTGGCATGGGTGTGTTACTTGGTGGAGTACCTGGTGTGGAGAAGAGTGAAGTAGTTATTATTGGAGGCGGAATTGCTGGAACAAATGCAGCTAAAATTGCGACAGGCCTCGGAGCTAATGTTACTATTCTTGATAAGAATTTAAATCGGCTTCGCGAACTGGAGGATATTTTTGGCAATCAAGTGCAAACATTAATGTCGAATGATTTTAATATTGAAACAGCAGTGAAAAAGGCGGATTTAGTTATTGGAGCGGTATTAATCCCAGGAGCAAAAGCACCAAAACTAGTTAAAGAGCATGTCATCAAACAAATGATTCCAGGGTCAGTACTTGTGGATATTGCTATTGATCAAGGTGGTATTTTTGAAACAACAGATCATGTTTCGACCCACGATAATCCAACCTATGAAAAATACGGTGTGCTTCATTATGCGGTCGCAAATATGCCGGGAGCAGTTCCGCGGACATCTACTTTAGCCCTCACCAATGCTACTTTACCATTTGGGTTAAAACTTGCAAATGAAGGCTTAGAAGCGGCAGTGAAAAAAGACCCATTCTTACGTCGTGGACTAAATACTTATCAAGGACATATTACGTATCAAGCTGTTGCTGATTCTCTAGGGTTAGCTTACAAAGACAGCAAGGAATTAATTTAATAAAAAGCAACTAGGATAAAACTAAATTTAACAATAAAAATTTGGAAGCAAATAAGCAGAAATCATTGTATAAAGCCATTTTTAAAATGGAATATACAAGATTCCTGCTTATTTTTCAGTTTAAAGCTTCTTTTTTACTATTGGATAACTTGCAATGTTTTTGGGAATTCTGTTAGTACTTGTACGCCATCTTTGGTTACAACAAGATCATCTTCTATACGAACACCAGCAACACCTGGAACATAAATACCTGGTTCGATGGTAAATACCATATTTTCTTGTAGTTTCATGTTGTTTGTTTCGGTAATAGAAGGGAACTCGTGAACACTAGCGCCAAGGCCGTGACCAAGACGATGCGGGAAATAATCCCCATAACCAGCCTCGCGAATAATGTTTCTAGCAGTTAAATCAATTTCGCTTGCTTTCACTCCGGCTTTTACCTTTTTCACTGCAGTAACTTGTGCTTCTAGAACGGTTTCATAAATCTTTTTCTGCTCATCGGAAATGTCACCAAAAGCAACTGTTCGCGTAATGTCTGAGCAATAACCTTTGTGGACAACGCCTAAATCAAATAAAACTAAATCACCTTTTTTGATTTTCGTTTCACCAGGAGTACCATGTGGTAGGGCACCATTTTTTCCAGTAAGCACCATGGTATCAAAAGACATTGCTGTTACGCCTTTTTTCTTCATTTCATATTCAATTTTCGCGACGATTTCGGCTTCTGTTTTACCTTCTGCAATTTCATCAACGCCAACTTGTACTGCATAATCAGCAAGTAAGGCGGCTTCTTTTAAAATCTTTAATTCGGTTTCTGTTTTAATAAGGCGAATTTGTTCAATTTTATGTTCAATCGGAATGAAAGAGCTACCATCGAATAGCCCGGAGAGTTGTTCGTAACGGTCCACGCTCATATGTTTCTTTTCGATGGCAAATTTACTTGGTTTGGCTATACGTTTTTTTATTTCAGCCGCAATGATGGTGAAGGGGTTCTCCGTGTCATTATATCCATATGCTGGATGGCACCAATCGCCTCCACGAACATCTTCTACTTCTAAAGCCGGTGTAAAAAGAAATGGTTCGCTTTCTGGGAAAATGGCTAATCCAAGTACACGCTCATGTGGTTCACTATGGTAGCCAGAAAAATAAGCAATATTCTCTGGGTCCGTCAAAAATGCTACCTCAGCATCTTGGTCTTTCAACCAATTTTGTAGGACATCGATATTTTTTTCCATTATTGTACCTTCTTTCCAATTGATTTCTATCCAATGATAACACGGGTTGGAAATATTTTGCTAATAAATACCTTCTAGTTTACGAGGTGTTATATATTAGTTTATAATGGGAGTGGTACAATAATACACATCGAATATTAATCGGGAAGGAAGTTTTTTAACATGAAGATTTCGTTTCATGGTCAGTCTTGTATTAAAATTATTACTGGGGATACAACTATTTTAGTTGATCCATTTATTTCCGGGAATAAAAAATGTGATTTGAAAGCAGAAGAGCAAATGCCAGATTATATTGTTCTGTCACATGGGCATGATGATCATGTTGGTGATACAGTTCAGATTGCGAAAAATGCTGGAGCAGAAGTCATTTGTAACGCGGATTTAGCTGCATTTTTAGCAGTAGAAGAAGGGCTTGAAAAAACTGCTGCGATGCATATTGGTGGGAAAAGAAAGTTTGATTTTGGTCAAGTGAAACTTACGCAAGCTTTTCATGGTTCGCAAACAGTTCGAGATGGCCGGATAATAAATTTAGGCTTTCCAACCGGAATTGTTTTTACGATAGAAGGGAAAAACATCTATTTTGCAGGAGACACTGGACTATTTTCTGATATGAAATTAATTGGAGAATTAAATCCACTCGATGTTGCCTTTTTACCAATTGGTGATAATTTTACGATGGGACCAGAAGATGCAACAATTGCAGCTCGATTTTTACAAGCAAAAATGGTTATTCCGATGCACTACAATACATTTCCGCTTATTGAACAAGATCCACATAAGTTTGTTGCCTCACTTGATACAGGGATTACTGGAAAAGTACTAGAGATTGGTGAAGGAATCGAAATCTAACAAAAAAGAAATGGGTGAACAAGTCGTGGCCACAAAACATGAACAGATTTTAAAATACATTGAAAATCTTGCGGTTGGAGAAAAAATTTCTGTGCGGAAAATCGCCAAAAATTTGTCTGTAAGTGAAGGGACTGCTTACCGAGCAATCAAAGACGCAGAAATTATTGGCTTTGTTTCTACTATTAAGCGAGTAGGGACGCTTCGGATTGAACGAAAGCAAAAAGACAGCATAGAAAAATTAACTTTTGCAGAGATTGTTAATATGATTGATGGCCAAGTACTTGGTGGTCGTGCAGGATTATATAAATCACTCAATAAGTTTGTTATCGGAGCCATGACAGTCGAAGCAATGGAACGCTACACTGATGCTGGCAATTTACTTATTGTCGGAAACCGTGTGAGTGCTCATGAACTTGCTTTGAAGCGTGGGGCAGCGGTACTTATCACTGGTGGATTTGATACAGATGATGAAGTAAAGCGCTTAGCAGATGAAAAAGAACTACCTATTTTATCTACTTCATATGATACATTTACAGTAGCAACGATGATTAATCGGGCTATTTATGACCAGTTAATCAAAAAAGAAGTTGTTTTTGTGGAGGATATTTTAACACCACTGGAAACAACCGCTTTTTTGTCAACGGCAGATAAAGTAGAAGACTGGCACAAAACGGAAGGTTCTACTGGACACAGCCGCTTTCCTGTAGTCAATCGAGCAATGCGACTAACTGGGATGGTAACGAGCAAAGATATTTTAGAAAAAAATCCAAGTATTTCCATTGAACGAGTAATGACAAAAAATCCGTTAACAGTCGGTCCTAAAATGAGTGTAGCATCCGTAGCGCATATGATGATTTGGGAAAGCATTGAAGTCATTCCGGTGGTAAAAGATGATTTAAGCTTAATTGGTATTGTCAGCCGGCAAGATATTTTAAAATCGATGCAAATGATTCAAAAACAGCCACAAGTTGGGGAAACAATTGATGACACTATTGCCAACCAACTTTCCGAAAAAGCGGATACAGGTGTAGATGCTGACTATGAATTTAAAGTTAGTCCACAAATGACCAATTCGCTAGGGACTTTGTCTTACGGCGTATTTACAGAAGTGGTTTGTGAAGTCGTTCAACAAAAATTATTTTCCATGAAAAAACGTAACGTTGCTATTGAAAATGTAACCATGTATTTTCTGAAACCTGTTCAAATGGATGCGACTATCGTGATTAAACCCCGTATTTTAGAAATGGGACGTAAAGCGGGAAAGTTAGATGTGGAACTTTATTTAGAGGGCATTTTGATTGGAAAAGCCATTGTTGCTTGTCAAATGATGGAACGCTAAACAGAAACTGAGGCGAAACAATGAAAACAGAAATTTTACAAGAAATAAAACAATTTGAAACAATTATTTTGCATCGTCATGTGCGTCCAGACCCTGATGCATACGGTTCACAAATGGGGCTTGCCGAAATTATTCGTACAAGCTTTCCAAAGAAAAAAGTGTATTCAGTTGGAAATGATGAAGTATCCTTGCAGTTCCTTGGTAAAGTGGATGAGATTACAGATGAAATTTATAAAGAGGCACTCGTTATTGTTTGTGATACGGCAAATCAAGAGCGTGTTTCAGACCAGCGCTTTAGTCTCGGTAAAAAACTAATTAAAATTGATCATCACCCGAATGATGATGCATATGGGGACTTGCTTTGGGTGAATACCAATGCTTCTTCTTGCAGCGAAATGATTGTAGACTTTTGGGAAACTTTTTCAGAAGAGCTCGAGTTAAATCAAACTGCAGCACGGCTATTATATGCGGGGATTGTAGGCGACACAGGAAGATTTCTTTATCCAAGTACGACCGAAGAAACGCTGAGATTATCTGCGCATTTAGTGACGTTTCCCTTTGATAGACCAGCACTTTACCGGGAATTATATGAACTACCGAAGAATACAGTGAAACTTTCTGGTTATATATTACAAAATTTTGTGATGGATGAAAATGGTGCTGCAACTGTTTATTTGAGTGAGGCACTTTTGAATGAATTTGAAGTTAATCCAAAAGATGCTTCTGCGCTTGTTTCGTTAGTTGAGAATGTTGAAGGGATAAAAGCTTGGATTATGTTCATTCAAGAAGGCCCAGTCTTTAGAGCACGCTTACGTTCAAAAGGCCCGGTAATTAATGAACTAGCGAAGGAATACGGCGGTGGTGGTCATCCGTTAGCATCTGGAGCTACACTTCATAACGACGAAGAAATTCAAGAAATGACTAAAAAATTGCAATTAATTTGTGCGGATAAATAGAATGAGAATAAAGTCAGATACTTACCTGGCTTTATTTTTATGTAAAAACACGAACACACTTTCTTTTTTTAGATTTAACCGATATAATGGGAAAAGAGAGTTTTGAAAGGAGAGAGGATAGTGGGATTTGTTCACTTACAAGTTGCGAGCGCATATGATTTACTTTCAAGTACTGCATCAATTGATTCGCTTGTCGCTAAAGCAAAAGAATACCATTATCCAGCCTTGGCAATTACGGATAAAAATGTGCTTTACGGTGCAGTTGAGTTTTACCAAAAATGTTTAGCGGCAGATATAAAACCAATTATTGGGATGACAGTAACAATACAAGGTTATTTAAATCCAATTAATTCCTATGAGTTGATATTAATTGCGGAAACGACTGCTGGATATCACGAGTTACTTAAAATCGCTAGTGCCATTCAAACGCGTGAAGAAGGACAAGAACTTCCGCAAAGTTGGCTACGAGCTTATAGTAGTAATCTCATCGCGATTTCGCCAGGTGCCAAAGGGGAAGTGGAGCGGCTACTTATGGAAGAAAATCAGGACGGGGCGTTAGAAGCCTACCAAAATTTAGTCACTATTTTTGGAGAGAATTCTGTTTATTTGTCGTTACAAAAAGAAAACCCTCGCCTTTTCGCAAAAATCCAAACGTTTTGTGCGGAAGAAAACATTCGTGCAGTAGCAACGAAGGATGTACAATATATTGAACCAAAAGATGCGCAGGCAAAAGAAGTTTTGACGGCCATTCGAGATAATCGTACGGTTGATTGGACAACGCTACCACTTGCAGGTCCGAATTACTTTACTTCGCAGGAAGAAATGGAGCGAGAGTGGCAAAACGATTTTGAAAAAACAGCTTGTGAGGAAACTGGCAAATTAGCAGATCGTTGCCAAGTGAAAATCGCTCTTGATCAACATTTATTGCCACGTTTCCCTTTGGAAGCTAAGCAAAAGGCGTCGGAGTTTTTACGACAAACGGCCTATGCTGGATTAGAAGAGCGAGGATTAATGGCACCAGAATATCAAGAACGTTTGGATTATGAGTTAAAAGTAATCACAGAAATGGGATTTGCAGATTATTTTCTTATCGTTTGGGATGTTATTCGTTATTCTAGAGAGGTCGGAATTTTAACAGGCCCTGGTCGTGGCTCGGCAGCGGGATCGTTAGTTTCTTTTGTGTTAAGAATTACCGATGTTGATCCGATTAAATATAACTTGCTATTTGAGCGTTTTTTAAATCCAGAGCGAATCACCATGCCAGATATTGACTTGGATTTTCCAGATAATCGTCGTGATGAAGTAATTTCTTATGTTGTATCAAAATACGGGGAAGCACATGTGGCACAAATTGGTACATTTGGTACGCTTGCAGCAAAAGCAGCGATTCGTGATACGGCAAGGAGTTTTGGTCTGAATTCCGTGCTTTTATCTGAATGGTCTAAACTTATCCCAAGCCAATTAGGGATTACTTTACACAAAGCGATTCAAGAAAATCCGCGGCTAGAAAACCATATAAAAAGTTCGAAAGTAAATGAAATGATATGGGAAGTAGCCTGTCAGCTAGAAGGGTTACCGCGCCATATTTCCACCCATGCAGCCGGAATTGTCATTAGTGATAAACCGCTTGTTGAACAAGTCGCTCTGCAATTAGGTAGTGGCGATGCACGCTTAACTCAGTTTGCCATGGGAGAATTAGAAAAAATCGGCTTACTTAAAATGGACTTTCTTGGACTTAGAAATTTAAGTTTACTTGATCGTGTGTTAAAGTCGGTCAACTATACCCGAGAAAAGCCGTTAACTTTGGCAGATATTTCACTAGAAGATGAAAAAACGTTAAAATTATTCCAAACTGGGGATACCACAGGTGTTTTTCAGTTTGAATCTGATGGAATTCGTCGTGTACTTCGAAAGTTAAAACCAACCTCTTTTGAAGATATTGTTGCAGTAGATGCGCTTTATCGTCCAGGCCCAATGGAGCAAATTGATACATTTATTGCTAGAAAGCATGGGAAAGAAGCGATACAATACCCGCATCCTGATTTGGCGCCGATTTTAGAAGTGACATATGGCGTTATCGTTTATCAAGAACAAATTATTCAAGTTGCTAACCAAATGGCTGGATTTTCACTTGGCGAGGCAGATTTATTACGTCGTGCAGTAAGTAAGAAAAAAGCAGATGTGCTACAGGAAGAACGTATTCATTTTGTGGAAGGGGCGAGAAGTAAAGGTTATTCTGAAAGTAGCGCCAATCAAGTCTATGATATGATTGTGCAATTTGCAAATTATGGATTTAACCGGAGTCATGCCGCCGCATATTCCAAAATTGCCTTTCAATTAGCTTACCTTAAAGCAAACTACCCAGCAGCGTTTATGTCTTCCTTACTAAGTTCTGTTTTCGGAAATGACGATAAGATTGCCCAATATATTACCGAAGCAAAAAATTATGGTATTCATATGTTAGCGCCAAGTATTAATCATAGTAATTATTATTTCCAAATGGAAAGCGAAACATCTATCCGCTATAGTTTTCGTGTTATTCGGAAAGTACCAACCAAATTCGTTCTCGAAATTATCAACGAACGAAAAAAAGCGCCTTTTCAAGACTTCTTTGATTTTTGTGAAAGAATGCCACATAAAATGCTGTCAGAAACGGTATTAGAAGCGTTAGTTTTATCCGGATGTTTTGATGAGTTCGGAGAAGACCGAGCAACTATTTTAGCAACGATTGATGCAGTACTGCAATACATTTCTCTTCTGGGTGAAGATTCTAAAGGGATGAATCTTTTTGCAGAAGACGATGATTTCTTGAAGAAAATGAAACCACGTTACCGGAAAACTGCGCCCATTTCGATAGATGAAAAATTAGAAAAGGAAAAACTATATACAGGTCAATACGTGTCTGCGCATCCGGTATCATACTATCAAACAAAATTACAAAATTTGACTATTACTAGACTTGCGAATATTAGTTCCGGAAAAATGTATCAAGTAGCTGTTTATATCCATGAAGTAAAATCTATTAGGACCAAAAAAGGCGAAACAATGTGTTTTATGACTATCAGTGATGATACGAAAGAATTAAGCGCTGTGATGTTTCCAGAAAGCTATCGCAAGTACGCTTCGCTTGCTCAAAAAGGAGAAATTCTTTTCCTGCATGTCAAAGCAGACAAAAGAAACGGAGAACTTCAACTAATTGTCAACCAAGCAGAAGATTTAAAAAAAGTGAAAGCTCCTGCAAGGCTATTTATCAAATTAACAGAACCAACGCAAATGGAACAAATAAGACCTATTTTGGTACAATTTAAAGGGAAGTCAAAGGTCATTATCCATCATGCCCTGACTAAGCAAACAACCGAATTAAAAAATATTCAAGTTTCGCCTTCAAATGAATTACAAGAGGCGCTAGTAGAGCTTCTTGGGAAAGAGAATGTTGTGTTTAAGTAATCTTAGACTTTCTATATTTATAGAAAGTATGTTATAGTTTAACGTGGGAAACGATATTGCGCAGTCTGTCCAATGATTATTCGGACGGACTGGCATTTTGTCTTCTTATGGGAAAATGCGGTCAAAAATATGTTTCATGTCTTTATATTTTTTCATTTTATAACATTCAAAAACCGTTAATACCACAATAGAAAGCGTAAATGGGGAGGGTTATCCTTGCTAGGAGACTTGTTTACAAAACCAAAAAAGAGAAAATATGCCACAATTCCTTCCGATGGTACGAAAGCGGATGTTCCGGAAGGTATTATGACAAAATGTCCAGAATGTAAAAAAATAATGTATACCAAAGAATTGCAAAAAAACTTGATGGTATGCAATTATTGTGGTTTTCATCATCCAATTGGGGCAAAAGTAAGAATTGATATGCTTGTTGATGAAGATTCTTTTGAAGAACTCGATGCTAATTTAACTACAGCCAATCCACTTGGTTTTGAAAATTATATGGATCGAATCGACAAAGATAAGCAAAAAACAGGTTTGAATGAAGCAATTGTTACTGGCCATGCGACAATGGATGGAAATCCGCTAGTTATTGCTGTGATGGACTCTCGCTTTAGAATGGCGAGCATGGGCTCTGTCGTTGGCGAAAAAATTCTTCGTGCAGTAGAAGAAGCAGATAAGACAAAGAAACCTTTTGTTATATTTACTGCTTCAGGTGGCGCTCGGATGCAAGAAGGGATGATTTCTCTTATGCAAATGGCAAAAACCTCAGCAGCATTCAAACGGTTTAGCAATCATGGTGGATTAGTAATCACCGTAATGACCCACCCGACAACTGGGGGAGTCTCTGCTAGTTTTGCTTCTCTTGGCGATTATAATTTTGCAGAACCCGGAGCACTTATCGGTTTCGCTGGACGCCGAGTGATTGAACAAACTGTCCGGGAAGAGCTACCAGAAGACTTCCAAACATCTGAATTTTTGCTTAAACATGGGCAATTAGATGATTGTATTTCGCGGCTTGATTTGCAAAATAAATTAAGTTTTATTTTAAAAATCCACGTGAAAACACCTGAACCAGGAGGTGAATCCGATGCCGAATGAAATGGAATTTGAAAAGCCCATTTTAGAATTAAAAAGTAAAATTGCCGATTTAAAAGAATACAACGAAACTTCCGATGTCGATTTATCGAATGAAATCGAAAAGTTAGAAAAACGGCTAGCTAAATTAGAAGCGAGCATTTACAGTAATATGACTGCATGGGATAAGTTCCAAGTTGCCCGCCATCCAGAACGGCCTACCACGCTAGATTACATTCCGCTTTTATTTGAAGATTTCATGGAACTTCATGGTGACCGTGCATTTGGTGATGATGCAGCTATCGTTGGTGGAATTGCGACATTCAAGGGTACTCCTGTTACTGTCATTGGGCATCAACGTGGTAAAGATACAAAAGATAATTTGCATCGTAATTTTGGAATGCCACATCCAGAAGGTTTCCGTAAAGCACTTCGCTTGATGAAACAAGCAGATAAATTTGGTCGACCAATTATTTGTTTTATTGATACAAAAGGAGCCTATCCTGGCCGTGCAGCTGAAGAACGTGGGCAAAGTGAAGCAATTGCTAGAAACCTTTACGAAATGAGCGATATGAAAGTACCAATCATTTCTATAGTTATTGGTGAAGGTGGTAGCGGTGGGGCACTTGCTTTAGGTGTCGGTAATCAGATATTTATGCTGGAAAATGCGGTTTTCTCAGTTATATCACCAGAAGGAGCAGCGGCGATTTTATGGAAAGATGCAGGTCAAGCAAAAAAAGCAGCTGAATCTATGCGCATCACAGCGGGAGATTTGTACGAGCTCCATATTACAGATGGAATTATTCCAGAAGTCAAAGGTGGAGCACATCGCGACTTAGCTGCACAAGCAGAAGAAATTAATAAAACCATTACCAAATCGTTACATGCTTTAATGGCATTTTCCGAGGAGCAATTAATCGAGCAGCGTTATGAAAAATTTAAGAAAATCGGCGTGTACGAAACTTTATAAAGCACGAAAAGAAGAAGATTTCCTCCACTTAGGGAATCTTCTTCTTTGGTATATACCGAAATGAATAAAGAAAAGTTTATTACTTCACAAGTATAGACCAATTATTTTGTTTTAACTGTATATAGCTATTTATTTGCAATAATCGGATAGACCGATATGAGAATGGAAATACAGTTGCTTCTATTAGCGAAAAAAGTGTCTTATTGGCGCTTTCCATTTAACTCTTTTTCATGTAGAATAAACACATGTGATGAAAAACAATATCATTGTCTGAGGTGGTAAGTAAAATGAAACGAATTGCAATTTTAACAAGTGGAGGAGACGCTCCAGGTATGAATGCAGCCACTCGTGCTGTTGTACGTAAAGCGATCTATGAAGGACTTGAAGTTTATGGTATTAACTATGGCTTTTTAGGTTTGGTTAATGGTGATATCCATAAATTAGAGTTAGGTTCTGTTGGTGATATACTTCATCGTGGAGGAACATTCCTTTATTCTGCAAGATATCCTGAATTTGCTACAGAAGAAGGACAACTTAAAGGAATTGAACAACTGAAAAAACATCAAATCGACGGCTTAGTTGTTATCGGTGGAGATGGCTCTTACCACGGAGCAGAAGCACTTACAAAGCGTGGTTTTCCAACTATTGGTATTCCAGGAACGATTGATAATGATATTTCTGGTACTGATTTCACCATTGGTTTTGATACTGCACTAAATACTGTTTTAGATGCATTAGATAAAATCCGTGATACAGCAACAAGTCATGAACGTACTTTTATTATTGAAGTAATGGGTCGTGATGCCGGGGATATCGCACTTTGGTCTGGTCTTGGTGGCGGCGCTGAAGCTATCATCGTACCTGAACAAGAATTCAATATGGATGATATCGTGGATCGTTTAAACAAAGGTCGTGAACGTGGTAAAAAACATAGCATTATCGTCGTTGCAGAAGGTGTTATGTCAGGAAATGAATTTGCTAAACAATTAGCTGAATATGGCGACTATCATGCACGTGTGACTGTTTTAGGACATGTTCAACGTGGTGGAAGCCCAACTGCATTTGATCGTGTGCTGGCAAGCCGTCTTGGCGCGCATGCGGTAGAATTATTATTAGAAAATCGTGGTGGTTTAGCTGTAGGAATCCGCGAAAATCGTATTGTCGAAAATAATATTGGTGAAATTTTGAAAGAAAAGCATGTTTGTGATAAACAACTGTTTGATCTTGCTTCTATTTTGTCGATTTAAAACGGCTGAAGAGCTGGCTGCCATGACAAAGCATGGTAGCCTTTCTTTGTGAAAAATTTTAGTCACGTATTAAAATAAACTTTATGAAAAAAAGAAGTAAATTGCTGAGTAAGCATGCTGTAGCAATCTAGAAAACGTTTTCCTGTTATCGTTACCATGCTAGGGGATTGTACTTTTATTCACAAACTTACTTGTAATACATGGTTGTTACTGGTAAAATGTGGAAGATATGTTTATAATAAATACGAATGAATAGCTAAGTTCTAGGAGGAGTAATAACATGAAAAAAACGAAAATTGTTTGTACAATTGGTCCTGCAAGTGAGTCAGTTGATACATTAGTTCAATTGATTGAAGCAGGAATGAACGTAGCACGTCTTAATTTCTCTCACGGAGATTTTGAAGAGCACGGTGCACGTATTGTCAACATCCGTGAAGCATCTAAAATTACTGGGAAACAAGTAGCTATCTTACTTGATACAAAAGGTCCAGAAATCCGCACAAACGACATGGTTGGCGGAAAATTAGAATTCCAAACAGGTGATGTGGTACGCGTTGCCATGACTCCTGTTGAAGGAACAAAAGAAAAATTCTCAGTAACATACGGAGAACTTTTTGACGATGTAGAAATTGGTTCTTCTATTTTACTTGATGACGGATTAATTGGTCTTGAAGTAATCGAAAAAGATGAAACTAATCGCGAACTAGTAACAAAAGTACTTAACCCGGGTGTACTTAAAAATAAAAAAGGTGTTAACGTACCGAATGTTTCTATTAACCTACCAGGAATCACAGAAAAAGACGCTGCTGATATCCGCTTTGGTTTAGAACAAGGTATCGATTTCATCGCGGCATCTTTTGTACGTCGTGCAACAGATGTACTTGAAATCACTAAAATTTTGGAAGAGCATAATGCAACTCATGTGCAAATCATTCCTAAAATCGAAAACCAAGAAGGCGTTGACAACATCGACGAAATCTTGCAAGTATCTCAAGGCCTAATGGTTGCTCGTGGTGACCTTGGTGTGGAAATTCCAGCTGAAGAAGTTCCAATTGTACAAAAAGAACTTATCAGAAAATGTAACAAGCTTGGAAAACCTGTTATCACTGCAACACAAATGCTTGATTCCATGCAACGTAACCCACGTCCAACTCGCGCTGAAGCAAGTGACGTAGCAAATGCGATTTTTGATGGAACGGATGCAATTATGTTATCAGGTGAAACAGCTGCCGGTGATTATCCAGTAGAAGCAGTTAAAATGATGGCCAAAATCGCTGTTCGTACAGAAGAAGTATTAGTTGCTCAAGACAAATTTGCACTTAAACTTCATGAAAATACAGACATGACAGAAGCAATTGGTCAAGCTGTTGGACATACTGCGAAAAACTTAAACGTACAAACCATTGTTGCAGCGACTCAAAGTGGTCACACTGCTCGGATGATTTCTAAATACCGTCCAAAATCTCATATCGTTGCTGTAACATTCAACGAACATGTATATCGTGGTTTAGCACTTTCATGGGGAGTTTATCCTCGCTTAGCTACTCCAGTTAGCAATACAGATGAAATGTTCGACCTAGCAGTAAAAGAATCACTTGCTTCTGGTGTTGCGAAACAAGGTGATCTAATCATTATTACAGCGGGTGTTCCAGTTACAGAAAGTGGAACTACAAACGTAATGAAAATCCAATTAATTGGTGAAAAAGTAGTTAAAGGCCAAGGAATTGGTAGCAAATCTGTAATTGGTAAAGCGATTGTTGCAAAATCCAATGCAGAAGCACTTCAAAAAGCAGAAGAAGGCGGAATCTTAATTGTTAAAACAACAGACAAAGAAATCCTTCCTGCATTTGAAAAAAGTGCAGCAGTAGTTGTAGAAGAAGGTGGATTAACTAGCCATGCAGCAGTTGTTGGAATCAACCTTGGAATTCCTGTAATCGTTGGAGCTAAAGATGCTACCTCTCTTGTAAAAGATGGTGAAATTATCACTGTTGATTCTCGTCAAGGTGTAGTATACAACGGTAAAACAGCAACTCACTAAAAATTTAGCTTTCTAAAAGCGTCCCGCATCCGGGACGCTTTTTTTATGTGCGCTGTTTTATTTTTCGATTATGCCAAAATAGGTTATAATAGACAGTAAGCATTGGAGTTGATTTTATGAGAAAATTTATCCTTTATTGGGCCTTATATGGTTTAATAGAATTAATTGTTTACGTGTGGCTCTTCCAAGTAATCGGTTTTTGGTCACTTCTTATTATCCAAGTTGCTTCAACGGCTTTTGGAATCTTTATTATCAAACGTCTAGGTGGCAATTTATTCCGAAATTTGCGTGATGGGCGCACAGTAGCACCATATTTATTAGATAGTATCTGCTTTTTTATTGCTGGATTTTTACTGGTTATTCCAGGGATTATCACAACCATACTTGGACTACTCCTATTTATCCCATTTTCTCGCAAAATATTAAAGCCAAGAATAACCAAATGGCTTGGAAACCCAAAAAAACATACCCAATATTATTATTTTGATATGTAATGATAAACCTCTATGGGAAGGGCTTTCTTTCTGTAGAGGTTTCATTGAAAAAGGTAATAGATTTTTCTTATGATGTTTTAGTATTACTATAAGGTATGTTTATGATATAATTATTGTTATCTCGTTTCTAGGATTCGTGATATAGAAAGGTGACAAGCTATGTTTACAGAAAGCATGTTGTTTTTACTTCTTTTTTTACTTCTTGGGCTGATAGCGAAAAATAACTCGCTCGTTATTGCAGTAGCAGTAGTAATCGTATTAAAGCTTTTTCATGTTGATGGCAAAGTGATGGAAGTGATTCAAACTAAAGGTATCAACTGGGGAGTAACGATTATTACAATTGCTATTTTAATCCCAATTGCAACTGGTCAAATTGGCTTTAAAGATTTAATTGATTCTTTTAAATCAGCTGCTGGTTGGATTGGTCTTGGAGCTGGGATAGCTGTTTCCATTTTGGCGAAAAAAGGTGTTGGCTATATGGCCGTTGATCCACAAGTGACTGTTTCACTCGTATTCGGTACTATTTTAGCAGTAGTTCTATTCAGAGGAATTGCCGCTGGGCCGGTAATCGCTGCTGGAATTGCTTATATTGCGATGCAGATGGTTGTCTTCATAAAATAACTACATACGTAAAAATGGATAAAAGGAGGAAATAAAATGCCACTATCTAAAGGGTTGGAAAATGTATATGTTGCTGAAACGTCTATTAGCTCTATTATTGATGACATGTTAACTTATGTAGGCTATGGAATTGATGATTTAATGGAAAACAATGCTTCTTTTGAAGAAGTGATTTACTTGCTATGGCATTTACGTTTACCGAATAAAGAGGAATTTAAAAAGTTTAAATTAGAAATTCAAGAAAATATGGCCGTGTCAGAAACAATTATCTCGAGCTTAAGAATGCAAAATCATCAAAAATTACACCCCATGAGTGTTTTAAGAACGACAGTTTCGATGTTAGGTGTATTTGATACAGAAGCAGAACTGGATGATGGAGAAGCTGTTTATCGAAAAGGGCTTCGTCTCCAAGCAAAAATGCCGACAATTGTAGCTGCTTTTTCTAGAATTCGTCGTGGGCTTGATCCAATTCAACCGAGAGAAGATTTAAATATGGCAGCAAATTTTCTTTATATGATTACTGGAGAAAAAGCGGATGATTTATCTGTGGAAGCAATGAATAAAGCGCTTGTCCTTCATGCCGACCATGAATTTAATGCTTCTACTTTCACAGCACGAGTTTGTGTGGCAACGCTCTCAGATGTTTATTCAGGAGTAACGGCAGCAATTGGCGCACTCAAGGGTCCACTTCATGGTGGAGCTAATGAACGTGTTTTTGATATGTTAGAAGAAATCGATGAAGCAGGCGATGTACGTAAATATATTCAAGAAAAAATTGATACGAAACAAAAAATTATGGGATTTGGACATCGTGTCTATCGTGGTGGAGATCCACGTGCTGGACATTTGCGTGAGATGTCTCGCAAGTTAACTACAGAAAAAGGCGAGGAAAAATGGTTTGCTATTTCGACGCAAGTAGAGGAAGCTGTTTGGGAATTAAAACATTTAAAACCAAATGTCGACTTTTATTCCGCTTCTGTTTACCATGCGCTTGGAATTGATCGTGATTTATTTACGCTTGTTTTCTCTGTGAGCCGTGTGTCTGGTTGGTTGGCGCATATTTTTGAACAATATCGTGATAATCGTCTTATTCGCCCGCGTGCGATTTATGTCGGGCCTGAAAATAGAAGTTATTTGCCAGTAGAAGAGCGCATTTAATAAGAAGGAGGAACATTATTTATGAGTCAAAAAATTCAAGTAGAAAATGGTGTATTAAAAACACCAAACAATCCAGTTATTCCTTTTATTGAAGGGGACGGTACTGGGCCAGACATTTGGGCAGCAGCTAAACGAGTTCTAGATGCTGCGGTGAAAAAAGCCTACAATGGAGAAAAAGAAATTGCTTGGAAAGAAGTATTAGCTGGTGAAAAAGCTTTTAAACAAACAGGCGAATGGTTGCCACAAGATACTCTTGATACAATAGATGAATATTTGATTGCGATTAAAGGACCACTTACAACGCCTATTGGTGGAGGAATTCGTTCACTGAACGTTGCGCTTCGTCAAGAACTAGATTTATATGTCTGCTTACGACCAGTTCGTTATTTCAAAGGGGTTCCGTCTCCTGTCAAACGTCCAGAAGATACAGATATGGTTATTTTCCGCGAGAATACAGAAGATATCTATGCTGGAATCGAGTTTAAAGAAGGGAGCGATGAAGTCAAAAAATTAATCGCTTATTTAAAATCTGAATTTGGTGTGGATAAAATTCGCTTTCCAGAAACTTCTGGAATTGGAATAAAACCAATTTCTAAAGAAGGAACAGAGCGTCTCGTTCGTTCGGCTGTAGAATATGCGATTAAAGAGGGGCGTAAGTCATTAACATTAGTCCATAAAGGTAATATCATGAAGTTCACAGAAGGCGCATTTAAAAACTGGGGTTATGACTTATGCGAACGTGAATACAGCGATAAAGTATTCACTTGGAATGAATATGATCGCATTAAAGAAGCAGAAGGTACAGAAGTTGCAGATGCTAAACAAAAAGAAGCACTTGCTACTGGTAAAATTTTAGTAAAAGATTCGATTGCAGATATTTTCTTGCAGCAAATTTTAACTAGACCTGCTGAATTCGATGTAGTTGCAACGATGAATTTAAATGGTGATTATATTTCAGATGCGCTTGCTGCTCAAGTTGGCGGAATTGGTATTGCTCCTGGTGCGAACATTAATTATTTAACAGGGCACGCTATTTTTGAAGCAACACATGGTACTGCACCAAAATATGCTGGACTTGATAAAGTAAATCCATCGTCTGTTATTTTATCTGGAACCTTGCTACTTGAACATATCGGTTGGAGCGAGGCAGCTGCATTAATTAATCATTCTATGGAGAAAACCATTGCAGCTAAAACAGTAACTTATGATTTTGCGAGGTTAATGGACGGGGCATCAGAAGTGAAATGTTCGGAATTTGCGGATGAATTAATAAAAAATTTCTAAATAAAATCGAATTTAATCTTCAAAGTTAGTTTGTAATTCAGAATTAATTAATAAATATACGGATTTAAAACAAACCATTTAATCCCATTCGGATAAGTGGTTTGTTTTTATGTTCCTATGGTAAAATAGACACAAGTGAATGATAATATCGAGGAGGATATCCCTGTGAATAAATTAGTATTGATTGATGGAAATAGTATTGCGAATCGCGCTTTTTATGCGTTACCGCTTTTAAATAATGACAAAGGTGTTTACACAAATGCGGTGTACGGATTTGCCATGATGCTAATGAACGTGTTAGAAAAAGAAAAACCAAGCCATGTGTTAGTTGCGTTTGATGCTGGAAAAACAACTTTTCGTCATGCAACCTTCAAAGGCTACAAAGGCGGACGTCAAAAAACACCGAGTGAACTTTCGGAACAATTTCCGTTTATTCGTGAACTTTTAACTGCCTATGATATTCCGCAATACGAATTAGCGAACTATGAAGCCGATGATATTATCGGAACTTTAACGAAAAAAGCAGAAGCGGACGGTTTAGAAGTAGCAATAATTACCGGAGATCGTGATTTAACGCAACTTGCTTCCGATAAAACAACTGTCTACATTACGAAAAAAGGTATTGCCGATATGGAAACTAATACACCAGAAACGTTAAAAGAAAAATATAATTTAACCCCAGCACAAATCATTGATATGAAAGGGCTGATGGGTGATTCATCAGATAATATTCCTGGTATTCCCGGTGTCGGCGAAAAAACTGCTTTAAAACTTTTACATGAATTTGGTGGAAGCGTGGAAAGTGTGTTGGAACATGCGGACGAGATATCTGGGAAAAAATTAAAAGAAAAAGTCCTAGAAAACAAAGAACTAGCTATCTTAAGTAAAGAATTAGCAACCATCAACGTGGAGTCACCAATCGAATGTACGATTGAAAGTACTAAATATGACGGATACCAAACAGAAAAAGTAATTCCGCTACTGAAAGAGATGCAATTTACCACTTTATTAAAAAATATCGAGGGCGATACTCCGGAAGAAGCAAAAGAGCTAAAAGAGCTGACGTTTGAAGTTGTAACGGAACTAACAGAAAAACATTTTGGTGGCAAAACAGCGCTTTATGTGGAACTAGAAAACGACAACTACCATACAGCGAACTTTATTGGGCTTACCATTCATTCAGATAAAGGAACTTATTTTTTCACCAAAGAAACTGCCGAAAATAGTCCCGCTTTTAAAGAATGGATAGAAAGTGATGCGTCGAAAGTAGTCTATGATGCGAAAAAAACAATGGTAGCTATGCATCGCTTAGGATACGCGGTTTCTGGCATTACTTTTGATATTATGCTTGCTTCCTACTTATTGAATCCATCTGACTCGATTGATGATTTTACAAGTGTAGCCGTTCGTCATGACTATACAGAGGTGGAAACAGACGAAGCAGTATATGGAAAAGGAGCGAAACGTAGTACTCCTGAAGAAAGTATTGTCGCAGTCCACCTTGCGAGAAAAGCTGTCGCAATAGCAATCTTAGAAAAAAGACTTTTAGATGATCTCGAAAAAAATGAACAGTTAGCTTTAATGGAAGACCTAGAACTACCTTTAACTTTCGTGCTTGCTCAAATGGAAATGCAAGGTGTAAGTGTAGATACGAAGCGCTTAGAAGATATGAAAGTAGAACTAGCGGGACGTCTAAAAACACTGGAAGAATCCATTCATTCGCTTGCCGGGGAAGAATTCAATATTAATTCACCTAAACAATTAGGTGTCATTTTATTTGAAAAGCTAGGACTTCCTGCTGTAAAGAAAACAAAAACTGGTTATTCAACAGCCGCTGATGTTCTAGAGAGTTTATCTGGGAAGCATGCTATTATTGATGAAATATTGTTATACCGTCAACTTGGGAAAATCCAATCCACCTATATTGAAGGGCTTCTAAAAGTAACGGATAAAGAGACACACAAAGTGCATACACGTTTTAATCAAACATTGACACAAACGGGTCGTCTTAGCTCCGTTGATCCTAATCTACAAAATATTCCTATCCGCTTAGAAGAAGGACGAAAAATTAGACAAGTTTTTGTTCCAAGCCAGCCAGGATGGAAGATATTTTCGGCCGATTATTCGCAAGTAGAGTTACGCGTGTTGGCACATATTTCAGAAGACGAGAATTTGATTTATGCTTTTAAACACGATTACGATATTCATACAAAGACTGCAATGGACGTATTTCATGTGGAAAAAGAAGAAGTCGACTCTTTAATGAGACGCCAAGCAAAAGCAGTTAATTTTGGTATTGTATATGGTATCAGTGATTATGGACTTTCCCAAAACCTTGGTATTACTAGAAAAGATGCAAAAGACTTTATTGATCGGTATTTTGTCAGTTATCCAGCTGTAAAAGAATACATGCAAGATATAGTTCGTTTTGCGAAAGAAAAAGGATATGTGGAAACTATTTTACATCGCCGTCGTTATATTCCTGAAATCGTCAGCCGCAATTTTAATGTTCGTGGGTTTGCTGAGAGAACGGCAATGAACACGCCAATACAAGGAAGTGCAGCGGATATTATTAAAAAAGCGATGATATTAATGAGTGATCGTCTAAAATCCGAAAAATTAGAAGCCAAATTATTACTTCAAGTGCACGATGAACTTATTTTTGAAGCGCCAGAAGCAGAGATTGCCAAGCTGGAAGAAATCGTACCAGATGTGATGGAAAATGCTGTAGAGCTATCTGTACCACTTAAAGTCGATAGTGCTTTCGGAGACACTTGGTACGATGCGAAATAAATAGAGAAACGGGGAGTTTATATATGCCAGAAATGCCGGAAGTAGAAAATGTCCGCGCAACCTTACAGAATTTAGTTCCAGGTAAAAAAATTAATCAAGTGATTGTTCATGTTCCTAAAATGATTAAAAATACTCCCCCAGATGAATTTGTTCATATGTTAGTTGGTCAAGAAATGGAAGGAGTGCGCCGCCGAGGCAAATTTTTACTATTTGATTTAACAAATTGCACTATTTTGTCTCATTTACGTATGGAAGGTAAGTTCAGGCTAATGAACGAAACAGATGAAGTAAGTAAGCATACCCATATTATTTTTCATTTTGAAGATCATACTGAACTACGCTTTTTAGATGTTCGGAAATTCGGAACGATGGAAGTGACAAATAAATTCGGGGAAGCTGATACAAACTCGATAAAAAAACTCGGACCAGAGCCATTGACTCCCGCTTTTACGTTAGAAGCCTTCGCAACTGGCGTGAAAAAAACAAGCCGCGCGATAAAAACGGCTTTACTTGATCAAAAATTAGTTGCCGGAATTGGAAATATTTATGCGGATGAGATTTGTTTTGAAGCGAAAGTTCGTCCAGAAAGAGCCGCAAACTCGCTTTCTAATAAAGAAATTAAACTATTATTTGAAGCAACAAAAAGCATTATGACAGAAGCTGTTGCGCTTGGTGGTTCCACTGTAAGAACCTATGTGAATTCACAAGGCGAATTAGGGCGCTACCAAGAAAAGTTAAAAGTTTATGGAAAAACAGGCGAACCATGTGTGATTTGCGGGACACAAATAGAAAAAATCAAACTTAATGGGCGAGGAACGCATTTTTGTCCTAATTGTCAAAAATAGAAAGTGGTGGAATTATGGGGAAAACAATTGGATTAACGGGTAGTGTAGCGACGGGAAAGTCCGCTGTTAGCAAAATGATTCAAAAAGCAGGAATTCCACTTGTTGATGCTGACATAGCAGCTAGAAAAGTTGTTGAGCCGGGGACAGAAGGTTTGGCCGAAATAGTCGCTTACTTCGGACAAGAAATTTTACTTGCAGATGGCTCGTTAAATCGGCCAAAGTTAGCAGATATTATTTTTAAAAATGAAGAGAAGCGACAAAAATTAAATAAAATTACGCATCCTCGCGTGAAAGAATATATGTTAGCAGAGCAAAAACGTTATTTTGCTATGGGGGAAAAAGTGGTTTTCTTTGATATTCCGCTTTTATTCGAAAGTCATTTAGAATCACTAGTTGATCAAATAGTTGTTGTTTGGGTGACGCGGGAAACAGAATTAAAACGCTTAATGGAGCGCAATAATTTGACGAAAGAAGCTGCTCTAGCCCGAATGAATAGCCAAATGGGAATTGATGAAAAAGCTAAAAAAGCAGACTTTGTGATTAATAATAATGAGTCGCTTGAAAAGACAGAAAAACAAGTTGTGGCATTTATTGACCGTTTTGTTAACAACGAATAGCCACTCTTACTTTCACATGGTATAATGAGGCATACGAATAAACAGACAGAGTTGTTATAGAGATAGGAGTGAATTTTTGTGAGATGTCCTACTTGTAAATATAATGGTACACGTGTTGTAGACTCAAGACCAGCAGATGATGGTAATTCTATCAGACGTCGACGTGAATGTGAAAAATGCGGATTTCGCTTTACTACGTTTGAAAAGGTAGAGGAAAGTCCTTTAATAGTTGTAAAAAAAGATGGAGCAAGGGAAGAATTTGCTCGGGAAAAAGTTCGTCGTGGTTTGATTAGAGCCTGTGAAAAGCGACCAGTTAGCGCTGAACAAATTGAAGAAATTGTCAATGAAGTGGAGCGTGAACTTAGAAATATTGGTGACAGCGAAATCGCATCGGATTTAATCGGTGAAAAAGTGATGAATAAACTAGCGAATTTGGATGAAGTGGCGTACGTGCGCTTTGCATCGGTTTATCGTCAGTTTAAAGATATTAGTGTTTTTGTAGAAGAGTTAAAAGATTTAATGGAAAAAAATAAAGATAGGTGAGTAAATTGACGGAATTTTGGATGGAACTACAGGCGGTAGATAGTTATCAAGTGAAAGCAAGTGGAATCTTGACTGGCGCTGACAGAAAAATAATGACGATGTTATATCAACCGCTTATGGGGGCGGAATGTCTTGCTTTATACCAAACACTTTTTACCGAAGTAGAGGAAAACAGGCTTTGGTCAGAAGCGCATTCCCACGTCCAACTTTTAAATATGCTTGATATTAGTTTGAAAGCATTGTTCGAAGCGAGGCTCAAACTCGAAGGCTTAGGACTTTTGAAAAGCTACGTAAAAACTGAAAATGAGCAGCGTTTTTATATTTACGAAATTTTACCACCTTTATCTCCGGAAAAGTTTTTTTCGGATGGCTTATTAAATATTTATTTATATAGTAAAATCGGCAATGCACAGTTCCAACGTTTACGCCGATTCTTTTCAGATGAAGCAATTGAAACAAGTACATATAGTGAAATCACGAGATCATTCCAAGATGTTTTTGAACCATTTAAAGGTGGTACAGCGGCTGTTCCCGATGAATCGAAGCAAGTGCTAGCAGATAAAATAACACCAAAAGAAATCGAATTTGATGATGCTAGTTTTGATTTTAATTTATTTTTAAGTCTACTATCGCCAAGCATGATAACCCGCGAAAAAATAACGAAAGAAGTGCGTCAAACCATTTTGAAGTTACACGGGATTTATCAAATTTCCGAAAAAGATATGCCGAGTTATTTATATCGTGCAATAGATGCGAGCGGTGAGATTGATATTGTTTTCTTGCGTAAAATTGTTCGCGAAGGTTATACGATTGAAAATGGAGCACCACCAAAGCTGCAAATGAAACAAGAACAAGTCACGACAAAAGATACGGGCGAGGTTTTAAACGACGAAGAGGCTCTGCAAGTATACTTAGAAAGCGTCACGCCGTTCCAACTACTTGTTGATATCTCTGACGGCGCTGTGCCAGCTGAAACGGACTTACGTGTCGTCGAAGAAGTAATGAACCAACAAAATTTACCTGTTCCAGTCATGAATGTCTTAATCGAATATGTTATGCTTCGACTTGACCGGAAGTTGGCCAAAAACTACATGATGACAATTGCCGCGCACTGGAAACGAAAAAATATAAAAACCGCTAAAGAAGCAATGGATTTAGCCTGGCAAGAACATGAAAAATACAAACGTCTCCAAGAAGAACCAGCCACACCTAAAAACACCAATTACAATCGAAATTACCAAAAAGCAGCTAGAAAAGAAATTTTACCGGATTGGTTTGATAAAGAATCCGTTCCTCCAGCTGATAATAAAATGACTGATAAAGAAAAACAAACATTAGAAGAACAAGTTCGTGAAATTAAAGAACGACTAAATAAGAGGTAGGTGAAGGATATGGATAACATCGAAAGAACATTAGGACAGCTTTTTGAAGGTCGCGATTTTGAAAAAGAATACCAAGGATTAAAGGAGCAAGTACTTCATTATCAGCCGATTCAAGAATTTTTCAGAGAGCATAAAGAAGAAATCAACGAACAATTAATAAATCAAAATTTATCTAATTTATATGAATTTATGACGCAGCACAAAAAGTATATGGAGCAAGAAGTTACTTTAATGCCAGGTTATGCACCAAAACTTGTCCTTAACGGAGAATTCATTACTGTCACCTATTACCCAACAAAAGAAAAAATAGAAGAAGATAAACGTCGTGCTGTGGAGAAGCGAATTCGTTCTCTTTATATGCCAAAGCAAGTTGTAGATGCAAGTTTAAGCGATTTTTATACGGATGAAGAATCGCGACAATTAGCGCTTGTTGAAGCATATCAATTTCTAAATGAGTATCCTACTAAAAATGGGGAGCGTGTGAAGGCTCTCTATATTCATGGTAGCTTTGGAACAGGGAAATCCTACTTGCTTGGGGCGATTGCGAAAGAACTTGCTTTAAAAGGTATTTCAACAACATTGGTTTATTTGCCAGAATTCATGCGTGAAGTGAAACAATCAATTTCTGACAATACGGTGGGCGAAAAAATCCAATTTGCTAAAGAAACAGAAGTGCTGATGTTAGATGATATTGGGGCAGAGTCAATGACTGCATGGACCCGTGATGAAGTACTTGGGGCGATTTTGCAGTTCCGCATGCAAGAAGAATTGCCAACTTTCTTCTCGTCTAATTACAATATGGATCAACTAGAAAACCACTTAATGTTCGCTCAAAACGGCACTGAGGAAAAACTAAAAGCTCGCCGAATCATGGAACGTGTACGCTATTTGTCCAAAGAAGTACAATTAGAAGGAAAAAATCGTCGTTTCTAAAAAATGCTTGCAAATTGAATTAATCAGGCTTATAATTTGTATTAATATAAAACAAAGTGATGAAAAGGACAACCAATTTAACGGAAAATTCTAGAGAGGAAGGGCTAGCTGGAAACCTTCTATTGGAACTTAAATTTGGACCACCTTGGAACTTCTATTAGGAACGTTTTTACTAGTAATAATAGACGGATCGCTCCGTTACAAGCGACAAGAGTGAAGTAACTAATTCTAGTTATTTCTGAATCTTGGGTGGAACCACGAGCATAAACTCGTCCCTTGACAACAGGAGGGATGGGTTTTTTATTTTGCCCTCCTAATCATTAAAAATAATAAAGGAGAGATTAGTATGAAAATAACATTTCCAGACGGTGCAGTAAAAGAATTTGAGTCGGGAGTATCCACAGCAGATATCGCAGCCTCTATTAGTCCAGGGTTAAAAAAGAAAGCACTAGCAGGTAAACTTAACGGGGAATTACTTGATTTAGTAACACCGATTCATGAAGATGGAGCAATCGAAATTGTTACACCAGATCACGAGGATGCACTAGGTATTTTACGCCATAGTACTGCTCATTTAATGGCCCAAGCACTTAAACGGCTTTATCCAGATGTGAAATTTGGTGTTGGACCAGCGATTGATTCTGGTTTTTATTATGATATTGATACAGTAGCAGTAATTAGTGATGAATCTTTAGTAGAAATTGAAAAAGAGATGCAAAAAATCGTTCGTGAAAATGTGCCCATTGAACGGGAAGTGGTTTCTCGTGAAGAAGCAATTAAACGTTTTAAAGCCATTGGTGATGAATATAAATTAGAACTAATTGAAGCTATTCCAGCTGATGAAACAGTGACAATTTATACTCAAGGTGAATTTTTTGATCTTTGTCGTGGTGTGCATGTACCTTCTACTGGTAAAATCCAAGTATTCAAATTATTAAGCGTAGCCGGTGCATATTGGCGCGGAGATAGCAATAACAAAATGCTTCAACGTATTTATGGTACAGCATTCTTTGACAAAAACGGCTTAAAAGAATTTATCCAAATGCAAAAAGAAGCAAAAGAACGTGATCATCGTAAACTTGGTAAAGAGTTAGAACTATTTACTAATAGTATTGAAGTTGGTCAAGGTTTACCACTTTGGTTACCAAAAGGTGCTACTATTCGTCGCGTTATCGAACGTTATATTGTGGATAAAGAAGAACGTCTTGGTTATAATCATGTATACACTCCGATTATGGCGAATGTCGAGCTGTATAAGACTAGTGGACACTGGGATCATTATCATGAAGATATGTTCCCAACAATGAAAATGGATAATGAAGAACTTGTTTTACGCCCGATGAACTGTCCGCACCATATGATGATTTATAAAAATGATATCCATAGTTACCGCGAGTTACCAATCCGTATTGCGGAACTTGGCTTGATGCATCGTTATGAAATGAGTGGGGCACTTTCAGGACTCCAACGTGTTCGAGGTATGACACTAAATGATGCGCACGTGTTTGTTCGTCCGGATCAAATTAAAGATGAATTTAAACGTGTTGTAGAGCTGATTCTGGAAGTATATAAAGACTTTGACATTACAGATTACTCCTTCCGTTTAAGCTACCGCGATCCGAAAAACACAGAAAAATACTTTGATGATGATGCTATGTGGGATAAAGCGCAAACAATGCTTAAATCAGCTATGGACGAAATGGGCATGGATTATTTTGAAGCAGACGGAGAAGCGGCCTTTTATGGTCCTAAACTAGACGTTCAAGTAAAAACTGCTATTGGAAAAGAAGAAACACTTTCTACAGTACAATTAGACTTCTTACTTCCTGAGCGATTTGATTTAACTTACATCGCTGAAGATGGCGAAAAACATCGCCCAGTGGTAATTCACCGCGGGGTTGTTTCTACAATGGAACGATTCGTAGCTTATTTGATTGAAGAATACAAAGGCGCATTCCCAACTTGGCTTGCTCCAGTACAAATGGAACTTATCCCAGTAAACGCCGATGCACATTTAGACTATGCAAAAGGCGTACAAGATAAATTACAACGTGCTGGACTTCGAGTGGAAGTGGATGATCGCAATGAAAAATTAGGTTACAAAATCCGCGAAGCACAAACAAAGAAAATTCCTTATGCATTAGTTCTTGGTGATCAAGAAATGGAATCGGGGACAGTAAATGTTCGTCGCTACGGTTCCAAAGATTCTGAAACAATGGATTTAGATAAATTCATTGCACAAGTAGTAGCAGAAGTAAGTAAATATTAAGGGTGGAAATACTGTTCCGAAATGGGGCAGTATTTTTACATGGTGCTTTTTTCCTCTTTTTCCGTTATACTAGTAAAAGATAACGAATAGAACAGGATGGAAAATAATGGATGTAAATAATGTAGAACTAATCATAAGCGCCGTTCGACCAGAACAATACCCAGAAACGGACATTCCAGAATATGCGCTTGCTGGCAGATCAAATGTTGGAAAATCATCATTTATTAATACGATGATTCGTCGCAAAAGCATGGCAAGAATTTCACAAAAACCAGGCAAAACACAAACGCTAAATTTTTATAAAATTGAAGAAGCGCTTTTCTTTGTAGATGTACCAGGTTACGGTTTCGCAAAAGTTTCTAAAACCGAACGAGAAAAATGGGGCGTCATGATTGAAACGTACATCACTTCCCGTGAACAGCTTCGTGGCGTCATTCAAATTGTTGATCTGCGACACAAACCAACCGAAGATGATCGAATGATGTATGAATTTCTCAAGTATTACGAAATTCCTGTCATTGTTGTAGCTACCAAAGCAGATAAAATCCCACGGAGTAAATGGCACAAAAATGCCAAAATTGTTCGTGAAACGCTCGATTTTGACCCAGATGACAAATTTGTGTTATTTTCCTCAGAAACAAAAATGGGAAAAGACGAAGCGTGGCAATATATCAAAGAAGGAATGGAATAATAGGAAGAGTTGGAATGAAAAATCCAGCTCTTTTTTCCGTTCAGATGCAGAAACGGACTATTTGGAGTCCACTTAGAAAAGTGGTAAAATAGTGAAGAGTTCAATTTAATTTTAGGAGGATTATCGAATGTTTATTCTCACCATGGGGCTGAATCACCATACAGCACCAATCGACATCCGCGAAAAATTAGTTTTTAAAGAAACTGAAGAAGAAATGGCACTAGTAACATTATTGCAGGAAAAAAGCATCCTCGAAAATGTTATTATTTCGACATGCAATCGAACAGAAATTGTCGCAGTTGTAGATCAATTACATACAGGTAGATACTATTTAAAACGCTTTATGGCAAACTGGTTTCAAATGGAGATGGAAAAAATCGAACCATATTTATTTTTCCGTGAAGAATCCCTTGCTGTAAATCACTTATATAAAGTAACAGCTGGGCTTGATTCATTAGTTTTAGGAGAAACACAAATTCTCGGTCAAGTAAAACATGCCTATGAAATCGCTAAGCAAACTGGGACTACCGGAACACTTTTAAATAAACTTTTCCGTGAAGTAGTTACTTTTGCTAAAAAAGTACATCATTATACAAAAATTAATGAAAATGCGGTTTCTGTTAGCTATGCGGCTGTCGAAGTTGCTAAAAAATTATATGGTACTTTAGAGAATAAAAGAATCGTTCTCGTGGGTGCTGGTGAAATGAGCGAATTAGCGCTACAGAACCTTGCCGGAAGTGGTATCCATGATATCACCGTCATCAATCGAACGAAAATAAAAGGAGAAGCACTTGCAAGTCGTTTTCAAGCAAAAGTAGGTACATATGAAGAAATGAATGTCCACTTACTGTTAGCGGATATTGTTCTTGTCTCAACTAGTGCTTCGGAACCAATTATCAAACATGCTGATATGCACCTTTTAATGGAACAAAAAGCGAGTTCTTTGCTTGTTATTGACATTGGCTTACCACGAAATGTTGAACATGATTGTTCATATATTCCCAATTTCCATCTATATGATATTGATGACTTAGCAGGTGTGGTTACTGCTAATTCTATGGAACGTAAGCGAATTGTTTCCGATTTAGAAGAAACAATTGAGACAGAAGTTCAAACCTTTTTTGAATGGGAGAAACAGCTTGGAGTCGTTCCAGTTATTCGTGAGCTCAGAAAAAAAGCTTTAGACATGCAAGAAGTAACCATGACAAGTCTAGAGAATAAGCTTCCTGGTTTAACAGAGCGTGAATATATTCAAATCGGCAAACACATGAAAAGCATCATTAATCAAATGTTGAAACAGCCAATATCAGAGTTAAAAGAAATGTCTGTAGAAAGAGATGCCGATTTAAGCATTAAACATTTCAAACGAATCTTTGGTTTAGAAGGCGTCCTAGCACTAGAAAAAGAACAAGCTGAAACGAGGAGTAATACATGAAACGTAAAATAATTGTTGGCTCTAGACGCAGTAAATTAGCACTTACACAGTCGGGGTGGGTAATAGCAAGATTAAAAGAAAACTATCCATCGATTGATTTTGAAATAAAAGAAATCGTAACAAAAGGAGATCGCATCCTGGATGTCACACTTAGCAAAGTTGGTGGAAAGGGATTATTTGTATCTGAAGTTGAACAAGCTTTAAGTGATGGCTTGATTGATTTTGCTGTACATAGTATGAAGGATGTCCCTTCAAGTTTGAAAGAAGGGCTTACGATTGGCGCAATACCAAAGCGTGAATCCGCATTAGATTGTTTCGTTTTTAACACAGTAGCAACTTTTAAAGATCTACCGAAAGGCGCCGTTATCGGGACCAGTAGTTTGAGACGTGCAGCACAAATACTAAGAAAACGTCCAGATTTTGTTATTAAACCGATTCGTGGCAACATTGATACGCGACTTCAAAAATTACACGCTGAAAATTTTGATGCCATTATTTTAGCGAAAGCCGGCTTAGCACGAATGGGCTGGTTAGAGAATACCACTTTAAAATTAGAAGACATTCCTCCTGAGCTTTGTTTACCAGCTGTCGGTCAAGGTGCACTTGCAATTGAATGCCGAGAAAGTGACCAACAAATTTGTGATATGCTAGCATCTATTCATCACGAAGAAACAGGTGCTTGTGTGGAGGCGGAACGAATCTTCCTAAAAAAATTAAACGGTGGTTGCGAAATCCCAATTGCTGGTTTTGCAACAAAAACAGATGGCACAGTCTACTTTAAAGGTTTAGTTGGGAATTCGGATGGCACTACAATTCTGTCGGCTGAGCAATCAGGAAAAAACCCGGAGACAATTGGCAATCAAGTGGCAGAATCACTACTTAGTGAAGGTGCAGCTTCGATTATTAAAGAGTTGAGAAACTCATGATAAAAAAAATAATTTTGACAAGGGAAGCAAATAAAAATAAAAAATGGCAAACGTATTTTATTCAAAATGGATTTGAAGTAGAACAAGTGCCATTGATTGAAACAAGACCAAGAAATATTTCTTTTACTTCAATGCAACTAGAAGTAGAATGGATTTTCTTTACAAGCGCTAATGCTGTTACGTATTTTTTCGCAAGGCAAAATGTCATCCAACCCTATAAATATGCAGTGATTGGGGAGCAAACAAGCGAAAAGTTAGCTGAATATGGTTTTTCTCCGAGTTTTATTCCATCTGCATATCAAACAGAAATTTTTCTTGTTGAATGGTTGAATCGATATCCAGAAAAAACGAGTGTGTTACTACCTAAGAGCAATTTGAGCAGAACGATAATAGAAGAGACACTTAATGAAAAAGGTTATTTTGTTTTCCCAGTCGAATTATATGAAACGATTGTCCCAACCGCATCAAGGCTAGAATTAATCACTATTTTTGCTCGAGATGAAAAGCAAATCATCATTTTTGCTAGTCCATCTGCTTGGAAGAGCTTCTATGCAGTGGCAAAAAACTTCCCAAACCAAAAAGAAAACTGGCGAATCGCTTCCATCGGTAATGTAACAACAAAAGCAATTGTTACGGACGGATGGGATGTAACCTACCAAGCAGAAACATTCACCATGAAGCACTTAGCTGATTTGATTATACAGGAGGAATACAAATGAAAAATCAATTTGATAGACATCGTCGTTTAAGAAAAACAAGTGCGATGAGAGATTTAGTTAGAGAAACTATTTTGCATACAGATGATTTAATTTATCCTATCTTTGTGAAAGATGGAAAAGAGTCAAAAACAGAAGTGGTTTCTATGCCAGGAGTTTTTCAGTTTCCACTCCATGAATTAGAACAAGAAATTAAGAGCATTCAAAGACTTGGTATTAAAGCTGTTATTTTATTTGGCATTCCAGCAGAAAAAGATGCAATTGGCACGCAAGCTTATCATGATCATGGCATTATCCAAGAAGCAACTCGGTTAATCAAAACTAGCTTTCCTGAAATGCTTGTGGTTGCTGATACTTGTTTATGTGAATTTACCGATCATGGCCACTGTGGAGTTATTCAAGAGGGAGAAATTTTAAATGATGAATCACTAAAATTGCTGCAAAAAACTGCTATCAGTCAAGCTTCGGCAGGGGCAGATATTATTGCTCCCTCTAATATGATGGATGGTTTTGTACAAATTATTCGTGAAGGACTTGATGAGGCAGGCTTTCAAGATATCCCGATTATGTCATATGCTGTAAAATATGCTTCTGCTTTTTATGGTCCATTTCGCGATGCAGCCGGAAGCGCACCACAATTTGGTGATAGAAAGTCTTACCAAATGGATCCAGCTAATAGGGAAGAAGCCCTTCGTGAAGCAATGTCTGATGAGCAGGAAGGAGCAGATTTTTTAATTGTGAAACCTTCCTTGTCTTACCTTGATATTATGAGAGATGTTAAAAATAATACTCTCTTACCAGTTGTAGCCTATAATGTTAGTGGCGAGTATGCAATGGTAAAAGCTGCTGCACAAAATGGTTGGATAGACGAAGAACGTATTGTTTTAGAAATGTTAACAAGTATGAAACGTGCTGGAGCATCACTAATTATCACTTATTTTGCAAAAGATGTGTCCAAATACTTAAATAAATAGGAGGCAAGCAATTTGGGAAACTATTCAAAATCCGTGAAAGCTTTTAAAGAATCAAAGAAAGTCTTACCAGGCGGAGTAAACAGTCCGGTTCGTGCATTCAATTCCGTGGATGCCTCGCCTGTCTTTATGGACCACGGCAAAGGTGCTTATATTTCAGATATTGATGGAAATGATTATATTGACTATGTTTTATCTTGGGGCCCACTAATTTTAGGGCATGCAAATCCTGCTGTTGTCAGTGCAATCACATCAGCCGCGATGAAAGGGACTAGTTTTGGGACACCAACTGAAATTGAAACGGAACTTGCTAAACTAGTTATTGAACGTGTTCCTTCTATTGAAATCGTTCGAATGGTTTCTTCAGGGACAGAAGCAACCATGAGCGCTATTCGATTGGCGCGTGGTTATACTAAAAGAGATAAAATTTTAAAGTTTGAAGGTAGCTATCATGGTCACGGTGATTCTTTGTTAATTAAGGCTGGCTCAGGCGTCGCAACGCTTGGATTACCCGATTCCCCCGGTGTTACAAAAGGGCTTGCCGCTGATACTATTACCGTTCCATATAATGATGTTGAAGGAGCAAAACTAGCTTTTGAAAAATACGGGGAAGAAATCGCTGCTGTAATTGTGGAACCAGTTGCAGGTAACATGGGTGTCGTTCCTCCGATTGAGGGTTTTTTAGAAGGACTACGAGAACTGACTACCCAATATGGTTCACTACTTATATTTGATGAAGTAATGACAGGCTTCCGTGTTGATTATTATTCTGCCCAAGGATATTATGTTGTTACACCTGATATCACTTGTTTAGGAAAAGTAATTGGTGGAGGACTTCCTGTTGGTGCATATGGAGGCAGGAAGGAAATTATGGAACAAATTGCTCCAGCTGGGTCTATTTATCAAGCTGGAACCTTATCTGGAAATCCGTTAGCGATGAATGCTGGATTTGAAACGGTAAGACAGCTGACACCACAACACTATGATTATTTCCGAGCGCTAATTAAACGGATGGAGGAAGGACTAAAAGAAATTTCCATTAGAAGAGAGGTTCCGCTTGCGATTAACAAAGCTGGTTCAATGTTTGGATTTTTCTTCACCGAGCAAAAAGTTATCAATTTTGATACGGCGAAAACAAGTGATTTAGAATTCTTCAGAAATTATTACCGAGAAATGCTCGGACAAGGAATCTTTTTACCTCCATCGCAATTCGAAGGGGTCTTTATATCGACAATGCACACGGAAAAAGAAATTGATTTAACACTAGAAGCTTTTGATTACACGTGTAAAAAACTTCGCACTAATTGACGAAACTAGGAAGATTTGTTAAAATTATTTTTAGATATAGAACTAAATGCAGTGAAGAGGAAGAGTAAGGTATTTATTTTCCAAAGAGAGAAAGCGGTTGGTGCGAGCTTTCGAAAATAATATCTGAAGGTAGCCTTGGAGCAGTTTTCCTGAAATTCTAGTAGGGAATAACCGGTAGATTTTCTCTATCGTTAAAACAATGAAGTGCCTGCATTTTTTCTGTGGGTAAAAAGGTGGTACCGCGAATAATACTCTTTTCGTCCTTTTATTAGGATGAAGAGAGTTTTTTATTTTGCTCAAAAAAGGAGGAATCATTATGACAGAACAAAATGAAATTAATATGCCCACAAAATATGAGCCAAGTAATGTAGAAGCAGGTAAGTATAAATGGTGGTTAGAAAAAGCGTTCTTTAAAGCAGAAGGAAATACCGATAAAAAACCATATAGTATCGTTATTCCACCACCAAATGTAACTGGTAAACTCCATTTAGGACATGCTTGGGATACAACGCTTCAAGACATTATTACTCGTATGAAACGAATGCAAGGTTTTGATACGCTATATCTACCTGGAATGGACCATGCTGGTATCGCAACTCAAGCGAAAGTAGAAGCAAAATTAAAAGAAGATAATATTTCCCGCTACGACTTAGGACGCGATAATTTTATTAAAAAAACATGGGAATGGAAAGAAGAATATGCTGACTTTATTCGCGAACAATGGGAAAAATTGGGTCTTGGTTTAGATTATTCAAGAGAAAGATTTACTCTAGACGATGGTTTATCTGATGCGGTGAAAAAAGTATTTGTAAAATTATATAATAAAGGTTTGATTTATCGTGGACAATATATTATAAACTGGGATCCAGAAGCTAAAACAGCTCTTTCTGATATTGAAGTTATTCATAAAGATATTGAAGGGAATTTTTATCATTTAAAATATCCATTATCGGATGGTTCTGGTTATATAGAAGTTGCTACAACTCGTCCAGAAACAATTCCTGGTGATACTGCAGTTGCCGTACACCCAAAAGACGAAAGATACCAACATTTAATTGGTAAAACTATTATGCTGCCTGTCATGAATAGAGAAATTCCAATTGTAGCCGATGAATATGTTGAAAGAGAATTTGGATCTGGGGCAGTTAAAATCACACCGGCCCATGATCCAAATGATTTCGAGGTAGGGAATCGTCATGACTTACCTCGGATTATCGTGATGCACGAAGATGGCACAATGAATGAAAATGCTGGGAAGTATGATGGATTAAATCGTTTTGTAGCTAGAAAAGCAATTATTCAAGATTTTCAAGATTTAGGCTTATTCATTAAGCAAGAACCACATCTTCATTCTGTAGGACACTCTGAAAGAACTGGCGCCGTGGTTGAACCATACCTTTCTTTACAATGGTTTGTGAAAATGGAACCTCTTGCATCTGAAGCACTTGCACTCCAAAAAACGGAAGATAAAGTTAATTTTGTTCCAGCGAGATTCGAAAAAACTTATGAAACCTGGATGGATAACATTCACGATTGGTGTATTTCACGCCAATTATGGTGGGGGCATAGAATTCCGGCATGGTATCATAAAGAAACGGGAGAGATTTACGTTGGAGAAAAAGCACCAGAAAATATTTCCGATTGGGAACAAGATGAAGATGTGCTAGATACATGGTTTAGCTCTGCACTATGGCCATTTTCCACTATGGGATGGCCGGATACTGAAAACCCAGATTATAAACATTTTTTTCCAACTAACACATTAGTAACAGGTTATGATATTATTTTTTTCTGGGTTTCGAGAATGATTTTCCAATCAGTGGAATTTACAGGAGAAAGACCATTCAAAGACACATTAATTCATGGTTTAGTGCGTGATGCAGAAGGACGTAAAATGTCTAAATCACTTGGTAATGGTGTGGATCCAATTGAAGTTATTGATAAATATGGAGCAGACTCACTTAGATATACACTTGCTACTGGTTCTTCCCCTGGTCAAGACTTAAAATTTAGTTTTGAAAAAGTAGAATCTACTTGGAACTTCATTAATAAAATTTGGAATGCATCTCGTTTTGTGTTAATGAATTTAAATGATATGAAATATAACGAAATTGACTTAACCAATGTCACAGAAGTGAGTGATAAATGGATTTTGACGCGACTCAATGAAACTATTCAATCAGTTACTTCTCTAGGAGAAAAGTATGAATTTGGTGAAGTAGGAAGAACTCTATATAACTTCATTTGGGATGACTTTTGTGATTGGTATATTGAGATTGCCAAAATTTCATTATATGGTGAAGATGAAGTGGCAAAGCAAACAACTCGATCTGTACTTGCCTATACATTAAATAACACAATGCGCTTGTTACATCCATTCATGCCTTTCGTAACTGAAGAAATCTGGCAAAACTTACCTCATGAAGGCGAATCTATAACTGTTTCCGAATGGCCACAAGTAAATGAAGAGCAAATGGACTCAAAAGCATCTATATCTATGCAAATGCTTGTTGAAGTAATTCGCGCAGTGCGGAATATTCGTGCAGAAGTAAATACACCACTTAGCAAAAAAATTGTACTTGAAATGAAACCTAAAAATGACATGTATAAAGAAATTCTTGAACAAAATATTTCTTATATTGAACGTTTCTGTAATCCAGAACATGTGACAATTTCATTCAATGTGGCCCCTTCTAAAACCGCAATGACCGCAGTTGTATCGGGTGCAGAAATATTTATTCCGCTTGAAGCATTAATTGATTTAGAAGTGGAAATTGCCCGCCTTCAAAAAGAATTGGAGAAGTGGGACAAGGAAGTGGCTAGAGTACAAGGAAAACTTAATAATGAACGTTTTATTAGTAAGGCTCCTGAAAGCGTAGTTGCGGAAGAACGTATGAAAGAAAAAGATTATCTTGAGAAAAAAGCTTCTGTACTTGAACGAATTGAGACATTAAAAGAAGTATAATTACTGGAATGACCTTATCATGAAACTTTGGTAAGGTCATTTTTAAGGAGATTGGTAGAATGATATTAAAAACTTATGAAGATGCAATAAAGTGGATTCATGGTACGCTTCGTCTAGGAATAAAACCTGGGCTAGCAAGAATGGATTATATGATGGAAAAACTAAATCATCCTGAAAAAGCGAATAAATGGGTACATATAGCCGGCACAAACGGAAAAGGTTCCACACTGACTTTTATTCGTAATTGTTTAGAAGAGGCTGGATATAAAACCGGAACATTCACTTCGCCGTATATAGAGAGTTTCAATGAAAGAATTAGTATTAATGGAGTACCAGTTAGCGATGATATGATTGTGACTTTAGCAAATAGAATTAAGCCACTTGCTGAAGAATTAAAAGAAACAATTTATGGGCCTCCATCTGAATTTGAAATTATTACAGCAATGATGTTTTTATACTTTGCCGAATATGAAAAAATCGATATCGGCATTATCGAAGTTGGGCTTGGCGGTAGACTGGATTCTACTAATATATTAACACCATTAGTTTCTGTTGTTACAACTATCGGAATGGACCATATGGAGTTTCTTGGGGATACTATCGAACAAATAGCTAGTGAAAAAGCTGGGATAATTAAACCAGGTGTTTCTGTCATATCTGGAGTTAGTCAACCTGAAGCGCAAAAAACAATGAATGATTTTGCTAAGAAAAATAAATCTAGCATCGCTTTGTTGAATCGAGATTTTTCAATGACGCTTGCGGGTGACCTAATCACGTATGAAACCCTACATGGTAGTCGAATAGAAAATCTTAGCATTGGACTTCAAGGCGTACATCAAGTAGATAATGCTGCATTAGCTATAAAAGTAGTTCAATATTTAAATGCATTTGCAGATTTCTCCATTGATGAACTTGCAATAAGGCGTGGTTTGAAAAATGCTTTTTGGCCTGGGCGGATGGAACAAATTTCCTCAAAACCTTTTATTATGATTGATGGGGCACATAATCCTGAAGGTGTCATGGCGCTTGCTCGTTCTATTGAATCTTATCATGGCCATAAGAAAGTCGTTGTTAGTATACTTGCTGATAAAAATCATCAAGAAATGATTCAAATACTAAAAAAAATTCCGGATTGCGAAGTATTATTAACCACCTTTGATTATCCTAGAGCAATGACAGCTGAACAAATTATTCGAATGGGTGAGGAAGAAAGTATTTCCGTGAACACTAATTGGCAACAAGAATTAAACTCAATAATCTTTTCTGAAAAAGAAACTAAATTTTTCATTACAGGATCACTTTATTTTATTGCTGAAGTACGGGGGTATTCACGAGAGGTACTTCGTCAATAGTTTTAGAGTAAAACGAGTATACATCGAAAAAATAAAATCTACAAATAGCTAAAAAAGTATTTTAGAGGGCTTTTAAAGCTGAAAACACCCATTTTCTTTTAAATGAAAATGGGTGTTTTCTGTAGGTTTGACTCCTCGAAAATACTTTTTTTCATATGTGCAAAAATAATTTGTTCTTGTTATTCTATTTATACCAACTAGGAGGTGGCAGATGCTTTATTTTTTGCTCGTTATTTATAGCTCTATTTTGATTTCTTTTACACAAGTGGCAGCGGAATGTTTACCTATCAACAAACCTTTTTTATTTCGCTTTTCTGAATGTAATTTTTGTAAAAAAACATTACCATTCCAACAAATAATACCAATCTATTCATTTTTGCTTTTGAAAGGAAAAGCTAATTGCTGTAAAACTGCTATTCCATTCAGCTGTTTTTTGCTAGAGCTACTTACACCAGTGTATATCCTATTTCTATATCACGAGTATTTTTTCTCTTATAATTTCATCATTAGCAGTGTTATCTATTACTTTTTAGCATTTTTTGTTATAACAGATATCTTATATATGCATGTTCCTAATTCTATTATTATTTTATTTAGTGTGACTATGCTATTTATTTATTTTTTATTCCATCAACCATTATTAAATTTAGTTTATTCAATAATAATGAGTATCATTTTTTATGGGCTATTTTTTTTCGTATTTCGAAAGGGAATTGGACTTGGAGATATCAAATTATTTATTATATTAAGCACATTTTTAGGGTTTCAAACAGGTTATTTTCTTTTCTTTTTAGCCATTTTAGCGGGAACTATTGTTTTATTAATAGCAGTAGCAGCTAAAAAAATAAAGAAAAACAAGCAAGTGCCATTCGTTCCATATATATTTACATCTTTTATAGTCATAAGTATTTTGCTGAAATAAGGAGTTGCTTTCATGTTATCAAACGAAATTTCAGGAAATGAGAAGCCTCGCGAGAAATTACAAAACTATGGTATAGAGGCACTTTCTACTTCAGAATTAGTCGCAATTATCATTGAAACAGGCACGAAAAGTGAGTCTGTTTTAACTATCGCGAACCGTATTATTATGAAATTCAAACATGTAGCTGAAATGCAATATGCTTCTTTGGAAGAGTTTCAATTAATTAATGGCATTGGTATTGCTAAAGCTTCTAAAATAATGGCCGCTATTGAATTAGGAAAGAGAATTAGTTTAGTAACGGAGCGTGAAGAAATTGTCATTAGATGTCCAGGGGATGCAGCGAAATTAGTTATGCCGGAATTAGCTTTTCTTTTTCAAGAACATTTTCACTGCATTTTTTTAAATACTAAAAATCAAGTCATTTACAGACAAACGATTTTTGTTGGGGGACTAAATGCATCTATTGTCCATCCTAGAGAAGTTTTTAGGTTAGCATTAAGAAAGTCTGCTGCTTCTATCATGTGCTTTCATAATCATCCTTCTGGGGATCCAACTCCATCTAGTGAAGACTTACTTGTGACAAAACGATTAGTGGAAGCGGGTAGTATTATTGGTATTACACTACTAGACCATATTATTATTGGAAAAAATAAGTACATTAGTCTAAAAGAAAAAGGTTATTTCTGAAAAAACACTGTTCACAAATTATCTACAGACATACTTTACGATCCTAAAGTGAGTATCAATAAATAACAGTAGGGGACTAAACATGCTTAGCAGATGGAAGATATATATAGAATATTTATGTTTATATAGTTATATTAGGGATGTTTTTGTTCCCAATAATTCCATGTAAAGTAGAATATAAAAAATAATGCTTGTTTTATTCCACGTATAATAGTAAAAATATAGAACTACAAGCTGGTTTTTAAAGAAAAGTTAAAATTTTTTCCTTCTAATGAAAAATTAATGTCTGATAGTCTTAGTTATGTTATAATAAGATGGTTGTTTATGTGTTAGATAGAAATATTAACACAAAGGGATAAGGTAACATTAATTTAATGGATGAATAAGGAAACTTAATGTATCCTGTAGAATATTACGAAGGAAAAGGAGAATACAGATGTTTGGATTTGGTAATAAAGATATTGGAATTGACTTAGGAACTGCGAACACGCTTGTCTATATGAAGGGAAAAGGTATTGTCCTTCGTGAGCCTTCTGTTGTTGCAATGAAAAAAGACACACAAGAAATTGTTGCCGTTGGTAGTGATGCAAAGAATATGATTGGAAGAACTCCAGGGAATATTGTTGCAATTCGCCCGATGAAAGATGGGGTTATTGCTGATTATGATACAACAGCAGCAATGATGAAGTATTACATACAAAAAGCTGGTAAAAGTGTTAATGCTAGCAAACCGCGTGTGATGATATGTGTACCTTCAGGAATTACAGGTGTAGAAAAACGTGCCGTAATTGATGCCACTCGTCAAGCCGGAGCAAAAGATGCTTTCACAATTGAAGAACCTTTTGCAGCAGCTATTGGCGCAGGTCTTCCAGTTGGAGAACCCACAGGAAGTATGGTTGTTGATATCGGTGGAGGAACGACAGAAGTTGCTGTAATTTCTCTAGGTGGAATTGTAACTAGCCGCTCTGTAAGAACTGCTGGCGACGATTTAGATGAAGTTATCATTAATTATATTCGCAAAAAGTATAATCTGTTAATCGGAGACCGTACTGCTGAAGCTATCAAAATGGAAATTGGTTCTGCTAGTCCAAAGGGATTAGACTTATCTCCATTTAGCATCCGTGGTCGTGACTTAGTAACTGGATTACCAAAAACAATTGAAGTTACTCCTGAAGAGATTAGTGAAGCTCTAGCTGACACTGTGGCAGCAATTATTGATGCTGTTAAAGGAACACTTGAAAATACACCGCCTGAACTTTCCGCAGATATTATGGATAAAGGGATTGTACTTACTGGTGGTGGAGCATTATTACGTAATTTGGATACAGTTATTTCTGAAGAAACTAAAATGCCAGTCATTATTGCTGACGAACCACTTGATTGTGTAGCAATTGGTACTGGTAAAGCTTTAGAAAATATGGACATGTATAAACGTAAAAAAATGAACTAAATGGACACACTCATTTATGTCATATAACAAGATGAATTAGTTTCCAAAAAACGAAAAAAGAGTACTAACGAGATGAGGTGTCGTTATGCCACAATTTTTTCTAAATAAACGTTTGATTATCTTGTTAATATCTATTATTGTTCTTGTCGCTTTAGTTGGTTTTTCTTTACGTGATCGTGAGAATGCTTCGTGGCCAGAACAATTTGTGAAAGATGTTGTTGGATTTGGTGAAAATATTGTAGCTAAGCCTACTTCATTTGTTTCAGGTGTTTTTGGTGGAGTTACAGACTTGAAAAATACCTACACTGAAAATCAACATCTGAAAGAACGTTTAGAAGAATTGGCACAACTTGAAAGTGAAGTTGCAGACTTAAAAAAAGAAAATAAAGACTTAAAAGAAAATCTTGATATTGCTGATAGTATTCGTGATTATGATCCAGTCAATGCTTCTGTTATTTCTAGAAATCCAACAAATTGGAATGACCAAGTGGAAATTGACAAAGGTTCTAGCGACGGAGTGAAACCAGATATGGCAGTTACTACACCAAGTGGACTTATTGGTAAAGTAACAACTACAGGAGCTAAATCGGCTACGGTTGAATTATTAACTTCATCCGACGTGAAAAACCGTGTTTCTGCAAAAGTACAAGGTACAGAAAACGCCTACGGAATTATCAATGGTTACGACAGTGATACGAAGTTGCTTGAATTAAAACAATTACCGTATGATATGAAGTTTAAAAAAGGACAGAAGGTAGTTACTTCTGGACTTGGAGGTAAATTCCCAGCTGGTATTTTCATTGGAACAATTGAAAAAGTGGAAACCGATAAAATGGGATTATCTCAAACAGCTTATATTAAACCAGGTGCTGATATTTACGATTTAAATCATGTTACTGTTTTGAAACGTTCAGCAGAAACAGGGACTTCAGCGGATGACTCAACTAGCTCGGACACGACTGGAGGAGAGTAATTATATGAATTTAAAGAAAAACATTGCTCTCCCCGCAATCATGGTCGGCGCCTTTATTTTAGAGGGCGTCTTTAGTCTTCAATTTGCTAATGGCCTTTTTAATGATAAGCATCTGTTTATTCCACATTTTTTACTGGTAATGTTGACGATAATGACATGTTTTTATAAGCGTAATACTACTTTAGTATATGCTTTTATCTTAGGACTGTTATTTGATATTTATTATACTGGTGTTATGGGGATTTATTTTGCTATTTTTCCTTTTACTGTATATATTACAGATAAATTTATGAAAGTGCTGCAAAATAATGTTTTCCTTGTTGGTTTAATAGCTATTTTTAACGTTATTCTTACCGAAAGCTTGGTTTATGCATTTTATTATTTAATTGGTTCAACAACGATGAGTATTCCGGTTTTTATTGATCAACGTTTATGGACGACCATTTTATTTAATTTTGCATTCTTTTTAGTTGTTTTTTATCCATTCCGACTATTTTTGAATCGATTGGTTAAATCAGAGTAATTATCGTCATATTAACAGTTTGAATTCGCAATTACTTGAAAAAGTATGACTGTGTAAGGCTTTCACAGTTTGCGATTCAAGCTGTTTTTTTCAGAAAAAGTATATTTTTATTATCATTTAATTTGAGTTAGTGTATACTAAAGACTAGAGTATAAATGTTGCGGGGTGAAATCGTATATGAAGAAGAATGTTCAAATTAAAGGCACAAAAGATGGCATTAGTATTTTTCTTAGTGATAAGGCTAGTTTCCTTGAGTTACAACAAGAATTGTCGCAATTACTAGCTGATAAAAAACAAAACCCATACTCTGGTGAAAAGTTAGAGGTACAAGTTCAAATTGGTAACCGTCTGTTCTCAGAGGAAGAAGAACTTGAAATATCTACTATTATTCATAATAACAGTCAAATGAAAATTAGTGCATTTTATAGTAATGTGATGTCCAAAGATGACGCCAGAAAATGGAAAGAGCGTGACCAAATTTTTTCTATGGCGACCATTATTCGTTCTGGGCAAGTCGTTCAAGTCCCTGGCGATTTTTTATTGATTGGTGATGTGAATCCAGGTGGACAAATCCGCTCCAATGGCAATGTTTTTGTGCTCGGTAATATTAAGGGGATTATTCATGCTGGGTTTGAAGGAAATGAAAGTGCAGTTGTAGCTGGGAAATTTCTTTATCCATCACAAGTTAGAATTGCTGGTAAAGTTTATGGTTTTGATAATGAAGAATATAAAGAAGTTTTAGATACAGATTTATTTTCTGCGTTTGTTGCTGATACTGGAGAAATTGTCATTGACGAGATACATAAGATAAGAAAAATTAGACCCGAAATTTCTAATTTTCAAGGAGGGCGTTAAACATGGGAGAAGCTATAGTCATTACTTCTGGGAAAGGTGGAGTAGGAAAAACTACTTCAACTGCTAACTTGGGAACGGCACTTGCTCTTCAAGGTAAGAAAGTGTGCTTAATTGATATGGATATCGGCCTTCGCAATTTAGATGTTGTTTTAGGTCTTGAAAATCGAATTATATATGACTTAGTTGATGTAGTGGAAGGACGCTGTAAAATCCATCAAGCAATGATAAAAGATAAACGCTTTGATGATTTACTTTTCTTGCTACCTGCAGCACAAACAACAGATAAAAATGCGGTTTCGGCAGAACAAATGATAGACTTAATTAACCAATTACGTCCAGATTATGATTTTATTCTAATCGATTGTCCAGCAGGAATTGAAACTGGATATAAAAATGCGGTTGCTGGAGCTGATAAAGCTATTGTTGTTACTACTCCGGAAATTTCCGCTGTGCGTGATGCGGATCGAATTATTGGATTACTTGAAAAAGAAGCTATCGAACCACCAAAACTTATTATTAATCGTATTCGTACGCAAATGATGGTAAATGGCGATGTGATGGATATTGATGAGATTACCACACATTTATCCATTGAATTGCTCGGAATTATTATTGATGATGATGAAGTTATTCGCTCATCTAACAGCGGGGATCCGGTTGCGATGTTACCGAATAACCGTGCATCTCAAGGTTATCGAAATATCGCTCGACGCATTCTCGGTGAATCGATTCCGTTAATGTCTATCGAAGCGAAGAAGCCAGGATTTTTCGCACGCCTAAAACAACTTTTTGGCGGTAAATAAAAAATTAGGACCCTTTGTCTTTGGATGAAGGGTCTTTATAAAAGGTGATAAAATGAAAAAAGTAGTAATTAGTGCAGCTTATATAGAAAAAAGAATAGCAGTTCTTGAAGATGAGCAAATGATTGATATGGAAGTTATTAGGCCATCTAATAAAATCCAAGTGGGTGATATTTTTTATGGTTTTATTCAAAAAATTGACCGGAAAATAAATGCGGCTTTTGTTGACTTAGGCAATCAAAATAAAGGTTTTATCCATTTGAAAGATATTCCAGATTTTTATGAGAAAACACAAGGAGCCAAACTGCCCGTTCAAATTATCCGCGAAGGCAGTGTGACTAAACTTCCGCTTTTAACCGCTGAACTAACATTTCCAGGAGATTTACTTGTTTATTTATATGGAAAAGAATATATCTCTATTTCAAAAAGAATTATGGATAAAGAGCCCTTGAAAAAAACAATCGAATTGCTTTTAGGGAAAAATGAAGCTGTGATAATCCGCTCTAGTGCTGAAAAAGCCACGAAAGAACAATTGGAAACAGCACTAAATGAAGCTAGAGAAGAGTACGAGCAAGTAATTCTAAAAAGTAATAAACGAAAAAAACCAGGGCTGCTTTTATCTGCGGCTTATGGGGTGTTTGCTAGTACTAAACAATTTATTCAACGTTATGAACCAGATGAAATAATTACGGATGATTTTGATTTTGCGAGAGTGCTTGAGTCGAATTGGTCAGATCAAGTAACTCTAACGAAAAGTGCAGACTTATTTGCCGATTTAAGTATAAAAAAACAAATTGATCGCCTAAGTCGTCCTGTAGTTCATCTTTCGAATGGTTCTTCTTTATTTATTGAGAAAACAGAGGCGATGTGGGTGATAGATGTTAACTCTGGTCGCTATAAAGGTTCTACAGAAAAAGAAAAAACAGTAGAGCTTATTAATCAAAAAGCGGTTCCAGAAATACTTAAACAAATTCGCCTTCGAAATATGAGTGGCATGATTTTAGTAGATTTTATCGGCGGGATGTCGGAAAGTGGCTACACAGAACTCTATGAGGTGTTAGAACGGCAAACACGAGAAGAATATATTACAACCCAAATTGCGGCGCTTTCGCAGTCAGGGCTTCTTCAGCTAACCAGACGAAAGAAACAACAGTCATTTCTAGAAGCTACAACGATTCCTTGTCCGACTTGCTACGGAACAGGTCATGTAGCATCTAAAGAGACACTTGCATACCAATTAGAAAGAGAACTTTCAGGGATTATGCAAGGGGAGCCAGAAAGTATCCAGATCATTACAACAGAAGATGTATTAGATACTTTTCTGGATTTAAACACCTTAAATGATGCACCGGTTGATTGGGAAGTAGCAGATGAACGAATACCGTTCTATCAAATTTTACGTGTAGAGAAGCAAAATTAATAATTGATTGACAGTAGTGGCTTCTTTATGCTATCATTTTACTGTTATGTTTGTAGCGCACCAAGCTACAACCGCACAGAGCTGGGTTAAGTATTTACCTTGTGTAAGTCCCCTGTGATGGCGAGTCTTAGTATATGAGGAGGTGCAAGTATGTACGCAATTATTGAAACAGGTGGGAAACAAATCAAAGTAGAAGCAGGCCAAGAAATCTATGTTGAGAAATTAGCAGGTGAAGTTGGTGATGTTGTTACTTTTGACAAAGTTCTATTCGTAGGCGGAGATTCCGCTAAAGTTGGCGTTCCATTCGTGGACGGAGCAACTGTAACAGCTAAAGTTGAAAAACAAGGCCGTGCGAAGAAATTGACAGTTTATAAATATAAACCGAAAAAGAACTACCACAAAAAACAAGGTCATCGTCAACCTTACACAAAATTAACTATTGATGCAATCAATGCTTAATTTGAAAGGACGAAACAAATGATTCAAGTCGATGTTTTGCGAGAAAAAAATCAAATAATTTCTTTTACAATGAGTGGACATGCTGATTTTGCCGAACGCGGCAGTGATTTAGTTTGTGCAGGTGCTTCGTCGATTGCTTTTGGAATGGTGAATGCTATTTCGGAAGTGCGTGACTTTGAACCTGAGATAGAAGAAGCAGAGGGTTACCTTTATTATTCTGTACCTGCTGAATTTGTTGGAGACGAAGTGGTTCAAATCTTGCTTACAGGGATGGAAAATCAACTAAGGTCATTAGCGTACAGCTATCCTGATCATATAAAAATTAACTCCAAATAGGAGGTGGAATTTCATGTTAAAATTTGATATTCAACATTTTGCGCACAAAAAGGGTGGCGGTTCGACTTCTAACGGACGTGACTCTGAATCAAAACGATTAGGTGCAAAACGTGCGGACGGACAATTTGTTACTGGTGGATCTATCCTTTACCGTCAACGTGGTACTAAAATCTATCCAGGAACTAACGTAGGACGTGGCGGCGATGATACTTTATTTGCTAAAACGGATGGCGTTGTACGTTTTGAACGTATGGGACGCGACAAGAAAAAAGTTAGCGTTTATCCTGAAGTACAAGAAGCTTAATAAGATAAATTAAAACCGTCACTTGTGGCGGTTTTTTTATTTGCCTTTCTTTGTGAAAAAAATTCTTATAATCGGGGTTAGAAAACTTTTAAATTGGGGTAGAAGTAAAGAGGCAGATAAAGATACATACATTGTGAAAAATGGGACAAGTCGTTTGATTGACAGCGTTTTCTTGGTATGGTTAAATAGACTCAAGTTAATTAACATGTCAGGAGAAGAGATGACAATCGAAACGATGCAAGGCACTAGTTTGCCTAAGTTTTGATTGTCATTCTTTTTTTGAAGTTAATTGATAATCGGAATGTAAGGGGACTAGTAAAGGAAAATTCCGGTGCTACAAATAAGCAAGAAGAAGGAGTTGGAAAAAATGATTGACACAAGTTTAGCAACACAGTTTTTAGGTGAATTAATTGGTACAGCAATCCTAATTATATTAGGTGCGGGTGTTGTAGCCGGGGTATCACTGAAAAAATCCAAAGCAGAAAATGCTGGCTGGGTCGTTGTTACTTTAGCTTGGGGGCTCGGTGTGACAATGGGAGTCTATGTTTCTGGATATATGAGTATGGCACATCTTAATCCTGCTGTAACAGTCGGTATGGCGCTTGCAGGTGTATTCCCATGGGATTATGTCTTGCCGTATATTGTAGCTCAGTTCATTGGGGCATTTATTGGGGCAACACTTGTATGGTTACACTATTATCCACATTGGAAACAAACGGAGGACAAACCTACTAAATTAGGGGTTTTTGCAACGGCACCGGCGATTCGCCACTTTACATCTAACTTTTTTGGTGAAGCATTAGGCACTTTTGTCTTAGTTTTTGGTTTGTTATCATTAGGAGCAAATTCTTTCTCAGATGGTTTAAATCCGCTTGTTGTTGGTGCGTTAATCATTGCAATTGGTATGTCACTCGGTGGAACAACTGGTTATGCAATTAACCCAGCTCGTGACCTTGGACCAAGAATTGCGCATTTTGTTTGGCCAATTTCAGGTAAAGGTGGGTCAGATTGGGGTTACTCATGGGTTCCGGTTCTAGGACCAATCATGGGAGGAGCATTAGGTGCTTTAGGGTATAATGCAATTGTAAATGGTGAATATGGAATGTGGTTATGGGTATTCGCTGTATTATTTATTTTAATCCTTATTTTAACCGCACAACTCGACAAGAAAAAAGATTTAGCATAAGCTAGAATCATTACTAGCTAAAAACGAAAGTCGCAGGGCTTTCGTTGTACTTAAAACTAGAGGAGGAATTTTACATGGAAAAGAAATACATTTTGGCACTCGATCAAGGAACAACAAGCTCAAGAGCGATGATTATTGATGAAGAAGGAGAAGTAATTGGCGTTGCACAAGAAGAGTTTGATCAAATTTTTCCTAAACCAGGTTGGGTAGAACATAGTGCCAATGAAATTTGGGCTTCCATTCTAGCAGTTATTGCTGGTGTGTTATTAAAAACAAACATTTCTTCTAAAGAAATTGCAGGTATTGGTATCACCAACCAACGTGAAACAACTGTTATTTGGGATAAAGAAAGTGGTAATCCGATTTATAATGCAATTGTCTGGCAATCTCGTCAAACAGAAGATATTTGTAAACAGCTTCGTAAAGACGGTTATGAAGATACAATTCGTTCTAAAACAGGTCTTTTAATTGACCCTTACTTTGCCGGAACAAAAGCGCGGTGGATTTTGGATCATGTAGACGGAGCTCAAGAACGTGCGGAAAAAGGCGAATTACTTTTCGGAACGATTGATACTTGGCTAGTTTGGAAATTAACTGGTGGTCGTGCTCATATTACAGACTATTCCAACGCTTCTCGTACACTACTTTATAATATTTACGATTTAGAATGGGATGATGAGCTTCTGAAAATGCTAAATATCCCGAGAGCAATGTTACCAGAAGTTCGTCCATCGTCAGAAGTATACGCAAATACAGTTCCTTACCATTTCTTTGGAGAAGAAGTTCCGGTTGCGGGTATTGCCGGTGACCAACAAGCTGCCTTATTCGGTCAAGGCTGTTTTGAAAAAGGAATGGCGAAAAATACTTATGGAACTGGTTGTTTCTTATTAATGAATACAGGAGAAAAAGCGGTGCGTTCTGAAAATGGTCTACTTACAACCCTGGCATGGGGAATTGATGGTAAAGTAGAATATGCGTTAGAAGGTAGTATTTTTGTTGCTGGTTCTGCAATTCAGTGGTTACGTGATGGTTTACGAATGGTTCGTCAATCAGGCGACTCTGAGAACTATGCTAGTCGTATTGAGTCTACTGACGGCGTTTATGTTGTACCAGCATTTGTTGGTCTCGGCGCACCTTACTGGGATTCTGATGTTCGCGGTGCGGTATTTGGTTTAACTCGTGGTACGGAAAAAGAACAATTCATTCGTGCGACATTAGAATCACTTGCTTATCAAACGAGAGACGTGCTTTATGCAATGGAACAAGATTCCGGTATTAAGTTGAAAACATTACGGGTTGACGGCGGAGCATCAGCGAACAATTTCTTAATGCAATTCCAATCAGATATTTTAGGTGTTCCAGTTGAGCGCCCAGAAAATAAAGAAACTACGGTACTTGGAGCAGCATTCTTAGCTGGGCTTGCAGTAGGTGTTTGGAAAGATAAAAATGAAATTAAAAAACATTGGAAGCTAGATAATCGTTTTGAAGTAGAAATGAAAGAAGAAGAACGAGAAGGACTATATGAAGGTTGGCATAAAGCTGTTAAAGCAGCACAAGCTTTCAAATAATCTAGTAAAAGTGTCCCGAATGAATAGTCTCATTTGGGGCACTTTTTTATGTGTTTCGCAAAAATAAAAATAAATATAGTGACAGATGTATAGTTTATTCGTTATAATGAAAGATAAGACTTTTAAGGAACGGGAGAATATAAAATTATGTTTGTAGATCAGGTTAAGATTTATGTAAAAGCTGGAAATGGTGGGGACGGTATGGTGGCATTCCGTCGCGAAAAATTTGTACCAAACGGTGGTCCTGCTGGAGGCGATGGAGGTAAAGGGGCAGATGTTGTTTTTGTCGTTGATGAAGGTTTGCGGACATTAGTAGATTTTCGTTTTAAACGAATTTTTAAAGCGGAACACGGTGAACATGGCATGAGCAAAAGTATGCATGGTCGAGGTGCGCAAGATTTAGTCGTGAAGGTACCACAAGGAACGATTGTAAAAGATATAGATACGGGCGAAATTATTGCCGATTTAGTTGCTCATGGTCAGCGAGCAGTTATCGCGAAAGCAGGTCGTGGCGGACGAGGAAATAAACGCTTTGCTACACCTGCAAACCCAGCTCCTGAACTATCCGAAAACGGAGAGCCAGGTCAAGAAAGAAATGTGCAATTAGAACTTAAAGTACTAGCAGATGTTGGCTTAGTTGGCTTCCCGAGTGTTGGTAAATCAACCTTATTATCTGTTGTATCAGCAGCAAGACCTAAAATTGCAGCGTATCACTTTACAACGATTGTTCCCAATTTAGGAATGGTGGATGCTGGTGATGGTCGTAGTTTTGTTATGGCGGATTTACCAGGACTAATTGAAGGGGCAAGTCAAGGTGTCGGTTTAGGCCATCAATTCTTGCGCCATATTGAAAGAACACGTGTTATTGTCCATGTAATTGACATGTCTGGTTCAGAAGGACGTGTACCGTTTGATGATTACGTGGCAATTAATAATGAACTAGAACAATATAATTTGCGATTAATGGAACGCCCGCAAATCATTGTTGCTAACAAAATGGATATGCCAGATGCGGAAGAAAATTTAAAAGAATTTAAAACTAAAATAGAAGAAGAGATTCCAGTATTCCCAATTTCAGCTGTAACAAAAACGGGACTTCGTGAATTACTTCTTGCTATTGCTGATAAATTAGAAACAACACCAGAATTTCCACTTAACGAAATTTTGGAACAAGAAGATGAAGATACAGTTCTTTATAAATATGTTGCAGAAGAACCTGACTTCGAAATTACAAGAGAACCAGATGGTACATTTGTGTTAAGTGGAACGAAAATCGAACGCTTATTCACGATGACGAACTTTGAAAGAGATGCTTCTATTAGCCGTTTTGCGCGTCAACTTCGTGCAATGGGTGTAGATGAAGCACTTCGGAAACGCGGCGCTAAAGACGGGGATATTGTACGTCTGCTTGATTATGAATTTGAATTTATGGAGTAAACAAAGTGCTGCACCATTCATTTGGTGCACGCTTTTTTCCTAGCTACATTAAAAAGGAGAGTTGAAAATGAAAATTGCTTATTTAGGCCCAGCAGCCTCTTTCACACATGCAGCAGCCTCAAAGGCTTTTCCAAAAGAAGATATGATTGCGAAAAGTACCATTCCAGATTGTATTATGTCCATTGAAAAAGAAGAAGTAGAAGTGGCAGTAGTTCCGATTGAAAATACGATTGAGGGAAGTGTGAATATCACGCTGGATTACTTATTTCATTTTTCAAGTGTTCCTGTTGTGGCGGAAATCGTGTTACCAATTGCGCAGCATTTAATGATTCACCCAGCACATGCTTATTCTTGGAGATCTGTCCAAAAAGTGATGTCGCATCCACAAGCTTTAGCGCAATGTCATACTTTTTTACAGGCTGAATTATATGGAGTAGAGCGGGAAGTAACACCTTCTACTGCTTATGCCGCGAAATGGGTTAGCAATAATCCTAGCGAACTTGTCGCAGCTATTGCACCTCGGATGGCAGCTGATGAGTATGGACTTGAAATCGTCAAAGAAGATGCGCAAGACTTAGAACTTAATCAAACAAGATTTTTTGTTTTAAGTCGTAAGCCAGTATCGATTTTATTACCAAAAGAAGAAGAAAAAACATCTATTTCTGTCATTCTACCTAATAATATGCCGGGTGCGTTACATAAAGTATTATCGACTTTTGCTTGGCGGGATATTGATTTAAGTAAAATTGAATCAAGACCGCTTAAAACCTCTCTTGGTGAATATTTTTTCTTAATCGATGTACTTTCAGAAGGGAGAGAAAAACTCGTTACCAATGCACTGGACGAAATTACACTTCTAGGAGGTACGGCGAATAAATTAGGGACATATCATGTTCACCGATTACAAACAACGTAAATCAAGGGTTATCGCACTAGCTGCGGTAACTTTTTTTGTTGCGAATAGTCCACTTTTACGTTAAAATTCTAAGAGAAAAGCTTTACTAAAACTAAAAGGAGTGAAACAGATGTCAGGACATTCAAAGTGGAATAATATTCAAGGCCGTAAAAATGCACAAGATTCCAAGCGTTCCAAAGTATTTCAGAAGTTAGCGAGAGAAATTTTTGTTGCAGCCAAAAAAGGGCCTGATCCAAATCTGAATCCGTCACTTCGATTAGTAATGGACAAAGCCAAAGCTGTAAATATGCCAAATGACAATATTAAACGAGCGATTGATAAAGCAGCTGGAAACACAAATGGAGAAAATTACGATGAAGTAACCTATGAGGGTTATGCGCCAGGTGGGATTGCTGTTTTAGTTCATACGCTTACAGATAATAAAAATCGAACAAGTACGAATGTGCGTGTAGCGTTTAACAAGAATGGTGGTAGCTTAGGAGAAACGGGAAGCGTTAGTTATATGTTTGATCGTAAAGGATATTTAGTGATTTTACGAGAAGGTTTAACCGTCGATGAAGAGGAATTTATGCTAGAAGCGATTGAGGCTGGCGCAGATGATGTAGAGGTCAGTGAAGACGTATTTGAAATTTTTACGGATCCTGGAACCTTTTCCGAAGTGAAAGATACCTTACAAGCCGCTGGATACACCTTTGCAACAGCAGAATTATCGATGTTTCCGACTGTATATAATGAAATTGCGGAAAACAATAAAATCCAATTTGATAAAATGATGGAAGCGTTAGAAGATGATGATGACGTACAAGAAGTTTATACTAATGCAGAAATAAATTAGGCGCTAAATACACCCCTTTCCGAAAAATCCGAATTGGGGTGTTTTATATGAATAAGTAGGAGGAACAAAAATGAAATCACGTAAGGTTATGATTATTGGAGCAGGTAATGTAGGTTCAGCAGCCGCACATGCCTTTGTAAACCAAAAATTTATTGAAGAATTAATTCTAGTGGATTTAAATAAAGAGCGTGTCGAAGGAAACAGGAAAGATTTAGCAGATGCAGCAGCGTTTATGCCTGGGAAAATGAATATTTCTGTTCGTGAGGCAAGGGACTGCTCAGATGTAGATATTGCCGTTATCACAGTAACAGCAGGGCCACTTAGGGAAGGACAAACAAGATTGGATGAATTGAAGAGCACTTCCAGAATAGTTGGTAGTATCATTCCCGAAATGATGAAAGGTGGCTTTAAAGGAATTTTCCTAATTGCAACGAATCCATGCGATATTATTACGTATCAAGTATGGAAACTTTCAGGACTACCAAAAGAGCGAGTGCTTGGAACGGGAGTTTGGCTCGATACAACGAGATTGCGCCGTTTATTAGCAGAGAAATTGGATATCGCTGCGCAAAGTATTGATGCGTTTATTCTTGGAGAACATGGGGATTCCCAATTTCCAGTTTGGTCACATTCATCCATTTATGGGAAGCCTGTAAATGAATATAGTATGGAAAAGCTTGGACATTCCCTTGATTTAAAACAAATTGGTGAGATTGCTCGTGATACCGGTTTCGAAATTTATCATCAAAAAGGCTGTACCGAGTATGGAATTGCTGGAACAATTGTGGAAATCTGTCGTCATATATTCAGCGGTAGCCAGCGCGCATTAACTGTATCTTGTATTCTTGACGGTGAATACGGCCAAAGTGATCTTGCGATTGGTGTGCCAGCTGTATTGAGTCAGGATGGCGTAAAAGAAATTATCTCTCTAAAACTAAACGCCGAAGAGCAAGAAGCATTTAATCATTCTATTGAGGTTATTAAAGAAAATATTCAATCGTTATAAGGTGACGATAATTGTATTATGTAAACAAGTTGTGTGATTTCTTTTATAACAAAAACTAGTACAGATGTTCCATTTTATGCTATCATATAATGTATGACGTGAAACGAAAAGGGGACGAAAAAATTGTACGATTACATAAAAGGAATTATAACTACGATTACACCAGAATATATTGTTGTTGAAACTGGACAAATTGGTTATCAAATCATTACAGGAAACCCGTTTTCCTTTCAGCGCTTAGAAGGAACAGAGACACAAGTGTTTTTATATCAACATGTTCGGGAAGACAATATTTCGCTTTTTGGATTTCAATCAACAGAAGAACGTTATTTATTTAAAAAATTACTAAGTGTTTCTGGAATTGGACCAAAGAGCGCGCTTGCTATTATTGCCTCTGGGGATGTTGTGCCTTTAATTACCGCAATTGAGTCAGAAGATGATGTCTATTTGACAAAATTTCCAAGTGTAGGCAAAAAAACGGCACGCCAAATTATCCTTGATTTAAAAGGAAAATTAGCGGATGTAGTAACAAGTGACATCGTTTATAATACACCAGAAAATGATATCGTCAGTGGGCTTGCACCAGCACTAGAAGAAGCAGTTTTAGCTTTAGAAGCACTTGGTTATAGCTCGAGAGAATTAAAAAAAGTAATACCAAAATTAGTTAAAGAAGAAGACTTAACGAGTGATGCCTATATCAAGTTAGCACTCAAATTAATGACAAAATAGAGAGGAGCTTGTGGCATGGATGAACGAATTATTTCAAGTGAAACGGTAGACTCAGAAGAAGTATCTTTTGAAACTAGTTTACGGCCACAGACCCTTTCACAATATATCGGACAAGATAAAGTGAAAAATAATTTAACCGTCTTTATTGAAGCTGCAACCCTTCGTAATGAAGCGTTAGACCATGTGCTTTTGTATGGACCACCAGGACTTGGGAAAACGACGCTCGCGATGGTTATCGCATCTGAAATGGGTAGTCAAATTAAAACAACAAGTGGACCTGCCATCGAACGACCAGGTGATTTGGCAACGATTTTAACCAGTTTGGATCCAGGGGATGTCTTATTTATTGATGAGATTCATCGCTTATCTCGAGCTATTGAAGAAGTTTTGTATCCAGCGATGGAAGATTATTGTTTAGATATTGTGATTGGAACAGGACCAACAGCTCGGTCGGTTCGTCTTGATTTACCACCGTTTACCCTAATTGGGGCAACAACGCGTGCAGGGCTTTTATCGGCGCCACTTCGAGATCGTTTTGGTGTTATTGATCACTTGGAATTTTATACAGAAGAGCAACTAACAGAGATTGTACTCAGAACCGCTAATATTTTAGATACAAAAATAGATGATTTGGGTGCTCGTGAAATTGCTAGACGTTCGAGGGGGACCCCGCGGATTGCCAATCGGTTGTTAAAACGTGTCCGTGATTTTGCTCAAGTGAGGGGCAATGGTACAGTCACAGAAAAACTTGCTAAAGAAGCACTTACTTTACTTCAAGTAGATCCAAGAGGTTTGGATACCATTGACCAAAAACTGCTCCATACAATTATCCAGTCATTCAGAGGCGGTCCGGTCGGTTTAGATACAATTGCTGCGAGTATTGGGGAGGAGCGCGAAACCATTGAAGATATGCAAGAACCATATCTACTCCAAATTGGTTTTCTGCAAAGAACCCCAAGAGGCCGTATTGCAACGGAAATCGCCTATAAACATTTAGGAATAAGTTATGAAAAAGAGGTATAAAGCATGAAAGTAGAAGATTTTGATTTTGATTTACCAGAAGAATTAATTGCACAAACCCCGTTACTGGACCGGACATCTAGTCGGCTAATGGTATTAGATAAAGCAACTGGTGAAATAAAAGACCAGCACTTTACAGATATTTTAAGTTATTTACACGAAGGGGATGCCTTAGTTTTAAATGACACACGCGTTCTCCCAGCTCGTCTTCATGGCATTAAGGATGAAACAGGCGCTCATATCGAAGTATTACTGTTAAAGCAAAAAGAAGGAAATACTTGGGAAGCCTTGGTAAAACCTGCAAAAAGAATTCGTCAAGGTGCAACTATTATATTCGGTGATGGTGCGTTACAAGCAACTTGTCTTGAAGAACTAGAGCACGGCGGTCGCATTCTCGAGTTTTCTTATGAAGGTATTTTTTATGAAGTATTAGAACAACTTGGTGAAATGCCGTTACCACCATACATTAAAGAGCAATTAGCGGATCAAGATCGTTACCAAACCGTTTATGCAAAAGAAAATGGTTCAGCAGCAGCTCCTACAGCGGGACTTCATTTTACAGAAGATTTGCTTGCGAAAATTAAAGAAAAAGGTGTAGAAATTATTTTTGTGACTCTCCATGTGGGACTAGGAACTTTCCGCCCAGTCGATGTGGAAGATACAACGAATCACAAAATGCATTCCGAATTTTATCGTTTAACAGAAGAAGCTGCGGAACGAATTAATAGAGTAAAAGAAACCGGTGGAAAAGTCATAGCAGTTGGAACTACATCCATTAGGACGTTAGAAACGATTGCCAGTCGTCATGAAGGTAATATAGTAGCTGAATCTGGTTGGACAGATATTTTTATTTCACCAGGATATACCTTCCGAGCCGTAGATGCCTTAATTACGAATTTCCATCTACCAAAATCTACATTAATTATGCTTGTATCCGCTTTATCTGATCGGAATAAAATTTTAACAGCCTATAACCATGCCGTAGAAGAGCAATATCGATTCTTTAGTTTTGGCGATGCAATGTTTATTCATTAATTTGCGAAAAAAATAACAGAAAAGCTTGTTTTCATACGCATTTTTCGTTATGCTAGTGAATAGAGTAAATTAGAAAGAGGTCACACATGTCTGCCATTCGTTATGAACTAATAAAAACAGATAAACAAACAGGTGCTCGTCTCGGTAAAATCCATACACCACATGGCACATTTGATACGCCTATGTTTATGCCAGTTGGAACACTTGCAACGGTAAAAACAATGTCGCCAGAAGAATTAAAAGCAATGGGCGCAGGTATTATTTTGAGCAACACCTATCACTTATGGTTACGTCCCGGTGAAGAATTGATTCGAGAAGCGGGCGGACTACATAAATTTATGAACTGGGATCAACCAATCTTAACGGATTCAGGTGGTTTTCAGGTGTTTAGTTTGAGTAAAATGCGTGATATCAAAGAAGAGGGCGTTCATTTCCGTAATCATTTAAATGGCGACAAGCTTTTCTTATCACCAGAAAAAGCAATTCAAATTCAAAATGCGCTCGGATCAGACATTATGATGAGTTTTGATGAATGCCCACCATATCCTGCCTCGCATGAATACATGAAGAAATCGGTAGAACGAACTTCACGCTGGGCTGAACGCGGATTAAAAGCACATGCTAGACCAGATGACCAAGGATTATTTGGAATCGTTCAGGGCGGTGCATATGAAGATTTGCGCGCACAGAGCGCTAAAGACTTAGTTTCCCTTGATTTTCCAGGATATTCAATTGGCGGTTTATCGGTTGGGGAACCGAAAGACGTTATGAACCAAGTACTCGAACACACAACACCACTTTTACCAACCAACAAGCCACGTTATTTAATGGGTGTTGGTTCGCCGGATTCACTTATAGATGGGGTCATTCGTGGGATTGACATGTTTGACTGTGTTCTTCCTACTCGTATAGCGCGTAATGGTACTTGTATGACATCTAATGGACGCTTAGTAATTAAAAATGCTAAGTTCACACATGATTTCCGTCCAATTGATGAAAATTGTGATTGTTATACTTGTAAAAATTATTCACGTGCATACATTAGACATTTGATTCGTTGTGAAGAAACTTTTGGGATTAGACTTACAACTTATCATAATCTTCATTTTCTGTTAAACTTAATGAAGCAGGTTCGTTCCGCTATTATGGAAGATCGTCTTGCTGATTTTAGGGAAGAATTTTTTGAGCAATACGGATTTAATCGTCCTGATGCAAAAAATTTCTAATATATATAGTATCGAAAGGAGTTGGAAAATATGGGCGGTATTGTAACATTTATACCAATTATTTTGATGATTGTTCTGTTTTATTTCTTATTAATCAGACCTCAACAAAAACGTCAAAAAGAAGTGCAAAATATGCAAAGTAGTTTAGCAAAAGGTGATAAAATTATCACTATCGGTGGACTTCACGGTATTGTAGAGGCAATTGAAGATGGCACAGTCATTTTAAAATGCGGAAACAACAAATTAACGTTTGACCGTAATGCAGTAAGAACTGTACTTGAAAAAGGCAACACAGTTTCTACTCCAGTTGTTACAGAAACAACTTCTGATGACACTGAAGTTACTGAAGACAACAAATAATTAGCAAATTAAAAATGCCATTTCCCTCTAAGCGGTGAAATGGCATTTTTTAATCATAAAAATTTAGAGCTTATACTTCCCATTTAGCTAGTTTTTAGATAAAATGGGAATATGCTTATTGTTTAAGAAAGGGGATGACTTGATGACGGATTCATTTTCAGCTTGGTATGAAGATTTAGAACCAGCGATATTAATAAAAGTGGAGGATTTTCATATTCTAGGCTACCGAGAAATCAAGGCCAGCCATATTTGGTCGTTTTTAACGGAAGAAAAGTGGAAAAACCGGCCAGCCCCAGCTTTGCATGAAAGAATGAATGACATTATGCAAATGAAAATTGGACAATTAATGCAATTTATTATGACAACAGCTGAACAACAATCAAATAACCATATGTCTAAAGTGGAAAACACACTTCAATCAAATGTGGAAGATTAACAGTCTGCTGACAAATACGTACAAAAAAATGTAACTATTTGTTGATAGACTGGATTTGTTATGGTTTAGATGAGGGAGGAACGAAACAGAAATGGTTAAAAAGAGTAAGATAGTTATTTTCTTTCTAGTAGTTGCAATTATCTTTGGTGCTGTATTTGGTACCGCAAAAATGGTTATGCAAAACATCAATCTTGGACTAGATCTTCAAGGGGGATTTGAAGTTCTTTATGAAGTTTCACCTGCAGATGGGGAAGGAACTGTGTCGAAGCAAACCATGACAGACACGGTTACAGCGCTCGATAAGCGGATTAATTCATTAGGAGTGGCTGAACCAAGTATTCAAATCGAAGGGAAAAACCGTATTCGAGTTCAACTTGCGGGGGTAACCGACCAAGAAGAGGCTCGCAAAATGCTATCCACAACTGCGCAATTATCATTTAGAGATGCGAACGATAAAATGATGATGAACGGTAGCGATCTTGTAGCAGGCGGGGCTAAACAAGCTTTTGATTCTAGCAATAATCCAATTGTTACATTAAAACTAAAAAGCGCTGATAAATTTGCAGACGTTACAAAGACGATTTTAGCAGAAGCGCCAGATAATCAATTAGTTATTTGGTTAGATTGGAAAGAAGGACAAAAGTACAAAACAGAACGTGAAAAGAAAAATCCGGCATACTTGTCTGCCCCTAATGTAAGTAGTGTTTTAGATACAGATAAAGTAGAGATTTCGGGTAATTTTACAACGGAAGAAGCAAAAGATTTAGCAGATTTGCTTAATGCTGGAGCGCTTCCTGTACAAATGAAAGAAGTTTATTCTACCTCTGTGGGTGCACAATTTGGACAAGATGCACTACAAGAAACAATTTTAGCGGGTATCATCGGTGTTATTGCAATTTTTATTTTCATGATGGCAGTATACCGCTTACCAGGTGTGATTGCTTCGATTACATTGGTTGCTTACACTTATCTAGTTCTACTAATATTGAGTTTGCTACACGCGACACTAACTCTACCGGGAATTGCAGGTTTGATTCTGGGGGTAGGTATGGCTGTTGACGCGAACGTGATTACCTACGAGCGGATTAAAGAGGAAATCAAAGTCGGAAGGTCAACGAAAGCGGCCTTTGAAGTGGGTGGAAAAGAAGCCTTCCGCGCGATTTTGGACGGTAACTTAACAACATTGATTGTTGCTGGAGTACTCTTTTATTTCGGTACAAGTTCCATTAAAGGTTTTGCGACAGTACTAATTATTAGTATTTTAGTGAGCTTCTTGACTGCTGTATGGGGATCGAGGTTCTTACTAGGCTTACTAGTGAAAAGTAATTGGCTTAACAATAAACCTGGATTTTTTGCAGTTAGACGCAAAGATATTCATAATTTACATGAAGGTATTAATAGCTTTAACTTGAAAACACACTTTGACCGTTTTGATTTTGTTAAACATCACCGTTTGTTCTTATCGATCTTTACGGGCATTGTTATTATCGGAATCGTTATTCTATCTATATTCCGACTGAACCTTGGTATTGACTTTGCCAGCGGGACTCGAGCGGAAATTACTGCGGATCACACCTTGACGGAGACTCAAATTAAGAAAGATTTAGACTCTATTGGTATGCCATCAGATGATATTGTTTTCCAAGGGTCAGGCTCTAAAACTGCCGTTGTTTCTTACAAAGGAACGCTATCTCAAGATGATGTGGCTAAATTCAAAAATTATTTTGACGATAAGTACAAACACGAGCCTAGCATAAGTACGGTATCTCCAACTGTCGGAAAAGAACTTGCGAAAAATGGTTTTTGGGCGCTGGGAATTGCATCTATTTTGATAGTATTATATATTGCTATACGATTTGAATTTTATATGGGAATCGCAGCAATTTTATCCTTATTATTTGATGCATTTATTATCTTTATCTTCTTTAGTATTACAAGGCTTGAAGTAGATTTAACCTTTATTGCTGCTGTTCTGACGGTTATTGGTTATTCCATAAATGATACGATAGTCACCGCCGACCGAATACGAGATATTAGCATGAAAATGCAACGCTTCAAAACGAAAGAAGAAATTGCTGATGCTGTGAATAAAGCTTTGCGACAAACTTTCACTCGTTCGATAAACACCATTTTAACGGTTATTTTCACCGTTTTAGCACTTGTGTTGTTTGGTAGTGAATCCATTCTAAACTTCTCCATTGCTTTACTTGTGGGACTTGTATCTAGTGTATTCTCCTCTATCTTTATGGCGATGCAACTATGGTATGTATTTAAAGCAAGACAATTACGCAAAAAAGGTCCAATTAGTACTGTTAAGAAGAAAAAACAACGTAATAATGGACAACCTGTAATTTAAAAAGGTCGGCCGAATTTCAACAAAAGAAATTCGGCTGTTTTTAATAGTTCTGAAACGGGTAAATACTAACATAATTGTTGCACAAGGAGGAGAAAAAATGAAAGAAAATAAAATACAATGGCAAGTAATCGTTGGAATTATTCTAGCACTTATTATTGCGATATTTGCTGTAGTCAATGTAGATCCAGTGGAAGTGAATTTCTTATTTTTACAAGCTGATTGGCCATTAATCTTAATTATTTTAGGATCTGTACTTTGCGGTTGCTTGATTATCTTCTTCCTCAATATTTCGAAGTCTCGTAACATGAAGAAGAAGCTAAAACAACTTACTGCCGAAAAATCAGAATTAGAACGTCAATTAGCTGCAGCGAAAGCAATGAAAACTCATTCATCGAAAGTAGAAACGCGCAAATCAGAAAATACGGATAGCGTAACTAAATAACGAAAAAATGCCAACATCTTCGTTGGCGTTTTTTGTTTTGTAGATTCCTCTTGGTTTTTCAGGTGATTTTAGATATAATAGGAAGGTTGAGAGGTGGGGTAATGTGATTGATTCAAAATACTTATGGAATATCAAGGAAGCCGAAGAAGAGAAAACAATTCAATTAGCGGAACAACTGAAAATCTCGCTTCCACTTGCAAAGCTACTTTGGAAAAGAAAGATTACAACGCAAGGACAATTCGATAAATTTTTCCACCCAGAAAAATATCAAACTTATGACCCATTTCTATTTGCAGAAATGGATCTTGCGGTTGCGCGGATTAAACAAGCAATCGAATTAAATGAACAAATCCTAGTGTACGGAGATTATGATGCAGATGGGGTTACGAGTATTGCTGTGTTAATGAAGACATTACAGCATTTGGGAGCTAATGCAGAATTTTATATCCCCAATCGCTTTACAGAAGGTTATGGACCTAATATTGCCGCTTTTGATTTAGCGAAGAATCAAGGTGTTGATTTAATTATTACCGTTGATAATGGTATTGCTGCACTAGAAGTTATGACTCATGCCAAAGAAATTGGTTTAGATGTTATTGTAACGGACCATCATGAACCGCGTGAAGTCATGCCAGAAGCAGTCGCAGTTATCCACCCAAAGCATCCGAAATCTGCTTATCCATTTGATGAACTCGCTGGGGTTGGAGTTGCTTATAAATTATCTCATGCACTACTTGGCGAGGAACCAACAGAATTACTAGATTTGGTTGCAGTGGGAACGGTTGCTGATTTAGTGTCACTAACTGACGAAAATCGTATGCTGGTCCAATTAGGTTTACGTCAACTACGTGAAGGGGCAAATATTGGTTTAGCTGTTTTAGCAAAAAAAGCTAGTTTGAAATTGGAAGATGCTACGGAAGAAACGATTGGATTTGGCCTTGCGCCAAGACTTAATGCAGTTGGACGACTTGGTCCTGCAGATCCAGCAGCCGATTTGCTTTTAACAGAAGATCCAGAAGAAGCGCTTTTTTTAGCAGAAGAAATTGATGATGCTAATAAAGAACGCAAACAAATGGTTGTGGATACGACTAAACTTGCGATGGAAGCAATTGAAGCAAAGAACAGTATGGGGAAAGTGTTAGTTGTTAGTGGAGAGGGTTGGAATACAGGAATTCTTGGGATTGTGGCTTCAAAACTAGTTAGTGTGTATTCTAGGCCTGCTATTGTGTTAGGTATAGATGCAGTGACAGGAATTGCCAAAGGTTCTGGTCGTAGCATCGAGTCTTTCCATTTGTATCAAGCGCTTGATAAACATCGGAAATTAATGACTGCATTTGGTGGTCATCCCATGGCTGCTGGTCTTACTTTACCAGCAGAAAATTTAGCAGAATTAGAAGCTAAGTTACAAGAAGAAGCGAGCTTACTTACAGAAGAAGATTTTCGTCCAGCATTGCAAATAGAGGAACGTATTAATCTAGCGGATGTCTCGGTAGCTTTTATCGCTCAACTAGAAAAACTAGCACCGTTCGGAATGGATAATCCAAAGCCGATTTTCCTTTTAGAAGGAATGAAGTTAAAAGGGACGAAAAGAATTGGCGCCGACAAAACACATCTAAAAACAATGCTTGGGACAGATGGGACGGATACACCACTTGATGCCATTGGCTTTGGGGTAGGTGATCTAGTCGAAAAAATTTCTCCTTCCGCAGATGTAGATGTTGTTGGTGAATTATCTATCAATGAATGGAACCATATTAAAAAGCCACAACTTAGAATGATGGATATTCGTATTGCGCACTGGCAACTTTTCGATGTGCGAAGTAAAACGGAGTGGTCGCGGATTCTTCAAGAAAAAGCGGATTCACGCATATATATTTGTTTTGAAGAGCGAACAGCTAAAACACTCGGAGAACAAAACCATTTTTTAGTAGATGAGAAAGCAGATTTTAAAGTAGACATCCAAACAGAGGAGCTCGTATTTGCGGATATTCCGCCGAATGTAAAGCTAATTGAAGAAATTGTCCGCAAAGTAAAACCAGCGCGTATCTTTGTTCATTTTGATGCAGCAGAAGGAAATCAAATTCCAGCAATACCAGATCGTAAGGCATTTGCTGAGCTATACAGCTTAATAAAAAAATTCCAACCCTTTCCAATTGAAAAATATACACCACGCTTAATGCAAAAGTTTGGTTGGAACAAAGAACAAATTGATTTTATGTCAAACGTGTTTTTTGATTTAGAATTTGCTAAAATGGAAGGTGGTCAGATTATTGTTAATCAAGTAGTTGGAAAACGTAATCTGGATGAGTCACTAGTTTATCAACAGAAGCTAGAAGAAATTACTACTCGAAAAAAATTGTTATACTCCAACTACAGCGAACTTCATAGTTGGATGAAGTCAATGATGGAAACATCAATTTACCCGAATGCGGAGGAACTTGAAAATGGAAATTAAAGATTTAGAAAATTACGTAGCGATTGTTAATGATTGGCCTAAAAAAGGGATTGTCTTTAAAGATATTACCCCTTTAATGAATGATGGAGAGGCTTACCGATTTGCTACGGATAAAATCGTTGAATATGCAAAAGAATTAAAAATCGATATTATTGTTGGACCAGAAGCGCGTGGATTTATTATTGGTTGCCCAGTTGCCTATGCACTCGGTATCGGCTTTGCCCCAGTTCGTAAACCTGGTAAATTACCTCGCGAAACCATCGAAATGGAATATGATTTAGAATATGGTACCAATAAATTATCCATGCACAGTGACGCGATTAAACCAGGTCAACGGGTATTAATTACGGATGATTTGCTTGCAACCGGTGGAACCATTGAAGCAACAATCAAATTAGTAGAAGAACTAGGCGGCATTGTTGCGGGTTGTGCATTTTTAATTGAACTAAAAGAGCTAGAAGGTCATAAAAAATTAAACGGCTATGATCGCTTAATTCTCATGAAATTATAAAATTGGAACTACTCCTGATATTTTAGGGGTAGTTTTTTTAGAAAAATAGTAAATCGGCTAGAAATTGTGAAAAAACGAGGAAAAGTGCTTTATAAACAAAGTGTCATCATGCTATAATATTAGACAAGAATCTTTTTTGGAACACTCAGTTATGGGTGTTTTTAAGTTGTGTAGATGACAAGTAGATAAGAGGGTGAATGTAAATGGCGAAAGAACAAAATCTGACAGCTGAGCAAGTCATTGATATGGCTTCTCATTATATGAATCAGGAACATCTTGCGCTTGTAAAAAAAGCGTATGAATTTGCGCGCGATTCTCATAAAGAACAATTTCGTAAATCAGGTGAGCCGTATATTATTCATCCAATTCAAGTTGCCGGCATTTTAGTAGAATTAAAAATGGACCCCTCCACAGTAGCATCTGGGTTTTTGCATGATGTGGTTGAAGATACTCCAGTCACACTTGCCGATTTGGAAGAAGCATTCGGTAGCGAAGTAGCCATGCTTGTAGATGGGGTTACTAAACTTGGTAAAATAAAATATAAATCGCATGAAGAGCAACAGGCTGAGAATCACCGGAAAATGTTTATTGCAATGGCACAAGACATTCGTGTTATTCTCATTAAACTAGCTGATCGTCTACACAATATGCGCACATTAAAGCATTTACCAGTCGAAAAGCAGCGTAGAATTGCGAATGAAACTTTAGAAATTTTTGCACCACTTGCACATCGCTTAGGGATTTCTCGCGTAAAATGGGAACTAGAAGATACAGCGCTGCGTTATTTAAATCCACAGCAATATTATCGTATCGTTCACTTGATGAAACAAAAGCGAGATGCAAGAGAGCGTTATTTGAATGATGTAATTGATGGTGTTAATGAAAATCTCGATGAACTTAATATTCAAGCAGACATTTCTGGACGACCAAAACATATTTATTCCATTTACCGAAAAATGACGGAACAAAATAAACAATTTAATGAAATATATGATTTATTAGCTGTTCGAATTGTTGTTAGCAGCATTAAGGACTGTTATGCGGTGCTTGGAATCATTCATACACGTTGGAAACCAATGCCAGGTCGCTTTAAAGATTATGTTGCCATGCCTAAATCAAATATGTATCAATCAATTCATACGACTGTAATTGGTCCTCAAGGCGAACCACTCGAAGTACAAATTCGAACACATGAAATGCATCAAATCGCTGAATATGGGGTTGCAGCACATTGGGCTTATAAAGAAGGAAAAGTAGTTAATTCAAAAACTTCTTTTGATAATAAACTAACTTGGTTCCGAGAAATTTTAGAATATCAAAATGAATCGGATAATGCCGAAGAATTTATGGAAAGCTTGAAACTCGATTTATTTTCGGATGTGGTTTATGTATTCACACCAAAAGGAGATGTGTACGAGCTCCCGAACGGATCCGTGCCACTTGACTTTGCTTACCGCGTGCATACAGAAATCGGTAATAAAACGATTGGTGCTAAAATCAATGGCAAAATCGTTACATTAGATTATAAACTTAAAACAGGCGATATTATTGATATATTGACCTCCAAACACTCTTATGGACCAAGTCGTGATTGGTTGAAACTAGTACAGACTTCTCAAGCTAGAAATAAAATTAAACAATTCTTTAAACGACAAGCGAAAGAAGAAAATGTCGAAAAAGGCCGAGACTTAGTAGAAAAAGAAATTAGACAACTTGGATTTGAAACAAAAAAAATTATGCTACCTGAAAATCTTCGCAAATTAGCTGATAAGTTGAATTTTTCGCATGAAGATGATCTTTTTGCTGCAGTTGGTTATAATGGTATTACGGCATTACAAGTAGCTAATCGATTAACGGAAAAATTGCGAAAAGAACGTGAACAAGAAGCTGAAACAGAAAAATTATTAACACAAGCAGAAAACAAGCCTTCTAATTCAGATGCTAACAATGAAAAATTGAAAATCAAGCATAATGCTGGAGTTGTTGTTCAAGGTGTAGGTAATCTACTCATCCGTCTTTCTAGATGTTGTAACCCAGTGCCAGGAGACGAAATCGTTGGTTATATTACTAAAGGGCGCGGAATTTCCATTCATCGTCAAGATTGCCCAAACGTCCTAGCAATCGAAGCAGAGCGCTTGATTGAAGTAGACTGGGAAGATGCAGATTCACAAGCGAAAAATGATTACAATGTCGATATTGAAATTTACGGCTATAATCGCAATGGACTATTAAATGATATCCTGCAAATCATCAACAGTTTGACTTCTAATATCAATGGTGTCAATGCCAAAGTAGATAATAACAAAATGGCAACATTAGTTGTCACGCTTCAAATTCATAATATCAATCATTTGCAACGAGTAGTAGATAAAATTAAACAAATACCTGATGTATATACGGTGAGAAGATTAATGAATTAAAGGAGTGAAAGTGATGCGCGTGCTACTTCAAAGGTGCTATGAGGCTTCGGTTAGTGTAGAGGAGGAAGTAATTAGTGAGATTGCTGGTGGGCTTTGTTTGCTCGTCGGGTTTACACACAGCGATACAGCTGAAACAGTTGACTACATGGCAAAAAAGTAACAGGATTACGAATTTTTGAAGATGACTCAGAGAAAATGAATATTTCTTTAGCTGAACGGGGTGGAGCTATCTTAAGCGTCTCTCAGTTCACTTTATATGCCGATGTTAGTAAAGGGAAACGTCCTAGCTTTACAAAGTCAGCTCCTGGGGAGAAAGCAGAAGCGCTTTATGATTTATTTAATGCCAAACTTGCAGAGGCTGGTTTTATAGTTGAGACTGGTATATTCGGTGCTTTTATGGATGTGAAAATCGTTAATCACGGTCCGGTTACTATTTTGCTTGACTCAGAAGAAATGCGTAAATGAAAAAGCAATCATTCGGAAGAGATAATGTAGTGAGACCCAAAAGTTAGACCAAATGCCGACCAGAGAAATCTGGTTGGTATTTTTTATGCGGTCATCTGTTCGCAGTACTGAATAGGACTACAACCAAGTTTCGTTTTAATTCGATGATGATTGTAGTAATGTATCCAATCTTCTATTGCTTGTTTCAACTGTTTAAAGCTGGCATAAATTACCACGTAATACATTTCTTGCTTTAACAGTCCAAAGAAATTCTCCATCGGAGAATTGTCAAAACAGTTCCCTTTTCGTGACATACTTTGAAAGATGTTTTGCTTGGTTAACTGCTTTTTGTATGCTTTCATTTGGTAAGCCCATCCTTGGTCAGAGTGGAACGTACGACGATAGGGGCAATCATCGGTACGGTCCATCGCTTCTTTTTGGGCATCCATAATGGCTTTAGCGTTGGGACGCTCAGAAATTCGATACGATAAAATTTCTCCGTTAAACATATCAAGGAAAGGATCTAAATACAATTTTTTGATAACTAGCTGCTTGTTTTTATCACGCTCGTAATATTTGAATTCCGATGTATCCGTGGTCACTTTTTGATGAGGAATGGATGTATAAAAACGTCGACGAATACGGTTTTTTGCCACTCGTCCAATAGTTCCTTTGTAAGAATTATATCTGCGAGATTTCCGAATAAACTTGGATCCTTTTAGCCCAAGTTTACCCATAATTCGTCGAACTTTTTTCTGATTGACCTTTATTCCTTGTGCCTTCAACGCTAGTTGAATCCGGCGATAGCCATAGTTTCCGTGATGCTCATCAAAAATTTCTTGAATCTTTTTCTCTAATGATGCATTTGGATTTTTCTGTTCTAATCGTTTTTGCCAATACATGTAGGTCGCTTTAGGAAATTTTGTGGCTTGTAGAAGAATCGTTAATCGGAACTCACTTCGGAGTTCGTGGATGATTCGGGCATCTCGTTCTTGAGTCGTTCTGGGACATCCATTCCTAAAGCGCGGAGCTTTTTTATAAAAGCAAGTTCTGCACGTAATAATTCGTTTTCTCGTTCTAATGCTTGTTCCCGTGTCATGGGTTTCTTGGGCTGAATTTGTTTCTTTTTCTTGGACATCGAAGGTCGTCCTTTCTGTTTTGGTGAAAGACCTTCGATGCCTTCTCGCAGAAATTTTTGATGCCAACTTTGAAGTAAATCCCCTGAAGGCAAACCATACTGCAAGGCAACATCCAGGTAAGAGTCACCGCTATTTAAGTAATAGTGTAGGACATTTTGCTTGAATTGGGAAGTGTAATGTTGTTTCGTTCTTCGCCTTTGTAATGCTTCAAACCCCCGTTTCTCTACAATCTTCACCCATTTTCTAACCAGAGAAAAATGTGATATACCAAAGCGCTGAGCGAGTGTGCCATAACCACCTTCGCTGTTTTGGTAAGCTTCCACTACTTTTCTCTTGAATCCATCATCATATTTAGCCAATTAAAATACGCCTCCAAAGTTAGATTTTTTGGTCTAACTTTGGGGGCGCACTACATAATTCTTCTGAATGATTGCTTTTTTTAATTAGAGAAATAATCCGATAAACCATCTACTACAGCGTCCGCAATTTTACTACGATAAGAGGCGGAATTAATGTTTCGTTCATCTTTTGCGGAACTCAGATAACCAAGTTCAAGAAGCACAGCTGGTTGCGAGTTCTCTCTTATAACATAATAATCGCCAATCCTTGCTCCGCGATTAGAAGTAGGGAGCTCTTTTCCGAGGCTAGCATTGATGCTTTCGGCAAGCGATTTATCACTATTATCGTAATAATAAGTGGTTTGACCGCTAACACCTGAATCGCTATCTTCTAAACTATCAAAATGAAGACTAACAAATACATCCGCCTTATTTTTTGCGGCTTTATTTGTCCGAGATTTTAAGGAGATATATTCATCACTATCTCTGGTTAAAATAACTTTGGCACCACTTGCTTCGAGCTTGGATTTTAATTTTCTCGCTGTTTTTAATGTCATTTCTTTTTCAATAGTTCCACCTGCGCCTTTTGCACCAGGGTCGTTACCGCCGTGACCAGGATCAATCACAATCGTTGCTTCAGATAATTTGGTCGTTTTACTTTTCGGAGTAGTAGTTTGTCCTTTATCAGACACATCAACAACCCAGTTAGCCACATAACCATTGGTGCCATTTGTGGTCCGAATTTGATACCAATCGCCTTGAACTCCTTGAATCGCAAAACTTTGACCGGAATTGGCTTTTTCGATAACTTCACTATCTCGACTTGCATCACTTCGAATATTAGTAGAGTCTTCACGAATTGTAACGGTTTGTAGATCACTATCATCTACCTTTGTAACGGATTCGCGGATGTCTAAGTAATCGGAACTAACCCATGCGCTTTTTCCTTGATACTGGATTTGCGCCCAACCGTCTTGTTGGCTTGTTACGGTTACTTGATCACCATTATTTAGTAAGCCAAGTGAATTACTGGAGGTACTTGGTTTTTCACGTACGTTTAAACCACCGTCTGATGTAACAATAGCAACACTGTTACTTGCTGCGCTGACATCTGTATTTTCAACTAACCAGCTTGCCACCCAACCGCTGTTACCATTATCTAATTGGACTTTATACCACTGATTTTCTTCACCGACTACCCGGAGTACTTCATTTTTTCTGACTTGACTCGTTACATCATAAGCCAACCCAGGACCGCTGCGGACATTTAAGACTTCTGCTTTTACGACGACAGAATTAGCGTTCGCCATTGCAATTGTAGTAACAATACCTGCTGCAATCAATAAAATGGAGACAACGGTAATAAAAATGAATTTATTCTTCATTTAAAGCTGACACCACCTATATACTCATAAACTTTTATCTGACAGTAAAATGTTACCATAAAATGCGCTTTCATGGAACTAGAAAGTAAGTTTTTATAAAAAATTGGACAAAATGTTGACTTTTCTATGTGTTTTTAGTAATCTTAGAATAATTCATATTTAAAACTAGCGACAGAGAAAAGTAAGAAAATCCATGCTATAAAGAGAATTTATCCCATTTGGCTGAAAGGATAAGGATAGTCATATTTTCCGAAAAGACACTCTCGAGGTTTCTTGTTGAAAGTTAGTAAACAAGAACGTATTCAGGCGTTAACTGACTTAAGTGAGGACTTTTTTAGTTCTAATTAGGGTGGTACCACGGGTGTAAATAAACTCTCGTCCCTTGTTTTTATAACAAGGGACGGGGGTTTTTCTTTATATTTTGAAGTAAATAAGAAGGGGGAATAGGAAAATGCAATTACCAAGAGGCACGCGAGATATATTACCAAACGAGGTTACAAAATGGCATTTTTTAGAGACAGCTTTTGCATCGGTCTGCGAAAATTTCCAATATGAAGAAATCCGGACGCCAATTTTTGAGCACACTGAGTTGTTTGAACGTGGCGTAGGTGATTCTACAGATATAGTTTCAAAAGAAATGTACACTTTTCAAGATAAAGGTGGGAGAAGTCTAACTTTGCGACCAGAGGGGACTGCATCGGTTGTACGTGCTTTCGTTGAGCATAAATTATATGGTGAAGTGAGCCAGCCAATAAAATTGTATTACAATGAGCCGATGTTCCGTTATGAACGCCCGCAAGGAGGTAGACAACGCCAATTTACTCAAATGGGGATAGAGGCAATTGGTAGTGATGATCCGTCGATTGATGTAGAAGTTATCTCTCTTGCGATGGCATTCTTTACACGGATTGGCCTTCGTAATATCAAATTAGTGATAAACAGTCTTGGTGATAAAGAAAGTCGCTTAAGGCATCGTGAAGCGTTAGTAAGTCATTTCGAGCCCCATATAGATGAATTTTGCGCTGAATGTCAAGTTCGATTACACAAAAATCCGCTACGTATTTTGGATTGCAAAAAAGATCATGACAATCCACTTATCCAATCTGCTCCGTCGATTTTAGCTTATTTAAATGAAAAATCTATCGCTTATTTTGATAATGTTCAAACCTATTTAAATGCGCTGGAAATTCCATTTGAGATTGATCCAACGATGGTTCGTGGACTTGATTATTATAATCACACTACTTTTGAAATTATGAGCGAAGAAGAAGGATTTGGAGCAAAAACAACCCTGTGTGGTGGCGGGAGATATCATGGATTAGTGAAAGAATTCGGCGGACCGGACACGCCAGGGATTGGTTTCGGTATTGGTGTGGAACGTATTTTACTAGCGCTTGAAAAAGCAAAAGTTCTGATTCCAGTGAAAAAACCGCTAGAAGTTTATGTCATCGCAGCGCAACCAGAGGCGGAACTAAAGGCAGTAACACTCGTGAATAAGCTTCGGGAAAATAGAATTAGTGCAGAAAAAGACTATTTGAAGCGAAAATTAAAAGCGCAATTAAAAGATGCAAATCGAAAAAATGCCGTTTATACAATTATTCTTGGTGAAGAAGAATTAGAAACTGGGAAGTATCAATTGAAGAATATGGAAACAGGAGAGCAAGAATCCATTTTTGAAGATAGTTTAATAATGGTATTGAAAGAGAAGTTAATAGAAAGCAAGGAGGAGAAGTAAATGGAAAAACGCACAAATTACTGCGGAGATTTAAATGAAACTCATATTGGACAAAACGTTATCCTTCATGGATGGGTACAAAAGCGTCGTGATTTAGGAGGATTAATTTTCATTGATTTGCGTGACCGGGAAGGGATTGTCCAAGTAGTCTTCAATCCAGAAACATCTAAAGAAGCACTAGAAATTGCTGATAGCGTAAGAAATGAATTCGTTGTCACGGTTAAAGGTAAAGTTAGTGCGCGGGCCGAAAATGTAATCAATGAAAAAATAGCTACAGGAAAAATTGAGGTTTCTGCCGAAGCAATTACTATTTTAAACACATCTAAAACACCACCTTTTTATATAGAGGATGGTGTAAATGTTTCTGATGAACTTCGCTTAAAATATCGTTACTTAGATTTACGACGTCCTGAAATGAATAATATTTTTAAAATGCGTCATACTGTTACAAGAACATTCCGCAACAAACTAGATGCACTTGGATTCTTTGATATTGAAACTCCGTATTTAACCAAAAGTACTCCAGAAGGTGCTCGTGATTATCTAGTGCCGAGCCGTGTTTATCCAGGTAATTTCTATGCCTTACCTCAATCTCCGCAAATTTTAAAACAATTGTTAATGACTGCTGGTTTTGATAAATACTATCAGATTGTTCGTTGTTTTCGGGATGAAGATTTGCGTGGGGACCGCCAACCGGAATTCACCCAAATCGATTTAGAAACAAGCTTTTTGACAAAGGAAGAAATTCAAGCGATTACGGAAGATATGTTAATCGATGTAGTAAAAGAAGCTAAAAACATTACTATCGAAAAACCATTTCCACGGATGACTTATCAAGAAGCAATGGATCGTTTTGGTAGTGACAAGCCTGATATTCGTTTTGGTCTTGAACTTCAAAATGTTTCCGAAGTTGTAAAAGACATTGATTTCAAAGTATTCCAATCAGCGATAGAAAATGGTGGCGAAGTAAAAGCAATCAATGCCAAAGGTGCTGCAACTAATTTTTCACGTAAAGATTTAGATGCACTTGGTGTTTTTGTTGCTAATTACGGCGCCAAAGGGCTTGCATGGCTAAAAGTAGAAGCTGGTGAATTAAAAGGACCAATTGCTAAATTTTTCCAAGCGGATAAAGCGCAAGAATTAATGACAGCGTTACAAGCGGAGGATGGCGATTTACTGCTCTTCGCGGCAGATAAAGCCGCTATTGTAGCAGCTTCACTTGGCGCATTACGTAATAAACTTGGAAAAGAGTTAAACTTAATCAATGAAGATGAGTTGGCCTTTTTATGGGTAACTGATTGGCCCTTATTTGAATATGATGAAGAAGCAGGTCGTTATGTTTCTGCACATCATCCGTTCACATTACCAAAAGAAGAAGACATTCCACTGCTTGAAACAGATTCTTCCAAAGTGATGGCAGAAGCATATGATATTGTATTGAATGGTTATGAAATTGGTGGTGGCTCGCTTCGTATTTACAAAAAAGAAGTACAAGAGTCGATGTTCCGTGCGCTTGGTTTCACAGATGAAGCTGCGAATGAACAATTCGGTTTCTTGATGGAAGCACTGGAATACGGTACACCTCCACATGGTGGGATTGCCCTTGGATTAGATCGGATTGTCATGATTTTGGCTGGCAGAAATAACTTACGAGATACGATCGCTTTCCCTAAAACTGGAAGCGCGGTAGATCCACTAACAAATGCGCCAGGAGAGGTTAGTATAGCCCAACTTGCTGAATTAAAATTAGAAACAATAAAAAAAGAAACAAACTAAAAAAACGAATCCAAGTTGCTTACTTGGATTCGTTTTTTATTAAAAATCATCACTTAATTCTTGGATATTTTTTACTTGAATTTTATTTACTAATAAGCCTTGATTGGAATCATTGGACCAAAATGGACCGTCCAATTCTTTCGCTTCATCGGAGCTGATTTTATTTTTATTATAAAAAGTGGCTTCCACATTGTAGCGATTCCCTTTTTTTACAGCTTCCCAGCTCTCCTTAGAAAGTGGTAGTGTAATAGATTTGTTTCCAGCGCCATCAATTGTGCCAGTGACAGTGTTATCTTTTCCTTTATCGTCAACAACGAAATTAAAGGTAACATCCACTTTTGATGATGCGTGTTGATAAAGGTAATAACCGCCAAAAAGTAGTATGGCTACTAGAAGGGTGAAAATGGGGATTTTACGCATAGGGAATTTCGCGCCTCCTTATCTGTACTTAACGTTCTTCCTTTTTCATTATAAGTGTAAAAACTTAGAAGGGGAAGAGGTAAACGCCATTTCTCATTGATTTTTTAGAATAGAGGCCCCATTTTTAATTAATTCACCATTTTAACTATTTTATTTTTGTGGTTTATCTTGTAAGGCATCAATTCCTGTTTCGCCAGTACTAATTTTAATGACTTCCGTGAGTGGGTAAATAAAAACTTTACCGTCGCCCGGTTCCCCAGTTCGAAGTGTCTCTTTGACTACCCGGAGGACATCTTCGACAGGAACAGTAGAAACAACAATTTCTATCTTCATTCGTTCATGGATGTTGCTTTCTTTTTTTGTGCCACGATAAAGTTCGATAAATCCTTTTTCAAGCCCTGTTCCAAGTGCTTTTGTTACAGTTAAACCACTGACCCCGATTTTGGCAAGTTCTTTTTGGAATAGATTAAAGCGATTTGGACGTGTAATGATTTCGATTTTAGTTAATCCTAACATATTGTTACCTCCCTTATTCTTGATACGCTTTTTCGCCGTGTAGCGTCAAATCAAGTCCTTTATATTCTTGTTCTTCATTAACACGGATTGGTAAGAATAGCTTGATTACAATAACAATCAAGGCAGTTACAACAGCAACATAGGCGACTGTGGAACCAATCGCGATTAATTGCTTCACTACCAAGGAAGCATTGCCATAAAATAGGCCGTCTGCACCAGCTTCATTTACTTTTGTTGTAGCAAAGAGCCCTGTTGCAATACCACCCCAAATACCACCAATTCCGTGAAGGCCGAATGCATCTAGCGCATCGTCGTATTTTACTTTTCCTTTTAACCAGAAAACCGCCCAGAAGCAAAGAGCTCCTCCAAGGAAACCGATAATTAACGAACTAGGAACAGTAACAAATCCAGCAGCCGGAGTGATAGAAACGAGTCCTGCAATTGCTCCGGAAATAGTACCAAGCATCGTCGGTTTTTTATTAATAAGCCACTCGACTAATCCCCAACCGATAATACCAGCTGCTGCAGCTGTATTAGTATTAACAAAAGCAGCCATTGCAACGTTATCAATAGTTAAGGCACTACCAACATTAAACCCATACCAACCAAACCAAACGAGAATTCCGCCGATTAAAGCAAGTGGTAAATTATGCGGGGAAGCAGAATCAGCTTCTTTACGGCGTCCAATCATAATTGCTAAGACTAAGCCAGTGACACCGGAACTAATATGAACAACATTTCCACCAGCGAAATCTAGTGCGCCAAGTTCTCGTAACCAACCACCGTCACCCCAAACCCAGTGAGCAACTGGAGAGTAAACAAGCAAAGACCATAAGATAATAAAAATTAAATAAGCAGAGAAATTCATGCGTTCTGCAAATGCCCCAGAAATGATTGCTACTGTCAAAATAGCGAAAGTCATTTGGAACATCATGAATAGAATATGTGGAATAGCATCTGAGTAAGTCTCATTTGAGGCAAATCCGACATTATGAAGGAAAGTCCAATCAAAACTCCCGATAAAGCCGTTTCCTGGAGCAAAAGCCAATGAATAACCAACAATAACCCAAAGAATAGAAATAATTGCCATCGAGCTAAAACTATACATTGCTGTGCTTAAAACATTTTTGCGCCTAACCATACCGCCGTAAAATAATGCAATTCCCGGTGTCATCAACCAAACCAATAAAGTACAAAAGAACATAAATACTGATTCCATACTCAACTCTCCTTTTTTGTTAGATAAACTAACGTGAATTATTTTATTTATGCGTTCATAATACACTATATTCAAATAAAGGCAAGAATTATTTATCAATTCGAATAATTTGGTTAGATAATCTAACACGAAGCGCTTTCAATTGTTTTTGATTGTTATTGTATTTGGAATAATCTGAAATTTAAAGAAGTAAAATTACGTTTCAATGATAGATAAAAGAGCCTATCCAAAAATAGACTCTTTTGATTAAATATAAAACATATAACCATTTGTCAATTCTGCGTCAGAAGTATGTTTTAATAAATCTGCAAGGGTAGTTTGATCTAACACATCGCGAACCGCATTACGCATTCTAGTCCATAATTCGCGCTGTGCCGCTTCTTCATCCTCTATGCTCTCCACAAGTACGATAGGTCCTTCAAGCGTTCGAATGATATCACCAGCTGTAATTTTTTCAGGGTCACCGTTTAATACATAACCACCGTGAGCTCCACGAATACTTTTAACAATCCCGGCATTACGAAGCGGACCGATTAATTGCTCTAAATAATGTTCTGAAAGATTTTTTTCTTTCGCAATACTACGAAGAGAAATAGGTCCCTCACCAATCCGTTTCGCAAGTTCGAGTGTTATTGTTAAGCCATAACGACCTTTAGTTGTAATTTTCATTTCATTTAACCTCCAGTAATTTAAGGAAAACACTTATACCTCATTCATTATATCGGAATTACAGAAAGAAGGCAATGGAAATAAGTAGGTGAACGTACAGGTGTTCTTATGGTATAATAAAAGGAGCAAATGAGAAGGAGCGGTTATATGGCAATTCAACCTTTAGCTTATCGGATGCGTCCAAAATCTCTAGACGAAATTGTCGGACAAACACACTTAGTTGGTAAAGATAAAATTATCTACCGGATGGTCAAAGCAAAACAATTATCGTCTATGATATTATATGGACCGCCTGGAATCGGAAAAACCTCGATTGCAAGTGCGATTGCAGGAAGTACGAAATATGCTTTTCGAACTTTAAATGCAGTAACGAATAATAAAAAAGATATGGAAGTCGTAGCAGCAGAAGCAAAAATGAGCGGAACGGTTATTTTGCTGTTAGATGAGGTACATCGCTTAGACAAAGTAAAACAAGACTTTTTATTACCATTACTTGAAAGTGGTGCCATTATTTTAATTGGCGCCACAACGAGTAATCCTTATATTGCAATAAATCCTGCGATTCGGAGTAGGACGCAAATTTTTGAATTAAAACCTTTAACAGTAGAAGATATTATGATAACGATGGACAGGGCATTAGCAGATAAGGACAGGGGGCTTGGGAATTATCAAGTAGAAATAAATGCATTGGCGAAGAAACATTTTGCAACGGCAAGTAACGGCGATGTTCGTAGTGCACTAAATGCTTTGGAGCTTGCAGTTATTTCTTCTGAATCAGATGAAGATGGGATTGTACGGGTTACTTTAGATGTTGCAGAAGAGTGCTTACAAAAGAAAAGTTTGGCACACGATAAAGATGGAGATGCTCATTATGATGTGTTAAGTGCTTTTCAAAAGTCAGTTCGTGGTAGTGATGCCAATGCGGCACTTCATTATATGGGACGTTTAATCGAAGCTGGTGACTTAGTCAGTATAAGTAGAAGAATGCTTGTGATGGCATATGAAGACATTGGTCTGGCTAATCCGCAAGCTGGCGTTCATACATTAGCAGCAATTCAAACTGCAGAAAAAGTTGGTTTTCCAGAAGCACGAATTCCCTTAGCGAATGCAGTAATTGAATTATGTTTGTCTCCAAAATCGAATTCAGCAATTATGGCAATTGATGCAGCCTTGTCAGACATTCGAAAAGGAAATAGTGGGGAAGTGCCCGATCATCTTCGCGATGGACATTATTCTGGGGCAGAAAAACTTGGGCGTGCAATAGATTATAAATATCCTCATAGCTATGAAAATGGTTGGGTTAATCAACAATATTTACCAGATAGGCTGAAGGATAAGTTATACTATGAACCAAAACTCACATCCAAGTTTGAACAAACTATTGCTTTGGTTTATCAAAAAATCAATGAAAACAAAGAGAAATCAGAATAAATTAACCATATGAAGTAAAGTCGCTAATATTGAAATTTCATCTTTCGTGTGGTATTCTAAGAACATAAAAGAAACCCTAATGTATTCGATATAGTTCCTGATATTTTTGAACCGAACAATTTTTTATACCTAGGGAGCTTGGAGTTCCGGCGCGGCGCACATGCCTTCACACGAGGAAGTGCAAACCGTTAGACAGAGCACCCACCTGCTTTAATTGAGAGCGGGTTCAAAGGAAGGGAATCCTAAACGGTACGATTGGGGTTTCTTTTTTTTGCCTTGTAAATAGGAGTTATTCCTCTTTACTTTACAGGAGCATAGCTGTTACAATTAGAAACGATTAACGGCGAAAGGGAATTCGTCTACAAAAAAGGACGCGATAAAAATGGAAAACAGAATTTACTTAGATCATGCTGCGACAAGTCCGATTCATCCAGAAGTTATCCAAACAATGCTTGGCGCAATAACAAATACGTACGGTAATCCTTCCAGTATTCATTATGCTGGACGAGAAGCCCGCAAAGCACTGGATGCAGCACGAGCTACTATTTCTAAAAGTATTCAAGCAGATGAAAAAGAAATTATTTTCACAAGTGGTGGTACTGAAGGAGATAATCTTGCGCTTATTGGGGCAGCAATTGCCCAGCAGGAAAAGGGTAAGCATATTATTACTTCTGAAATTGAACATCATGCTGTATTAAAAACATGTGAATATTTAGAAACGCAAGGTTTTGAAGTTACCTATTTGCCTGTAGATAGGCATGGAATAATATCTGTGGCGAGTCTTGCTGCGAGTATGCGGACTGATACAATTCTAGTTTCCATTATGTATGGTAATAATGAAATCGGTTCGATTCAACCGATAGCTGAAATTGGTGAGTTACTTAAAGATCATCCAGCACTTTTTCATACAGATGCAGTTCAAGCTTATGGATTGTTAAATATAAATGTAGAGGAGTTAGGCGTAGATTTATTAACTGCTTCTGCTCATAAAATAAATGGTCCACGCGGTGTAGGCTTTTTATACGCCAAAAATGGGACACGACTCGCTTACCAAATGCATGGTGGCGAACAAGAAAGAAAACGTCGTGCTGGGACAGAAAACCTTGCTGGTATTTGTGGTTTTAGTGCAGCTTCGACAATTATGACAAATGAACGAACATTAAAAACGGAAGAATATATTTCCTTTAAAAAAAGAATGGCCGAAGTTTGGCGAGAGGCAGGACTGGATTTTGAAGTAAATGGGCTTGAGGCTAATACACTACCACATGTATTTAGTGTTCGTTTCCCGGGGATTTCGATTGAACAATTATTAATGAATTTAGATATGGAAGGAATTGCTGTTTCTAGTGGGTCGGCATGTACTGCAGGAACAGTAGATCCTTCTCATGTATTAGTTGCACTTTTTGGTGATGGTCATCCTGCGATTCAAGAAACAGTCCGCATCAGCTTTGGGCTCGGAAATCATTTAGAAGAAGTAGAAACAGCGGCTACAAAAGTAAGCGAGGTAGTCAAACGTTTAATGAAAATATAAGAAGGTGAGGAGCTAGCTTTGAGTACAAAAAATAGTGACATTCGTGTAGTTGTCGGCATGTCGGGCGGAGTAGATTCATCAGTCACGGCTCATTTACTAAAAGAGCAAGGATATGATGTCATTGGCATTTTCATGAAAAATTGGGATGATACAGACGAATTTGGTGTCTGTACAGCAACGGAAGATTATGAAGATGTCATTCGCGTCGCAAACCAAATTGGTATTCCGTATTATGCGGTTAACTTTGAAAAAGAGTATTGGGACAAGGTCTTCACGTATTTCTTAAATGAATACAAGCTTGGTCGTACACCAAATCCAGACGTGATGTGTAATAAAGAAATTAAGTTTAAAGCATTTTTAGAGCATGCCGAAAGTTTAGGCGCGGATTTTGTTGCTACTGGACATTATGCTCAAGTAAAACAAGTTGGTGACGAAATTGAATTGCTTCGTGGAGTGGATAATAATAAAGACCAAACCTACTTTTTAAATCAACTGTCTCAAGAACAACTCCAAAAAGTGATGTTCCCACTTGGAGGTATGGAGAAGTCAGAAGTTCGCGAAATAGCAACTAAAGCTGGACTTGCAACCGCGAATAAAAAAGATAGTACGGGAATTTGTTTTATTGGTGAAAGAAATTTCAAGCAATTTTTAAGTGAATACCTTCCAGCGCAACCTGGGAAAATGCAAACACTGAATGGGGAAGTACTTGGTAAGCATGATGGGTTAATGTATTATACGATTGGTCAACGTCATGGTCTAGGAATAGGTGGTGACGGAGAACCTTGGTTTGTTGTTGGGAAAGATTTAACCGAAAATATTTTGTTTGTAGAACAAGGATTTCATCATGAGACTTTGTATTCCGATTCCTTAATTGCGACAGATATTTCTTTTACAACGAATGCAGCAAAACCGAAAACAATCGAATGTACAGCGAAATTCCGTTATCGTCAAACGGATACAAAAGTAACGGTTCATCTTCGTGATGATAATACAGCAGAGGTTGTTTTTGCTGAACCAGTTCGTGCAATTACACCAGGTCAAGCTGTTGTTTTTTATGACGGAGATATCTGTCTTGGTGGCGGAACAATTGATACTGTATGGAAAAATGGCGCTAAGTTAGTCTATGTTGGCTAACAATTTGGACCGGAGAATCTTGCTTTCGACAAGACTCCGGTTTTTTCCTGTCTAAATGCGTTTTTTTAAATAGGTTTTATGGTAAAATATTATACGAAACAGAGAAAAGAGGTCCTTTATGAAAAAAATAGCGTTTTTTGGGAGCATTATCGTTTTACTAAGTTTAATGGTTTGGGGTTATTTTTATTTTAATTCGGAGCCGTCTGATATTGCAGAAAATGCTGCCAATTCCACTAAATCAGTGGATGTATTAGAAGAAAATAATATTTTAGTCTTCACACCCCGTAATACAGATGCTGGGATGAGTGTTATTTTATATCCAGGCGCATTTATCGATGCACTTAGTTATGCACCTTTAGCAAAAGAACTTGCTACTAACGGTTACAAAACATACATAGTCGAAATGCCACTTAATTTAGCTGTTTTTGGCAAAAAACGTGCAGCTGAAATTATGGATGAATCCCCGGATGAGAAATTTGTTATTGGAGGGCATTCGCTTGGTGGTGTGATGTCTGCAAGATTTGCACATGATAACGAGGAGGAAATTCAAGGTGTATTTTTCTTAGCAAGTTATCCTGATGAAAAAGGTTCGCTTAAAAATGCTGCATTTCCAGCTATTTCGATAACAGCAACGAATGATGAAGTTCTTAATAAGGATTCCTATAATGAAAGTAAAAAATATTTACCAAAAGACACGACCTTTGTCTCTATTGAAGGTGGTAACCATGCGCAATTTGGTTCATACGGTACACAACACGGGGACGGAAGAGCGGAAATTAGTGGTGTGGAACAAACAGATCAAGTTGCAAATGCGATGATCGCCTGGCTAAAAACTTCTGTACAAAATCAAGAAAAATAAAAGGAGAACCACATGGATAAAAACCAATTAGGAATTAAACAAATGCAAGACGGAAACTTAGAAGAAGCAGTAAAGTTATTTACCGAAGTAATTGAGGAGCATCCAAATGATCCGGTAGGCTATATTAATTTTGGGAATGTTTTATTATCAATGGATGATTTTGAACGTGCGGAATTATTTTTCAAACGGGCCCTTGAGTTAGACGATGCAGTCCCCGCGGCTTATTATAGTTTAGGAAATCTATATTATGAATTAGAAAGGTATCAAGAAGCCGCAGATAGTTTCCAAAATGCGACGAAACAAGGAATGGAAAATGCTGATTTATTTTTCATGTTGGGCATGAGTTTTGTACAAATGGAAGAGTTGACACTTGCGATGCCGTATCTACTAAGAAGCGTAGAATTAAATCCAGAAGATGGAGAGGCTTTATTTCAATATGGGATTGTTTTAGCTCGCAGTGGTTTTTATGAAGATGCGATTACGATGTTGGAACGAGTTTTACTTGTTAAACCAGAAGATCCAGATGCCCTTTACAACATTGGAGCGGCGTACCTAGCTTGGCAAGGAGATATTCTGTTAGCAAAAACGTATTTTGAACGCGCGCTTGCGACTGGGACACCTCATGAATTAGCTGAAAATGCTTTAAACGCAATTCAAGATTTAGAAAATGAAGCAGAATAATTTTTAGAAAGGAGGCGGCAATGGAATGGCTGAACAAGAATCTCTTGCTTTATTTGACACGCCAGAAGAGCTTTTTATGAAGGGCACGATGTTGTCCACCATTTTTTATAATGCCGAAAACCTCTTTTCTGTTGTGCGAATTCTTGTCAAAGAAACCAATGCAAATTGGGATGAAAAAGATATTATTGTAACTGGTTTTTTCCCCGCTTTACATGAACAAGAAGTGTATACTTTTTATGGGAAAATGCAGGAACATGCCAAATTTGGACAGCAATTTAAAGCAGAACGTTTTAGGAAAGAAATGCCCCAATCTAGGGCTGGTTTAATTAATTATCTGTCTGGTGAGCTTTTTAAAGGTATTGGCAAAGTGACTGCGGAAAATATTGTTGATACAATTGGCGACGATGCAATTACGCGGATTTTATCTGATCCAAGTTTACTTAATAATGTTCCAAAGTTACCATCTGGTGCTGCGGAGAACCTACTTGCTTCTTTACGAGAAAATCAAGGCTTAGAGCATGTGATGGTCGGACTAAATGAATATGGATTTGGTCCACAACTTTCGATGAAGATTTTTCAAGCGTATAAACAAAATGCGATCGAAGTACTTGAAAACAATCCATACAAATTAATTGAGGATGTCAAAGGTATTGGATTTCACCGGGCGGATGAGCTCGGTCGGAAATTAGGACTAGGAGGAAATCATTCTGAACGCCTTCGTGCGGGAATTTTATTTATGCTTGATTCTGTATGTATGCAACAAGGCCATGTTTATATGGAACAAGAAGCGCTACTTGCAGAAGTGACCTTTTTGTTAGAAGAAAGTGAAGGTATTCGGATTGATCATGCTATTTTAATGGAACAAATAGAAAAGCTTGCTGAAGAACAAAAAATCATCATGGAAAATACACGTGTCTATATGCCATCTTTATATTATTCGGAAAGTGGCTTTGCTTATCATGTAAAACGGATGTTGAAACAAACACAGTATCAAGAGCAATTTCCGCAGTCTGAGTTCTTGCTGGCACTTGGAGAGTTAGAAGAGCGAATTGGTGTTCATTACGGAGATTCACAGCGAGAGGCATTAGAACAAGCTTTAATGTCGCCGATGCTTGTACTTACTGGTGGACCGGGAACAGGAAAGACTACTGTTATTAAAGGTATTGTGGAATTATATGCCGAATTAAATGGCGTAAGTCTAGACCCGCATGCGTATAAAGATGGTGCAACGTTTCCGGTTCTGTTAGCTGCACCAACTGGACGAGCAGCAAAGCGAATGTCTGAGTCAACAGGACTTCCAGCAATGACCATTCACCGTTTACTCGGAATGAATGGGCAAGAGCAAATGGATGATGATGCAGAGAGGTTAATTGATGGACGGCTTTTAATTGTAGATGAAATGTCGATGGTGGATATTTGGCTTGCTAACCAATTATTTCGTGCACTCCCTGCGCACATGCAAGTAGTTTTAGTAGGAGACCAAGACCAATTACCATCAGTTGGACCTGGACAGGTCTTGAAAGATATACTTCACTCGAAACAAATTCCAACCGTTGCGCTTTCAGATATCTATAGGCAAAAAGATGGATCTTCTATTATTGAGATGGCTCACAATATTAAAGAAGGCATGTTGCCAGCTGATTTTGCGAAAAATAGTGCTGATCGTTCTTTCTTTCACTGTACCGTGAATCAAATTGGTGATGTTGTTGAGCAAGTTGTAAAGAATGCCAAAAATAAAGGATTCCGGGCAAAAGATATTCAAGTTTTAGCACCGATGTATCGTGGCCCGGCAGGAATCGATATTTTAAATAAAAAGCTACAAGAAATTTTTAATCCTAATGATACTGGCAGGCGAAAAGAAGTGCAATTTGGCGAATTAAAATATCGTGTGCATGATAAAGTTCTACAATTAATTAATCAACCAGAAAAAAATGTCTTTAACGGTGATATTGGGGAAATAGTTTCGATTATTTATGCGAAGGAAAACACTGAAAAGCAAGATATGATTGTTGTGCAATTTGATCAAACCGAAGTATCCTATTACCGGCAAGAATTTAACCAATTGACGCATGCTTATTGTTGTTCTATTCATAAAGCACAAGGTAGCGAGTTTCCCATTGTGATTATGCCAATTGTTCGTAGCTATTACCGAATGCTACGACGTGACTTGCTATATACGGGTGTCACTCGAAGTAAACAGTTTTTGATTCTTTGTGGTGAAGAAGAGGCGTTTCGAATGGGTGTAGAGCGTGTCGATGAAAACAAACGTAATACGACACTTTCAGAGCGTTTAACAAGTGAAGATGTTATGCTCGAACAAATGACCAATAAACGAATTTTAACTACCGAAAATATTGCCGAAATAGATCCGATGATTGGGATGGAAGGAATAACCCCCGATCAGTTTATGGCAGGCTAAAAAAACTACTTTCTGAGTTAGAGAAAGTAGTTTTTTTTATTGTTCATTATCTTGGAAAAATGGGAGGCGCATGGTGAAAGTGGTTCCTTTGTTAGGCTCGCTTGTAACAGTGATTGTCCCATCATGATATTCAATCAACTGTTTCACAATAGAAAGTCCAATGCCAGATTCACCAAAAGCGGTATTTGTTCGTGACATATCCGCTTTATAAAATCTTTCCCAAATTTGTTCAAGTTCTTCGGTATTCATACCAATACCAGTATCTGTAATCGTGAGAACAGTTTCTTTATAATTTTGATAACCTGCTAAAGTAATTTGACCATTTTCGGTGAATTGAACACTATTTTTAACAATATTGATAAATACTTGTGTTAAACGATCATAATCAGCATAAATATTTAATTTGCTATCAATAGCAAGTATAATCGTATTTCCTTTTTCGGTTGCAACATAATCTAGTTGTTCTTTAATTAATTCTAGGAAATCTCGTGCATTAAAGCGTGTTTTTTGCAAGCGGATTTTATTGCTACGAATTTTTTCATAATCGAGATTTTCATTAACAAGTTTAGTTAATCGTCTCGCTTCCGTATCAATTAAGGCAATGCAACGATCTGTTTCACTTTTTGGAATAATATCATTCACTAAGCCTTCTGTTAAACCACTGATCGTTGTGAGTGGGGTGCGCATCTCATGGGAAACATCTGCAATAAATTGGCGCCGTCGTTTTTCTTGACGCTCAATTTCTTCTTGAGAGGCTTCTAGTGTTGTAGTCATTTTGTTGAAGTCAATTGCAAGTGCGCCAATCTCATCAAAATTATTTTCTTTTAAACGTGTTTGATAATTTCCATGAATAACATCCTTTGTCGCAGCTCGTAGTTTATTAATCCGATTCACTTGCAGTTTAGAGATGATTGCACTAAGAATTAGAGCTACGGTAATAGAAAGTAAAATAGTGTAGAACATATATTGATTAATTGTTCCTATCACTTGCTCTGTACCGCTAATCGGTGAGTTCAATACAATGGAACCAACAAAATTATCTCCATTCATGAGTGGGACATAAACAATCGTCATTTCTTGGTTAAAACGATTATCGATTTTTTTACTCACTGTTTCGCCGCTTTCCAATTTTTTCTTATCTTCACTAGAAATCGAGAAATCTTTTGGAAGAGGCTGATTCATTTGTGTGGGATAAATCGTTTCATCATCCGCATTTTTAATTGTATAATGAATTCTTTTGACATCCAGAATTCGCTGATAAGTATTCAGCACTTGTGCAGTTGCATCTTGCGGAGAATGACGAATATCCATCGCAATTGTTTCCCCATAACTTGTTAGATCATCCACTTGGCTTTGGTAAAAATAATCTTTAAGTGAATGAGAGACAAGTAGTCCAATCATAATACAAGCTATTAGTAAAATAATAAATTGCGTGAAAAATAGTTGGTAGGCATATTTAAATTTCATTCGCTTCATTCCGTTTCATCGAATTTATAGCCTACACCCCAAATAGTGTGTAAAAATGGCTTTGTTTCTGTAGCGATTTTTTGGCGTAAACGTTTAATATGAACATCAACTGTTCGTTCGTCTCCGTAAAATTGGTAACCCCAGACTTGCTCTAGCAACTGTTCTCTTGAGAAAACCTGTCTTGGGTGTTTCATCAAAAAATAAAGCAAGTCAAATTCTTTCGGTGTTAATGCATCCAGTAATTCACCTTGATAAAAAATTTCTCGAGTTCGTTTGCTAATTTTAAAATAGGTTGTTTCTAGAATATCCTCATCTGTTTCTGCTAAAGTTGAACTATTTTTACGACGAGTTACTGCTTTTATTCGTGCCATCAAAGTAAGGGGACTAAATGGTTTAGTAACATAATCATCAGCGCCCATTTCAAGCCCAAGCACTTGATCAGATTCGGATTCTTTCGCCGTTAAAATAATAATCGGCATATCACTGACTTCGCGGATTTTTCGGCAGATAGTCATTCCATCCATGTTCGGAAGCATTAAATCAATAATGGCGATATCAAAGTCTTCTTTTAAAAAAGTCTCATAGCCTAGTTTGCCATCATGCACAAACGTGGCATTAATTTCTTCTTTCATGAAAAACATTTCAATCATTTCACATACACTCACGTTATCTTCAATCATAAGTAGTTTCATCGTATATCTTCACTCCTCTTACATTAAAACTAGACTAAATACAGTCAATAATCAAGCCAAATTATTTTTTTCGCAAAAGTTTAAAACATGTATCATAGTTTGTTCATACTTTCTTCATAACTCCCCAGTAATCTTAGTGGAGTAGAAACCGAATGGAGGAAAACACATGAATTTTTTTAAGAGGGCATGGCTCAGCATGAAAGCGAGAAAAGGAAGATCTGTTTTACAATTAATTATTTTCACAGTTGTCTGTGTACTTATTTTATCAGGCTTTACCATTCAATCCGCTGCAGATAAAGCGAGCGAATTAGCAAGAGAGCAGCTTGGGGGAACGGTGACGCTAACTGTAGACCAAGAAAAACAAATGAAAGCAGCACAAGAGAAAGCTGCTAGTAGTGATAGTAGTTCAGAAGATGCAAGGCCAAAATTTGAAAGCAACCCAATTGATGTAAGTGATGCTAATGATTTAGCCAAATTAACGCATGTAGCAAGTTATAATTATTATTCTAGTACACAAGCACTTGCATCAGGTTTTGATCCAATTGAATCTTCTGGTGATACTTCAAGCGATGATTCATCTACAACAAATCAAGGTCCAGGTGGCGGCGACAGTAACGCTCCCCAAATGATGGATGCTGATTTAAGTATTAGTGGTTTACTTGATTCTGCCACTTCCACTGATTTTGAAGCAGGAACAAGTGAATTAACAAGTGGCGTGGCAATTACAGCAGATGACACTAACAAAAATGTCGCAATGGTAGAAGAAACTTTAGCGGATCAAAATGGTTGGAAAGTAGGAGATTCCTTTACAGTTACTTCTAGTGACGGCGCAACAAAAGTCAAATTAAAAATTGTTGGTATTTATAAAACAAGTGATTCTGGCAGTGATATGGCTCAAAATTTCTCTTTCTTAAACCCATACAATAAAGTTTATGTTCCTTATACAGTGGCAAATACAATTAAAGGATCTGATTACAAAAATACAGTAGATTCCGCTGTATACACAATGGACGACGCGGCAAACATTACAGCATTTGAAAAAGAAGCGAAAAAAGTAGATAGCATTGACTGGGATACATTTAAATTAGATGCGAATGATACGCTTTATCAACAAATGATTGGACCGATTAATAGCGTGGCTTCGTTCTCTAAAAATGTCGTTTATATTGTCAGTATTGCAGGCGCATTAATTTTAGGATTGCTTGTGATGATGCAAGTTCGTGATCGCAAATACGAAATGGGTGTATTACTCGCAATCGGTGAAAAACGTGGTAAGTTAGTCGCGCAATTCTTTGTGGAAATTTTAATGGTAGCTCTAGTGTCCTTTGGGTTAGCTGCGGCAAGTAGTCATTATGTTGCACAAATTGCTGGTAATCAACTACTTTCACAACAAAATTCATCTGCGACATCAGAAACAAGCAGTACTGAAAATCGCGGACCAGGTGGCGGTGGAGGCCAAGGTGGACCAGGCGGATTCTCACAAAGCGTTAGTAATTTGACACAAAACACTGAACAAATTAAAGAACTTGATATTCAAGTGACGTTAGAAGATATGCTGAAAATGGGTGGGATTGGCATTGGAATTGCCTTTATCTCAGTTTTATTACCAGCAGCACTAGTTCTTCGGATGAATCCAAAAACAATTTTAACTAAACAGGAGTAGGTGACGAGATGACCAAAATATTAACCTTTGAAAATATACATTATTGGTACAAAACAAAAGACGAATCGATTTTAAGTGACATAAATTATGATTTTGAATCAGGAATTTTTTATACCGTTGTCGGAAGTTCTGGTTCAGGTAAAACAACTTTTTTATCATTAGCAGGTGGGCTAGATACACAAAAAGAAGGTGACATTTATTATAAAGGTAGTTCTTTAAAGAGCATTGGGCTACAAAAGTTCAGAAATCAATATGTATCGATTGTTTTTCAAAGTTATAATTTGTTAACCTATATGACAGCACTTCAAAATGTAACTACTGCGATGGAAATCACCCATGTAAACCAGCCGGATAAAAAAACATTCGCACTTAAAATGTTAGAAAAAGTGGGAATTACCGAAAAAATGGCTCGTCAAAAAGTGTTGACATTAAGCGGAGGACAGCAACAACGAATTTCGATTGCACGTGCTTTATGTTGTGAAACGGAACTAATTGTTGCTGATGAACCAACTGGTAACCTAGATGAACGGACAAGTAAAGAAGTTGTTACATTATTTCAAGATTTAGCACATAAAGAAGGAAAGTGTGTCATTATGGTAACTCATGACCCAGAAATCGCCAATGTATCTGATGTCAAACTAACTCTGAAAAATGGTAGCTTTGTCGAAAAGAAACAATCTGCGAGTAGCTTAATAAACAGTTGACAACGAAGCGTCTGTTCTTTATAATTTAGTTTATTGTTGAATATAATTTTGATACATGGTAGGAATATGATTTTGGCTTCTTCGTGACTAGAGAGTTTTCCCTTGGCTGTAAGGAAAACCACGCACACGCCAGAATTGCTCTCCGATTAGATGGTCCGTCTTATCCACGTTAACAGATAATTGAAGAGGTAATGATACAAAGTCTATATCATTGCAAACAGGGTGGTACCGCGATTTCAACAAAATCGTCCCTGTGAGCAATCATATAGGCTTTTTTGTTGTAGCAAACGAAAAGGAGGAAATAAAAAATGAAACAATTATCAAGTGCAGAAGTAAGACAGTTATTTTTAGATTTCTTTAAAGAAAAAGGGCATACAATCGAACCTAGCGCGCCGCTTGTACCAAATAATGATCCAACGATTCTGTGGATTAATAGTGGTGTTGCAACTATGAAAAAATATTTTGACGGTTCTGTCATTCCTGATAACCCAAGAATGGCTAATGCGCAAAAATCAATTCGAACAAATGATATTGAAAATGTTGGGAAAACAGCGCGCCATCATACTTTTTTTGAAATGCTTGGGAATTTTTCGATTGGGGACTATTTTAAAGAGGGAGCAATCGAATTTGCTTGGGAATTTTTAACGAGTCCGAAATGGATTGGTTTTGATCCGGATAAATTATATGTAACGGTTTATCCAGAAGACGAAGAAGCAAAAACCATTTGGCGCGACAAAATCGGCCTAACGGATGAGCATATTGTTGAAATTGATGATAATTTTTGGGACATCGGTATTGGCCCAAGTGGTCCAGACAGCGAAATTTTCTATGATCGTGGACCTGCTTTTGGTGATGATAAAAATGATCCAGAACTATATCCTGGTGGCGAAAATGAGCGTTACTTAGAAATTTGGAATTTAGTATTTTCTCAGTTTAACCATAATCCAGATGGTACTTATACTCCGCTTCCTAAACAAAACATTGATACTGGGATGGGTCTTGAACGGATGGTTTCGATTATTCAAGATGCACCAACCAACTTTGAAACAGATCTTTTCATGCCAATTATTCGTGAAGTCGAACAAATTTCTGGTGTGAAGTATGCAAGTGAATCGGAAAATGATGTGGCATTCAAAGTTATCGCTGACCATATCCGTACAGTAGCCTTCGCAATTGGCGATGGAGCATTACCGTCGAATGAAGGCCGCGGCTATATTTTGCGTCGTTTACTTCGCCGTGCCGTTCGTTATGCTAAAGTATTGAACATCAACGAGCCATTTATGTATAAATTAGTTCCCGTAGTTGGAAAAATCATGAACAGCTTCTATCCAGAAGTAGAAAACCAAACTGATTTTATCCAAAAAGTCATTCGTACAGAAGAAGAACGTTTCCATGAAACATTGAATGAAGGCTTAGCTATCCTAGAAACTATTTTGAAAAATGCGAAAAAAACAGATGAACAAGTCATTCAAGGAGCAGATATTTTCAAATTATACGATACATTTGGTTTCCCAGTGGAATTAACGGAAGAATATGCAGAAGACCATGGCTTGAAAGTAGACCACGCTGGCTTTGAGGCGGAAATGAAAGAACAACGTGACCGCGCTCGTTCTGCAAGAGCTGATGTGAAATCCATGCAGGTTCAAGGTGAGCTATTAGCAAATCTTACAGAAAAAAGTGCATTCGTTGGCTATAACACAACCGAATACGTTTCCGAAATTCTTTATATTATTCACAATGACGTACTTGTCGATGAAGTAGCTGCTGGTAGTGAAGCACAACTAATTTTCAAAGAAACACCTTTCTATGCGGAAAGCGGTGGTCAAGTAGCTGATAAAGGAACAATTCAAAGTGAAACAGGCCTTGCTCATGTGGAAGATGTCCAAAAAGCACCGAATAAACAAAATATCCATCGAGTCGTTGTGAAAGAAGGTGTGTTAACAACTGGCGATACGGTAAAACTATCCGTCGACAAAGTGAAGCGTAGAGAAACAGTTAAAAACCATACAGCAACCCATTTACTACACCGCGCTTTAAAAGACACACTTGGTGAACATGTTAACCAAGCAGGCTCTCTTGTTTCTCCAGATCGTTTACGTTTTGACTTCTCTCACTTCGGTCAAATTACAGAAGAAGAACTAACCAAAATGGAAAAAATTGTGAACGAGAAAATCTGGGAACAAATTGCGGTTGTTATTGAAGAAATGCCAATTGCAGAAGCAAAAGAACTCGGCGCAATGGCGTTATTTGGCGAAAAATATGGCGATATCGTCCGCGTTGTTCAAGTTGGTAAATATAGCATTGAATTATGTGGTGGTGTCCACGTTCGTAATACCGCAGATATCGGTTTATTTAAAATCGTTTCTGAAACAGGTATTGGCGCAGGAACAAGACGTATCGAAGCAGTAACTGGGAAAGCGGCGTATCATTTTGTAACGGAACAAGAAAATATTTTAAAACATGCTGCAAACCTACTAAAAACAACAACCAAAGAAACACCACAAAAAATCGAATTACTACAAGCTGACTTACGTGAAGTTCGTCGTGAAAATGACTCACTACTAAGCAAACTAGCAAGTGCAGCGAGTGCAGATATTTTTGAATCACCAGAAGAAATCGGCGGAGTGAACGTTATTGCAAAACAAGTAACTGCAAAAGACATGAACCAACTACGTCAATTTGTTGATAACTGGAAAGATAAAAAAATCGGTGGCATCCTCGTTTTAGGAGCTGTTCAAGGCGATAAAGTGAACCTGATTTCCGCAGTATCAGAAGACGCAATCAAAGCAGGATATCACGCTGGTAAATTATTAAAAGAAGTTGCTACTAGATGCGGTGGTAATGGTGGAGGACGCCCTGATATGGCACAAGCTGGCGGTAAAAATCCTGCAGAGCTAGGAAGCGCGCTTGATTACGTTTCCACATGGGTAAAAGAACAACAAGCATAAATTTCACGAAAGCACCTCATTTTCCTTTGTTATTTTCGTGCACATAGTGTAAAATGAATGGAGATACATGAAGGAATGAGGTGCTTCGATTATGGATTCAAAAGATCAAACAATGTTTTACAACTTCGGAGATGATTCAATTGAAGAAGATGTAAAAAAATTAATGAAACAAGTCTACGTTGCTCTTGAAGAAAAAGGCTATAATCCCGTTAATCAAATCGTTGGTTATTTACTTTCTGGTGATCCTGCTTATATCCCTCGTCATAAGGATGCTAGAAGTATGATACGCCGGTTAGAACGAGATGAAATTATCGAGGAACTTGTCAAAGCGTATCTGAAAAATAACGAAATTGGTGAGAAATGAGAATAATGGGTTTAGATGTCGGCTCTAAAACAGTTGGCGTAGCGATAAGTGATCCACTAGGTTGGACTGCACAAGGTGTGGAAACTATTCAGATTGACGAAAAACGAAAACAATTTGGCTATGAACGAGTGAAAGAACTAGTACTCGAATACGAAGTCGAAAAAGTGGTCGTTGGCCTTCCAAAAAACATGAATAACACCATCGGGCCTCGTGCGGAAAGTTCTAAAATATATGCAGAAGTACTTGAGGCAAGAATTGGTTTGCCAGTTGTACTCTGGGATGAACGATTAACAACTACTGCTGCAGAAAGAACTTTAATCGAAGCAGACGTTTCGCGTAAAAAACGAAAAGAGGTCATCGATAAATTAGCTGCAGTAATGATTTTACAGTCCTATTTGGACACTACTAATTAATTGAGGTGAATTTGATGGCAGAAGAACATAACCATAACCACGAAGAAGAAAATATTATTTGGATTACGAATGAAGAAGGAAAAGAAGAAGCATACGAAATTCTTTTTGATTTTGATTCCGAAGCTTTTGAGAAATCATATGTATTATACTTCCCAGCAGGTAAAAGTGAAGACGAAGAAATCGAAATCCTTGCATCTAGCTATATTCAAGATGAAGAAGGCAAACAAGGCCAACTTCAACCAGTAGAAACAGAGGACGAGTGGGATATGATTGAAGAAATTTTAGCAACATTTTTAGCTGACGAAGACGAAGAATAATAATGAAAAAAGCATGTCCTGACAAATTTTGTCAGGACATGCTTTTTTACTTTGCGTTTCTAGCACGTTTATTCCATACTTTATAAGCGAGGTAGATTACAATTCCAACAACTAAAACTAACATTAAATAACTAATTGGACGAGTATATTTTTCCACCACGCTCCAATTCGAACCGAGCGTATAGCCAAGCCAAGTGAGGAAAATATTCCACGGGATACAACCTAAAATCGTATAAATAATAAATTTCCAAACGTTCATCTTCGCAATCCCAGCAGGCAAGGAAATAAATGTTCGAATAACCGGTAAAACCCGACCGAAGAAAACGGCTCTAGCACCATAACGGCCAAACCAAAGTTCTGCTTTATCTAAGTGTTTCACGTTTAAAAAAATATATTTCCCAAATTTCAATACTAACGCTCTACCGCCATATTTACCAATATAATAGGCAATAAGTGAACCAACCAGATTTCCAGCAATCCCAGCAAAAACAACCAACCAGAAATTCAGTTTTCCAGCTTCGGCCATAAAGCCACCAAACAGCATAATGACTTCACTAGGAAGCGGGATACAAACACTTTCAATCAACATACCAAGGAAAATCCCCCAATGACCAAGCGAATCAACCAACCACATGGTGAAATCTTGTAAACTTTGTATGAACGTATGTAACATTTAAAAGACTCCTTCAAACGATATTTAATTGGCAGAAGCAAGTCTTTGACCGATTCTGTCTTGTTCGGTAAATCACGCTATTCATTATACCGAAAAAACATAAAAACGTCACTTTTTAAGAAATATTTCTATATTGAATAGCATTTTATTTAGATAATCGGTATAATAGATAGGAATTGTTTTCAATGAAATGAGGTCTATTATGAAGAATACAAAAGGAAAGAAAATTACAATCATTATTTCTGTTATTATTTTAGTTTTAGTTATTGCTACTTTTTCCGGATACTATTATGTAAAATCACAATTGGAACCAAGAGATGAAGCAAGTAATGAAAAAGTTATTGTAGAAATCCCGGCTGGTTCAAGTATCTCGGATATTTCTACTATTTTAGAAGATAAAAAAGTAATCAATAATGCTTCCATCTTTTCTTTCTATGTAAAATATAATAATGATACTAATTTAAAAGCTGGTAATTACGAGCTAACTCCCTCGATGAATACAGATCAAATCGTGAAAAAAATGCAAGAGGGAAAAATCGTTGCACCAGAAAAATTGATTATTCCAGAAGGATATACACTAGACCAAATTGCGGATAGAATTGTCGCTTATCAACCTAAATTAAAAAAAGCAGCTGTTTTAGAAACAATGGATAATCCTGATTTTATTGCAACGATGATGGATAAATATCCAGAAACGGTAACAAGTGATGTATTAAATAAAGATATTAAACATCCGCTTGAAGGATACCTTTACCCAGCAACATATACATTTAAGGATACAAATGCAACAACAGAAACTATTATTGAAGAAATGGTCAAAGCAACGGATTTAAACATTGCTAAATACCGAGACGAACTAACTAAACAAAAAATGTCCGTGCATGATTTCTTAACTATGTCTTCCATTATTGAAAAAGAAGCGACAGAAAATGTTGACCGTAAAAAAATTGCAAGTGTTTTTTATAATCGACTAGCAGAAGATATGCGTCTACAAACAGATCCAACCGTTCTTTATGCGCTTGGAAAACACAAAAGTAAAACGACTTATGAAGATTTAGAAGTGGATTCTCCGTATAATACTTACAGAAACAAGGGGTTACCACCAGGCCCAATTTCAAATAGTGGTGAATCTTCAATGGAGGCTGCTCTTTATCCTGAAAAAACGGATTATCTATATTTTTTAGCTAATGCAAAAACGGGAGAAGTTTATTTCTCGAAAACTTTAGAAGAGCACAATAAATTAAAAGAAGAACATATTACAAAAAATAATTAAAACAACCACTTGTCAGCTACATGTTCCGCATGTCGTTTGACAGGTGCTTTGTTTGTTAGAATAGGAGAAGCGAAAAGTGAATGATATTATTCATGACTATTTATTAAAACACATTCCCGAAAGCAGTGCTTTTTTTCTGGAATTAGAAAGAGATGCGAAGGAAAATGAAGTTCCGATTATGGAGCCAGACTCGCTCTATTGTTTACTTCAAATTTTAGACATTCAAAAACCGAAACGGATTTTAGAACTAGGAACTGCAATTGGTTACTCAGCACTTAAAATGGCAGATAAGCTTCCAGAGGCAGAAATCGTTTCAGTAGAACGCGACGAAGAGCGATATGATCAAGCAATACATAATATTGAACGCTACGGAGCGGATGACAGAGTAAAAGTCTTATTAATAGATGCAATTGAAGGGGCAGAAGAAATTTTATCCTATGGGCCGTTTGATGCGATTTTTATAGATGCAGCTAAAGCACAATATGAAAAGTTTTTCCATATTTATACAAAATCTTTAGCTCCAGATGGTGTTATCTATAGCGATAATGTACTCTTCAAAGGCTTAGCACTGGATATGTCTTTTGAAAAACAACGAAAACTCCGTGTAGCTAGAAAAATGCGCGATTTCAATGATTTTTTAGTTACTCATCCTGATTTTGAGACAACAACGATACCACTTGGAGATGGCCTATCTATTTCTAAAAGAAAGAAAACAGGAGGCGTATCATGACAAAAAAACCGATTGTAGTAGGCGTAACAGGTGGCTCAGGTTCAGGGAAAACCAGTGTAACAAAGGCAATTTGTGATCATTTTAGCGGGCATTCGATTTTAATGCTTGCTCAAGACGTATACTATCATGACCAAGCAGATATCCCTTTTGAAGATCGATTAAAAGTGAACTATGATCATCCGCTTGCTTTTGATACAGAGTTATTAATCTCGCATATTGCGGCGCTTCGTCGTTATGAAACGATTGAAAAACCAATTTATGACTATGCTAAATACACGCGTAAAAAAGAAGTAGAAATCCAAGAGCCGCGTGAAGTCATTATTTTAGAAGGTATTTTAATTTTAGAAGATAAACGACTCAGAGATCTAATGGATATAAAAGTATATGTCGATACAGATGACGATATTCGCTTTATTCGTCGTTTGCTCCGTGACATGAAAGAACGGGGTAGAACAATGGAATCTGTGATTGAACAATACCTTTCTGTTGTGAAACCAATGCATAATGAATTTATTGAGCCTACCAAAAAGTTTGCAGATATCATTATTCCAGAAGGCGGCGAAAATCATGTCGCAATAGACTTAATGACAACAAAAATTGAATCAATCTTACAAAAACATGTATAAACATAGGTATCACTTGTCAAATATGAAAAATTAAGGTAAAATTTTCCTAGTAAAAAGAGAGACAATTGCTTGCTATTTCAAGCGTGGCGTGTTAATCTTTCTGACGAGTAGTAATAATTGGTAAAGGTGCGGAGAGATACCTCCGTGCTTTTCTATACAATAATGAACCAACAAAAGGAGAGAAATCGATTGGCGACAGAAAAAGTATTTCCAATGACCCTAGATGGGAAAGCAAAGTTAGAAAATGAACTACAAGAATTAAAAACAGTAAAACGTAAAGAAGTAGTAGAGCGTATTAAAATTGCCCGTAGTTTCGGTGATTTATCTGAGAACTCCGAGTATGATTCGGCAAAAGACGAACAAGCATTTGTGGAAGGTCGTATCACTACTATTGAAAATATGATTCGCAATGCTCAAATTATTGATGCTGCTGAAGCGCATAATGGCTTAGTAACACTAGGAAATACCGTTACTTTTGTTGAGTTACCTGATGGCGTGGAAGAAACTTATACTATTGTAGGTAGTGCAGAAGCAGATCCATTTGAAGGGAAAATTTCCAACGATTCTCCAATTGCCAAAGGTTTACTTGGCCATAAAGAAGGGGAAGAAGTAACTATCCAAACACCTGCTGGCGATATGAGCGTTAAGATTCAAAAAATCACTGCATCTTAATTTTAGCTATTTGCTAATTGTGTTTTACAGCGGTTACTTATAAGGTGGTGAATGCAAATGGCAGACAATCGACAATCCAATAATCGTCGCATTAAGCAAAATATGGTTGAAGGGTCTCGTTCACAGCAAAATACTAAGCGAAAAAAAACCAATTTGGTCTTAAATATCTTAATTATCGTGGTAAGCTTACTTATCATTGGTAGCTTATATTTTGTTTTGTTTAAAACAGAAAGTGACCCGGCAGATCAACCAAACAAAACGGCATCTTCCACTGCGAAAAAAGAAGATGCCGCTAAATCAAACAAGACAACAAAAAAAGAAGAAACAACTTCTGATGATAAAACAGAAACGACGGATAGTAATGATCCAAACGTGGCGAAAGTTATTACTAAAAATTGGAAACCAATTGGTACAGAACAAACTGGAGATCACGTGAATTCGTACAGTTCCACAAGTGTTGACTGGCAAGAAAAACGAAAAGCCTTTTCTGCTGCAACAGATATTCCAATCGCGGATACATCGCTTTGGTTTGTAGAGCAAGGAGCTGATCCGGCAACACAAGCTATTGGGACACTTTCTGCTAAAGAAACACCTGATAAAGCTTATCGTGTCTATATCTCTTGGGTAGACGGCGAAGGATGGCAACCAACTAAAGTAGAAGAACTTAAAACAAACGATAAGAGATAAAGCACAGAAGTTTTATTGAAGCTTACTGTGCTTTTTTTTGGAGGTTACATAATGAGAAAAATCGGTATTATTGGGGCAATGGAAGAAGAAGTAGCTATATTAAAAGAAGTAATGGGAAGTGTAGAAGAAGTCACCATTGGTGGCGCAAAATTCTATCTAGGTGAAATTGCTAGTAAAGAAGTTATTTTATTAGAATCAGGCATCGGCAAAGTGAATGCGGCAATAGGAACAACGCTTATGGCAGATCGATTTAAACCAGAAATAATTATTAACACTGGATCTGCAGGTGGAATGGCTGAGGGACTCGCTGTAGGAGATGTTATCATTTCGGATCGTCTTGCATATGGTGATGTGGATGTAACGGAATTTGGCTATACATATGGTCAAGTTCCACGTATGCCAGCTTTTTACCAAGGTGATGCGGTTCTACTCAAAAAAGCAGAAACCATTTACCGTGATTACTTTTCTACAAGTGAAAATAAAGCCGTATTTGGTTTAGTTATTACCAATGATTCGTTTATTATGCGTCCAGATCAGCATGAAATTATTCGAACATTTTTCCCAGATGTCAAAGCTGTCGAAATGGAAGCAGCTGCGATTGCCCAAGTTGCTTATCAGTTTGATATTCCGTTTTTAATTATTCGTGCTATTTCGGACTTAGCAAACCAAGAAGCAACAATATCATTTGATGAATTCATTCATTTAGCAGCGAAACAATCTTCTACTTGTATTATTGAATTACTTAAAACAATTTAAAAAAATTCCTGGAGTTTTCGCACTCCAGGAATTTTTTATTTTACATATTCTTCTGTTAAAGTGAGGAAATCTTCTACATCTTTTGCAGCAAGTTGAACAGCCTCTTCCCAAAAATCTGCTTTACGTAAATCTACACCAAGATGTTTTTCGGCAAGTTGCTCTGTCGTCATGGAACCTGTATCTTTCAGTAGCGCAATATACTTATCTTCATAGCTTGCACCTTCAGTTTGCGCCTTATGATAAATGCCGAGAGAGAAGAGGTAGCCAAAAGTGTAAGGGAAGTTATAAAATGGGACATCCGCAATATAAAAGTGAAGTTTAGAAGCCCAAAACTGCGGATGGTATTCATCTAAAGCATCCAGGTAAGCTTCTCGTTGTGCCTCTTCCATTAACGAGTTTAATCGATCAACGGAAACTACACCTTGTTTACGAGCTTCGTAAAAGTTACTTTCAAATATAAAACGAGCATGGATGTTCATAAAGAAAGCAATACTACGACCAATTTTATCTTCCAGTAAAGTGATTTTTTCTTCTTTTGTTTTAGCGTCTTTGACAGAAGCATCTGCAATAATCATTTCAGCAAAAGTGGAAGCAGTTTCGGCAACGTTCATTGCATAATCGGTATTTTCGAAAGGTTCTTCGCGAATGACATCAGAGTGAAATGCGTGGCCAAGTTCGTGTGCTAGTGTAGCTACGGTCCCAGGAGCTCCATCATATGTCATGAAGATTCGACTTTCTTTTTCTACTGGAAAATCAGTACAGAATCCACCTGGGCGCTTATTATCACGATCTTCCGCTTCAATCCAACCTTTTTCAAAGGCATGTCTCGCAAAATCTGCCATTTTTGGACTGAACTTTTTGAATTGCTCAATGATAAATTCAGCGCCTTCTTGATACGTATATTTTTTTGGTTCACTAGAGAAAACAAGTGGGGCTTCTACATCGTAAAAACTTAATTTTTCAAGACCTAGTAAATTCGCTTTTCTGTCCAAAAAGCGAACAAAAGTCGGTTTATGCGTTTGGATAACATTCCACATCGATTTAAGCGTTTGTTCATCCAAACGATTAATAGCTAATGGCTCATCTACTATCTTATCCCACTTGCGGATATCATATGTAGCAAGACGAAAGCCGGATAAATGATTCAATGTATCACTAAAAAGACGAGATTCTTGTTGCCAAACACGTGTGTATTCTTTAAAAACAGCTTGACGAACTTCACGGTCCGGATGATTTAATAAATTAAGCGCTTGACCAGCAGAAACATCTTTTTCCTCACCATCCAGCGTGACATGCATCCGTAATTTGCCTACGATAGTATCATAATGATCTGACCAGCCGCGATATCCATCAACAGCCAATGCATTAATGGCAGCTTCTTGTTCTTTACTACCTTTTTTGCGACGGTTTGTTCGTGCTTCATCTAAAACAAAACTAATCTGTGACAGCCCATTTTGCTCCATTAATTCGTTCCAAATACGATCTGGTACTTGAGCAAATTTATCATGCCATTCATCTTCAGCAGTCGCAAGTGTTGCAACATATTGATAAATTAGCGCAGAAATCTCATTTGCACGAGTGTCATTAATATTGGCAGAAGCGAGGCATTCTAAAAAAGAGCCGGCCGTTAATAAGACTTTAGAGATAGCGGCATTTTGGTTCACTAGTAAAAGAAATTCTGCAGAAGCTTCGACATTTTCAGGAACATCCCATTCAGTAACATTCGTGACAAAGCTATCTAAGTCCGCTTTTACTTCCTTAAGGGTTTGCTGTAATTCTTCTGAGCCGCTTCCCCCAGCATATATATTTTCTAAATCCCAGGTTAATGCATAATTTTTCGACATTTGTTTCCCTCCTTGAAAAATAACGTTTCCTTGCGTATTATAACATTTTTCTCAGGTTTTTTTGTAAAATAAACAGAAAGATGGTAAAATTTATAGATTATTAGTCTAATTGAATGTATGATAGAATAGATTGTACTAAATAAAAGAATGAGGTGCCAATACGTGCTAAAGCAATTCTCACCAGATAAAATGTTGAATACTCCATTTGGAATAACAGCAGAACAACTTAGGAAAATGGGTAAAACCACGATCTTAACAGATTTAGATAATACACTGCTCGCATGGGATCAATTAGATGCTACCGATGAAGTAATTAACTGGTTTACGATATTGAAAGAAGAAGGAATCAAGGTGATGATTTTTTCTAACAATAATGAAGAACGGGTTGCTCGCGTGGCAAAAGCAATTGACGTCCCTTATTTAGCTCGGGCAAAAAAACCGCTTGGTGGTAATTTTCGCTGGGCATTAAAAGAAATGGATGCAACGCCAGAAGAAACTGTGATGATTGGTGATCAAATTATGACAGATATATTCGGCGGAAATCGACAAAAAATAACGACCATTTTTGTTCGCCCGGTGAAACAAACAGATGGGATGGCAACAAAATTAAATCGAATGATGGAAAGTGTCATTTTAAAACGATTAGCTAAGAAAAACGAAATTAAGTGGGAGGAATCACTTTGACAGAAGAAGTAAGATGTATCGGCTGTGGAGCAATTATTCAAACCGAAGATCCTGATAAAATTGGCTATGCACCAAAATCATCTCTAAATAATGAACAAGTAATTTGTAAAAGATGTTTTCGATTAAAGCATTACAATGAAATACAAGATGTTGCTCTGACAGATGATGATTTTTTACGTATTTTAAACCAAATTAGCACGAAACAAGCATTAATTGTTTACGTTGTGGATATTTTTGATTTTGATGGTAGTTGGTTACATGGTCTACCTCGTTTCGCTGGTAATAATCCGGTTTTATTAGTGGGAAATAAAGAAGATGTGCTACCAAAATCGTTAAAACGGGATAAATTAACACGTTGGATGCGAACTCGCGCCAAAGAGCAAGGTCTAGTAGCAACAGATGTTGTGTTAGTCAGTGCGGAAAAAGGTCACGGATTTGATTCCTTATTAGAAAAAATCGAGGAACTAAGAAATGGGCAAGATGTTTACGTAGTAGGTTGTACCAATGTTGGGAAATCAACGCTTATCAACCGTATTATCAAACAAGCTTCCGGTGAAAACAATGTTATTACTACATCGCAATTCCCAGGAACAACACTTGATAAAATTGAAATCCCACTGGCGGATGGCAATGTATTAGTGGATACCCCAGGAATTATTAATCATCATCAAATGGCTCATTTTATTGATACTACAACGTTAAAAGCTATAACACCGAAAAAAGAAGTTAAACCAGCTGTCTTTCAGTTAAATGAAGAACAAACGCTATTTTTAGGCGCTCTTGCTAGACTAGATTATGTTTCTGGTGGCAGAAAATCACTTGTTGTCTATGCATCAAACAACTTGCCAATTCACCGCACAAAATTAGAAAAAGCAGATGCACTATATGAAAAACAAGCTGGATTAGTACTTCAACCCCCGACCGAAGAAGGTATGAAAACACTACCAAAACTAGTTCCTTATACGTTTAATGTGAAAGAAAAAGCGGATATCGTATTTTCAGGACTTGGTTGGGTAACGATTCCAGAAGGAGGCGCGAAAATTACTGCTTGGGTTCCTGAAGGCGTTAGCGCAACTATCCGAACATCACTCGTTTAAAATGAAGGAGGCTTGTCATTTGGAAAAATATGTGGTTATCGGAAATCCTATAAGACACTCTTTATCACCAGCTATGCAAAATCGGATTTTCCAAGAACTTGGAATGGATGCTGAATATCATTCTGTTTTAATAGAAGAAGACGCTTTTGAAACAGAAATAAAAAAATTAATGGCTTCTGGGATACGTGGATTTAATATTACCACTCCCTTTAAAGAACGTATTTTACCTTTTTTGGATGAGCTTGAGCCTCTTGCAGTTGATTCAGGTGCTGTAAATACAGTGCTTCGAAAAGAAGGGAAATGGTACGGTTTCAACACAGATGGCAAAGGTTATTTAGAAGGTTTAGAAGAAATTCGTCCTATCACTGAAAATGATTCGATTTTAATTACTGGGGCAGGTGGTGCAAGTAAAGCTATTTATCTTGCACTCAAAAATCATACAAATGCAAAAATTACCATTGCTAATCGTACTTCGGAAAAAGCGGTTGAAATGACAAAAAATCATAACAATCATTATGCTATGACGCTAGAAGAAGCTGAAAAAAACTTGGCTGATTTTACGATTATCATTCAAACCACATCGATTGGCTTAGAAGCTTCCAAAAATAAAAGTCCAATTTCACTGTCCAACTTAACGAAAGGGACCGTTTGTTCTGATATTATTTATAATCCAGCTGAAACAGCATTTTTGAAAGAAGCCAAGAAAAACGGAGCGATTATCCAAAATGGTTTGTCCATGTTTGTTAATCAAGGTGCTTTAGCTTTTGAAATATGGACTGGTGTAAAACCAAGACGATCACTGATGAAAGAAGCAGTACTCGAACAATTAGGAGGAAACTAATGTTAACAGCTACACAAAAACGTTTTTTAAGAAAAGAAGCACATAGCATCCAACCAATTTTCCAAGTGGGAAAAGGAAGTGTGTCGCCAAACTTGATTATTCAAGTAAAAGAAGCACTAGAAGCAAGGGAATTAATTAAAATTTCTATTCTGCAAAATTGCGAAGAAGATAAGCAAACTGTTGCGGAAAAAATCAGTAGTCGCACAGGAGCAGATATCATACAGGTAATTGGCAGAACCATTATTCTATACAAAACATCTGTTAATAAGCAACAAATCAAGTTACCGTAATTTGGAGGAAATAGGCGATGAAACATAAAGTCGGTATTTTAGGCGGCACTTTTGATCCACCACATTTAGCACACTTACGTATGGCGGAAGAAGCAAAAAAACAATTAGGGCTAGAAAAAGTTCTTTTCCTACCTAATAAAATCCCCCCGCACAAGCAAATTAGCGGAATGGCATCTAATGAGGCACGATTAGAAATGCTTCAACTAATGCTTGCGGATAACGACTATTTTGAAGTGGATTCGCGTGAATTAGGTCGCGTTGGGAAGTCCTATACGTATGACACGATGCGTGATATGATAAGCGAGCAGCCTGATACAGATTTTTATTTTATTATCGGCGGCGATATGGTAGAATATTTGCCAAAGTGGTATCATATAGATGATTTAGTAAAAATGGTGACATTTGTTGGCCTTAATCGACCAAGCTATCAAGCCGAAGTTTCTTATGAAGTAATCCAGCTTACTATGCCGGAAATGCAGATTTCTTCTACTGAAATTCGTCATGATATCGAAAATGCAAGAGCCTTTTTACCAGAAAAAGTGTGGTCATATATAAAGGAGCATCAGCTTTATGGAAAGAAATGAAGTGTTAAAAAAAGTAGAAGCAGCTATGCCGAATGAACGTTTCAAACACACATTAGGCGTAGAAAAAGCAGCTGTAGAACTTGCAGAACATTATCATATGGATATCGAGAAAGCGAGAATAACCGCTCTACTACATGATTATGCAAAATACTATCCAGATGAGGACGCAATAAAGATTATTGAAAATGAACAGTATGATCCTCGACTACTCAAGTTTCATCGTTCTTTATGGCATGCCCCAGTTGGCGCTTATTTAGCGGAAACTGAATTTGGCATTACGGATAATGAGATATTGGAAGCAATACGACTGCACACAACCGGAAGTGCCTCTATGACGGACTTTGATAAGCTAATTTATTTAGCTGATTACACCGAACCTGGTAGAACATTTCCTGGTGTATATAAAGCACGCAGACTGGCACTTAAATCATTGGATGAAGCAATGTTATTTGCCTTATCTAATACAATTACACATTTGATTAAAAAGAAACAACCAGTATTTCCAGACACACTGGAAGCTTATAATTATTTTGTTAATTTAAATTTGGAAGGAGACTATTAATAATTTGAACAGTTATGATACATTAATGCTGACCGCAAAGGCAGCAGACGATAAAAGAGCAGAGGATATTTTAGCGCTAGACATGAAGGGGTTATCCAGTTTTGCAGATTATTTTGTTATCTGTCATGGTAATTCTGACAAACAAGTGCAGGCAATCGCTCGTGAAATTAAAGAAAAAGCATTAGAAAACCAAGTAGATGTAAAACGTTTAGAAGGTTTTGACGCAGCGCAATGGATTTTAATCGATTTAGGTGATGTAATTATCCACGTATTCCACAAAGAAGAACGCTCTTACTATAATTTAGAAAAATTATGGGGAGACGCTCCGCTAGTTGACGTTTCTGCAGCATTTGTTTCTTAATTAATTATAAAACAGGCGGGAAATTTTCTCGTCTGTTTTTTTAAGGAGAAAAGTACAATGAGTTACGAATATTTTCCAGGATTTTATGATAGATTAATGGATTCAGAACTATATGACGAATGGGTTCAATTTTCAGCAAATTTCATCGGTGAAAAACCACAAAACATTCTTGATTTAGCATGTGGAACAGCCGAATTTGCCCTTCGATTAAGTTTTTTAGGTCACCGGGTATCAGGAGTAGACTTTTCAGGTGAAATGGTTGCCGTTGCTAAGGAGAAAATAGCTGCTGCTGAGATTGACTTGCCGATTTTTAAGCAAGATATGTCTAGACTTTCCTTAAACCAATCTTTTGATGCTATTACTTGTTTTTGTGATTCACTCAATTATTTAGAAACCGAAGAAGCACTTGAAAACACAATTGAAGCTGTATCAGCACATTTAAAACCAAGTGGTCTATTCTTGTTTGATGTTCATTCTGTTTATAAAGTGGAAGAAGGTTTCAAAGAATATTCTTACGGCGACAGCGATGAAGAAATAGCCACCATTTGGAATTCATTTCCTGGAGTACAAAAGCATTCTGTTGAACATGAACTGACTTTCTTTATTTTGGACGAAGACGATGTTTATCAGAGAGTAGATGAATTACACAAAGAACGGACATATCCGATTGCCCATTATGAAAACCTTCTAAAAAAATACCAATTCACGAAAATAGAAGTTTACGCAGATTTCAGTTTAAAAAAACCTACAACTACGAGTGAAAGGATCTTTTTCGTCGCAAGAAAGTAATTTTCCAAAATTACTTTCTTTTTTTACGTAGTTTTCATTATTTTCGTCAAAAAGGAATTTCAATCAATATGGCGAATACTATAATTAAGGACGGTGATAGTGGTGATAGAACAAATAAAAAAACTTAAGAATTATATCTTGATTATAGTGGCTGTTATTTTCGCTGGACTAGTTTATTTGTGTATGCCAGATAAGGAGACAGAAGAAGTAACTACAAATGCAGCAACCATTGCAGAAGTAAAAGCAGATACAGAGCAAGTAAATGAAGCTAAGTATGTCTACATTGATATCAAAGGCGCCGTCCGCTCGCCTGGTGTTTATAAACTACCTTTAGATGCAAGAGTGCAAGATGTAGTGAAAACAGCTGGAGGGCTTACAGAAGAAGCTGAAAGTAGTAAGCTGAATTTGGCTGAAAAATTAAAAGACGAAATGAGCATCTATGTCTACAAAAAAGGCGAGCAAGGATCGGAAACTTCTACAAGTAGAAGTGAACAAGCCGGTGAGAAGACGGAAGAAAAAATCAACATCAATACAGCTTCTACCTCTAATTTACAAACAGTACCAGGAATTGGCGAGTCAAAAGCAACCGCTATTATTGAATATCGGGAGAAAGAGGGGTTATTTCAAACAATAGAAGATTTACAAAATGTAACTGGTATCGGAGAAAAAACAATCGAAAAACTAAAGGAATATTTGGATGTGAAATAATAAAAGTGGTTGACGAACTTCCTCATGAACACCTATACTAATATTTATCAAATCATAAGGGAGTTTTTAGTGTGCAAAGAATCGCATGGGATCAGTTTTTTATGGCGCAAAGTCATCTTATATCATCAAGGAGTACTTGTACAAGATTAATGGTAGGTGCAACAATAGTTCGAGATAAGCGTATTATTGCTGGCGGATATAATGGCTCCATTGCTGGGGGAGATCACTGTGCAGAACACGGTTGTTATGTAGTTGATGGTCACTGCATTCGAACGATTCATGCCGAAATGAATGCCATACTGCAATGCGCCAAATTTGGTGCGACAACAGACCAAGCCGAATTATATGTGACACATTTCCCTTGTCTAGCATGTACAAAATCAATTATTCAAGCCGGTATTAAAAAAGTTTATTTTGCTAAAGATTATAAGAATCATCCATATGCATTAGAATTATTTGAGCTCGCAGGTGTTGATTTACAAAAAGTCGAGTTTGATGAGTCTGTACTTCAAGTAAATAATTGGAATGAAGAAAAAATGCATACTTTAGTAAAAGAAGCTGCTATAGAATTAAATATTGCGCCTAATAAAGCAGAACAACTCTATCAACACATCTCAGAAAAGTTAACTTAATCAAGGAGGGGACGTTATCGAGCGCTATTTAGCTATAATCGTTTTAGCTATTATCAGTACGGCTTTTGCCAGCTCTCTCGTTCCCGTGTGTATTTGTTTGCTCATAATAATTACCATTAAAAAGAAATCCAAACTTCTCCTTCTTTTTATCCTCGTTTACCTTTTTACTAGTTGTTTGTTTCTTTTCGTTAATAAGCTTAATACTTCTTCTTATACGACCGGCGACTTTACCGGAAGCTGTCAAATAATCAATGAGTTGAAAATTGATGGCGATAGTTTTCAAGCTACGGTTCGCTGTTCAAAAGAGAAGTTCCAATTAAGTTATCGAATTGCTACCGAAAAAGAACAAAACAATTTAAAGCAACTCCGATATGGTCAATTTATTTCTGTTTCTGGTAGCTTAGAATCTCCACAAGTTAATCGAAACCAAAATCAATTTAATTACAAAGAATATTTGCAAAGAAAAGGGATTAATTACATTCTCAAAACTTCAACACTTCAAATCACGCCAAAAATCGCACCTTCTTTACTAATGCGTATTCAAAACCTACGTTTGAAGCTGATTAATCAGCTAACGGAAAACATCTCTTCGAAGGTTAGCCCTTATTGTCTCGCTTTAATTGCTGGTGATAAAAATGGTTTTTCACTAGATCTTTATGTGGCATATCAACAAATGGGGGTTGTTCATTTACTCGCTATCTCAGGACTACATGTTAATTTGCTTATCGCTGCAATTTATTTTCTATTGTTAAGAATAGGTATCACACGCGAGCGAACGGTGTTATTGCTTTTAATTTTTTTACCACTTTATGTTGTTTTAACAGGAGCTAATGCACCGGTTATTCGGGCCGCTACAATGACCGGACTATTACTTCTATCAGAAAAGTTTGTAACTAAGTGGAGCTCATTCTCTATTATTTGTATTTCATTTATTTTGTTCTTCTTCATTCAACCATATGTGATTTATGAAGTTGGTTTTCAGCTCTCTTATGCAGTATCATTTGGGATTATTTTATCTTCTCAAGGGATATTAATGAAATTACAACATCCATTATCAAGATCCCTCGCAATTTCCTTTGTTTCTACCATAACAGCCTCCATTGTAATGATGTACCACTTTTACTCATTTTCATGGGTAGGTATTTTCTTTAATTTATTGTACATACCCATTTTTACAATTATTATCTTACCAGGATGTTTTTTAGTACTTTTATTGTCGTTTACTTCTTCTACAGTATTAACTATTCCAGAAATAATACTCACTTTTTTTATTCAAGTAATAGAAAACTTAACTAATTTATTTGCAAAAATTCCGTATCAAACCATTGTTACTGGAAGACCAACGACGATTGTGCTAATTCTTTTAGTCATCATCGTACTTTTGCTGTTTCATCAATGGCAAAAGAAATCGTTCCCAGTAGTTATCCTCATTTGTTTTTTTGTCTCTGCTATCTCTCAACTTTCAATTTTAATGGTCAAGTTAGCTTTATTGATGTGGGTCAAGGTGATAGTATCTTAATCCAATTACCACGCAACCAAGGTAACTACTTGATTGACACTGGCGGACAATTACCATTCATGAAAGAAGAGTGGACAATAAAACAGAAGCCATTTACAATCGGAGGAAGTACGCTCACACCAGTATTAAAATCAAAAGGAATTAGCAAATTAGATAAAGTAATAATTACCCATAGTGATGCAGATCATATGGAAGGGCTAGATGATTTACAAAAAAATATAGCTATTAAAGAACTAATTTTTGCAAAAGGTGCGGAGAATAAAGATATGATGAAACAAGCACTTGATTCTATGCCAAATGTAAAACAAACAATTATTTTAACTGGAGCAAAATGGCAAGTTGGCGATAGTACATTTGAGTGTTTATATCCGGATCGAGAAGGAGAAGGAGGAAATAATGATTCCATTGTTTTAAAAGCAAAATTAGATAACAAAATTTGGCTTTTTACCGGTGATTTGGAAGCGAGTGGAGAACTAGCAATTCTAAATAAAGAAATTAAAGCTGATATTCTAAAAGTTGGACACCACGGCAGTAAAACTTCTAGCTCAAAAGCATTCATCCAAAAAGTCAAACCAGCACTTGCAATTATTTCATGTGGCGTAGACAATCGGTTTGGGCATCCGCATGAAGAAACATTAAAAACTTTAGAAGAAGAAAATGTGCCCATTATACGAACGGATCTCGCAGGTGAAATTAACTATACTTTTGGAAAAGGGTTTCAAACAACACTTAAATAAAACTTGCTATCTCTTATTTCATGTTTTACCATAGAGGAAGAGAAATAAGAGTGAAATGAGGCGAAATATATGCTGCCAGAATGGAAACAGATTCGTTCAAAGAAAATTAGCCCAGTATATTTAATTATTGGAACAGAGGATTATATTATTAATGAAACGAAACAACTTTTAATAGACAATATTTTGGATGGGGAAGAAGTAGAATTTAATTATGCTAATCTGGATTTAGAAGAAATGCCAATCGAAGTAGTTGTCCAAGAAGCAGAAAGTATGCCATTTTTTGGGGATAAACGTTTAGTGATGGCAAATAATCCCATTTTCTTAACTTCAGAAAAAAGCAAAAACAAAGTAGAACATGACACAGCAAAGTTAGAAGCTTATTTAAATGAGCCGGTTGATTACTCTGTATTATGTTTTGTGGCACGGGTAGAGAAACTAGACGAACGAAAAAAACTCACTAAACTACTCAAAAAAACAGCTACTGTAATTGAGGCAAAAAGACCCAATGAAAATGAGCTGAAAAAATGGATTGAAGCTAAATTACAGGAGAATGATATACACATGTCACAATCTGCTATCAATCGGCTTACAGAATTAACAAGTGGACAACTCACAACTGCAATGAACGAATTGCAAAAATTAATGTTATATTGCTTTGAAACGAAAGAAATCACGATTCAAGATGTAGAATCTTTAGTTGTTCGATCATTAGAACAAAATATTTTCTTGTTACTCGACAAAATGATTGCGATGGATATTGCTGGTGCACTTCGAATTTATTATGATTTATTAAAACAAAAAGAAGAGCCTATTAAAATTCTAGCATTAATTTCTAGTCAGTTTAGACTATTAAACCAATTAAAATTACTAGAACAACAGGGATATTCACAACAACAAGCAGCCACCAAGCTGAAAGTGCATCCATTTCGAGTTAAATTAGCGTCTAAACAAGCGAAGAATTTTTCAGAAAATCAGCTAAATCAAGCATTAAAACGACTAGCTGAAATAGATTATGAAATGAAAACTGGTTTTGGCGATAAAGAACAAAAACTAGAGTGGTTTTTGTTTGAATTACAAGACAATCGACAAAAGACGGTATAAAAATAAGCTTTGTCTAATGCGGACAAAGCTTATTAAAAAAACAAAAAACACCACACAAGGTGTGATGTTTTATACCAGAATCGGTATTATTTAGCTAATTTAGCAGCTAAGCGAGATTTGTTGCGAGCAGCATTATTTTTGTGAATCAATCCTTTGCTCACAGCGCTATCTAATTTTTTTGATGCTTCTACGTAAAGATCTTTCGTATTTTCCGCGTTGTTTGCAGCAGCTTCATCAAATTTCTTGATAGCAGTACGCATTGCAGAACGTTGAGATGCATTACGGCTGTTACGAGTTTCAGCAGTTTTTACACGTTTAATTGCAGATTTAATATTTGGCATTCCATTCACCTCCGTCCAAACTAATGAGGTAGTATTTATTTCATATAACATACCTTTTTAAATTATATCAGAACAAATGCTATTATACCGAAATCAAAGCAATATTGCAATAATACTTTCCATTTTATTTTAAATTTATCTGTAAACAATAAAGAAGTCATTGAATGTTAAGCGTTCTACTGATATAATCAAGGATAGCTTGCCATCGGATTTATGCGATGAGTTCTAATCAGGAGCTGGGGAAATGAACAAAGAAGAAATGAATGCAAGACAAAAGAAAATTAGAAACTTTTCGATTATCGCGCATATAGATCATGGTAAATCTACACTCGCCGATCGGATTTTAGAAAAAACTGGTGCTTTAACGCATCGCGAAATGAAAAATCAGCTACTAGATTCGATGGATTTAGAACGTGAACGCGGGATAACCATTAAATTAAATGCTGTACAACTAAAATATAGAGCAAAAGACGGAGAAACATATATTTTCCATCTAATTGATACACCAGGGCATGTCGATTTTACATATGAAGTATCTCGAAGTTTAGCTGCTTGTGAAGGTGCTATTCTCGTTGTAGATGCTGCGCAAGGTATTGAAGCGCAGACACTCGCGAACGTTTATTTGGCACTCGATAACGACTTAGAGATTTTACCAGTCATTAATAAGATTGATTTACCTGCTGCAGATCCAGAAAGAGTCCGTGAAGAGATTGAAGATGTAATTGGTCTTGATGCATCCGACGCTGTTCTTGCATCCGCAAAATCAGGAATCGGAATTGAAGATATTCTTGAACAAATCGTTGAAAAAGTTCCAGAACCAACTGGAGATGTTACTAAACCACTAAAAGCACTCATTTTTGACTCTGTATTCGACGCCTATCGTGGAGTTATTGCGAACATTCGGATTATGGATGGCGTCGTAAAGGCTGGTGACAGAATCAAAATGATGTCTAATGGGAAAGAATTTGAAGTGACAGAAGTAGGCGTATTCTCACCAAAAGCCACGCCACAAGATGAACTACTTGTTGGGGATGTCGGTTACTTAACTGCTGCCATTAAAAATGTAGGAGATACACGTGTTGGTGATACCATTACGCTCGCCAATAATCCTGCAGAAGAAGCATTAGATGGTTACCGTAAGCTCAATCCAATGGTTTATTGTGGTCTGTATCCAATTGACTCATCTAAATACAATGATCTTCGTGATGCACTTGAAAAACTAGAATTGAATGATTCAGCTTTACAATTTGAAGCAGAGACTTCTCAAGCTTTAGGATTTGGTTTCCGTTGTGGTTTCTTAGGATTACTACATATGGAAATCATCCAAGAACGAATCGAACGCGAATTTAATATTGATTTAATTACAACTGCGCCAAGTGTTATTTATCACGTGAATCTAACAGATGGATCGAATATTATTGTCGATAATCCAGCTGAAATGCCTGAACCAGGCGTAATCGAAAGCGTGGAAGAACCATATGTTAAAGCAACTGTAATGGTACCAAATGATTATGTTGGAGCAGTTATGGAACTTGCACAAAACAAACGCGGGAATTTTATTACGATGGAATATTTAGATGACATTCGGGTTAGTATTGTTTATGAAATCCCATTGTCTGAAATTGTATATGACTTTTTTGATCAATTAAAATCATCTACAAAAGGTTATGCATCCTTTGATTATGAATTAATTGGCTATAAAGCTTCCAAACTAGTGAAAATGGATATTCTCTTAAATGCAGAAAAAGTGGATGCACTTAGCTTTATCGTTCACCGTGATTTTGCCTACGAGCGTGGAAAAATCATTGTGGAGAAATTAAAAGAACTTATTCCAAGACAACAATTTGAAGTACCTATTCAAGCAGCAATTGCAACGAAAATTGTTTCACGTTCTACTATTAAAGCACTACGTAAAAACGTACTTGCTAAATGTTATGGAGGGGACGTATCCCGTAAACGGAAACTCCTAGAGAAACAAAAAGAAGGTAAAAAACGCATGAAACAAATCGGTTCCGTTGAAGTTCCACAAGAAGCCTTCATGGCAATCTTGAAAATGGATGAATCGAAATAATAAAAAGGTTGTGCTGTGAGCTCACGTTCACGGCACAACCTTTTTATGTATGATACGGATAAATTAAATCATGTTTTTTCTTCTCCATAGTGACATAATTCCGCTCAGAAGTAATGACTTCTACGGCATCAGGAGAGGAATACTTCGCAATTTTTACATCAACTTCTTTTAGATTTTCCGTTAATTTCTCTAAATTTTTCAAAACAACTTTCCGATGATCCAAGAGTAACTGTTTCCGAGCTTCAATAGAAACAGGTCCTTCCATCACGCAATCAATATATGTGCGGATTTGTTTCAACGGCATTCCTGTATTTTTCAAGCAACAAATCGTATGAATTAAATTTAAGTCTGATTCCGTAAATTCGCGGTAGCCAGATTGATTTTTAGAAACAAATGGCAATAAACCTTGCTTATCATAGTAACGCAATGTATAAATCGACAAATTAAATATTTTGGACACTTCTTTGATAGAATAAGTCATTTTAACCTCCAATAAATAGCTTCCTTGCCCTACACTATACTCTAGGGTTTAAAGTAAGTATAAAGTTAATAATGAAAATAAGCAAAATTAACTACTATTGGAGGAATTCACGATGAAAAACAACGTATTGGTAACAGGTGGGACTGGATTTTTAGGAATGCATATTATCTTTCAATTATTGCAACAAGGGTATGATGTCAAAACAACAGTACGCTCTTTAAAAAGTAAAGAAAAAGTAATAGAAGTATTGCGAAATAATGGATTAGCAAATTTTACGAAGCTATCCTTTGTCGAACTTGATTTATCTAAAGATGAAGGTTGGGAAGAAGCCATGCGTGATTGTAAATATGTGTTAAGTGTTGCATCACCTGTATTTTTCGGTAAATTTAAAAATGAAGAGGAATTAATAAGCCCAGCAATCGAAGGTATTACAAGAATTTTGAAAGCAGCGAAAAAGGCAAAAGTGAAACGAGTTGTTATGACTTCTAATTTTGGTGCAGTTGGTTTTAGCAACGCGAACAAAAATAGCATTACAACAGAACAGTACTGGACAGACGAATTTACTAAGGGTTTGTCTGCATATGAAAAATCCAAACTAATTGCAGAAAAAGAAGCTTGGAAATTCATGGAAAATGAAACGGAATTAGAGTTCGCTACCATCAATCCGGTTGCCATTTTTGGTCCATCACAAAGCAATCACGTCTCCGGAAGCTTTGACTTATTAAAAAATCTGTTAAACGGTTCTATGAAACGCGTCATAAACATTCCGCTAAACGTAGTAGATGCTAGGGATGTTGCCAATTTACACATTCTCGCAATGATTACCCCAGAAGCAAACGGAGAACGTTTTATTGCATCAGCTGACGGAGAAATTAGTATGGCAGATATTGCGAATTTGCTTCAACGAGAACGTCCTGAACTAGTGGATAAAATGCCGAAAAAAACATTACCAAATGCAGCTATAAAAGCAGCGGCTTTATTTAGTAAGCACGCCAAAGAAGGCGAGTTGATGATTAATATGAATCGCCAAATAAGCAATTCAAAAGCGAGAGATGTTTTAGGATGGAAGCCGATTTCGACAAAAGAAGAAGCCGTTCTTGCTGCAGTGGATAGTTTGGCAAAGTATGGTTTATTAGATTAAAAGCGAATCCTGCACAAAAGCACTGAAAAATATGTTAAACTGACTAATGGACAACGAAGCAAATTTTAAGTGCAAGGAATTGATAAAAATGATAAATACAAACCTATCGAGTAATGAAAGTTCCGCGGTATATATCCATATTCCGTTTTGCGAACATATTTGCTATTACTGCGATTTTAATAAAGTATTCTTAGAAGGACAACCGGTCGACGAATACGTAGATTTACTGATTAAAGAAATGGAATTAACAGTCGCAAAAGGACTAATAGCGCCAGTCGACACGGTATTTGTCGGTGGAGGCACACCTACAACCTTAAACGAAGCGCAAATTGCGAGACTCTGCACCGCCATTCATAACACTCTGCCGCTCAAAAAAGATATCGAATTTTCGTTTGAAGCCAACCCAGGAGATCTTTCGCTATATAAACTACAAGCAATGCAAGATCACGGAGTTAATCGTATTAGCATGGGTGTTCAAAGCTTCAACAATGAACTTCTCAAAAAAATTGGTCGCATTCATACTGTAAAAGATGTTTATCAATCCGTCGAAAATATGCGCAAAATCGGATTTGAAAATGTAAGCATTGATTTAATCTTTAGCTTGCCAGGACAAACAGAAGCCGATTTCCAAGATACATTAAAACAAGCGCTTGACCTTGATTTACCGCATTACTCTGCGTATTCACTGATCATCGAACCAAAAACGATTTTTTACAACCTTATGCAAAAGGGAAAACTTTTCCTTCCTGGTCAAGATGCCGAGGCAAATATGTACGATTTACTTCTCAACGAAATGGAAAAGCACGGTCGTAAACAATATGAGATTAGTAATTTTGCTAAAGAAGGATTTCAGAGTAAACACAATATCACTTATTGGAGCAATGAACATTACTACGGATTTGGCGCCGGAGCACACGGCTATGTCGGCAATACACGCTATAGCAATTTCGGCCCAATCAAAAAATACATGGAACCCTTGCAAGAGAATATACTCCCAACATTTCAACAAAAAGAACTTACATTAAAAGAAAAAATGGAAGAAGAAATGTTTTTAGGACTTAGAAAAGTGGACGGCGTGGATAAAAAACATTTCAAGCAAAAATTCGGCCAAGATTTAGATGCAACATTTGCGAATGCGATTCAAAAAACAACCGCAAAAGGCTGGCTAGAAAATAACGAAGAAAATGTGGCGCTTACAAGAAATGGCCGGTTTTTAGGCAATAATGTTTTCCAAGAATTTTTGTGAAACCGCACTGACTGACCATTTTTGACCAAACAATCCTACTTTAGTCTGAAATTGAGTGTTTTCGGTTGACTAAGCTAGAATTGTTTGGTAAATTTATACTTGTATTTAGCACTTGACGTTATTGAGTGCTAAAAGAGGTGATAGATATGTTAACTGAAAGACAACTTTTGATTTTCCGTGCCATCATCGATCATTTCACTTGGACTATTCAGCCAGTTGGTTCGAAAAATTTGCTGAAAGAGAAGGCGTTACCATACAGCTCAGCGACTATCCGAAACGAGATGGGTGTTTTAGAAGAATATGGTTTTATTGAAAAAACACACTCTTCCTCAGGACGTGTTCCATCAGAAAAAGGGTATCGCTTTTATGTCGATTATTTACTCAAGCCTCAAAAGCTTGATAAATCTGACAGGCAAATGATTCGTTCTTTCTTCTCGGAAAATTATTACGAGATGGAAGGACTTATTCAAAATTCAGCATCGATGTTATCCGATTTAACTAATTACACGTCCATTTTACTTGGCCCAGAGGCGACAAAAAATCATTTAAGCGGGTTTAGATTTGTACCAATAAATCATTTTCAAGCAATGCTCATTTTAATAACTGATCAAGGACATGTTGATAATCATCTCGTTACAATACCTGAGGGTACGACGTTATCGGATATTGAACGTATGGTAAATATTTTAAATGAACGGTTGGTCGGGCTTTCGCTGGACGATTTAAAATTACAAATTCCAATGGAAGTGAAAGAATTACTTGAAAAACACGTAAGAAACTATGAAAGTTTTATGCATGTTTTTTCTGATTCTTTCACACAAGCAAGTCAACAAAAAGTGTATATTGGCGGGAAAACAAATATTTTCAATCAACCGGAATTTCATGACATCAATAAAGTCCGTGAGATGCTGCGTTTGATGGAAGAGGAACAAGATGTTTATGAGCTATTCAGAGATATTCCAGATGGCTTACAAGTGAAGATTGGCCGGGAAAACAATAATAGTCTAATGGAAGATTGTAGCATCATTACCGCAACGTACAATATTGCTGGAGAACGTGTTGGTGGCATTGTCCTCCTTGGTCCGACTAGAATGGAATACAGTCGGATGATGGGATTAGTTGATGTAATGAGCCGAGATTTAACCGATGTGTTAACGAAACTTTATCGTGATAACCAAAAATAGGAAGGCTGAAAAAACAGCTGTTTTTTCAGGAGGTGGCAAAAGTGTCTGAGAAAAAAAACAAAAAAGAAAAGCTTGCTGATGAAATCGAACAAGAAGAATTAAATATTTTAGATGAATCAGATGAAACAACGGAAGAAAATATTGCAGAGAATACTTTGACAGAAGATCAAGCGAAAATCTTAGAACTTGAGAATAAACTTGATGAAATGGAAAATCGTTATCTGCGAACGCAAGCAGATTTTGATAATGTCAAAAAAAGACATATAGCTGAACTTGATGCTAAGCAAAAGTATCGTTCACAAAGTTTAGCGCAAGACTTACTTCCAGCACTAGACAGTTTTGAAAAAGCACTTGCAACAAAAGCGGAACAAGAAGAAGTAAAACAAATTCTAAAAGGTATGGAAATGGTTTATAATCAAATTCTTGTTGCTTTTGAAAAAGAAGGTATTGAAGTGATTCCGGCTATTGGGGAGCAATTTGATCCGAATTTCCATCAAGCAGTGATGCAAGATAGTAATGAAGATATCGCTAGCAATGAAATTACTGCTGAACTTCAAAAAGGCTACAAACTAAAAGATCGGGTTATTCGCCCGTCCATGGTAAAAGTAAATCAATAAAAAATAATAACTAAATTCACAGGAGGAAATAACAATGAGTAAAATTATCGGAATTGACTTAGGAACTACAAACTCTGCAGTTGCAGTGTTAGAAGGCGGAGAAGCAAAAATCATCCCTAACCCAGAAGGCGCGCGTACAACTCCTTCTGTTGTTGGTTTTAAAAATGGCGAACGTCAAGTAGGGGAAGTAGCAAAACGTGCTGCTATTACAAACCCAAATACAATTAGTTCTATTAAACGCCACATGGGTACAAACTACAAAGAAACAATCGAAGGAAAAGACTATTCCCCACAAGAAATCAGTGCAATCATCCTTCAATACCTAAAAAGCTATGCAGAAGATTATCTTGGTGAAACTGTAGACAAAGCGGTTATCACTGTTCCTGCTTATTTTAATGATGCCCAACGTCAAGCAACAAAAGACGCTGGTAAAATCGCTGGCTTAGAAGTAGAACGTATTATTAACGAACCAACAGCGGCTGCCCTTGCATACGGTATGGATAAAACGGAAACAGACCAAACTATTTTAGTATTTGACCTTGGTGGCGGTACATTTGACGTATCTATATTAGAACTTGGCGACGGCGTATTTGAAGTACATTCTACTGCCGGCGATAATGAATTAGGTGGAGATGACTTCGATAAAAAAATTATTGACTACCTAGTTGCTGAATTCAAAAAAGATAACGGAATTGATTTAAGCAAAGACAAAATGGCGCTTCAACGTTTGAAAGATGCTGCTGAAAAAGCGAAAAAAGATCTTTCTGGCGTAACAAGTACCCAAATTTCTTTACCATTTATTACCGCTGGAGAAGCTGGACCACTTCACTTAGAAGTAACACTTACTCGTGCTAAATTTGATGAATTAACCCATGATTTAGTAGAACGTACTATTGCTCCAACTCGCCAAGCTTTGAAAGATGCAAACCTTTCTGCTAGCGATATTGATCAAGTTATTTTAGTTGGTGGATCTACTCGTATTCCAGCAGTTCAAGAAACAATTAAAAAAGAATTAGGCAAAGAACCACATAAAGGTGTAAACCCAGATGAAGTAGTAGCAATGGGTGCTGCAATTCAAGGTGGAGTTATCACTGGTGATGTGAAAGATGTTGTACTACTTGACGTTACTCCACTTTCCCTTGGTATCGAAACAATGGGTGGCGTGATGACTACGCTAATCGAACGTAACACAACTATCCCGACATCTAAGTCACAAACATTCTCTACCGCTGCTGATAATCAACCAGCAGTAGATATCCATGTGCTTCAAGGTGAACGTCCAATGGCAAAAGACAATAAAACATTAGGCCGTTTCCAATTAGCAGACATTCCAGCAGCACCACGTGGAATTCCTCAAATCGAAGTATCCTTTGATATCGACAAAAATGGTATCGTAACCGTTCGTGCAAAAGATCTTGGAACTGGTAAAGAACAAAACATCGTTATCAAATCTTCTTCAGGTTTAACAGACGAAGAAATTGAGAAAATGGTTCAAGATGCTGAAGCTAACGCTGAAGAAGATAAAAAGAACAAAGAAAATGCTGAACTTCGCAACAATGCTGACCAATTAGTATTCACTGTTGATAAAACATTGAAAGAACTAGAAGGCAAAGTAGACGAAGATGAAGTGAAAAAAGCAGAAGCTGCACGTGATGAATTACAAGAAGCGCTTAAAGGGGAAGATTTTGAAGCAATCAAAGAAAAAACAGATAGCTTAAACGAAATCGTTCAAAACCTTTCCGTTAAATTATACGAACAAGCTGCGGCGGAACAACAAGCAGCTGCTGGCGAAGAAGGTCAAGAAGCTCCTAAAAATGACGATGTAGTCGATGCGGATTTTGAAGAAGTAAATGACGACGATAAAGAAAGCAAATAATCTTTTTAAAAAAAGCTTGGTTAAAGAGTCAAAGTCTACTGTGGCTTTGGCTTTTTATCTGAAATAAACTTTTTACAACATGACTTTCAAGTGTTACAATACTTTAGGACTATAAAAATCTATTATGGACAGGAGTGATGGCGGATGGCAAAACGAGATTATTATGAAGTGCTTGGTATTTCCAAGAGTGCCTCAGCAGACGAAATAAAAAAAGCGTACCGGAAACTGTCCAAGCAGTATCATCCGGATATAAATAAAGAAGCCGGTGCAGATGAAAAATTCAAAGAAATATCGGAAGCCTATGAAGTTTTAAGTGATACGCAAAAACGTGCACAATATGATCAATACGGTCATGTGGACCCAAATCAAGGTTTCGGAGGCGGCACTGGCGGTTACAGCAGTGGCGGGTTCTCTGGATTTGAAGACATCTTTGATACATTCTTTGGTGGAGGTGGACGTCAACAAGACCCAAATGCACCACGACAAGGTAGCGATTTACAATATACAATGCGTCTTAAATTCAAAGAAGCCGTTTTCGGTAAAGATGCAGAAATCGAAATCCCACGTGAAGAAAACTGTGATACATGTCACGGATCAGGCGCGAAACCAGGAACTACACCAGAAAAATGTAGTCACTGTGGGGGTAAAGGTTCTATCAATGTGGAACAAAACACGCCATTTGGTCGTGTAGTAAACAAACGGACATGTCAATACTGTAATGGTACTGGTAAAGAAATTAAAGAAAAATGTGCGACATGTCATGGTAAAGGTCGCGTAACTAAAACGAAGAAAATTAAAGTGAAAGTACCTGCTGGTGTGAACGATGGCCAACAAATGCGCGTATCTGGTGAAGGAGAAGCTGGTGTCAACGGCGGACCTAGTGGCGACTTATATGTTGTGTTTGTCGTTATCCCGGATGAGTTTTTCGAACGAGAAGCAGACGATATTTATGTGGAAGTACCAATCACATTCGTCCAAGCTACTTTAGGTGATGAGATTGATGTTCCAACAGTTCATGGTAAAGTACGCTTGAAAATCCCTAGTGGAACACAAACAGGAACCACTTTCCGCTTGCGTGGTAAAGGAGTTCCGCATCTTCGTGGTAACGGAACTGGTGATCAACATGTTATCGTGAAAGTGATTGTACCGAAAAAACTAGATGATAAACAAAAAGAAATTTTACGTGAATTTGCTTCTACTACTGGAGACAAAGTAGATGAGCAAACATCGGGTTTCTTTGACAAAATGAAACGAGCTTTTAAAGGCGATTGATGAGTGAGGAGAGGTCGATAGTTGTGTGAAAAGCAACCATCGACCTTTTCTACATACTAAAGGAGTGTTAAAAAATGGAATGGTCAGAAGTGGAAGTCCATACAACCAATGAAGCAGTGGAACCTGTTGCAAATGTACTTACGGAATTCGGTGCAGCAGGCGTATCCATTGAAGATGTAGCCGATTTTTTACGTGAACGAGAAGATAAGTTTGGTGAGATCTATGCATTAAAACGAGAAGACTATCCAGAAGATGGTGTGATTATTAAAGCCTACTTCTTGAAAACAACCGAATTTATCAAGCAAATTCCAGAAATCGAAAAAACACTAAAGAATCTTACTACATTCGATATTCCACTTGGTAAGTTCCAATTTGTTGTCAATGATGTAGATGACGAAGAGTGGGCTACAGCTTGGAAAAAATATTATCATCCAGTCCAAATTACTGATAGAATTACGATTGTTCCTAGTTGGGAATCCTATACACCAGCAGCAAATGAAATCATTATTGAACTAGACCCAGGAATGGCTTTTGGAACTGGTACCCATCCGACAACACAATTATGCATCCGGGCACTAAGCGACTATCTACAACCAGGCGATCAATTAATTGATGTTGGGACTGGTTCTGGAGTCTTGAGCATCGCAAGTGCTAAACTGGGGGCTAAATCCATTCTAGCAACGGATTTGGATGAAGTAGCTATTCGCGCCGCAGACGAAAATATTCGTTTAAATAAAACCGATGCTATTGTCATGGTAAAACAAAATAACCTGCTTCAAGATATCAATCAAACCAACATGGATATCATTGTCGCGAATATTTTAGCGGAAGTTATTTTACTTTTCCCAGAAGATGTCTATGCGGCACTTAAACCAGGTGGTATATTTATTGCATCCGGAATTATCCAAGAGAAAGCGAAGATAGTAGAAGAAGCGCTAAAGAATGCTGGACTCATTATTGAAAAAATCGAGCAACAAGGGGATTGGGTTGCGATTATTTCCAAACGAGGAGTGGAATAAATGCAGCGTTATTTTGTTAATCAAGAGTTAGAAAATGATTCAGAACCGATTCGAATTATTGGAGAAAACTTTCACCACATAACTCGTGTGATGCGCATGAAACCTAACGATCAAGTTTATGTTGTTTTTTCGAATAATCAAACAGCGATAGCTGAAATAACAAATACAAACGAAGAAGAAGTACAATTAAGGCTTGTCGAGTGGCTTGATGAAACGACAGAGTTACCGATTCAAATGACTATCGCAAGTGGTTTACCAAAAGGTGATAAGCTTGAATTCATCGTTCAAAAAAGCACGGAACTTGGCGCTCACGCATTTGTTCCTTTTAAAGCAGAGCGATCTGTTGTAAAATGGGACGAAAAAAAAGTAGCTAAAAAAATCGAGCGACTTCAAAAAATTGCACAAGAAGCTGCGGAACAATCGCATCGAACAGTCATTCCTGAAGTCCGTTTTGCTAACAGTTTGAAAGAACTACTATTAAATAGTGACTCTTTTGATTATATTGTTGTCGCTTACGAAGAAAGTGCTAGAGAAGGAGAAGACAATACACTTTCTACGTTATTCAAGGAAGTGACCCCTAATCAGTCAGTCTTATTCATTTTTGGTCCAGAAGGTGGCATCAGTGAAAAAGAGCTATTTTTCATGCAAGAAAAAGGGGTAAAACTTGCTGGACTTGGCCCGAGAATTTTAAGAACAGAAACAGCGCCACTTTATGTTTTATCAGCTACATCATTCTATTTTGATCTATATAAAAATAAAAACGATTAACATTTAAAAGATTTATGCGAAAGTTAACGATTTCATGTTGACGATGCCCGATGTTTCGTATATAATTTTTAATGAGTGAATGCTTATCTGCATTACTTCAGAATAATTCATAATTTATTTTCCGTTATGTCCTATTCTGGAACTTAAATGAAGGATTTAAGTGAGTGCATGTAAGTGCCGGAGGGAGGGAAAGAGAGATGTCAAAAACAGTAGTTCGTAAAAACGAATCGCTTGAAGATGCTCTTCGTCGCTTTAAACGTACTGTTTCCAAAAGTGGAACTTTGCAAGAATCCAGAAAGCGCGAATTTTATGAAAAGCCAAGCGTAAAACGTAAGAAAAAATCCGAAGCAGCAAGAAAACGCAAATTCTAATTAAAAGGCGATGATTTCGTTGACACTGCTTGACAAGTTAAATGAAGATATGAAGCAAGCGATGCGCGATAAAGAGAAAGAAAAGCTTTCCGTTATTCGCATGTTAAAAGCAGCTTTACAAAACGAAGCAATTCACCAAGGTGCGAAAGATCTTACTCCGGATGATGAAGTAACCGTGATTTCCCGCGAACTCAAACAGCGCAGAGATTCTCTGTCTGAATTTGAAAAAGCTGGACGTAACGACCTTTCTGATAAAGTCCGTTCCGAGATTGTCATTGTTGAGGACTATGCGCCAAAACAATTGACTCCTGAAGAGCTTGAGAATATTGTGAAAGCAACTATCGAAGAAGTTGGCGCATCTAGTAAAGCTGATTTCGGCAAAGTAATGTCCGCTATCATGCCTAAAGTAAAAGGCAAAGCTGACGGTGGTGCAGTTAACCAATTCGTAAAAAAATATCTTTCATAAACTAATTCAAACTAGTTTTGAAACGTAAAGAAACAGGGTTCCTTCGTATTTTTATGAAGAAATCCTGTTTTTTTACGCTCATTTCAAGAAGAATTCACTTATTACTACCGCTTCGTTTTTCAAGTGCGCTGGTTTCGTGTATAATATAACTAATCAAGGCACTTATAACAGGTGAAGGGGTTAACCAATGCTAAATGAATTTAATGAAATAGTCGAATTAACGGATGATACAAATATCCAAGATTTATTCGGCAATAACAATAAGAATATTGAACTTTTAGAAGAATTGCTTCAGGTAAAAATTATTACACGGGGAGAAACACTGTCTATTACCGGCGATGAAGAAGCTGTTAAGCATACTACTGCAGTTTTAGCAGAACTTATTTTGACTGTAAAAAGAGGCATTCATATCGATGGACGCGATATCGCTCAAGCCGTAAAAATGCAAAAAAATGGGACGCTGATTTACTTCCATACACTATTTGAAGACGAAATCACCAAAAATGCTAAAGGAACTCCTATTAGACCAAAAACTTTCGGACAAAGAACTTATATCCAAATGATAAAAAAACACGATATTGTTTTTGGCGTTGGCCCAGCTGGAACTGGAAAAACATATTTAGCTGTCGTTATGGCGGTGGATGCTTGGAAAAAAGGAAAAGTCAGCAAAATTATTTTAACAAGACCTGCTGTTGAAGCTGGTGAAAGCTTAGGCTTTTTACCTGGTGACTTAAAAGAGAAAGTAGATCCTTATTTACGCCCTGTATACGACGCACTATATGATATTTTTGGTACGGAACATACAACAAGGTTAATGGATAGAGGCGTGATTGAGATAGCTCCTCTGGCTTATATGAGAGGTCGTACGTTGGATCATGCGTTTGTTATTCTTGATGAAGCACAAAATACGACTATCGCTCAAATGAAAATGTTTTTAACCCGTCTTGGTTATGATTCCAAAATGATTGTAAACGGAGACATGACACAAATTGATTTACCAAAAGGCGCAATGAGTGGTCTCGTTAATGCTGAACAAGTTTTGAAAGATGTAAAAGATATCGGTTTTGTTTATTTTGAACACCACGATGTTGTCAGACACCCTCTTGTTGCTGAAATTATTAAAGCTTATGAAGGGAAACAAAATTAGAGAGGAGACTAAGGTGTGAAGCTAGCCAAGAAGTGGAGAAATTGGTACATCGAAAGCGGGAAAAAATACCTTTTCCCAGTACTCCTGATTTGTTTTGCTGTCATAGCGTACTTTCTTGTCTGCCAAATGACCAAACCAGAATCATATAACGTGAAGTTATTCCAAGTTGCTGAGAAAACAATTCGTTCTCCGCAAACCGTAGAAGATACAGAAAAAACAAAAGAAGAGCGCACTAAAGCTAGTGCTGATGTGGAAGATGTTTATGTATATAATCGTGAAACAGGACAAAATCGAGTAGCGCTCGTTAAAAGTTTATTTGCTTATGTCAATGAAGTAAATACGGAAGCTAAAGAAGCGGACACGAAAAATAAAGCAAAAGCAGCAAAAGATAATAAACCTGCTCCTGCCCCAACTTCTACAGAAACCAAACTAAAAAGTTTAAAAACAAAGCTATCTAGCAACGTTTCCGAAAAAATTACGTCAAATATTTCAGATGAGATATTTACAACCTTGCTTGAAGCGGACAGTAAAGACTTTAATACCATGGAAGAAGTTATTACGACAGAAGTAGCCAAAACAATGGAAGACAACATTCGTGAGGAAAATCTAAATGCCGCTAAGATTAGAGCACGTGATGATATTGAACTTTCTGCGATTCCTTCATACTACAAAAATGTATCCAAGGCATTAGTTTCTTACGCAATTGTCCCAAATGAAACTTATAGTGAAGAACAAACAGAAGACAGACGTAAAGAAGCAGCACAAGCTGTTGTACCAGTAAAAATTTTGCAAGGGCAAGTGATTGTGCAAGAGGGGCAAATTGTCGATAGAGAAACCTATCGCCAATTAAACATGCTGCACTTGTTGGATCAAAAAATGCCCGTAAAACAGTATGCTGGTTTTGCACTGTTTATTATGGCACTTGCTGCAATCCTATTTCTCTACACTAAAAAACAGACACAACCAAAAGAAAAGAAAATGCAGACGATGCTTATTTTCTCCTCGGTTTATTTGACATCACTTGTCATGCTAATGATTATATTATTTTTAGAAACGCAGGGAGTATCTAATATTTCGTATCTCTTCCCCGCGGCTTTTGCTCCAATGATTCTGAAAATTTTGCTGAACGAAAAGTATGCCTTTTTAAGTGTTGCCTATATAGCAGCAACCAGCCTTTTTGTTTTCCAAAACGATTCCACTAGCGGAATAACTAGTTTTATTTTATTAAGCGGGATAACAAGTGTGGTAGCATTGCGTGACTATAGTAGACGTTCTGCTATCGTATTTTCTGGATTTATGGTTGGTTTAATTAATATGGGGTTTGTGTTTATGCTTTTACTAATTAACAATAACACCATCTTCCAATTTTCAACCGTGATGTCACTCGGTTATGCCTTTGTTGGAGGATTTGGCGCATTTATTTTAGGTATCGGGCTCATTCCTTTATTTGAAACAATCTTCGGACTATTAACTACAAGTCGTTTGGTCGAACTCGCTAATCCAAATCATCCATTACTAAAAAAAATCTTAATGAAAGCTCCAGGAACTTATCACCATAGTATGATGGTAGCTAATTTAGCGGAAGCGTGTGCAGATAAAATCGGTGCAAACAGTTTGCTCGTACGTGTTGGTTGCTTTTATCATGACATTGGTAAAACATTACGACCTCCATACTTTGTAGAGAATCAATTACAAGGAATTAATCCGCACGATAGGCTGACACCAGAACAAAGTCGTGATATAATTCTTTCGCATACAAAAGACGGGGCAGAGATTCTAAAAGAAAATCACATGCCGCAACCAATTATTGATATTGCCTTGGAGCATCATGGTACGACATTGCTTAAATATTTTTACTATAAAGCAAAAGAAACAAATCCGGACATAAAAGAAAGTGATTATCGTTATAGCGGTCCAAAACCACAAACAAAAGAAATCGCGATAATCAATATATCTGATAGTGTTGAAGCAGCTGTGCGTTCAGCCGCAGAGCCTACTATGGCCAAAATAACAGAAATTATTGATGGCATTATTAAAGAGCGTTTTCTCGATGGTCAGTTTACAGAATGTGATATTACTATAAAAGAAATTAAAACTATTCGTGATACATTAATTGCCACATTGAACGGGATATATCATCAACGAATTCAATATCCAGATGATAAAGATTGAAAGAGGAGGACAAAAAATGACAGTCCTAGAAATCGATTTAATAGATGAAACTAAAGAACTCCCAGCAGAAGACAAAAAACTAGTAGAAAATATTTTGCAATTTGCAGCAGATTATTTAAAAATGGATCAAGGAACAGAACTTTCCTTAACTTTTACGACCAACGAAGGTATTCGAGAAATTAATCGCGACTATCGAAATAAAGATCAAGCAACGGATGTTATTTCTTTTGCGCTAGAAGAACTTGGTGAAGGGGAAACAGAAATAGACTGGGCTGATTTTGATTTAGAAACACCTAAAATGCTTGGAGATATTATTATTTCCACTGAAAAAGCAGAAGAACAAGCAAAAGAGTATGGGCATACAAAAGCAAGAGAGCTTGGGTTTCTAGCAGTTCATGGTTTACTGCACTTGCTTGGATATGATCACATGGAGCCAGATGAAGAAAAGATTATGTTTGGCTTACAAAAAGAAGTGTTGGATGCTTATGGACTTGAAAGATAGAAAATATAAACGTAGTAAAAACTATGCAGAATCATTTCAGCATGCATTCACAGGTTTAAAAACAGCCTTTTTAGAAGAACGAAATATGCGTTTTCATACATTTGCAGCACTTGCTGTTGTCATTTGTGGCTTTTTTTTTCACGTTACTAAATCAGAGTGGATCTTGTTAATTCTTTCCATATTTGGTGTATTAACTCTTGAGATGGTCAATACAGCAATAGAAAGAGCAGTAGATGTTGCTACAGAGCAATATATTGATGAAGCGAAAAAAGCCAAGGATGTAGCGGCTGGCGCAGTATTACTTGCAGCCTTTGTAGCAAGCGTTATTGGTTTAATTATATTCATACCATATTTTTGTCAGATGTTTTTATAAAAAGAAGGGATTGTGACTTGCTCAATGAAAGAAAGTAATTTTATCTCACTCGCTAAACAAGCTAGAGAATTTGCTTATGTTCCTTACTCCGAATTTCCGGTTGGGGCTGCCCTCGTTACGACAGATGATGAAGTCATACTCGGATGTAACATCGAAAATGCGTCTTTTGGTTTAACCAATTGTGCCGAACGAACAGCTATTTTTAAAGCAGTATCAGAAGGAAAACGCGATTTTAAGCAATTGGTTGTTGTGGCTGACACGGAAGGGCCTGTCTCCCCGTGTGGAGCTTGTAGACAGGTCATTAGTGAATTTTGTGCACCAGATATGCCAGTAATTTTAACAAACTTAACAGGAAAAACAGCGACGGTAACGGTGAGAGATCTTTTACCAGGCGCATTCACATCGGAGGATATGTTATGAGCGAACCATTTAAATCAGGATTTGTAGCTATTGTTGGGCGACCTAATGTTGGGAAATCAACTCTGTTAAATCATATTATCGGTCAAAAAATTGCGATTATGAGCGATAAAGCGCAAACTACTAGAAACAAAGTACAAGGTGTCTATACAACAGATGAATCACAAATTATCTTTATCGATACACCAGGAATACATAAACCAAAACATAAGCTAGGCGATTTTATGGTAAAAATTGCTTTAAATACTTTTCAAGAAGTGGACTTAATTTATTTTGTTATTGATGCATCTACTGGGTTTGGTCGTGGAGATGAATTTATCATTGAAAAATTGAAAAATGTCCAAACACCGGTATTTCTTTTAATAAACAAAATCGATTTAATTTCTCCTGAAGAATTATTTAAACTAATCGAACAGTACCGGGAATTACTGGATTTTGAAGAAATTATTCCGATTTCAGCACTTCAAGGTAACAATGTTCCTAATTTGTTAGACCAAACGAATGCTAACTTAGAGATTGGACCAATGTATTATCCGAAAGACCAAATTACTGATCATCCTGAACGGTTTATTATTTCCGAGTTAATTCGTGAACAAGTATTGCAATTAACAAGAGAAGAAGTTCCACATTCCGTTGCAGTTGTCATTGAAGGCATTGAAAAAAATCCTAAAACAGAAAAACTAACGATCAACGCGACGATTATTGTCGAGAGAAGTACGCAAAAAGGGATTATTATCGGTAAACAAGGGCAAATGCTAAAACAAATTGGAATGCGTGCTAGAAAAGAAATCGAAAGTTTACTTGGTTCCAAAGTATTTTTAGAAATTTGGGTAAAAGTACAGAAGAACTGGCGCGATAAAGAACATTATTTACATGATTATGGTTTCGATAGAGAAGAATATTAAAAAAACCCCGTATACAAATCACTTTGTGTACGGGATTTTTTCTAGTTATTCTGTCCAGTTATAGTTATCATATTCCACATCATATGGTCCGAAATTATACACCTTATAGAAAAGCGTTAATTCTTTCGTTTCTCCAGGTTTAATTGTTCCTGAAAACACTTTTTCTGTAATTTCTTCTCCATAATCATCATCTGCATAATCATAAAGTAACACATCTTCGGAAGAAAAAGTAATCTCATCTGCTCCCGAATTTTTCACTTTCATATTAACAGAATAAATATCATAATCTGCTTTTTCGCGGTAGATCACCGGTTTGTTGATTGTCACAGTACTTTCATCATCCATCGTCACTGTCTGACCGTATTTCACATCGATGTAGTCATCATCAAAGTTATCCGTGTAATCATCGGAATAGCTATCAGAATTACCAAAGTCAGAAGTAAACGAAAATGGATTGCTAAAGCTTTGTAGAAGACTAGTGGTAACTAAGTTTAAACCGCCTAGGATAATATAAAAGCCAATTCCAAGTGATAGTCCGGAAACAATAATTCCGGCCCATTTTTCCTTCCTTACGATAAGTAACACAATTCCTACAATGAGACCTATGAATGTAAGTAAAAAGAAGCCAACAAGTATAAGTAAGAGATTCATAGCTAACAGTTTCCTTTCTAACTCGCCTTTTTTCTTTATTTTACAATAGCTGACGGCGGAAAGATAGCAATAAATATTAAAAGACACAATCCTTTAGAAAATGATATAATAAGACGAATGCAAAGGGGGCTAACCACATGGAAAAATGCGAGGGAATCGTTATACGCCAAACTAGTTACCGAGAATCAGATAAAATTGTTCGTATGTATACGCGTGAATTCGGAAAAATTGGTGTGGTGGCTCGAGGTGCGAAAAAGACGAAAAGCAGACTAGCGGCAGTAACCCAATTATTTACAAGTGGTTACTTTACTTTTTTTGGCGGGAACGGACTAGGAACACTGCAACAAGGAGAGGTTATTGAAAATTTCTCTTCTATTCAACAAGATATTTTTATGACGGCGTATGCAACCTATGTATGCGAATTACTTGATAAGGCTACTGAAGAACGACAACCTAATCCGTATTTATATGAATTAACTTTTCAAATTTTGCGGGATATTGATGAAGGGTATGATCCCCAAATTTTGACACAAATTTTTGAAATGAAAATGCTACCAGTACTAGGACTTTACCCAACGATGGATAAATGTGCTATTTGCGGAGAAACAACTGGCCATTTTGACTTTTCTACACGGAGTAACGGGATTATCTGTCATCGCTGTTATGACAAAGACCGCTACCGCATGCACTTACCAGAAAATGTTGTGAAATTACTTCGATTATTTTTCATCTTCCAATTAGATAGATTAGGAAACATCGATGTAAAACCAGAAACAAAAGAATGGTTACAAAAAGCGATTGATACGTATTACGATGAGTATTCTGGCCTATATCTAAAAAGTCGCAAATTTTTACGTGATATGGATAAATGGGAAAACATGTTAAAAAAAGAAAGTGACGATTGACTTTTTGACCAAAATACAGTATCTTTTAATATATCAACTAATAGGTACGTTGAAGGAAAATAGTAACAAAAAGCTCTATTTTAAGCGAATTCGGATTTTGGTGTGAGCCGAGTAGTTATCTTTTTGTGAAGGCGTTCTGGAGTACAGCGAAATCAAGGTGGGAATTGGTTAAATTCCAAATAGGGTGGAACCGCGAGATAACTCTCGTCCCTATATGCTTTAAATCAGCATATAGAGACGAGAGTTTTTATATTGGCTGAATTAACTTTGGAGGTGGAAGAAATGAATTTGCAAACAATGATTAGAACACTGCAAGATTATTGGTCTGAACAAGGTTGTATTATGTTGCAATCGTATGATGTGGAAAAAGGTGCTGGAACAATGAGTCCTTATACATTTTTAAAAGCCATTGGACCAGAACCATGGAAAGCAGGATATGTGGAGCCTTCTCGTCGTCCGGCAGATGGTCGTTATGGTGAAAATCCAAACCGTTTATTCCAACACCATCAATTCCAAGTGGTGATGAAGCCCTCTCCTGATAATATTCAAGAACTTTACCTTGGTTCTTTAGAAAAACTTGGAATTAACCCACTAGAACACGATATTCGTTTTGTAGAAGATAACTGGGAAAACCCTTCACTTGGTTGTGCTGGACTTGGATGGGAAGTATGGTTGGATGGGATGGAAATAACTCAGTTCACTTATTTCCAACAAGTAGGTGGCTTAGAATGTTTCCCAGTTACCTCTGAAATCACTTATGGCGTGGAGCGTTTAGCCAGTTATATTCAAGATAAAGAAAATGTGTTTGATTTAGAATGGACAGAAGGTATTAGTTACCAAGATATCTTTTTCCAAGCCGAATTTGAAAACTCTAAATATGCTTTTGAAACATCCAACACAGATATGTTATTAACCTTATTTGATACGTATGAAAGGGAAGCAGCTCGACAAATGCAAGCAGGACTTGTTTTCCCAGCTTATGATTATGTTTTAAAATGTTCTCATACATTTAATTTGCTTGACGCACGTGGTGTTGTTTCTGTTACAGAACGAGCGCAATATATCGGCCGAATTAGAAACTTAGCAAGACATATCGCAAAAACATTTTATGAATCACGCGAAAAACTTGGCTTCCCATTAGTCAAAGAAGAGGGAGGAAAACGTCATGAGTAAAGACTTTTTATTAGAAATTGGTTTAGAAGAAATGCCGGCGCAGTATGTGACAAGCTCCGTAGAACAATTGAAAAAAAGAATGACGGATTGGCTTCATGAAAATCAAATTACTTTTTCTGAAATTAAAACTTTTTCTACACCAAGACGCCTCACTGTTCTTGTTAGCAATATGGCAGAAGAACAAGCTAATCGTGTAGAAGAAGCAAAAGGCCCAGCAAAGAAAATCGCCTTGGACGAAGAGGGAAATTGGTCAAAAGCTGCATTAGGTTTTGCTAGAAGCCAAAGTATCAATCCAGCTGATTTAACTTTCCGTGAAATTAAAGGTGTGGAATACATTTATATTAAAAAAGAAGTAATTGGTAAAAAAACAACAGCCTTGCTACCACAGCTTCAAAAAGTAGTAACAAGCATGACTTTCCCAGTGAGTATGCATTGGGGTAGCAACGACTTACGCTATATTCGCCCAATTAAATGGTTAATCGCGATGTTCGGAACAGAGGTAATCCCATTTGAAATCACTGGAGTAGTGACGAGCAACATGTCTCGTGGTCATCGCTTCCTTGGGAAAACAGCTACAATCATGCAACCTAGCGACTATCAAAATGCGTTATTAGAACAATTTGTCGTGGTGGACGCAACAGCACGAAAAGAAGCGATTGCAGGACAATTGAAAGAACTAGCAGCACTAGAAAATTGGCAAATCAAAGAAGATACTGATTTACTAGAAGAAGTAACTAATTTAGTAGAGTATCCGACTGTCTTAGCAGGCAATTTTGAAGAAATATATTTAGAATTACCCGAAGAAATATTAATTACAACAATGAAAGAACATCAACGCTACTTCCCGGTTTTCAGCCAAGATGATAAATTGTTGCCACATTTTGTAACGGTTCGAAACGGCAATCATGAGAACCTAGAAACGGTTGCTCGCGGAAATGAAAAAGTTTTACGTGCTCGTTTATCCGATGCAGATTTCTTTTATCAAGAAGATTTAAAAATGACCATTGATGAGGCTGTAGCTAAACTTCCGAACATTGTGTTCCATGAAAAATTAGGAACGTTAACAGAAAAAATGAAACGTGTTCAAAAAGTTGCGTTGATGCTTGCTGACTATTTAAACTGGAAAGAAGAAGACAAAGAAGATATTATTCGTTTAACAGATATTTACAAATTTGATTTAGTGACAAATGTTGTGGGCGAATTTCCAGAATTACAAGGTTTGATGGGAGAAAAATATGCGCTATTACAAGGAGAAAAGCCAGCAATTGCAACAGCTATTCGTGAGCACTATCTGCCCAATTCCGCAGAAGGTGAATTACCACAAACGGATTTAGGTTCACTTATTGCGATTGCAGATAAATTAGAAACATTAGTTGGCTTCTTCTGTGTAAATATCGTTCCTACTGGTTCCGCTGATCCATTTGGCTTACGACGTAGCGCTTTTGGTGCAATGCGTATTATCCAGGCAAATGGTTGGGATATTCCAGTACTTGAACTTATTTCCCGTATTGTTGATATGGAAAGAGCGGAAGGTGCGGTGGAGCTTCCTAGTGACGACGTGAAAAAAGAAGTGCAGACATTCTTGAAAAATCGTTTACGGGTTGTTTTACAAAATCATCATATTCGTCACGATATTATTGATGCTGTCATCGGCGGGGATCCTAATGTTATACCGCAACTGGTCGACCGTGCACAAATTTTAAATAAACACGTAGAATCTGAATGGTTCCGTCCCACTATTGAAGCGCTAACTCGTGTTGTGAACATTTCGAAAAAATACGAAGAAGGAGTCGAAGTTGACCCAGCTTTATTCGAAAACGAATACGAACAAGCCTTGTTTGATAAATTAGAAGAACTAAAATACGATTATGCTAGTTTAACCATTGTAGAACGCTTGAAAGCATTTGCTGGACTTAGAACAACCATTGATGATTATTTCGATAATACACTGGTTATGAGTGACAATCTCGAACTAAAAAACAATCGCCTAGCTTTACTTTTTGAATTAGCAAGTTTTATTAAAGAATTTGCTCAAATGGATGAAATTAATGTAAAATAAAGAAAAGATTTCGAGTAAAGAGGAGGAAGTATGTATGACACAACCAGCCGTATACGTGGTTTCCGATTCAACAGGAGAAACGGCCGAACTGGTGACAAGAGCTGCACTTAGTCAATTTGGCCAAACACCCAAGTTCATTCATCGCTTTCACCATGTCGACTCTTCTCATATGATTGAAGAAATTGTTGATTTGGTAGCTGTAAATAATGGCATTATCGTGCATACAATTGTTTTAGAAAGTGTTCGAGAAGAGCTAAACCAGACAGCTCAAGCATTTGGGGTGCCAATTATTGACTTGTTTGGTCCACTTTTGAATCAGTTAGAGGAAACTTACAAGATTAAACCACTTTCAGAACCTGGTCGCGTTCGTTCAATGGATGAAGCGTACTTTAATAAGGTTGCAGCAATAGAATTTGCCGTAGAAAATGATGATGGTCGTAATCCTCGAGGCATTTTACAAGCAGATTATGTATTAATTGGAATTTCTAGAACATCGAAAACACCTTTATCTCAATATTTAGCGCTGAAAGGGTTGAAAATTGTTAATATACCTATCGTCCCTGAAGCACAAATTCCAGATGAGTTATTCGAAATTGATCCTAAAAAAATTATCGGATTAAAAATTAGCAAACAAAAATTAACTAAGATTAGGCAAGAAAGATTAATCTCCATTGGGTTGCCTGGAGCGGGTACTTACGCGAGTAATCAACGCATTGATGAAGAGCTAGCCATATTTAACAAACTTGCAAGTAAACTAAATTGCTTTGTACTGGATGTGACGAATAAAGCTATTGAAGAAACTGCCAATGAGATTTTGATCCACATCGGTGAAATTGTTGACGAAAATTTAGAATTATAAGAAGGACTTTTGCTTTTTGTGTCGAATATATATATTATACGGTGAAAACAGCTTGTAAAAATCGGCTTCTTCCCGTATAATTTAATATCGCGAACAAAAATGTTAAATCTACGAATAATAGTTAAAAACGGGTTAAAAACTCGTTTTTTAACTTGTCTTCATAGATTTTTGAAGAGAGGATGGAATGTGTGCCAAAGATTTTGGTCGATGCCGACGCCTGTCCAGTGAAAGCGGAAATAAAACAAGTTGCTGAAAAATTTCAGTTAGATGTTATTTTTGTGGCCTCTTTTAACCATTATTCTCTTAATACAAAAGGAGAGCATTGGATTTTTGTGGATACTGGAAAAGAATCAGCGGATATGCGAATGATGAACTTAGCAAAAAAAGGCGATATTATCGTAACTCAAGATATTGGCCTTGCTAGCATCTTACTTGCAAAAGGCACGTATGTTTTTTCTAATCGCGGAGAACTTTATCGAGAAGAAGAAATGTCATTAATGTTAGATATTCGCTATAGGCATGCCAAAGATAGGCAACAAGGCAAATATAGTAAAGGTCCAAAAGCAATGAATGATCAAGATAGATTGCTTTTCAAAGACCAGATGACAACATTTTTGCAAAATAAGTAAATAGGAGTTGACTGTCAGCATGGCGCGGATTCCTGAAGAAGTAATTGATCAAGTCCGGAATCAAGCGGATATAGTCGATATTATTGGTAATTACGTTCAACTAAAAAAACAAGGTCGTAATTACGCTGGTTTATGTCCTTTTCATGGGGAAAAAACACCCTCTTTTTCTGTGTCACCAGAAAAGCAGATTTTCCATTGTTTTGGCTGTGGAAAAGGCGGAAATGTTTTTTCATTTCTCATGGAACATGATGGACTAACTTTTGTTGAAGCAGTAAAAAAAGTCGCGGATATGAGCCATTTGGATGTTGCAATTGAACTTCCTGAAGAGCGAGATACTGCTCACTTACCAAAAGAAACTTCTGAAACAGCAAAAATGGTAGAAATGCATCAACTCACCGCCAAACTCTATCATTATATTTTGATGGAAACAGAAGAAGGAACAGCCGCTCTCACTTATTTAAAAGAGCGTGGTATGTCAGAACAAATGATGGCGAATTTTCAAATTGGTTTTGCTCCAAACCATCATGCAACCGTTACTTCTTTTCTAGAAAAAAGAGGAATGGATTTACAGCTCGCAGGGACAGCGGGACTTTTGTCTGAACGTGATGATGGGCAAATGGTGGACCGGTTCCGTAATCGAATAATATTCCCTATTACGAATGACCGTGGACAAATTATTGCTTTTTCTGGACGTTTATTTGACCGTGATGATGGGCCAAAGTATTTAAATAGCCCTGAAACCCCGCTTTTCAACAAAAGACGCACATTATTTCATTTTTCAGAAGCAAGACAAGCCATTCGAAAACAAGAAGAAATTACACTTATGGAAGGCTTTATGGATGTCATTTCTGCTGAAGAAGCAGGCATTCAAAATGCGGTTGCTTCTATGGGGACAAGCCTTACAGAAGAACATGCAGACTTAATCAAACGGCTTACTAGTCGAGCAATTATTTGTTATGATGGGGACCGAGCTGGAATTGAAGCAGCTTATAAAGCTGGAACACTTTTAGTAGAACGAAATCGGTTAGATGTGTTTGTCCTCCAACTACCTGCCGGAAAAGACCCAGATGATTTTATTCGGTCAAGTGGAGCTGATAAATTTAAAGAAATATACAAGCAGCAGCGGATGACTTGGACCGCCTTTAAAATCCATTATTTGCGCAGAGAACGTAATTTACAAAATGAAACAGATCAAATTGGTTACATTGATGATTGCTTGCGCGAAATAGCCAAGCTAGATCAAGCGGTTGAACGAGAGTTATATTTAAAACAACTTGCTGATGAGTTTGAATTGACGATAGAAACCTTAAAGCAACAACTTCAGCAATCTATCAAAACAAGTCAAAAGTCGCGCCAAACTGCTAGCTATAATGAACCGCCAATAGATGATTCTTTTATGGGAATAATTCCACAAGAAAATCCGGAAATATTGTTTTCTTTTGAACAGCCGATGCAAAAACTATCCGCGCACACAACCGCGGAACAGCAACTCATGAAGGCAATGATGGAAAGTAGAGACAGCTTTCTGTTAATTAAGCAACTTCTTGGCGAAACAGAATTTTATCATGACAACTATCAAGCACTTTATACCTACTTAATTGGCTACTTTGCGGAAGGCAATGATGCTGATCCAAATAAATTTATGGATAGCGTGCAGGATGTTGCAATGAAAGGCTTAATTAGTAGCCTTGAAATGGTTATTAGCCCAGAAGAGCAAGGTCGGCTTCAATTTGAAGACTATATTAGAAGCCTCAAGCGGTTTAAGCTAGAGCAAAAAAAGAAAGAACTTGAGCAAGAGCTCGCCGGATACAACCGAGATAATGACAAAGAAAATGAAATTCGAGTGATGCTTGAAATTGTCCAACTTAACCGCCAATTAAACAGTGGTCAATTGGATTAATAACGTTTTAAAACCGCTAAATGATGGTATTATTACCTAAGAGAAGCCTTTTAATAAGGTGAGCGGCATTTTGGAAGGAGGAATACAGGCAGTTATGAGTGATAAAACACCAAACACAAAACCAGTTGCTGAACTAAATGTTGAGCAAGTAAAAGAAGCCCTAATAGAAGAAGGTAAGAAAAAGGGGATTTTAACTTACGCCAAAATTGCTGCCAGATTAGCTCCATTTACATTAGATTCCGATCAAATGGATGAGTATTTAGAACACGTTGGCGAAGCAGGAATTGAAGTTTCTGATGATGCTGATGATGAAGATCCAGATGAAACAGAACTTGTCAAAGAGGAAACAGAATCCTTTGACTTAACAGATATGAGTGTACCACCAGGCGTGAAAATTAATGATCCCGTTCGCATGTATTTAAAAGAAATTGGTCGAGTAGATTTGTTAACCGCTGATGAAGAAATTGCTTTAGCGAAACGAATTGAAGCTGGCGATATTGAAGCAAAAGGTCGCCTTGCAGAAGCCAACTTGCGTCTAGTAGTAAGTATTGCCAAACGTTATGTTGGTCGTGGGATGTTATTCCTTGATTTAATCCAAGAAGGTAACATGGGATTAATGAAAGCCGTTGAAAAATTCGACTTTAACAAAGGATTTAAATTTAGTACGTATGCAACTTGGTGGATTCGTCAAGCAATCACTCGTGCTATTGCGGACCAAGCTAGAACTATTCGTATCCCCGTGCATATGGTAGAAACAATTAACAAACTAATCCGTGTTCAACGCTCGTTACTACAAGATTTAGGGCGCGATCCTTCCCCAGAAGAAATTGGAGAAGAAATGGATTTACCAACAGAAAAAGTTCGGGAAATCTTGAAAATCGCTCAAGAACCTGTTTCACTTGAAACGCCAATTGGAGAAGAAGATGATTCGCACCTGGGAGATTTCATTGAAGACCAAGATGCAACTTCACCTTCTGACCATGCGGCATATGAGTTATTAAAAGAACAATTAGAAGATGTACTCGATACACTAACAGATCGCGAAGAAAATGTCCTTCGTCTACGTTTTGGTTTAGATGATGGACGGACACGCACTTTAGAAGAAGTTGGTCGTGTATTTGGTGTCACTCGTGAAAGAATTCGACAAATCGAAGCAAAAGCATTACGTAAATTACGTCACCCAAGCCGTAGCAAACAATTAAAAGACTTCCTGGAATAAATGCACAACCGGGCAGGAGGACAAATCGTTCTCCTGCCTTTTTAATGAAAATGAAAGTAGGGACCCAAAGTGAACGAAGAGCAACTTTCTAAGCGGCTAGAAAAAGTCGCTTCATACATAACGAGTAATGAACGCATTGCCGATATTGGTAGTGACCATGCTTATTTACCATGTTTTGTTATTAACAATAAAACAGCCTCATTCGCAGTAGCTGGAGAAGTAGTAGATGGCCCCTTTAAATCCGCTCAAAAACAAGTACGTGCTTCAGGCCTTGCCGCGCAAATTGATGTCCGAAAAGGAAATGGTTTAAAAGTAATTACAGAGGAGGATGCGATTGATACGATTGTTATTGCTGGAATGGGTGGCACTTTAATTAGAACTATTTTAGAAGAAGGCACAGCCAAACTTGCTAATGTAAGCAAACTCATTCTCCAACCAAACATCGCGGCATTCCAACTAAGGGAATGGTCTGAAAAAAATAACTGGACAATTACTGCAGAATCGATTTTGCGAGAAGACAACAAAATCTATGAAATTATCGTACTCAAACCTTCTAGAGAACCAGTGAACTGGACGGAGCAAGAAATCTTTTTCGGCCCGTGTCTATTGAAAGAACAAAATGCAATATTCAAAAGTAAATGGCGTCATGAAGCAAATACTTGGCAAAATATTATCCAAACAATTTCAACTAATCAACCAATATCAAATGAAAATCAAGCGAAAATCCGTGAATTAGAACATAAAATTGCATTAGTAGAGGATGTGCTAAAATGAAAGTTGCAAGTGGATATGAATATATTGCAATTCTTGAAAAAATCGCACCTAAAAAACTAGCGATGGAAGGCGACCCAATCGGATTACAAGTTGGGGATTTGTCTAGAAAAGTAAGGAAAGTCATGTTTACATTAGATGTTCTAGAAGAAGTAGTAGACGAAGCCATTGAAAAAAAGGTAGATTTAATTATTGCTCACCACCCATTTTTGTATCGACCGACGCACCAAATTGATACAACAACTAAACAAGGGAAAATGATTAAAAAGCTAATTAAGCATGATATTACAGTATTTGCTGCCCATACTAACTTAGATGTAGCAAAAGGTGGTGTCAATGATATTCTAGCAGATTTACTTCGATTACAGGACACTACCTTCATTGAAGAAACCTACACAGAACCTTACTGTAAAATCGCGGTATATGTTCCAGAAAATGATCTTGAAGCCGTTCGCTTAGCTTTAGTCAATAATGGAGCTGGCAAAATTGGCACAGAATATAGCGAATGTACTTTTCAAACAGATGGAATAGGCTCTTTTAAGCCAAGTAGCAACGCAAAACCTACTATTGGTAAAAAAGGACAATTAACGAATACTCCCGAAGTGAAAATCGAAGCTGTTTTTCCAGAACATTTAACAGAAACTATTACAAAAGCTGTGAGAATTGCCCATCCATATGAAGAACCAGCAATGGATGTGTATCGCTTAGAAAATCTTGTGTATAAAGAAGGGCTAGGACGCATAGGAACGTTACCGAAAAAAATGGGTATGATAGCATTTATTGATAAAATAAAAACCGCTTTTGCAGTGGAAAATGTACGTTTTATTGGGGATTTAAAAACAACTGTAAAAAAAGTTGCGATTATTGGTGGCGATGGCAATAAATTTATTCATAAAGCCAAAGCAACCGGTGCAGATGTTTTTATTACAGGGGACGTATATTATCATACTGGGCATGAATTACTTGCGATTAATTTACCAACAATTGATCCAGGGCACAATATCGAAAAAGTTATGAAAGGTTACTTAAAAACCAAAATAGAAGAACAAGCAAAAATTTTAGATTACGAAGCAGAATTTATTGTCTCAGAAGTTAATACGGATCCTTTCCAATTTTGCTAATAAAAACTGGCTATTTCTTAATTAGATAAAAAATAGCCGGTTTTATTTTTCTGTTTTGGATAACTCGCTTTGATTGTTTTGATAAAGTTGTCTTATAGCGCGCACGAATGACTTAATCTGTGCTATAATGGCTACTAGGTATAGAACGGAGTGGAAATATTTTATGACGAAGAAATCAAGGTTTGACCAATTTGGCTTTCAACCTTTTATTGGGCTTGCAATAGATAAATTAGGATTTTACGAGCCGACAGAAGTACAACAAAAGCTAATCCCAGGTATTCTAAAAGGGGAAAGTATCATTGGACAATCGCAAACAGGTACAGGGAAAACCCATACTTTTATTTTGCCAATAATTAACAATGTGAATCCAGAAAAAGATGCCGTACAAGCAGTTATTACAGCACCTAGTCGTGAGCTTGCTACCCAAATTTATAATGAAATTCGCAAAGTAACCAAGTTTAGCGAAAAAGAAATCGCTGTTCAACTTGTTATTGGTGGTACGGATAAACAACGTGCGATTGATAAATTAAAAAAACAACCACAAATTATTGTCGGAACACCTGGTCGGATTAATGATTTAATTCGTGAGCAAGCTTTATTTGTTCATACAGCGAAAACATTAGTTATCGACGAAGCAGACATGACACTTGATATGGGATTCTTAAACGATGTAGACCATATCGCTGGAAAAATGCCCGCTAACTTGCAAATGCTTGTTTTCTCGGCAACAATTCCGCAAAAATTAAAACCATTTTTAAGTAAATACATGGAAAACCCACGCTATGAGCATATTCAACCAAAAGTAGCTGCATCTAAAACAGTAGAACATCGGATTATGGCGACTCGCAGCCGTGATAAATTAGACTTACTTAAAAACGTTTTAGTTGGTTCACAGCCTTATTTGGCGATTGTTTTTACAAACACAAAAACAACTGCGGATGAAGTAGCGAACGGTTTAACAGAACGTGGACTAAAAGTTGCCAAAATTCACGGTGACGTTAACCCACGCGAACGTAAACGAACGATGAAACAAATCGAAAACTTAGATTATCAGTATGTAGTTGCAACGGATTTAGCAGCACGTGGTATTGATATCCAAGGTATTAGCCATGTTGTCAATTACGAACTACCAGATGACTTAGATTTTTATATTCACCGAACTGGTCGTACTGGTCGCGCAGGACATTCAGGTATCGCGTTAACTTTATTTGAACCAGCTGATGAAGATCGTCTAAACCAACTAGAAAAAATGGGCATCGAATTCAAGCATGTTGATTGGAAAAACAAAGAATTCGTTACACTAGAAGACCGCAATCGTCGTGCCAAACGTGAAGCTAAACGCGAAACAGCAGATCCACGTGAAATTGGTATGCGTAAAAAAGCAAAACAAAAAGGAAAACCAAATTACAAAAAGAAAATCAACTATAAAATGAACGAAATTAAACGTCGTGAAAGACGGAAAAAACGATAAGTGAGGAATGAATTTATGTTAAGACTAGGTTCTCATGTATCTATGAGTGGTAAGAAAATGCTTCTTGGCGCAAGTGAAGAGGCTGCTTCTTATGGCTCAAATACGTTTATGATTTATACTGGAGCTCCGCAAAATACGCGAAGAAAGCCAATAGAAGAATTAAATATTGAAGCCGGCTTAGAACACATGAAAGCTCATGATATGGCTGATATCGTGGTACATGCTCCTTATATCATTAATATCGGTAATTCTGTCAAACCAGAAACCTTTGAACTAGGGGTTAATTTTTTACAATCTGAAATTGTCCGTACACATGCACTTGGAGCTAAGCAAATGGTGCTTCATCCAGGCGCTCATGTAGGTGAGGGTTCAGACAAAGGAATGAAACAAATCATTCAAGGTTTAAATGAGGCTCTTATTCATGACCAAGGCGTCCAAATTGCTTTAGAAACGATGGCTGGAAAAGGGTCTGAGTGTGGTCGTACTTTTGAGGAGTTGGCACAGATTATTGATGGTGTGACGCACAATGAATTATTATCAGTCACTTTTGACACTTGCCACACGCATGATGCTGGCTATGATATCGTGAACGACTTCGATGGTGTATTAAATGAATTTGATAAAATCATTGGCATTGATCGCTTAAAAGTGTTGCATATCAATGATAGTAAGAATGAACGTGGAGCTCATAAAGACAGACATGCCAATATTGGTTTTGGACATATTGGCTTTGACGCGCTTCATTATATTGTGCATCATCCGCAGCTCACAAATATTCCAAAAATCCTTGAAACTCCCTATGTAGGTGAAGATAAAGCATCCAAAAAACCACCATATAAGTGGGAAATTGAGATGTTAAAAAACGGTAAATTTGACCCAGATTTATTAACTAAAATTCAAAACGATTAAAAGGAGACGAAAATAATGACAAAAACACTTGTATTCGGTCATAAAAATCCAGATACAGATACGATTTGTTCTGCCATTAGTTATGCAGAATTAAAAAAAGCGCAAGGAGCAGACATTGAAGCTGTTCGTTTAGGGGAACTTAACAGTGAAACTGCATTTGTTCTAGATTATTTCCAAGTAACAGCTCCTCGTTTAGTTAGTACAGTAGCAAATGAAGTCTCAGAAGTTGCACTTGTGGATCACAATGAACACCAACAAAGCGTAGCAGATATTGCTGAGGTAACTGTTGTTTCGGTTGTTGATCATCATCGTATTGCTAATTTTGAAACAGCAGATCCGCTTTATTATCGTGCAGAGCCAGTTGGTTGTACAACAACCATCCTTCTGAAAATGTTTCGTGAAAGCGAAGTGGAAGTGAGTAAAACAATTGCTGGACTAATGCTTTCGGCGATTATTTCTGACACATTACTTTTTCAATCACCAACATGTACTAACGAAGACAAATTAGCAGCTGAAAAACTAGCATTAATTGCTGATGTAGATATTCAAACATTTGGAATGGATATGTTAAAAGCTGGTGCTGATATTAGTAAAAAAACAATTGCTGAATTACTATTAGATGCAAAAGAGTTTAATATGAATGGTAATAAAGTGGAAATTGCCCAAATTAATGTGATAGACGTAGAGGATGTTTTAAGTCGTCGAGCTGAAGTAGAAGCACTTATGACAAGCATTATTGCTGAAAAAGGTTTAGATTTATACTTATTTGTTATTACTAATATTCTTACCAATGATTCTGTTGGTATTGCTATTGGAGAAAAAACGGATGTAGTGGAAAAAGCTTATGGAATCAAATTGATTGATAACCAAGCTCCTTTACAAGGTGTTGTTTCTCGTAAAAAACAAGTAGTACCAATTCTAACCGATAGTTTTTCTAAATAATTTCAATTTCCTGGAGATGATTCTCGTTTCATTTCCAGGTTTTTTGTCGTTTGTTTTAATTCGAAGTTATTACGATTTACAATTGGACGATTATTTTATATACTAGTAAAAGCAGCAAGCAAATACTGCCAAAGGAGAATATGAATGAACAAAATCATAGAGATAAATGATGTAAGTTACCATTATGATAAAGAACATGCCTTAGAAAACATTCATTTTCAAGTAGAAAAGGGTAGTTTTACGGGGCTTATAGGTCCAAACGGTTCAGGGAAGTCAACGATATTAAAACTAATCTTAGGGGTTCTAAAAAAGCAACAAGGCAGTATTTCGCTATTCGGGAAAAAACAATCTGATTTTAAAGATTGGGTTAAAATTGGGTTCGTGTCACAAAAATCTAATGCTTTTAATTCTGCGTTCCCGGCGACTGTAAAGGAAGTCGTTGCCAGTGGTTTGACAAAGAAAAAAGGATTATTTAAAACATTAAACGGGGCGGATAAAGACGCAATAGACTATGCGCTAAATAAAGTAGAAATGACTCCATACTTACATCGAAATATTGGAGAACTTTCTGGTGGACAACAACAACGTGTTTTCATTGCTCGTGCACTAGTTAGCCGTCCAAAATTACTCATTCTAGATGAGCCAACTGTTGGTGTTGATGTCGAGAATGTGAAGGCTTTTTATGAACTTCTTCAAGAGTTAAACCGCACAGAACAAATGACGCTCTTGCTTGTAACACATGATGTGATGGCAGTTAACACTTACGTTAACCATGTTATTAGCATAAATAAACGAATTATTTTCGATGGTTCTGCGCATGAATATCAGCATTATTTAGCAGACCGAGAATTTGAAATATTAGCAGAGCAACGTCGAAAGGAGGATGATTGCATTGATTGCGACACTTCTCCAGTATGATTTTATCAGAAATACGTTTATTGTGGGTTTAGTAATAGGTGTCATTGCACCATTATTAGGAAGTTTTATTGTAGTTAGAAAGCTTTCCCTAATGGCAGATGCGCTGAGTCACGTCACGCTAGGCGGAATTGCGGTTAGTTTGTTCTTAAGCAAAACCTATTTACCACTTGCGACACTTAATCCACTTTATCTTGGTTTCGGATTTTCCGTTGTCGGTTCATTATTAATGGAAAAATTACGCACTGTCTATAAGCACTTTGAAGAACTGGCGATTCCAATAATTATGTCGGCAGGTATGGGTTTTTCTGTTATTTTCATTTCACTGGCAAATGGCTTTAATACAGATTTATTCAGTTATTTATTTGGTAGTGTGAGTGCCGTCAGCCGAACAGATATGATGACTATTGTTGTGATAGCTATTATGGTGTTTATTGTCATTTTAGCATTATATAAAGAACTATTTTTGTTATCTTTCGATGAAGAATACGCTCGAGTTTCGGGGTTGAAAGCAAAAGTATTTGATATCATTTTTATGGTTTTAGTCGCACTTGTTATCGCGTCATCTATGAGAATCGTCGGAATTTTGCTTGTCTCTTCATTGATGACTTTACCAGTTGCAGCAGCGATTCGCCTTGCAAAAGGTTTTAAACAAACTATTCTATTATCCATTTTATTTGGTGAAATCGCCGTTACCGGTGGGTTATTTACCGCTTATTATTTAAATCTAGCACCTGGTGGGGCAATCGTTATTATTTCTGTGTTGATTTTAATCATCACGATTCTATATCAAAAAATCCGCCAAAAAATCTTAATTTCAAATCGAGGTGAGAAAAATGGCACTTACAGCAACTGAAGCTCTGATGAAAATGAAAGAAAAAGGCTATAAACACACAGATAAACGTGAATTTCTAATTAATTTACTCGCTCAAAAAAATAGCTATTTAACTGCAAAAGAGGTCTTGGAAAATATGAAAGATGATTTTCCAGGAATAAGTTTTGATACAATTTACCGAAACCTATCTTTATTTGTGGAACTAGGAATTTTTGAGGAAACAGATCTTTCTGGTGAACGGAATTTCCGCCTTGCTTGTACACATGAGCATCATCATCATCACTTTATTTGTATGAAATGTGGTAAAACGAAAGAAATTATGATGTGCCCCATGGATTTTTTAACCGAAGCATTACCCGGTTACCAAATCGATGGCCATAAGTTTGAAGTTTATGGCGAATGCCCAGAGTGTTTGCAAGCTTCTTAATAGCAAATGGTACGAGTTGCTTCAAAACTCGTACCATTTTTATTTTCGACATAATGTTCATAGTTATTTCATATTTACTTCTCATTCTGGACACTTTTTTTGGTTAAAGTAAGAAGTAGCCGAAAGAAGAAGGAGAGGAATAGTTTGACAAAATTAAAAAAAGTGATGATTTCCTTCATAACAGCAACATTACTCATTCTTGCAGGATGTGGTAGCAGCGCTGTCGTGAAAACTGATGCAGGAAGTGTCACACAAGATGACCTTTATGAAGCGATGAAAACGACGTATGGTAATGAGGTCGTACAACAACTTACTTTCAAAAAAATCTTAGAAGATAAATACACTGTTACGAAAAAAGAAGTTAATGCTGAATACAAAAAATATGAGGAACAATATGGTGACTCTTTTGAATCAACACTTGCTTCAAGTAACCTGACTAAAACTTCTTTCAAAGAAAATATTGAATATAACTTATTAGTCCAAAAAGCAACGGAAGCTAATATGGATGTTAGTGAAAGTAAGTTGAAAAAATATTATAAAACATGGCAACCAGATATTACTGTTCGCCATATACTAGTAGATGATGAAGATACAGCAAAAGAAATTCAAACCAAGCTTAAAAATGGTGAAAAATTCACTGATTTAGCTAAAGAATATTCTACCGACACAGCTACAAGTACAAATGGAGGACTACTTGATCCGTTTGGCACCGGGGAGATGGATGAAGCATTTGAAAAAGCTGCTTATGCTCTCAAAAATCCAGATGATATTAGCGGAATTGTAAAATCCAGCTATGGTTATCACCTAATTCAATTAGTGAAGAAAACGGATAAAACTACTTATGCAAAAGATAAAGCAGCGGTGAAAGCTTCCTATATTGAGTCACAACTAACTTCTGAAAATATGACTGCCGCACTGAAAAAAGAACTAAAAGCGGCTAACATTTCTATTAAAGATAATGACTTAAAAGATGCGTTTTCAGATTATACATCTACAAGTACAACAACAACAACCTCTAATTAAGCTTAACTCGGATCCACCCATAAATAAAAACCCTTTACTGGTTTTGATTCCCGTCAAAAACACACGCCAGTAAAGGGTTTTTCTATAGTATTAAACGAATCACTGCCATGGAAATGATGCCAACAATTACAATCCACATCAAATTTTTTGTTAAAATAGCCGTAATGATAGTTGGCATAGAAGCAAGCAGATTTTCTAGGTTAATCAAAGGGAAGTTGTTTGCTCTAGTGATAAGCAAACTTTGCACAAACAATGCTGTTAGGATTGCTAGCGGAACAAAAGATAGAAAGCGAATAACAACAGCAGGTAAGGCTAATTTCCGAACGAAAACAAATGGAAGCACTCGTGGAATAAAAGTCACAATCCCACATCCGATAATTACAAACAAAGTATATGTGTTTATTGCCATTTTTCTACCATCACTCCCATCAAACAACCTAATAGAGTAGCTAGTAAAATAGCTATTTCAGGTGTTGTAAATCGCATGAAAATAACTAGAAATATCGCAACCATCAGCATTACAAATAAACTAACAGCCATTTTTTTGCTTTTATCACTGACAACTTGTAAGTAAAGCAAGCCGATAAACATTGCTGATAGAGCAAAATCAAGACCGAATTGTTCCGGATTTGGTAGCCAATTACCAATGAAGGCTCCGACTATACATGCTGAAATCCAAGCAAGATAGGCTGTCACATTTATGCCGTGCATCCATTTTGCGCTAACCGGCTTTTTATTCCCAATATGATTCATTGACACCCCAAATGTTTCATCTGTAAGTAACGAACCAATTCCGATATTATTCCAGAGTGAATATTTCTTAAAGTGAGGAGCCTCAGCCATCCCCATTAAAAAATGCCTTGAATTAATTAAAAATGTAGTAAAGATAATTGCAGAAATCGGACTTTGCAATAATAATAATCCAGATATGATAAACTGGGCAGCTCCAGCATAAACTATAATTGCTAGTAAAGTTACTTCTAGGACGCTTAAATGGGAGGCTTTCCCAACAACTCCAGCTGCAATCCCAATGCCAATATAACCGAGTACAGTTGGTAAACATGCCTTTACACCATCATAAAAACTCAATTCTACTTCTTTTTCCAAAAAACTCTCCCTCCCAGACTAGAAGCAGTTATTCTAGGGTGTATACTATTGTAAGCTTCAATCAAATTGATTTTCTAATCATACCATTTTCAAGACGCAAAATCACGCCTATTTGGGCACGGAAAAACCACTTACAAAAATGTAAGTGGCTCAGTTTTATGGTTTGATAGTTGGTTCGGCTGGCGGAATGGAGCGGATTGCAAGGAAAACAAAAATCATACTCACAACCATATTGATTTCCATTCCAAACGGAACGATTATCTGTAAAGCTTCCATAACCATGGTGAAGACTGCGGCTAAAGTGATACTGTAAGAAGCCATCATCCAGTTTTGACGGAAGGCAATACCGGTTCGTCCAAAGCCGGATAAAATAAAGCCAAAAAGTGCATATAGAGCAACTCGGAAGAAAACCGATCCAAGTGTAAAGATGAATAATACAAGTAACGCAATCGGGATAAAATATTTCGCTAACGATTCAATAGAGGTATATAAATTAACTAAATCGTCTTTATCGCTAATACCGGCCGTTTCATAACTAAATGATTGCGAAACACCAGCCGCTGTAATATAAATACCATCCGAAAGAAAGGCAACTGCACTATCATACGAAGCTATTTTATTATCGACATCATCTTTATCAAGCGTTCCAGAAGCATCAAAATAAATATGTAATTGATCTTGATCGATAGAGATGGGTAAGTTTTTAACAGTTTCATCTGTTAAAACAAGTTTTCCGTCTGCCACTTTAAAATTTGGGATTTCATTCGTGATGGTTTCTTCGCCAACTTTCAGCGCATTTTTTGTCGTAACACTTGTAAAGTATGCTAATGGAAGGAAAGTAACAAATGATAAAACGATGATATAAACGATACTTTTTCTAATTTTATCATTTCGAAACGATGCAATATCCGCAGGGGAATATAAACTTTTCCAGAAGCGCTTAAAAATATTCATTTTTCTTTCAACACCTCGCCTAATGGTTTAACTTTTCAATTTCCGGGAAAAGGTACATGTATGTGCAAAAGAACATACTTTTTCCACCCAACCTTAATCATAGCTTGAAATGATGGCAAAATCAATATTGAAACATCACTGAGCAGAAAAATTGCAAGCATTTCTGAGGCGTGGTAGGCTAAATGGTGTAAAGAGAAACGTTATTTAAGGTGTTACATAGTTCTATGGAAATAGGGTCTATAACTTTCGCCTTACAATGTAATTTCTTTTCACATAAATAATAAACAATCCGAGGAGGAATTTTTAATGACTTACGAATTACCAAAATTACCTTATACTTATGATGCTTTGGAGCCGAATTTTGATAAAGAAACAATGGAAATTCATTATACAAAGCACCACAATACTTATGTAACAAAATTAAATGAAGCAGTTGCAGGACACGCAGATCTTGCGAGTAAACCTGTAGAAGAATTAGTTGCTAATCTAGATAGCGTTCCTGAAGACATTCGCGGCGCAGTACGTAACCATGGTGGTGGACATGCTAACCATACATTATTCTGGTCTATTCTTAGCCCAAATGGTGGGGGTGCTCCAACTGGTAACTTAAAAGCAGCCATCGAAAGCGAATTCGGCACATTTGATGAATTCAAAGAAAAATTCAATGCGGCAGCTGCAGCACGTTTTGGTTCAGGCTGGGCATGGCTAGTAGTGAACAATGGTAAACTAGAAATCGTTTCCACTGCTAACCAAGATTCTCCACTTAGCGAAGGTAAAACTCCAGTTCTTGGCTTAGATGTGTGGGAACATGCTTATTATCTTAAATTCCAAAACCGTCGTCCTGAATATATTGACACATTTTGGAATGTTATCAACTGGGAAGAAGCAAACAAACGCTTTGATGCAGCAAAATAATTATCGAAAGACTCACTTAGGTGGGTCTTTTTTTATTTCTAATGAATTTCTAATGAACTTACAGTGGAAAAATGATGTTTTTTCAGCTACAATAGGGAAAGGTATTATTGAAAAGTGAGGTAACTATGCGTGAAACTAAATTTTAGAAAAAAGAAAAAAGATTCCACTAAGAAAAAACGCGCCATCATTCCACTACGTTTAAATATTCTGTTCTTTATTATTTTTATATTATTCTCCGTGTTAATTTTACGATTAGGAATTGTTCAAATCGTTCAAGGAGATACGTACAAACGTCAATTAGAAGAGACGGATAACGTAACAGTTTCAAAAAATGTGCCACGTGGCAGCATCTATGACCGGAATTACAACTTATTAGTAGGTAATTCTGCGGTTAAGTCAATTACCTATACAAGAAGCCAACAAACAGAAACATCTGAAACGCTTCATGTCGCTCAAACACTTGAAAAATTAATTACGGTCGCTCCAGAAAAATTAACAGAGCGTGATTTGAAGGACTACTGGATTTTAACACACCAAACAGAATCATTGAACCGTTTATCTGCAAAAGAGCAAGCGCTTGATGCTTCCAAAGCTTATAAAATCCAAGTAGAAAATGTGACACAAGCAGACATTGATAGCCTTAGCAAAGAAGACTTAAAAGTAGCAACTATCTATAAAAAAATGACTACTGGTTATGCTATGACAGAGTCTGTTGTTAAAAACAAAGATGTAACCGATGAAGAAATTGCTCGTGTCAGCGAAAACATGGATAGTTTACCAGGAGTAGACACAACAACTGACTGGAATCGCTATTATACCTATGATGAAACATTACGATCCATACTAGGTTCTGTTTCAACTGCAAAAGAAGGTTTACCGAAAGATAAAGCAGAATATTATCTATCACAAGGATATAGTCGAAATGACCGTGTTGGTAAAAGTTATTTAGAAGCACAATATGAAAGTGTCCTTGCCGGATCAAAATCACAGTCTGAAAGTGTGCTTGATTCAAAAGGGAATATTATTGAAACAGTTAGTAAGTATGAAGGCTCTAAAGGAAAAGATTTAGTTCTTTCTGTGGATGTAGAATTCCAAAAAGCAGTAGAAGAAATCTTACGTAAAAACATTTCACAAGGCAAGCAATATGCTGGTTCTGATTTATTTGACCGCGCATTCGTTGTTGCTATGGATCCATATTCAGGGGAAGTCCTTGCACTCGCCGGCCAAAAATTAAATGACAAAGGCAAGTTTGAAGATTATTCACTTGGAACATTTACAACCGCATATGCGATGGGATCCGCGGTAAAAGGTTCAACAGTTTTAGGTGGTATTATGGATGGAGCAATTACAAAAGATACAGTCTTTACGGACCAACCGATTGCTTTAAAAGGAACAAAACCAAAAAGTTCTTGGTTTAATAGAACGGGCGCAGGCAATCGACCACTTGATCCAGTTGGTGCTCTTGAAATTTCATCTAACTCCTACATGTATCAAGTAGCGATGAAAATGGGTGGAGCTAAATATGTGCCTAATGGTCCGCTTAAAGCACCACTAAGTACCTTTGACGACATGCGTTACTACTATAATCAATTTGGATTAGGAGTAAAAACGGGCATTGATCTTCCAGGAGAACAAACTGGTTATAAAGGTGACGACCAAACAATTGGTAAAATTCTCGACTTTGCGATTGGACAATATGATTCTTATACGCCACTTCAAATGGCACAATATGTTTCCACTATCGCTAATGGTGGCTCAAGAATCGCTCCAAGTATGCTGAAAGAAATTAGAAATCCAAGTACTAATGGTGACACTGTAGGAACACTAGCAACTGCCAATAAGCCTAAAGTATTAAATAAAATTGGTGTTTCTGAGAGTGATATGAAAACTGTACAACAAGGATTCTATGAAGTAACTCACGGTTCCACAGGTACTGCTAGAACAGTATTTACTTCTAGCGATTATGATGTTGCTGGTAAAACCGGTACTGCCGACGCCTTTTATGATGGACCAAAAGAGGGTAATAAAATGGCAAGTGTTTGGAATACCACGTTTGTAGGATATGCACCAGTTGAAAAACCTGAGATTGCTATATCTGTTGTTGTGCCATGGATTTATCGTCCATATGGTACAGATCACAAAACAAATATGGCCATTTCTAAAGAAGTATTCGATAAATATTTCGAACTGAAAAAAGAACGTGCAAAAGCAAACAAAAGCGATTCTAAAGTGGAACAACCAATCAACAATAAAAAAGAAGCAGCCGAAGCGCAATCAAAACAAACCGAAAATTAATTAAAAGCCACTTTCATTTTGGTGAAAGTGGCTTTTAATTAATCTAAACTAACAAACAATTAAAAAAATAAGCGGTAAATCATCTAAAAAACTGCGAAATAGCTCCATTTATGGTATGATGAAGTATGTGTAAATTAACCAGATCTCTGTTTTACGGCAAAGAGAAGAGGATTAAATTGAAGGAGGAATTGTAAACTATGACAAAAAGCTATCATGTCGCAGTTGTCGGTGCTACTGGTGCAGTTGGTACCCAAATGATTGAATTACTAGAAGAGGCGGCGACTTTTAAGATAAAGCAAGTTTCATTCTTGTCTTCGGCTCGCTCTGCTGGGAAAAAATTAACTTTCCGCGGTGAAGAAGTAACTATTAAAGAAGCTAAGTCTGAAAGCTTTGAAGGTGTCGACATAGCTTTATTTAGTGCTGGGGGTTCTGTTTCTAAAGATTTGGCGAAAGAAGCAGTTAAGCGCGGAGCAATCGTTATTGATAATACAAGTGCTTATCGAATGGATCCCACTGTACCACTTGTTGTTCCCGAAGTAAACGAACAAGCGATCTTTTCACATAACGGTATTATTGCGAATCCAAACTGTTCAACCATTCAAATGGTGGCTGCACTCGAACCGATTCGAGAAGCTTATGGATTAAATCGTATTATTGTTTCTACTTATCAAGCTGTTTCAGGTTCTGGCGTAAGTGCCATTAAAGAATTACAAGATGGTAGTAGAGCTGTATTAGACAATCAAGATTTTACTCCCGAGATTATGCCAGTGAAAGGCGATAAAAAACACTATCCAATCGCATTTAACGCTTTACCACAAATTGATGTTTTCACAGAGAATGATTATACATATGAAGAAATGAAGATGATCAATGAAACGAAAAAAATCATGGAAGATAATACAATTAAAGTATCTGCTACATGTGTTCGTATTCCTGTAGTAAGTGGGCATTCTGAAAGTGTTTATGTGGAAATAGAGAAAGACGGCGTAAGTGCCAAAGATATCCAAAACGTCTTAAAATCAGCCCCTGGAGTCGTCTTAGAAGATGATCCTGCTAACCAAGTTTACCCACAAGCTATTCAGGCAGCTGGAAAAAAAGAAGTTTTTGTTGGCCGAGTTCGGGCTGACTTAGATGAGAAAAAAGGGTTTCATATGTGGATTGTTTCTGATAATTTACTAAAAGGTGCCGCATGGAATTCCATTCAAATTGCTGAAAGCTTAGTAAAATTAGCGATTATTTAAAGTTATTTTGAGGTGTAGGAAATGAAAATCATCGTACAAAAGTTTGGCGGAACCTCCGTCCAAAATGAAAAAATAAGATTGATGGCATTTGATCATATAAAACGTGCACTTAAAAACGATTATAAAGTAGTGGTTGTCGTGTCCGCTATTGGACGATACGGTGACCCCTATGCAACAGATACACTGTTAGAACTGATTGGTGCGAAAAATACTAAATTGACAGCCAGAGAGCAAGACACATTGCTTTCTGTAGGTGAAACAATTTCCGCTTCTGTATTTACAAATATGTTAAAAGAAGCAAATATAAAAGCAGAAGCGTTTTCTGGCGGACAAGCAGGTATCATTACCACCAGTAATCATTTAAATGCTAAAATTACAGAAGTAGATACAACTAGACTTCAACAAGCACTTGAATCACTTGACGTTGCAGTTGTCGCTGGTTTTCAAGGAGTGGCACTTAATGGCGACATAACAACACTCGGTCGCGGTGGAAGCGATACCTCAGCCGCGGCACTGGGTGTTTCCTTGCAAGCTGATTATATTGATATTTTTACAGATGTTGATGGAATGATGACAGCAGATCCGCGAATCGTTGAACATGCTCGTTCACTTCCGAGAGTAAGTTATAATGAAGTAAGTAATATGGCTTATCAAGGAGCTAAAGTTATTCACCCTCGTGCTGTCGAAATCGCCATGACTGCCAAAATACCGATGAGAATCCGTTCTACTTATTTAGAAAGTGAAGGAACACTTGTCACATCTTTAACAGATGAAGTTGGTCATTTTGATGTCAAAGAGCGTATGGTAACCGGTGTTGCCCACGTAACCAATTTAACACAAGTATCCGTTAAAACTGATACAGTAAAAGCACAACAAGAAGCTTTCAAAATTTTAGCAGATGCTGGTATTAGCTTAGATTTCATCAATATCTCTACTAATTCCGTCATTTTTACAGTCCCAGAAGAAAAACGACAACAAGTCAAGCTTCTATTAGAAGAAGCGGCATTAGAAACTTTTGTTCGAGAAGCTTGTGCAAAAGTCTCTATTGTTGGCGCTGGAATAACTGGTGTACCTGGTGTTACCGCTAGAATTGTAGGAGCATTATCCGAAAAAAATATCCCAATTTTACAATCAGCGGATAGTCATACTACTATTTGGGTATTAGTAAGAGAAGAGGACTTAATTTCGGCAGTCAATGCCCTTCATGATATATTTTGTTTGGAAATTAAGTAAGGAGGAAATGAAAGATGGATTTAGGAAAAGTAATTACAGCAATGGTGACGCCAATTCACCCAGAAAAGAATAAAGTATGCAAAAAAAGAATTCATCATCTCGTGAACCACTTAATAGCAAACGGCTCAGATGGCTTAGTAATCGCTGGTACAACTGGTGAATCTCCCACTTTGTCGCATGATGAAAAAATAAAATTATTTCGTCAAGTCATCGAAACAAACGATGGCAGGGCAAAATTAATTGCAGGGACAGGTTCAAACAATACAGCAGAAACAATTGAACTCACAAATGAAGTAGCAGAACTAGGTGGAATAGATGCAGTATTAATTGTTGCTCCATATTATAATAAGCCTAATCAAGATGGTATATATGCCCATTTTGCTGCTGTAGCAGAGGCATCTGATTTACCAGTGGTTATCTATAATATTCCAGGTCGTAGTGTAGTAAATATCGAGCCAGAGACGATTATCCGTTTAGCACAACTTCCTAATATTATTGGTGTCAAAGAATCTAGTGGGAACTTAGATAATATTAGTGAAATTATTGCCGACACACCTGATGATTTCTTCATTTATAGTGGCGATGATAGTCTAACTTTACCAATATTATCCGTTGGTGGGCATGGAGTTATCTCTGTTGCAAGTCATATTGTTGGAAATGAAATGCAAGAAATGATTCAAGCATTTGAGAATGGAAAAGTTCAAAAGGCGGCTAGCATTCATCGTAGTTTACTTCCACTAATGAAAGGCCTGTTCGCAGTACCAAACCCAGCACCAACCAAATACCTATTAAACCAACAAGGAATTAATGTTGGCCCTGTTAGATTGCCACTTGTAGATTTGAATGCGGAACAAGGAACGAAATTACAAGCTATATTAGAAGGACTTTCTAAATAGTTCAAAGGAGGTCTACGCTTTGACAATAAAAAAAGCGAAAAACATAAAAATCATTCCACTCGGCGGTGTCGATGAAAGTGGTAAAAATTTATATGTTGTAGAAATAGACGAAGATATCTTTATATTAGATGCGGGTTTAATGTTTCCAGAAAATGAATTATTAGGAATTGATATTGTTATCCCAGATTTTAAATATTTAGAAGAAAACAAAGACAGAATTAAAGCGATTTTCTTAACACATGGTCATGAAGACGCAATTGGCGCACTTCCTTATTTACTTCAAAAAATAAAGGCACCTGTTTATGGAACTGAACTGACAATTGCACTTGCTAAGTCTGCACTGAAAGAACATCGCAAACTAAGATTTAAAAATTTCCATATTGTCGATGCGGATACTACGTTATCATTCGCGAAAATTGACGTATCCTTTTTCCGTACAACGCATACTATTCCTGATTCAGTCGGGATTGTTCTGGAAACAAGTGAAGGGGCAATCATCTATACAGGTGATTTCAAATTTGACCAATCAGCAAAAGATGGTTACGCTTCTGATTTAAGTCATATTGCTGAATTTGGTGAAAAAGGAGTTCTTGCTTTACTTTCCGATAGCTCTGAGGCTGAGCACCAAGGAACTACTTCTAGTGACAGCTTAATTGAAGAAGAAATAAGACATGCTTTTCGTATGGCAGATGGTAGAATTATTGTAGCTTGTGTCGCATCAAATTTGATTCGTTTGCAACAAGTTCTTGAGGCGTCTGTAGCAACTAAACGCAAAGTAGCTATCGTCGGCAAAGAATTAGAACGCGTGTTTGAAATTGCTGGTAGTTTAGATAAAATTATTATTGAAGAAGATTTAATCATCCCATTAAAAGATGTAAAAAAATATAATGATGATGAAATTACTATTATTGAAACAGGTAATTTAGGGGAACCAATCCAGTCCCTACAACTAATGACAAAAGGAAATCATCCACAACTTAATATTAAGCCTGGTGACACAGTTTATATAACTACTACACCATCACCATCGCTTGAAACTATGATGGCAAAAACAATAGATATGCTCTACAAAGCTGGTGCAAAAGTATTAACGATGAGTAATACGCTTTTCATCTCAGGTCACGCGAGCCAAGAAGATTTAAAATTAATGATTAATCTACTAAAACCACGTTATTTCGTTCCAGTTCATGGCGAGTATCGGATGTTGATTAGCCATGCTAAGCTAGCTCATGAAGTTGGTATGGCAAAAGCCAATGTTTTCATCGTAGGTAAGGGGGAAATTTTAGAATATAAAAATGATAAAATGACTGCCGGGAACCGTGTGTACTCTGGTAATACACTTATTGATGGTTTAGGCGTAGGAGACGTTGGAAATATTGTCTTAAGAGACCGTAAATTGCTTTCGGAAGATGGAATTTTTATTGTTGTAGTCACATTAAATCGTAAAACAAAAACGATTACTTCTGGACCAGAAATTATCTCACGTGGCTTCATTTATGTTCGTGAATCAGAACATTTAATTGAAGAATCATCTAAAGTAGTGACTAAAATTGTGGAGAAAAATTTACAAGAAACTGGTTTTGAATGGGCTAAATTAAAACAAGATATTCGCGATCAATTAAATCGCTATTTATTTGAACAAACAAAACGACGTCCAATGATTTTACCAATTATCATGGAAGTCTAGTAAGTAAAACTGCTGCACGGTTCGTGTGTAGCAGTTTTTTCGTTTGAAACTAAGCTAGACGGGAAAACATATTTAGAAGGAGTGATTCAATTGACAGAATATACATATGATGTGGTCGTAATCGGAAGTGGTGCGAGTGGAACTACAGTCGCATTTGAAACGCAAGCTGCTGGTCTAAGTGTGGCTATTATAGAAGAGCGTAGTTGGGGAGGTACATGTGTCTTACGTGGCTGTGATCCTAAAAAGGTCCTTATTGGCGCAAGTGAGGCTAGAAACTTTTCTAAACGATTACGAGGAAAAGGAATTAAACAGGCGGCAACTATAAGTTGGACAGATTTGATGGCATTTAAAGAAACATTTGTAGAAGACGTACCTGAACAGCGATTGCAAAGTTTCCAAGATGCAGGTATTGAAACTTTTTTTGGAAAAGCTCGGTTCAACTCAAAAGATAGCCTACAAGTTGGAGAAAATGTGCTCAAAACTAAAAATATCGTGCTAGCAACTGGGGCTAGCCCTAATAAACAAAATATCCCTGGAAGTGAATTTATTCAAAACAGTGATGATTTCTTATCTTTACCGACACTTCCCGATTCCGTTACATTTATTGGCGGAGGGTATATTTCATTTGAATTTGCTTCGATTGTTTTAGCTGCTGGAAAAGAAGTGCATATAATTCATCATAATAGCCAACCATTAAAGAAATTTGATCCAGATTTCGTTGCGGCGCTTGTTTCATTAATGGAAGAAGAGGGTGTTCATTTTCATTTTGATACAGCCATTTCAAAGATAGAGAAAAAAGCAGGTAAGTTACAGATTAGTGGCGAAAACGCTTTCTCCCTCGATACAGATATTATCATCGGAGCAACTGGAAGATCACCAAACATCGCTCATTTATCTTTAGAAAATGCGGAGATTGAGTATACTAAAAAAGGTATCACGGTAAACGAAAAACTACAAACCATAGCAAATCCGCATATCTATGCGTGTGGAGACGTTGCTGCATCTAAAGGAGCGCCACTTACACCAGTTGTTAGCCTGGAAGCTACGGTTGTTGCCCAAAATATTCTCGAGGCAAACAAAGCGATGGAATATCCAGCCGTCCCAAGTGTGGTATTTACTAGTCCTAAATTAGCAAGTATAGGTATTAGCCTGGCAGAAGCAAAAAAACAAGCTGATAGATATGAAATAAAAAATCATGATACAACGAGTTGGTATACTTATAAACGCACAAATGAACCACTCGCACTTGCGAAAATCATTGTAGATAAAAACACTCAACAAATAAAAGGTGCGCATTTCCTAAGTGAAGAAGCAGATTATATGATTAACTATATCGCTCTTTTAATGAAAGCAAATCTCACTTTAACAGATTTACAATCGGTTATATTTGCTTATCCTTCTCCAGCAAGTGATTTAACTGCTTTGAACTAAGTGTTAAATATGGTATAGTGGGGGAGAAATTCGCATAAAAGGAGCAAGATAGATGGAAATTTGGATTATTGCCGGAATATGTGCTTTCTTCATTTTTATCGCAGGTATCGTGATTTTGTTTTTCCCAGCTAAGCGGAAAATTGGCGCGATCTTAACAAGTGCTGGTATGTTGTTATTAGTAGGTTCTATCATCGGCATTATTGTTAGTTTCACGCATTACCAACAAGTCCAAAATGATGTGTTTAATTATTCTTCCGCAGGGTCGAACCAAACAGCCGAAGAAACAAAAACTTATCAAGTGAATTATGAAGATACAGCAGATAATTTTACGAAAAAAATTACTTCCGTCACAGTCGAAAAGAAAGAAACCTATTCAACAGTCGAGGGGAAATCAGTTCCTGGCAGCATTACATTAACCTTAGAAATAACCAATAATGCAGATAAAATACTTGAGACTTATCCAAACCAAGGGCAACTAGATGCGAACAAAATGGAGATTAATGGTGGAGATGCTGTTTTATCTGAATTTGATAAGACCGATATTCAGCCAGGAGAAACGGTCAAAGGGAAAATTGTTTTTCCAGTAGAAAAATTAGACAAAGTTTCTGATATTACTTGGATTTCATATAGTTTTCTAAGTTATTTAAAAGATTCCTCCTCACCACTTACAACAGACACAGGAAAAATCGAATTAAAATAAAAAAAGCTCTATTCTCCAAATTAGGGGATAGAGCTTTTTTGATAATTATTCCGTTACATTCATAACTTCTTTTAAATACTCATCATAAGAAATTTCTTTATTATAGAATTGTTCTTTTGATAAGTTGATAACACGTGTAGCAATTGTTTGTAATAACTGATGGTCATGAGAAGCAAAGATGATTGCTCCTTTAAAAGATTCTAAACCATTGTTAAGTGCTGTGATAGATTCTAAGTCCAAGTGGTTAGTTGGCTCATCTAGAAGAAGCACATTAGAACCAGAAAGCATCATTTTCGATAACATACAACGAACTTTTTCACCACCAGATAAGACGCGAACTTTTTTCAGTACCTCATCACCACTAAACAACATCCGACCTAGGAATCCACGAAGGAAAGCTTCACTATCATCTTCTGGTGAAAATTGACGTAACCATTCAACAAGACTCATATCATTTTCTTCAAAGAATTCGGAGTTGTCTTTCGGGAAGTAACTTTGGCTTGTTGTAATGCCCCATTTATAACTACCTGAGTCAGGTTCCATTTCACCAGCAAGGATTTGAAATAGCACTGTTTTTGCTACTTCATCATCCCCAACTAATGCCACTTTATCATTGCGGTTGATGGAGAAAGAAAGGTCATCAAGAATTTTTACGCCATCAATTGTTTTAGATAAGTTAGTTACAGTTAGAAGATCATTACCAACTTCTCGTTCCGGTTTGAACTGGATGAAAGGGTAGCGGCGACTAGAAGGTTGAATATCTTCTAGCGTAATTTTTTCTAACATTTTTTTACGGCTTGTTGCTTGTTTGGATTTAGAAGCATTCGCACTAAACCTAGCAATAAAGTCTTGTAATTCTTTCATTTTCTCTTCTTTTTTCTTATTACGGTCGCCCATCATTGTTTGAGCTAATTGGCTGGATTCATACCAGAAGTCATAGTTACCAACATAAAGTTTAATTTTACTGAAATCTAGGTCGGCAATATGAGTACATACTTTATTTAAGAAGTGACGGTCATGTGAAACGACAATAACAGTATTATCAAAGTTAATTAAAAATTCTTCTAACCAGTGAATAGCACGGATGTCCAGGTGGTTGGTCGGTTCATCCAAAAGTAGAATATCCGGCTTACCAAACAATGCTTGGGCAAGAAGTACTTTTACTTTTTCTCCACCAGTTAAATCTTTCATTAATTTACCATGTAATTCTGTTGAAATACCTAAACCGTTAAGTAAAACAGCTGCGTCTGATTCCGCTTCCCAACCGTCTAGCTCAGCGAATTCGCCTTCTAGTTCCGCAGCACGAATGCCGTCCGCATCACTAAAATCTTCTTTCATGTAAATGGCATTTTTTTCGTCCATAATTTTATATAGACGTTCATGTCCCATTATTACAGTATTCAAAACTAATTCTTCATCATATTGGAAGTGATCTTGGCGAAGGACAGCTAGACGCTCACCAGAACCAATATGCACATTTCCGCTTTGTGAATCAAGCTCACCGGAAAGAACTTTTAGGAAAGTAGATTTCCCAGCTCCGTTTGCTCCGATAAGACCATAACAGTTACCCGGTAAAAATTTAATAGAAACATCTTCAAATAGCTTTTTATCGCCATAGCGTAAGCCGACATTATTTACAGTTAACATTTTCTTCCTCCAATACTAAGTTGTTCTCTCTTAATTTCAGAAAAAACACAATTACTACTATTTTAACACGGTTAGTGATGCAAAGAAAGTATACACACATAAATAAATGTTATAATACTAGAATAAGGAGGGAAGTAGCATGAATTATCAACAAATGCTAGAAGAAAAAGTAGCTATTTGCTTATCTTTGCAAGGAGCTAAGGAAACATTTCCATTTGATAAAAAAATGCATGCGCTAACGCTTGGTGGCAAGATTTTTGCGCTTATTCATATGTATCATGGAGATTTATATGTTAGCCTAAAATGCCAACCAGAAAGAATAGACCAATTACGTGATGAGTATAACAGTATCAAACCTGGCTATCATCTAAATAAAAAACATTGGATTACATTAGTTATCAATGAGCAATATGATGTGGAAGCAGAAACAGAATTTGCTTTAATCCAAAATAGTTATCAACTTATTTTTCAAAAACTTCCTAAAAAAGCGCAAAATACCGTACGATTTTCTGCTAATGACTAATAAAAGAAAAAATTCTTTACAAAAAACAAAGCCATGCTATAATAATGGTTGTACAATTAATTTCATAGACGTTACCACAGGGGGGGCTTCTTAGCTGAGATTGAATCCGCATGTTTTTGGATTCTGACCCTTTGAACCTGTTCGTTAATACGAGCGTAGGGATTGTGGCGATTGCATTTCTAACAATAGAAACTGCTTTCTTCTGGGGTACGTTTTTGACCAAAAAGAAGAGGGGAGTTTATTTTTTATGCAAAATAAAAGATTAATTATTTTACTGGAGTGTGCCATCTTTGCCGCAGTTGCGATGGTACTGAGCTTTATTCCGTTAGACATCGGATCAAGTTTTTCGATTTCACTAGGCATGATACCAATGTACGTGATTGCTATCCGTCGTGGTTTCTGGGCAGCTGGATTTGCCGGGTTATTATGGGGATTACTGCATTTTTTAACAGGAAAAGCATATATTTTAATGCCGACTCAAGCATTGATTGAATATGTTATCGCCTTTAGCTTTGTTGCTTTTAGTGGTGTATTCAGTAAGCAAGTTCGAAGCAATTTAGCAGCTGGACACTTAAAAAAAGCTATTCAGTGGGCTTGGGGAACGATGATTATTGGTGGTGTGGCTAGGTATTTCTGGCATTATGTTGCCGGTGTGTTATTTTGGGGTGCCTATGCCTTTAAAGGTTGGGGAGCACAATTATTTTCACTCGTGATGAATGGAGCTACCTGCCTTGCTACTGTAGCTGTTGCCGGGATTGTTATTACCATTTTATTGAAAACTTCACCAAAATTATTTTTACCAAAATAAGGAAAAGGACTGTTAGTGTGTTTGCTAGCAGTCCTTTTTTGGGGCGAAAAATAAGTATGTTATAATAGAGAAATACTATATTGCAGTTTAATTACAATACTCATTTTTACGAAGCTAAGTTTAGCATCGATGTTTCCCGTGCTACAAGTACGAAATCAACTCGCAAACGACTTCTGTTTGAATGCACCACTTGTTTTTAAACTGTTTTTTTATTTTAAAGTTTCAATCGTGACGGTTAGGGAAAAGATTTATTGATTGCCAAATTTATTGGTATTGGTAAAGAAAAAATGGAGGTGTATAAGCGTGTTAAAATTCGAACACGTAACGAAGACTTATAAAGGGGGCAAAAAAGCAGTTAATGATCTGACACTAAGCATCGATAAAGGAGAGTTTGTTTGTTTTATCGGTCCAAGTGGTTGTGGGAAAACAACGACAATGAAGATGATTAATAGGCTTATTGAACCAACTGAAGGTAAAATTTTCATTAATGATAAAGACATCATGGCGGAAGATCCTGTTAAATTACGTCGTTCTATCGGTTATGTAATTCAACAAATTGGCTTGATGCCACATATGACGATTAGAGAAAATATCGTCCTCGTTCCAAAACTACTTAAATGGTCCGAAGAGAAAAAACAAGAACGTGCAAAAGAGTTAATTAAGTTGGTAGATTTACCAGAAGAATTTTTAGATCGCTACCCATATGAACTAAGTGGCGGACAACAACAACGTATTGGTGTACTTCGCGCACTTGCGGCAGAACAAAATTTAATTTTGATGGATGAGCCATTTGGGGCACTAGATCCAATTACACGTGATTCTTTGCAAGAAGAATTCAAAAACTTACAAAAAGAACTTGGTAAAACGATTATCTTTGTTACACATGATATGGACGAAGCTATAAAACTAGCTGATCGTATCGTAATTATGAAAGCTGGAGAAATAGTGCAATTTGATACCCCAGACGAAATTTTACGTAATCCTGCTAACTCCTTTGTAGAAGACTTTATTGGGAAAGACCGTTTAATTGAAGCAAAACCGGATGTAACTCAAGTAGCACAAATTATGAATACAAATCCAGTTTCGATTACAGCAGATAAGTCCTTGCAAGCTGCAATTACAGTCATGAAAGAGAAACGCGTAGATACATTGCTTGTTGTAGATGAAGGAAATGTACTAAAAGGATTTATTGATGTGGAACAAATTGATTTAAATCGTCGCACAGCCACTTCAGTAGTAGATATTCTTGAGAAAAATGTCTTTTATGTTCATGAAGACACGTTGCTTCGCGATACAGTTCAACGGATTTTAAAACGTGGTTACAAGTATATTCCTGTAGTAGATAAAGAAAATAGACTAGTCGGCATTGTCACACGCGCTAGTTTAGTTGATATTGTCTATGATTCCATTTGGGGTTCATTTGACGCGGAATCAGTAAATCAGGAGGAACAACCGGATTCCGAAACGACAGAACCAGAAACGAAGCAGGAGGGATAAGCTATGGACGCTATTGTTACTTTTTTTCAAGAAAACGGCCATAACTTGCTTGTTCAAACATGGCAACATTTATTCATCTCCTTATCTGCGGTTATTTTAGGGATTGCGGTAGCTGTACCAACCGGGATTTTGCTAACTAGATCGCCAAGGGTAGCAAATTTTGTTATCGGTGTGGTTAGTGTTCTTCAAACGGTGCCGTCTCTTGCAATTCTGGCATTTATTATTCCATTTCTCGGAGTAGGAACACTCCCTGCGATTATCGCGTTATTTATCTATGCACTGTTACCAATCTTACGTAATACATTTATTGGTGTTCGAGGTGTAGACAAAAATTTAATTGAGTCTGGCCGAGGTATGGGAATGACCAACTGGCAATTAATTGTTAATGTTGAAATTCCTAACTCTATATCCGTTATTATGGCAGGGATTCGCTTGTCTGCAGTCTATGTTATTGCTTGGGCAACACTTGCATCGTATATTGGGGCAGGCGGACTAGGTGACTTTATTTTTAACGGTCTGAATCTATACCGTCCAGATTTAATTCTCGGCGGAGCAATACCAGTTACCATTTTAGCCCTTGTAGTAGAATTCGCGCTTGGAAAACTAGAGTATCGCTTAACTCCTAAGGCCATCCGAGAAGCTCGGGAAGGGGGAGAATGAGATGAAGAAAAAACTAATTGCTCTAATGAGTGTATTGTTACTAACTAGTTCACTCTTCTTATCAAGCTGTGCCTTACCTGGACTTGGTGGAGGTTCCAAAGATACAATTCGAATTGGTGCAATGGCCACTACTGAATCACAAATTGTTTCGAACATTTTAAAAGAGTTAATTGAACATGATACGGGTCTAAAAGTAGAAATAGTTAACAACTTAGGTTCAACCATCGTTCAACACCAAGCAATGCTCAATGGAGATGTAGATATTACAGCCACTAGATACACTGGTACAGATTTAGTTGGCCCACTTGGTGAAGATGCAATCAAAGACCCAGATAAAGCTCTAGCTGCTGTCCAAAAAGGCTTTGAAGAACGTTTCCACCAGACGTGGTTTGATTCTTACGGTTTTGCTAATACGTATGTTTTCATGGTACGTCAAGATACAGCCAAAAAATACAATTTGTCCAAAGTAAGTGATATGCGGAAAGTAGAAGATCAATTAACAGCTGGGGTAGATAATTCTTGGATGGAACGTGAAGGCGATGGTTATAAAGCCTTTTCTGAAGCTTATGATATCCAATTCAAAAAGATTTTCCCTATGCAAATTGGCTTGATCTACACCGCGCTTAAAAACAAACAAATGGATGTGGCGCTTGGATACTCCACTGATGGGCGTATACCAACTTATAATCTAAAATTACTAGAAGATGATAAAAAGTTCTTTCCACCATATGATGCCTCTGCTCTTGCAACAGATGAAATTTTGAAGAAACACCCTGAATTAAAAACAACCATTAACAAATTAAAAGGAAAAATTTCCACAGAACAAATGCAAAAACTCAATTATGCAGCAGATGGTGAACTAAAAGAACCATCTATTGTAGCAAAAGAGTTCCTAGAAAAAAATAATTACTTTGAAGGTAATAACTAAGGAGGTGCCAAAAGATGGACACACTAAAACAATTAATTGACTATTATCAAACAAACGGAAGTTACGTCATGGAAGAGTTCTGGCGGCATTTCTTAATGAGTGCTTACGGAGTTATTTTCGCAGCAATTGTAGCGATACCACTCGGAGTATATATTGCTAGGAAGAAACGTTTAGCTGGTTGGGTTATTCAAACTGCTAATATTATCCAAACAATTCCCGCACTTGCAATGCTAGCCGTATTAATGCTTGTCATGGGCCTAGGGACGAATACAGTCGTTTTATCCTTATTCCTCTATTCTTTACTGCCAATATTAAAAAACACCTATACTGGCATTAGAAACGTTGATGGAGCACTTCTTGAATCTGGCAAAGCAATGGGGATGACGAAATGGCAAGTTCTACGTTTGATCGAAATGCCACTTGCTTTATCTGTTATTATGGCAGGGATACGGAATGCTTTAGTTATTGCTATTGGTGTTGCAGCGATTGGGACATTTGTTGGAGCTGGAGGGCTCGGTGACATCATCGTCCGTGGAACAAACGCTACTAACGGAACCGCAATTATCCTGGCTGGCGCAATCCCAACCGCTGTTATGGCCATTTTAGCTGACTTATTACTTGGCTGGGTGGAACGTAGATTAAACCCTGTTAAAAATAAAAGAAAAACCCTGACCGAAGCGCTATAATCTGATAGATAAACACAACCTATTATTTTCTAAAGGTTGTGTTTTTCGTTTGACAAACAATGTTTCCCGTAGTAAACTTTTTACCATAAACGAAAGAAGGTCAGGGAGCATGAAAAAGAAGAAAACAGAACGTACAAAAGAAAGCTGGAGAAAAGCACAGAATGCTCCCAGTTTAAGCGAGGTAAATAATTCCGTAGCAGTTCCAAAAGATGCGAAGTTTTTCCGGAAACTACTGGCATTTATGGGACCAGGAGCACTTATCGCAGTTGGTTATGTTGATCCAGGGAACTGGGCAACCTCTATCGCCGGAGGATCTGAATTTGGTTACACTTTACTTTCTGTTATTTTAATTTCTAATATTTTAGCTGTTTTATTACAATCACTCGCGTCCAAATTAGGAATTGTTACTGGTCGCGATTTGGCTCAAGCCTCTAGTGACAGTTTTTCCAAACCATTTGGATTTATCTTGTGGATTTTAGCTGAATTAGCCATTATTGCAACGGATATTGCAGAAGTAATTGGGAGTGCAATTGCCCTTAATCTGCTATTTGGAATTCCATTAATCTGGGGAGTTTGTATTACCGCCCTTGATATATTTCTTGTGCTCTTCTTGCAACACAAAGGTTTCCGTTACATAGAAGTTATCGTTATTACACTAATGGTTACAATACTTGTTTGTTTTGGAGCAGAAATGGTGATGTCGCATCCTGATGTACAAGCCATTGCCAAAGGATTTATTCCACAAACGGAAATTGTAACTAATCCTGCGATGCTTTATATCGCACTTGGAATTCTTGGAGCAACCGTAATGCCACATAATTTATATTTGCACTCATCGATTGTTCAAACAAGGCAATATGCTAGAACCAAAAAAGGAAAGAAGGAAGCCATTCGTTTTTCTTTTATTGATTCTACCTTTTCATTAACCATTGCTTTATTAATTAATGCTTCCATTTTAATTTTAGCAGCAGCAGCATTTTATACAACCGGACAAAATAATGTAGCTGGAATTGAAGATGCATATAAGTTATTAAATCCTACACTTGGAAGCAGCATTGCGAGCACAGTTTTTGCAGTTGCTTTACTAGCTTCTGGTCAAAACTCAACCTTAACGGGGACATTAGCTGGCCAGATTGTTATGGAAGGTTTCTTAAATATCCGTTTAAAACCAGTAGTACGACGCTTGTTAACTCGATTCTTAGCAATCGTTCCAGCTGTTATTATCACTGCACTATACGGAGCAAACGGAATTAATGAACTTTTGATTTTTAGTCAAGTTATTCTCTCAATGCAATTATCTTTTGCGGTCATTCCACTAGTTATGTTTACGAGTGATATACAGAAAATGGGAGATTTTGTTAATCCTCCGTGGTTAAAAATTATTTCGTGGACCGTAGCGATTTTTATCGCTGTCTTAAATATTTATTTATTATTTTATACTTTGACGTCATTATAGTTGGTTAAGAAGACGATAATATGATTATGTAAACTATTAAAAAACATTTTCTCATTTCTTTCCCTCGAAATTTTCATCTTTATACTATATAATTAAATTATATTATACTAATGGAGTAGTAAAGGTGTTGAATAAAGATGACGGATAAATTATTAAAACAACATAAACGACTTTTAGAACAGCAACATAGACTACCCTACACGATTGATTTGGACGGAGAAATATTTACGGTGATTATTTATACTAAATTAAGTAAAGTAGCTGGTGTGACTGTCTTAAATTCAAAAGAAGAACCAGCAACTACGAATGAAGCAGAAGCCGTAGTTAATCGCATTCAAAAATATAATTTTTATTTTGAATACTTGGGCAAACGCGCACACGTCATCAAAGAACGCGATAGCATCATTGCTGAGAAAATTGAACAAACGCAATTAATTTTAAACGATAATACGATTTTTGGCGAACAAATGCAACCAGCAATCGATGAGCTCAACTTAGCAATGGAAGTATATAAACAACAACAACGAAAAATGGATATTTACCAAGAAGATATTACATTGCTTAACGAAAAAATTAAAATGCAAGGCGAAATTTTGGAAGAAGACTGGGAATCTGCTGAAAATCTTTCCATTTCGTTTGCTAAAGCAGCTTATGCTCAGACTATTTATTTAGAAGCAACTCGAAAAAATCGGAAACAATTAGCGAAATGGTTCCATCTCCATCAAAAAGAACTACCATTAGAAAAACAAAAAGCATTAGGCAAAATCATTTCAGTTTTAAGCGATACAAATGCTGGTCTTGTATTTGATCAAATTATTTCACTTAGACCGTTGTTAGAGGAAGGGTTAATGCTTGATCACGGACAATCCTTAACACAGCTAGCTAGTGAATTTAACAAAGAATTTGAAACACATTGTCGTTTCTATAAACCTAACATTAATAAAGTGAAAAATTTAATTAGACAATAAAAATAAGCTAAGCAAAGTATCAACTTCGCTTAGCTTATTTTTATTTTACTATACCTTGCTCTTGCAAATAATTTTTAGCAACAGTATAAGCTGATTTGCCATTTACATTGACCTCATAATTCATTTTTCTCATTTCGTCATCTGTAATTTTGCCAGCAAGTTTGTTTAATGGTTTTCTAAGTTCTGGGTGTTTATCCAGTGTTTCTTTTAACATCAACGGGGCGCCTTGATAAGGAGGGAAGAGTTGCTGATCATCCTCGAGTACTTTTAGTTTATACTGCGCTAGTTCACTGTCTGTTGAATAGGCATCAAGTAAATTAATATCACCAGACTTAATGGCGTTATAGCGTAGTTTTGGCTCCATCGTTTTTAAATTAGGGAAAGTAAGTCCATATGTTTCTTGGATTCCTTTATACCCATCAGAGCGATCTTTAAATTCTAAAGTGAAACCAGCTTTCACTTGATCTGTTACTGGACCTAAATCAGATATTTTTTCTAAATTATTTTCCTTAGCAAATTCCGGTGAAACAGCTAAAGCATAAGTATTATTATATTTCATCGGTTTTAGATAAGCCATATCAAAATCTTTCGCTAGTCCGTCACGAGCTTGTTCATACACTTGCTCAGGATTGTGAGTTTGGGCATTTTCTTTTAAGAAAGTTTCCAAAACCGTACCTGTGAATTCTGGGTAAATATCGATATCTCCAGATTTTAGCGCATTAAACACGAAACTCGTTTTGCCCATATTTGGCTTAACATTAACTTTTAAGTCCGTTTCATCTTCAATAACTATTTTATACATATTAATTAAGATTTCTGGTTCGGCTCCTAGTTTACCTGCAATGGTAATCTCTTTTTTATCGGAAGTAAGGTAGGGAACAACAACGATTGCCGCTGTGAGTAGAATCCCAGCAGAAATAGTAATAATAGTACTTTTAAATGAAGCTTTTTCAAGAAACCGCAATAAAAAATCAAACAAAATTGCTAGTAATGCCGCTGGAATAGCACCTAATAGAATTAAACTATTATCATTACGATCAATTCCAAGTAAAATTAAGTCCCCTAAACCACCAGCACCAATTAATGCCGCAAGCGTAGCCGTTCCAATAATGAGCACCATTGCAGTACGAATACCAGCCATTATCACGGGCATAGCTAAAGGTAGCTGTACTTTGTATAATCTTTTCCATTTGTTCATTCCCATTGCACGTGAAGCTTCAACAAGGGCTGGGTCAACTTCTTTTATCCCAGTATATGTATTCCTCAAAATAGGAAGGAGAGCATAAATAACAAGCGCAATAATTGCCGGAACGATTCCAATACCAACTAGTGGAATTAATAAACCTAGTAGGGCAAGTGATGGTATCGTTTGAAAAATAGCTGCTACTTGGATAATTGGCTCAGCAAGCCGTCTATGTCTAGTTAAATAGATTCCAAGTGGTAAAGCAATTAAAACAGCAATAAAAAGCGAAACAAACGAAATTTGAATATGTTGAACGAGGGCAGTAAATAGTTCCTCTTTACGAACCTCAAAAGTATCTAATAATGTATTCATACTAGCTCACCTGAACTTTCTAGGTGGCGCGCTAAGAATTGCATTACATGCTTATTTGTAATGGTTCCGACGAAATTGCCTGAAGCTTCATCTAGAACAGGAATAGATGGTTCCTCTGCCACACGACGTACTAAATTCTCCACTGGCTCTTTTAAAGAAATGCCAAGAGTTCCGTCGCTCGTTTGATACTCATAAAATAAATCTGCTTCTATTAAATCATTCACTGTAAAGCTACCTTTTAATATAGGTGTATTAAAAGCATGACCAGATGCTAAGAAATCTTTAACAAAATCATTCTCTGGGTTTTTAATAATTTCTTGTGGTGTGGCGACTTGAACAATTTCACCTTCTTGCATCACACAAATTCGGTCACCAAGGGCAAGTGCTTCTTGCATATCATGGGTTACAAAGACAATCGTTTTTTTTATTTTCTTTTGGAGCGCCGAAATATCTTGTTGTAGTCGTTGCCTTGAAATAGGGTCCAGTGCGCTGAAAGGCTCATCCATTAAAATAATTCCAGGGTCAGCTGCGAGCGCGCGAACTACTCCAACACGTTGTTGCTCTCCGCCAGATAGTTCAGCTGGTTTGCGATGGCGATAGCTTTCCGGATCAAGTCCAACACTATCTAGTAACTCGGTAATCCGGTCATGAATTTTTTCTTTGTCCCATTTCTTCAGTTCTGGCACAATTGCAATATTTTCCTCAATGGTCATATGAGGAAACAGGGCAATTTGTTGCAAAACATAACCGATGTCCCAGCGAAGTTCATGAATATCGTAATCGCTAATTCTTTTTTCATTGATATAGATTGTTCCTGTCGTTAGAGGAATCAATCGGTTAATCATTTTGAGTGTTGTTGTTTTCCCGCAACCACTTGGTCCGATGAAAACGAAGAATTCGCCATCTTTTATGTCAAGTGTCACATTCTTCACAGCAGTTTTATCGTTATTATAATTTTTTGATACACTGTCAAAACGAATCATTTTTTCACCCTTTCTTTGTTAGTCGAATATATGTTCTACATTATAACGTTTTTGCTTTTAAAGTACAAGAACATACCCTCCAATTACCCTAAATTATCATTAATTATTCCTAATCTGATAAAAAAACTCTGGAATTCTTTGTAAAAAGGATGTTCCATGATAAAATAGAAGCAGTGATTTTTAAAACTACATCCATGAAAGGTTTGAAATAAATAATGAACAATATCCAAACAAAATTTCCACATATTTCCATAAAATTAAATGAACCTTTATCTAAATATACCTACACAAAAACAGGTGGAAATGCGGATATATTTGTGATGCCTAAGACAACCCAAGAAACGCAAGAAATTGTCTCATATTGTCACTTGAAAAATATCCCGCTAACAATCCTTGGAAACGGTTCGAATTTAATTATAAAAGATGGCGGTATTCGTGGTGTTATCGTACATTTAGATTTACTTCAATCAATGGAGAGAAAAAATACGCAAGTCACCGCGATGAGTGGAGCCAAGTTGATTGATACGGCAAAATTTGCCTTAGAGGAAAGTTTAAGCGGGCTCGAATTTGCTTGTGGAATCCCTGGTTCGATTGGTGGAGCATTACATATGAATGCTGGCGCGTATGGCGGAGAAATAAGTGATTGTTTAGAAGCCGCTACCGTACTAACTCAATCTGGCGAACTAAAGAAGCTGAAACGTTCTGAATTAAAAGCAGCCTACCGTTTTAGTACGATTGCTGAGAAAAATTATATCGTTTTAGATGCAACTTTTTCGCTGAAGTTAGATGATAAAAATAACATTCAAACTAAAATGGATGAACTCACAGCTGCAAGAGAAGCTAAACAACCACTAGAGTATCCTTCTTGTGGTAGCGTCTTTAAACGTCCACCAGGTCATTTTGCTGGGAAATTAATTCAAGATAGTGGCTTGCAAGGGCATATTATTGGCGGAGCACAAGTTTCTCTAAAACATGCTGGTTTTATTGTTAATATCGGAGGTGCAACAGCCACTGACTATATGAACCTGATAGCTTATGTTCAAAAAACCGTTCGCGAAAAATTCGATGTCGAACTTGAAACAGAAGTAAAAATTATTGGTGAAGACAAGTAACCAGCCATTTAAATTAGGAGGTAATACATTTTTGAAAGAGCTTAGTTTATTTTTACAAAATAAGAGTGTTAAACGTGTTGGAGTATTTTTGTTAATCACCTTTATTTTATATTTACTCCGGAGTCAAATGAATATTATTTTATTAACATTTATATTTTCTTATTTAATTACTCGTTTAGAAAACTTTATTCTACGGAGGATTTCCATTTATCGACAAATTATTGTTTTGTTGCTATATGTTTTCATAGCAGCAGTGATTGTGTTGGTATTTGTTAAATATATTCCTGTTTTAGGGGATCAAGTCAACCAATTAGTCAAATTCGGCAACAGTTTCTTTACAACAGATAGTAACAATGATTTTATAAACTATATCGTTCGTTTAGCCAATCAATTTGATATTATGAAATATACAGAGCAAGGCGTTTCAATGATTTTGACTTATTTAACGAATGTTGGAACCGTGCTTATGAATGTTTTCATCGCTTTAATGTTAAGTTTATTTTTCTCTTTAGGAAAAGATCACTTAATCTCTTTCACCAATCAGTTCTCTACAAGTAAAATCGGCTTTATTTATGATGAAGTGAAGTTTTTTGGAGCAAAATTTGTTGGGACATTTGGGAAAGTTATTGAAGCACAGTTTATCATTGCACTCGTTAATGCGGTCTTGACAACTATTGCACTATGGATTCTAGGCTTCCCGCAATTAATGACTTTATCAATTATGGTATTCTTGTTAGGTTTAATTCCTGTTGCCGGAGTTATCATTTCGCTCGTACCACTAACCATTATTGGTTATTCTATCGGTGGCGTAGAATATATTTTCTACATTTTAATAGTCGTTATTGTCATCCATGCGTTAGAATCTTACGTACTAAATCCGAAATTAATGTCAGCAAAAACTAATTTACCTGTATTTTACACTTTTATTATCCTGATTTTTGGGGAGCATTTCTTTGGGATTTGGGGATTAATCGTTGGTATACCAGTCGTCATGTTCTTCTTAGATGTTCTTGGAGTGACAGGGCAAGAAGAAATAGAACAGCCAAAAGACACCACCAGTCATACTTAATGCGCGGGGGTTCTTCCACATTGTTGGAAAATCCCTGTTTTTTTGAAAGGGGAGAAAAATGGTGAAAAAACATCTTTTTGTTATTTCATTAGATGCTTTAGGGGCACTTGATTTAAAAGATACTAGCGAATTACCAGTATTACATGAGTTAATTCATAGCGGAACACATATTGAAGAAATCGAAACAATATATCCATCCCTTACATATCCGGCCCACACAACTATTGTTACTGGGCACTATCCAAATACTCATGGTATCGTTAATAACACAAAAATCCAACCGCAAAAAGATTCACCAGACTGGTATTGGTACAAAAAAGCGATTCAAGTTCCTACGTTATACGATTTAGCGAGCGAAAAAGGGATGACAACGGCTGCATTTTTATGGCCAGTGGCTGCAAAAAGTGGAATTGATTATAATATCGCCGAAATTTTCCCCAATCGCTTTTGGTTAACACAGATGATGGTTTCATTAAATGGTAGTTCTCCGCTTTTTCTAATTGATATGAACCGGAAGTTTGGTCATCTTAGAAAAGGAATTAATCAACCTGCACTTGATACATTTTTAACAGCTAGTGTGGTAGACACGATAAAAACGAAAAAGCCAGATTTACTTTTAACTCATTTAGTGGACATGGATAGCATGCGGCATGCGCACGGAGTTCATTCTTTAGAAGCAAAAGCAGCTTTGAAACGGCATGACAATCGACTCGGACAAATAATTCAAGCTACAAAAGAAGCAGGTATTTATGAAAATACAGTTTTCGCGGTACTTGGGGATCATTATCAGTTAGATGTAACACACGCAATACGTTTAAATGTCCTTTTTGCCGAAGAAGGTTGGCTTCAAGTGGTTGATAGTAGAATTACTGATTGGCAAGTATATGCAAAAAGCTGTGATGGTTCCTGCTATATTTATACGAAAGATGAAAAACTAATTCCTGCAATTATGAAGTTGCTTCAAAAGATGAAAGGAATTGAAGCGATTATAACGAACGAAGAGATTTCTCGTCGCGGAGCCGATCACAATGCAGCATTAATGGTAGAAGGGAAACTGGGATACTATTTTATGGATGATATATATGGCCCAGCAAAGGAAGTTGTCACGAAAGATATGCTCGGAAAACCTGGCTATTACAGTGCTGTCCACGGTTATTCTCCTGAAAAAGAGAATTACCAAACGACTTTCGTTTTTAATGGTCCAGGCATCAAAGCAGGTGCGAAAATAGCTAATGCAAGATTAATTGACGCTGGGCCAACTTTTGCTAAAATTCTTGGCTTACAGTTTCCAAATACAGCCGGCTCAACTTTAAGCGACATATTTGAATAAGAAAAGGAGAGAAATACAGGTGGCATATACAAAGGAAGAAAAAAGCTGGATTTTTCAAGATTGGGCAAATTCCGCTTATTCAATTATGATTACAACTGCTATTTTACCGATTTATTTTAAAGGCGTTGCAGCAAATGCTGGGATTGCTGATACTACATCCACCGCTTACTGGGGTTACGCGAATTCGATTGGTACTTTACTTATTTCCTTATTGGCACCGATACTCGGAACAATTGCAGATTACCAATTCTTTAAGAAACGCTTTTTTGGAGTTTTTACAGGTATCGGTATAGCTTTTACCTTCTTGTTAATTTTTATTCCTACTGATGCATGGTTATTATTACTTGGTTTTTATATATTATCACTAATAGGTTTTTCTGGCGCAAATATTTTTTACGATGCTTTTTTAATTGACGTAACAACAAATGAACGAATGGATAAAGTATCTTCAGCCGGTTATGCATTTGGTTATCTGGGTAGTTGTATTCCTTTTATTATTTTTATCATTTTCCAAGCAACAGGGATTTTACCGATTAGCGATGTGGCTCTGGTAAATATCGGCTTTGTGATGACTGCACTTTGGTGGTTATTTTTCACGATTCCAATGTGGAAGAACGTGCAGCAAGTCCATTATATTCCAGCAGTTAAAAATCCTGTTAAGACAAGTTTTAAACGACTTTTCCACACGATTAGTCATATTAGTGAGCATAAGAATATCGTCCTCTTTTTAATTGCTTATTTCTTTTATATTGATGGTGTTGATACAATTTTTCGAATGGCGACTTCTTATGGGATTGACTTAGGAATTTCGCAAACGACTTTAATTTTGATTCTATTGATGACGCAACTAGTAGCATTTCCTTTTACGCTGTTATATGGTTATCTGGCTAAACGTTTTAGTGCAAAGCCACTTATTTTCACCGCAATTTTTGTGTATATCGTTATTTGTATTTATGCTGTATTTATGAAAACAGCATTAGATTTTTGGATTTTAGCCATGCTAGTCGGAACATCTCAAGGCGGAATTCAAGCACTAAGCAGATCATTTTTTGGTAAAATTATCCCTAAAAAACGGTCCAACGAATTTTATGGTTTTTATAATATCTTTGGAAAATTTTCAGCGATTATCGGACCAGCTTTAATGGGTGTTATTACGCAAGTCACTGGAAAAACCCAGTACGGTGTGGCTAGTTTAATTGTTCTTTTTTTAGTTGGTGGTGTGATGTTTTTGTTTGTCAAAGAGAAAAACTTAGAAAATCTTTAAATCCTTTTAAGAAAGTCCTTATCTTCCAATGTTATTCTGGATGTAACCTTTGAAAAGGAGGATTCCAGGATGAAAAGATATTTTATCATTTTAATTCTACCGATAATTTCTATTTTTACGGCAGTGGCAATGTATTTTTCCTGGTTCCAGGGATGGCTTTACTTTTATTTAAAGCATGTAATGGCCTCTGTTAGTCATATGGGCTACATTACAGTTGGTATTACGGCTTTATTACTTTATTTCGTTACTATTCAATTAGTTAATTGGAAAATTAATAAAACGTTATTTATCCTTTGCTATATGATGTATTTTGGGATATTACTTTGTTTATTATTTGGTAAAGCATCTAACACACAAGGATTTTCCAGCGATACTTTTGGTTTTATTGATACTTTCTTAGCAGGGAACTTACGTGTTATTACGTTAGGAAATGTTCTTGCTTTCATACCAATCGGGTTTTTATTAAAGAAAGTTGGATTTATTAAAGCAATAATTTACGCACTGATGATGATTTTTGCAGTAGAAGGGGCTCAGTATATTATGCATGTTGGCTTCTTTGATACCGGAGACGTTTTCTTGAATGTTTCAGGTATCCTGCTTGGATATGTCCTTATCCGTTTTTTGCAACTAGGAAAAACAAAAATACTCAAAATAAAACCGACTAGCTAAATTGCCTAGTCGGTATTTCTATTATTTTCTAATGTATTGCCGCTTATGGCCTTGAATCCCAGTTAAGATTATTTCGGCTGGGTCACTTGTTGGATTGATTTCGAGCGTAGAGCCATCTTTTGGTAATTGTTGTTTAAATTTAGTTTCATAATCTGTTACAGATAATTTGGTGCGATTTTTTAGTAATTCTGCATGTTGATTTCTTTGGATTTGTTTTTTAAAGCCTGGTTGTAAACTCCCGTGAAAAAATTCACCAACAGCACCTGAACCATAACTGAAGAAGCCAATTTTATCATTTTCTTGTAAATTATCTTGGTGGTCTAATAACGAGATAAAACTTAAGTATAAAGATCCAGTATAAATATTACCGATATTTCTGCTATAAAGCGTACTTAGTCGATAATTTTCCAGTAATTTTTCTTGCACTTCTGCTGGTGCCGTTTCAATAATTAAGTCGAGTGCTTTTTTGCCCATTTTTGTATATGGTAAATGGAAACAAATAGCTGCAAAGTCTTCTAATTTTTGATTGAATTTCTCGGTATATCTACTCCAAATTGTCTCAAAGAAGTGAATATATTGTTCTGTCGAATATTTACCTTCCACACAGGCATATTCCGAATAAACAGGACGCCAGAAATCCATGATATCTTCCGTATAAAATACATTGTCATCTTGAAGAGTAATGCAGCGTGGATTAGCTGAAATAAGCATTGCAACTGCTCCAGCCCCTTGTGTTGCTTCACCGGCAGTAGCTAGACCATAACGAGCGATATCAGAGCCGATGACGAGTACTTTGCTCTCAGGATGTTTTGCTACATAATCTTTGGCTAGATGAATCCCAGCAGTTGCCCCGTAGCAAGCTTCTTTTATTTCAATTGCACGTGAAAAGGGTTGAATTCCAAGTAAGCGATGAATATAAACAGCACCTGCTTTTGACTCATCAATTCCCGATTCTGTTGCTAAAATCACTAAGTCAATCGTTTTCAAATCATCATCATCTAAAATTTGTCTCGCTGCATTTGCACCCATTGTAACTGAATCTTGGGTGATAGGAGCAAAAGCCATTTTATCTTGACCTATTCCAATCGTAAATTTATTAGGATCAATATTTCTAGCTTCAGCAAGTTCTACCATATCAACATAAAACGCAGGAGTATAAAAACCTATTTTATCAATTCCAATTTTCATATATTCGTCTCAAGTCCTTTATATTTTATTTGTGATTACTTTAATTTTAGTAGAAAAAGAAGGAAAATACAATACATCGGTCTTAATCTAGTGAGTTTTTAATAAGTTTCATGATATAATAATTAATACATTATTACATTTAAAGGAGTTTGCTATGAACGAAGTAGTTATAATAGATGCCGCTCGAACACCAATTGGAAAATTTGGTGGAAGTTTGAAAGATGTAAGTGCAGTAGAATTAGGAACAACTGTTGTAAAAGGACTTTTAGAAAGAACTAATATTGCGCCTGAAAAAGTAGATCAAGTTATTTTTGGTAATGTGCTACAAGCTGGTCTTGGCCAGAATGTAGCTCGACAAATCGCTATTAATGCAGGAATTCCTTATCAAGTTCCTGGTGTAACCATTAATGAAGTTTGTGGATCTGGTTTAAAGTCCATTATGTTCGGTAGACAAGCAATCCAACTAGGAGAAGCAGATATTGTTGTAGTAGGAGGGACTGAAAATATGTCCCAAGCACCATTATTACTTAATCCTGAATTAAAAGATGAAGCGTTTAATCCAAAAAACCTAAAGAATAGTATGTTAATCGATGGTTTAACCGATGTATTTGGCGAATACCATATGGGAATTACCGCTGAAAACGTTGCAGAAAAATTTGTTGTGTCGCGTGAAGAACAAGATGCCTTCGCACATAATTCGCAAATGAAAGCAGCGAAAGCACAAGAAAAAAATCTTTTTGAAGATGAAATTATTCCAGTGCAACTTACAGATGGAGCTTTTTTCCAAAAAGATGAAACCATTCGCGCTAATTCGACTTTAGAAAAGCTTGCTACACTAAAAAGCGCTTTCAAAGAAGGGGGAACGGTAACAGCAGGGAACGCATCTGGTATTAACGATGGTGCTTCTGCCATTATTTTAATGTCTAAAGAAAAAGCTATAGCAGAAAATATTCCTTATTTAGCAACAATTAAGGTTACATCAGAAGTCGGTGTTGATCCTGCAATTATGGGATATGCGCCATACTACGCTGTTAATGAAGCTTTAACCAAAGGCGGTTACTCGATTAATGACATAGATTTATTCCATCTTAATGAGGCATTTGCTTCTCAATCGGTTGCTGTTGCTAGAGACCTTGAAATTCCAGAAAATAAATTAAATATTTATGGCGGTGCTATTGCATTAGGGCACCCAATTGGCGCTTCTGGAGCACGCATTGTCGTTTCATTATTAAATGAATTAAAACATGAAAACAAACAAACTGGTCTAGCCTCTTTGTGTATCGGTGGTGGAATAGGAATTGCGATAGTGGTTGAAAAAGCATAAAATAAAAAATACATTGCGAAGCTAATGTCTGTAGTGAGACCCAAAAGTTAGACCAAATGCCGACCAGAGAAATCTGGTTGGTATTTTTTATGCGGTCATCTGTTCGCGGTACTGAATAGGACTACAACCAAGTTTCGTTTTAATTCGATGATGATTGTAGTAATGTATCCAATCTTCTATTGCTTGCTTCAACTGTTTAAAGCTGGCATAAATTACCCCGTAATACATTTCTTGCTTTAACAGTCCAAAGAAATTCTCCATCGGAGAATTGTCAAAACAATTCCCTTTTCGTGACATACTTTGAAAGATGTTTTGCTTGGTTAACTGCTTTTTGTATGCTTTCATTTGGTAAGCCCATCCTTGGTCAGAGTGGAACGTACGACGATAGGGGCAATCATCGGTACGGTCCATCGCTTCTTTTTGGGCATCCATAATGGCTTTAGCGTTGGGACGCTCAGAAATTCGATACGATAAAATTTCTCCGTTAAACATATCAAGGAAAGGATCTAAATACAATTTTTTGATAACTAGCTGCTTGTTTTTATCACGCTCGTAATATTTGAATTCCGATGTATCCGTGGTCACTTTTTGATGAGGAATGGATGTATAAAAACGTCGACGAATACGGTTTTTTGCCACTCGTCCAATAGTTCCTTTGTAAGAATTATATCTGCGAGATTTCCGAATAAACTTGGATCCTTTTAGCCCAAGTTTACCCATAATTCGTCGAACTTTTTTCTGATTGACCTTTATTCCTTGTGCCTTCAACGCTAGTTGAATCCGGCGATAGCCATAGTTTCCGTGATGCTCATCAAAAATTTCTTGAATCTTTTTCTCTAATGATGCATTTGGATTTTTCTGTTCTAATCGTTTTTGCCAATACATGTAGGTCGCTTTAGGAAATTTTGTGGCTTGTAGAAGAATCGTTAATCGGAACTCACTTCGGAGTTCGTGGATGATTCGGGCATCTCGTTCTTGAGTCGTTCTGGGACATCCATTCCTAAAGCGCGGAGCTTTTTTATAAAAGCAAGTTCTGCACGTAATAATTCGTTTTCTCGTTCTAATGCTAGTTCCCGTGTCATGGGTTTCTTGGGCTGAATTTGTTTCTTTTTCTTGGACATCGAAGGTCGTCCTTTCTGTTTTGGTGAAAGACCTTCGATGCCTTCTCGCAGAAATTTTTGATGCCAACTTTGAAGTAAATCCCCTGAAGGCAAACCATACTGCAAGGCAACATCCAGGTAAGAGTCACCGCTATTTAAGTAATAGTGTAGGACATTTTGCTTGAATTGGGAAGTGTAATGTTGTTTCGTTCTTCGCCTTTGTAATGCTTCAAACCCCCGTTTCTCTACAATCTTCACCCATTTTCTAACCAGAGAAAAATGTGATATACCAAAGCGCTGAGCGAGTGTGCCATAACCACCTTCGCTGTTTTGGTAAGCTTCCACTACTTTTCTCTTGAATCCATCATCATATTTAGCCAATTAAAATACGCCTCCAAAGTTAGATTTTTTGGTCTAACTTTGGGGGCGCACTACAGTCAAGAATTCCTTGCATTAGTTTTTTTATTCCCACTGTTCATTTGTGTCTAAAGTGTGAATATTTATGTGTCAATATTATGAAAAGTGTCTATTAGCCTCAATACTGAATCTTTTTAGTGCTAGAATATAGTATATTCAGAGAAACAGGAGGTCTTTAATGAGACAGCGAAGAAAACTATATATATCATTTCTTTTATTATTTTCCATCGTGAGTATGACTTTAGCCCCTTATACTGCCAAAGCGGATCCATTAATGTTGAATATCCCTGCACCACAAGTTGATCAACTTTATATTGGCGATGACTATATAACCGGAACATTACAACAAGAAGTTCCCATGCATTATCCTGGTAATGGAGCATTTGTCTTTTTAAACAATAAACAATACAACGTGTTTGATTATACGGTTGAAAACGACACTTACTTCCGTCTTAAGTTACCAAAAACGCTTGAAGCAGGAGACACATTAAATTATTTTGCTATTACAGGAAACGTATTAGATCCAGTTGCTTACCCTGGACAAGAATCTTACAAAATGGCGGGACCATTTACACCTATTGAAAAAGCTGAGATTCAAGTTAATTATCTAGATGAAGCTAGTCAACCATTAACTAATTCTGATACACTAATAGGTAAAATCGGTGAAAGTTATACCACCACACCAAAAGCAATTGATGGCTATCAGCTAAAAATAACTCCCAATAACGCAACTGGGACATTTACAACGAATACGGAAGTAACAGAAGTGAATTATGTGTACGAAATAGCTCCATCTATAGGTAAAAATGTTACTGTTCAGTATATTGATGAAGCAACCAATCAAGCAATTGCCCAATCAGAAACCCTCACTGGAGACATCGGAGCTTCTTATCAAGCAGCTGCTAAAACGATTGATGGATACGAACTTGCTGAAACGCCATCCAACCAATCTGGAATCTTTTCTGCAGACGCACAAACAGTCATTTACAAATATAAAAAAGTTACTCCACCAGCTATTGCTCAAGATATAACAGTAACTTATCAGGCTACTGATGGTAAGACTTTAATGGGACCAATCATTTTAACTGGTAATTTAGGTACATCATATGAAACAGAAGCAAAATCTTTTGTTGGCTATACACTAACAAAGAAACCCGCTAATAGCACCGGAACATTTACGACGGAAGCACAATCCGTTCACTATATTTATGAGAAAACGAAACCAATTGTTGCAGAAGATGTAACGGTATCCTATGAAGATACAAATGGAAATGTCCTTTCTGATTCGATTATTTTAAAAGGAAATGTTGGAGAAATTTTTGAAACAGAAGCAAACTCTTTTGTTGGTTACACATTAACTAAACAACCTACCAATAAAATTGGAACATTTACCACTAGCGCACAAGATGTATTGTATGTGTATACTAAGAACAAAGATAATGCAAAAATAATTCCAAGGGAACCTTTAAAATTAACTGAAATTGCGAGCAAGAGCACGGAAAAAGCGAATCTTGCTACAAGTCAAAGTCTAACAAAAATGCCAAATTCGCTTCCAAAAACAGGGGATACAAGTAGTAATACTCCTTTAATTATTGGAATCGCATTAATAATAGGTGCGGGTTACATGATTACTGCCCGAAAAAAAATTAAATAAATTTTTCATGTAAGTCCTAGTCGTAAACACGATTAGGGCTTATTTTTATGCAAATTAGCAAAATAATAAAGTGAATTTTCTCATATTATTCACTAATTCTTCATAAAAAGGGGAAATGGCTTGTTTTTTTATGAATATAGCCAAAAATATAAGGGGGCGAGCAGGATATTATAGAACTAGATGCAATAATATAAGCCTAAAAGGAGCGAACAAATGATTAGAAAAATTTTCTCAGGCGTCTTAGCAGGTGCTATTTTAGTACAAGCAACGGTCGCCCCCACATTCATTATAGCCAGTGCAACCGAGACTAAGACTCAACAAGATAGCGTAGAGATGCAAGTGTCTTCTGAAAATACAGGTCTAAATAACAATGAAGTAATCATCCAAAACACTGTAAAAGGTCAAGTCTACACATTAGTTCTGCCGGAACAACTGCAACTCGATACAAAAAAAATCACTGAAAATATCGATTATGGTAAAACCAAGAATGAGGTAACAATTACAGGAACAGGAGACAAAATATCTCTATTATTGATTGCTTCTAAAGCAGGTAACTATAAATTAGAACTAAAAGCAGGCACAAATATCGCTGCTAGTTTAAATTTAGTTATCCAAAAATCAGAAAACGAGCTTCCTAAAGATAATAATAAATTAGGGAACAATCTATTGAGAAATGAGCCGATAGTTGATTCGTCTATTACTGATAAACTTTCACTTCAAGCCGAAGCAAGTAAAACCACCTTAAGCAATTACACGGAACAAATGACTGTCAGTTACTCGATTAATTTTCTTGATGGTTCAGCGACATTAAAAGATGGGAAACTTGTAATTGATTTCACTGGCTCCGGGCTAGAACCGGTGAACTACCCAAAAAATATAGCGGCTAATCCGAATGTAAAATCTGCAACGTATAGCTCTTCTACAGATAAGTTAACTATTAATCTAGTTGATAATATTCCAAGTGGAGCACCGTTTGATATTCCGGTTGTCGTTCGAGCTAGCTATGATGCATCACCTGGAAAGACAAAAGACTTAAAAGCGACTCTTTCTGCTTCAAACAATAATGGGGATACCTATGTACCTGTCGATAAGACAGTAAGCGTCACGTTTGCTGGAAGTGATACGAATAAAGAATATGAACCCATCACTGCTGGGGATGGTAGTTGGGATTTTTATCCAAATAGAAACATATCTTTTTCGCTTATGCCAAAGGGGTATAATATTACTTGGCCCGTAATTACTAAAAAGAGTAGCGGGAATAAGAGCTTTAAAAATTTAAAATTAGAATATCTTAAAGAAAATGGTGCAGGTATTGTTAACTTTAGTATGTCTAATTTAAATATCATTAAACCCGGTGAATATTGGTCTTCCCTTAGTGCGATTAATGGAGCACCTACTCAAATTAGCAATACATCCGAAAAACAAGTAGTAGAGTTTGGTCCAATTAATGCTAATATGTATAACCAAGTACAACTAGCAGTATCTTCTAACATGCCTGCAAATGCCGTAGCAGGTACAGTTTATACAGGAACTATAAATGTCTATGATGAAGATGTTTTAGTTACAACCTTAAAAGTGAGCTCTACTGCACTTGCTCCAAAATCCACTGTAACTGTCGATAGTCAAGTTTCCAAAACCAATATGTCTGAAAATGATATTATCGAATGGGGATTCACGCCCAGAGTAGCTTCTTCTATGTCCGGAGTAAATGACTTACAAATTACTGCACCGGTTCCCGAAGGACTCAAGCCACTCTCTTTTATCCCAAACAATAATTCTCTTAACTCAATAAAAAAATTAGAGTATTATCAAAATGGTGTATGGAAAGCGATGGCTGCCAATACTCGAAGTGGGTGGGATTTGACAAAAGTGGACCAATCTTCGCAACGAATCGAAAAGTACCGAATTACCTATAAAGATGGTATTGTAAGCACAAGTGACTTACCTCCTTATAGTCCAGGCACATTTCGTTTTCAAAATACTGGCATAAAAGCTGGTGACTCATTCGTATTACAACCAGAATCAATAACCTATACCGATTTTGATAAAACAAGTAAAACAGTGGATGCAACTACTAATGCCTTAAAGAAAACGATTCAGGTTGTGGAGCAAACCACTAGTCCAGCTAAAATCAATGGTGCTGTATTTTATCCATCAAGTGTAAGTTATTATGGTCAAAATTTTGATAGCTCGATTTTCTTTAATGGGGATAGTATTGCCCAATCTGTTCGTCTGGCGAGTTATGCCAATAAATTAGAAAATCCCTATATTTTTGTTATTGTTCCAAAAGGAATGGATGTAACTTTATTAAGAAATTATATTCAACAGCCTTATGCTAGTATCTTAAACTACACATACGCACCAAGTAATGGAATAGATACACTTTATCCAAAAGCTTCCGCAGATGTTAGTGGTGAAGAAACTCTAACAGATGGTTCTACGTTGCTTTACTGGGAGGCGCCTAACACCAGTTTGTCACCGGGTTTGAATCAATGTGAAATGTTGGCAATAGATTTAAACTTTAAGCTAAATAAAGTGAACAGTGGTGAAAATAAAGTAGAATTTGGAATGGGCTCGATGACGGATACTAGCTGGACCGTAAATGGTGCAGGTAACAATGGGCTCAGCGCTAAAACCTTATCCAGTGAACTCCAAGCTAAACTACCTGGAGTGACTACCAGTAAGTATTTATCCACCACAATGATCGCAAACGTAGGTATTTCCAACAGCTTAACGACCAAAATGAAAATCAAAGGAAGCGAGAATAAAGAACTCGTTGATGTTAGCACCACCACCGCAACAACAATTCCTGGCAAAAAAGTTGACTACAATTTAAATTTTAAAAATAACGGAACCAAAAGTATGAACAACTTAGAAATTATTGACATCTTACCCTATGTAGGCGACCAATATGTTCTTGGCACCGGAGATCGAGGTTCGCAGTTCTCCGTCATCCCAACAAGCGAAATCGAAGTGCTCGTTAATGGGAAGAAAAGTGATACTGCGACCGTTGAGTATTCTACTAGCACCACACCAGAACGATTTAATGCAGATGGAGAAGATGTTCCTGGTGCAGCGTGGCAAATGACCGCACCAACCAACATGGCGGATGTTAAAAGCTTCCGAATCAAATTACCGAATACCGAATTCAAAGTAGGCGACCAAATTGACCTTCATTTTGAAGGAGTTGTTCCAACTGATGCGCCACGGAACGGTGAAATTGCTTATAACTCTATCGCTTACCGAGTGGATAAAGAAACCGCATCTGGTACGAGTAAGCTAGCTTCTGAACCACCACGCGGCGGTGTGAAAAGTACTACACCAGCTACCGATTTAAGTCTCGCAGGGGATTCCTTTATTGACTTGAATAAAAATGGTATACAGGATAGTGGAGAGAATGGGCTAAACTCAGTTCAGTTAGATTTATATAAAGAAGAAAACGGAGAATGGAAGAAAATAGACACGATTTATACTTCTCCTGACTCTGCTAATCAAAAAAATGGGTTGTTTAACTTTGCTGGCTTAAGCAATGGCACTTACAAAATTGCCGCTCATTTACCAAATAAAAATGCCGACTTTGTTACTACAGGAAATAACAAAGTGGTGGTAGACACGAAAGATGCGAGTCTTGGCTGGCTAACCAAAAATGACTCGACGGAATTTACTATTGATGACTTAGCAAGTGGAAACCAAAAAGTTATCACAGGCATTCAGCTACCTATATATATGTCCACGCCTGTCCAAGGAGCGGTTATCTTTATGAACAAAGCCGGCGAACGGAAAATCACACCCTATGGAGAAGGCTACCAAGTATCACTGCTAGATGAGGACGGTAAAGAAGTGAAACCCACTGTGACCACAAATAGTAAAGGAGAATTTGCCTTTCGTGATGTCGTTATTCAAAGTCCGGTCAATTATACCTTACAAGTGACCGCGCCATCAGGAACTAAAATGGTCTATGCACCACAGAATACAGCATTTAACCGTACGACCGGAGTGTATGCATTAAACAATTTAACACCTGGTGTCGGTAACACTTCAGAAATTTATATTACTGATGATGGGTTACCAACAACGACCATTGAATTAGATCGCACCGTTTCACCCAAAGCCATTACGATTGATTCGAAAGATACTGCGACGGAAGTAACCAACAAATGGACGGTAGAAGATGAGCAAGGAGTACTCGTTTATGAAGGGTCTGGAAAGATAATTCGTATTCCAAATGATGAAGGTACCTATACTGCTACAAACACAGCTACAGATGAAGCAGGGAATACGGCAACTGCGCAAAAAACATTTGATATGGATAACACGGCACCAGTGTTGGCTATCAATCCAGATGCTTCCATCGAAGTGAACAGCACGGAAGCCGATATAAATTGGGTGAAGCCTTTAACTACAACGGCTAATGATGCACATGATGGAGCGATTACACCGACCATTGATTACCGCCAAGTCGTTTGGAATGAACTCGGCACTTATCCAGTCACTATCCAGGCTACGGATGCGTCTGGAAATGAGTCCACGCAAACGGTCCAAGTCCAAGTAGTGGATACCATTGCGCCGACTATTTTAGTAACGAACAACACGCTCACTTATACGGTGGAAGACATGCGTGATTTGACCGAACAAGACCTATTCAAAGCAGCAGGTCTGATTGGTGGAGACAACTATGATTTGGCACCAGGGCAAGCACCACAACCAAACAAAAGGCCCATGATTTTCACTAGTGACTTTAATACGGTATTTGACGCTATTTCTACCGTGAAAAAAGGTTCGTATCAAGTACAGGTCAACTTGGAAGATTCGAGCGGAAACGAAGCAATTCCACAAACAATTTCCATTATCGTGCAAGATACAGAAGCACCTGTTATAACCGCAGACGATGTGACTTATCATATCAATGCGAGCAAAACGGAGGCAGATTTCCTTCAAGATGCACATGTAAAAGTGACCGACAACAATGATGACACAAAAGATTTAACCGTCAGCACTGATTTCGCTACCCAAGTCCATTTCGCAAAACCAGGGAAGTACGAAGTCACCATAAGTGCAATCGATACTGCAGGGAACGAGTCCACGAAAAAAGTCCAAGTGCAGGTAGAAAAAGACAAACCTGTCATTTCCACCAATAAAGAAATTACGTATCAAGGAAAAACGAATGTCAGCGAAGCGAAATTCTTAAGTGATATTCACGCGACTGTGACGGATGAACTAGAGGAAGACGTACCAGTGACCAGCAATTTTTCTCAAAAAGTAAACCAACATAAAGTCGGCAGTTATGAAGTGACTTTAAATGCAAAAGACTCTTACGGGAATAAAGTCAATCCGGTCATCGTGTACGTGCAAATCGAAAATAAAGTGCCTCCTACTTTAGAAAATGTGACTGATCAAACGATGGAGGCAACCAACCAAATGCCAGCATTGTCCACTGTTTTCGGTATCCAAGCAACCGATTATATGACTGGAGAAGCTTTAAAAATTTCCTATACCCCAGATCAACCCATCCAAGGAAATGTGCCGGGGACGTACACAATAAAAGTCAGCACAAAAGATACTGTAGGAAATACCGCAGAAACAACCGCTACTTTAACCATTGTTGACACAACTGCACCAAGCTTCACCGCAACTAAAACAACCAAACAACTAGAAATAAACACGAAAGCACCAAACTGGCTGACTTTCTTTGGTATCGAAGCAAGCGACATTGTCGATGGGAAGGTTACAAAGGAAGTTCAAGTGGATGCAAAGGAAGTCAATTTAGCGAAACTCGGTACCTATCACGTTTACTTCATGGTGACTGACCAAGCTGGTAATGCTGCAAACCGATTAACTACGACAGTCCAAGTAGTCGATACTAGTTTACCGGAATTAATGGTTACCAAAGATAAAATCAGTTATCCAAAAGGCAAAACGGTATCCGAGATCCAATTCCTGCAAGATATTGGCGCAAGTGCAACAGACAATAATGGAGATGTGACTATTACAACGGATATTAACAAATCAGTCAACTGGAACCAATCAGGCACCTATAAAGTGACGGTTACTGCGACTGATTCATCTGATAATGTTACCAAGAAAACGATTCAAGTAACGATTCAAGGAGACAAATCAGCCGTTGTCATCTCTTCAGGAAGCAGCAATCATCAAAATAACAATGACTCTTCCAAAAACAAGAAAAACATACCAGAAACAGGGGACAGATGGAACACAATGTTACTCCTTACTGGAATCATCCTTCTTCTAATCGGAATTTGGTTATTCCGCAGAAAAAAAGCAAAATAAAATAAGCAGAAAATAGAGTCAGAGATACTAATTGATTTTTACTAGTCAATTAGCATCTCTGTTTTTCGTTTCAAAATAAATTTTACTTATTCTGCTCAAAATAATTAAGAATTAAATCAATGGCAATCAAAAGGGGGGCATGATGATGTTTATATATTTTTTCATCAAACAATTCACTGGAAGCGCAAATTAACGTTTCCACATATTGAGCAATTTTGGCATTTGGATTGTTCACTAGTGCCACAACATTGGATAAGTTATACTTCAAATGCTCCGCAAGTGATAATGTACTCGCTGTGTTTCCACTTTCTGAAATAATAATAATCAAATCATCTCGTTCAACGGAAAAAAACATGATCATATCTCCATCCCAGCTGGTACTATTCACTGTGGCGGTCCAGATACCGTCGTTCTAGAAATAAGCGCCACACCATATATCTTTACTTTTAAACTTTGGGACTGGGAACGTGTTGGTTTAGATGGCTTGCCGCGGCCACTTCATATCGATCATGGGTCAGCAAATATCCAAATGGAACGAGATACCAACTGGGTTCAAAATAATTTGATAAACCAAACAAAAATATTGTATAAAGATTCCGAAATCACATCCGAGCAAACAGGTCTCCATGAATTAGAGTTCATCCAAACCGAACGTCACTGGTTCACAGGTTCAATTATCTTAAATACAAATGGCAGCGTTAATATGTTAAATCTAGTCGAAGGGGAGACAGCACAAATTGAGTCCTTAGATAATTCCTTCCACCCCTTTATTGTTCATTACGGAGAAACATTCATTGTTCCTGAGCAAGTCAAAACATATCGTGTACATGCTATAAATCCAACTAAAAAACATGCCATTATTCAAGCATTTGTAAAAAATTAACCTAAATAAGTAAAGCCTGCAATCAAGGTTTTACTTATTTTTTTATTCATGCAAAATATATGTTAAGATTTATATGATAATAGCTTAAATTACAACATTGAGGGGACTCTATGACATGAAGAAAAGCCAAACATTTGCTAAACAAATACTTCAATTTAACAAAACGCTTTCACTTAATACACTAGCATTACCAGCTGGATTTAAATTAATCAATCCATATAACGGTAACCAAAAAGACCAAGTAAAGGAAATAACGACCGCATTTTACCAAAAATATTATAATGACACCAAGCCTCGTCGCCTAATACTTGGAAGCTCACCCGCACGTCAAGGATCCGCGGTAACAGGTGTACCATTTGAAGACGCTAAACATCTCCAAAACGAGACTGGTATTTTTATAGATAAATTTCACATAAATAAGTCTTCATCAGGCTTTTTATATGATGTTATTAATGAATATGGCGGTTGTCAGCAATTTTATTCAGATTTCTATATGAATTTTGTCTGCCCACTAGGTATAGCAAAAATAAATGCAAACGGAAAAGAAGTCAATTGTAATTACTATGAAAGCAAAAAAATCCAAGCCATTTTATTACCATTTATTATCGAATCCATACGTAGCCAAATAAATTTTGGTATTGATACCTCTATATGTTATTGTATTGGAAGTGGCGAAAACTATGCTTTTTTATCAAAATTAAATGAACAATATCAGTTTTTCCATACTATTATTCCATTAGAACATCCTCGTTTTATCACACAATACAATTCACAACATAAAGATAAATATATGGAGAAATATTTAAATGCATTATTAAAAAACGAAGGCTATATGAAAGGATGAACTTATTTGAATATCATTGTCTACTGTGGAGCAAGCAAAGGAAATGATCCAGCTTATGAACAAGCTGCGAAAATGTTAGGTGAATGGATTACCGCGCAAAAACATACACTAGTATATGGCGGAGGAAAAGTTGGACTGATGAGCGTAATTGCTGATACTGTAATTAAGGGAGAAGGAGAAGTAATTGGCGTAATGCCTAGATTTTTAATGGACCGAGAATTAGCACATATGCATTTAACCAAGATGTATTCTGTTCATACAATGGCAGAACGAAAACAAAAAATGCTTGATCTAGGAGATGTTTGTATTGCACTACCTGGAGGACCTGGTACGCTAGAAGAAATTACCGAAATGATTTCCTGGTCGAGAATCGGTCAAAACCCCAACCCTTGCATTCTATTTAACGAAAATGGTTTTTATGATCCTTTAAAAGACTTATATGACAGCATGGTAAAAAACGGTTTTCTCACGCAAGCCGATAGAGATAAAACCTTATTTTCAAATTCATTAGAAGAAATCAACCAGTTTATAACTGATTACGTCCCAGCTGAAGTTCGAAAATATTCAGTTTAATGAAAGTTACTCTATGTTATATTACATAGTTCATGTTTCAGCAAAAGCATAAATGGTTTTGGACAGATGTCAATAAAGTAGACAGAAAATAAGTTAATTTTTATAATGATTCAAAATAGTTTCGTTCTTTTTGATTCGGCGTAAGCATATTATTAGCGGAATGAGGTCTTTTGGGATTGTAAAATCCTTCAATATATTCAGCAGCATGGAACTCTTCAGATGTATCCGACAGAAGAATTCTTGGCAACGAAAGCAGTGAAATTGTACCAGGAAATTGCGAACGATTGAGTATTTGAGGAAGAATAATGAGACAAAAAATCGAATTTAAACAAGCAATAAGTGGAAACTAAGTACATAAACGTTCACAAAATCCTCACAAAGTGCTTATGATGACAGTGCTATACTAAAAGTAAGAGCAATCACCATATTGCTCTTACTTTTAGATAGAGAGGAAGCGACAGGATGAGTGAGATAAAAGTACAAGAAACGACTTTCCAAAAACACGCAAATAAGCTAGAAAGCGGCAGTAACGGGAACTATTTACCACTGAAAAACGGGAATATGGCTTATTCTAAAGCCAATTCGATTAATCAACTCCGATCCGTGCTAATCGACTTCGTAGATGTCGTGGAGAATTTTCAAGCAGTCACGAAAAAAGACGCTAGCCGATTGAAAATGATGGGCAAGGCTTATGCGAAACAAGATCAAAACGCCGGACAGAAAATTAGTCAGCTGGAGGTACGCTAAATGGATGCGACTCACAGCAAACTAGAGCAACAACCCCAACAAGTGAAAAAGGCAACAACCTCCGTAGAAACAAATATAGATCAGACCCGAAGAAAACAAAACGAACAAGACTGGTTAGAGGAAGATAGCAAGCACTTCGAACAAGAAAAGCTGGAACTGTTAGACCATTTACGGATTGGCTGGCAAGGGGAAGAAGCCAGTGGTTTTCATCGCTATTTAGAAGAACAGCAGCACGAAGAGTCAAACGCTTGGAAGCAAGACCTTCAGACCAAAAGAACAGATTTAGCCACAGAATTACAAGAAAATAAAGCACAATTACATCATCTAGAGACGAAACAAGCCACTTTGCAAAAGGAGTGGAGAGCATGAGCAGAATAGACATCGCGGAATTGAACGAATTTCTTCATGGTTTGCGAAGTAGCAATGCAGAAGCCAAAGAAATGATTAAAAAAATTAAAGAAGCAGCTGTGGATTACTCCCAGGACGGCAGTCTAAAAGGAGCAGCCGTTGCCACATCAAAAGCCTATTTTTCTAGTACGTATACAAGTATTACCCAAAGTATAGTAGAAGCATTAGATGAAAGTGAAGAACGTTTAGCCCAATATATCCGAGAGTTTGGTAGCCAAGTAGATAGTTCGCCTTCAGCAAGGAAGTTTTTGGTAAGTATATTCGTAATTATTAGCTTATTAGCTGTTTTCTTGTTGTATAGAAATACAACTCTATTTGACAAAAATACAGATTTAAGTGATTTAGAATTTGCTGGTTTATCCATCCATTCAGATGATAAACAAGTTGCTCATGATTACCCTGACTTTTATATGACCAAGAAAGGGAAATTTAAAGACTATTATTATGAAGATGAAAATTATTTCGTAGTATCTTCTGATAAATCGACCAAGAAAGTGGTATATATTGAAAACAATCAACTAATAAAAGAGTTAAATTTAAAGACAAATAAAAATATAGGTATTGGTTCTACAAAAGAAGAAGTAATTAGTGAGTATGGGGATAAATATAAAAAAATGAGTAGCGATAAATATGGAAAAGTAATGTTATACACGGATAAAAACAAACATATAAATCTGGCTTTTTCTTTAAATGACAAAGAGAAAGTATCCGTTGTTGTAGTGTACGATTATAAGACATATGATTATCAATGGTAAAGTACTAATTTCAAATAAAGAATAATATGTTTCAATCTTTTTTAATAAAAAACATGATTAAAAATAGTAATTTGCACAAAAAATGCTATTAATGTGCTTGTTAAATGTTTTAAAAGGGGAGACAAGTTTCTTTACAAAAATGAGATTTTAGATATCATCTCAATCTTACTTAATGACATTGAGTTAGATTGGGGTAAGGGACGAAAAACTTTGGCATTCTTAATGAGAAGACAAATTTTTGTTTTCTCTTTTTTCTTCACATTTTTTGTGTCTTACTGAATGTTAATTTAGAGGTCAAAATGTAAGATTCAATACTCATCTAAGGGCTAAAAAGGGTATAGCCTAAATAGACGGCGTATTGAATCTGTATTTAAAAGGAGATTATCGGAATGAAAATTGCATTACTTAATGCGAGTTCTCAAAAACAAAAAAATCCTATTATTCAAGAAAGCTTGTATCAAGCCATTGGGAATAAGGGACATGAGGTAATTAATTTTGGTGTTTTTCCAAATGAAACGGTGGAATTTAGTTATGTGCAAGTTGCGCTTATGACCAGTTTATTACTGTCGAGTAACGCAGTAGACTTTGCTATTACGGGCTGTAGCTCAGGGAATGGAATGATGTTAGCGTGTAATTCGCTTCCAAATGTAATGTGTGGATATATTGCTAGACCAGAAGAAGCCTATCTTTTTGGACGCATAAACAAAGGGAATGCTATCTCTGTACCATTGGGTCTTAATTTTGGTTGGGCGGGGGAAATCAATTTGAGATTATGTTTAGAACAATTATTTATTGAAGAACCTTTAGGGTTAGGTTATCCGAAAGAAGACGCATTACGCAAAATAAAAGATGCAAGCATGTTGAAGGAAATAAAGCAAAAAGGGCAACATGATATTTTATACCTAATAGATAGCTTGGATGCAGATTTTATAGCACCCATTTTTAAGCGAGGATTATTATTAGATTTTATTATTAACAATGGGAGAAATATGCAAGTAGTTAATTATTTGAGAAAGAAAATGCAAGATTGAAAACTAATATATTTATACTTTACTTCTGAATAATGTAGCTTACAAATAAATAGGAGAGGTCTTAGTGTTAGTATTAAATCTTAGACAATTTTTAACGCCATAACATCCTCCTAATATAATATTAGAGAAGCTCCAACTAGGGACTGCCAAGATTTCTACAAACAAGTCGTTTTGGGAAAAAGTTTATAAATAATTTATTAGCGAAGTTCTTAAAAGTGAATTTGATTCAATGTTATTGAGTTAGATTGGGGTAAGGGACGAAAAATATTGGCGTTCTAAGAGAGAAGACAAATTTTTGTTATCTTTTTTTTCTTCCCACTTTTTGAACTTTACGTAAAATACGTTATAACAATATTATGTAATATTGAGGACATTTTTGTATTTTTTGTCACTTTTCTATTTAAAAGATAAATATAGGATTTTTCTATAATATAAGTGTGCAGAAAATCAGGGTTTATGAGACCTTCACCTAATCTAAATCAATATCGTTGATTTAGATTAGGTGATATATGAGAGAAGCACGATTCTTAATTCTTTCGTTTTAATAATACTTAATTAAAAAGGAGATTAGCCAATTACCGATTTGTAAAAAGTGTTCCTAGACAGCCTTGATTTTGATATATTGTCACAAATAAACGGTAAAACTGTTTAATTAGGTTAATCTAATGATGAAAATTTTTGTTATATTTATAATAGATTATGCTGAATGCATACATTAAGTATAGAAATTTCAAGAATCAATGGATAATGAACCGGAAATGATATCCTTTAAAGGGGAGGGATTCATTTAATTGGTGGAAGTATCAAACAAATTTGCTAGAGCATACTAAAAGGAGATTTAAATATAATGGAAATGATGTCAGAATTACTTGAAAAGTGGTTAACGCTTTTTACTTTTAATCAAGACACGATTCATAATGTAGTACTTGCAATTGTGTATATAAGGTTAATAAGTATACCATTTCAATCTATTTATTTTCGAAATAGAGCAGAGGAAGCTTCAGATGGGGTAATGACAGAGTGGGACGGCAACAAGAGAAAGGATAGTAAATTTATAGGCATTTTGATGGGCAAGAAAATGGTTGTTGGACTGATAACGAATTTTTTGTTAGGATCTTTATTATTGGCGTTTGTTCAACCTAGTATTTTGGAAAGTTGGTTGTTCTCAGAATGGACTTCTGAAAATATTGTACTAATATCCATTCTTGGAAGCATTGTCCTGTCGATTTTAGTAGCTATTATTGTTTGGATTAAAGTGAGAAATAAATCCTTTATACAAGTATTGGCAATGCTAATTTATTTGTTAGTGATCGAATTCATTTTCTTTTCCATCGTTTTATGGCTTGCAAGTAATATATTTTCAACAGCAAGTTATTATATAGATTCTCCGGTCTATGTTTCTGAAATAGACGGAAAATCAGTAGCTATTTCACAAACGGGTAAAGATTTAGAAACTAGTCCAAGTCAGGGAGTTAAGAGAAGATCAAAGTCAGCGGTAATTAGTTCTGTAGATTTGCCGTCTGGTAAAAAGCTTTGGAGTAAGAAAGTTGGAAGTGAAACAAATTATATTGGACCAACATCCAATGGTTTGCTAATTATAAATGGAAATAAAGCAACATTATACTTTTTAGATCCAGCAACCGGTGATGTATCCATGACAGAAGAGGACTTAATAAAGAAATTTCCTGAAGCAGCTAATAATTTTAGTTACGATAAAGCTGATTTTGTGCTAACCAATCCTAATACTTTATACTTTTATGGTCTAGATGGACTTTACTATAAAATCGATTTTGCGGCCAATGAAATGACGAAAAATGCAGCATATAGAAATTTCATAGATGGAACGAACGAATCAACAACAGCTGAAGGCAATTCAAAAGCAGAAAAATTTAACCAATTTTATCCAGAATTTATGAATGCTATTTTAAACAATGCAGATGTTGGAGAAGATCGGGCGCTGGTTACGTATACCGCAGCACGTAATGATGCACATGATACATTAGCGCTTGTCTCATTGACAGAGCATCGAGTGTTTTGGGAATTCGAATTAACAAATGATTTCTATGCGTTTGGTGAAGCAGATGAGAATTATGTAAGTACTGCTTCTTACGCAAAAGACGCCTTTGTTTATGCTTGGGATGGACGTTATCTGTACAAAATCAACAAAGAAAACGGGAAAGTGAAATATCAATATGATTATCGAACGGCGAAAAAAAATAAACAATAAATACCACAATAGCGCTAGAAAAATTTATATTTTTTATAGAAAAGATGTGCAAGAGTATAAAGAAAAGTTAGAAGCTTATAGAGATTTAAGAAAAAAATAAAAAAAGTGTTGACATATTCCTTATTAAAAGTGAGGGAAGACAATGTCTTATCCCTTACTTAAATCTAAAAAATTTTAGTTTACATAATATATATTATAGGAAGTAATGTTAATTATGTAAAGAAGCATTGTCCCAGAAAAACATCATTTTATCCAGTTCTCTTATACACTATTAAAAGCACTAAGTACTACTCAATGCTTTTAAATGCGTCTCATTCACTTTTATTACGAATTAATCATCCACATATTCTAAAATATCACCAGGTTGGCATTTCAATACTTTGCATATTTCATTTAATGTAGAAAATCGAATCGCGCTTACTTTACCAGTCTTTAATTTTGATAAGTTAACATTTGCTACACCGACTTCTTTAGATAATTGATTTAAAGACATCTTACGGTCAGCCATAATTCGATCCAATCTTAATATTATTGCCATTTATTTTTATCTCCATTTCATAAAGTTTCATCAGATTCTTTTTGCAAAAATGCGCCATAGCGAAAAATTTCTGTTAAACAATAGAAAATAATTGCAAAGAAAAAAGACATATTAAGACCAAAAGAAATATAATAGCCAGGAATCAGTATCGTATGTAACACTGCATATAACATTTGAGGTACTAGTGAATAAATAAGTAATAATTGTGATATTCTTCTCAATCTTGCTATTTCGGTATCACTAAATGGAATAAATTTATTTGCCAAATCTTTAAAAACCATGCTAGCAATCCATAATATTAATGCAAGTAAAATCAATGAAAATGATACAACACCAAGCATAATCGATTCATTTATTTGTGCATATTGTTCTGGGCTGCTGCCATAAAATGACTCTGCATGAAAAAAAGCAAAAATATCTGTATTTTCTTGATTAGTATTTATCGTTACATTTCCCCAATTTAAAAATTTTGTTGCAAGTGCTGCTAAACACATCATTATGGAACCTACTGATAAAATCTTAAGGGCAATATGCAGAAAGTAACTCATTTTTTGTAGTCTTTTTAGTTTCAATGAAATCTCTCCCCTTTTTTCTAAAAAATATCTAGTATCAATAATGTTTGTCAACAACTTTTTAACGATAAACGTTAATTAATTGACTTAAATCATAAAAAAAGACCGAACACAAAGGTTCCGTCTTTCTTCTTTTATTCATTTTTTACTGAACTAGCTTGCTGTAAGGAGAAATGAGCTGGTTTTAATTTAATAAACAATAAGCCCATGCCGGCCAAACAAATAACACTGGCTACAACAAATGGCGTTTTCATACCAAATGCCTCACTCAATAAACCAGAACAAAGCGGAGCAAAGGCCGCACCTAACCAACGAACAAAGTTATAGGCGCCACTTGTGACACTTCTTGCATACGGGGAATGTTCCATCACAGTTGTTGTAAATAAAGCATTGTTAATACCTAAAATCAAGCCAGAGATGATGATTAAAGTGATATCAACAGCAGTATTATCAATAAATCCAAGCAGAGCCAAAATAACAGCACATGCAAGTAAGGATCCTTTTAAAATTTGTTTGCTATTAAACCGAAATTCTAACGTATGAGAAATTTTTGCTGAACCAAGTGCTAAACAAAGTCCCCACGCAAAAAATACAAAACCAATTTGAATCGCTGATAAACCAAGTACTAGCGGTGAATAAGCTAAAATCGTAAAGAAACAATAATAGTAAAACATTCCACTAAAAGCAATTTGTAAAAATGGTCGATATTTAAACAAATGGAGCATCTGCTTAATAGCGACTTCTTTCTTTTCTGTTGGCTCAGCGACAATCTTTTTAGGTTCTTTCACTTTAAATAAAATAAGTAAAAATGCAATAAATATTAGACAAGCTGTAGCAAAAAACGGATAACGCCAAGACATATTACCGAGAATTCCACCTAAAAGCGGACCAAAAGCCATCCCAAGACCCATAGAAGCCTCGTAAATACCAATAGCATGTCCTGGAGTTTCTGACAAAGCAATCAGCATCGTCATTGCTGTCGCCATAAACATTGAGTTTCCAAAACCCCAGCCAGCACGAAAAATCGACAAGGCGCCAATTGTATCAGATAAACCACATAATAAAGCAAAAATCGTTACAATAAATAATCCAATAACAATTAATTTCTTATCTCCAAGTTTTCCGGCAACAATCCCGATTGGAATCATCATAATCGCCATAGTAAAAATATAAGCTGTAAACAACATCTCGACTTGCGAATGAGATGCACCAATACTTGCAGCGATGGACGGAAGTAACGGATCTACTACTCCAATCCCCATAAATGCGAGTAAACTAGCTGCTGCAGTAATCCATTTTCCTGTATTCATTTCTTTTTCTGTCATCATAATACAACCTACACTTCCCTTTCTAAATAAAACTCACTTATTATATTACGCCCGACAAATATCAATGTCAATATTTACATATATATATTATTACATATATAAATATTTTACTTATCTTTGGTTATCCCTTACAATAAGGATAAATAGAAATTTAAGGGAGTTATTATATATGACGCCAAATGTATTAGAATATACTTTGCTGCAAATGATAGCACGTGAAGCATCAAGTGGTTATGAATTAGCCAACCGCCTTAGGATTATGCAAAATACCCATCACAGTCAAATTTATCCTGCACTTTCGAAGTTAGAGAAAGCTGGGTATTTAGTAGTTCATAAACATGCGCAAGACAAAAAACCTGATAAAAAAGTTTACACGATTACGCAGACAGGTCTAGATTCTCTTTTCGCTTGGTCGGAAACCCCACTTAAAATCCCGGTCACTAGAGATGAGTTCACGACAAAGGTACAATTGAATTGGTTGAATAGTTCAAGAACCAAAGGACTGATCCAAGAAAGAGAAACATATTTGAATGAACAATTAGTGTTGATAGAAGAAACGCTAGCACACTTCGCTTCTCTATTTGACTTAAAAACTTCACAAGATAAACTAAAAAATATGTCTTATCAAGTATACGCAAGAAAACTAGATTTGATTAAAACCGAGCTAAAATGGTGTTATGAAATGTATAAAATCCTATAAAAAATCCCGACGAATAATTTGTTCTGTTCGTCGGGATTTCACTATTTATAACTACTTGTTTCAAGAATTTTATTTGCTAGTGCGACTACTTCTTCTTCCGGAGCTTCAATTCCTTCAAGTGGATAACGAATACCCATTTCTTTCCATTTATAAACACCCATTGTGTGATATGGAAGCACATCAACTTGTTTCACATTTGGAAGTGTTTGAATAAACTCATGCAATTTTGTTAAATCTTCCGGGTCATCTGTTTTAGTAGGAATTAGCACGTGTCTTATCCAAATTGGTTGTTCTTTATCACGAAGATAATGAGCAAAATCAATAATTGGAGCATTAGATTTCGTTGTTAATTTCAAGTGTTTTTCTGGGTTAATTTGTTTAATATCAAGTAAAATTAAATCTGTTACTTTCATTAAACGATCTAATTTCTCAATAAATTCTGGATCACGTGTAAAACAACCTCCACATGAATCAATAGTCGTGTGCACACCAGCTTTTTTGCATAGCGTGAAAAACTCAATTAGGAAATCTACTTGAAGTAAGGGTTCTCCGCCACTTACTGTTACTCCACCACCAGATGCATCCCAAAATTCTTTATACTTAATCGCTTCATAAAATACATCTTGAGCAGATCTTTCTGTGCCGGTACCAATTTTCCAAGTATCAGGATTATGACAAAACTGACAACGAAGTAAACACCCTTGCATAAAAACAATAAACCGAATACCAGGTCCATCAACTGTCCCCATCGTTTCGACTGAATGAACTCTTCCTAAAACCTCTGTCATAATTTCTCCTCTTCCTTTCCTAAATAACAAGGATTGCTACTGGTGAGCAATCCTTGCCAAAGCATCTCGCCGATTTTTATTACATAGATTCGTGCATTGTACGGTGAATAACATCTAATTGTTGTTCACGTGTTAATTTGATAAAGTTAACAGCGTATCCAGAAACACGGATAGTCAATTGCGGATATTCTTCTGGGTGATCCATCGCATCCAGTAAAGTATCACGATTGAATACATTAATATTTAAGTGATGTCCCATTTTAGTGGAATAACCATCTAGCATTGCTACTAAGTTATTGATTTGTGACTCATCTTCACGTCCTAATGCTTTAGGAACGATGGAGAATGTGTTAGAGATACCATCTTGACCATATTCATAAGGAAGTTTAGCAACGGATGAAAGTGAAGCTAAAGCACCTTTTGTATCACGACCATGCATTGGGTTCGCACCTGGTGCAAATGGTTCGCCAGCACGACGTCCGTCTGGTGTATTACCAGTTTTCTTACCATAAACCACGTTAGAAGTGATTGTAAGAACAGAGGTTGTATGAACTGCATCACGGTAAGTTTTATGTTTTCTTACTTTAGTCATGAAAGTTTTTAGAAGATCTACTGCAATTTCGTCAACGCGGTCATCATTATTCCCGTATTTAGGATAGTCGCCTTCGATTTCATAGTCAACAACGATACCATCTTCATCACGAATAGGACGGACAGTTGCATATTTAATAGCCGATAAGGAGTCAGCTGCAACGGAAAGTCCAGCGATACCAGTTGCCATTGTACGTAACACTTCTGTATCATGTAATGCCATTTCGATACGTTCGTAAGCATATTTATCATGCATATAATGGATAACGTTTAAAGTGTTAAGGTAAAGTTCTGCAATCCATTCCATCATTGCATCATATTTTTCCATTACTTCTTTATAATCTAATACATCGCCTTCGATTGGACGATATGCTGGTCCAACTTGTGCTTTCGATTTTTCATCAATACCACCATTGATTGCGTAAAGAAGTGTTTTAGCAAGGTTAGCACGAGCGCCAAAGAATTGCATTTGTTTACCAACACGCATTGCGGATACACAACATGCGATTGCGTAATCGTCTCCCCATTTAGGACGCATAACATCATCATTTTCGTATTGAATAGCTGATGTTTTAATGGACATTTTCGCACAGAACTTCTTGAATCCTGATGGTAAATGAGTCGACCATAGTACTGTCAAGTTTGGTTCTGGAGCAGGTCCTAAGTTATCTAATGTGTGTAAGAAACGGAAGGAGTTTTTCGTTACAAGTGGAACACCTTCTTCAGTAATACCACCGATGGATTCAGTAACCCAAGTTGGATCTCCAGAGAATAATTCGTTGTAATCAGGTGTACGAGCAAATTTGACAAGACGTAATTTCATAATGAAGTGATCGACAATTTCTTGCGCTTCTTCTTCTGTAATTAGACCATTGCGTAAATCGCGTTCTACATAAATATCGAGGAATGTAGAAGTACGACCTAAACTCATTGCAGCACCATTTTGTTCTTTAATTGCAGCAAGGTAACCAAGATATAACCATTGGAAAGCTTCTTGCGCAGTTTTTGCAGGGCGCCCAAGATCGAAACCATGTTTTTCGCCAAGTACTTTCAATTCACCTAGAGCGCGAATTTGTTCGTTTAGTTCTTCACGTTGACGAATAACATCATCGCTCATTGTGCGTAAGCCTGTATTATTTAAATCATTTTTCTTTTGTTTAATTAAGAAGTCCACACCATAAAGTGCTACACGACGGTAGTCACCGATAATACGTCCACGACCATAAGCATCTGGAAGTCCGGTAATTACGCCTGATTTACGAGCTGCACGCATTTCTGCAGTGTAAGCATCGAATACACCTTGGTTATGTGTTTTGCGATATTCAGAGAAAATGTGACTAATTTCTTCGTCTACTTTAAAACCATAAGATTCAGCTGCCACTTCTGCCATACGGATTCCGCCGAATGGTTGTAAAGCGCGTTTGAAAGGTACATCAGTTTGTACACCAACTACTTTTTCTAAATCTTTGTTTAAGTAACCTGGGTCATGTGAAGTAATGGTTGAAACGATTTTGGTATCCATATCGAGTACGCCACCGTTTTCACGTTCTTGTTTAGTTAAGTCCATTACTTGATCCCAAAGTTTTGTTGTTGCTTCAGTAGGGCCTACTAGAAAAGAGTCGTCACCATCGTATAAGCGATAGTTTTTTAAGATAAAGTCACGTACATCTACTTCTTGTTGCCAGTTACCACCTGCGAATTCATACCATTGTTCAGTCATCATATAACCTCCATTTATTGTTCATTCTCGAGCGTGCTTTTGTGAGCAAACTGAATTAGAAATAATCTACACTGTTATCATAACATATTCTATAAAAAATACTACAGTTTTGTGCATTTATTTTCAAAGTTTTTTATGAATTTTCTGTGTCATTTATATTAAAAACTGATGAACATCGCCATATGAAGCCATTTTATTAAATTATCATCATTCTAATTTTATTCTAATTTTAATTTATTTTCTTCCCTGTACTACCTAGCAGACCCACCACTGTTATGACACAGTTTTAAAACAGAGATTATTTTTAAAACAGGAAGATAACGCTTAACCTGTGTATTTGCAATGCTTGAGAGGATTATATGGCGTTTTCATTGTTTTTCATAAAAAAGCGGAGGCTCGATTTACGAGTCCCTCCGCTTTCACTCACCATAAGTATTTGTTCGACGTTGTTACAGCTATTGCTCCACTAGCTAGCACTCGGTCAATTTGATTGGTTGTTTCTATTAAACCACCTGCAATAACAGGTATATGCAATTTCTCTGTCATTTTTTGCACTTGCTCCGGGATAATGCCTGGCAATAGTTCGATACAATCTGGTTGTACTTTTTGAATAAGCGCGACACCCTTGTTATAGGCACTAGAATCAATCATAAATAAACGTTGAATGGCGAGCATTTTATGTTGCTTAGCTTTGATAATAGCATTACCTCTAGTTGAAATGATACCATCTGGACAAATTTCTTTGCATAAAAAATCAATCGCGTATTCATCATTTTTTAGTCCATTGACTAAATCGGCATGTAGCAATACTTTTTTTCCGCCTGCTTGGGCAAATTTAACTAATGCTTTTAATTGAGCTACATGCGTTTCTAACATAACCATATACGTACTGTCTAATTCTAATATTTTCTCCATATCTTTTTGGTTATGCGCTGCTGGGATGATTGTTTGACTGGAAAATGGTAAAGCCAATGATAATACCTCCTCTTTTACATAACACGTTTAAACATTTTTTCAAGTTCGTAGGTGGAGTATTGAATAATGACAGGACGACCATGTGGGCAAGTAAATGGATCACTAGCTTCTCTTAACGTATCCAGTAAAGCTTCCATGTCTTTCATTGTTAAATAATGGTTTGCTTTGATCGATTTTTTGCAGCTCATCATTATTGCCGTATCTTCTCTGAGCTTGTGAATACTAATGCTTGGAGAAGTTAAAGCTTCGTCAATAATTTCTCGAAGCGTTTCCTCTTCTTGGCCTTTCGGAAACCACGTTGGGTGCGCACGAATAATGTAGCTGTTTTGGCCGAAGCTTTCTAAAAATACTCCCACTTCTTCTAGTTTTGCCTTTTGCTCTTCTAGACGAACATATTCATCTGCTGGAAACTCTAATACAATTGGTACAAGTAACTCTTGCAGTTCGCGACTTACTTCACCAATTTTCTCGCGATAAAATTCATATTTAATTCGTTCTTGTGCTGCGTGCTGGTCGATAATATATAAACCATTTTCATTTTGAGCAAAGATATAGGTAGCATGCATTTGACCAATAGGATACATTTTGGGGATGCGTTCTTTTGGTGTTTCTGGATGCTCTATTTCTTCTTCGGGTGAATAAACTGGAGCTGATTCTAAAATGAAATCCGTTTCGATTGGAGCATCATCATCTGAAGGAATATATTCTGGAATATTTGGTTTAGAGAATAGTGTCGGTGATTCCTCTTTCGGTTTATTCTCTTCAAATGACATCTGAATTTGTTCTGATTTTTGAAGTTCTTTCTGTTTTTTTGATACCTCTCCATCTGGAATAAGTTGCAATTCATGGAAAGCTTGTTTAATCATTTGACTAATTAGTTGCCCCAGTTCTTTTTCTTTGCTTAAACGAACTTCTAATTTTGCTGGATGGACATTTACGTCTACAATAATAGGATCCATTTCAATTTGAAGAACAATAATTGGAAAACGGCCAATTGGTAGAAGTGTATGGTAGCCTTCTTGAATTGCTTTTACTAAGGCAAAATTTTTAATAAAGCGACCATTAATAATTGTCGATATATAATTTCGGTTAGAGCGATTTACTTCTGGTAAAACTGCATAGCCTGATATTTTAAAATCAAGCGACTCTGCTTCTACAGGAATGGACTTTCTGGCAATCGAAACACCATAAATTGCTGCAATAACTTGTCTTAAATCTCCGTTACCATTCGATTGTAATATCGATTTGCCGTTATGTGAAAAACGGAAGCTAATGTCTGGATGAGCTAAAGCTAAGCGATTTAAAATGTCTGTGATGTTTCCAAGTTCAGTCGGTAAACTTTTTAAGTATTTTAAGCGGGCTGGTGTATTAAAGAATAGCTGTGATACTTCAATTTGCGTCCCTTTTCTTGCATGTCCACTTTTTTGTTCGATGATTTTCCCGCCTTCTAGTGAAATGCTTGTACCTTTGGATTCACCAGTAGATGTTTCCATGGATAAATGTGATACGGAAGCAATACTTGGAAGCGCCTCCCCACGAAAGCCTAAAGTATGGACACGAAATAAGTCTGCTTCATTTTTAATTTTGCTTGTTGCATGACGAAGAAAAGCTGTAGCGACATCCTCTTCTTCAATCCCACTCCCATTATCAATGATAGTAATTTTATTTAATCCTGCTTCTTCTACTAGGATATCAATTACCGTACTACCGGCATCAATCGCATTCTCTACCAGCTCTTTTACAACAGACGCAGGTCGTTCTACTACTTCTCCAGCAGCTATTTTATTAGATAAAGCATCCGTTAATTCTACGATATGTTTAGCCATTTAGAGCCCCGCCTTTCTCTTTTTAATGCGTTTTACTTTGTAGTTCATATAATTTATTCATTGCATCCATTGGAGTCATTTGCATAATATTTAGCGCAGCAATTTCTTTGATTAATTTCGCTTCTTTGGAAGATGTTTTTCTCTCTGGCTCTACTGGGAACATCGAAAGTTGTATTTCCTCATGAATTTCTTCAGGTTGCATTTCACTGGAAATAATGATTTTTTTATCGTCATTTTCAAGCTGTTCGAGAATCCGGCTGGCGCGTTCAATTAACGATTTTGGTAATTCGGCTAATTCAGCAACATGAATCCCGTAGCTTTTATCAGCTGGTCCTTCTTTGATTTTATGAAGGAAAACAACCTTGCCATTTTCTTCTACAGCACTCACATGGATATTTTGCAAACCGCGTAGCTCTTTTTCTAAGTCAGTCAATTCATGATAATGGGTTGAAAATAACGTTTTGGCATGTACATTTTCATGAATATATTCAATAATTGCTTGTGCTAATGCCATTCCATCATAAGTAGCGGTTCCGCGACCAATTTCGTCAAATAAAATTAAACTATCCTTAGTAGCATGAACAATGGCATTCCGGGCTTCTAACATCTCTACCATAAAAGTACTTTGGCCGGCGATTAAATCATCAGCTGCGCCAATCCTTGTAAAAATTTGGTCGAAAATCGGTAAAATTGCTTCTTCTGCAGGTACAAAACAACCTACTTGTGCACAAATTGCCATCAATGCAACTTGACGCATATACGTACTTTTACCGGACATATTCGGACCAGTAATTAATAATATTTCTCTATTTTCGTCTAAATCGCAATCATTGGCTACATAGCTTTGTGCGCCCATCACTTTTTCTACGACTGGATGACGACCTTGTTTCACATGGAGTGACCCATCCTCGCTAAGTGTTGGACGAATAAAATGATTTTTCTCACTAACATCTGCAAAACTTTGTAAACAATCAATTTCGCTAACAGATTTTGCTAGTTTTTGAAGGCGGTCGATGTAGTCTTTTACAGTTTCTCGGACTTCCGTGAACAATTGATATTCTAATTCCATGCTTTTCTCTTCCGCATCTAAAATTAGTTTTTCTTTCTCTTTTAATTCTGGAGTAATATAACGTTCGGCATTAGTTAGGGTCTGTTTGCGCTCATATCGGCCTTCTGGAAGCAAATGCGTATTCGCTCGGGTAACTTCAATGTAATAACCAAAAACGCGATTAAAACCCACCTTCATCGTTTTAATGCCTGTCAATTCCCGCTCTTTCCGTTCTAATTCAGCAATCCATGTTTTGCCATTCCTGCTTGCATCACGATAAGTATCTAATTGACTGTTATACCCGTCCTTTATAATACCGCCTTCGCGAATCGAAATTGGAGCAGAGTCCATAATCGCTTCTTCTAGTTTTTCAGTCAATTCTTCGCATGGGTCTAGTTGATTTGCTAGCTCAGTTAAACTAGGTGTATTCATTGAAAGTAGTGTTGCGCGAATGCGTGGGATTTGATATAACGAATTCCGCAGCTGAATCAAGTCGCGTGCATTAACATTACCATATGCAACCCTACCAGCAAGACGTTCTAGGTCATATACATTTTTTAAGTTTTCTACTAGTTCTAAGCGTTCGAAAAAATGAGCCATAAGTTCACTGACATCGTTTTGACGTTCGATAATTTTTTTACGATCAATTAGCGGTCGATCTATCCATTGTTTTAACATCCGACCACCCATCGCCGTTTGCGTATTATCAAGTAGCCAAAGCAGTGTCCCTTGACGTCCTTTGCCACGAATGGACTCCGCTAGTTCTAAGTTGCGTTTTGAATAATAATCCATTTTCATATAACTACTTGTTTCATAGTGGACAGCTTGTTGCAAATGACCAAGATCTCGTTTCTGTGTCTCTTTTAAATAATGTAGTAATTTACCAATTGCCAGCTTTTCTGATAAAGACATATGGCGAGTAACTAACTTTTCGTTTTCGGTGGGAATCGCATTTTCTTCATGAATAGAAAAAGTGAGACCTAGTTGCTCTTTCATTACATTTGAAAGTACTTCTTTTTCAGTTGATGATACGACTAACTCTCTTGTTGAAAGCGTCGTTAGCTCATTAATTAGGCGATCTTCACTCGCATCGATAATTGTGGATTTTAGCTCTCCGGTAGATAGGTCAGAGTAAGCAAAACCATATTCTTTTCCTTCAAAACAGTAAAGTGCTGCAATATAGTTGTTTTCTTTTGCTTTAAGACCCCGTTCGTCCATCACAGTTCCAGGTGAAATTAATTGAACCACTTCTCGTTTTACCATGCCTTTTGTTGTTTTTGGATCTTCTACTTGTTCACAAATAGCGACTTTATATCCTTTTTCAATCAAGGTATCAATATACCCACTCGCTGAATGATATGGAACTCCGCACATCGGGATTTTCTCTTTCGTTCCACCCTCACGACCAGTAAGTGTAATTTCTAAAATTTGAGAAGCATTTAGTGCATCCTCAAAGAACATTTCATAAAAATCTCCCAGACGGAAAAATAAGAAAGCATCTTGATATTTGTCTTTGATTTCCAAGTATTGCTTAATCATTGGTGTATATTCTGTCATTATCTCATCATCCCTTACTTCATTTTCATCCTTCCATTATAGCATAAAGTTTTATTTTTCTGTGAAGCCAAAAAGAAAAAACTGCCAGTAATTCGACAGTTTTAAAGGATTAATTATCTTTTTCTAGTTCTTCTGTTACTTTGGTAGTTATCTCTGAAGTGATAGATTGTAGCAGATCATTAGCATCTTCTTGTGCGCGTCTAAATTCCGTTACAATTGGTAATGAGTCAATATCAGCTCTAACATTATCAATTTGATTTTCCGTTTGTCTCATCGCTTCTATTTTTTGATAATGTTCTAGATTGACTACTTCTTTTTGTAGTGCTTTTATTTTAGAAACTTTTGTCGCTACTTTGGAGTTAGCATTAATTCGTTCTTCTGCTAACCGGTAAAAAGATACTTCTTCCGTTTGTTCTAATGCGTCACGAAGTTCCATTGCTTTTTTCATTATTTCTTCTTTTGAAACAGTCACAATTTCATCTCCATTCTTAATCAAAGGAAAATGGGTGGTCTTCATTGATGAGTATTCGATCGATTTTTTGCGCTTTCCCAGTTGTTTCATCAAGTGTAATCAAACATCCTGATAAGACTGCACGACCAGTTTTTGGTACCTCAAATCTAGTTGGAAGAGCCGTTTTAAAACGACGGATAACGGCTTCTTTTTCCATTCCAAGTATCGCATCATATGGTCCAGTCATTCCAGTATCTGTAAGATAAGCAGTCCCTTCCGGCAAAATCCGATTATCTGATGTTTGTACATGGGTGTGTGTCCCAACAACAGCGGTCACTCGTCCATCTAAATACCAGCCCATCGCTTCCTTTTCGCTTGTCGTTTCAGCATGAAAATCAACAAAAATGATATTTGTTCGTTTTTTAGCTTCTTCCACTAATTCGTCCATTTTGCGGAAGGGGTCATCTAAGTCTGCTAGAAAAGTACGGCCTTGCATATTAATAACAGCAATCTCATGCTGATTACTTTTTACAAATACCATTCCAGTACCAGGTGTTGTATCATCAGGAAAGTTCGCTGGACGAACAAGATATTTCGCATCATCGATAAATTCAAAAATATCACGGTTATCCCAGGTATGGTTACCAAGTGTTACTGCATTCGCACCAAGCTCTAAAAAATCTTTGTAAATTTTTTCCGTAATACCTCGACCACTTGCCGCATTTTCACCATTGATTACAGTAATGGTTGGTTTATATTTTTTCTTTAATTGTGGTAAATATTCTGTTACGGCGTCGCGACCAATGGAGCCAACAACATCACCTATAAATAATAATTTCATTTCTCTATTCTCCGTTTCTATTACTTCTTCGTTCTAATAAGGCAACATCACGAAAAGTTCCGTTCATTTCACCTAATTTTTCATGGATACATAGTGTTCGGAAACCAAATGTGTGATGAAGTGCGATGCTAGCTTTATTCTCAGGGAAAATTAGTGATTGGAGTGTCCAGAAGCCATTTTCTTCACTTGTTTGAATTATTGCTTGCATTAAAGCTTTTCCAATGCCTTTTCCTCGAGCGCTCTTTGCTATGTATATACTTAGCTCTGCAACACCCCTATATGCATTCATACTAGAAAATGGGAGTAATGCTGCCCAGCCAACTACTTGTCCATTTAAAATAACTACCAACCTGCCTATTGTTAAATATTTTTGATTCCACTCACCTAAAGTTAGTGTTTTTTCTTGAAAAGTAGCATTACCTGTATCAATACCTTCTTGATGAATTGCTGCTACTGCTGAATAGTGCTCTCGTAGCATCGGCAAAATTTCCCACTCACTCAAAAAATCCGCCTCCCTTTAAACGTTATCTTTTGATTATACCGTTCTTATTCATGGTAGGCAACCGATTAAAAAAAGATACACCACAAAATAAATTTGCGATGCATCTCTCATTTTTATTTAGCATATTCTACTGCTCTTGTTTCACGAATGACGGTCACTTTAATATGGCCCGGATAATCTAATTCCTCTTCAATTCGTTTTCTTATGTCGCGAGCAAGTCGGTAAGAAGCAAGATCATCGATAGCATCTGGCTCAACAATGATACGTACTTCACGTCCTGCTTGAATAGCATAAGATTTTTCTACACCATCGTAAGACTCAGAAATTTCTTCTAGTTTCTCTAAACGACGAATATAGTTTTCTAGCGTTTCACTACGAGCTCCTGGTCTTGCGGCAGAAAGCGCATCTGCTGCAGCCACCAATACAGCGATAACAGAAGTAGCCTCTGTATCTCCATGATGAGAAGCAATACTGTTGATTACTACATCATTTTCTTTGTATTTAGTTGCAAGTTCCACGCCAATTTCTACATGACTTCCTTCAATTTCATGGTCAATTGCTTTACCAATATCATGAAGTAGTCCGGCCCGTTTAGCAAGCGTCACATCTTCCCCGAGCTCCCCTGCTAAAATTCCAGCAAGTTTCGAAACTTCGAGCGAGTGGTTAAGAACGTTTTGTCCGTAACTAGTACGGTAACGCAAGCGGCCAAGAATTTTTATTAAATCAGGATGAATGGAATGAATTCCCACTTCAAATGTTGCTTGTTCACCAACTTCGCGAATGTGTTCGTCCACCTCTTTACGGGCTTTATCCACCATTTCTTCAATGCGAGCTGGATGGATTCTTCCATCTTGAACAAGTTTTTCTAAGGCGATTCTAGCGATTTCTCGTCGAATTGGATCAAATCCGGAAAGTATTACTGCTTCCGGTGTATCATCAATTATCAAATCGATTCCTGTTAGCGTTTCTAGCGTGCGGATATTACGGCCTTCACGTCCGATAATCCGTCCTTTCATCTCATCATTTGGTAAGGTAACAACAGATACCGTTGTTTCTGCCACATGATCAGCTGCACAACGCTGGATAGCTAGTGAGAGAATATTCTTTGCTTTTTTATCCGACTCTTCCTTCGCCCGGTTTTCCGATTCTTTCACCATGATTGCTGTATCATGTGTTAATTCATCTTCTACCTGGTTAAGGATGATTGATTTCGCTTCTTCTTTGCTCAGTGCAGAAATTCTTTCAAGTTCTGTCTGCTCCGCTTGAATCATCTCAGCTAGTTTGCTTTCTTTCTCTTCAATTTGTTGTTGACGTTTACTGATACTCTCCTCTTTTCTTTCAAGTGTAGCTTCTCGTTTACTTAAAGAAGTATCTTTACGGTCGAGGTTTTCCTCCCTTTGCAATAAGCGATTTTCTGCTTTTTGTGTCTCTGTTCTTCGCCCACGAAGTTCATTTTCGATTTCAGTACGTAACCTATGATTCTCTTCCTTCGCTTCAAGCAATGCTTCTTTTTTTGTAGTTTCTGCTTCTTTCTTTGCATCTTCTACAATTAATTCCGCAGTCCCCCTTGCAGCAGCCAGTTTTTTCTCTGTACTAGATTTAAAAATTAGAGAACCAACAACTAGACCGACGATTAAGAAAAGCAAACTGGAGATGATCGTGATTGCGATTGTCATCCTTACACCTCCTTTGCTATTCAATTTTCGTTATTGTTATGTCGGTGGCCATAATTCTGGCACATGCGTATTTTTCATCAACAACCGAGTGCTAATCTCCCCATTCAGTTGAAGCCGATTTTCAAAGGAAAAACATCTCCCTTGTCTCCCAGCAATATAAAATATACAACTTAATTTTATAGGTCAAAGCTTACAATGTCAAGAAAAGGAATGAAATGACAGCTTATTTTCCATAGTTTTTTTAAAATAGTAAAAAATACGTGCCAGGAAGTGAATTTCCTAACACGTATTTCAGGTTAATTATTCGTCATCAAGTAAGCTTAATGTTTCTTCTGTTTCTGCTAATGGTTCTTTATTGCTGCCATCTATTTCATATTCTTCACGAACACGCTTGGAGATTTCGTCCCGAATATCAGTATGCTCTTTTAAATATTGTTTAGCATTTTCACGACCTTGACCGATACGTTCTTCTTTATAAGAATACCATGAACCACTCTTATTGATAACATCTACTTCTGCGGCCATATCAACAAGTTCGCCTTCACGTGAGATACCTTCTCCGTACATAATATCTACTTCCGCGATACGAAATGGTGGAGCTACTTTATTTTTTACTACTTTAATTTTTGTTTTGTTACCCATTACGTCGGTACCTTGTTTCAACTGCTCTGCACGTCTTACTTCTAAACGAACAGTAGAATAGAATTTAAGCGCCCGGCCACCAGGTGTGATTTCTGGATTACCGAACATAACACCCACTTTTTCACGAATTTGATTGATGAAAATCGCGATAGTTTTAGATTTATTGATAGCTCCAGAAAGTTTACGTAAAGCTTGTGACATTAATCGTGCTTGCAAACCAACATGTGCATCACCCATTTCGCCTTCGATTTCTGCTCGTGGTACAAGTGCTGCTACAGAGTCAATAACTAGCATATCAACCGCGCCACTTCTTACTAGTGCTTCAGCAATTTCTAATGCTTGTTCTCCTGTATCTGGTTGAGATAAAAGTAACTCATCAATATTAACACCCAGATTTTTGGCATATGCAGGATCGAGTGCATGTTCTGCATCAATAAATGCCGCTGTCCCACCTTGAGCTTGTACTTCTGCAATAGCGTGTAGTGCAACAGTTGTCTTACCAGAACTTTCGGGTCCGTATACTTCAATAATACGCCCTCTGGGATATCCGCCGACTCCTAAAGCAATATCTAATGCTAATGAACCACTAGAAATAGTAGATATATTTTGGTCTGAATGCTCCCCTAATTTCATAATGGAACCTTTACCGAATTGTTTTTCAATTTGTTTTAAAGCTTGGTCTAATGCCGCTTGACGATCATTCACGTTGTTGCCTCCTTCATAAATATCCTAAAAGCTGTTTCTCTACTTCTTCTCTCTAAAAAAAACAGTCAGAATGTATTTCCTAGAATTACTATAACGTATTTTAGAGTGATTAGCAAGTAAAAAGCGAACATTTATTCGTATTTTTTATTTTGTGTAAGTACCGGTTACTTTCTCCTTAATTATAGCGGGATTTCAAGCTTGCGTCTAATACTTTTTTATAGGTCCTTTTTGCTTTTTGCCTGCCAAATTTCTTTTTTTACTTAAAAGAAAATGAAGCATTGGTATCTAAAAATTGCTTAATTAGTTGAAATCCTTGTTTTACAGCTCGGCGACGATTATGATTCCTATCTCGACCATAAACAAATTGATAGGCTTCTGTTTTGTACCCTTTGATGCTTAAGCCAATCCAAATAGTTCCTGCTGGATGGCCTTCTAAACTGTCTGGTCCTGCAACACCTGTGAAACTAATACCCAAATCGGTATTGCAAAGCCGTCTCACATTAACTGCCATCTCAGTAGCACATTCCGAACTAACCACACCTTTATCTGCAATTACTTGTTTGGAAACTTGTAAAATAGATTGTTTTGCTTCTGCACTGTAAGTAACCATTCCCCCTTTGAAAATTTTCGAAATTCCAGGGAAACGAGCAATTTCAGCTTGAAAAAGACCGGCCGTTAAACTTTCAGCAGCTGATATGGTAATGTTTTTCTCTAGCAACATCGCCGTTACTAATTCTGGCAAAGTAACTTCCCCGTATCCATATAAAAAAGCGCCATCACGTTGAAGAATTTCTTGTTCGGTTTCATTGACTAGATTCGCTGCTTCTTCCTTTGTTTTGGCTGTTGCCGTAATACGCACAATCACTTCATTATCTCCAGCATAAGTAGCGATAGTAGGATTCTCTTGTGTTACAATCAGATCATTTAAATCCGCAGCTAGTTGAGATTCACCAATACCAAAAAAACGCATAATTTTAGATTCTAAAATATTTTCCGCTCCATTATCTTTTACAAGCAAAGGGTTTGCGTAATGACTAAACATTGGTTTCATTTCAGAAGGAGGTCCAGGTAATAAAATGTATGTATGGTTATTTTGCTGTAAAAACATCCCTGCAGCAAAGCCATAATCATTATTTAAAACAATCGCCCCTTCAATAATAACTGCTTGTAATTTGTTGTTTTCAGTCATCGTACGACTTCTTGAAGCAAAATATTCGGTAATTTTATTCATATGAAATGGATCGATTATTAAATTTTTCTGCAAATGTTCAGCTAAAATTTGTTTCGTAATATCATCTTCAGTTGGTCCAAGTCCACCTGTTAAAATTAAAATATCACTGCGGTTTTCAGCAATTTTTATCACTTCTTTTAGACGCGCTGGGTTATCTCCAACAACTGTATGATGGTAGACATAAATTCCGTCCGCTGCTAATTCTTGTGAAATAAAAGCGGCGTTCGAATTAACGATTTGTCCTAATAATAATTCTGTTCCTACTGCAATAATTTCTGCATTTGCCATTTCTTTTCATCTCCCTAACGAATTCTTGGTATAGAAAAAAAGCACACATGGTATGCTTTTTTCTTTATTACATGGAGCCTTTAAATACGCCACGGTTTTTGTAGAAATAGTCAATTCCAGACCATACTGCAAAGAACGCACAAACATATAAGAATATTAAATCAACACGAATACCTGTCCAAGCAAAGGGGAAATTATCTAATAGCATTAATGGAATAGCAATCATTTGTGTGAAAGTTTTAATTTTCCCAAGTTGACCAGCTGCCAGTACTTCTCCACCTTCTACTAACAGTAAACGAAGCCCTGTTACAGCAAGTTCACGACTGATGATTAAAATAACAACCCAAGAAGGAGCAATGTGCATTTCTACTAGAATAATAAATGCAGCTGCCACAAGAAGCTTATCAGCCATCGGATCTGCAAATTTACCGAAATTGGTAATCAGGTTGTATTTACGTGCTAAATGTCCATCAAACCAGTCTGTAAGAGCTGCTACGATGAAAATAATAGTAGCAACTAAGCTTGTAACTGGGATGGTAGAATCAAGCCATGTAATGCTGCCCCAATTAAAGGGGACCACACAAAGAATAACAAAAATTGGTATCATAAAAATTCGGATAACCGTTAATTTATTTGGTAAATTCATTTTTTTCTCTCCTTTTTTCATTCAAACTGTATGTACTAAAAAATGTTGGCGAAATCTAATTGCTAGATTTCGCCATATAACGTTCATTATTGTGTATCTGAGCTAGTATCGCTATCACTAGATTCCAGATTAATAGTTAATACCTGTTTAACAAGTGTTGGCGCTAGTTCAAGTTGTTTGCCATTGATTTTCACAGTTGTTACTGGGGCATTTCCAATTACAACGGTAACAGTTTTATTTGTTCCTAAATCAATTTCAGCAGATGGATTTTGTTCGGATAAAGTAACATTTTGGATAGTGTTTCCACTAACGTCAGACACGCCAATCCATGAATCGCCAGTAGCACTAAGAGTAAGTGCCATTTTATCTGTATTTTTCACTGTATAAGTGGTGGCATTACCAGATGTTTCGCCTTTAGTTACTTCCACTTCTTTGGGCTTGTCTTCTGTTTTATCCGATGTATCTTTATCTTTTGTTGTGTCTTTACTTGTATCTTTTTCCGTTGTGTCTTTTTTAGTGGTATCTTTACTCGTATCTTCGTTTTTAGTAGAATCTTCCACTTTCACCGTTGGATTGCTAGTATCTGTTTTTACTTTTTCAGTCGAGTTATCTTGCTTATTAAGCAGGAAAAACCAAACGATGAATAAGATAAAAATAATAAATAAAGCAATTAAAATTTTTGGTAAAATATCAAAAAAACGATTACGTGAGCTTACTTGATTGCCCACAGACTGCGCAGGCATTGGATTTCTTTTACTTTGTACTCGTGATGGCTCATTATTAACCACTTCTTGTTGCGGTGTTTCAGGAACTTCGCTTTCAAACTCGTCAAACAGTGTTGCACTATCGAGCCCAACAGCCTCTGCATATTGTTTAATAAATGCCCTTGCATAAAACTTTCCAGGCATAACAGCATAATTACCTTCTTCAATCGCTACTAAATAACGTTTTTGAATTTTCGTTATTTGTTGTAAGTCGTCTAAACTGAGTCCTTTTTCACGTCTAGCTTGTTTCAGTTTATCACCGAGTTCTGTCAAAATTAAACACCTACCATTACTAATATCAAATTTCCACTTTTTACTAATCTTACATAAGCCAACCGCCATTTATGCGCAAAACTTCTCCAGTGATATAGTTTGCTTTTTTACTTGTTAAAAATTCTACTGTATCTGCAATTTCTTGTGGTTTGGCAAAACGTTTGAAGGGGATTTCCTCACGAAGTATAGCTTGTTCTTCAGTGGAAAACTGATCCATCATTTTTGTTTGCACGACTCCTGGCGTCACTGCATTAACTGTTATTCCAGAAGAGCCAAGTTCTTGACTTAACGCACGGCAAAAGGTGATTTGTGCACCTTTTACAGTTGAATAAGCTACTTCCATGGTTGCTCCAACTTCACCCCAAATTGAACTAATAAACACAATTCTTCCTTGTTTGCTTTTCGTTAGCTTCGGAATAAAAGTACGGATTAATTGCATTGGTCCGAACATGTGCACATTCCATAATTTAGTTATATCTATATCTGTCATATCCTGAAATAACGCATAGTGCGAGTTCCCTGCTGCATGGATAAATGCATCTATTTGGAAGACTTGCTTTTCCACTTCTGCCACACTCGCTGTATCGTCAAAATCAGCCTGAATCAGGATAACATCAACATCTTCAGCAAGTAAATGTGGCAATAAACTTTCTACAGCTTGTTTATTTTGATAGTAATGAATATACAAGTTCCAGCCAGCTCTTGCAAGGGATAAACAAATCGCTTGTCCAATTTCTCCACTGGCTCCTGTTACAAATGCATATTTTATCTCTTTATCCAAAAAAAGGCAACCCTTTCCAGTCTATTTCTTTTATGATAGCATGACTAACGATTTTTTGCTATTTATTATACTAAAAAATCGTTAGTCCTTTTCTACTTATTCCGGAAGTAATTGAAAGGTGGTAGTTCGTTCCTGTGCGTCCAAGTTCTTCACGAATGCATTAACCTCTTCCAACGTCACTGTTTCCATTAATGGTAAAATATCAAACAAGGAAGCAGATTTCATGACATATTGGCTAAATTGGTTAGCAATGAACTCTGGTGAATTAAGTGAGCGTAAAAACTGCCCAATACGTTTTCTTTTTACAAGTGCCAAATCAGCTGCTTGTAAACCATTTTTGGCTGCTCCTTGAATAGCTTCTAATATTTTGGCTGTTTGTTCGTCTGGATTTTTCGCATCGCCACCAACAAGCACAAATGAAAAGCTATCTTGGAGAGTATAATCGTAACCAAATGTGTCGTCAATAATCCCTTCATTATATAGTGCTAAGTAGGTGTCAGAAGTTGTTCCAAATAACATTTCAAGAGCTATGTCACCAATAATTTCTTGTTTAATTGCTGCTTGACCTTCTAACGAGCCAATATCTTCTTTAATCCCCACTAAATTTTTCGCGATTTGAACCGGAAATTTCATTTTGCGTTCTTTTACAGCAACTGTTTTTGGTTCTTCTGGAAAGTGTCGTTTGATAGGTGATGCTTTTGGAAATGATTTTTTCGATTGGTTAGCACGAATTTGGTTCATCATTTCTTCAGGTTCTAGATTCCCAACAACAAATAATACCATATTACTTGGGTGATAAAAAGTGTTATAGCATAGGTATAATAAATCTTTGTTGATTTCTGCTATGGATTCCACTGTTCCAGCAATGTCAATTTTCACTGGATGATTGTGGTACATGTTTTCGATGACACCAAAATATGCTCGGAAATCCGGATCATCATCATACATTCTAATTTCTTGTCCGATAATACCTTTTTCCTTTTCCACCGTTTCTTCTGTAAAATATGGCTCTTGTACAAAATCAATTAACGTTTCTAGATTTTCTTCCACGCGTGATGTACTCGAGAAAAGATAAGCTGTTTTTGTAAAAGAAGTAAAGGCGTTTGTAAATGCTCCTTTTTCTCCAAATTTAAAAAATACATCGCCATCTTTTTTTTCAAACATTTTATGTTCTAAAAAGTGCGCAATTCCATCTGGTACTTTTTTGAATTCTGTTTCTCCGATTGGTGCAAAATTGTTATCAATAGAACCATAGTTTGTTGTAAATACTGCGTAAGTCTTGCTAAAACCTTTTTTAGGAAGAAGATAGACTTGTAAACCATTCTCCATTTTCTCATGGAAAACAGCTTCTTTTACTTGCTCAAATGTGATTTTTTCCATGAAGTTCTTCTCCTCCCTTGCTTAAGAAATAAATGGTATCTGGTTTGATTTTATTAATCGCTTGAACCACTTCTTCTTTTGTGGTTGCTTTTATTTTTGCAATCCAATTATTAAGATCTAAATCAGCTTCCCTTAGTACATTATTGTATACAAGCTCAATTAATCCTTGCGCTTGATCATTCGTTTCTAACAATTGGTTTACAAGCATTTCTTTTGTTTGATTTAATTCCTCATTCGTAAAATCCCCTTGCTTCATAGCAACTATCTGCTCTTGAATGATATTTAAAGCTTGTTCATAGTTCACTTCATCAATACCTGCAGAAATGACCATAAATCCTTTAAAAGAATCAATTCGACTGGATGCATAATAAGCTAAACTAGCTTTTTCTCGCACATTTATAAAGATTTTTGAATTAGCAAAACCGCCTAATAAACCATTTGCAAGCTGCAAAGCAACAAAATCACCATCACCAAACAATGTATCTGTTTGGTAGCCTAAAACCAGTTTACCTTGGTTAATTGCTTGTTTTTCATGAATAATTTGTACATCTTTTGGTGCTTCTTTTGTATAAAACACCCCTTTGCGTTCTGGACGTGCTGAGAAAGCCATTTTTTTAATTAGAGGGGTTACTTGTTTTTTCGTGACATCTCCACAAATAAATATCTCTACCGTATCTTCTGTGATAAATTGTAAATAATAAGTGTATAAGTCTTCAGGCGTGATACTATCGATATCTTCTAGTACTCCAGCTGCACCAAAGCGATATTCATCCTCTTGAAACATTTCTTCTACCAAACGTTTAGAAGCAAAACGAATTTTATCATCATAAATACCTTCTAAACTGCTTTTCAAATTTTCTTTTTCTCTTGTAAGTGTTTCTGCATCAAAAACACCATTTGTAGCATTCGGATGAAAAAGCGCCTCTTCAATAAAAGCAAAAGCATCTTCAAGAATATGGTCGCCGTCAGAAACATATTGTCCATCAATCATATCAAAAATCATTGTTAACACGTGTTCGTTACCTTTTTTTGCTGTCGTTGTGTAGAAATTAGCACCGTATAAATTAGCTAATTGTTTTCTAAAAGCAGTTTGTGTAGGATAATTTTTACTATTTGTTTCTAACAATATCGAAAGAAGGGAACGTTTTGTTACTGTTTTTCTTTCTAATGGAGCGCGAAATTTAAACACAATTTTATTTGATTTATATTTTTCGGTGGGTACGATAGTTAGTGCAACCGGACCAACTTTTTCTTGAAATATTTTGTCTGTCATTATAATGCTCCTTTCAAGCAATTATCTCACTTATCTATTGTATCCTAAGTTGTTGCCGCACACAATTTTCTAGCATAAAAAAAACAGCCTAGAATCCAACCTAGGCTGTTACCTTTATTATTTCCCTTTAATGTAGTTCACACCGTCTGCTTTTGGCGCTTCGGATTTACCGATAAAACCAACTAGAGCAAGGATTGTTAACACATAAGGTGCAATTTGTAAGTAAACGTCTGGAATGTCTTTGAAGAATGGTAATGAACCACCAGAAATGGCCAAACATTGCGCAAATCCGAAGAAAATGGCAGCTCCCATTGCGCCAAGTGGGTTCCATTTACCAAAAATCATCGCGGCAAGTGCCATATAACCTTGACCAGAAATAGTGGAATGACCAAAATCAAGTGTAAATGATTGGGCATAAACTGCACCACCAAGTCCACCGAGAATTCCAGAGATGATAACTCCTTGATATCTCATCCAGCGAACTTTGATTCCCATCGTATCAGCTGCTAGAGGATGTTCCCCTACAGAACGAAGACGAAGGCCAAAGCGGGTTTTGTATATAATAAACCACGAAACGATTGCAAACAAAATCGCAACATAACTCATTACCGGAACGTTTTTGAAGAAAATATCGCCAATAACCGGGATATCACTTAAAACAGGAATATCCGGTTTTCCAAAGTAATACTTAATTTGATCTGTTTGGCCTTTATCATAAATAACTTTTACAAGGAATAAAGATAGACCTGTTGCTAAAAAGTTAATGGCTACACCACTGATTACATGGTCAGCACGGAAATTAATCGTTGCAACGGCATGAACTAGTGAGAAGATTCCCCCAACAAGCATTGCCGCAATAAGTGATATCCAAGGAGTTAAGGCCCCAAAAGTATCTTGGAAAGTAAGGTTAAAGACGATAGCTGAGAATGCCCCCATTACCATCATACCTTCTAGGCCAATGTTAACTACACCACCACGTTCAGAATAAACGCCCCCGAGTGCAGTGAAAATTAGCGGGCCTGCCATAAGCAGTGTACTAGAAACAATTGTCGCTAAAATGGCTGTCATTCTGCTTTCGCCCCCTTCTTAAATTTTGCCATCGCCCAGCGTATAATGTAGCTGGATGCCACAAAGAAGATAATCAGAGCGATAATGACATTAACTAATTCGTTTGGAACGCCTGCTACTGCTGGCATATTTAGTGCACCAACTTTTAACGCACCAAACAAAATTGCCGAGAAGACGATTCCGATTGGAGAACTTCCACCTAGTAATGCTACAGCGATACCATCAAAACCTATACCAGGAGAAGAAGCTAATACATATGCATTTCCGTATGTTCCAAGTCCTTCCATTACGCCACCAAGACCTGCAAGCGCTCCGGCAATAACCATTGAAAAGATAATTGTTTTCTTTACACTCATACCGGCATACTGTGAAGCATTTTCGTTAAATCCAACTGCTTCGATTTCATAACCAAATGTCGTTTTATTTAACATTAACCAAATGATAAGTGCAAAACCAAGGGCAATCAATATTCCCCAATGAAGCGAAGAATAATCGGTCATTGATTGTAATAGTTCTGATTGTAAAGAAGCTGATTCATGAATAGCCTCCGTTTTATCTAAACCATCTGTAAGTAAATTTTGTACCACATAGTTGAAAATATAAAGTGCTGTGTAATTAAGCATGATAGTTACAATAACTTCATTTACACGTAAAGTTGCTTTTAAAATACCTGGAATAAATGCCCAAATAGCACCGAAAACCATCCCAGTAATAATCGCAAGTGGCAAATGAATCCATTTTGTTAATCCGTCAAAATTTACTGCTATAATGATAGACCCTAACCACCCCATCAACATTTGACCTTCTGCCCCAATATTGAAAAGACCAGCTTTAAAGGCAACAGCAACAGACAAACCAACTAAAATATAAGGTGTGGCTTGACGAATAGTTTCACCAATATAGAACGGTTCACCAATAACACCTTCAACGAGTGCTGAGTAGCCAGCAATTGGATCATATCCAAAAATAAGCATGATAATCGCACCACAGATGAGCCCAAGAATAACGGCAGTAATTGGGATAACTAACGCTTGTAGTCGTTTAGACATGTTCTTTTTCCCCCGTTTCCGCTTCTTGTTTGGATGAACCAGCCATCATTAAACCAAGTTCTTGCTCTGTTGTTTCTTTCGGGTCAACAATAGCAACAATTTTCCCTTCATAAATAACAGCAATTCGATCACTAACATTCATAATTTCATCTAGTTCAAACGACATAAGTAACACTGCTTTTCCATTATCTCGTTGTTCAATTAAACGCCGATGGATGAATTCAATTGCCCCAACATCAAGTCCGCGTGTTGGTTGAGCCGCAATTAAGAAATCTGGATTACGATGAATCTCCCTCGCAATAATCGCTTTTTGTTGGTTACCACCTGAAAGCGATTTTGCTGCTACGTATTCGCTACTTGCACGAACATCGTATTCTTCAATCAGTTCACGAGCAAACTCATACATTGCTTTGTGATTTAAAAAGCCTTTGCTAGAAATCGGTTTCTTGTAATAAGTTTGTAACGCAATATTTTCTCCAAGTGACATTTCCAGTACTAAACCATGTTTATGACGATCTTCTGGGATATGTCCTAGACCAGCCTCGGTTATTTTACGAGGTTTTTTATTTTCAATATGTTCGCCATTTAATTGAATAGTACCGCTTGTTACTTTGGAAAGACCAGCAATTGCAGAAATTAGCTCACTTTGGCCGTTTCCGTCTACTCCTGCAATTCCAACAATTTCCCCAGCTCTAACAGTTAAATTAAGTCCACGAACACTTTCGACACCACGACTTTCTTTGACGACTAAATCTTTCACTTCCAAAACATCTTTACCAGGATGTGCTTCGGTTTTTTCGGTTGTAAAGACAACTTCACGACCAACCATTAAATTGGCCAAATCTTGTGGCGTTGTTTCAGGAACGTTCACCGTACCCATGCCTTTACCACGGCGGATAACAGTTACACGATCACAAACATCCATAATTTCTTTTAATTTATGTGTAATTAGAATAATTGATTTGCCTTCTTTAATTAGTGAACGCATAATTTGAATCAATTCTTTAATTTCTTGAGGTGTCAAAACAGCGGTTGGTTCATCGAAAATTAAAATGTCTGCTCCACGATAAAGTGTTTTTAAAATCTCAACCCGTTGTTGCATACCGATGGAAATATCTCTCACAATTGCATTTGGATCTACACGCAAACCGTAACGATCAGAAATTTCTTTTATTTCCTCTACTGCTTTTTTCTTCTCGATAACACCTAGTTTGCTTGGCTCTTTTCCAAGAATGATGTTCTCAGCAACCGTAAATTTATCCACTAACATGAAATGCTGATGGACCATGCCGATTCCAAGTTCATTCGCTTTGTTCGGGCTATTGATATTTTCTTTTTTGCCGCGAACGCGAATTTCGCCACCATCTGGTTCATATAAACCAAACAAGACGTTCATTAGCGTAGATTTCCCTGCGCCATTCTCACCTAACAAAGCATGGATTTCGCCCTGCTTTAACTGTAAGGTAATGTTATCATTTGCTACAAATCCAGAGAATTCCTTCCTGATTCCTAACATTTCAATAACAAAGTCCACTTCTTCACTCCCCTTGTCGTCTGGTTCAAACTGGAAAAACAGCCACTCGCGCGATTCTCTCGAAGGACGCCGCCTCTCCCCGTACTTCCTCCCGAAGAAGGTTCCGAGTTTTTTATCCGTTTGTTTTTAATGGCTTATCACTTAGATGCTTTGTATCTTATAAAACGCTAGTAATTATTTCAATTATGTATAAAAGCGATTGTACATTTTTAAGTGATTAAAAAAGCCATCTCCTTATTTTATTTCTAAATGGCATTCATTGCAATCATAAATTCCAATATACCGATTATTTTCTTTTAGTAAAAGGGTTTACCTATTATAATAAAACGCTTACAAATTATTTTTTTATGAAAGCCGATATGCTTGATACCGACTTTCATAAAAGGTTTTACTTCGTTCGTATTAATCATTTTTTATAACTATAAATCAAGGTTTTTCAGGAACTTTAATATCCCCATCAACGATTTTTTGTTTGTATTCTTCCACTTTAGCTAAAACATCTTTAGAAATATTATCTTGATGTTCAGATAGCCCTACAGCATCTTTATCAAGACCATATTCAATTTTAGTTCCACCAGGGAAATCTCCAGCTTTTGTGCGCGTTGCAAGATCTTCTACAGCGATATCCACACGTTTAATTTCAGATGTAAGAGTTACATTGTAATCTTTGCCATCGTTTGCTGTAACTTTTCCTTCGTCCCATTGGTCACGGTCAACACCGATTACCCAAACAGCACGGCTAGGATCTTTTTTCTTCAAGTTTTTCGCTTCTGCAAAGACACCGTTACCAGTACCACCAGCAGCGTGGAAAATGATATCTACGCCATTTGAATACATGGATGAAGCGATTTGTTGACCTTTGTCAGCTTTGGCGAAATCGTTTGCATATTGAACATCAATTTGTGCATCAGGATTAACAGCTTTTACGCCAGCAGTAAAACCAGCTTCAAAACGGTCGATAACAGCGCCTTTTACTCCACCAACAAATCCAACTTTATCAGTTTTTGTTGTTAAGCCAGCTACAACACCAACTAGGTAAGAACCATCGTTATCTTTAAATCCAATACTTACTACATTATCACGGTCATCAATTGTGTCATCCACAATAGCGAATTGATTTTTAGGTTTTTGTTTAGAAACTTCTTCAATTGCATCTTTAAGTTTATAACCAATTCCGTAAATCAAATCATAGTCGCTACGAACAGCAGTGTTTAAGTTAGTTTTGTAATCTGCTTCAGATGCTGATTGTAAGTAGTTGTAACCATCTGTACCTTTTTCCATGTCGTTAGCTTTACCGAATTTTTGTAAGCCTTCCCATGCTGATTGGTTAAACGAACGGTCATCAACGCCACCAGTATCTGTAACCATTGCTACTGTAAAATCTTTACTGCTCTTATCATCGCTACTTTTTTTATCGTCGCTGCTTGAACCACAAGCACCTAGGACAACGCCAGAAGCAATAATCATTGATAGTGCTAAAGCAAATGTACGCTTTTTCACCTTAAAACCCCTCCCGAGAGATATAATGTTAGTCAGAGCTCTCAGTCAAAACAAACATTCAGGCGCGTATTAAAATATGTATGGTCCCTTTTTGGATAACGCACAAAAACATTTAACGTCTTCTCCAACTGTTCTTAATATACCATGGAAAATAAAATAAATAAATAACCAAGTTCATAAATTTTTAATGCAAATGAATTCAGAAAATTCCATGCAGTCGAAATCGTTTGGTTTCGGTAATTCTTTATAAGTAAGCGTTTTAACGTGAAAAAGCACACAATCAAATTTTGTTGCAATCCAGTTTTATTCCCTTCATAATAAAAAAATAGTGCTAGAAAGGCGGGATATAAAATGACAAAAATAGGCTTTATCGGTTTTGGGAGTATGGCAACTTTAATTGCTACGAAAATGCTAAAAGCAAAAGTAACATCACCAGAGGAAATCATTATTTATTCTAGTTCTGAAAATGAACATTTGAAAAATTTCTATGATCAGTATCCTACTTCGGAATTAGCGGCAAATGAAGCAGAGGTTTTCACAAAAGCCGAACATAGTTTTATTTGTAAACTGCCACTAGCTGTTCTACCGCTCATAAAAGACTGTTCCTCTGTGCTTACATCAGAACGTCACGTAATTTCCATTGCAGCTAGTATTAGTACTAAGGATATTCTAGATATAGTACCTAATTTACAAATAAGTAAATTAATCCCTTCTCTTACAACTGCCGTTGGTATCGGAACAACACTTATCGTTCATTCAGATCAAGTTATGAGCTATAATCGTCAATGGTTAGAAACTGCTTTTGACTCATTTGGACATGTCATGACGATTCGAGAGGAAAATATGGAGATTGCGAGTGATTTAACTAGTTCTTCCCCTGGCATCATTGCAGCCATTTTTGAACAGTTCATGGAAGCCGCACTTCGAAGGTCTAGCCTTTCTGACGCTGAAGTTTTTCAAATGATTAATTTTTCACTTGCAGGAACTTCAAAACTATTAGTGGAAGAAGATTACACTTTTAGCGGCTTAATTGAACGAGTAGCAACAAAAGGTGGAATTACTGCAGAAGGTGTCGAGTTGAGCCAAAAACAATTACCTGCATTTTTTGATGAACTATTAAATCGAACGCAAGATAAATATTCACAGAGTAAACTAGAAATTGAGAAACAAAAAAAAGATTTACTTTCATAAAAAAGAGGTTGCGATTTTGTCGCAGCCTCTTTTAATTTTATTCGTTTTCCGAAGTTGTTTCTACATTGACTCGTCTAGGTTTGCTACCTTCGTGAGGTCCGACTACCCCTCTTTGCTCCATTTCATCAATCAAGCGAGCAGCACGATTATAGCCAATCCGGAACTTCCTTTGTAGCATTGAGACGGAAGCTGTCTGCATTTCGACTACAAGGTCTACTGCATCATGATATAATTCATCTGTCACTTCTCCCTCTACCTCAGGAATATCATCAGGGATCATCTCTTCGTTATACTGTGCTTTTTGTTGCGAAATAACATAATTGACGACATCTTCCACTTCTGCGTCAGATAAAAAAGCGCCTTGAATTCGTGTCGGTTTGCTCGAGCCAACTGGAAGTAATAACATGTCACCACGACCAAGTAATTTCTCTGCCCCACCCATATCCAGAATCGTTCTAGAGTCAATCGAACTAGAAACAGCAAAGGCAATTCTTGAAGGTATATTGGCTTTAATAACACCAGTAATGACATCTACAGAAGGCCTTTGTGTCGCGATAATTAAATGAATTCCCGCCGCACGTGCCATTTGTGCAAGCCTTGTAATGGCATCTTCTACATCATTGGACGCAACCATCATTAAATCAGCTAACTCATCAACAATGACCACAATAAAGGGCAACTCAGCTTGCTTTTCTTCATTTAATTCATTGTGTTTTTTTACATGTTCATTGTAACCTTGCATATTACGAGTCCCCGTATGAGAGAACAAATCATAACGTCGTTCCATCTCCGCAACTACTTTTTGAAGAGCTTGTGCGGCTTTTTTAGGGTTAGTTACAACAGGGGCAAGTAGATGCGGAATTCCATTATAAACATTTAATTCCACCATTTTTGGATCAATCATCATCATTTTTACTTCATGTGGTTTAGCGCGGAGTAAAATACTTGTGATAATACCATTAATACAGACAGATTTTCCACTTCCTGTTGCTCCTGCTACAAGTAAATGAGGCATTTTATCTAAATTCGCCATCATCGCTTCTCCAGAAATATCCCGTCCAAGTGCAATTTGAAGTTTTTCATCAGGATTATTTTTTGGATTATTTTCTAGGACTTCTCGTAATGAAACCATGGCTACATTTTGGTTTGCCACTTCAATTCCAATGGCAGACTTCCCTGGTATTGGCGCTTCAATTCGGATATCTTTTGCAGCTAGAGCAAGTGCGATATCATCACTTAAAGAAACAATCTTACTTACTTTAACACCAACAGATGGCTGTACTTCATATTTTGTAACAGCAGGTCCAAGGTGAACTTGTGTGATTTTTGCTTTTACGCCAAAACTATTGAATGTATCTTCTAATTTTTTCGCATTTACTTTTATTTGGTCATATTCTTTACTTTGATCTGTTACTTTCGCAGGTGCTAAAATGTCCACTGGTGGTAATTGATAAATTTCGTTTTCAAAAGATTCTTGTTCAAAAAGGACTAAATCAGACTCTTTCTTATCTACTTCTGCTTTTTCTTCTAGCGAGGGTTTTTCCTGCTCGAGTTTCGAACTGAAATTAGAAATAATTGGTGGTAATTTTTCTTCTCTTTCTTGCTCTACTTCGATGACTTCCGCTTCCACTTCTTCGACTTCTTCCTCTACTGCTTTTTCTGCTTTCTTCCGATCACGTTTCGCTTTTACTTCTTTGCCTTTTTCTGTTGCTGCTTTACCTTTAGAAAACAAGAAGCGAACAAAATCAGCTATTTTAGCAAAAAATTGGCGTATGGATATTCCAGAAACTAGCGAAAATCCATAAACAATTAATAAAACAGCAATAATATTAGTGCCTAAACGATCAACTAAAAAGTAAGTAACAGAAGTAATCGCTGCTCCTACCATCCCTGCACCAACAAAACCTACTTGGTTTGGTCGGAATAAATTCTCCAGAACTAATTTCCATGTACCTAGAAAAACGGAACTATCAAGTCCAAGTGTATGCACGATAAAATACATATGTATATATGTTGAAAATCCTAAAATAATTAAATAAATCCCGACTAACCGCTTGCTAAAAAAACGTGGCCGCTGTCTTTTAATTACCAAATAGCCACCAAGAATGACAAGGCCTGCTAACAATACATAACTCAACAACCCTACCCACATTTCAGAAAGTGCAAAGAAAACTTTACCAACGAAACCTAATTGTAAAATCCCGACTATCCCAATTGCTACTAAAATAACGCCAAATATTTCTGAGCGTAATGATACGGTTTTTTTCTTTTTTGAACGGCTAGTTGTTTTCTTGCGTCCAGTCGTTTTTTTCTTTTGCGTCGCCATTAAAGTTCCACCTACTCCTTTTTTTGCTTGTTCTATTATAGCATATCTAAATGTTTCATAGTTCATACTAAAGCCCTATTATCCAAACAAATGTTTCCTTTTGAAAAACCACACATCTCAAATGAAGAGATATATGGCTTTTTGTTTTGTTATAGGTGTGGCGTTTTTGTATTCATTAGTTTACCACCGCGAACTTCCGACATGCTACCTCCGACGGCTAAGAAAGCATCTGGATCAATTTCATCCAGAATTGCTTTCACTTTCACTTCTTCAAATCTAGAGACGATAACGAAAACTACTTTTCTTACATCACCAGAATACCCACCAGTCGCATCTAAATAAGTTACGCCTTTTCCAAGCTGTTCCATAATTTCCGCGCCGATTTCCTCATAATACCGACTGATAATAAAAGCACTTTTCGATTCATCTACACCTTGAATCACAATATCAATGACTTTATATGCCAAGAAATACGTAATCAGGGAATACATTGCGCGGTCCCAGTTGAAAACAAGCCCAGCAACAATAAAAATAACAATATTGATAAACATAATAATTTGTCCTGTCGAGAATGGGGTTCTGCCATTGATAATAATTGAGATAATTTCTGTACCATCAAGCGCTCCACCATTACGTATGACAAGTCCTACACCGAGACCAAGTGTCATTCCACCAAAAACTGTTGCAAGAAGCAAATCATCCGTCACTGGATTCATATCATGCAAAACTAGCGTAACTATGGACATAATTGCAATTCCGTATAAAGTAAACAGAGCAAATACTTTTCCGATTTTTCGGTAACCGATAATAAAAAATGGAATATTAAGTACGAAGGTTAAAATACCTAGTGGCAGTGGTGTTAGTTGTGAAATAATAATTGAAATACCGACGACACCCCCATCTAGTATTTGGTTGTTTACAAGGAACAGTTCTAGACCAACTCCCATTAAAATTGCTCCAAACGTTATCATCAGAAATTTGTAAACAAACCACTTTAGTCTTTTTCTTCGTTCTTGTTTTACTTTTTTTAAAGCTAGTTCCTCCATAAACGTTTCATTTATTTGCACATAGCTCACGCCCAATCCTTACTTCATTCTTTATTTTTAAACAATGAAAACAATACTTGCTTTCATCAACAAATTTTCGCTTCATATTTAATAAGTATACCATAGCTGTTTTATACTTGTACATATAGTTCATAATAAGAAGCATTTATTTTACAGTTCGACTACTTGCCAGGCTGTATGTTGCTATAGTATAGTATTAATGCGCAAACTTGTGGAGAAAATCTCACACATGAAATACATTTTGAAGGGTGATAAGATGATGAGTGACTATCAAGTGTTGTTATATTACAAATACACAACGATTGATGATCCAGAAACTTTTGCAAAGGAGCATTTAGCTGCTTGCAAAGAAATGGAATTGAAAGGCCGAATACTTGTGGCTACTGAGGGAATTAATGGTACCGTTTCGGGAACTGTGGAAGCAACAAATAATTATATGACTTATATGGCAAATGATGAACGCTTTCGTGATATGGTTTTTAAAATTGATGCGGCAGAAGCTCATGCCTTTAAAAAAATGCATGTTCGACATCGTGCGGAAATTGTTAGCTTAAGTTTAGAGAATGATGTGAATCCGCTTGAAGTAACCGGAGATTATTTAGACCCAGCTGAATTTCGCGAAGCTTTGTTAGATGAAGATACGGTCATTTTAGATGCAAGAAATGATTATGAATTTGATATAGGTCATTTCCGTGGAGCCATTCGTCCAGATATCCAAAATTTCCGTGAATTACCAGGTTGGGTTGAAGCAAATCGTGATCAATTAGCAGATAAAAAAATCGTTACTTATTGTACTGGTGGTATTCGTTGCGAGAAATTTTCTGGTTGGTTAAAAACTGCTGGTTTTGAAGATGTAAGTCAACTTCATGGCGGCATTGCTACTTACGGAAAAAATGAAGAAACGCAAGGCGAATTTTGGGATGGACAAATGTATGTATTTGATGAGCGAATTGCGGTTCCAATAAATCAAGTAAACCCGACAATTGTTGGTAAAGATTACTTTGATGGAACTCCTTGTGAACGCTACATCAATTGTGCTAATCCGTATTGTAACAAACAAATTCTTGCCTCTGTCGAAAATGAAGAGAAATACATGCGTAGTTGTTCGCATGCATGCCGGGTTCATCCTGCAAACCTATATACAAAAAACTTATCGAAAGAGAGCTTCAATGAACGACTTGAGGCTTTAAACGAGACCGTTCAATAATAAAAAAACCAGCATTGCTAATTAATAGCAGCTGGTTTTATTTTCGATTAGCTAGATGTATTAAGTCAATTCCTCGTAAATTTCCCCATGCAGCAAGCTCTCCTGTCACAATCAAAGAAGTTTGTTTTAATTCAGTAATATTTTTAGCATCAGCCAATACAAATAACCCACGTAATTGCTCTTTCCAAAGTTCTAGTTTAGCGATGGTCTTTTCGACGCCATCTTTTTTCAATGCATAAATAACTTGCCCCGCCATACCAACACTATTTGCTCCAAGCGCTAATGATTTTACAATATCAAGTGGTGAACGAATTCCTCCCGATGAAAGAAAAGCCACTTCTGGTGCATCCGCATGTTGCATATCTAGTAACGCTTGTCCAGTCGTAACTCCCCAATCAAGTAAAAAATCATATGCATGGTCGCGGCGACGATCATTTTCAATTTGAGCAAAATTAGTCCCGCCTTTTCCAGCTAAATCAACTGTTTGGACACCGATGTTTGTTAAAGAGGTCACTGTCTCGCGCGTTAAGCCAAAGCCAACTTCTTTTACAATAATAGGAACCGGCGAAATTTTCACATACTCCTCTATTCTCTCTTGCCAGTGACTGAAAGACCGGTCACCTTCTTGCATAACTAACTCTTGTGCTGGATTAATGTGAATTTGAAGTGCATTAGCCTCTAACATTTCTACTGCTCGTAATCCATCCTCTATTTTCACTTCTGGGCTTACATTCGCTAGGATTACTCCATGTGGATTGACATCTCGAACAACTTGATATGTATCAATAAGTGCACTATTCTTTAAAGCTGCCGACTGCGAACCAACCGCCATCGGAATCCCCACTTCTTTCGCAATTTCAGCAAGTTCCGCGTTAATTCTTTTTGTATGGCGACTTCCACCAGTCATCGCATTAATATAAAAAGGAAATGCCACATTCGTCTTGCAAATCGTCGTTGTCAAATCAATTTCGCGCACATTATAGCGTGGGATAGATGTGCCAATCAGCTGAATATCATCTAAGCTAGACTTGCCAAGTTGCTCATTTTGTTTTACTCCAAGAGCAACATGTTCATCTTTGCGCCGTTCTCTTAATAAGTCATCATTCTTTTGCATTTCTAGTCCTCCACAAATCACTAATTTCAATTATCTTTATAAACGAGAGAATTTTCTCAAGCAAATGTTAAAACTGTTTTAAAAATCGTTTCTTTTTCTTCCGTAGTTGGTTGATATACTTCTCCGTCTAAAAACAAAATAAGACCATGGAAGGTTTGGATGTCGTCCTCGCAGTCCTCGCAATATTCGATTTCTTCTTCATTCCAAGCAGCAAGTAAACAGTCTTTTTTAGTCTGATGATTAGGGTAATTACGTAATAGTTCTCCGGCTAATTCCTGATACTTTGCTAACGCTCGTTCTTTTTCCGAAAATGAAAAATCAGCTTGAATAGATGTTTCCCATTCTTCAAAAAACCACCAAGGCTCATATTCTCCTTTGGTTAGATAGACATTCCACTTTGCCATCATAAAAACTCCCAACACTAATTAGAATACTATTATTATAGCATAAGCCCTCGTGAAATACTGGAATGCAAATTTTTGAAAGTAGCGTCAAAAAAAGATACACTAGTAGTAAGGAAAAATAGAAAGGGTTGGTTGCATAATGGCTAGGGATACAGCGATTTTAAGAGTGACCGGATTTGTACAAGGAGTTGGTTTTCGTTACACAACAAAACATGTCGCATACAAATATGATATTAGTGGTACAGTTAAAAACTTAGATGATGGATCCGTTGAAATTCACGCCATTGCGGAAGAAGAAAACTTAGCAAAATTCATCGATGCGATAAAAAAAGGCCCTTCACCTGGTTCCAGAATTGAGCATGTTTATATTTACAAAGGTGCTCCCGTGGAAGAACGAAAAACGTTTGATATCATTTATTAATATTTCGAAAATAGTGGTTGTACTAAAGCTCTTTTTGGATTATAGTTAATGAGTACTTAAACCTTGAAAGGAGCGAATGCGTGGCATGATTTCCATTTTACAGATTTTACTGGAACCAGAATTCATTTCACTTACGGTAACGTTTTTGTTAATGTTGACGATTTTTAGTTATTGGTCGGCAATCACATTATTAAAACCGAAAATGGTGCTACCCGCTGACGCTATCTGTTTAAAGCGAAGTAAACTTTCATTAAAAGCTCGTTTTCACCGAGCTTCTCCCAATTTTATTATCAATTGGCTGGCAGTAAAAATGAAATGTAGCGCCATTACTGATGATGAAGACAGTTTTTCATTTTCCAACGTTTGAGCTTATTATTTTACCATTTAGGAGGAAAATGAAACATTGAAAAAGAAAAATATTATTCTAATTAGCGTATTACTCGGTGCATTGCTATTACTTACTGGTTGTAGCTTGGACCCTTCACAAAATACAGATGGTTTTTTTAGCACTTATTTGATTCAACCATTTACGAGCTTTATTATGTTTGTTGCATCATTTGTTGGTGATAATTATGGTGTTGCGATTATTATTACAACTTTATTAATTCGGGCACTTATTATGCCGCTCAACTTGCGTACAGCAAAAGCACAAATGGGCATGCAATCAAAAATGGCCGTAGCTAAACCCGAAATTGACGAAATTCAAGCTCGTTTGAAACGCGCAACATCGAAAGAAGAACAAGCAACTATTCAAAAAGAAATGATGGCCGTTTATTCTAAGTATAATATTAATCCAATGCAAATGGGTTGCTTACCTTTACTTATTCAAATGCCTATCTTAATGGCTTTCTATTATGCGATTCGTGGTTCATCCGAAATCGCGAGCCATACTTTCTTATGGTTTAACTTAGGTTCACCAGATATGGTCCTAGCAATTATTGCTGGCCTGGTCTATTTAGCACAATATTTTGTTTCGATGATTGGCTATTCTCCAGAACAAAAGAAACAAATGAGAATAATCGGTCTTATGTCACCAATTATGATTTTATTTGTATCATTCACAGCTCCATCCGCACTTGCTTTATACTGGGCAGTCGGCGGTCTCTTCTTAGCAGGACAAACATTATTAACGAAAAAATTATATATGAATAAACACCCTGAAGTTAAAATGATGGAACAAGAAGAAAAAGAATTTGAAGAAATTGTAGAAGAACAAAAGAAAGAAAAATAAAATCCAACTTAAAAAGCATCCGAAACATAGATTAGTCTAGTCTTTCGGATGCTTTTCTCTGTATTATTCCAAAAACAGGCCCTCCAGATAATTTCGAAGGCCTGTTTTTGTTAGTTCGATTTTGGTTCAATATATGGTAAAGTGATTTTTATGGTAGTGCCTTTATCGGGCTCACTAACAGCTGTAATCGTTCCAAGATATCCTTCAACCAATTGTTTAGCAATCGCTAGTCCTAATCCATTACCACCCTTCTCACGGCTTCTGGCCTTATCAACCCGGTAGAAACGATGAAAGATTTTATCAATTTCTTCCTGAGAGATACCTTCACCGTAATCATGAACATCAATATGGATTTGGTTTTGTTCCTTATACACATGCATATCTACTTCTGTACCATCACCAGAGTATTTTACTGCATTATCCATAATAATTATTAAAATTTGTTCTAAATGATTATGTTGGATAAGCGCACGTAAATCAGTGTCATCCTCTTTTAATTCAAAAGTAAAGTTTTCATACATCACTTCAAAATTACGTCTAACTTGCTCTACTACCGCATTAACATCTGTTATTTGCAGTTCTTTAGTTTGTGAAATTTGCTCAGCTCTTGATAAGTCAAGCATCTCTTGTACTAGTTTTTTCATGCGTTCTAATTCAGTTAATGAAGCATTTAATGATTCATCTAGTACTTCTGGGTCATCTTTCCCCCAACGAGTGAGAAGTTTCAAATGCCCTTCCATAATTTGAACTGGAGTCCGTAACTCATGAGAAGCATCTTCCACAAATTGTTTTTGTTGTTCAAAACTCGTTTCAATCCTTGTCATCATATCATTAAAGACAACCGTCAGTTCACCGATTTCATCACGAGAATTCGTTTTTGTCTCAATTCGTTTTTGGAAACCATTTTTTCGTATATCATTCATCGACCTGGCTAATTTTGTCAGTGGATTTAAAAAATTTTGCGCAAGTAGATAACCTAGCATCCCACTAATAAAGAGCGCAACCGCCCCGAGAAGGATCATCGTCACAAGCAAACGGTCCATCATTCGATTATAAGAAGTAAGTGGATTAACAACCTGAGCGTAACCAATCACTGTTGTATTGTCATCACCGACAATTGGCATTTGGGCAGTCATCATTTTCTGCCCGTCTATCGTTGGTTTGTTCATAATGAATTTGTCAGTTCCACTAACAAAATACTGTGAAAAATCGATACTTGTAATATCCTGATTTCTTGAAAAATAATATTTATTAATAAAATGGCCATCTTTATCATATAGATTAATTACTTGGTCTTGGAGTTTTCGATTGACTGTTTTATCATTATTAAAGAGATATTTGATTTCTTCATTGTCGGTTAAGTCTTGATTTGTTAATGTACTTGTGGTCGCTAGAAGCAGCTCTTTTACTTCTGGTTCCTCTTCATTTAGCAGCATTTGCCCAATTCCTTGGTAAATCGCATAGGAAAATAAGAAAAAAGTTAGAAAAATGGCAGCACTAGCTCCAAAAGTCCATTTAAATTTCAAAGAGCGACTTTTTAAGGAGAATGGGCTCGTTGTCATGTACGCATCACATACCCTGTCCCACGAACGGTTTGAATGTAGCTCTCTTCGTCAGGATGATCAATTTTATTTCGCAAATAACGAACATATACATCCACTACATTAGTTTCTACTTCCGTTTCATATCCCCATACTTTATTCAGTAAAACTTCTCGGGTCAGAACAATATTTACATTTTCCATTAAAGTAAGTAAAAGTTCGTATTCTCGTTTCGTTAAATCAATAATTTCTTCATCACGTTTTACAATTCGATTTTCTTTTTCGACAATCAGATTGCGATATTGCAATGTCGTTTGTTTAGCAGATTGTTCCGCATTTTCTACACGGCGTAAAAGTGAACGAAGACGTGCAAGTAATTCTTCAATTGCAAATGGTTTAACGATATAGTCATCTGCCCCATGATCTAATCCTGATACACGGTCAATGACAGAATCGCGAGCTGTTATCATTATGATAGGTGTTTGTTTTACTTGACGAACACGACGGCATACTTCCACTCCATTTAGATGCGGTAACATTAGATCCAGTAAAATGGCATCCCATTCTTCATTTAATGCGAGTTCAAGTCCAGCTCTCCCATCATTTGCGACCGCAGTTTCATAATTTTCGTGTTGTAATTCTAGCTCAATAAAGCGTGCTAAGTTTTTTTCATCTTCTACGATTAATATTCTATTCATTTGGCCTAACCCTCTCTTTCGGTCATTACACTATATTCCTATTACTATTGTAACGAACTTTGACTCAAAAACAACTAATAACAGCCTATAATTAGATATTTCCTATATTTTTTAGCACATTACCATGATTTACTAATTCAAATCTCATAAAAAAAGCACTCACTGTTGAAAGTGAGCGCCTGTTCGATAAATCAATCTTCTACTTGTGGCCATTCTGTATGGAAAATTCCTGGTTTATCAATTCTTTCATACGTATGCGCACCAAAGTAGTCGCGTTGTGCCTGAATGAGATTCGCAGATAGTACTTCAGAACGATAGCTATCATAGTAGCTAATTGCTGCAGTAAATGTTGGCACTGGAATTCCAGCTTTTACAGCTTCTGCTACAACAGTACGGAGGTCTCCTTGATAGTTATGTGCAATATCTTTGAAATAAGGATCTAGTAATAAGTTCTTAAGATTTTTATCTTGGTTATAGGCATCTGTAATTTTTTGTAAGAAGCGAGCACGGATAATACAACCAGCACGGAAAATTTTCGCAATTTCACCGTATTGTAAATCCCAGTCGTATTCTTCGCTTGCAGCTCTCATTTGAGCAAAACCTTGTGCATAAGAAGCGATTTTACTGAAATAAAGTGCACGGCGAACAGATTCGACAAACTCTTTCTTATCGCCTTCAAAATGATAGTTAGATGGACCATTTAAAACAGTGCTTGCATAGACACGCTCTTCTTTTAATGCAGAGATATAACGCGCAAATACAGATTCTGTAATTAAGGAAAGTGGAACGCCTAAGTCAAGCGCGCTTTGACTAGTCCATTTACCAGTTCCTTTTTGGCCCGCTTTGTCTAGAATGACGTCGACAATTGGTTTGCCGGTTTCTTCATCTTTTACTTTTAGAATGTTTTTAGTAATCTCGATTAAATAACTATCTAGTTCGCCATTATTCCATTCTTCAAATACGTCTGCAAGTTCCTCGTGATTAAGGCCACCAATTTCTTTCAAAATTGTATAGGCTTCTGCAATTAATTGCATATCTCCATATTCGATACCATTATGCACCATTTTAACATAATGTCCGGCACCATCAGGACCAATATAAGTCACACAAGGTTCGCCGTCTGCTACTGCAGCAATTTCACGTAAAATTGGAGCTACAAGGTCATATGCTTTACGTTGTCCACCTGGCATAATAGAAGGTCCTTTTAACGCGCCTTCTTCTCCGCCTGATACACCCGTTCCAATAAAGTTAAATCCTTCTTCGCTAAGCTCTTTATTACGACGAATCGTGTCTTTGAAGAAAGCATTACCGCCGTCAATCAAAATATCTCCTTCGTTTAAGAAAGGTTTTACTGCTTCAATCATCATATCTGTAGCATCGCCTGCTTTTACCATAATAAGAATACGACGAGGCACTTCAAGAGATTCGACAAATTCCTCTAAACTATAAGTTGGTACTAATTTTTTGTCCGCATTTTCTTCCATTACAGCTTTAGTTTTTTCAGTGGAGCGATTAAAGATAGATACTGTATGACCGCGGCTTTCGATATTTAAAGCCAAGTTACGACCCATAACGCCCATTCCTATAACGCCAATTTCTTGTTTTGCCATTTTGCACTTCTTCCTTTCCGGTTTATTAAGGCAGAAAAATCTGTCTTACTTCAACATGACACATAAAAGTATCAACATCATTTACTATATCAAAGAATTGCCTCTTGGACAATGAATCAATCCGAATTATTCGACTTTTTTTCATTAATTCAACTTTCTAAGTAAAATTTTTTCATTTTTTGCGGATTCGGCTAAGTTTATTACTAGCTGCATAAGGTTTTCTAATTGTTCTATAAATACATACTCTTTTTCTGTATGCGCATGCTCGTATCCAGCAGAAAGTAGCATCGTCGGTAGTCCCTTTTCATTTAGAATATTTGCATCTGTGCCACCTTCTAGATTGATTTCATGCATTTTTAAGCCTTGTTTTTTAGTAGCCTTTTGAAGAATATTCAGGAGCGGGTGTTTTTGCTGAAGATGATAGCCTTCGTAAATCAAGTGGGTTTCATAGGATAAGGTAGCAGCATATTTTTTGCAAATCTGACTAAAGCGTTCTTCTATTACTTGGATATGACCTAATGCTTTTTGATAATTGGCATCCGATGTAAAGATGATTTCCAGCCTAGCATCTTGCTGATTATTATCATTGATTCCACCAGAAAAAGACTGAATTTCCCAATGGTTTTCGCGATCAATTCGACCTGGCTTTGTCGCATGAAGTGCCATTCTTGCAACAGAAATCGGTGACATTTGAGTAGCGTCCGAACTAGAAATTGTAAAATTGACTGCCACTAACGTATTCGCTTTTGCTTGATAATTACCAACTTTACCTGGAGCATCTAAGCAATAACCATAAGCCGCTGTAATTTTTTCATCAGGGAATAACCGCATACCCATCATTCCTATTTCTTCTTTAGTAGTAAAGATAAATTCAATCGTTCCATGCATGGTTTTTGCCAAACTAAAATAATCTATCGCTGCTAACATTGCGGCAACGGCAGTTTTATCATCCGCTCCTAATGAAGCGGAATTCTCCGTCCTAATTTTCCCTTCATCTATATGGACAATCGGTTTTTCTGCACTTGGATGTGTATCAACATGGCCACAGAAAAAAATTGTCGGGAACTTTTCTGCTGTAGCAGGAATTCGAGCAATTAAGCCATATTTTTCATCTAAATGATACTCCACATCTCGTTCTATCAAATGATTTTCTATGTATGCTAAAATAGCTGCTTCTTTTCCAGAGATTGAGGGGATTTGAATTAGTTCCATAAAATATTTTTTCACGTTCATTGTCATAAGTTATTCACCTATATTCTTTCTTTTTGAGTAAAAAACACAAAAATCACTTGAAATTTTTGTTGATTATCAGTAAGATATATTTAAGAAATGCTTTATGAGAGGGGTTTTCTTCCAAAATGACTAATAAAAAAGTAGTTCGCGTTGTCGTTATTTTAATGTTAATCGCGATTGTGTTATCTAGTGTTTTAACTGGGGTATTAATGTTCTTATAAATGTTCTACGTCTGAGCCAAAATTGGTTCAGATTTTTTTTGGTTTTTTTCCAAAAAAAGAGCAGCACTCGAGAGTACTACCCAAGACATCTAGGGAGTTTAGGGGTATGAATCTAGATGTACTAAACAATACCCGCTAAAACTAGATTAAAACATAGTTAATATAGCACTGTGTTTTCTTTAGAAATTTTTTCTACAGCAGATTTAATGGCTTGTAAGAATTTACCAGCAAGTAGACCATCTAGAATGCGATGATCAATCGATAAACACAAATTAACCATGTCCCGAACGGCTATCATGTCGTCCACTATCACTGGACGCTTAACGATAGATTCCACTTGAAGAATTGCAGCTTGTGGATGGTTAATAATTCCCATTGATTGTACCGAACCAAACGAACCAGTACTATTAACGGTAAATGTACCACCTTCCATATCAACTTGCGCGAGTTTGCCACTACGCGCTTTGGAAGCAAGTTCGCTAATTTCACGTGCAATACCTTTAATTGACTTCTCATCTGCATTTTTGATTACTGGAACATAGAGTAAATCTCCTGCTGCAATTGCAATCGAAATATTGACATTTCCGTGTTCAATAATCTTATCTCCCGCCCACGTACTATTAAGCTGCGGAAACTCTTTTAATGCTTGCGCTACGGCTTTGATGAAAAAGGAGAAATAAGTTAATGAATAACCCTCTTCTTTTTTAAAGCTATCTTTGACAGAATTACGATAGCGAACCAGACCTGTTGCATCTACTTCAACCATCATCCAAGCATGCGGAATTTCTTGTTTGCTAACACTCATATGTTTAGCAATTGCTTTTCTAACGCCATTAATGGGAATTTCTTTATCAGTTGCTGAGGTTTGAACTGGTGCTGCTGTTTTTTCTGGTTCGCGTTTTAATGGTTGTTCTGGTTTTGAAACCACTGGACCATTTTCTATTACTTGAAGTAAGTCTTTTCTCGTAATCCGACCACCTTTACCTGTCCCTTGAATGGTATTTAAATCGATGTTGTTTTCACCAGCGATTCGAAGTACAGCAGGGGAAAATCTCCCACTTGCTGGCGACTCAGCTAATGTCACTTGTTTTTCTGATTCATTATTTTTTTTAGGTGCTTCTGGTGCTTGCTCTTTCGTTTCAGCTTCCGCACTTCCTGCTTCTGTTGTTTCAATTGTACAAATTACTTCGCCAACTTCTAGTGTTTCCTCTTCTTCCGCCAAAATTTCTTTAATGGTTCCGCTAAAAGAAGACGGGATTTCAGCAGTTACTTTATCGGTTAAAACTTCTGCGATAGCATCATACTTCTCTACCGTATCACCGGGTTTGACTAACCATGAACTAATGGTTCCTTCTGTTACACTTTCCCCTAACTTGGGCATAGTAATTTTTTCAACTGCCACGGGTCCTCACTCCTTTTGTTTAGAACGGGTTTAAAATTCCGCTAATTCTTTCATTGCATCCGCAACTTTATCTGGATTAATCATAAAATGTTTTTCCATTGTTGGAGCAAACGGCATAGCCGGGGTGTCGGGTCCAGCAAGTCTTGCTATTGGTGCATCTAAATCAAACAAGCAATGCTCTGAAATAATTGCCGCCACTTCGCTAATGATACTCCCTTGTTTGTTGTCTTCTGTTACAAGAAGGACTTTTCCAGTTTTCTTTGTTGCTTTGATAATTGCTTCTTGATCTAGTGGATAAATAGTACGTAAATCAAGAATATGCGCTTCTACACCTTCGCTAGCTAGTCTTTCAGCAGCTTGTTGTGCAAATTGGACAGCTAGACCGTAAGTAATAACGGTAATGTCATCGCCTTCACGAACAACATTTGCTTCACCGATTGGAACGATATAATCTGTTTCTGGAACTTCTCCTTTAAGTAAACGGTAAGCACGTTTATGTTCAAAGAAAAGCACTGGATCATTATCGCGAATTGCCGCTTTTAAAAGTCCTTTCGCATCATACGGGGAAGATGGAACCACAATTTTTAGTCCTGGTTGACCAAAAAATACTTTTTCGACCGATTGAGAATGATAAAGTGCTCCGTGAACGCCTCCGCCAAAAGGTGCGCGAATAACCATTGGACAAGACCAATCATTGTTCGAGCGATAACGAATTCTCGATGCTTCGGAAATAATTTGGTTCACTGCAGGCATAATGAAATCAGCAAACTGCATTTCAGCAACCGGACGATAGCCATACATCGCTGCGCCGATTCCAACTCCAGCAATCGCTGACTCTGCTAGCGGTGTATCTAAAACGCGGTCTTCACCAAATTCATCGTACAAACCGGCCGTCGCTTTAAATACGCCACCTTTTTTTCCTACATCTTCTCCTAAAATAAATACTTTATCATCGCGCTCCATTTCTTCTTTAAGCGCCATTGTTATTGCATCAATATATGAAATGACTGGCATTAAAATCCCTCCTAATCAGCTATTCGCTTCTTCATCGTATACATAAAGTAAAGATGATTCTGGCTCTGCGTATGCTGCACTTTCCGCGTAATCTGTTGCTTCATTTACTTCTTTTGCAATGCTCTTTTCGATTTCAGCAATTTTTTCTTCTGTTAGATAGCCTTCATCAACAAGTTCTTTTTCAAAAATCTTCAGTGGGTCTTTTTCTTTTGCTTCAGCAACTTCTGATTTCGAACGGTAGCTACTGTCGTCATCATCAGAGGAGTGAGGCGTGAAACGGTAGGAAACAGTCTCGATTAAGGTAGGTCCTTCCCCATTTCTTGCTCGATCAGCTGCGCGTTTAAAGGCAGTGTAAACTTCTCCCATATCGGTTCCATCTACACGTTCACCGGGAATTCCATAACCGATTGCTCGGTCCGAAAGTTTTTCTGCTGCATATTGTTTAGATGCTGGAACAGAGATAGCATATTTATTGTTATGAATGACAAAAACAACTGGCAACTTATGTACAGAGGCAAAGTTGATTCCTTCATGGAAGTCTCCTTGGTTAGAGGAACCTTCTCCTGTTGAAGCGTAAATCGCGACTGGATCGTTGGCCATTTTTGCAGCAAGACCTATACCAGCAGCATGTGGAAACTGCGTTGTTACTGGTGAACTTTGTGTCACAATACGATTTTCCTTTTGACCAAAGTGTGCTGGCATTTGACGACCACCTGAGTTAGGATCCTCCGCTTTCGCAAAAGCAGATAGCATAATGTCTTTTGCAGTCATACCAAATGCTAAAACGACAGCTAAATCACGGTAATATGGTAAGGCATAATCTTTTTCTAAATCAAAAGCAAACGCAGCGCCAATTTGTGCCGTTTCTTGCCCTTGTCCAGAAATCGTAAAAGGAATTTTCCCTGAACGATTGAGTAGCCACATTCGCTCGTCAAGTCGTCTAGCCATTAACATCGTTTCGTACATTTTTAATAATTGATCTTTAGTTAAACCTGCTTCTTTTAAAGTCATTTTTGTTCCTCCTTTAAAGCTGTATTAACCATGAATTGCGTTTCCATCCACAGCAAGGGCAGCTTCTCTAAAACTTTCTGATAAAGTTGGGTGGGGATGAATGGTATTTCCTACTTCCCACGAGGTTGCATTTAATACTTGTGCAAGTGCTGCTTCACTAATCATATCGGTTACGTGAGGCCCAATCATGCTAACGCCAAGAATATCTTCTGTATCTTTATCAGCAATGATTTTGATGAAGCCATCTGACTCTCCAAAAACTAATGCTTTTCCAATGCCTCGGAAGAAAAATTTACCTTTTTTGATGTTATAACCACGTTCTTTTGCTTGTTCTTCCGTAATACCAACGCTTGCAATTTCTGTTGACGTATAGATACAACGCGGAACTAAATCATAATCTAGTATTTCAGTTGCTTTTCCGGCAATATGATTGGCAGCGATAGTCCCTTCTTCCATGGCAACATGCGCAAGTTGAATTGTCGGGATACAGTCACCAATTGCATAAATATGACTTTCTTTTGTTTGATAAGCGTCATTAACTTGAATAAAGCCATTTTCAATTGCAACATCAGTATTTTGTAAGCCGATATTTTCCGTATTAGCGGAACGCCCTACAGAAACAAGAATTTTGTCTGCTGTGAAAGTTTGTTCCTCGCCTTTGATTGTTGCACTAATTTGGACACCTGTTTCGGTTTTTTTATAACTTGCTGCTTGAACTTCAGCAGATGTATGCATAGTTAATTTTTTCTTTTTATAAAGTCTTGCTAACTCTTTCGCTATTTCTTTATCCTCGGTTGGTAAAATTCTATCCGCATATTCCAGAACAGTTACTTCTACACCGAAATCGTGCATCATCGAAGCCCACTCCATTCCGATAACTCCGCCACCGACAATAATAATTGATTTTGGTAAAGTTTCTAGGTTAAGTGCGCCGTCTGAAGATAATACATTTTCTTCATCAATTGTAAGGCCATCAAGCGTGCGCGGTTTCGAACCTGTTGCAATAATTAGGTTTTTCGGAATTAGCATTTCATTTTCAGAACCATCCTCGAACTCGACAGAAACAGTCCCTGCAGTTGGTGAAAATATAGATGGACCTAAGATAGTCCCCGTTCCAACAAATAAATCGATTTTTCCTTGTTTAAATAGTTGATGAATACCTTTTTCTAATTGATCCACAATTGCTTGCTTTCTTGTTTGTGCTTGTAAAAAATTAATCCCGGCATTCCCTTCAACTGTAATACCGAATTCACTTGCTCTTTTCACTGTTTGCAAAACTTCCGCCGAACGTAATAATGCTTTTGTTGGGATACAGCCACGGTGAAGACAGGTCCCGCCAACTTTCCCTTTTTCAACGACAGCGACTTTTTGACCATTTTTAGCGGCTTGGATTGCTGCGACATATCCGCCAGTTCCTCCGCCAAGAATAACTACATCATATTCTGTTGCCACATTAGCTCCTCCTTTTAATAAACTTTTTCTTTTTCTATACCTGTAAGTACTCGCTGGACACCGCTATTTAAAGCTTTTAACTCATCTTCTCCAGGTTCTATAATGACCTTGGTTATCCAGCTTGTTTGTTCGATAATTTTATTTGTAAAAAGTTCGCTTCTAGCAAGTCCGCCAGTTAAGATAATCGCATCTACTTTTCCTTTTAAAACAACGGAACAAGCACCGATTTCTTTACTAACTTGATATGCCATCGCTTCAAATACATCTACTGCTTTTTCGTCACCAATTTGCACTTTTGTTTCTACATCTATCATGCTATTCGTTCCTAGATAAGAAATCATTCCACCACGACCTACTAGCAAATCATGCAGTTCTCGTTTTGTCCAGTTCCCACTAAAACACGCTTCTAGAAAAGCATTCATTGGTAATGAACCTGATCGTTCAGGACTAAAAGGACCATCTCCATCTAAGGCATTATTCACATCTACGGCTTTGCCTTGCTTATGTGCAGCAACAGAAATTCCACCACCGAGATGCGCGATAACAAAATTCATTTTTTCGTAATCAGAGCCAAATTGTTTAGCAATTTTATGTCCAGCTGCTTTATGATTTAATGCGTGAAAAATACTTTTCCTCTCAATAAGCTCATTTCCAGAAAATCTCGCAATCGCTTGCATTTCATCGACTACCACTGGATCAACAATGAAGCTTGGAATAGCAAGACTATCTGCTAATTTCTTGGCTAGCATTGCGCCAAGATTGGATGCATGTTCACCGTATTTATTAACTTCTAAATCCGCTATCATCTTTTCAGTAACTTTGTATGTACCACCAGCAACTGGATGAAGTAAACCTCCACGCCCAACTACTGCATCTAAATTTTCCACCTTATAACCAAACGTATCAATCACTCGGCGTAACAGTTGCCATCTAAAATCAAATTGTTCTTGTACATTATTAAAATTGGCTAGTTCTTGTATTCCATGTCTGATTGTTTCTTCAAAAAGTAATTTGTCGCCTTGATAGACAGCAAGTTTTGTGGAAGTGGAACCAGGATTTATTGTCAAAACATCAAAAGACATTTGATTTCCTCCAAATTTAATTGTGAAAAATGCTATAGTTATCATTTTCCCAAGGACTATTGTAACACGTGGGCTCTAATCAAATAAAAGCCTTTGCATTCAGATTGTTAAAGTCCGTCTATTCACATTATTTCATCATTTTCCAACCATTCTGACAGTTAGTATAAATGAAGCTAATTTATTTTCAGGAGTATCATTTCTAGAAGAGATAACTATTGGCACTCTTGCTCCAACGATAGCACTACCCACTCTCGCACCCGCAAAATAAACAAGTGATTTATAAAGGGCATTACCAGTTTCTATATTCGGCGCAATCAAAATATCTGCTTCTCCTGCTACACTGTTTTTGATGCCTTTATGGTGAGCAGCTTCTTTGGAAATTGCTACATCAAGTGCGAGCGGTCCAGCAATTGCTAACGTATCCCCAAAGTGATTAACTACTTCATTTGCTTCAACCGTAGAAGGCATTTTATCTGTGATGTCTTCCACCGCGCTAAGCAAAACGATTTTTGGATTCCATATACCAATTTTATTTGCAGCACTTACTGCATTTTCAGTAATAGCCATTTTCTCCTTCGCTTTTGGCGCGACATTCATTGCACAATCCGTTAATAATAGCGGTTTATGATATGTCGGAATATCGAAAATAGCAATCTGGCTTAGTAAATTTCCTGTTCTAAGTCCATTTTCTTTTTTTAACACATGATGCATTAAAGTAGCTGTCGGAATAAACCCTTTCACTAAAATATCTGCTTCTTTGTTTTTTACTGCTAAAATGGCACCTTGAGCTGCTTCATCTGCTGTATCTGTTTGAATCCAAGTAACTCCTTCATTTGTCGTTAAAGCTTTGTCTTCATTTTTCCCAAATAACAAGAATTTACCTAATTTTTGTTTCAATGCTAGACGAATTGTTTCTAATACTACTTCATCATCCGCACCTGCTACTGCAAAAACGTAAGAACTGGTTTCTACTTTGTCTGAAAAAAATCTGTTTTTGGTCATAAAATAACTCCTTTTTCGCACAAAAAAGCCGCATTTCGAAATTAGTAGTTGTTTTTATGACCAGGTAATAAATTATTACCTTATTCATTTTAAGCAAAAACTATTCGATATGCAAGCAATTTCGTTTTTTTAATAAGTTTCTTTTACTCTTTCAGCTTGTTCAATCATTTCTTTTGCATGTTGTTTAGTTAGTTCTGTCACTTCAATCCCAGCAATCATTCGGCTAATTTCTTCTACTTTTTCATCACCTGTTAGGATGGTAACTGAAGTTGTTGTACGTTTGTTTTGAACTTTTTTGGTGATGTAATAATGATGGTTAGCCATTGCAGCAACTTGTGGCAAATGACTGATGCAAAGAACTTGTGAGCCAACAGAAACGGCATAAATTTTCTCTGCAATCGCCTGTCCAACACGACCACTTACACCTGTATCAACTTCATCAAAAATAATGGAGGTGATTCCTTGGTGTCTAGAAAAAATGGTTTTAAGTGCTAACATCATCCGGGACAACTCTCCACCTGAAGCAATTTTCGCAAGTGGTTTTAATGGTTCACCAGGGTTGGTAGACATATAAAAAACGATACTATCTTGTCCTGTTTCTGTCAATTCCATTTTCTCGGTTTCAAAACGAACGCTAAAAATCGCTTTTTCCATATAAAGTTGGTTTAGTTCTTGTTTAATTTGTTTTTCTAGTGTCGTTGCCGCCTTTTTGCGAATGTCAGTTAATATGGTCGCTTGTTTTATAAGCTCCACCTTTAAATTGGCTAGTTTGGTTTCTAAGTGACCAACATGCGACTCACTATCTGTTAATTTCTCCATCTCGCTACTAATTTCTTGTTCGTAGTGAATGATATCTTCAATCGTTTTGCCATATTTGCGTTTCAATTGGTTGAGATCATTGAGGCGTGATTCGATTTGGTTAAGTTCTTCTGGTTGAAACTCTAATTGATCGAGTGATTGCCTAATTTGGCTCATACTATCCTCTAACATATAATAACTAGATGAGATTGCTTCACTAACAACTTTATAGTCCGCATGAATACTAGCAGCAGAATCCATCTGGCGCATCGCTTCTCCAATAAATTCAAGCCCACCCGGCTCACCCTGAATGGCGGTATAAGCACCTTGTAAGTTTTCGTTTAATTTTTCAAAATTAGCTAGAATATTTTTTTGTTCTAATAAACGATCTTCTTCACCAGCTTGTAGATTAGCATTTTCGATTTCTTGTTGTTGAAAACGGAGCATATCAAGACGTTGCGCAAGTTCACGTTCATTTTTCGTCCAATTTTGCCATTCTTTTGAAATGGATTGATACTCTTTAAAATTCGCTTGATATTTCGTTAGCGCTGATTTGATTTTATCAGCAGCAAAGCGATCTAGTAGTGATAAATGGAATTCCTCATTCATGAGTTCTTGGTGTTCATGTTGACTATGGATATCAATTAATTTAGAACCTATTTGACGAAGTAACACGGTAGTAACCAACTTGCCGTTAATCCGACAACTATTTTTACCTGAGCGAAATAAGTTGCGTTCTAAAACAACCATATTATCTGTTGCATCTATTCCATGTTCCAAAAGCGCATCTCGGCACGCCAAATTATCTTCTGCTAGTGCAAATAGCCCTTGTAATTCGAGTCGTTCTTCTCCGTGACGAATAAAATCCGTGGAGCCGCGCCCGCCAACAAGAAGACCAAGCGCATCAATAATAATTGATTTACCTGCGCCGGTCTCCCCCGTTAATACCGTCATCCCTTCCCGAAAACTCAAAGATAGCGATTCGATGATAGCAAAGTTTTTAATTGTCATTTCTTGAAGCAATATTATTCACCTCCAACCATTTTTAAAGCATATCTATAAAACGATCCGTTAATGTTTTTGCATTTTCTTCCGAGCGACAAATAATTAAGCAAGTGTCATCTCCACAAAGAGTTCCTGCTTTTTCTGGCCAGTCTAGGTTATCTATTAATGCACCAACAGAATTACCGTTTCCTGGCATTACTTTTAAAATAATCATAAATTGTACGGTATCGATGCCTATAAAACAATCAATTAATGTGCGTTTTAGTTTTTGATGCGGGTTAAAGCTATTATCGGCAGGTAGACTATACTTATAGCCACCTGTTTGTGTTGGAACTTTGACAAGATGAAGTTCTTTTATATCACGGGAAACAGTTGCCTGGGTGACTTTAACATCGCGTTCTAATAGAAGTTCTACTAAATCTTCTTGCGTGTCAATCTCATTAGATGTAATCAATTCTCGAATAATAATATGACGATGACCTTTATTCATTCCTTCTTCACCTCACGATAATTTTCTACTTACATCTTATCCGAAAAAACGCATAAAGTCACGGAATTAGTGCAAAATTATGCAAGAAATATTGCTTTAATACTTTATACATCGAAAATACATGTCTAAATGAACCAAACTCGCATGGTAAAAGCAAAAACCGGAAAACATCACTGCTTTCCGGTATGCATTTTATTTATCTAGTTTTTTATGTGCTTTAGAAACAAGTTGGGTTATTGCATCAGAAGGTAACCGATTTGCCCCAGTATCTTCACCTGTCCATTTTAGGTGAGCAATAAATTCAATGTTCCCTTCCCCGCCTGTAATCGGGGAATAATCCAGTCCTACTAAATCATAGCCGTTATTTAGTGCAAATTGAACTATATGCTCTACAACTGATTGATGTACTGCTGGGTCACGAATAATTCCTTTTTTTCCAACCTGTTCTCGGCCAGCTTCAAATTGTGGTTTAATCAAAGTCATTACATCACCGCCAGTTACAAGAACCGTTCTAAGCACAGGTAAAATCAATTTTAAGGAAATAAACGAGACATCAATCGTCGCAAAATCGGCTAACCCTTCTGTAAAATCAGCTGGAGTAACGTGACGAAAATTAGTTCTTTCCATAACAGTAACACGATCATCATTACGCAATTTCCATGCAAGCTGATTATAACCAACATCAAGTGCGTATGAATGTTTTGCTCCATTTTGCAGGGCACAGTCCGTAAATCCACCCGTAGAAGCTCCGATATCAAGCATTAATTTATCTTTAACATTAAAATCAAATACTTCTAAAGCTTTTTCTAATTTAAGGCCGCCACGACTGACATATGGCATTTGTTTACCTTTAACTTGAAGCTCGCTATCCACCGGGATTTTTTCTCCTGGTTTATCAACACGCTCTTCTTTTCGGTAAACAATACCCGCCATAATCGCACGTTTCGCTTTTTCTCTTGTTTCAAATAATCCTTGGTCTACTAGCAGAATATCTGCTCGTTCTTTTTTTATTGTCATAGTCTTTTCGCCCTTAACTTCTCGCTTTGTGCGAGCATTTCATTTATTTTTAATACAATGCCAGATTCAGATATACCGTATGATTCAAGTATTAATTTTACAGAACCATGACGGATAAATGCATCTGGAAAACCAATCCGATGCAAACTAAGATTAGTATAATTATTCAGTTCCATAAATTCTAACACACTCGCGCCAAATCCGCCTTTTAGCAAGGATTCTTCCACTGTCAAAATCGGAATGTTTAATTGCATAATTTGATGTAACAACGCTTCGTCGAGTGGTTTGATAAAGCGAGCATTGATGACCCCTACTTGTTTTCCGGCAGCTGAAAGTCGTTTAGCTGCCGCGAGTGCCAGTGGAACAGTCGGACCAAAAGTTAAAATCACTGCATCTACTGGCTGGATAAGCGTCTCCCATTCACCAATTGGTATCAATTCCGTTGATAAATTTGGTTTCACTCCAGGACCATTGCCTCGCGGATAACGTATCGCTATCGGTCCTTTATCATAAGCAAAAGCAGTATCCATCAATTGTTTGGCTTCCGCTTCGTCTTTTGGCATAGTGATAATCATATTTGGAATACTACTCAAGAATGAAATATCAAAAATACCTTGATGCGTTTCCCCATCAGCACCAACAAGTCCGGCGCGATCAATCCCGAATATGACATTTAATTTTTGGCGACAAACATCATGCACGACTTGGTCATAGGCCCTTTGTAAAAAAGTAGAATAAATGGTCAAAAAAGGTTTCATACCTTGTGTGGCTAATCCAGCCGCCATAGTTGTCGCGTGCTGCTCCGCTATCCCCACATCGAAAAAACGATCGGGAAATGTTGCTGCAAATTTTTCTAACTTCGAACCAACAGGCATTGCGGGTGTAATTGCCACGATTCTTTCATCTTCTTCCGCCAGACGCATTAACTCTTTGCTAATAATCGAGCTCCATGATGGTGCAGATACAACTGGCTTAATAAAGCTTCCAGTTTCGACTTTATATGGCCCTGTACCATGCCAGGTTCCACGTTCATCTAATTCGGCCGGCTGATACCCTTTTCCTTTTTTTGTGACGATATGGAGCAATACAGGCCCTTTTATTCTTTTAGCAATCTCTAAATGAGTGATGATATCTTGCAAATTATGTCCATCCACAGGTCCAAGGTACATAAAGCCTAATTCTTCAAAAAAAGTTCCCTCGACAAGTAAATGCTTCACACTATCTTTTATTTTTTCAGTTGCATCGGCCAGTTCCTCACCAGTAGTTGGTACTTTCCGAATCATTTTGTCTAACTCTTTCCTTGTAGGATTAAATTTATCTGATTTCCTTAATTTTCTGAGTACACTTTGAAGTGCGCCTACGTTTGGTGCAATGGACATGTCATTATCATTCAAAATAATAATCATATTTTTACCCATGTCTCCAATATGATTGAGAGCTTCAAGCGCCATTCCACCGGTTAACGCTCCATCTCCAATCACAGGAATCACATAGAAATCTTCTTGTTTTATATCCCTAGCAATAACCATTCCCGCGGCTGCTGAAAGAGAAGTTGAACTGTGGCCAGTTTCAAACACATCATGCTTAGACTCTTTTCTTTTCGGAAAACCATTTAAACCACCATGTTGTCGCAATGTTTCAAACTTATTCGCCCTTCCTGTTAGGATTTTGTGCACATAAGATTGATGGCCAACATCCCAAATAAATTTATCGTTTGGACTTGTAAAAGTATAATGAAGTGCAATCGTTAGTTCTACAACACCAAGGTTTGGACCAATATGCCCACCTGAATTCGATGTAGAAGTAATTAAAAATGCGCGAATATCTACTGCAAGTGCTTCTAATTCTTTTATATCCAATTGTTTGATAAAGGAAGGATCCTTTATTTTTAAAAGATCCAAAATAAAAACAACTCACTTTCCAAAGAATCGTTCACTAGAAGCGCAAACGTAATCTTTTTTCTAATTTAATTGTTCTTATTATAGCAAACAATTCTTGTTATACCAAACAAGGAAAAGGGATTTTAAACAAATAAAAAAGCAAATCACCGAAATGATTTGCTTTTTCTTATTCAAAAAATAGAATTACGCTTTTTGAACGTTAGCTGCTTGAGGTCCGCGTTGGCCTTCTTCAACGTCGAAAGATACTGCTTGACCTTCGTCTAAAGATTTGAATCCGTCACCTTGGATAGCGCTGAAATGTACGAATACATCGTCACCGTTTTCGCGTTCGATAAAACCAAATCCTTTTTCTGCGTTAAACCATTTTACTGTACCTTGTTCCATGTTCATGTTCCTCCTCGTGTGTTATGCACACTAATTATTTACTATTCTTGCTTAACGGCACGAGATGGAAAGTTGTTCACAATCGTATCTTTCACCCACAAAAATAATCTTACATTAGTATAACACGGTATTTTAGGAAAAGCAAATCAATTTGATTTATACTTGTGAAAAATTTTTGAAATTACTAGATTATTATGATTAATTTTCTCTAAATGCGATTAAATCAGCAAGTTTAAGTAGAATGATATCGTTAAAACCGTGCCCTGAAAGCGCTGACTTCGCTATTGAAACATGCTCGTTTAAAGCCCTTTTAGCGCCATCTAACGTGAGTAATCCGGGATAGGTACTTTTATTCAGAAAAGCATCCCCCCCTGTCTTTTTACCCATTTTCATTTCATCTCCAATGACATCCAAAATATCATCGCTAATTTGAAAGCCGACTCCAATGTTTTCCGCAAAAATTCGTAATCGTTTTGTTTGCTCTGGTGTCGCTTCGGCAATTTCAGCAGCAGAAGTAACTGCAAAAATTAATAATTCACCTGTTTTTCTTGCATGAATAGTGGCCAATTCTTCTAAGGTGATTTTTTTATTTTCTGCTTCCATATCTGCCTGTTGACCACCGACCATTCCTTCTGCCCCGCTACTAAAACTAAGTTCATTAATTAAAGCGAGTCTCGTTTCGAAAGTCAAATTTGCATCTTCTGCTAAAACAGAAAAAGCGAGGGTTAACAACGCATCACCTGCCAAAATAGCGGTTGCATCACCGTATACTTTATGATTGGTACGTTTCCCGCGACGATAGTCATCGTTATCCATTGCTGGTAGATCATCATGAATCAAACTATACGTATGAATCATTTCAAGAGCTGTAGCGGTTTTCACGCCACGCATCGGATCTGTATTTAAAGCTTGCAGTGTTGCAAAAACAAGCATTGGACGAATGCGCTTTCCACCAGCTTGTACAGAATATAGCATGGATTCTTTTAATTTTGGTTCGATATTTCGTTTATTTATCTCAGTAAGGAGCGAGTCATCCATCACTTTTTTATAATGTTCTAAAAAAAGGGTCAAATCTTGCAAATTTATTCACCATCCGCTTCAAAAGGAATTTCTTCTCCAGCATCTGTGACTACTTTTGCCATTCGTTTCTCGGCTGTTTGTAGTTTATCTTGACATAATTTAGTTAGTTCAATTCCTTTTTGATACATATCAAGGGAATCTTCTAGAGATGCAGTACCACTCTCCAGTGCTTCGACAATCGTTTCTAATTCTGCGATTGCTTCTTCAAAACTCTTTTTTTTAGTTGCCACTAGTCTCTTCCTCCTTTGCTGTAATTAAAGCATCAATTTGTCCACCTTGCATTTTCACTTGAATATTATCCCCAACTTCTAACTGCACAACAGATTTAACTAGCTTTTTTTCTTTATAGGTTACTCCAAACCCTCGCTTCAATAAAGCAAGTGGGCTTAGATGTTCTAAGGCTTCTACTTGTCTAACAAAAGATTGCTGCTTATCTTTTAGCTGTTGTTTTATTGCTTTATCAAGGGCTGTTCTACGTAATATTAATTGTTCTTTTTGCAAAGTAATCTCTTTTTCGGGATGATAATAATTTAGTCGATCATTTAGCCGATTAAAAGTCGTTTGTTTTAGTAGTACTTGTTTAGAAAAAGCGCTTTTTAATCGTTCGGAAAAATAATCCGTTCGCTCCATTTGTTGCTCTAGCTGATGTTTTGGACCATTAAGAATTAAATGCTGCTTTAATTGTTCCAGTTTGCGTTCTTTTCGTTCAAGTAATTGCCGGGTTGCAGCAAGCAAACGATATTTTCGTTCTGCTAGCCGTTCTTCTAAATCGCGATAATCTGGAACAGCTAATTCCGCCGCTGCAGTTGGTGTTGCAGCTCGAACATCGGCTGAGAAATCGCTTAACGAAAAGTCTGTTTCATGACCAACTGCAGAAATGACCGGAACATCTGAATCATAAACTGCTCGTACAACTGGTTCCTCATTAAAGGCCCAAAGTTCTTCTAGTGATCCACCGCCACGTCCAATAATCATCACATCAATATCATTTCGTTGGTTAATAAGTCCGATATTCTCGACAATTTTTTGAGCTGCTTTGTCACCTTGAACAATCGTTGGATAAATAATCACTTCTACAGAAGGCATTCTGCGATGAATAGTCGTCAATATATCCCGCACCGCTGCGCCAGTTTTTGATGTAACAACTGCTACTTTGGACGGGAAAGAAGGAAGCACTTTTTTATGCGCTTCCGCAAAAAGTCCTTCCTTTTCCAAATGGGATTTTAATTGTTCTAATTGAATATAAAGTGCACCGATACCATCAGGTTCCATATGTTCTGCATAAAACTGGTAACGCCCAGCTTTTGTAAAAACACCGATTCGACCAGTGATGAGAACGTTCATTCCATCTTCGGGTACAAAACCAATCTTTTGAACTGCTTTTTGAAACATGACAGAACGAAGCATCGCAAACTCATCTTTTACAGTGAAATAAAGATGGCCGCTTGTAGGTTGTTTTAAATTAGAAATTTCTCCGCGTACAAAAACTTGTTTCATATAAGGATCTACTTCGAATTTTTTTTCGATATATTTGGTTATAGCTGCTACCGTCAAATATTTATCTTGTTCCATCATTTCACATCCAATTAATCAATTCATCTTCCAAATTCGTTTTGCTGCTTTTAATGTATTAGCGAGTAACATTGTGATAGTCATTGGTCCAACCCCGCCTGGAACTGGTGTAATGAAACCTGCTACATCTACTACATCAGCAAAATCAACATCACCACATAATTTATTATTTTCATCGCGGTCCATACCCACATCAATGACAACCGCACCTGGTTTAATATAATTTTTCTTTACAAATTTGGCAAGACCCGTTGCAACTACAAGTATATCTGCTTCTTTAGCAACTTCTGGCAAGTCTTTTGTCCGGCTGTGCGCTATTGTTACCGTCGCATTTTCATTTAGTAATAATTGTGCTACTGGTTTACCTACGATATTACTTCTACCGATAACAACTGCCCGTTTTCCTTCTATTGGAGTTCCGGTTGATTTAATTAATTCGATAATTCCTGCTGGTGTACAAGGAACAAACGAATCTTTTCCGATGAATAAATTGCCGACATTCACAGGATGAAAACCATCAACATCTTTGTCATAACTGATAGTATCAATAACTTTTTCTTCGGAGATATGTTTTGGTAATGGTAATTGCACTAAAATACCGTGGATAGTATCATCTGTATTTAGCTCTTCTACTACTTCAAGTAACTTTTCTTCGGACACCGTTTCAGGAAGCTCAATCAAAACGGATTTCATGCCCGCTTCTTCTGTCCGTTTTTGTTTATTTCTTACATATGTACGAGATGCTTGATTATCGCCTACAAGTACTACTGCAAGTCCTGGTTTTTTACCAGTTTTTACGAGTTCAGCTACCTCAGTTGTTACATTTTCTTGAATTTCTTTTGCTAATTTTTTACCGTCAATAATTTGTCCCATGCTTATTGCCCCCTTAAAATTACATTTCCAAGTTTTATCTTAAAAAATTGCGAAATAAGGGAGTGCAAGGAGAAGATTCCTCGCACTCAGTCAAGTTTATTTATCTTCAGGTGCAATATTAGCTAATACACCATTAATAAACTTACTTGATTTTTCATCGCTGTAAATTTTTGCAATTTCGATGGATTCGTTTAGACTAACTCGATTTGGCACATCACTCAAGTAATTTATTTCATATACACTAAGCCGAAGCAAAGATAAATCTACTTTGCTCAAACGATCCATGCGCCAATTGTCTAAATTAGGCTCAATAATAGCATCAATCTCCGTTTTATTCGCCATAACACCTTCGACTAATTTCTCCATGTAGTCGTCTTGCTCGTCTTCCATGATATTTTTAATTGCTTGATCAAGTGACATTTCATTTAGTTCAATTTGGAATAATGCTTGAAGTGCTTTCTCGCGCGCTTCTCTTCTTTTCATGTTAAAGCTGCTCCTTTTTTTCCTTGAATTTTATAGTTCAAAATCATCGAAGGAAAGTGTTTCTGTTTTTTCAAATTGGACTCCAACGATATGCACATTAATTTCAAGTACATTTAGTCCAGTCATATTATAAATCGTGTCTCTAACTACATCTTGAATATTTTGAGCAACAAGTGGAATTGTCGCGCCAAATAAGACAGAACAATAAAGTTCGATTAAAATACCTTCTTCAGTTAATTCGACTTTTACGCCTTTTCGGTAGTTAACAGCACCACTGAATTTTTCACGCATTTCAGTCGCAAAGCCACCTTGCATATAGGCTACATTTTCGATTTCACTAGCAGCAAGTCCAGCAATTACACCAATTACTTCAGGTGCAATCTCTATTTTACCAAGCGGTGCATCATTTTGTTTACGTAAATCTTTTGTGTAAGCCATTTTTTTAACCCTCCTTAGAAAGATTCATTACATCATTTTGCTCCAAGAATTTTGTATTGAAGTCTCCTGACAAAAATACATCACTATCTAATACACGTAAATGGAATGGTATTGTCGAAGGAATGCCATCAATAGCAAACTCGGACAATGCTCGCTTCATTTTTTGTATTACTTCTTCGCGAGTTTCTGCATAACAAATTACTTTTGCAATCATCGAATCATAATAAGGTGGGATTTTATAATTAGGATAAGCTGCCGAATCAATTCGGACTCCTAAACCACCTGGTGGAAGATAAAACTTAATTTCACCAGGTGCAGGCATAAAGTTTTTCTCTGGATTTTCGGCATTAATCCGACATTCCATTGCCCAACCAGTTAGTTTTACATCCGCTTGTTTAATTTTTAGTTCTTCCCCTGAAGCCACTAAAAATTGTTGTTTTACCAAATCAATTCCTGTTACAAGTTCTGTGACAGGATGTTCTACTTGAATACGCGTATTCATTTCCATAAAGTAGAAATTATTTTCATGATGATCAAAGATAAATTCAATCGTTCCGGCACCCGAATAATTAACTGCTTTTGCTGCTTTAACAGCTGCTTTCCCCATTTTCTGGCGAGTTTTTTCATCAATAGCAGGTGACGGGGATTCCTCGATTAGCTTTTGCAAGCGACGTTGAATACTACAATCACGTTCTCCTAAATGAATCACATTGCCATGGTTGTCAGCAAGCACTTGAATTTCCACATGACGGAAATCTTGAATATATTTCTCTAAATAGACACCAGGGTCACCAAAGGCGGCTTCGGCTTCTTGTTGTGTCGTTTGAATTCCAGAAATTAATTTTTCTTCATTTTCTGCTACACGAATTCCTTTACCACCACCACCAGCTGTTGCTTTAATGATGACCGGATAACCGATTTTTTTAGCGATTTTTTTACCATCCTCAACGTCGGCTACTATCCCTTGTGAACCAGGGACAATTGGAACCCCAGCTTTACGCATTGTTTCACGGGCCACGTCTTTCGTCCCCATTTGGGATATAGCAGCAGCACTTGGTCCAATAAAGGTAATATTGCAGTCTTCACAAAGCTCTGCAAAATCCGCGTTTTCAGCTAAAAAGCCATAGCCTGGATGAATTGCATCACAGTTTGTTAAAACAGCTACACTAATAATGTTTGACATATTTAAATAACTATCTTTTGTTGCCGCGGGACCTACACAATAAGCTTCATCCGCTAGCTGAATATGTAGTGCTTCTCTATCTGCTTCCGAATATATCGCAACTGTCTCCACTCCAAGCTCTTTTGCAGCGCGAATGATACGGACAGCGATTTCTCCACGGTTCGCTACCAGTACTTTTTTAATCATATTTTTCGACCCCTTATTTTTTTCTAACTTTGAAAAGTGGTTGTCCAAATTCGACTAACTCACCACTAGATACTAAGATTTCTGCAATTTCACCATCGATATCCGCAGTGATTTCGTTGAATAATTTCATCGCTTCTACAATACATACAACTGATTGTGCAGAAACCTTGGAACCAACGCTCACAAAATCGGCATCTCCAGGTGACGCTGATGCATAAAAAGTCCCAACCATTGGGGAAGTGATCAATTCTAAGTTTTCATCTGCTACGTTTGTCTCTACTTGTGGCGCCTGTGATTGCTCTACTGCCGGCACTGCTTGAACTGTTGGAATAGCTACTGGTGCTTCACTAATTGCTGTAGTTGCTACCACTTTGTTCTTTTTAAGTAAAATCTTACTATCCTTTGTTTCTAGTTCAAATTCATCTAGGGTTGACTCGTCAATCAGCTCTATTAGCTGTTTAATTTCATCTATCGATAACATATCATTTACACTCCTTAATAATAACTAAAAATATAAAATTGCATGAATCACGCATTGTTCTTATTGTACCATACTTTTTATTCAAAAGGTGTACCGGAAGCGCTGACAGACAGAAAAAACAGCTGAAGAATTAACTTCAGCTGTAACAACTGCTTTTTTTTTACGCCCGAGAAACATATGCTGCTTCGGTTGTATTAATAACTAATTTATCTCCTTCGTTCACGAAAAACGGTACTTGTACAACAAGTCCAGTTTCTAACGTTGCTGGTTTAGAACCACCAGACGAAGTATCACCTTTAATTCCGGGATCAGTGGCAGTAACAATTAATTCAACTGTATTTGGTAAATCAATCCCGATTGTTTCTCCTTGGTACATGATAATATTAATTTCCATATTTTCTTTTAAGAATTTAAGCTCATGCGCAATTTGGTCTTCTGGAAGCTCAATTTGTTCATAAGACTCATTGTCCATGAAAACATGATTGGAGCCGTCTGCGTATAAATAAGCCATTTTACGGTTATCAATTTGTGCTTTAGCTACTTTTTCGCCACCGCGGAATGTTTTTTCTTGGATTGCACCAGTACGAAGGTTACGCAATTTAGAACGTACGAATGCTGCTCCTTTTCCAGGTTTCACATGTTGGAAATCTAGCACGCGCCAAATCCCATTATCTACCTCTATCGTTAACCCTGTTTTAAAGTCATTTACTGAAATCATGTTTTTCCTCCTGTAAATTACAAAGTATCTTTATTGGAGCATCTTAAATCTGCTCATTCTTCCTTATTTAACCATAAAACACGCAAAGTTACAAAGGAATTTTATAAAATAATTAATTCTTTTGGTGAATGGATTAGAATTTCATTACCTGTTTCAGTAATCAATAAATCATCCTCAATTCTCACGCCACCGATTCCTGGCAAATAAATTCCTGGCTCATCTGTAACCACATGCCCTACTTCTAACTTTTGAGGGTTTTTAAATGATAAATTAGGCCCTTCATGAATTTCGAGACCGATTCCATGGCCGAGCGAATGACCAAATGCATCTCCGTAACCAAATGAAGCAATATAATCACGAGCAATCGCATCTGCTTCAATCCCGGTCATTCCCGGTTTTAAGCTATCAATTACTTTTAATTGTGCATCCAATGTAATTTGATAAATTTCTTTTAATTTTTCTGCCGGTTCCCCAACTGCAATTGTTCTTGTCATATCAGAACAATAACCATCATAATAACAACCGTAGTCCATAGTAACAAAATCGCCAATTTCGATTTTTTTATCGGAAGCAACACCATGTGGAAATGCAGAACGAAGACCTGAAGCGACAATAGTATCGAAAGAAGACGATGTTGCCCCAGCTCGTCTCATAAAGAATTCTAACTCATTAGATACTTCTATTTCTGCCATGCCCGGTTTAATGAATTTAATAATATGAGCAAAGGCTGCATCGGCAATATCACAAGCTGTACGAATCGCTTTTAGTTCGCTTGCGGTTTTCACTTTACGCATTTCTTCAAAAAAGCCAGTGAGTGGAATTAATTCACGGTTAAATACTCGTTCCATTTGTTTAAATTCAGAAACAGTCACATAATCTGCTTCAAAATGTAATGTTTTAGTCGAATTTTGCGATAACAATTCCTCTACTGTATCAAAAATATGCCCTTCATGCTTTACAATTTCATATCCTTCCGCTTGTTTTGCTGCTTGTTCTGTATAACGGAAGTCAGTCACAAAATAAGCTTTTTCTGGTAAAATTAGCGCTACACCACTAGTCCCTGTAAAACCAGACACATACCTTCTATTAAATTCACTTGTGACAAGAACCGCTTCAATCTTTTCTTTTCCAAGTGTTTCTTGAATTTTAGTTAATTTAGACATTTTAATTCCTCCACTTTTTTCAAATTTTAGGCGCACAAAATAAGTATTACTAGACACGTTCGAAACTATTTTATCATAATTTACAAAAAATAACTTTTTTTAGACGTTTGCTGCTATACGAAAAACAGTTTTTAGCGTAAAATAATATATTAGTACACATGAATAGGCTGGTGAAAAATTTGAGCAAACAAAACGTACCATCATATGGAGGACAAGCGGTTGTTGAAGGTGTCATGTTTGGTGGTAAAAAACAAACTGTAACAGCCGTTAGACGTATAGATGGTTCATTAGAGTATTTTTATTTATCGAAGAATAGCCCTGTTTGGGTGATGCGACTTAAAAAAATTCCCTTTTTACGCGGAATCGTTGCTTTAATTGAATCTAGCGCGATTGGTTCCAAACATTTAGCATTTGCAACGGACCGTTACGATGAAGATCCAAATAATCCACAAGAAGAGGAAAAAATCGAAAAAAAAGAATCGAAAGTAGCCATGTGGTTAGGGGTTGCGGTGATTGGTATTTTATCATTTGTATTCGCCAAATTCGTTATGACACTTATCCCTGTATTTTTAGCAGAATTATTTCGCCCGATAGTCCCAGGAGACACTGCACAGGTCTTTTTAGAAAGCTTCTTTAAATTGATTCTCTTGCTGACTTACATTTTTGCTGTTTCCCAAACGCCGATAATCAAACGCGTTTTTCAATATCACGGTTCTGAGCATAAAGTGATTAATTGTTATGAACAAAATTTACCGTTAACTGTCGAAAATGTTCAAAAACAGTCTCGGTTACACTATCGTTGCGGTAGTAGCTTTATTTTATTTACGGTCATTGTAGGTATGTTTATTTATTTGCTCGTCCCTACTGACCCGCTTTGGCTTCGTGTGGTTGACCGGATTCTGCTCATTCCAGTTGTACTCGGTGTTGCTTTTGAAGTTTTACAACTAACAAATAAATGTCGAAATATTCCTGTACTTAAATATTTAGGCGTTCCTGGTTTATGGCTGCAACTACTTACAACTAAAGAACCTGCTAACGATCAAGTAGAAGTGGCTATTGCTTCTTTCAATGAGTTATTACGTATTGAAAAAGAAGGAGTCCCCGTGAACAATGATGAACCTGATAATCTGGAACTTTTAGAATAGGGGTTGGTTTGATTGAAAAAATATCCGCTGATAGTAATCTTTTTACTTGTCCTTGTGGGAATTGGTCTGTTAATGGGTGATTTTAAATCTTTTTTTACGCTCGCAGTCTCGCTTTTATTAGGAACAATCATTTTCACATTGATTTTCCGACTTCTATCTAATAAAAAAACCGACAGTAATTATCAAAAAGCAGTAAAACAATCCAAAAAATTACATGGCGATAAGAAAAAAACAAAGAAAAAAAGAAAATCTTCCTTCAAAGTGATTGATGGTGGCAAAAAATAAGTTATAATAGAAAAGAATGCTTTATAAAAAGCAGTTTTCAGGATGAAAGGGGTTTACACAATTGATTAGTTGGATTATAGCGCTTACTATTCTGGTTATTCTTTTAGCATATGAAATTTACCAGTTTGTAATGCGTCGCAAAGCAGTAAAAGTTTTAACAGAGGAAGAATTTAAGCAAGGATATCGCAAAGCGCAATTAATTGACGTTCGCGAGCCAAACGAATTCGACGCTGGTCATATTCTTGGAGCTAGAAATATTCCAGTAACACAAATGAAAAACCGTACGACTGAGATTCGCCAAGATTTACCAGTTTATCTATATTGTCAAACTGCTCAACGTAGTAACCGTGCAGCAATCATGCTATACAAACGTGGTTATCATAACGTTTACCAACTTAAAGGCGGCTTCCGTAAATGGAAAGGTAAAACAAAATCTAAATAAAAAATCTTGCTGCAGCATTGCGGCAAGATTTTTTTTAGCTTATTTTTGATAACGTAACACTGGTTTTCTAGCAGCACGCGTTTCGTTTAGTCGTTTTACATAAGTACTGTGTGGCGCTTCTTGGACAATTTCCGGATTTTCTTCTGCTTCTTTTGCTATTTTTAACATCGTATCAATAAATGAGTCTAGTGTTTCTTTAGATTCCGTTTCAGTTGGCTCAATCATAATCGCTTCTCCAACAATTAGTGGGAAATAAACAGTTGGCGGGTGGAAATTATGATCTAACAAACGTTTAGCAATATCAATTGTGCGAACACCAAGTTTTTTCTGTCTATTACCACTTAAAACGAACTCATGCTTACATACTTGATCAAACGGTAAATCATATGCTTGTTGTAATTTACGCATCATATAATTAGCATTTAGAACCGCATACTCAGTAACGAGTTTTAGGCCATCTGGTCCCATCGTCCGAATGTAAGTATAAGCTCGGACATTAATCCCAAAGTTACCATAATATGGCTTCACACGACCGATAGATTCCGGATAATTGTAATCAAACGTGTAAAAATTATTATTTTTAGTAAGTACCGGTGTTGGTAAAAATGGTATTAAATCCTTTTTCACACCGATTGGACCAGATCCAGGACCACCTCCACCATGAGGACCGGTGAATGTTTTGTGAAGATTTAAGTGGACGACATCAAACCCCATATCACCTGGTCTAACTTTTGCCATAATTGCGTTTAAATTCGCGCCATCATAGTATAATTTACCGCCAGCTTCATGAACAATTTCTGCCATTTCAACAATATCTTTTTCAAATAACCCAAGTGTATTCGGGTTAGTAAGCATTAGTGCAGCTGTGTCATCGCCTACTACTTTTTTTAAATCATTAACATCCACAAGACCTTTTTCGTTCGACTTAACCGTTACTACGTCAAAGCCTGCTACTGCAGCAGATGCAGGATTAGTACCATGTGCAGAGTCTGGAATAATTACTTTCGTCCGCTTAGTATCACCATTTTTTTCATGGAAAGCACGAATTAGCATCAGTCCTGTCCACTCTCCGTGCGCTCCTGCAGCTGGTTGTAGTGTCACTTCATCCATCCCAGTAATTTCGACTAAACTCGTTTGCAAATCAAATAATAGCTCAAGTGCACCTTGAACTGAACTTTCAGGCTGGTTGGGATGAATATTAGCGAAACCTGAGAATCGCGCAACTTTCTCATTAATTTTTGGATTATATTTCATTGTACAAGAACCTAATGGATAGAAGCCAGAATCCACGCCAAAATTATGATTAGATAAATTCGTATAATGGCGCATAATTTCTAGTTCGCTTAATTCAGGTAAATTAGCTGGTGTAGCACGAATATATGTTGGATCAAAGTAATCAGTCGCTTTTGTTTCCGGCACGTCACTTTCTGGTAAACTAAATCCAATTCTTCCCGGGATAGAGCGCTCAAAAACTAGCGGCATTGTCTCTTCTAAATTCATTTTACACCCTCCAAACTTGCCACAAAGGCATCAATTTCCTCTTTTGTACGCATCTCAGTTACTGCTACAAGCATATGATTTTCGTATTTAGCATCGTAAAATCCAAGATCATATCCACCAATAATCCCTTCATCTAAAAGCGCTTCATTAACTTCTTTGATTTGTTTCGAAAGCTTGATTACAAATTCATTGAAAAAACTATCTGAAAATAAAACCTCAAATCCACTTTCTCGGAATTTTTGTTTGGCATAATGAGATTTATCTAAGTTTTGTTTCGCCATTTCAGGTAAGCCGACTTTCCCTAATGTCGCCATTGCAACTGATGACGCAAGAGCATTCAAAGCTTGGTTAGAGCATATGTTAGAAGTAGCTTTATCTCGACGAATATGTTGTTCACGCGCTTGTAAAGTTAATACATAACCACGTTTTCCGTTTTCATCCACTGTCTCTCCTACAAGTCTACCAGGCACTTTTCGCATTAATTTATTAGTTACGGCAAAGAATCCACAGTGCGGTCCACCAAAAGACTCTGGGATACCGAAGACTTGTGAATCACCAACAACAATATCTGCACCAAATTCCCCTGGTGGCGTAAGTATACCAAGCGCAAGCGGATTACTAGAAACAAGTAACAATGAATTATTTTCGTGAATTAACTGCTCCATTTCTGCTAATGGTTCTACTTGACCATAGAAATTGGGATATTGTACAGCAAATCCAGCAATATCGTCTGTAAGTGCTTTTTTTAGTGCATCTATATCTGTCTTACCATCTAATTCTGGTATCACTTCTACTTCAATATGTTGTCCAGAAGCATATGTTTTCAATACATTGATGCTTTCTGGGTGGACTGCTCCAGAAATAAGTATTTTTTTACGCTTCGAGTGTCCACTAGCTAACATCGCTGCTTCTGCAAGTGCTGTTCCACCGTCATACATCGAAGAATTCGCTAAATCCATTCCCGTTAATTCAGCAATCATCGTTTGAAATTCAAAAATAGCTTGTAATTCCCCTTGCGAGATTTCTGGTTGATAGGGAGTGTATGCTGTATAAAATTCAGACCGAGAAATCACATGATCCACTGCTGTAGGAATATAATGGCTATATACACCAGCTCCTAAAAATGAGGCATATTCAGTTGTATTGGCATTTTTAGAAGCAAGCTTGGATAATTCTCGAAGTAATGCTGGTTCTGATTTCGCTGGTTTTAAATTATAGTCTCTTTTAAATCTAATTTTTTCTGGAATATCTTGAAATAAATCATCAATTGACGCTACTCCAATAGTATCAAGCATCTCTTTTTCATCTTGTTCCGTCATCGGTAAATAACGATGTTTTGCCATTTCATTTCCTCCTTTTTACTTTGCACGTTTATAAAATGGTGTTGCCACTACTTTAGCTTTTACTTTTTTATTCCGGATACCTATTTCTATTTCTTGTCCAAGTTCTGTGTGCGCTATGTCTATTAAAGCTAAGCCAATATTGGTTCCAAGTGTCGGTGATTGCGTTCCTGAAGTGACTACACCAATTTGTTTTCCATCTAGAAATACTGGATAATCATGACGTGGTATTCCTCGTTCAATTAATTCAATTCCGACTAATTTTCGAGTTAAACCAGCTTCTTTTTGTTTAATAAGGGCTTCTTTCCCGATAAAATCAGCTTCTTTTTTTAATTTCACAGCAAAATTAAGCCCTGCTTCAAGTGGTGTAATATCTTTGCTTAATTCTTGACCGTATAGCGCAAGTACTGCTTCTAAACGTAGTGTATCTCGAGCACCTAAACCAATTGGTAATACTTTTTCTGCCATAATAGCTTCAAATACTTTGGTAGCATCATCACTTGGCATGTAAATTTCAAATCCATCTTCACCAGTATAACCGCTCCGAGAAATAATTGTTTTTACACCAGCGATTTCTGCATCTTCTACAAAACCAAAGAAACTAATCGCGTTCAAATCAATATTAGTTAATTTTGCAAGTATTTTCTCTGCATCAGGACCTTGAAGTGCTAATTGTCCATACTTGGAAGAAACATCAGAGACAGTAACATCACCCCTAACGTTTTTTACTATCCAGTCAAAATCTTTTTCTGTATTTGCTGCATTAACAACTAGTACGTATTTAGTCTCTGATAATCTATAAACAACTAAGTCATCTACTGTGCCACCATTTTCATAACACATAATGTTATACTGCGCTTTGCCTATTTTTATTTTTTCTATGTCATTTGATAACAAGTATTGTAAATATGCTGTACTTTCAGCGCCTTCCACAATGATTTCTCCCATATGAGATACATCAAATAGCCCAGCCTTCGTTCGCACGGCTTCATGTTCCGCTTTAATACCAGAAAATTGAACAGGTAAGTCCCATCCACCAAAATCAATGGTTTTCGCTCCATACTTTTCATAAAGTGGATGAATCGGTGTTTTTAATAATTCCGCCATATTTATATCCTCCTTTTTTTCACATAGCAAAAAGGCTTATATGATTCATAAGCCCTGTCGTGAAACAAAAGTAACTCCAGAGTTGCGTCCCGTAAACATCCTTTTGCCTGAGAGTTTCACATCTAAATGCTTTCCCCGTCGGCGCTGCATTTTTGCAGTCTCTCTGTTTACATTCATCCGCTAATTCGATTATGTATTTGCCTTTTCTATAGCTTATCATGAGTTCTATTGTTCGGCAAATAATTAGTTTTGCTCCCTAAAAATTCTTAAATCCAGATATTCGTTCGGATTGTAAGGGCTTTATCGTATTTAGCTAGCTTGATCATACGCATGTTACTCTGTGCACAAATATTGTGAAAACGGCTTAAAAGGAAAAAAGTTTTTTTGCAGGAATTATTAATTGAAAAAGAATACTATTACTCAAATTTAGTATCAAAGAGTTAATTTTCCTACCATAAAAACACTTTTTTATTTTTTGTGAAAAATATCTAGCAAAGGATTTAAAAGAATTATGTAGAATATGACTTGTAAGGAGGTTGTTATGCCACAAAAATTAATGGATCATATTCTATCCCAAGCACTAAAATTTAATGCAAGTGATATTCATATTCACCCTTTCAAAGACCGTTATTTATTACGCCTGAGAGTTCACGGAACCTTAATCCCGCTCCGTTACCTCCCAAGAGAAACTGCTGAAAAATTAGTTTCTTTTCTTAAATTTCAAGCTGCTTTAGATATAAGCGAAAAAAGAAAACCGCAATCCGGAAGTTATGAAAAAGAACTAACTTCAGAAAAAGTTGCTTTACGACTTTCTACCATTCCAAATAAAGACTTTCAAGAAAGCCTTGTTATTCGTATTTTCCGTTATAAAAATCCTATTCCGTTTAGGAAATCAAGTCTTTTTCCACATTTGACTGAACAAATTATTCAACAATGCACCACAAAACCGGCTTATTTTTATTTTCTGGCAGCACTGGCAGCGGAAAATCTAGCTCGATGTATAGTTTAGTTTCTTTTATTAGGAAGTATTCCGAACTTCAAGTTATAACGATTGAAGATCCCGTGGAACACTACTCCCCAGAATTTCTTCAAGTTGAAATTAATGAAAAAGCACATCTAAACTATGCTTCTTTGATTCGAGCAGTTCTTCGTCATGACCCTGATATTTTAATTATTGGAGAAATTAGAGATGAAGAAACAGCAAGAATGGTTATTCGTGCTGCATTAACTGGACATTTAGTTTTAAGCACTATTCATGCAGGTGATTCTTATGGTGTTTTATTAAGGTTAGCAGAATTTGGTATCAGCCATGAGGAACTTGCTCAGTGTTTACTTGGAATTAGTTTTCAACAATTAGTTCATCTATATTGTGTTTATTGTGGTCCCAAGTGTCATCCGCACTGCAGTCATTTGAAAAGGAAAAGAACAGCCATTTATGAAGTTTTATCTAAACAAAATATTCAATCTTATTTCCAATCTAATAAACAAAAAACGAAACCTAAACATACGCTTCAAGAAATTCAGCAGAAAGGAATTGCTTATGGATTTTTTTAAAAGGATTAACTGGAAAGATGATGGCGAGTTTTTAATCAGAACCGCTAGTTTACTCGATAAAGGATTTTCTCTCGAAGCTACAATTAGTTTTTTGACCATCACTTCTCCAAAAGAACATACTCGTTATGAAAAAATTATTGCCTCTCTCTCGCTTGGGAATTCTTTTGCCCATTCACTTCAACAAAATGATTTTCCGGAGTTTATATGTTCTCAACTTCACTATGCCTCAAGTCACGGCTTTTTCATTCAGACAGTCCGCGAAACCGGTATTCATATGCAGCGAAAAGCAGCAGAACAAACTGCTTTAAAGAAAGCTTTCCAATATCCGCTCGTATTGTTCTCTACAGTTATTTTAGTTTTCTTTTTACTACGGATTTTTCTACTCCCCAAATTCGAACTTTTATTCGAGCAATTATCTAATAATGGTTCAATGGAATCAAGCTTCACTTATTTTTTACTAGAAAAAGTTCCGATTATTTTAGGAGCCTTCTTCCTTCTGCTTTTTTTAAGCATGCGTTTCTTTATAAAAAAGCAAAAACAAAAAAATGCTTATCAACGGGCTAATTTTTATTGTCGCATTCCTTATATATGTCAATTTTCACGAATTCATTATTCACAGATTTTTTCACGTGAAATGGGCTATCTTTTAAAAAGCGGATTGTCCATTTCGCATATTATGCAATTATTCGAAAGCAAGTCTTCCCCACAATTTTTCCAAGCAATTGCAAAACGAATTCTTTCCTCCCTTGAAGAAGGTTTCCCTTTAACAAAGGCCTTAGCACAAATGTCTGTTTTTGAAAAAGAACTTTATTATATAGTTGCGCATGGAGAAAAGAATGGACGTTTAGCGGAAGAATTACTATTTTACTACAATCTTTGTCACCAAAAAGCTTTAATAAAAACAGAAAAACTATTCTCTTTTATTCAACCTGTTGTATTTATTATTATTGGCATTTTAATCATATCTATTTATCTCTCTATTCTATATCCAATGTTTTCAATGGTAAATCAAATTTAAGGAGGAAGTTTACATGTTTAAAAGAAAAATCGATTGGCGTGATGAACGTGGTTTTACTTTAGTGGAAATGCTTATAGTTTTATTAGTTGTTAGTGTTTTATTGTTATTAACCATTCCAAATATCGTTTCCCAAAGTGAATCTATTAATAACAAGGGGTGCGAGGCATTTGTTTCGATGGTTCAAGGCCAAGTTCAGTCTTATCAACTAGAAAAAAATGCAATGCCTTCTGTTAGTGATTTAGTAAGTGGTGGTTACTTAAAAGCTAATCAAAAATCATGTCCTAATGGAAATAGTATTACAATCGATCGTTCAGGAAATGTTTCCGAAAACAAATGAAAACTAACGCTTTTACATTACTAGAAATGTTACTTGTCTTATCCATCAGTCTTACTATGATAACCTTAACGATCTTCCCAATATCAAATAGCCTTTCAACGCTTACCGAAAAACAACTATTAGAAGAAATAAAAGCTACTATATATTATGCTCAGCTAAATGCGATTACGAGTGGCCAAGACACAATGATTACTTTTTCATCCCCTGAAAATCAATTAACAGTTGCTACTATGAATAATTCTCTTATCACAGTCCCATTTTCTAATTCGCTAAAATTAAATCCGCAGAGATTAGAAAAATTTTGTTTCTCAGGTTCGGCTGGTTCTATTAATCGCTTTACCACCGTTCGCTTTATTGGTAAAGCTAACAACTACAAACTAATATTTCAAATTGGAAAGGGGCGCTTTAGAATTGAACCGGATTAATGGATTTTCTTTAGTTGAAAGTATGGTTTCTCTCTTGTTATTCTCCTTAGTTTGCAGCTTTTTACTCCCTCTCACTCTAACTATATTTCAAAGAATAGAGCAAGAAAAAGAATTAAGTACGCTTCACCAACAGCTGTTTGAGCATAGTGAATTATTACTACACGGTAGTATCCCTATCAATTTTAACGATAATCAATTAAAAAGTTATCACGAAAATGGAGGTATTCAAATTTGTGCAAAAAATAAACGGACAGAAAAATGTATATTATAAAGATGCTTCTCCAGCATTTACGCTACTCGAGACTATCCTCTCCATTACAATTATTTTAAGTATTAGCTCGCTTATCCCACTATTTTTTCAATGCTATCACAAAACTATCGAACTTAGTAATTTAGATCAAACGACGGAATGGCAACTTTTTTTAATTCAGATGCGATTAGAGTGGGAAAAAGCAAGTAATGTTAAAGTAGAAAAAGAGCAATTATCTTTTCAAGTAGAAAACAAAAAAATCACTTATACAAAATTTAATAACGTACTAAGACGACAAGTGGATGGCAAAGGACATGAGCCTTTATTAGCCCAAATAAAAGAATGGCGGTTTATAAAAAATAATAATCAATTAATCTTAGAAGTTGATTTCTCAGATTCGACATTCTATACCTCTCGCTTTCCACTATCCAAAACAAAGGAACAGCCATGAATCAAAATGCATTTACACTTCCTTTTACTATCTTTATCGCTTTGCTAACTATCTTAATTGTTACTGGTAGCGCCTCTATTTTTAAAAGGCAGGTGGAATACGAAAAGATGATCCAAAACTATTACTTGGCTTCAGCGGAACTTAATTTAACCATTATTAAAATAAAAAAAGCACCTGTCCAATCAAATTTTACAGAAAAATATGGTCGTTCTGAAATTAAGTGTACATCTATCGATAATAAGTCCAATGAATTCAAATGCCAAATTCTTTTAGAAAATGGCTACCAGCTTTCAAAAAATATGAGTATAGCCAAAAACAACGAACCCTAAAAAACAGGAATTCGTTGTTAAAAAGATTTTGTTGGAGTATTAACTAAATTATACATTTTACCTGTTTTAGTGTCTATTACTTTATCAAAGAGGTAACCATAGAGAATTAAGTCTCCTGTTTCATAGGATAATATCGGTTGATTATCCATCAAGTCTAAAATAGTTGTTTCTTTATTAGTCGTCGGATTAACTTTTACCAACTTATATTCATTCTGGTTCCCACTTATTTTAGCACTCTCATAAGGTTCAAATGTCAAAAAGGCATTTTTATCAAAATTCGCATCGAAATATGGAACAAAAGTGCCCAATTCATCGTATTCTCGCGCTGAATAATAAGAATAGAAATTTTGAAAACCAATTGTTCTAAATTCATACAATAATTTCTCATCAGATGACTTTTCTATTGTAATTAAAACATTATCATGAACAGCAAATTGCATAATATTTGCCACAATTAAGCTCTTATTAGAATTATCTCGAATGTCTTGTAAATATAAATTTCCTAGTTCATCATCTGGTTTGTCCTTGTTATTTGAAATGATTAAATTATCCCCATACCAAGAAACAAATGGTGAAACTAAATCAACCTTATCAACTTGATTTAATGTATAATCCCAATTTTCTACATGAAAATCCCATTCTGGACTATAAATTACTAACATTATTTTTTCAGGAGATTCATTATTCCAATAAAAATTAGTAGTAAGTGGATTTGTTTCTCTTGATGCAACAATATTTCCATCATCTAAATCAATTACCCGCATTATTGCTTTCTCACTTGATTCAGCGGAATAAAGTAACATATTTCTATAATCTGGGCTAATTTGAACTTCCGAGATAGATTCCTTTGTATGAAAGATAGCTCGCTTTTTTCCTGTATAGATATTTAATTCAGCAAAATAACTGAGTCCTTTTGCTTTAGTTTGAAGCAAAACAGAGTCTTTCGATAACCAGCCAACAACCCGCTGAAATTCTTTTGTTTTAATTTGAATAGCTTGGACATCTTTTGTTGTCTTTTTTGGCGTTTCTTTTTCCTTTGCGCAACCAAAAGAGATAAAAATCAAGCCCATTGATATGACGATAAGCAAAATAGTAGTTGATTTTTTCATCTTTTGCCTCCAATCTCTCTATGCTAAAATTTTACCCTTTTCGTAGTAAGCTAAAACAAAGCTCATAGAAAGATTCATTTCATAAAAACAAGCTACAATAATGGAGTATTATTGTAGCTTTGTAGAAATAATATTAATCTTCAATTGGCATTGCTAACCAAGCAGCTCCAATTACGCCTGCGTCATTCCCTTTTGTCGCAATAGATAATTTGGTCGATTCTTTCACTGCTGGGAATACCATTGTTTCAAAATAATTTCTAACAGGGGTCAGTAACTGTTCTCCTGCCGCTGAAACTCCGCCACCAATAATAATCTTTTCTGGATTTAACATGTTGCCAATATGGCTAAGCGCAAGAGCTAAATAAAAAGAAATTTTATCAATAGTTTCTTTAGCTAACTCGTCACCTTCAGCACCTAATTCGAAAATCAATTTAGAAGTAATGTTCTCTGTATTTTTGATTGCTTCTTTAAGTTTTGATTCACCAGTAAATTCTTTTGCTAAATCTTTCGCAACTCGAACGATCCCTGTCGCTGAGGCCACAGTTTCTAAACAGCCTTTTTTACCACAAGTGCAGTCATAGCCGTTTTTCGGAACTACAGTCACATGACCAATTTCACCAGCTGCACCTCGGACTCCGTGCAATATTTTTCCTTCTGCAAAGATTCCGCCACCAACACCAGTTCCAAGCGTTACAAATACAACATTTGCACCACCTTCTCCAGCGCCTTTCCAGCGCTCACCAAGAGCTGCAACATTAGCATCATTGTCTAGGGTGATTTTTAATCCAGTAATTTTTTCTAAGTCTTCACTCACATTTTGTTCTTCTGCCCAGTTTAAATTATAAGCACCTTTTACAGTTCCGGTTTCATAATTAACAGTTCCAGGCGTCCCCATTCCGATACCATAAAAGATATCATTATCAAGTTGTAAGTCTGTTAATTTTTGATTGAGCGAATCACCAATGTCTTTTACGATATGCGAACCATTATCATCAATATTTGTATCAATAGTCCATTTTTCTTCGATTTCGCCTTCTTTTGTTAAGATTGCTAATTTTACTGTTGTCCCGCCTAAATCTACACCAATTAATTTTTTGTTCATTACTTCTGTTCTCCTTATAATCAATTTAGTTTAAACTACTATTTTTTCGTTGTTCCTTAATCAACTCTTGTTTTAAAATGCTTCTCGCACTAGCAAAAATTTCTCTATCTAGAATATTATGTTTGAAAAGTTCCGTTATCTCATATTCCATCATTTCAATGTCATATTGTCGCTTTCCTAAATAAACGATAATGCCGTGTTTTCTTAACAATTGAGCAACATCATATACTGATTTCATAGTAAAAACCTCTTATTCTTTTGTTTCTGTTAACTTATCATAATAAGAATCGAAAAATGGGTCATTAGAAAGTTGATTAGCAATTTCTGCTTCTTTTAACGCATTTTGTTTATCACCTTTTATTTGATAACAAACTGATAAATAATAATGTGGTTCTGGTAAGTCTTTATCAATAGTGATTGCTTCTTTCGCCATTTCCTCTGCTGTATCTACTTGTTTATCTTGTAATGCAATAGATGCCGCATACGTATATGAATAAGCATCTGCACTCCCGCTTTCAATCAAATTAGCAGAAATCTTAGTTGCTTCACTTTTGTTGTCATCTTGTAAATATTTTTGTACAGCATAGTTGGCTTGTGCCGGATCATATTGCTGCGTTCCTTTTTGAAAACCAAAGTAAAGAAATAAAATAGTGATTCCAACAAGAGATATACCATACGCGAGACGGCGCCAGTGGAAAAATTGATTTGGGAGTGATAAAGCGCCTGCCAGCAAGAATCCGCCAACTAATCCACCAATATGACCTGCAATATCGATTTGAGAAGAAAATACATCCAACAATAAGTTAATAGCTACAAGAGACGCGATGCTAACACCGATTGTTTTTGCATAAATATTTGGTTTCAATACGACTAAATACAACAGTGCTCCCATAACCGCAAATACCGCTGTACTGGCCCCGACAGATAAATTCATATTTAAAGTGAAACTGGCAATATTACCACAAATACCACCTAAAATGAGTATAAGTACATAACGCCATTTTCCATAAATACGTTCTGCCCAAGCACCGACGATATAAAGCATCACTGCATTAGAAGCTAAATGGATTAAGCCACTATGAAGAAAAATGGGTGTAATAAAGCGCCACCATTCGCCAGCATAGATAAGTGGATTGAATTTCCCACCCCATTTAATTAAATTAAAGGAATCGGTTGATCCACCCTGGAAAGTAACCCATAGAAAAGCGGCAATTAATAGCCCAATAAAGGCATAAGTTACAGTTGGTTTTGCATTTCTAGCAACTTTTTGTTCTTCATTTACTTTTGTAGTAATATACGCAATTACTTGTTCTCGTTCTTTTGTTACCATTTCTTTTGTTATTTCATCTGGAAGAATAAAAGCGTCTACCGGTAATTCCAAAGATTTAACAAGAGTGTTTAGCTGTTCTTTCATTTGTTCGTTTGCCAGTAAAATATTCTCTATTTTCACTTTTTCATTTGGAGAAGTAATTGGCTTTCCGAAATAAGGTGAAATATCACCCATCGGTTCAAATGGAGTTATATATATATTTATAAGCGGCAACTTAAGGCGCCCCATCTGCTTCCGAAGATTCTCAGAGACGTGCATAGTATGGGTAACATCGCGTTCTACAACGTTAGCCCAACTTAATTCTTTCATTTGAATACGGATGACTGGTCTTTTTTTCCGACTTGTATTTTCTAACCAAAGTTCTTGTTTCTCCTCGTGAAGATGGATTAAACGGTATTTTTCAACACCCAAGAAATAGTTGGTTAGGCGCCAGAAGACATATTGTTCTTGGAAGCTCAAAAAATTCCCTGCTTTCATTACAAATTATATTTACTACTATACGCAAAAAAATGGACGTTGTAAACAATCCACTCTATTTTCTATGTATTTATTTTTACTTATCCTTCAATTAGGATAGAAACTGGTTTATCATGGCTTTCTTGCGCGAATTCTTGCTTTTGTTCATAAAAACACAAGGAAATAGTATCGCCATTGAAATCCATTAGGAAACGATCATAAAATCCACCGCCAAAACCAATTCGGAAATGCGCCTTATTAAAAGCAACGCCTGGAACTAGCAACAAATCAATCTTATCTTTTGCTACCGTTTCAGTCAAATCGCTTGGTTCTAAAATTCCAAATTTAGATTTTACAAGTAGATGCACGGAATCCATCTGTTTAAATTCCATGTTTCTACCAGGATAGTAGGTTTTTGGAATTAATACTGTTTTACCATCTTTTTTTGCTTGTAATATAATTGTTTCTGTTTCAATTTCTGGATGCCTTGCCAAAGTTAGACCGATAATGTTTGCCTTTTTCCATTCTGGCAATTCAAACAGTTTTTCTGCAAGTTTGATAGATCGTTCGCGGTGCTCTACTTTATCCATATCGTTTAGGTTGCGTAAAACTTTTTCCCTAATTAGGCGTTTGTCACTCATCTCGACATCTCCCTTTTAACAGAATAAAAAAAGCAACAGAATGAAAATCCTGCTGCTTACTTAGTTTCGCGGTGTAAAGTTACACGGCGTAATCTTGGACAATATTTTTTTAATTCAATACGTTCCGGATTTTCACGCTTATTTTTAGTAGTGATATAATTACGATCACCGCATTCAGTGCATTCTAAAGTAATATTAACGCGCATTGTTTTCCCTCCAACTCGACTGATGAATTTATTTACTAAACCTGTATAATAATATCATTTTTATACAGTTGTTGCAAGGTCTCTGTGCATTTTCTTTTTATTTTCTTTACAAAACCTTATTTCGGATGGTGTTTTAAGGTAAATTATGCTATAACTAGTAGTAGAGTTTATGGAAGCGAGGTGTGTATAAAACCCATGACCACAGTCATAATTATCTTATTGATTGCAGCTATTGCGCTATTTGTTATTTCATTCTTACAAAAAGGTGATAATAAGCAATTAGAACAAGAACTGGAAGATGTTGCTTCTCAGTGGATGCAAGAAAATTTCGAGTTAAAAAAACGTGTCTCTGAATTAGAAAAGGCAATGAAACTGGATAGCCCAGATACGCAAATTGAGCAAGTTCCTGAAAGTCCAAAAGTTCGTGAATTAATGAAAAAACAAGTGATTACACTTTATACTTCTGGAATTGTAACATCGGAAATCGCAGAGCAATCTTCCCTTCCTAAAGAAGAAGTGGAACAAATCATTGAGGAATATTTAAAACATTGATTTTAAAATTAAAGGAGGAGCCTAGTCTGTGAAGAAGAACTTACGGATGTTGGCATTAGGTTTTTTAGTATCTGCTGTTGTCTTACTGGTTTACGATCAGTTTTTCTCGACTCCAACCAAAGCAGACGAAACAAATGCCGCAACAACTAAAAACATTTCTGAAGACAACTCAAACACATGGAAAACGAAATACGAAAAACTATTAGCTCAACAAGAAGTTGATAAAGCGGCTAATGACGAAGCTAAAAAAGCGGCCGATGAAGCTGCCAAAAAGAAAGCTGAAGAAGCTAAGAAAGTAAAAAGTTATACATTGACAATTTCTAAAGGAGACCCTTCCTCAAAAGCTGGAGAAGAATTACAGGCCAATGGGATAATTAAGAGTTCTTCTGAGTTTGATAAATACTTAAAAGACCATAATTATGAAAAATATGTTCGTGATGGTAAGTATAATTTAAAAAGTGATATGAGTTATGAAACCATTGCAAAAATTTTAGCACATAAAAATTAACAAAAGAACGGTCAGAACTTGAGGTGATTAATATTCATCTTTATGTTCTGGTCGTTTTTGTGTTATTATCTAAGAAAGAAAGGATGATGAATTATGGCAAATGTAATAATGGTAAACCTCATAAAAAATACGGGGGTATCTTATTTATAGAGTGCTCCCACCTAAAAAGGAGCAAAAAAATTGATATTAGAAAAGTATGGTTTTACAAGTTTTTTTGAAGAACAAACTGTAGCAAAAAATGCAGACTACGGAAGGGTTACTGCTGTTTTTAAAGATTCTTACCGTGTTATAACAGAACAAGGAGAATTTTTGGCCAAACTTAAGCGAGGGAATTTTTACGAGCTATCGTCTTCTTCCCTTCCTGCTGTTGGAGATTTTGTAGAGGTAAGTATTGACTTTTCGCAAACTGTTCAAATTATTTCTGTTCTTCAGCGGAAAACTGTTTTTTCTCGGATGAACAAGGATTCTGAAGAACAGTTAATTGCAGCGAACTTTGATTATGCGCTCATTGTCATGAGTTTAAATCATGATTTTAATTTGAACCGTTTGGAGCGCTATTTGACGGTCGCTTGGGATAGTGGCGCCTCTCCTATTATTATTTTAACAAAAGCAGACTTAGCAGCGGACTTGACTTCGTACACAGATCAGCTAGAAACCGTTGCTTACGGCGTCCCAACTTATTATGTGGACAATTTATCACACATGGGTTTTGAAGCTCTAGAACACGATTTAAAGCCGCACAGCACGCTTGTCTTACTTGGCTCTTCTGGTGTTGGAAAATCTTCCTTCATTAACGCACTCGCTGGCAAAACTTTGATGAAAACATCGGATATTCGTGAAGATGATAGTAAGGGAAAACATACAACTACACATCGAGAAATGCATTTACTGGAAAATGGTTGGATAGTCATTGATACTCCCGGAATGAGAGAATTCGGGATTGGCCTAAATCAGGCTGGCTTAGAAACAACTTTTTCTGATGTTGAGGAATTAACGGAGCATTGTCGTTTTAACGATTGTTCTCATGTCAAAGAACCTGGATGTGCAGTTCAAGAAGCGCTAACTGATGGGTCTCTTTCCATGCAACATTATGAAAACTGGCTTAAATTACAGAAAGAGCTAGCTTATCATGCTAGGAAAAACAGTCCAGCTTTAGCAAGACAAGAACGAGATCGTTGGAAAACTATTCAAAAAACAATTAGAACACAATATAAAAATCGACCAAAAAATAAATAAAAAAAGCAAGTAGCCAGAAAAATGGCTACTTGCTTTTTGCATTATTTAGATTCAGGTTTATCTTTTTTAGGGTAGTATTTTTTCTCAGCTTGCGGTTTTTTATCGCCTTCTGGTTGCTCTTTTTTCTCAAGTAATACTTTGCGCGATAAGTTAACACGGCCTTGATGATCGACTTCGATAACTTTTACAGTAACCTCATCCCCAAGTTTTAAGATATCTTCTACTTTTCCTACACGTTCATGTGCTAATTCAGAAATATGAACTAAACCATCCGTTCCTTTGAATAATTCAACAAATGCACCAAATTTTTCAATGCGACGAACTTTACCTGTGTAAACTTCCCCAACTTGAACTTCGCGAACGATATCTTCAATGATCGCAATCGCTTTACGGTTCATTGCTTGATCTTGAGAAGCAATATAAACTGTACCATCTTGCTCGATATCAATTTTCACACCAGTTTCTTCAATAATTGCATTGATTTGTTTTCCACCAGGTCCGATAACATCTTTAATTTTTTCTGGTTTAATGTTAAGGGTAATAATTTTTGGTGCATACGCAGAAAGTTCTTCACGTGGTGCACTAATTGTGCTTGTTAAGTGTTCTAGGATATGCAAGCGACCTTCTTTAGCTTGAGTTAATGCTTCTTCTAAAATTTGGCGGCTTAATCCGTCAATTTTGATGTCCATTTGAAGTGCTGTGATACCATCTTTTGTTCCAGCAACTTTAAAATCCATATCGCCAAAGTGATCTTCCATACCTTGGATATCTGAAAGGATAGTGTAATCATCGCCAAGTTTCACAAGTCCCATTGCGATACCTGCAACTGGCGCTTTAATTGGCACACCCGCATCAAGCATAGCAAGTGTAGAGCCACAAATACTTGCTTGAGAACTAGAACCATTCGATTCAAGTACTTCTGATACAAGACGAATAGTGTATGGGAAATCCTCTTCGGAAGGGATTACATATTGTAATGCACGTTCACCTAAAGCACCGTGACCGATTTCACGACGACCTGGAGCACGACGAGGACCAGTTTCCCCAACACTAAATTGCGGGAAGTTATAATGATGCATGAAACGTTTGTATTCTTCAGTTCCTAAGCCATCAATAATTTGGTGTTCGCGTAATGGAGCAAGCGTACAAACACTTAAAGCTTGGGTTTGTCCACGAGTAAATAAACCAGAACCATGGACGCGTGGAAGTAAACCAACTTCAGAAGAAAGCGGACGAATTTCGTTTACTTTACGACCATCAGGACGGATTTTATCTTGAGAAATAAGACGACGCATTTCATCTTTTTCAATCATTTCTAAAATATGTGCTACTTCACTAAGAACTTCTGCTTCATTTTCTAGTTCTTTTGCTTTATAGCTCTCTAAAATTTCTTCTTTTACGTCTTCGATAGCAGCTTCACGAGCTTTTTTCTCTTCTGTTTTGATTGCTGCTTTCATTTTGCCTTCACTTGCTACTTTCACTTCTGCTTCAAGTTCAGGATCGCTTACAAATAATTCGATTTCGCGTTTTTCTTTTCCAACAGCGTCAATAATTTGTTGTTGGAATTCACAAAGACGCTTAATTTCTTCATGACCAAACATAATCGCTTCAAGCATTGCTTCTTCTGAAACTTCTTTCGCTCCAGCTTCTACCATATTGATTGCATCATGTGTTCCAGCAACCGTTAAGCTAATATCGCTTTTTTCTGCTTGTTCAATAGTTGGATTGATAACGTATTTGCCATCAATGCGACCAACATCAACACCTGCAATTGGACCATCAAATGGAATATCAGAAATCACGAGTGCTACTGAAGAACCTAGCATTGCTGCCATTTCTGGTGAGCAATCTTGGTCTACACTGAATACTGTAGAAGTAATTTGAACTTCATTACGGAAACCTTCTGCAAAAAGTGGGCGAATTGGACGGTCAATTAAACGAGCTGTTAATGTTGCACGGTCGCTTGGACGTCCTTCACGTTTTAAGAATCCACCAGGAACTTTACCGACAGAGTACATTTTTTCTTCATAGTTAACTGTTAACGGGAAAAAGTCACCTGGACGTGGTTTTTTTGAACCTACAGCTGCTGTTAAAACAACTGTATCTCCGTAACGAATTAATGCCGCTCCACTTGCTTGTTTTGCTAATTGACCTACTTCGACAGATAATGTTTTACCTGCCCATTCTGTTGAAAATACTTGTTTTTCAGACATAATTTAATCTCCTTTTATTAGGAAACACGAACCAGAAACTTTACCATGCATAAGAATGTTCACGCACACTTTAGAATTTCTAAAGCACACATGAATCCAAAAACCTGTTATAAACAAGGGTTTCTTAACACGTTTTTGGATTCATGCGATAAAGTTTCATTTCTTAGCCGTGTTTTCCAAAGTTTAATATGCTTAATACTCAAAAAAAAGCGGGAACTTTTGGTATCCCGCTTTCGTCTGGTTTTTATCGACGTAAACCTAAACGTTTGATAAGTTCGCGGTAACGTTGAACATCTTTTTTACGTAGGTAAGTTAATAGGTTACGACGGTGACCTACCATTTTCATTAATCCACGGTAAGAGTGATGATCTTTTTTGTGTACGCGAACGTGTTCATTTAAGCTATTGATTTCAGCAGTTAATACAGCGATTTGTACTTCTGGTGAACCAGTATCTGTATCATGGACACGGTACTCTGCAATAATTTCATTTTTGCGTTCTTGAGTTAAAGCCATTTCTTTCCACCTCCTTCTAAAATATCCCCAATTACTGAGCCTAGCGTCGGTGAGTCGCAAAAAGCCAAGTAATGGTTCTGTTCGTACAGATTTAAAGATACACTATTTAGCCTCCAAAAGCAAGCAGAAATAGTAGTTTAATCATCTAAATCAGCAAAAAAAGCTCTTGTATCTTGCTCGTCTTTTTCTAATTGAGCAATCAGACCTTCCACACCATTAAATTTAAGCTCAGGACGGAAAAATTGGTACCATTCTATTTCTGCTTCTTCGCCGTAAATTTCGCGATGAAAATCCAAAATATAAACTTCGATAGATAATGCTTGGTCGTCCTTAAATGTAATATTATAGCCGATACTTGCCATTCCCAGATGAGTTTTCCCATTAACACGGAATTTCACTGCGTATACCCCAAGTTTTGGAATCAAATAATCTTCATTAACAAGAATGTTCGCTGTTGGAAATCCAATTGTTCTACCACGTTTATCTCCATGAATTACTGTTCCTTTTGTTGTATAGGGATAGCCTAATAACTGATTTGCCTCTTCCAATTCACCTTCTGTAATTGCTCGTCTAATATTAGTCGAGCTTATCTTATCACTAGATGCGGTTTGTTTATCCACGATAGTAACTTCAAAACGACCATTTGCATAACCTTCCAAATTGGTCATTTTTCCTTCCCCTTTTTTACCATAAGAATAATCAAAGCCAGCAACAACATGTTCTACATTCAAGGCAACGAGGTATTTATCAACAAATGCTTGCGGAGATAATTCGGAAAACTGTGTAGTAAAGCGAACTACATACATAATATCAACACCAAGGTCAGTCATTTTTTCTGCTTTATCTTCCAGTGGGGTTAGATATTTTACTTGTTTTCGGATATTGCTTAAAACGACAGATGGGTGCGGATCAAACGTTAAAACCGCTGTTTGAAGTCCTTTTTGTGTAGCAATCTGTTTTGCTTGTTTAATGACCGCTTGATGCCCTAAATGCACGCCATCAAAGAAGCCAAGCGCCATTACTTTTTTTAAGTCTGTCCACTCGTCCGTTGCAATCGGATGATGTAAGTATATCGTCTTCATTTTTTGCCACTTCTCCTCTAAATTCGAATTCCTTTAATATCATAATATAAGAAAGTTGCAGTCGCAATTACTATGCTTGATTTAATTCAATGACTTTTTCTGGCTTCCAAATGTCTTTTTTCTCTGGATGCGGTTTGTAAATTGCAGTTAATTTTTCTTTAAAAATAAGCGCAACACGAGGTTCATTTTCTACTGTCATAAATAAAGATTCTGGTAATAATCCGCCATTTAAAACTTTGCTATGCACTTCCTCATCAATGACTAGTTTTGCCATTGATTCAATCCCTTTTTCAAGCGGATATAAAAAATCATTTTCATTCTTTTGAAACTTTTCTTCCAGTTCTATCAGGGTTAGGCAATCTTCTTTTTTGAAAAAGCCGCTTTGTACTCGCTCTAACTTAGACATATGCGCAGGATACCCTAACTGTTCGCCAATCATGACAGCAAGCGTGCGAATATACGTTCCTTTGCCACATGCGATTTCTAAACGGAAAGTCGGATTTGCTTCATTTAGCGGAGTGGCGCCATCTAAGCGGGTTAATGAATAAATATCCACTTGTCTGGATGGACGTTCAACCTCTATTCCCGCTCTTGCATATTCATACAATTTCTTGCCATTAACTTTGACAGCTGAATACATTGGTGGAATTTGGGTGATTTTTCCAGTGAGTTTTGTTAGTGCAACTTGAAGTGCTTCGGCCGTGATTTCTGTTAGCTCTTTGGTTTCAACCGTCTCACCAGTAGCATCTTCTGTAGTAGTTGATTTACCTATCGTGATTTCGGCTACATAAACTTTCCCTTCATCCGTTACATATTCCGCGAGTTTTGTCGCACGTCCAACACAAATTGGGAGTACACCTTCTACTTCAGGATCCAGTGTACCAGTATGTCCAACTTTTTTTGTATGTAAAATTTTTCTTAATTTAAAAACGCAATCATGACTTGTCATTCCACGTTCTTTCCACAGTGGGATAATTCCGTTCATCCGGCTCCTCCTTCTAACAAAAAAAGTTTAAGACAATTTCCGCTTACATCCCGTTTGAATGAGAAGATAAAGGGATTGCCTTAAACTTTTATTTATTATTGATCGTTATTTAAGTCACGAAGCAATTCATCGATTCGATTTCCGTAAGCGATGGAATTATCTATTTCAAAAGACATTTCTGGAACTTTACGAAGTCGAATACGGCGACCGATTTCTGAGCGGATAAAGCCATGCGCTTTTGCAAGTGCAAGTAATGTATTTTCTTTCTCCTTATCGGTACCAAGAATGGAAATGAACACCTTAGCTTCTTGTAAGTCACCAGTAACATCTACTCCAGTTACAGTCACAAACCCTAAGCGCGGGTCTTTAATTTTGCGATTTAAAATATCGCCCAATTCTTTTTTCATTTGCTCACTGACACGATTTGCTCTTACGTTCAAGTGTATTCACCTCTTTTTATAACTTCTCCATTACTGTCTCGGCTCGCTCCCATTCTGGAAAAGAATCTAGAAAAGCAAGTACTTCCCTCGCTTCTTTTTCAGCTTGGGTGTGCGAGGCAGATACGACAGCAAAGCTAATTTCAGCTCGCTGCCATAAATCCTGATAATCCGTTTCGGCAATAGAGATATTGAATTTTTGTTTTGCTCTCGTTAAAATTCGTTTCAGTATAGCGCGTTTTTCTTTGAGGTTTTGTGGTTCCTGCATGAAAAATTCACTAATGACTGATTGAATCATTTTCTTTCTATTTCTTCCATAACGTATGCTTCAATTACATCGTCTTCTTTAATATCATTGAAGTTTTGTACTGTAATACCACATTCATAACCTTTTGCTACTTCTTTTGCATCATCTTTAAAGCGTTTTAGTGTAGCAATTTCACCTTCGAAAACAACGATTCCATCACGGATAATACGGACGCCACTATCACGAGTAATTTTACCATCTGTTACGTAACAGCCAGCAATTGTACCCACTTTAGAAACATTGATTGTTTGGCGCACTTGTGCTTGACCGATAATTTTTTCTTGGAATTCTGGATCAAGCATCCCTTTCATTGCTGCTTCAATTTCATCAATTGCTTTGTAGATAACGCGGTGCAGACGAATATCTACACTTTCATTTTCTGCTGCTTCACGCGCTTGTGTTGTTGGACGAACGTTGAATCCAATCACAATAGCGTTAGAAGCTGCTGCTAAAGTAATATCTGATTCATTGATTGCTCCAACTGCAGTATGAATGATTTTTACGTTAACGCCTTCTACATCAATTTTACGAAGGGAAGCAGCAAGTGCCTCTACAGAACCTTGTACGTCTGCTTTGATAATAACATTAACTTCTTTCATTTCGCCAGCTTTCATATGTTCAAATAAGTTATCTAAGCTTACGCGGTTAGTAGCAGAACGTTGCGCTACTAATGCACGACTAGCACGAGTCTCCCCAATACTTCTGGCTGTTTTTTCATCTTCAAACACAACGAAACGATCGCCTGCTTGTGGCACATCATTTAAACCAGTAATTTCAACTGGTGTGCTTGGTCCGACTTTTTTCACGCGACGACCTAAATCATTGACCATAGCACGGACGCGACCAAATGTATTACCAACTACAATTGGATCACCAATGTTTAGTGTTCCGTCTTGCACTAGTAAAGTTGCAACTGGACCACGACCTTTATCAAGTTCTGCTTCAATAACAGAACCAATTGCGCGACGGTCTGGATTGGCTTTTAACTCTTCTACTTCTGATACAAGTAAAATCATATCTAACAAGTTTTCAAGTCCTTCACCGAATTTAGCTGAGATTGGTGCAAAAATGGTATCGCCGCCCCAAGCTTCTGGAACTAACTCATACTCTGTTAATTCTTGCATAACACGGTCTGGATTCGCTTGTGGTTTATCAATTTTATTTACAGCAACAATAATCGGCATACCAGCTGCTTTAGCGTGGTTAATAGCTTCAATTGTTTGTGGCATTACTCCATCATCTGCTGCAACAACTAAAATGGTAATATCTGTGATTTGAGCACCACGAGCACGCATCGCTGTAAAAGCAGCATGTCCTGGAGTATCAAGGAAAGTAATTTTTTTGTCGTGAATTTCTAATTGGTACGCACCAATATGTTGAGTAATCCCACCTGCTTCTCCTAAAGTAACTTTTGTATTACGAAGGGAATCCAGTAACGTTGTTTTACCATGGTCAACATGTCCCATGATAGTAACAACTGGCGGACGTTCGACAAGTTTTGATTCGTCGACTGTTTCATTTAATTCATTTTCGAAATAAACATCTAAGTCTGTTACATCGACTTTAATTTCTTCTTCTACGGCTACACCATAGTCGGAACAAATTAGTTCAATCGCATCTTTATCTAATGATTGGTTGATTGTTGCTACAACACCAAGCATAAATAATTTTTTGATTAATTCAGATGGTTCTCTGTATAATTTTTTCGCAAGTTCTGCTACTGTTAACGATTCACTGAAAACAATTTTTTCAGGAAGTTCTTTTGGTTTTGGCGGAGTCGGTGGAACTGTACTGTGATTTAATTTACCTTTTTTCTTGGTATTACGTCCTTTATTATTGAAGTTTCCTCCACGGTTTGGACGATTGTTTCCGCCTGGACGGTTAGAATTGCCGCCGCCTGGACGATTGCTATTATTGTTATTGCGTTTTGGTCCACTAGATTGTTGTTGTCCGCCACTAGTTTGTGTTTGCTTAGATGTGTTTGCTGGTTTGGTTGACGCTGGTTTTGCACCTTGGCTTTTGTTAGTAGTTGCAGGTTTTGTATTTTGGCCTGCTGGTTTATTTGGTTTATTCGATTTTTCATTACTATTTGTCATATTTGGTTTGTTTGGCCCCTTACTATTTCCATTTTCGTTGCTAGTCGTTTCTTTCTTAGGTGCTTCGGCTTTTTTATTTGTGCCATCAACGGCTTTATCTAATTGTCTTAAGGCATTTTCATTAATAGTGGACATATGGTTTGCCACTTCAATACCTAAGTCTTTAAGCGCCTCGATAACTTTCTTGCTTGATACTTGATGTTCTTTTGCATATTCATATACACGAACTTTACTCATGTCGTACACCTCCGTATAAGATTCAACCGAGTAATTCTGCTAATTTAACAGCAAATCCTTTATCAAGTATGGCAACTATTGCACGTGTGTCTTTGCCGATTGCACCCCCAATCATTTCCCGGGTACCGGCTTGTTTCACGACAACATGGTAATATTCGCACTTGTTGCGGATTGTTTTCTCGGTTTTTTCGGATATATCTTCTGAAATGAGAACTAGTTTTGCTTTCCCATTTCTAACTGCTTTTAATACTAATTCTTCACCAGTAGTAATTTTACGTGCGCGATTTGCGAGTCCTAATAAGGAAAGAGCTTTTTTATCCATTAGTAGGTTCCTCGAGAGACTTCACATAAGCGATTAGCTCATCGTAGAAAGACTCTTGTTCTGGCATTTTTAGTTGATGAAAGATAGCATTTTTCTTTTTTGCTTTTTCGCATGCTGCTACATTTTTAACGATGTAAAAACCGCGTCCAGGTGCTTTACCTGTAGGATCTATCGTAAGCGCTCCGTCTTTCGAATACGCAATACGAAGAAGTTCGCCTTTTGGCAAGCGTTCACCGGTAATAATACATTTTCGAAGGGGGATTTTCTTGTTACGCATGATAATTCTCCTTTTTAATCTTCATCTTCTGTAAAAGTTTCGCTTTCTGCTTCTTCTACTGGAGTCAAGTCTTCGTTATTACGAGGATAGATTCCTAGCTCAGTTGCAACAGTTTCGCTCTTAATGTCGATTTTCCAACCAGTTAACTTCGCTGCTAAACGGGCATTTTGACCACGTTTACCGATAGCTAAAGATAATTGGTAATCTGGTACGATAACAGTAGTTGCTTGGTCTGCTTCGTTAACAATAACATCTAACACTTTGGAAGGGCTAAGTGCATTGGCAACAAAGGTGAAAGGATCTTCTGACCATTCAACGATATCGATTTTTTCGCCTTTTAATTCGTTAACGATTGTTTGAACACGTGCGCCTTTTGGTCCGACACAAGCGCCAACCGGATCCACTTCTTCGTTTGCAGTGTAAACAGAGATTTTTGAGCGATCTCCCGCTTCACGTGCAACAGATTTGATTTCCACAACCCCATCATAAATTTCTGGAACTTCCATTTCAAAAAGACGTTTTAAAAGACCTGGATGTGTGCGAGATACAAATATTTGTGGACCTTTAGTTGTTTTTTCTACTTTAGTTAAATAAACTTTGATACGATCATGTGCATGGTATGTTTCATTTGGCATCTGCTCATTTTGAGATAAAATAGCTTCGATTTTACCCAGATTTACATAGATAAAACGAGAATCTTGACGTTCTACGATACCTGTCATAATATCATCTTCACGGTCGATAAACTCATCGTAAATGATACCACGTTCAGCTTCACGAACACGTTGCGTAACAACTTGTTTCGCTGTTTGTGCGGCAATTCGTCCGAAATCTTTTGGCGTTACTTCCAGCTCCACTACATCGCCAGGTTTGTAGACTGGGTTGATCTTGTGTGCTTCTTCCATTGAAATTTCAAGACGAGAATCAAATACTTGTTCTACGGCTTCTTTTCTTGCTAAAACTCGGATAGAGCCGTTTTCCATATTCAAATCTACTCGTACGTTTTGAGCATCTTTAAAGTTTCTTTTGTATGCAGATGTAAGAGCGGCCTCAATTGCTTCCACTAATACCTCTCTTGAAATACCTTTATCATGTTCTAACACATGAAGAGCATCTAATAATTCTGTGCTCATTTTTGATTCAACTCCTTATTCACTTTTTAAAATTGAATTGCTAATCTTGCTTTTGCTACTTTGTCTTTCGGAATTTCACAAGTAATTTTGCGCGTTTTGTCTGTAATAGTGATGACAAGTGTTTCCCCGTCAAAACTTTCTAGTGTGCCTTCCCACATTTTACGACCATCAATTGGTTCATAAGAAGTGACATGGACATATTTAGAAATCGCATTTACAAAATCTTGTTCTTTCTTTAGTGGACGTTCAGCCCCTGGTGATGAAACTTCTAGAAAGTAATTTTGGGTAATCGGGTCAGATTCATCCATTTTCTCACTGACTTTTTCACTTACAGCTGCGCATTCGTCAATATCTACGCCACCGTCTTTGTCAATAAAAATTCGCAAAAACCAGTTTGGTCCTTCCTTTTCAAAGGCAATGTCTACGAGCTCCAAATGAAGTTCGTCCGTAATCGGAGCAACAATCGCTTCTACTTGATCTAGTACTTTACTCATTTCAGCCTCCTTAAGAGATACGCTTTTCCAGCTAATTCGTCTCCTACTTCTGCCACTGGTGACTCTTTGGCAGATTTGCAAAACGAAAGCGTGGGCATTGGCCCACGCTTGGCTGAGTTATCGTAGTATTTCTTAAATAAGTTTATCACAAATTGTGACTACAAGCAAGTTTTGCCCTTTTTTAGAAGAGTGACAGTTGGTTTTGATCGGGTAATCCTTCTAAGCATCCTTGGTCATCCATGTATTGAATAATTGTTTTAGACACTTTTCCTCGTTGCTGTAAGTCTTCTTTGGACAAGAATTCACCATTTTCACGAGCTGCTACAATTTGTTTCGCTACGTTGGTTCCAAGACTTGGAATCGCATTAAATGGTGGGATAAGTGAGTCTCCATCAATAATAAATTCATCAGCAGAAGACTTATATAAATCTACTTTTTGGAAATGGAAACCGCGAGCAAGCATTTCATTCGCAATTTCTAGAACGGTTAATAGATTCTTTTCTTTCGTAGAAGCTTCCATTCCTTTATCATTCACTTCTTTCATCGTTGCTTTTACTGCTTCTTTTCCATTTACCATCGAAGTCAAATCAAAATCATCTGCACGAACAGTGAAATAAGTAGCATAGAAGTAGAGCGGATAATGCACTTTAAAGTAAGCGATTCGGACTGCCATGAGAACATACGCTGCTGCATGGGCTTTCGGGAACATGTACTTAATTTTTTTACAAGATTCAATATACCAAAGTGGAACATTGTTTGCCATCATCGCTTCTTCCATTTCCTCTGTTAACCCTTTCCCTTTCCGGACGGATTCCATAATTTTGAAGGCTAAAGAGCTTTCTAGACCTTGATAAATAAGGAAAACCATAATATCATCACGACAACCAATTACATCTGGAAGCTCACATGTTTTATTTTTAATTAGTTCTTCAGCATTCCCAAGCCAAACATCGGTACCATGAGATAAACCAGAAATCTGAACTAACTCAGAAAAAGTAGTTGGTTTGGTTTGTTCGAGCATTTGCCGTACGAAACGAGTTCCAAACTCAGGAATACCAAGTGTCCCTGTTTTAGAATCAATATCTGCTGGTTTTACACCAAGTGATTCAGTGGAACCAAATAATTTCATCACATCGGGATCATCGGTTGGAATTGTTTTTGGATCGATACCGCTTAAATCCTGTAACATCCGGATAGCTGTCGGATCATCGTGTCCAAGTATATCGAGTTTAAGCACATTATCATGGATAGAGTGAAAATCAAAATGAGTTGTTTTCCACTCTGAATCGGTCGCATCCGCCGGAAATTGTACAGGTGTGAAATCGTATACGTCCATATAATTGGGAATAACAATAATTCCTCCTGGATGTTGCCCAGTTGTCCGCTTAACGCCAGTACAACCAGCTACAAGACGATCAATTTCCGCCCCACGAATGGTCATATTCATATCTCTTTCATAATTACGAACATAACCAAATGCGGTTTTTTCCGCTACTGTACCAATTGTTCCAGCGCGAAAAACATAATCTTCTCCAAATATTTCTTTTGTATAAGCGTGGGCAACTGGTTGATAATCCCCAGAAAAGTTTAAGTCAATATCGGGTACCTTATCCCCTTTAAATCCTAAGAATGTTTCAAAAGGAATGTCTTGTCCTTCTTTTTGATAGGCTGTTCCGCAATGAGGACAGTCTTTATCTGGTAAGTCAAAACCAGAACCAATTGAACCATCGTCAAAGAACTCCGAGTCTTGACAATTGGGACAGAGATAATGTGGCGGAAGTGGATTTACTTCCGTTATTTCTGTCATTGTGGCAACAAAGGAAGAACCAACCGATCCACGTGATCCAACTAGATAACCATCAACAAGCGATTTTTTAACTAATTTATGCGAGATTAAGTAAATAACCGCAAATCCATGGCCGATAATACTTTTCAATTCTTTTTCAAGTCTCGCCTCGACAATTTCTGGTAATTTCTCACCGTATAACTGGTGTGCCATATTATAACTCATATTACGAACTTCATCTTCTGCACCATCAATTTTTGGTGTATAAAGTTCATCTTTAATCGGTTTTAGCTCTTCCATCCAGTCGACTACTAAATTAGAATTGGTGACAACCACTTCTTTTGCTTTCTCTTCTCCAAGAAAAGCAAACTCTTTTAGCATTTCATCGGTAGAACGGAAATGAACATCCGGTAGTTCTGCACGATTAAGTGGGTTAGCTCCACCTTGGGAATGAATCAAAATTTTACGGTAAATTTTGTCCACTGGGTCTTTGTAATGTACATTCCCTGTTGCAACTACTGGTTTCCCGGTTTTTTCACCGACACGAACGATATTTTTTAAAATTTCTTCTAATGCTTTTTCATCCCGAACAAGTTCTCGCTCGATTAATGGCGCATAAACTGGTTTCGGTTGAATTTCAATAAAGTCATAGAACTCTGCAACTTTTTCGGCAGCTAGCATCCCTTTTTGCATCATTGCTTCAAACAATTCTCCTTGGCTACAAGCTGTTCCAATAATTAAACCTTCGCGAAGTTTTTTCAGTTGAGAACGTGGGATACGTGGAACACGATAAAAATAGTTAATATTAGACATCGTAATTAATTTAAATAGATTTTTTAAACCAACAGCTGTTTGAGCATAGATAGTAGCATGGAAAGGTCTAGCGCGTTTATATGCATCTCCTTCTCCCATATAATCATTTAACGAATCATGGTAATCGATGTCGTGCATTTCTTTGGCATCTTTAATTAATTTCCAAGCTAGATATGCCGTAGCTTCGGCATCAAAAACTGCTCGGTGATGTTGTTCTAAAATAATATTGAACTTTTTCGTTAATGTATTTAAGCGATGATTTTTAAAGTGCGGATAAAGAAAACGAGCTAGCTCCAATGTATCTACTACCGCATTTTCTGCTTTTGGAATTCCTACTTTTTCATAAGCGGTATTGATAAATCCCATATCAAAAGAGGCATTGTGGGCCACTAAAATATCGTCGGCGCTCCATTCCTTGAATCGTTGAAGCACAACATCAATTGGGTCTGAACCTTTCACCATGTCATCCGTAATTCCTGTTAAATTAATCGTCGTTGCAGAAAGCGGGTGTCCGGGATCAATGAATGCTTCAAATTTATCAATGATTTCACCGTTTTTCATTTTTACTCCAGCTAATTCGATAATCGTATCATAAACAGCTGATAGCCCTGTCGTTTCCACGTCAAATACGCAATAAGTGGCATCTTTCAGTAGAATATGTTGGTCGTTATATGCGATTGGCACTCCATCATCAATCAAATTCGCTTCGATACCAAAAATAACTTTTAAGCCATATTTCTGCCCAGCCCCATATGCTTCCGGGAAAGATTGCGCTACAGAATGATCGGTAATCGCAATCGCTTTATGGCCCCAATCCGCAGCTTGTTTGAAGAGTGAATCAACAGAAGACGTCGCATCCATTTGGCTCATTGGTGAATGTAGATGTAGTTCTGCGCGTTTTTCTTCCGCTTTATCAAGACGTTTCACTCCAGCGATTTCATTTATATCTTGCGCCATCATAATCAAGTCCCGAACAAAAGTATCATTTTGAACACTACCGCGAACTTTCACCCACATGCCTTTTTTTAAATTTTGAAACATTGCTGCATCTTCATTATCACGGGAAAACATTTTAATAATCATCGAGCTAGTATAATCGGTAATTTTAAATTGTAAAAGGCTACGACCACTGCGGAGCTCTCTAATTTCCGTTGCAAAAATCAAACCTTGAACTGTGATGCGTCGTTCTTCATCGTAAACATCTCCTAGGCGTTTGATTTCCTCATCATCTTTAATTTTATAGCCGATTTGGAATGGACCCGAAAGCGGTGTTGCAGCGGTACTTCCATTTTGGGCCTCTACTTGACGTTTTTGCATTACTTGAACTGCCTCGGCTGCTTTTTTCTGATCTTCTTCTATTTTTGCTTGTGCAAATGCTTTATATTCTTCTGTTTCAGATTGGTCTAAAATATGTGTTTTCAGCGCCAAACGTGGAAACCCGGCACTTCCATAACTTTCAATAATTTTTGCTTGGAATCTTTGTTGAATAGTTGTTTCTTCCATGTCATTATGCACGGCAATCTCCATAAAATGTGGTTCCTTAAATGTAGGCTTTTGTTCTAAGAGCAATTTGCCAATCATAGGAGATTGTTTACTAATTGGCTCTACAATTAAATTCCAATAGTCTTGAATGAGTGTCTCGTTAATGGTTTGGTTTTCAGGGACTATTTGCATTTCTGTTGTGGCGATTTCACTAAAAGCTCGTTTCATTCCAACGTCCATCATATGGAAAAGCGCCGCTGGAAAAATTTGTGGGACATGCAAATGGAATTGCCATGTCTTATTTTTTTTATCAGCTACTAGTTTTTCTATTTTAGCTTCTTTTGTAAATTCCTCATAAGTAACTACATCTTCTAAGCCAATTTGTGTCATTAGCAGCTGAAATCGCTCTTGTTTTTCTTCCTCTTTAGCAGTCATTCCGAATAACACCCCTTTATCCAAATTTATAAAAGCCAGATGTCCCTCATAACCCGTTTATAGTAACGAGAAAAAGTTTCATCTGGCACAAGTTACATGTAATTATTTATCTCCAAAAAGAATCGGTAATGTATTTAAAAGTTCATCTTGACGAACTTCAATCATTTCACCAGTTTTTCTGATTTTCACTTCAACAATGCCTTCTGCCGCTTTTTTACCAACTGTAATACGAAGTGGTAAGCCAATTAAATCAGCATCCGCAAATTTGACACCTGCACGTTCGCCGCGATCATCAATTAACACGCTATAACCAGCTTGTTGTAATGACACATAAAGTGTTTCGGCAAATGCAACTTGCTCTTCACTCTTCATATTAACAGGAATCAAATGTAAATCAAATGGGCTAATTTTCTTATCCCAGACCAAACCATTTTCATCATTTGATTGTTCAGCAATTGCGGATAAAATACGAGAAACACCAATTCCATAACATCCCATAATAATAGGTTGAGCTCGACCATTTTCATCTAAAATTGTAGCGTTCATTGCTTGGCTATATTTGGTTCCCAACTTGAAAATATGCCCAACTTCAATTCCTTCAGCAAATTTGATAACACCTTGACCATCAGGAGATAAATCGCCTACTTGAATCATGCGTAAATCAAAATAGCTAGTAACTTCAAAATCGCGAGTTGGATTTACGTTTACATAATGGAAGCCATCTTCATTTGCTCCCGCTACTGCATTAACTATATCTTTAACCGCATTGTCAGCAAAAATACGAACATTTTCAGGAACACCAACTGGTCCAAGTGAGCCAAAATTAGCACCTAGTATTTCAATTGCTTTGGTTGGGTCGACAAGTTCAACATTTGTAGCATCTAAAGCATTTTTGATTTTAATATCATTAACTTCATGATCGCCACGAACAAGAACCATGATTACTTCTTCATCCACTTGATAAAGCATTGATTTCATTGTCTTTTCAATTGGAACTTCTAAAAATGTCACAATATCGGCAATCGTTTTTTGATTTGGTGTTGTTACTTTTTCTAGCTCTTTTTCTAGCTCATGTGATTTTTTCTCCATATGTAATACTGGAGCCATTTCGACATTCGCTGCATAATCAGAAGCATCACTGTAAGCAATGGTATCTTCACCAATCTCAGATAATGCCATAAATTCTTTTGTTTCTTTTCCGCCAATAGAACCAGAATCAGCAATAACAGATCGGAACTCTAAACCACATCGGGAGAAAATATTGGAGTATGCTTGGTGCATTAAGTCATACACTTCGTCCAAACTCTCATTCGAAGCATGGAACGAGTAGGCATCTTTCATAATGAATTCGCGACCACGTAATAATCCAAAGCGGGGACGTTTTTCATCACGAAATTTTGTTTGGATTTGATATAGAGTTAGTGGTAAGCGTTTATATGATTTTATTTCATCACGTAATAGTGCAGTTATAACTTCCTCATGGGTTGGCCCAAGTGCAAAATCACGCGCGGCACGATCCTTTAAGCGCATAAGTTCTGGACCATAATCACTCCAGCGACCTGATTCTTGCCAAAGTTCTGCTGGTTGAAGTGCAGGCATTAGTAATTCTGCCGCTCCAACAGCTTCTAATTCCTCACGAATAATTGCTTCAATTTTTCGTAATGTTAAAGTGGCAAGTGGTAAATAGCTATAAATGCCACTTGCTGTTTGTCTAATAAAACCAGCACGAAGAAGTAATTGATGACTCTTTACTTCCGCATCCGCTGGGACTTCTTTTAATGTTGGTATAAATGTCATCGTTTGACGCATTTAAAAACACCCCTTTTTCCCTTTTTATTTATATTTAGAAGAATGCTCGTTGGATATCATTCCAAGTCACAAGTATCATTAGCACCATCAAAAGAGCAAATCCAGCAAAATGGATAATTCCCTCTTTTTTTGGATCAATCGGTTTTCCGCGGACGAGTTCATAAAGAAAGAACATGAGGCGTCCACCATCTAGAGCTGGTAATGGCAGTAAATTAACGATTCCTAAATTAATACTTAATACCGCTGTCCAGTTTAGCACCGTCATAAAGCCGTATTGAACCACTTGTTGCGTGCTGGTATATATACCGACTGGCCCATTAAGCATATCTAATGAAAATCCACCAGTAAACATATTTCCAAGTATCGTAAATATCTGGACAATCCAATTCCAGGTTTGCGTAAATCCATTCGTTATTTTGGCGGTAAAAGAGCTATCCATCGGTGTTTCTACACCAATTTTACCAACCTCCTTGCCATTTTCTTTTTGCGTTTCAGGTTTTACATCGATATCTTGTGTTTTACCATCACGTTCTACTTTGAAATCCAGTGTTTTTCCCGGGTTTTCGGAAACGTTTTGCACAATATCTGCCCAAGAATTCGTCGCCTTCCCATTAATAGAAAGAACTTCATCTCCTTTTTCGAGACCTGCCGCCGCTGCTGCACCATCAGGAAGAACATTTCCAAGTGTATTATCCGTACTTGGAACCCCTCCTTGAACAAATGCAAGGGCTGTGAAAATTAAAATAGCGAGAATGAAGTTAAATAAAGGTCCTGCAAAAATTGTCATTGCACGGTTTCCTAGTGATTTCGCATTAAATGAACGGTCATACGGAGTGACCATCGTTTCGATTTTCCCATCGATAACAAGGGCATTTCGCTCTACTTGATAACGCACTTTTTTCGTATCATCATAATCTTCATAGCCTTCGATGAAAAGTTCTTTTTCTAAATCACAAGCAGATACTTCAATCGGCTGTGCATTCACATACTGATCTTTCCCATTGACGATAATCTTTTTAACAGTCTCTTCCGGTGTAAGCTCTAATCCTACTCGGTAACCTGGTTTTAGTTCAATTTCTTCGCCATCTTCTCCAGCCATCCGCACGTATCCGCCGATTGGTAATAAGCGAATTGTATACTGAGTTTCTTTTTTTCGATAAGCGAAAATCTTCGGCCCAAACCCAATTGAAAAGTCTTTTACCATAATTCCAGCACGTTTTGCAAACAGAAAATGCCCTAGCTCATGGAAAAATACAATTAGTCCGAATACGAAAATAAAAGCAATAATAGTTGTCAAAATAGTTTCACCTCTATAAAAGTGTCTTTACATACGCACGAGTTTCTTTATCCACCTGCAAAATAGTATCCAAATCAGGGTTCGAAATACTACTATGCCGATTCATTGCATTTTCGACAAGTGCTTCAATATTATAAAAAGCTACTTGCCCATTTAAAAATCCAGCTACAGCAATTTCATTTGCCGCGTTCAAAACGGTCGGCATCGTTCCACCTATTTTACCAGCATTATACGCGAGTTTCAATGCCGGAAATCTTTCATAATCCACTTTTTCAAAATGAAGCGCAGAAAAATCAGTTATCCGGAACTCATTTTCAAACGGTATATAGAATCTATCCGGGTAAGTAAGCGCATATTGAATCGGAATTCGCATATCAGGAGTTCCCATTTGAGCGACGAAGCTTCCATCGACGAATTGAACCATTGAGTGTACGATACTTTCACGTTGAATGACAACCTCAATCTCCCCATAGTCCACTCCAAATAGCCAGTGCGCTTCTATTACCTCTAGTCCTTTATTAAACATCGTTGCAGAATCAATGGTTAATTTGTTTCCCATATTCCAATTAGGATGTTTCAATGCTTCTTTAACCGTGACTTCACTTAATTGTTCCCGCGATTTGTCCCGAAAACTTCCACCACTAGCTGTAAGAATAATTTTCTGGATTCTTTCAGGATTTTCTCCGTTTAATGCTTGTAAAATAGCCGAATGCTCACTATCCACTGGTAATAATGATATATTTTTTTCTTTGGCTGCATTCATTACCAAATGTCCTGCTGTAACTAATGTTTCTTTGTTGGCAATGGCGATAGTTTTTCCTGCTTCAATCGCATCTAGTGTTGGTAATAATCCTACACTTCCCATTACAGCATTCAATAAGATGTCACTATCTGGGTAGGTTGCTACTTCCCTTAGTCCATCCAAGCCATTAAAAACTTTGATATCTGGAAATTCAGCTTCAAGCGTTAATTTATCACGTGAATGCCACACCGCTACCATTTTTGGCTTAAATTCTTGAATAATTGCCCGGCCACGTTCTATGTTGCGCCCAAAACTCAGAGCGACCACTTGAAATTTAGCTGGATTATCTCGAACAATCGTTAAGGTTTGCGTACCAATCGAACCAGTTGCTCCCAGTAAAATAATTTTTTTCATTATCCCATCTCCAATTAAATAATTTGAAGTATATGTAGCAGTGGTAATACGAACAACAAGCTGTCAAATCTATCTAAAATGCCGCCATGTCCAGGTAAAATTTTCCCTGAATCTTTAACACCGTAAAACCTTTTTAGAGCAGATTCAACTAGATCTCCCAGTTGTCCAAAAGCAGATAAGAACACGAGTAGAGTTAGAATTACAAGGATATTTCCAGGTAACCCGACGAAGTAATAAAAACCACCTGCAATAACAAGAGCGCAAATAATTCCCCCAATAAAGCCTTCTATTGTTTTATTTGGGCTTACATTTGGAGCAAGTTTATGTTTTCCAATCGCTTTTCCAATAAAATAAGCCCCCGTATCGGTCGACCAGACAATAAATAATGCAAATAACACATACATTAAACCCGCATCACGAGTTAATGCTAAGTAGTGGAAGCCAAAACCTGTATAAAAAGCAGCAACCATACTAATCCCCACTTGATCAAAATGGAATTTATTTCGAGAAAACACCGTATAAGCGAGTAACAATGCCATTAAAAGAAAAATAATTTCCATTTCTGTAATATGCAGTTTTGCTAAAAAGTCCAAATATCTATCTGGGACGACAACTAACCACATCAGTAATAAAGTGACTATTCCATTCACCGAAAAAATCCGTTGTTTTGTCATTATAAGTACTTCATAAAGAGCAATCGTTGCAAGTAATATACTTAATAATTCAAATGGAATTCCCCCGTAAATAACAAAAGGAATAAAAAATATCAGCGCAACAACTGCAGTAATAATTCTTGTTTTCAATCCTATTTCCTCCCTAGAGCCCTCCAAAACGACGCGATCTGTTTTGATATTCAATAATCGCTTGTAAAAAATCTTCTTTTGAAAAATCAGGCCAATGTGTATCTGTAAAATAAAATTCGCTATAAGCAAGTTGCCATAGCATAAAATTACTCAGTCTAAGTTCTCCACTTGTTCTTATTAATAAATCTGGATCCCCAAGTCCACTACTCATCAAGTGGTCATTCAATATCTCTTCTGTTAAATCATCTACTGACTTACCTTCTAAGATTAGTTCTTTTACTGCTTCTTTTGTTGCCGTAATAATTTCTGAACGGCCACCATAATTCAAAGCAAAATTAAGTGTTAGTCCTGTACAATGTGCTGTGTCAGTAATTGCTTTTTCAACTGCACGCATCGTATGGTTAGGTAAATTTTCTCTATACCCCATCACATTAACACGAACGTTTTCTTCTATCAACTCTGGTACAAAAGAGTCAAAAAACTCTACAGGTAGTTTCATTAAAAAATCCACTTCATCTGTAGGTCGTTTCCAATTTTCAGTTGAAAAAGCATAGAGGGTCAAAACGTCGATACCTATTGCATTTGCGTATCGAGTAACACGTTTTACTACATCCATACCTTCTTTATGCCCAGCAATCCTTGGTAAGAAACGTTTCTTTGCCCATCGCCCATTTCCATCCATAATAATAGCTACATGGCGCGGGATTGGCAAATCTTCTGCAAGTTCACTATTTAATATATTTTCTTCTTGTCGAAATAGCTTTTTAAACATCATAAATCCTCCAATTGATACACTTCTTAGAGCATGTCTATACCTATAATAACAAAAAAGAATCAATTAATGTACTAAAAATTCCATGTGAACAGATGAGAGTTTCATGAGAGAGATGGAATTGGCCATTAAAAAACATTCCTAACCCAACACATATGGAAAGAATTAGGAATGTCATTTCAACTTAAAAGGATGCTATCTTATTTGTTACTACTAGTAAAAGTATCAATTAAACTTCTAAGATTTCCGCTTCTTTGTCTTTCGTGATGCTATCGATATTTTTGATGCTTTCATCTGTTAGTTTTTGTACATCTTCACCATATGAACGTAAATCATCTTCTGTGATATCGCCATTTTTCTCTAATTTTTTCAAGTCTTCATTTGCTTCACGGCGGATATTACGAACTGCTACTTTTGCTTCTTCCGCTTCTTTTTTCACTTCTTTAACAAGCTCTTTACGTCGCTCTTCTGTTAATTGTGGAATAGATAAGCGTAAAACAGAACCATCATTATTTGGTGTTAAACCAAGATCTGATTTTAAAATAGCTTTTTCGATTTCGCCTAAAATAGTTTTATCATATGGAGTAATAAGTAACATTCTAGCTTCAGGGACACTGATAGAAGCCATTTGATTGACAGGTGTTGGTGCCCCGTAATAATCCACAGTTAAACGATCTAAAAGTGAGGCATTAGCACGACCAGCGCGAATTGTTCCAAGTTGTCTAGTTAATGCTTGCTCTGCTTTTTCCATTTTTTCTTTTGATTTCGATAATACTTCTTTACTCATTATTTTTTCCCCCTAACAGTAGTTCCGATTTTTTCACCTAAAATAACACGTTTAATATTGTTACCCTGCTCTGTAAACGAGAAGACAATTAATGGAATGTCATTGTCCATGCTGAGTGATGAAGCCGTAGTATCCATTACTTCTAAGCCTTCTTTAATAACATCAAGGTAGGATAATTCTTCATATTTTTTCGCATTTTCATCTAGTTTTGGATCAGCATTGTAGACACCATCTACATTGTTTTTCGCCATTAAAATAACATCCGCTTCGATTTCGGCCGCTCTAAGTGCTGCTGCTGTATCCGTGGAGAAGTATGGGTTACCTGTTCCACCAGCAAATATGACTACGCGACCTTTTTCAAGATGACGAATTGCTTTACGACGAATGTATGGCTCTGCAATTTGACGCATATCAATCGATGTTTGTACTCGTGTAGCAACTCCAATATTTTCAAGAGAATCTTGCAAGGATAAAGAATTCATGATAGTTGCAAGCATTCCCATTTGGTCAGCTGCTGCCCGGTCCATTCCCATTTCACTACCAAGTTTACCACGCCAGATATTTCCGCCGCCGACAACGATAGCAACCTCTACTCCTAATTCTACAACTTCTTTGATTTGAGCAGAAATCAAATTGACTACGCTCGGGTTAATTCCAAAGCCATCATTTCCGGCAAGTGCTTCACCGCTTAATTTTAATACAACTCGTTTATAATCTGGGGTATCCATAATAGCCTCCAATTTCATATTCTATTCATAGATAGAAAAATTCTCTATCCACCATTATCTATTCTACTAAAAAGCTGGCTATTACAAAAGTGTTTTCTACTAAAAAATGAAAAAACATTTTAAATGTAGCGAAATCGCCCCTATTTTACAATTTTACACTTTCATTTTCAAATTTACTTAGCTAAAATTCATAGAAATTCTTTTTTTGTAACATATAGTACTAACTTTTATGATAAAATAAAACTATTATAGAGATAAAATTTGAACTAAAACGACAAAACACACGGGAGATTTGCTTTAAATGGTTAAATGGAACAAAATTTATACATATAGTGAACAGATTGAGCAATGGGATAAGCAATCAATTATAGAAATGCCAATGAATAGTGAGTATCAAGGTTATTTTTTCTTGCTCCCTAAAAAAATGGTCTTTTCTATTTCGGAAAAATTCAGTTATTTTTATTTTCCAAATACCTGGAAATTTCAATTAAAGAAACATACAGAAAAAAAAGTGATTGATGCAGAGGAAATGATGCTCGCGTTCGACAAAGAAAACAAGGAGATTTCAAAGTCTTTTCATACCAAAAAAGTGAATGATACAATCATAAAAGTCCGAACGCATATACCTAAAAAATTGGAAAAAGATGTGGTAATTAACAATGACCTTATTAGATGATCAACAATTAGCCTTAGATAAATTAGAACAATATAAAGTTGGTGCCTTATTTATGAAACCCGGTGCTGGGAAAACCAGGGTTGCTTGCGAATTAATTAAAGATGTAGAACCGGATTATGTTCTTTGGCTCACTCCTTTCCAGACGAAAGATAACTTAGCAAAGGAAATAGGCAAATGGGACTACCAATTCCCGCAAGATATTGTTGGAATTGAATCTCTCTCTAATTCAGATCAACTTTACCTCACTTGCCGAGATAAACTTAAGAAAGCTAACAATAGTTACATTATTATGGATGAAAGTTTGAAAATAAAAAATAAAAATGCCCTTCGAACACAAAGAGCAATCAAACTTTCTCGCTTAGCAAGCTATAAATTGATAATGAATGGAACACCTTTAAGTCGGAATATATTAGATTTATGGTCACAATTAGAATTTTTGTCACCCAAAATACTAAATTTAACTTTTTCACAATTCAAAAAAACATTTTGCGAATATGTCACTATTACGCAATTAACTGAAACAAATAAGCAGTCCATGGATATTATTAAACAATACCATAATTTAGAATATCTCTATAAATTAATCACACCTTTTATTTTTTCTTCATCCATAGATTTAAAAGTAGATTGGCATTATATTCGTCATGATTATTCAATTGATGAAGCTCTTTTAAAGAAATATTATGAACTAAAAGAGGATTATCTAAAAAAAGCAGCTGCTTATACGATTAATATAAACTTTCTAGAAATGTCCCAAGTCATGCAACATTGTTATTGCCTTTCTTCAGAAAAATTCACCATCACGGAATCTTTAGTCAACGGTAAAGAAGATACAACTATCATTTTTTGCAAATACAAACGATCCGAAGAAGCACTCCTAAAAGCATTTCCAAATGTGAAAGTAACCACTTTTGCAAAATCTTCTTACGGACTTAACCTACAAGCCTATAACCAAATTATTTATTTTGATAAAACTTTTGACTACTCGCAGCGTGACCAGTCTGAACGGCGGATTTATCGAACGGGACAAGTAAATGATTGTTATTACCATGACTTAAGCGGCAATGTTGGACTTGATCATATTATTGACAGTAATATATCCAAAAAAACCAATTTATTACAAGAAATAAAAAAAGAACTTTCTCAAAAAAACTCCTTTGAGGTGATTATGAATGCATTCTAAAACAGTTCTTGATGCTTCCCAAGAAAGATTAGAGGTGGTATTTTCTGAATTCGATAATATTATCGTCTCTTTTTCAGGCGGAAAAGATAGTGCCGTCATGCTCCAACTCGTCATTGATTATATGCGAAAACACCAAATCCGCAAAAAAATTTATGTTTATCATTTAGATTACGAAGGACAATATACTGCAACCACAGATTTTGTAACAAAAATACTCAACAGTAACTTAGACCTAATTGAACCTGTTTGGTGTTGTCTCCCTATAGCAGCACAGTCAGCCGTTTCGATGTTTACCGACCACTGGATACCTTGGGAAAAATGCAAACAAGATATTTGGGTAAGAGATATGCCCGAATTTCCTTTTGTCATTAATGAAGATAACGCTCCTTTCGACTTCGATTTCCAGGGGATTTGGGATTATGAATTTAATCGAAAAATTATTCATTGGTTACACAAAAAAACTGGCGCGAAAAAAACTATTGCATTGATTGGAATTCGACAACAAGAATCACTAAATCGTTATAATGCCATCCATAAAAAAGAACGAATGTATCAAACACACAATTGGACAACAGAAATCGCGAATAATATTTATAATGGCTACCCTATTCATGATTGGTTAGTCGATGATATTTGGATTGCTAACGCCAAATTCAATTGGAATTATAACAAAATTTATGATTTATTTTTTCATGCTGGTTTAACCATCAGCGATATGCGTGTTGCTAGTCCATTTAACGATGCCGCCACCGAAAGCCTTAAATTATATCGCGTTATTGAACCAGATCTATGGTCGAAGCTTGTTGGCAGAGTAAATGGAGCCAATTTCACTGCGATTTATGGAGGTACTTCAGCGATGGCTTGGAAAGAAATTAAATTACCAAAAAACCATACTTGGAAGTCCTATTTAGAATTTTTACTTACAACTTTGCCATGCTACACTAGAGAGCGTTATTTAAAAAAATTTAAAACAAGTATCAACTATTGGACCGAAACGGGCGGTGCTTTAAAAGTTGAAATAGCAGAAGAATTAAAAAGTTTAAATGTACAAGCAGACTTCCTTGGCACTCCAAAAAATAATCGAACGTATACAAATAAAATGGAAGTTGTTCGCTTTAAAGAATATCCAGATGACCTAAAAATTAAAGAATTTTCAAGCGTTCCTACATATAAACGGATGTGTATCGCCATTTTAAAAAATGATTATTCTTGCAAATATATGGGATTCGGTCAAACAAAACTGGAACTTGAAAAGCGAAAGAAAGCACTAGAGAAATATAATAATATCCTTTGAGGTGATATAATGAACTACAAAAGTCCTGTTTATAACGTTATCCCTGTCCACTACTCCAAACTTCAAGCAAATAATTACAACCCGAACACGGTTCCTGCAACTGAATTAAAATTACTAGAAAAATCCATTTGGGAAGATGGGTTCACACAACCACTCGTTTGTTACCCTTTAGAAGATTCAGGCAACTATGAAATAATCGATGGCTTTCATCGGTTTACAATCATACAAACATCTAAACGCATTCGAGAAAGAGAAAACGAAATGGTTCCAGTTGTTATTCTAGAAAAAAATGTCGTCAACCGGATTGCCTCTACTATCCGGCATAACCGAGCTCGCGGATTTCATAATGTAGAGCTAATGTCGAATATTGTAGGCGAATTAGCGGATAGCGGTATGTCTGATAACTGGATTATGAAAAATATCGGTATGGATGCTAATGAAATCTTACGTTTAAAACAAGTGAGTGGACTCGCTCACCTCTTCTTAGATAAAGAATTCAGTCAAGTATCTGATTAATTTTAGGGAGAAGGATTAAAATGAAAGAAAATAAATATGATAATCAGCATTTCTTTGAACAATACAGTCAAATGCCCCGTTCCAAAGAAGGTCTAAAAGCTGCTGGCGAATGGCACGAATTTAAAAAGTTACTTCCTGATTTTAATCAAAAAACAGTTCTTGATTTAGGTTGTGGTTTCGGTTGGCACTGTATTTACGCCGCTGAACATGGCGCAAAAAAAGTGGTAGGAATAGATTTATCTGAACGAATGTTAACGGAAGCACGACAAAAAACAACTTCACCTGTTATTAGTTATCAACAAAAAGCGATTGAAGATATTAAGTTAGAACCCAAAAGTTACGAGGTTGTTTTAAGTTCCCTTGCACTTCACTATGTAGCTGATTTTACTAGCGTTTGCCAAAAAGTACACACTAATTTAAAACAAAATGGCGCATTCATTTTTTCTGTAGAGCATCCCGTATTTACAGCAGAAGGCTCACAAGCTTGGATCACGGACGAACAAGGAAATAAGTTATTTTGGCCTGTAGATCATTATTTTGATGAATCATTACGCACAACAAACTTCCTAGGTGAAGAAGTTCAAAAGTATCACCGTACATTAACCAGCTACATCCAAATCTTAATTGAAAATGGCTTTCAAATTAAAAGTATTATTGAACCACAACCAGCACCTGAATTAAAAGATTTACCAGAAATGCAGGAGGAATATCGTCGTCCAATGATGCTTATTATTTCAACCATTAAAATTTAAAAAAGGAGTGACGACTTGATAGATAATAGCTTGTATAATTCACTCAAACTAACTAATTATCAATTACCTCAAAATTTCAAGAAAGCAGAAAAAATGATAAATACTTTCTTAACGTATTTATCATCTACTGACAGCAAATTAAGAGATAAAATAGCCTACAGTATTTTTTCAGAATGGCTCTATACAAAAGATAATTTATCCTATGAGCAGAAGATGATTATATATTCTTACGCTTTGAATGAAAAAAATCTTTTTTATAAAATTAAATCTATCGAAAATGATGCTGTTTTTCAACGATCATTCCTAACTCTAATTATCGCCTTACTCTTATCTAATAATAAAGTGCATAATTTCTTAACAGCCAAAGAAGTACAAAGAATATATATATCATTGACTCAATTACTTGCAACCGAAAATGATACTCGCTCATTTGTAGAAGGAAAAGGTTGGGCGCATTGTATCGCTCACATAGCAGATGCTTTAGATGAGTTAGTTTATCAGATGTCAATAAAAAACAAAGAAGTAACAATTATTATGGACAACATAAGTAGTTTTTATAAAAGAAACTACACCATTTTGACCGGTGAAGAGGATGAACGATTAAGCACAATAATAATTACAGCACTCACCTTACAAAAGTTAAGTTACACAGAAGTAAAAAATTGGCTGATCTCCATCTCAGAAAATATACCTATAGTTAGTCCAGAAATTCCATTGATAAATATTAAACAGTTTACACAAACTTTATTAATAAAATTATCTATTTTAGAATATGATGTAAAATTTAAAGACTTTCCATTATTAACTCGATATATTTAATCATAATAAAAAACCCTTCAACATTAGTTACTACTAATTTCGAAGGGTTTTACATTGTAAAATATTATTTCTTCGCTTTTTTTGGTTTTTCTTTTTCTTGCTGTTTGTTCATCGCACTCATCATTTGGTTAATTTTCTTTTGTGATGGTTTTTGACCCATTTGAGCCATCATCATTTGTAACATTTGTTCGTTAATTGGCGGATTGTTTTTTAAATAGCTCATCATGTAACGTCTCGCAATAAAAAATCCTCCCGCAAGACCAGCTAGCAAACAAATAATGCCGACAAGAATGTAAATCCACATAGTCTCTTTTCTCCTCCTTGAAACAAAATCCTCTTTTATTGTACTTGATTTATATTAAACAGACAATACTTTTCATTAAATCATATTATCTTGATCAATTTAGCAATAAAAGCTTCAAACAACCTCGTAATTATATCATTAATGCCCTTACAGCGCAATCAATTATCCCAATAAAAAACAGGTCACTCTAGAAAAACTAGCAGCGACCTGTTTCTATTAATTAAAGTGATTTCACTGTATTTACAACATTTTCTACTGTAAAGCCATAATTATGAATCACCGTTTCCCCTGGAGCAGATGCACCAAACTTGTCGATTCCAATTACTTTTCCATCTAAACCAACATAGCGTTCCCAGCCAAAGCTGGCTCCCATTTCCACTGCTACACGTTTTCTAACAGCGGTTGGTAAAACACTTTCTTTATATTCTGCTGATTGTTGTTCAAATAGATCAAATGAAGGCACACTTACAACAGATACATCCGTTCCCCCAGCTAGAAGTTCTTTTTGTGCTTCAACAGCCAAGTTTACTTCAGACCCGCTTGCAAGAATGATTGCATCTGGTTGTTCTTTAGTAGCTGGCGAGATGACATAAGCACCTTTTTTAACACCGGCTGCGGCTAATTTAGCAGAATTTGGTAATGTTGGCAATCCTTGACGAGTGAGTACAAGTACATGCGGAGTAGAAGTAGCAGTAATTGCTAATTTCCAAGCCTCTACAACTTCATTTCCATCAGCAGGACGGATAACAGAAAGTCCTGGCATTGCACGCAGACTAGCAAGTTGCTCAATAGGTTCGTGAGTTGGTCCATCTTCCCCTACCGCGATACTGTCATGCGTCATTACGTAAGTTACAGGTAGATGTTGAATTGCCGATAAACGAATTGCTGCACGAACATAATCCGAAAAGACAAAGAATGTTCCACCATAGACTTGTAAGCCACCATGAAGAGCCATACCATTTAGAGCAGCACCCATTGCAAATTCACGAACTCCAAACCAAATGTTACGTTCAGCTGGCGTTGCTTTTGTAAATTCACCGTCTGTTTTAATAGTTGTATTATTAGAACCAGCAAGATCAGCAGAACCCCCGAATAGAGTAGGTACTTTTGCAGCTAGCGCATTGATTACTTCTCCGCTAGAGGCCCGACTAGCCAATGCTTTTGAGTCATCGTACACAGGCAACTCAGCATCCCAATCAACTGGTAATTTATTATTCAAACTATCTTCTAATTGTTTAGCAAGCTCCGGATATTTTACTTTATAAGAAGCAAATAATTCATTCCAAGCTGCTTCCGCTTTCTCACCGCGTTCCCCAATCGTTTCTTTAAAACGAGCAGTTACTTCTTCAGGAACAAAGAATTTTTCTTCGTAGTTCCAACCGTATGCTTTTTTCGCTGCTAGTATACCTTCTTCTCCTAGTGGAGCACCATGCACTTTGCTAGTACCTTCGTTTGGAGCCCCAAAGCCAATCACGGTTTTCACTTCAATCATTGTTGGTTGTGATGTATTTTGTTTTGCTTTTTCGATTGCTGCTAAAATTTCCGCTGTGTCATTGCCATCTTTTACAAGCAAATGTTCCCAGCCATAAGCTTCAAATCGTTGTTTCACATTTTCAGAAAAAGATTTATCTAAATCACCATCAAGTGAAATATCGTTGGAATCATATAAGAGTACCAGTCGACCTAATTGTTGGTGACCAGCATAAGAAGCCGCTTCAGAAGCAACACCTTCCATCAAGTCGCCATCACCACATAGTGCATAAGTATAGTGATCCACTACATTAAAACCATCTTTATTATACTTCGCTTCTAAATGTCGTTCTGCCATCGCCATACCAACTGCCATTGCAATTCCTTGACCAAGCGGGCCTGTTGTCGCATCTACTCCATCCGTATAACGATATTCCGGATGTCCTGGAGTTTTGCTTTCCCATTGACGGAAGTTTTTCAAATCTTCTAATTCTAATTTAAAACCACTTAAATGTAGCAAACTATACAAAAGCATGGAACCATGTCCTGCTGATAGCACAAAACGGTCACGGTTAAACCAGTGGGAATTCTTCGGGTTAGTATTTAATACACGAGACCAAAGCGCGTAGGCCATTGGTGCTGCTCCCATAGGTAATCCTGGATGACCAGAATTTGCTTTTTGAATTGCATCAATTGATAATGTACGAATTGTATTTACTGCTAAAGTATCTGTGTTATCGAACAAATGAAACATCCTCTCTTCAATATAATTTTAACTACTTTTAATAATAAGCCTAAAAACTAATTAACACAACCAAAAAATGCTTTAAATTGCTTAATTGATTGTTATTTTTGTTCATTTGCTCGAAAATGTTCATTTGATACTAATTTTTAGTTATTATTCTTTCTCATTTGCTTCACTTTGTGTGGTGTCACATCATTCCCCTTTGGATCAATGATTGTTGTATTTTCAATGGTACCCTTCATGTGTGTACGAAATGATTTTATATATTCTTTTCTTAACTTATCTTGTTCTACTTTTTCAGTAGCTGTTATTGTTCCCGCCTTTTTCTTTTTTGAAAGTTCATTAATACGGTCTATTTTAGCTTTTTCTAACATCGCGATTCATCCTCTTTCGTTATATTAAAATAAGAAAGCAGCTTATAGTTCACTACTTTCTTACATATTATATCATAAATGAGAGCCAAAACCTGCTCATTGATTTGCTAATTGGATGCTCATATCACTATTTAATAGCTTTGTCTCATGGACTGGAATAACAACTGATTCTCCGGCTTTCACATGACCGTCAGTTAAATTATTTTCTTTTTCTACCCAAGACACAAAATCTGCTTTCGCCATATCACTCTTCCCTGCATATTGGTCTGCAAGTGCCCAAAGAGAATCACCCTCATCCACATTCACTTCTGAATAATTGCTATCATTCCCAACAACCGTACACATCAAAACAATTCCTAAAACTAAACAAGTAATTACAAATATAATAGAAACATAAAATTTATCCCAAAATAATTTCAAAGTCATTAATAACCCCTCCAAAAGAATGTATGTTCGCTTTTCTATAGTATAGAACAGTCGTTCGTATATGTCAATAAAAAAAACGAACCTTTGTTTGCATATTGAATTTTCTTTTGCTATACTTAGTTTATAAATAACGACTAAATTAATGAGGTGAAACCATGAAAATATCTAAACGTCAACAAGATATATATGAATTTATCAAGTCAGAAGTAAAAGAAAAAGGTTATCCACCTTCCGTACGTGAAATTGGTGAAGCTGTTGGGCTGGCATCAAGTTCCACTGTTCACGGGCATCTTGCTCGACTCGAAGGAAAAGGTTTAATTAGACGTGACCCTACTAAACCACGTGCAATTGAAATATTATCTTTAGAAGATGAAGTAGAAACACCTAATGTAGTTAATATTCCTATTATCGGAAAAGTAACAGCTGGTATGCCTATTACTGCAATCGAAAATATTGAAGAATATTTTCCTCTTCCCGAATATATGGCTGCTGGGGAAACCAATGTTTTCATGCTTGAAATTGACGGAGAAAGCATGATTAACGCAGGTATCCTTGATGGAGATAAAGTAATCGTTAGACAACAGAGTTCAGCTATAAACGGAGAAATTGTGGTAGCAATGACAGATGAAAATGAAGCAACTTGTAAAAGATTCTATAAAGAAGCGAATCATTTTAGATTACAACCAGAAAATGATGCCTTAGAACCCATCATTTTAAACAATGTTACTATTTTAGGAAAAGTTATCGGTCTTTATCGAGATATACGTTAAACTTACATTTCAGTTAGGCGGTTACAGCATTGATTTATTTTGAAACAAAAAGATTAATAGCCCGAGATTATCTTCTGGATGATTACTTTCCATTCGCAAAACTAAATACAGACCCGAGTGTAATGAAATTTTTCCCGAATTTATTAACTTCAGAAGAAAGTAATGCACTTCTTGATAGAAATCAGCAAGAATTAGCTTTACTTGGCTACGGGTTATTTGCAATCGAAGAAAAAACTACTGGTGATTTTATTGGATTTACTGGTTTTCACGAAGCGACATTTGAAGCAGATTTCACTCCTTGCACAGAAATTGGTTGGCGTTTGAAAGCAAATGTATGGAATCAAGGTTATGCAACAGAAGCCGCACTCGGATGCATTCAATTCGCGCATGAACATACTTCGATTGTCGATATATTTAGTTTTACGGCTTCATTAAACATCGCTTCTGAACAAGTGATGAAAAAAATCAAGCTTTCCAAAATAGCAAACTTTGATCATCCAGTATTACCAGAAAATCACCCGCTTAAACCGCATGTACTCTATAAATTATAAGAACCCACAATCTTTTTCAAAAGACTGTGGGTTCTTTTTTAATTCCAAAGTAATAAAGACAAGTATAGACCAACTAAGGTGATAAAAAGCACAGGAATTGTTATAACAATACCAATTTTAAAATATAAGCCCCAACTTATCTTAATATCCTTCTGCCCTAAAACATGAAGCCATAACAATGTGGCAAGTGAACCAATAGGCGTAATCTTTGGTCCTAAATCCGAACCAATTACATTAGCATAAACTAACGCCTCTTTCATAACTCCCATATAAGTCGTATGCTCAATCGCTAGTGCATTAATCATCACTGTTGGCAAATTATTCATAACTGATGATAAAAGCGCAGCAATAAATCCCATCCCAATGGTACCTACAAACAAACCATAACTCGCTACATATTCAACTGCATGTGATAATAATTTAGTAATCCCTACATTTTGTAAACCGTATACAACTACATACATCCCAACAGAGAAAAAGACAATATTCCAAGGAGCCCCTTTTAAAATAGCTTTCGTAGCTACAGCCTGACTCCTTCTGCCTAATAATAAAAAGATAACTGCTACAGATAATGCAATAAAAGAGACTGGGATTTCCAAAAAACTACTTAAAAAATAACCAATAACAAGGATAGTTAATATCCACCAAGAAATATGAAACAATTTCTTGTCTTTTAGTGCTGATTCAGGTGCTTTAAGATTGGAGTCGTCATATTTTTTCGGTAATGCTTTTCGGAAATAAATATAGAGAATCAAAATACTAGCAATTAACGAAAAAAGTGTTGGAATCCACATCATAAGTGCATACTCAGAAAAAGCAATACCAAAAAAATCTGCTGATACAATATTTACCAAATTACTCACAATGAGGGGTAAGGAAGTTGAATCCGCAATAAAACCACTAGCGATAATAAACGGAAACACTTTTCGTTCATCAAAATGGAGCGCTCGTACCATTGCTAAGACTATCGGTGTTAGAATTAATGCAGCACCATCGTTTGCAAAGAAAGCTGCCACTAAAGCTCCTAAAATGGATATTAAGACAAATAACAATAAACCGTTCCCTCGAGCAAGACGCGCCATATGTAAAGCCGCCCATTCAAAAAAACCAATTTCATCTAAAATAAGTGAAATGATAATAATCGCTATAAATGCGAGTGTAGCATTCCAAACAATCCCTGACACAGTTTCAATATCTTTAAAAGTAACAACTCCAAATAATAATGCAAGTAAAGCACCACCACACGCGGACCAACCAATCGATAGCTTTTTAGGTTGCCAAATAACAAATACTAATGTAATAATAAAAACGAAAATAGCCAATGTGACTTGCATAACTCCCCCCTTACTACTAACGCTTCCGTTAATACTCCCCTTATAAACTAAATGAGCCATACTTATTTACCCTAAATAAATGAAAAACGCATACTACCTTTTCAACTTTATTTCTCTATCGTTGAATATAAATCTCCCCTGATAAAACGTCAAGCATTTACTTTCATTTGTAAAATTCTAATCCACAACTGCACAACAAAAAACCCGCTTCCAAATCCAGGAAGCGGGGTGATAAATATTAATAGATTTCTAGATATTGTTCGCGTTCCCACGGATGAACAGCCGTGCGGAACATATCGCACTCAATGGTTTTTGCTTCAATAAAGTGTTCAAAAATATGTTCACCTAAACCTTCTCTGATTACATCATCTTTTTCAAGTTCAATTAAAGCATGACCTAAGCTTTCCGGAAGATCAAAAATACCAGTTGCTTCTCTTTCTTCTTCGTTCATACCGTAAATATTACGGTCAACGGGTGCTGGTGGTGTTAAATCATCTTTAATTCCAGATAAACCTGCTTTTAATAATACTGCCATCGCTAAGTAAGGGTTAGCAGATGGGTCAACGCTACGTAATTCAAGACGAGTACTAAGACCACGAGAGCTTGGTACACGAACTAGCGGGCTACGGTTTTTACCTGACCAAGCGATATAACAAGGTGCTTCATAACCAGGAACTAGTCGTTTGAATGAATTAATAGTTGGATTTGTAACTGCAGTATATCCGCGTGCATGTTTCAACATACCAGCTAAGAATTGGTATGCTGTTTTGCTCAATTCTAATTCACCATCTTTATCAAAGAATGCATTTCCTTCTTTGTTGAAAAGTGACATGTTGAAATGCATCCCAGAACCATTAACACCAAAAAGTGGTTTTGGCATGAAGGTTGCATGAAGTCCATGTTTACGAGCAATTGTTTTAACAACTAATTTAAAGGTTTGAATGCTATCACAAGCAGTAATGGCATCTTCATATTTGAAATCAATTTCGTGCTGCCCTGGAGCTACTTCATGGTGAGAAGCTTCCACTTCAAAGCCCATTTCTTCTAGTTCAAGCACGATATCACGGCGACAGTTTTCGCCTAAGTCTGTTGGCGCTAAATCAAAGTAACCACCACTATCATTTAACTCTAAAGTAGGACGGCGATTTTCATCTAATTTGAATAAAAAGAATTCTGGTTCTGGTCCTAAGTTGAATTCTGTAAATCCTAATTCTTCCATTTCTTGAAGTACACGTTTTAAGTTAGCACGTGGATCTCCTGCAAATGGAGTCATATCAGGGTTAAAAATGTCACAAATCATTCTCGCAACTTTTCCTTTTTCTGCTGTCCAAGGAAATACAACCCAAGTATCTAAATCTGGGAATAAATACATATCGGACTCTTCAATTCGTACAAAACCTTCTATGGAGGAACCATCAAACATGATTTTATTATCTAGTGCTTTCTTTAGTTGGCTAACAGGAATTTCCACATTCTTGATAATCCCGAGTATATCCGTGAACTGTAAACGAATAAATTTTACATTTTGTTCATCTGCGAAGCGGAAAATGTCTTCTTTTGTATATTTTGCCATAATCTAAATTCCTCCTAAATAGTCTAATTATATTAACTTCTAAATAAAGTAAATACCTCTTCTTGTTTTTTTAAAACCTTGGTAACTGTTGTTTTCCGGTTGCATCTTGTTTTACAAAACGGCCAGCCTGTTGCATTTCTTTTCTAAGTATTTTGCGAACATCGTCATCTGTTAAAGGTTCTTTGGATTCTTTTTGTTGCATTTGATACATTTTCTTAATTCCCGCAATATTCAGACCATCATTCAAATAATCTTTAATCTCTAGCAAAACATCAATGTCTTGAAGTGAATACAAACGGTGATTTCCTTGATTTCGAGCCGGATGGATTAATCCTTGGTCTTCATAATAGCGAATTTGTCTAGCGGTGAGATCGGTTAGCTTCATCACAGGCCCAATTGGAAAAAGCGGCATGGATCTCCGAATTTCCTTTTCACTCACGACAATTCCCCCTCAAAACATATTTTTTGATGATAGTAGCATTATAATGTACGTTAGATGTTTTGTCAAATTTATGTAAGATAATCTAACATTTCATAAAAACTATCTACACCAAGCTTTTTCACAGCAAAAAAACCGCAAACTTTATATTCGCGGCAAAAATTAAAAACTTTTTGAAAAATAGATGTTACTTTTTAAAGCGTATTTTCAATTGCTCGAGTAACAGCGATTTTGACATGTTCATATGTCAAACCACCTTGTACGTATAATTGGTATGGGTCTCTAATTGGTCCATCTGCCGTTAATTCTAAACTAGCTCCTTGAATAAATGTCCCTGCTGCCATTATCACGTCATCTTCATAACCAGGCATATAAGCACCGATTGGTAAAACATGTGCGTTAACAGGAGAAGCTTTTTGGATTGCTTGTGCAAAAGCGACCATTTTAGCTTTATCATGAAAGGAAACACTTTGAATTAAATCCGTTCTTGGCGCATCCCAAACCGGGTCTGCTTCCACCCCAAATTCAGCAAGCATTGCAGCAGTAAATCTTGCCCCTTTAATGGCTTGTGCAGTGACGTGAGGGGCTAAAAAGAATCCCTGATACATTTCTAATAAGCTGTATAATGAGGCTCCTGCTTCTCTACCTATTCCTGGGGTAGTTAATCGGTATCCACATAACTCCACTAATTTTTTTGTACCAGCGATATATCCACCAGTTTTAGCAAGTCCTCCACCTGGGTTTTTAATTAAAGAGCCGGCGATAATATCTGCACCCACTTCTGTCGGTTCAAGTTTTTCGACAAATTCACCATAACAATTATCGACAAAAACAATGACTTCTGGATTAATATTTTTTACAAAAGCAACCATTTCTGCTATCTTCTCAATTGTAAAAGAAGGTCTATCTGCATAACCTCTGGAACGTTGAATACCAATTACTTTTGTTTTAGAAGTCATTTTTTGTGCGACTTCTGTAAAATCAACATTGCCATTCTTCGTTAAAGCAATTGAGCCGTAGCCAATTTGGAAATCTCGAAGTGAACCTTGTCCTTTATCTCGTATTCCAACAATTTCTTCTAAGGTATCATAAGGGGTTCCTGTAATATATAACAAATCATCTCCGGGGCGAAGAATACCAAATAACACGGTCGAAATAGCATGTGTTCCGGAAATAATTTGCGGTCGAACAAGTGCTGCTTCTGTATGAAAAACAGCAGCATATACTTGTTCTAATGTATCTCTTCCTTCATCATCATATCCATATCCGGTCGATGGATGAAAATGAAAATCACTTACTTTATTTGCTTGAAATGCATCTAACACTTTCGCTTGGTTATATTCTGCTATTTGATCCGTCTCGTTTTGTAGTCGGGAAATTTGTTTTTCTACTTTTGCTCTCACTATTTGAATTTCAGTCATTAGTAGACTCCTTTCTTGGCTGGTATCCTTCAATTAAATAAGCTTGCTTTTCTTCCAGATACTCAAGTTTCGTAATCCATGCTTTTTGTTTTATTTGGGCTAATTCTTTACCGTTTTCTTCGGAAAGTTCTTGTGTAAAATAGCCCCATTCTTTTTCAATCAATTCGATCATCCGTTGTTTTAATATGTTAGGTGCTACAGAATCAAGTGCAGAAATAAGTAAATGTTCTGGCTGGTCGGGAATAAACGTTGCTGCTACTTGATCCATCTTATTATAAACTGTTAAAAGCGGAAGATGATTCATTTCTAACTCCTCTAACAAAGCTAATACAGTTGTTTCATGTTGCAAATAATCCCCATCAGATGCATCAACAACATGAACTAACACATCCACATTTGCTGTTTCTTCTAAAGTCGAACGAAAAGCCGCAACAAGCGTCGTTGGTAAATCTTGAATAAAGCCTACTGTATCTGTTAAAAGTGCTTGAAATCCGCCCAGAAATCGAATTTTTCGTGTTGTCGGATCTAGAGTCGCAAATAATTTATCCTCTTCTAAAGTTGTTTCATTCGTGAGTCGATTAAAAATAGTCGATTTCCCAGCATTCGTATAACCAATTAATCCAAAGCGAAAAACATCTTGGCCATTTCGCCTGTCAATGATTCGTTTTCGATGTTGTTCAACGTGTGATAACTGTAATTTAATATCATGCATTTTTTCACGAATATGCCGTTTATCCATTTCGAGTTTTGATTCACCTGGGCCTCTCGAACCTATACCGCCTCCGAGTTTAGACAGAGAAATCCCTTGTCCACTGAGTCGGGGTAATAAGTATTTATATTGAGCATAGGCTACTTGCAACTTACCTTCCTTTGACTTAGCTCGCATCGCAAAGATATCTAAGATCAGTTGGGTTCGATCAATAATACGTGCGTCCACAGCTTTAGATATATTACGTACTTGGGTAGCACTGAGCTCACTATTAAAAATAACTACATCCGCCTCATGCATTTCTACTAACTCAGCAAGCTCTAACAGTTTACCAGAACCGATAAAGGAAGCTTGGTTTACTCGTTCTAACTTTTGAATGAGTTCATCGACCACTTTTCCATTCGCTGTTTTCGTCAGACTATATAGTTCACTGATTGAATTCCAAAAAGCTTCCTCTGTTTTATTTGGCAAAAAAACGCCAACTAAGATTATCTTTTCCCGTTCCACATGCATTTCTCCCTTTTTTCAGACAAAACTAATCGTAGCATATTTTTGGCATAAAAAAAAGGCAAGAAACGTTGTAAACGAGTTTCCTACCTTTTAAATGAACTGCTTATTCCGCATCAGGATTTAAAGCTACATTCTTCTGCGGGGAGAAAGTTGAAATTGCGTGTTTAAATACAAGTTGTTGTTTCCCTTCAACATCAAGTAATACCGTAAAATTGTCAAAACTTACAACACGCCCTCTTAATTGAAAACCATTTGTTAAAAATACTGTTGCAAGAATCTTTTCCTTACGTAATTGATTTAAGTAATAATCCTGTAATCCTTGTCCACCTTGTTTCATAATTTCCCTCTCCAATCTCTATATCTTCTACTAAAATCTTTCCCAAATCCCAACTCATTTATTGGTTGGCTAATTTCAAATACCCTTTATTTCTTATTACCAAACAGAAAAAGCTTATTTAGACTTCAAAAAAGCATTCACTTTTCCTATCGCTTCTATCGCTGTTTTATTAGTATCTGCTTGGATCCAGTTGATATCCATTCGATTTCTAAACCATGTTAACTGTCTCTTCGCATAGTGACGCGAATTTTTCTGAATTAACTCTTTTGCTTCTTCTAATGAGCTATTACCCTCAAAATAAGTAAATAATTCTTTATAACCAATGCCTTGAATCGCTGGAACATCGGTTAAATCTCGATCGTATAAGGTCTTCGCTTCTTCTACTAAACCTTGTTGGAACATGTTATTTACACGCTCATTTATTCGTTCATATAGTGAATCTCTTGCTAAATCTAATCCTAAGAAGAGAGGCTTATACCGATCATTTGGTTCGTGATGAACTTGATACTCTGAAAAAGGTTTTCCAGTTGCGCGCATCACTTCTAGCGCTCTAATAACACGACGTTTATTATTTTTATGAATAAGCGTGGCACTTTTCGGATCAAGTTGATTTAACATTTGCCATAAAGCATCGTTGTCTAGTTGTTCTAATTCCACTCGATATGCCTTATCTCCAGCGGTTTGTCCAAAATCATAATCATAAAAAATGGATTGAATATAAAGACCGGTTCCACCAACAATAATAGGCAATTTCCCACGGTTATGTATCGACTCCAGGAGACCTCTTGTTTTTGATTGGAATTTCGAAGCAGTAAATGGTTTTTCTACTTCTGTCACATCTATTAAATAGTGTTTAATGCCAGCCATTTCTTTTGATGTGATTTTTGCAGTACCAATATCTAATCCAAGGTAAACCTGCATGGAATCCCCACTAATAATTTCGCCATCAAACTTCTTTGCTAGCTCGATACTTAGACTTGTTTTTCCGACAGCAGTTGGACCAACGATAACGATGACAGGAATGCTATTCAAAAAAAAACCTCCTTTTCACCTGTAATCAATGTACCATGAAAAAGTTGTCTTGAGAATAGCGAAAATGTATTTTTCATAAAAAAAAACGCAATTCTTGATAGAAATGCGTTTTTTCTGTATTTAATTTTATCTATCATGCCAATCAGCAGGTTCTCTGGCATCATTTATTTGCGTATTTAATTCCTCTATATAAGTTTGTTTTGTTTCTTCGTCCCAGTGGAATTGTTTCGCCATTTCATCAACTACCGCATCTTTCCATTCAAGCAAGTATGGCATGTCGAAAAGCAAATAACCTGTCCGGCGAAGTAAAAAATCTACCGGGGTCGTTACGGCTTCATGTTGAATCGAATAGCGTAACTCTGCATATAAACTATTAGGCAAGGTAGTTTCATTTGTATCTTTATGTTCTTGCGCATAGGTAAATAGTTGATCAATATTGCTACCAAAACGTTTAGCAATTTCTCTTCCTTCTTCCAATGTCCAACCAAAACGATTATTTCCTTCTTTCGCTTTTTTCGAAAGGAATGCTTCTAATTGTTCGGAACCACCTATGTCTCCACCGGAAATTGGTAAATGTTTCGTTTGCACGGGTTTGTATTTCTTTCCTGTTTCTTTTGCTAAATTTTTAGAGACATCATCTAATAGTTTTTCAGCCATTTTCCGGTATCCAGTTAATTTCCCACCAGCCATCGTAATTAAGCCACTTTCAGAAAACCAAACTTCATCTTTACGAGAAATTTCTGATGGATCTTTTCCTTCTTCATAAATTAATGGACGAACACCAGCCCAACTAGACTCAATATCTTTTTCGGTTATGTGAACATCTGGGAACATATAATTAATGGCTTTAATGACATAATTATGATCGGATTCTAGTGCTTTTGGATTGATTACCGTCTCTTCATAAACGGTGTCTGTTGTCCCAACATATACTTTTTTATCACGAGGAATTGCAAAGACCATCCGGCCATCTGGTGTATCAAAGTAAACTGCTTGTTCCATCGGAAATTTTTGTTTATCGATAACTAAATGAATTCCTTTTGTTAGGCGCAAGTGTTTATTATTGGTTGCGTAGTCTAGTTTTCTTACTTTATCAACCCAAGGACCTGCAGCATTAATAACGCGGTGTCCTTTAATATCATAAGCTTTACCAGATAAAAGGTCCGTTACAGTAATACCAACTACTTGTTTATTGTCATCATATAAAAAATGTTCTGCTTTTGTATAATTAATGGCATTAGCTCCTAATTCTACTGCTTTTTTCATAACTTCAATCGTTAAACGAGCATCATCCGTACGGTACTCTACATAATACCCTGAACCTTTTAAACCTTCTTTTTTAACGAATGGATTTTTAGCTAATGTTTCTTTAGCGCTTAAAATTTTACGACGCTCATTTTTCTTAACACCTGCTAGATAATCATATAGGCGAATCCCAAAAGATGCCGTTGTTTTACCCATATTTCCGCCTTTATGGAAGGGAAGCATCATCCACTCAGGGGTAGTTACATGCGGCCCATTTTCGTAAACGATTGCTCGTTCTTTCCCTAAGTCAGCCACTTCTTTAATTTCAAATTGTTGTAAATAACGTAAGCCACCATGTACTAATTTTGTAGAACGGCTTGAAGTCCCACTAGCGAAGTCACCCATTTCGACAAGTGCCACACTCATACCTCTTGCCGTTGCGTCAAGTGCTATTCCAGCGCCAGTAATTCCTCCGCCAACAATGACTAAATCAAATTTCTCCTCTTGTAGATTTCTTTCAATTGTTTCTCTGTCAAATGCTGAAAATAATTGTACCATTTTGACTACCCCTTTCAAATTGTTTACCATCTGCATTATGCCTTCTTGTCACTTTTCCACTTTTCTGTCTAACTGAAACTTGATAAGGCAAAAAAACAAAAGAGACTGCAAAATAAGACGATTGCGCTCGCCTTTTGCAGTCTCTCCAAATCTCAGACAATAATATTTATTAACTTGCTATTATTATAGCTTTTAACTAGCTAGAATAAAAGCGTTCTGCTCACTGATTATTGATAGTTTTTCTTATCGCAACTGCTTTCTCTGGGAAATCCGTCATCATCCCTTTGACTTTAATAGCACAAAAATATGCCATATCCTCCTCTTTATTTACTGTCCAATATCGGACAGGAATTTCTTTTAAAACCGGATTATTTTTCGCTTTGATTGGCGGGTGCACGGCATCTAGATGGATTTTTTTATGTAAATCTAAAACAGCATCCAAGTTTTCATGTGTAATAAGTGCTAATCTGGATGTACTATCTAACTCTCGTAATCGAACTAATGTCTCTGAATTAAAGGAGGAGTACATGACTTTAGCATGAGGATATTTCTTTGCTAAATCGACTACTTTTTGTTCGATTCCCTGATATTCAAATATGTCTGTTTTTAATTCAATATTAAGTATAACGCCCGAATTTCCAATTAAAGTAAAAACCTCTTCTAAAGTTGGCACGCGTATTTTGCGAAATAGACGCCTGCCAATGGTTAATTTTTTTACATCAGAAAGCGTAAAATCTTTTAAATATCCTGATCCATTTGTTGTCCGATCTACTTTTTCATCATGCATCACAATTAATTCTCCAGTTTTGAGTACATGAATGTCTAATTCAATTCCATCTGCCCCCGAATTTATCGCTTCTTTCATTGCCGGCAAAGAATTTTCAGGGTGTGTTCCACTACTACCGCGATGAGCAAAAACCTCTGTCATAATACTCCCTCCAAACTTTTAGTTTATTTTTACTATAACAAAAATAAGTCAATATACTCAAATTATTAAAATCAATAAATAAAACTGTCTTTTTAACTTACTTCTTGATTTATCTGTGTTATTATAGTATGGAGCTTGAAACAGAAGGCTTTCTTATCTCTGTCTAAGGTTGCACATAGAATCATTTATTACATTTAGGAGATGTTATTTTGAAAAGAACTACTCGCTACAATAGAAAATATGTTCCGAGTATTGACGGACTTCGAGCGCTCGCTGTTATTGCAGTCATTGCCTATCATCTAAATTTCAGTTGGGCAAAAGGTGGATTCATTGGAGTCGACATATTTTTCGTATTATCGGGCTACTTAATTACCAATATTTTATTAACACAATGGGAAAAAACACAAACCCTTCAATTAAAACAATTTTGGTTGAGACGTTTTAGGCGCCTTATTCCAGCTGTATATATAATGATTGTCGTTGTTGTCATCTATTCGGTTTTATTCCACCCTGAAATTTTAAAAAATCTACGTGGTGACGCTATCGCCTCTTTCTTCTATGTAAGTAATTGGTGGTTTATCTTCCACGACGTTTCCTATTTCGATTCGTTCGGGCTTCCTTCACCACTTAAAAATTTATGGTCACTCGCAATTGAAGAGCAATTCTATTTAATTTGGCCAGCTTTTTTACTTGTATTTTTACGGTGGGTAAAAAATCCAAAATTACTTTTAAAAATCGTTATCGGTCTTGGACTTCTTTCTGCTATTTGGATGACTGTTCTGTATGATCCAGGAACTGATCCAAGTCGTGTTTATTATGGAACGGATACTCGCGCATTTGATTTACTAGCAGGATGCGCCCTTGCCTTTGTTTGGCCTTTTAATCGGCTAAGCCCTGTTGTTCCAAAAAGAAGTAAAGCAGTTTTAAATATTGTTGGAACTCTCAGCATTTTACTTTTCTTTGTATTTACAGCATTCGTGAGTGAATATCAACCATTCTTATACCGTGGTGGATTACTGTTTGTAGCCATTATCGGCGTAACTATGATTGCCACTATCTCACATCCAGCATCTTACTTAAGTAAAGTTTTTAGTTTTAAACCGCTAAGATGGATTGGAACTCGTTCTTATGGAATCTATTTATGGCATTATCCTATTATTACATTAACGACTCCTGTCTTTGAAGTTGGCCAACCTAATATCTGGCGAGCGATTTTACAAGTTGCTGCCACCTTTATTATTGCCGAGCTTTCCTTCCGATTTATTGAAACGCCTATTCGAAAAAATGGTTTTATCAATTATTTCAAGAGTTTCAAAGACAAAAACTATTTTGTTTGGAAAAATAAGCCTGTTGGAAAATGGCTTGGAATTACTGGACTCGTAACTATACTAGCTCTATTCGCTCTTGGAATGACTAATATTTTACCTGTTAATACAAATGCTGAGAAACAAACGACTTCCATAAAAACATCTTCATCCGACAGCAAGAAGTCGCCATCTAAAAAAGCGACGGATGATAAAAAAACTAAAAAGAATACAGAAACAGCAAAACCACCTGAAAAAACACCTACTGGGAAAAGTAAACCAATTGCTTCGAACGGGACTATTCCTTATACCCAAACTCTCGCAATTGGCGATTCTTTAATGATTGACATCGAGCCATATCTAAAAGAAGCGGTGCCAAATATTACGATTGACGGTCTTGTTGGTCGGCAATTAAGAGATGCAATAACCACAGCTACTGGTTATAAAAAGTATAATGCTTCTGGAAGTGCGGTTATCCTTGAGCTTGGAACCAATGGACCATTCACTGAATCACAATTAGACACTCTTTTAAATCAATTCGATAAAGCTTCAATCTACCTCGTTAATACAAAAGTACCTCGTGGTTGGGAAGCAGAAGTAAACAAGAGTATTGCAAATGCAGCTGATAAATCGAATGTAACTGTAGTTGATTGGTATTCGCAAGCTATAAATAACCCACAATATTTTGGCGAAGATGGCGTCCATTTAACCAAAAGTGGTTCTGAAGCATATGTAACCTTGCTAACTAATGCTATGAAAAAATAACAATCCGCCCTTAAATGGACGGATTGTTATTTTTATTTTTTACGTGAAATTAATAGACTAATTGCTACTAGTAAAAGACCAATAGTTACAGATTGTAATGGTAACGAATCACCTGTTTTAGGTAAGTCTTTCTTAGCTGTATTTGTTTTAATTTCAGCTTTTTCTTGTGCTTTTATCGTTTTGGAAGTTACTTTTTCTGATTTAGTTATATCCGCTTTTGATTTAGTTGTAGCTTTTAAATCAGGTGAAGCTAAGTCAGCGCTTGCTACTTCTTCTTGTCCAAACTTAGGTGCAACACTTGGAGTAGCTGATTGATTTGGTGTACTTGTCTCCGTTTTTGGTGTCACACTTGCAGTTGCATCAGGTGAAGGTGTCACACCCGGAACTGTTGTCATCTCTGGAATTTTCACGGTAACTTGGACTGGATCAGCACTTTGTTTATCATTTGTTGCATGTAAAGTGACGATGTATTCACCTGATTTAGCTAAATTGACGACTTCTTTAAAATCACTTGTTACAACTGTTCCATCATTTGTTTTTGCTGCAACATCATCCAAAAATTGTGCTTCATCTTTAGTCGCATCTATCTCGTAAGTGATTTCCGGCTCTGCTGTAATGGCTGTTTTTGCTAGAACTATAAATTCTACTTGAACAGGTGCCGCTTTCAGACCTGCATTATTTTCTGATTGCAAAGTAACAGTATATGTCCCTGGGTTAGAAAAATCTACTTTCTCAGTAAAATCACTTGTAACTACTGATCCATCATCTGTTTCCGCATGAATATCAGCTAAAAACTGTTCTTCTGTGATAGATTGGTATTCAATACAAGACATTTCTTGATCAGCTACAATATTTAATGAATGGTCAATATCAAAATAATGATCATATGTTGGTGAAGAGATAGTATATGAACCCATTGTCATGTTAGGAGGAGCATTATAGCTTCCATAACTGAGGTCCACTCTCGCATTATACTCCATTTTTTCTAAATTATCGAAATCAGTTTTGCTGATTCCATTTACTGTTAACCCTTCACTTGTAATCGTTAAACGACTTCCATCTACTACTTGGTCATTCATTGTAAAATAGGTGTCTCTACTAGAAGTTGATTTAAGGAAGTCAGGTGTATAACCATCAAAATTTACTGGACGTTCTGTCATTATACTAAATGGTATATATAAAGTTTTATTTTCTTCATCAAAAGTCAATACACTACTTTTGATAGTGGATGTAATCAATTCCGAACCGCCAACCGCTTGACCATAAGCAGATAGAGTGGTTAATTTAGGAAAATCTTCTACTCCACGATAGTCGTGAACCCCGCAGAATTGAATGTTTAAACTTTTTAACTCGGGTAAACTTTTTAGTTCCATTATATTTGTAATTTTGGGGTTGTAGCTAAGGTCCATAGACAATACTTTTGGCAAATTATTAATTTTAGTAAATATAGAATCGTCTAATTTACAGTGAGAAAGGTCAAGCACTTGCAAATTAACTAGATTACTTAAATCGGGAATTTGATTAGAAGTGACATCCGTTCCCATGATTGTAAGTCTTTGTAAACTTGTTAACTGCTCTATTTGGCTGTAACTATTAGCATTAATATTATTGATAGAAAGAACGGTTAAATTGTGTGCATATTCAAGACCTGTTAAATCAGTTATATTTAGGTTATTTAAAGAAATAGTTTTTATTGTATTCATTTGTGCTTCTGTAATATTTGCTGTACTAGGTTGTCCTAATAAACCATTTAAATAAGTTTTAAACGCTGTGTCTGGAATATTTACTGTGTCTTGACTTGTTGTAAGCTTCGTTTGGTCTGCAGCAAAAACTGGTAGCGCTGTTTGTGTAGCAGGAACAATCACCATCGCGCAACAAACGCCAATTTTTACTATAGTTGATTTGATTGTCATAAGTTGTTATCCCTCTCTATGCGTATAAATTTATTGCCTCTTTAACGTTAATATTTTTTATTAACTGTTAATGATGTTATTATAATCCTGGCATAAATTAGCTACAATGGAGGAATTGTGAACAAACCATCTATATAATAAACTACATAGCTGATTTGTGCAAAAAAGGGTTGACAAATTATAAATGTTATCAACAGTTGGCTTTTCATGCGTTATTTCGCAACAGATTTAATAAAATTACTTTGTGAACATTTTTTGACAAATATGTGACGTTTACTATTTCAGGACATTCCAAACAAAAAACCCTATATCCATTTAAAATCGAAATAGAGTTTTCTGCTATATAAGTTATTCGCCAAATACATTTTTCCATTCGGCTCTTTTTGCTAGAAATTCCGATGCTAAAGACTGAGCACCTTCTAAGCTATGACTTGCTGCCCAACCACATTGTACTTCATTGCATGCTGGTACTTCGGTAGCTGCTAAGACATCAGTTAAAGTAGTAGCTAGAATTTCAAGCGCCTCATCATAATCCTTATGGTTAATAAAGGAGACATAAAAACCAGTTTGGCATCCCATGGGGCTAATATCTACTAATTTATCGGTGTGATTTCTAGCAAGTTCTGCCATTAAATGCTCTAGCGAATGAAGTGCTGGCATTTCCATATGTTCTTTATTTGGTTGTTTAAACCGTACATCATATTTATAAATTTCATCACCACGCTCGCCTACTTTTGTTCCTGCTAACCTAACAAAAGGTGCTTTAACCTTTGTATGATCTAAATTAAAACTTTCTACATTCATTTTTTCTGCCACTTAAATACCCCTCCTCTTATTCTTTGCCATTATATCAAAAAAAAGAATCTTTGCCTATTTTATAAGCAAAGATCCTTTTCTTATTCCTCTTTAGAATCTGTTGTATCTTTTATTTCTGGTATATCGAGCCAAATGGAGACTGGTTCACCTTCCATCGTTTCATCTAACACAAAGGATCCATTAGAATAACGATCTGTTACACGAAGATTAGCTACGTCAATTTCAACAATTTGGTCTGTGTTTGTTTCAATAAACAAGTGATCTTTATTGTCAGCAAGCGTGATACCAATAAAACGATGTGGATTATTCTTCAATTCTCGTAACATTAGTAAGCCACGTTTTGCTCTAGAGATTGGTTCAAATTCACTTGCTTTCATTTGTTTCAGGGAACCGCGTTGTGTAGCAAGGACGATATGTTTTGGATCATTTGACGAAAGAACTATCCCACCAACTACTTTATCATCTTGTTTTAGGTTGATTGCCTTTACACCAGCCGTTCTAGCACCAGATTCTGGAATTTCGGTAATCGGATATCGCAATCCATACCCATTTTTTGTTGCAAGAAAAATATCTTCTGTTCCATCAATTAGATGCACATTTAAAAGTTCATCGTCATCTTTTAACTTAATAGCCATCATCGATTTCGAATAGCGTTGTGGCTTATAATTGGTGATTAAAGACTGCTTGGTCATCCCGTTTTTCGTAACAAATAAAAATCGGTGTTCTTCTGTAAAGGCTGGAATGTCGATGACTGAACGAATTTCCTCACCTGCAGATAAATCACTTGCTAGATGGCTAACATGATCTCCTAAGTTTTTCCAGCGAATATCTGGTAACTCATGAACTGGCCGGTATATGAAGTTCCCTTTACTTGTAAATAATAAAAGGGATTCAAGTGAATTCATTTTTTTAATAAAGATTGCATGATCAGCTTCTTTCATTGCCAGTTCTTTACCATTTGATGCAGCATAAGAACGTTGACTTGTACGCTTCACATAACCTTCTTTCGTAACAGATACAATAACATCCTCGTTGGCAACTAGCACTTCTGTATCGATTTTGATTTCTGCTATTTCTGCTTGTACTTCCGTCCGGCGCGGCGTCTTGTATTTTTTCTTAATTTCGCTTAATTCTGCTTTTAAAACAGCCACAAGTTCCGCTTCATCACCTAAGATTTTTTCTAATACGCTAATTTGTTCAGCAAGTGATTTTGCTTCACTTTGAAGTTCATGAATATCGGTATTGGTTAAACGATAAAGTTGTAAAGAAACGATTGCTTCAGCTTGCTTTTCACTGAAATCGTAAGTTGTTTGCAAGTTCAGCTTTGCATCTCGTTTATCTTTCGAACCACGAATTAGTTTAATAACTTCATCCAAAATCGATAAAGCTTTAATTAATCCTTCTAAAATATGCTGACGAGCGCGTGCTTTTCTAATATCATACTCTGAACGCTTCGTAATAATTTCTTTTTGGTGTTCGATATATGCATCTAACATTGGAATAATTCCCATTAGTTCTGGACGTTTGTTGTGAATGGCAACCATATTGAAATTATAGCTTACTTGTAAGTCGGTATTTTTAAACAGGTAATTCAGCACACCTTCTGCATTGGCGTCTTTTTTCAGCTCGACAGCAATTCGAAGTCCAGTACGGTCTGTTTCATCGCGTACTTCTGAAATACCTTCAATTTTCTTCTCAATGCGAAGTTCATCCATGCGTTTCACTAAATTAGCCTTATTTACTTCATATGGAATTTCATGAATAGTAATTTGTTTTCTACCACCACGGATATCTTCAATTTCGGTTTTGGATCTGACAACTACGCGGCCTTTACCAGTTTCATAGGCTTTACGGATACCATCAATCCCTTGAATAATTCCGCCTGTTGGGAAATCTGGTCCTTTAACAATTTTCATAATTTCTTCAGTAGTCGAAAGCGGTTTATCAAGCCGTTTAATAACTGCTTCGATAATTTCAGTTAGGTTGTGAGGAGGTATGTCCGTCGCATAACCAGCAGAAATACCTGTAGATCCATTCACTAAAAGATTAGGAAAGCGTGCTGGTAATACAGTTGGTTCACTAGAAGTATCATCAAAGTTTGGAATAAAATCAACTGTTTCTTTTTCGATATCACGTAAAAGTTCTGCTGAAATTGGTGATAGTCGCGCTTCGGTATAACGCATTGCTGCAGGTGGATCACCATCTACACTACCGTTGTTTCCGTGCATTTCAATCAGCATATTTCGTACTTTCCAGTCTTGACTCATCCGAACCATCGCTTCATATACAGAGGAGTCTCCATGTGGATGGTAATTCCCGATGACATTTCCGACCGTTTTAGCTGATTTACGGAAACCTTTTTCGGATGTATTCCCTTCTACATTCATGGCAAATAAAATCCGGCGTTGTACAGGTTTAAGTCCATCACGAACATCTGGAAGTGCCCGTTCTTGAATAATATATTTACTATATCTACCAAAACGATCGCCCATAACTTCTTCTAGAGCTAAGTCTTGGATATGTTGTTCTGGATTACTCAAATGTCTTTCGCCTCCTCAACCATCATGTTTTCATTTTCTAAAATATTTTGGTTATCTTCCATAGAAAACTCAACATGCTTTTCAATCCATTTTCGTCTTGGTTCCACTTTGTCTCCCATCAGTGTTGCTACGCGGCGTTCTGCACGAGCCGTGTCGTCAACACGTACACGAATTAAAGTACGCGTATCTGGATTCATCGTTGTTTCCCAAAGTTGGTCAGCATTCATTTCACCAAGACCTTTGTAACGTTGAATCATATAGCCTTTTCCAATTTTTTGAATGGCAGAGTCTAATTCTTCATCTGTCCAAGCGTATTCAATCACTTCTTTTTTACCAGAACCACGGCTTACTTTATATAGTGGCGGCAAAGCAATAAACACTTTTCCAGCTTCAACAAGCGGGCGCATGTAACGATAGAAAAACGTTAATAATAACACTTGAATATGTGCTCCGTCCGTATCGGCATCAGTCATAATAACCACTTTGTCATAGTTACAATCTGCCACGTCAAACTCCGTGCCAACTCCTGCGCCTACTGTATGGATAATCGTGCTAATTTCTTCATTTTTTAAAATATCTTGTAGTTTTGCTTTTTCCGTATTAATTACTTTTCCTCGAAGCGGCAAAATAGCTTGGAAACGACGGTCTCGTCCTTGTTTAGCTGAGCCACCTGCCGAGTCTCCTTCGACAAGATAAAGTTCGTTTTTATTTGGATTTCTAGACTGGGCTGGTGTCAATTTTCCAGAAAGAAGTGTTTCGGAACGTTTCTTTTTCTTACCATTCCGCGTTTCTTCACGCGCTTTTCTGGCAGCTTCTCTTGCTTCACGGGCTTTCACTGCCTTTTTAACGAGAAGAGAGCTTGTTTCAGGGTTTTCAGCGAGAAAGTAAGCTAAATGTTCAGCCACTACAGCATCAACCGCCTGACGAGCTTCCTGGGTCCCTAATTTTTCTTTTGTTTGACCTTCAAATTGAAGAATTTTTTCTGGTACACGAATAGAAAGCACAGCGGATAAACCTTCGCGAATATCACTACCTTCTAAATTTTTCTCTTTTTCTTTGAGTAAGTTAACACGACGAGCGTAGTCATTAAAAATTCGTGTCATCGCAGCTTTCATACCTGATTCATGAGAACCTGCTCCACGCGTCCGGACATTGTTTACAAAACTTAAAATATTTTCTGAATAGCCATCATTGAATTGGAAGGCCATTTCGACTTCAATTGTCGCATTTTCGCCTTCAAAGCTTGCTACTGGATGAAGAACATCTTTGCCTTCATTAATATATTCAACAAAGTTTTTCACCCCTTCTTCAAAATGGAAAGACTCTGCCATACCGACACGTTCGTCAATTAACTGAATCAGCATGCCTTTAAGAAGAAATGCTGACTCTCTTAAACGTTCAGAAAGTGTTTCATAGTTATAGGAAGTGGTTGGGAAGATGGCTGGATCTGGTTTAAAGCGAATAGTTGTTCCTGTTGCTTTTGACTTACCGATTTTTTTTAGTGTTCCATCTGGTTTCCCACCATTTTTGAATCGTTGCTCATAAGTTGCCCCTTCACGATTAATCGTTACGACTAACCATTCAGAAAGCGCATTTACAACTGATGAACCCACACCATGAAGTCCCCCACTAGTTTTATAACCGCCTTCTTGCCCGAATTTACCACCGGCATGAAGTACTGTCAAAATAACTTCTACAGTTGATTTACCAGTTTTGTGCATCCCGACAGGCATCCCGCGCCCTTCATCACTTACACTTACACTACCATCATCGTGAAGTGTGACAACTATTTTCTTACCAAATCCTGCAAGGGCCTCATCGACCGAATTATCTACAATCTCATATACTAAATGGTGCAGCCCGCGTACATCTGTTGAGCCAATATACATCGCTGGGCGTTTCCGAACTGCGTCTAGCCCTTCAAGCACCTGAATAGAATCATCATTATACTCATTCCGATTCATACTTCAAAACTCCCTTCATTCCATCAATCTCTAGCGTTTGTTGTTGTTCGCTGAAAACCACTTTATCAGAATAGCATTAACTAGCTAATTAATAAAGTGATAGTTTAGTGACAATTTCTTTTTCATAAAAAAACAGGCTCTGCTATAAGAACCTGCTTCCTCCCAAAATGGTCTGTTATTTAATCCATTTCTTGATAAGCAACCTTAATGCAATAATCCATGACAGTAGGATATCCTTTTTCCGCCAAAAAATCAAATGCTTCTTGATTAAAAATGCCAAGTTGTGCCCAAAATACATCTGCATCTATCTTATCAAATGCTTTCGCAATTTCGGGTAAAAACTCTGACCGACGAAAGACATTAACAATATCCACATGTTCTTTAATATCGCTTAATTGCTTCACTGCTTTTTCACCAAGTATCTCATCTGCATTAGGGTTTACCGGTATAATTTTGTACCCCGCTTGCTGCATTAGTTGCGTTACCTGATAACTTGTGCGGTCTGGCTTATCACTCAGGCCAATGACTGCGATTACTATTGCTTGTTTTAAAATCTGATTGATTTCTTCTCTTGTTGGATTTTGCATTAGTCTAATCGCCCCCTATTATTCTTTCTAATCATAAGCTATTTTTTGGTTTTTTTCAACTTTTCATCGTGATTTCTTCTTACAATTTAGCCAAACATCTCTTTTTTATGCTATAATTCTTTATGGAAAACATCATTTCTACTTGAGGGGTTTAAAAATGACAATTAACTTGATTTTGCTTTCATTGTTAGCCTATGTTATCGGATCGATACCATCTGGTTTATGGATTGGAAAAATATTTTACAAGAAAGATATTCGAGATTTTGGTAGTGGAAACTTAGGTGCAACCAATGCTTTTCGAGTCTTAGGAGTCAAAGCTGGTAGCATCGTAACAATAATGGATATTTTAAAAGGAACCGTTGCAACTTTACTTCCATTTTTCGTTCAATTAAATGTCGACCATCATTTCTGGTTACTTACTGGAGCCTTCGCTATTATTGGTCATAGTTTCCCACTGTTCGCAGGTTTTCGCGGTGGAAAAGCAGTTGCTACATCTGCCGGGGTTATCCTTGCTTATGCACCACTATTATTTATAGCTGCATTAGTTGTATTCTTAGTTACACTAAAGCTAAGCAAATATGTATCTCTTAGTTCCATGATTGGCGCACTTGCCGCACTCCTTATTTCATTTTTCTTAGGAGATTGGATTTTAATTATCCTAGTTGCTTGTATTGCTATTTTTGTTATTTGGCGTCACAGAGCAAATATTAATCGTATTCGTAACGGCGAAGAACCTAAAATTAAATGGATGTAACATAAAACCCAGAAGCTCATTTTTGCTTCTGGGTTTTGATTTATCCTACTGTAATTTGATATTCAGAAGAAAATACTGCTTCTGGTTCTAAATGCTCAATTCCAGCTTTATCTCGAAGTTCCACTGATTCACCTATGCCATCTGCAATTCCATACCAAGGTTCAATACAAAGGAAAGGCGTGCCTGCTCTTGCAGTCCATATCCCAACGAAAGGAAATTCAGGAAATGATACCTTAACAAAATGGGATGTTTTATCAGATTTAATAGTTACTTCTTTTTTGTTCAATGCTTCAAAAATAAGCGCATCATTTTTAAATAGGTCATAATTCAGTGGTAAATTTTGTGTTGGCTCTTTCGTAATATTTTTGATTTCTCCGTTACGATAAGCCCCTTCTAAACAAAGTGTCTCTAAGTTCTCCTTTGCTCCAAAATCTAAATAATAATCTTCAAAATCTGTACCTTCAATAAGTGGCAAATTAAAAGCAGGATGTGCTCCTATCGAGAAATACATTCGTTTGGTATCTGTATTTTCTACTTCAAAAGAAACAGCTACGGTATTTTTTTCTAATGTATAACTAATCGACAACTTAAATTGGTATGGATAAATTTTCAAAGAAGCTTCATCTGAATCCAGTTCAAAACGAATTTTATTTTCCGTTTGTTCAACCACTTTGAATTCACGGTCACGAGCAAAACCATGTTGTCCTAAATGATATGGTTTGCCCTCCACAAAATAAGTATCTTCTACTAATCTTCCTACTGTCGGAAATAACACTGGTGAATGGCGCCCCCAAAACTTACTGTCCGCGTTCCATAAATATTCTAAACCAGTATCTTTTCGGAAAATCCGTGTTAATTCAGCTCCAGCCTCTTTCATTTCTATGAGTATTATTTCATTTTCCAGTTTAATCATTATTCTTTCTCCTCCAAATGAAACCGCTCGATTTGTTCCCATTCATGCTCTTGTTTCAGCACAACTAATTGCATTTCTCCAAACAAATCATAATGCGGGATGTTTTTTCGACGATTATCAATCCAGTCTGGTGCAAGTCCATATTTTTTTCCCCATTGCTGTAATTTTTTCAAATCAGAACAAGCAACTTTGGTTACTGTTTTGGAATCAGGAAACCGATCATCTAGCCAATAATGTGTAATAATTGCTATCTCTCCACGACTTGCTTTTTCTTTCCATATATCCATTTCATCACGCTTTACACCAAAAGCCATTTTTTATCACTACCAGTCTTATTTATTCTAATGCTTTTAGATAGGCTTTATGCCAATTCGGAAATATTCTTCTCAAGGACACAGGTCGAAAATCTTCTTTTGTTACACATACATGCGCTGTTTCACCTGTAATCGCAATTTCTTTCGTGTCTTCATAACAAATTTCATACCCATAGGTAACACGAAGTCCATCATACCCTTTTATCCATGTTTTGACAACTGCCTTTTGTCCATAACGCAAGGGTTTCCCGTAATGGATATGCACATCTAACACTGGAGATAGGTATCCCGCCTCTTCCATATCAAAATAACGGAAACCTAATTGTTCAATTAGTCTTGTGCGACCAATCTCCATCCAAACTAGGTAATTATTATGATAAACAACTCCCATTTGGTCTGTTTCCGCATAACGTACTTCAATTATTGTTTCGGCAATTTCCATTTTCATTCCTCCAGTCACAACTTCTTCCTTCTTATTTTACCAAAGCCGATAAAAAAAAGCTTCCCCTGAATATTTTCAGAGAAAGCTTTACAAATTTTAGTTATTTTTCAATTTTTCAAGTTCAACAAGGAATTTATCATTTAACACACGGATAAATGTACCTTTCATTCCTAGTGAACGAGAATCAATAACACCCGCACTTTCTAATTTACGAAGTGCATTAACGATAACAGAACGTGTAATACCAACACGGTCTGCAATTTTAGAAGCAACAAGCAAGCCTTCTTTACCATTTAATTCATCAAAAATATGTTCAATTGCTTCTAACTCACTATAAGAAAGAGAACTAATTGCCATTTGTACTACTGCACGGCTACGCGCTTCTTCTTCAATTTCTTCTGCTTTTTCATGTAAAATTTCCATACCAACTACGGTTCCACCATATTCAGCTAGTAGTAAATCATCATCCGTAAAATTACTTTCTAAACGAGATAAAATTAAAGTTCCAAGGCGTTCACCACCACCGACGATAGGTACAATTGTCGTTAATCCTTTTGTAAATAAATCACTATTTTCAATCGGGAAAGCTGTATATTGACTGGATACTTCCAGATTAGAAGAAGTTTCACCTACATTGAAAAGGCTTTGCGTATACTCTTCCGGGAATTGACGTTCTGTAAGCATTTGTTTCATACGTTCATTCTCAATTGGAAGTACTTCTGAATAGCCAAGCAATTTACCTTTACGGCTTACGATATAAGTATTTGCTTCAATTACATCTGTTAATGTATCTGCCATTTCTTTAAAGTTTACTGTTTTTCCTGCAGCATTTTGTAACATTGCATTAATTTTTCTTGTTTTTTCTAATAAAGTCATTATTAGATCCTCCTAGTATTTTATAAAATAAATTGAGTTAAATCTCTGTTTTTCATGATAGGTGCAAGTTTTTCATTTACATAGTTTTCTGTTACTTTCACTGATTCCATATTAATTTCCGGTGCTTCAAAAAGCAAATCTTCCAGAAGTTTTTCCAAAATGGTATGAAGTCTTCTTGCTCCAATATTATCAGAATCTTGATTCACTTGGAAAGCAATTTCTGCAATTCGCTCGACAGCTTCTTTGGTGAAAATCAATTCAATTCCCTCTGTTTTAAGCAGGGCTTTGTATTGTTTAATAAGCGCGTTGTCCGGTTCAGTGAGAATCTTGTAGAAATCTTCTTGAGTTAATTTATCTAGTTCAATTCTAATTGGAAAACGCCCTTGAAGTTCGGGAATTAAATCGCTCGGCTTCGACATATGAAAAGCTCCAGCTGCAATGAACAAAATATACTCCGTGTTGACTGTACCATATTTAGTAGAAATTTGCGACCCCTCAACGATAGGTAAAATGTCTCTTTGAACACCTTCTCTAGAAACCTGAGCATTTCCACCGCCTTCTTTGCTGGCGATTTTATCAATTTCATCAATGAAAATCATGCCCATTTGTTCTGCACGATGAATTCCTTCTGCCGCTAATTCTTCCGCATCTATAAGTTTTGATGCTTCATCTTCAAAAAGGATTTTTTTCGCTTCTCGAACAGTAACTTTTCGTTTTTTCTTCTTTGCTGGGAACATTCCTGACAGCGCATCTTGCATACCATTCATTTGGTCCATTCCAGCCCCGCGCATCATATCTAACATTGGATTTTGTTGTTCTTTTACTTCCACTGTCACGATTTCATCATCAAGTTCACCGTTTTGAAGGCGCCATTCGATTTGGCTGCGTTTATTTTTTAATTCTTGATCCACTTCTTCTTCATCTGGTTCTTCCTGTTGATTCATCCCGCCGAATAGTGCTTCTATTGGATTTGGGGATGCCGTTTGTTTTTTCTTTTGACTTGGTGCTAGTAATTTAATAAGGCGTTTTTCAGCATTTTTTTCTGCTTTGACACGCACTAGTTGCATTTTTTCTTCTTTCACTAAACGAACAGAAACCTCTACTAAATCACGAACCATAGATTCCACATCCCGACCAACATAGCCTACTTCTGTAAATTTTGTTGCTTCTACTTTTGAAAATGGCGCTCGAACAATTTTGGCAATCCGTCGAGCAATCTCAGTTTTTCCGACTCCAGTTGGTCCAATCATCAAAATATTTTTCGGAATGATTTCATCACGAATAGCTTCATCCATAAGTTGTCTGCGATACCGATTTCGAAGTGCTACCGCAACTGATTTTTTCGCGCCGGTTTGCCCAATAATATATTGATCCAGTTTTTCGACAATTTGTTTAGGTGTCAACTGGCTCGTTAGCATTTGATTTGTCAAATTAATCACTCCTTCAAAGCTCTTCTACCGTAATTTGATCGTTTGTAAAAACACAAATTTCTGAAGCAATCTCTAGTGCATGGCGTGCGATATCTTTGGCTTCCATTTGTCCACCATTATGTCGTTTCAGCGCTCGACCTGCAGCAAGAGCATAGTTCCCACCAGAACCAATCGCTAAAATCCCATCATCTGGTTCGATAACTTCACCTGTACCAGAAACAAGTAGCAAGGTATCTTTATCCATAACGATCAGCATCGCTTCTAGTTTGCGTAAAACACTGTCACTACGCCATTGTTGAGCTAGTTCTACGGATGCTCTTTCCAAATTACCATTATATTCATTAAGTTTTGCTTCGAATTTTTCAAATAATGTAAATGCATCGGCAACTGAACCAGCAAAACCAGCAATTACTTTATCATGAAAAAGACGACGAACTTTTTTTGCGGTGTGTTTCATAACAACAGATTCTCCGAGCGTTACTTGACCATCTCCTGCCATTGCGGCTTTTCCGTCGTGATGGACTGCAAATATCGTTGTAGCATGTAGTTCCATTTCCATAACCTCCTCCAAATTTAAGCTCTCGGATGATGTTTCATATAGGTAGATTTTAAATGCTCTTTCGTAACGTGTGTATAAATTTGTGTAGATGATAAGCTTGCATGCCCAAGTAATTCCTGGACAGTCCGCATATCTGCACCATTATTAAGCAAATCTGTCGCAAATGTATGGCGCAACATATGAGGATGAATTTTTCGTGTGAGTGATGCTTTACTTATTATTTTTGTTAAGCAATATCGAATGCCTCTTGTTGTAAGTGGATCCCCGTAGTGGTTGATTAATAGTGAATCATGTGTTTTGTTAAAACGTTTCATTAATGCTAATCGGCAATCCAAATAATCCGTAATCGCGTCTTCCGCATACACACCAAAAGGCACATATCGCTCTTTATTCCCTTTTCCTCGGATAAGAATTGCTTGATAAGTCTGGTCAATATCTGTTAATAAAATCCCTGCACACTCGCTCACCCGAATTCCAGTGCCATACAATACCTCCAAAAGAACTCTATCCCGAATTGTAAGCGTTTCATTGTCTTCATAAACCACTTGAAACAAAGCTTCCATTTCTTCTGAATAGAAAAACTTAGGAAGCCTTAGCTGATTTTTCGCATGTGACACATAAGTAAACGGATTTTCAGTAATAACATTTTCTCTTAAAAGAAAAGTGTAAAAACTCCGTAAACTTGAAATTTTCCTAGCTACTGTCGTTCGAGAAAAAGATTTTTGCTTTAATTCAGTTAAATAAATTCGAACATCTAGAAAAGTAACCTGTTTGTATTGGGTAATAGCTTGTTCATTTAAAAAACGACGAAAATCAAGCAAATCATTTTCATAAGCGGTACTTGTGTTTTCAGAATAATTTCGTTCTGAATGAAGATAGTCAAGAAACATCTGCTCCCACTTGCCTTCTTGATTCATGCTAATACACCTCTCAAACACTATCATGTTAACATATCAACATACTAGTTGCAATGATTTTATCCATTTTTCGCAACTTTTCGAATTAATCCGTTTTTACAATCAATTTAAATAATTAGCTTTTCTTTTGTGAAAAAAACCACATTGAGTTTCACATAATTGTCTAGACCATTTATTTGAAAGAAAAACTGCCTTTTCATCTTAATTAACTCTTTTGAAAAACTGAAAAGTGAAAATCATGATGAAAAGAGCAGCAATTAATAGCCCTAAATCATTATAGTGTTTTTATAATTGTTCTGCAACCCCTTTTATTGCACTTAGGGCTCTTTCTGCTAATTTTTCGTTACGTTCTTGTTTTACACGGATTTTGGAAGCTAACTCTGGAAATAACCCAAAATTCACGTTCATTGGTTGAAATGATTTTTTGCTCGCACTAGTTATATAATGTGCTAAACTTCCGATTGCCGTTTCTTTTGGGAATAAGATTAATTCTTTGTTTTCTACAAAACGAGCCGCATTAATTCCAGCAGCAAGTCCACTAGCCGCGGACTCTACATAGCCTTCAACACCAGTCATTTGTCCTGCGAAGAATAAGTCATCTCTTGATTTAAGTTGGTAAGTTGGTTTAAGAACAGTTGGCGAATTAATAAATGTATTCCGGTGCATCACACCATAACGTACGATTTCTGCATTTTCTAATCCTGGAATCATACCAAATACACGTTTTTGCTCCCCCCATTTTAGATGGGTTTGGAAACCAACCATATTATAAAGTGTCCCAGCTGCATCATCTTGACGCAATTGCAATACTGCGTAGGGCCTCTTACCTGTTTCTGGATTTTCCAATCCTACTGGTTTTAGCGGTCCAAATAACATGGTTTTAATACCACGCTTTGCCATCACTTCTATCGGCATACACCCCTCGAAAAATACTTCTTTTTCAAATTCTTTCAGTGCTGCCGTTTCAGCAGTAACAAGTGCCTCATAAAAAGCCTTGAATTCTTCTTCCGACATCGGACAATTTAAGTAGGCTGCTTCCCCCTTATCATATCTGGATTTTAAATATACTTTATCCATATTAATACTATCTTTTTCAATAATTGGGGCCGCTGCATCATAAAAATAAAGATACTCTTCACCTGTTAAATGTTTTATTTCTTCCGCAAGTGCTGGACTTGTTAATGGACCAGTTGCAATAATCGTTGGGCCTTCTGGAATAGTCGTTACTTCCTCCGTGTGTACCGTAACAAGTGGATGATTTTTCACTTTGTCTGTAATATAACCAGAAAATTCATGACGATCAACCGCAAGCGCTCCTCCCGCTGGTACAGAAGCCTTATCAGCTGCTTCAATAATAATTGATTCAAGTATCCGCATTTCTTCTTTTATCACGCCCACCGCATTTGTTAAGCCGTTAGCTCGCAATGAGTTGGTGCAAACAAGTTCTGCAAATTTATCTGTGTGATGTGCCGGTGTTTGTTTTACCGGTCGCATTTCATATAAATCAACCTTTATTCCTCTTTTCACTAATTGCCACGCTGCTTCACTTCCAGCTAGCCCTGCTCCAATTACATTTACTTTTTTTCCCATTTGTCCGCCTCCTCGCGCAACAATGGCAACACAAAGGAACCCCTAGTGCTGCCATTTTGACTAGTTATTGTTGTGTTGATTCTTTATAATCGCAGTTGGTACATTGAACTTGTACACCTTTTTTCAGTTTCTTTTCTACAAGTGCTCGTTCATTACATTTTGGACAAGCTCGTTCTACTGGTTTATCCCATGAAACATAATCACAATCTGGATAGCGATCGCAACCATAAAAAATTCGTTTTTTCTTGCTCTTTCTTTCGATAACATGCCCTTTCTCGCATTTAGGACAAGTAACACCAATTTCTTTTACAATCGCTTTGGTATTTCGGCAATCAGGGAATCTGCTACAAGCAAGGAATTTTCCATATTTACCCATTTTATATACCATTGGCGCTCCGCAAAGATCACAGTCGATACCAGCAGGTTCATCTTTAATTTCAATTTTTTCCATTTCGGCATCAGCTTTAATCACATTTGGCTCGAATTGTTTATAAAACTCATCAATTACTTTGACCCATTCTACTTGTCCATGCTCTACTTCATCTAACTCGCTTTCCATATTAGCTGTGAATTTCACATCTAAAATTTCTGGGAAGTATTCTTCAATCATTTCATTGACGATTTCACCTAATTCAGTTGGAATGAAACGTTTATTGGTCAAGGATACATAATTTCTCCGCTGAATTGTATCTAATGTAGGTGAATAGGTAGATGGTCGTCCAATTCCTATTTCTTCCAGTGTTTTAACTAATCTTGCCTCTGTATAACGGGGAGGCGGCTGAGTAAAATGCTGGCGCTGTTCAAGTGATTCCGACTGTACCTTATCGCCTTTTTTCAAATCAGGTAAAATATTCTCTTTTTCTTCCGTATTATCATCATTGCTTTCTACATAAACTTTCATAAAGCCATGAAACTTGATTTTTGATCCATTAGCTCTAAAATTCACACCATTATTATCTAAATCAACACGCATTGTATCCAGAACAGCTGGTGTCATTTGGCTGGCAATAAATCGTTCCCAAATCAAGCGGTACAAGCGAAGCTGATCACGCGTCAGATATTCTTTCACTGCTTGCGGGCTTCTCATTGCACTTGTTGGACGAATTGCTTCATGGGCATCTTGAGCACCTTTTGCATTTTTATCAGAACGTTTGTGATTCCGAGAAAATTCAGGTCCGTATGTTTCTTTAATATAATTACCTGCTTCTAAAATAGCTGAATCCGCAATACGAGTAGAGTCAGTACGCATATAGGTTATCAATCCAACAGTACCTTGTTTTCCAAGCGTAATACCTTCATATAATTGTTGAGCAAGCATCATTGTTTTACGTGTACGATAATTTAATTTCCTTGCTGCTTCTTGTTGTAGACTAGATGTAGTAAATGGTGCAGCTGGATTTCTAAGTCGTTCTTTTTTGGTTACATCCGTAACATCGAATGATTTCCCTCTAATTGCGGACATAACTTCTTTTACATCATCAGCGGTTGAAAGCTTTTTCTTCTTACCATTTACGCCATAAAAATTAGCTTGGAATTTTTTCTTACCTTTAAGGAAATTACCATCAATTGTCCAATATTCTTCCGGTTTGAAATTATTGATTTCTTTTTCTCTGTCAATGATAATTCGAAGTGCAATTGATTGAACACGGCCTGCACTCAAGCCTTTTTTTACTTTTTTCCATAAAATCGGGCTGATATTGTAACCAACTAAACGATCCAATATTCTCCTAGCTTGCTGTGCATTTACTAAGTCCATATCTATTTTTCGAGGAGTTTTAAATGATTCTTTTACTGCCTCTTTCGTAATTTCGTTAAATACCACTCGCAATTTGTCTGATTGATCTAAGTCTAGACTGTTCGCCAAATGCCATGCAATTGCTTCTCCTTCGCGATCTGGATCGGCCGCGAGATAGACTTTTTTTGCTTTTTTAGCGGCTTGCTTTAATTCTTTTAAAACAGGACCTTTACCACGAATAGTGATATACCTTGGTTCATAGTCATGTTCTGTATCAACACCCATCTGACTTTTTGGTAAGTCTCTAACATGACCCATGGACGCTTTCACTTTAAATTTCTTTCCTAAATACTTTTCAATTGTTTTTGCTTTTGCAGGTGACTCTACAATCACTAAATAATCTGCCATATTAATATATTCCTCCCTGATTTGGGTCAATACACGGGCTTTACTAGTTGCAATAAAAAGATTACAGTCCTAGCCTCGCGTTCAATAAGTTTGCATTGCTGACTTTTCACATAATTCAGTAATAAATATTAGCCCTTCCTACTGAGTTTGTCAATGGCTTTAATTAAAAAGTCATTATTTTATATTTTTTTCAGCTTTCTTTAGCAAACTTATCTTAAAAAATCAGGAAATGCAAGTCAAATCACTCAGAAAAGGTAATTTCACTGCTTTTAATGGCTGATTTGAAAAAATTCTTCTATTATATTGTTTCCATTTGTAACCAATTTTGCTCCTTCTTGAATTAGGTTATTCGTCCCCCTCCAAGTGTCGATAAAAATGTTGCCTGGAACAGCAAAAACTTGTCGATTTTGTTCAAGGGCAAAATCAGCTGTGATAAGTGAGCCACTTCTTTCGGCAGCTTCAATTATTACCGTTCCTAGTGCTAGTCCGCTAATAATCCGATTGCGTTCAGGGAAATACCAACGCCTTGCTGCTTCGTTAGGCAAATATTCACTTATAAGCAAACCTTTCTGTGATATTTCTTCCGCAAGCAGCGTGTTCTTTTTAGGGTAAATATTCTTTATTCCCGAACCTAGTACCGCGATGGTATTTTTATTAATTCCCAAAGAAGCCATATGTGCCTCTGTATCTATTCCATTGGCGAGCCCACTAACAATTGTCAAACTTTGATGGGCCAGCTCTCCTACAATTGTCTTGCAGGCTTTTCGACCATAGTCGCTCATCCGCCTTGTCCCAACCACAGCAATCGCTTGCTCTTGAAATAAGTTAATATTTCCTTTGCAAAATAAAAGTGGTGGTGCTTCATAAATTTCTTTTAATAAAGGTGGGTAATTATCATCAAGTATATATATAATCGTTATTTCATCGTCAGAAAATACTTCGGCACATTCCAACTCACCAATTACTTGGCTAGCTTTGTCCTCATTAAAAAAGTGAGCAACAAATTCTTCTGTTTGCATTTCCCAATGGTCAAAGTCAGAAAGATTCTGCCAAATTTCAGCTCTTTTTTTAGCAGAGATTGACTGGCAACTCGCAATTTTCAACCATGCGATTCGTTCTTTAAAATTCAATAAGTGCACCTCCTAGTAGTTAACCCCAGTGTACAAATATCTGGTCTATTTGTACAATCGCTAAAATACCTTTTCCAGCTAAAAAAAGCCTATTTTCAATGAAGAAAATAAGCTTTTTATTATAGTAATTAAGTTATTTTATACTATCAAAATGTGACTTTGCTTCTTTTACTGGAGAAAAACTCAAACGGTGAATTGGACAAATTCCAATTGTATCTAAACCATACAAATGTTTTTTCGTGCCGTATCCCATATTACTCGCAAAATCATAGCCTGGATAAGTTTTTTCGTATTCTTTCATGAGCTTATCTCTTGTTACTTTGGCAATTATTGAAGCTGCTGCAATCGAAATACTCTTCGTATCTCCTTTGTTTAAGGATAGTTCAGATTCTGTATATTTTAGTGGCATCGCATCAATTAAAACGAAATCCGGTTTTGGATTCAACTCGTCTAGAGCCTTCCGCATCGCTAATTTTGTTGCTTCATAAATATTTACTTGATCAATAACATCATGTTCGATAATACCTATACCGACTGCGAGTGCTTGTTCTGTTATTAAGTCAAAAAGAATATCTCGTTTTGCTTCACTCAACTGTTTAGAGTCATTAATTCCAATAACCGAAAAATGCTCTGGTAAAATGACTGCAGCGGCAACTACTGGACCAGCGAGCGGCCCTCTACCTACTTCGTCTACACCAGCAATATATTTAACTCCTCGCTTATACAAATCCGTTTCGTATTGTTTCATTTCCAGTAGTTTTTTACTTAATTGGGCTTCTTTTTCCCATTTTTTCTGAACGGATTTAAGTAACTTTTGAACTCCTTTTCGTTCATCTTGTAGACATAATTGAAAATAAGGATCTTTAACAGAAGTGAGTTGCCCTAGCTTTTTTTTAATATCAGAAATAGATTCACTCATTCGATATCTTCTTCCCAGTTAGGGAAATCAAATGACATTCTCCCTAATTTTTGCTGACGAATTTCTCGAACGACGGTTTCTGCCGCACGTGAATAATCCGGATCATTATATCGATCTAAAAGCCCTCTTTTTTCTGCAATGAAAGCAAGTGTTTCAATCGGATTTTCTGAAACTTTCTCCACTTTTAGCCAGTTTTCAAGTCGATCTGGATAATGCTGCTCTAAAAAGCGAAGTCCGTAGCCAGCAATTTCTTCCATTTGAAGTAAATCATCTTTTATAGCGCCCGTTAAAGCTAATTTGTAACCAATTTCTTGGTCTTCAAATTTTGGCCAGAGTATCCCAGGTGTATCTAAAAGCTCCAGCGTTTTTCCAACTTTAATCCATTGCTGAGCTTTAGTAACACCAGGTTTATTACCAGTACGTGCGATATTTTTTTTCGCTAATCGATTAATTAAAGTAGATTTTCCAACATTTGGAATCCCTAAAATCATTGCACGAATAGCTCTTGGTTTCATCCCTTTACTTCTTAGACGATCAAATTTTTCAGCCATTAATTTTTCAGCCGCTTGTTCAATTTTGAATAGGCCTTTCCCTTCTTGTGCATTGACAGCCACTGCCGGCAAGCCTTTTTCCGCAAAATAGTCAATCCATTCTTTCGTCGTTTTCTCATCAGCTGTATCTGCTTTATTTAAAATAATAACTCGTCTTTTTTGATGAATAATTTCTTCTAACATTGGATTAGAAGAAGAAAGTGGAATTCGTGCATCCACTAACTCAAAAATTACATCTACTAGCTTTAATTTTTCCGTTACTTCACGACGAGCTTTGGCCATATGACCTGGGAACCACTGAATTGTCATTATTTACTCCTAATCTATAAGTTTGGCATTTTCAATTGGCCAGTAACAAATTGGTGTTGTTCCTAGCACTTTGTTTAGCGGGATTGGGCCGATTATTCTGCTATCCTTACTTGCTCGGCGATTATCTCCTAAGACAAAGTAAGTATCTGTTGGAATCTTACCACCATCTAACTGATCTTTTGAACTGTAGTCATCTGTCAAATAGCCATCTTTGAGTTTCTCTTTATAAGTATCTAAATACGGCTCATCATATTTTTCACCATTAATGTAGAGCTGATCCGCCTTGTATTCCACTGTATCACCAGGAAGTCCTATTACGCGTTTAATATACTCTTTCCCATCATTTTCGCGAAAAACGATGACATCAAAACGATCTACATGCCCAAATCGATTAATAATTACACGGTCATCATTATGAAGTGTTGGCATCATCGAAATTCCATCAACTAGAATAGGGACAAACAAATAAAAACGGATAATAACAGCAATTAATACTGCTAAAACAGCCGCCCAAATCCAAGACCATAACCGTTTTAAATTCTTTTCTTTCAAGAAGTTGCACCGCCCTATTTTTACTAATAGTTTTATTATAAACGAAAAAAGGTTCATTTAATAGAGAAATCCGTGAAAAAGTAGCTTCCACGGATTTCTAGTTAATTTCCAAATTGTAAAACCGTGCCATTCACAGTTGAATCATCAATAAATCCAAAAACTCGACTATCTGAACTTCCTCCACGGTTGTCACCAAGTACAAATAATTTCCCTTCTGGCACTGTGCTCTCACCAGTCATATCTTCTAAAGTATAGTCTGCTATATAAGGTTTTTGTGTTGGATCCGGGTTCCATAAAGTTAATGTGCCTTCCGGTAAGTAACTTTCTACTTTTCGTTTCCCATTTAAGTATAATTCTCCATTTTTAAAGGCTATTTTATCTCCGGGAACTCCAATTACTCGTTTGATAAAGTGTTCTCCTGTTCCAATCATCGGAGGCTCATCAAACACGATGATATCAAAACGGTCTGGATTAGTTATTTTTTCAATAAAAATCCTGTCACCATCTTGATAAGTCGGGACCATAGATGTACCTTCTACTTTTACAGGTGCAATAACAAAGTTACGAACTACTAAAGCTATTGCTAGTGCAACCACAATAACTAATACCCAGCTTAATAATTGCTGTGCTCCACTTTTTTTCTTGGAAGTTTTTGATTCATTTTTTACCATCTATGTTTCCTCCTAGACTTACCGCAGCATTAATTAACGTTGTAAAGATTTCCCAAACGAGATGACTTTCCCCAGCACACTATTTTGGGAAATAAAACCAATATAGCGACTATCTTTACTTACTTGTCGATTATCACCAAGTACAAATAGCTTTCCTTTCGGTACGGTGAGCGAACCATCAGATCCTGGAATATCAGCCATCGTAAAATCTGGATCCCCTTTATCACTCGTTGTTAAATAACCCGTTTGTAGTGCGGCTTTTTCTGAATCTAAATAGGGTTCATCATATGCTTTGCCATTAATGTACAATTGATCTTTCTTATATTCAACTTTATCACCTGGAAGACCAATTACGCGTTTGATATATTCTGCATTTTCCTCATCAGGTGCAGGGAATACAATAATATCAAAACGTTTCGGATCAGATACTTTGTTGATGAACAAGTGCTCTCCGTCATGAAGCGTTGGATCCATTGACTTCCCGTTAACTGTCACTGGAGAAATTAAAAAATAGCGAATACCAAAAGCTAACACAAGTGCAATGACAATTATTTTAATCCATCCAAATGCCCCTGAAAAAAATTTATTTTCACTTTTCATGTCTTTTTATCCTCTCCAACTAATATTAATAAAGTATAGCATGAAACAAGCCAGAAGTTATAATAAAAAAGCTGGCTTAATGGAAAAAATGCGCGCCAATTATGACGCGCATCCAAATCATGCTGATGTTTTAATTGGGATAATCGAACCATCTTCTAATTGGAGTTGTGGCTCTTCTTCTCCTCGTGCTGCTTTTTCAGTAATAATACATTTGGTAATATCATCACGAGACGGGATTTCAAACATTACTTCTAGCATAATCTGCTCAATAATAGAACGAAGACCACGAGCACCAGTTTTGCGTTCAATTGCTTCTTTTGCAATTTCGATTAACGCTTCTGGCTCAAATTCAAGTTCTACATCATCAAGTTCTAACATACGTTTATATTGTTTTACTAGTGCATTTTTGGGTTCTGTTAAAATCGAAACAAGAGCAGCTTCATCTAATTGCTCAAGGGTTGCAATAACAGGTAGACGACCTATGAATTCAGGAATTAAGCCGAATTTCAATAAATCTTCTGGTACAACACGAGATAAATAAGTTTCATCTTCTTTGAGTTTGGCATTATCCGTACCAAATCCAATGACTTTTTCGCCCATTCGATTTTTAACAATTTGTTCGATGCCATCAAAAGCACCACCGACGATAAATAGAATATTTCCAGTATCAATTTGAATTAATTCTTGATGCGGATGTTTTCTACCACCTTGTGGGGGAACACTTGCAACTGTCCCTTCTAAAATTTTCAGTAGGGCTTGTTGAACTCCTTCACCGGAAACGTCTCTTGTAATAGATGGGTTTTCAGATTTACGAGCAACTTTGTCAATTTCATCAATATAAATGATGCCTTTTTCAGCTTTTTCCACATCGTAATCAGCTGATTGGATTAATTTAAGCAGGATATTTTCGACATCCTCCCCAACATAACCAGCTTCTGTAAGTGATGTTGCATCTGCAATCGCAAATGGAACATTAAGAATTCGCGCTAATGTTTGAGCAAGGAGTGTCTTACCACTACCAGTTGGACCAATTAAACAAATATTACTTTTTGAAAGTTCCACTTCATCTTCTTTAGTTTCATTAGAGTTAATACGTTTATAATGATTGTAAACAGCTACAGCTAATGCTTTTTTGGCGCGTTCTTGACCAATAACATAATCACTTAATATATGACGGATTTCTTGTGGTTTTGGCACTTCACCAAAATCAACAAATTCGGAAATACCTAGCTCTTCTTCAATAATTTCATTACAAAGCTCGATACATTCATCACAAATATAAACACCTGGACCAGCCACTAATTTACGTACTTGATCTTGAGTCTTTCCGCAAAAGGAGCATTTAAGTTGGCCTTTTTCGTCGTTAAATTTAAACATAATATTTCACCCCTTCGCATAGGTATGTTACATGTAGGCAATTTTGCATTTCCCACGTGTGTTAATGATAGCATTTGTTTATTAGAAATGCCAATCATCTGTATCCATATTTCTACATTCAGAAGGACACGAGTATATCTCATGTCCCCCTTTGTTTTATGAAATTATCGAAACCAATGTAAACTTATTTTTCCACTGCGCTATCAAGTAAAACATCAATTGCTTTACGGATTTTAAGATCTGATTTAAGTTCGCTCATATCACCAAGTGCAGCACGAACAGCATCTTTTTCCATACCATATTTTTCAGCTAGTGTAGAAATTTCTTCATCAATAGCTTCTTCCGTTGGTTCAATGTTTTCAGCTTCTGCAATGGCTTCAAGCACTAGGTTCATTTTCACGCGTTTTTCAGCGTCTTGTTCCATTTGTGCATGCATTGCTTCTTCTGTTTGACCAGTAAATTGGTAGTAAAGTTCTGGAGTAAGTCCTTGTGCTTGCAAATCTTGTGCGAAGTGATTCATTAAATGATCTGCTTCATGATGAACCATTGCATGTGGAATATCAACTTCCGCATTTTCAACAGCTTTTGCAATAACTTCTTCTTGTTTCGCTTGAGCTACAGATTCTTTCTTCGCTTCTTGTAAACGATTAGAGATTTTTTCTTTTAGTTCATCTAAAGTTTCTACTTCTTCATCAATGTCTTTTGCAAGTTCATCATCAAGAGTAGGAACTTCTTTTGTTTTAATTTCGTGTAATTTCACTTTGAAAACTACTGGTTGTCCAGCTAAATCTTCCGCATGATATTCTTCAGGGAAAGTGAGCTCGATATCCGCTTCATCGCCAGCTTTTAAGCCAACTAATTTCTCTTCAAAACCAGGAATGAATTGTCCGCTTCCAAGTTCTAATGAGTGATTTTCAGCTTGTCCGCCTTCAAAAGCTACTCCGTCTTTAAATCCTTCAAAATCAAGGATAACAGTATCGCCATTTTCAGCTGGTGCATCTTCTTTAACAACTAACTCAGCTTGACGCTCTTGTAATTGTTTAAGTTCTGCTTCTAATTCTTCTGTTGTAAGTTCTTCGTCGCGTTTTTCTACTTCAAGACCTTTGTAGTCTCCAAGCTTCACTTCAGGTTTCACAGTAACATCAGCTGTTAATACCCAAGTTTCACCTTTTTCCATAGACTCAATATTTACTTGAGGAGTATCTACTGGATCAATTCCAGCTTCATCAATTGCCGCAGAATATACTTCTGGAAGCAAGATATCAAGTGCATCTTGGTAAAGAGCTTCTTCGCCAAAACGTTGGTTGAAAATTTGACGCGGAACTTTCCCTTTACGGAAGCCTGGTACGTTAAGTGTTTTACGAACTTTTACGAAAGCGCGGTCCAAACCCTCTTTTACTTTTTCTTGTTCAATTTCAAAAGTAAGTTTTCCAACGTTACCTTCTTGTTTTTCCCATTTTACTGACATGGTATAATTCCCTCCATCATCTATTTAGATCAAATTTAATTACTCTCATGACAAGTTTCAGCCATACTCACTAATAATAACACAGATATCCCTGACTTGAAAACAACAAATATCATTATATAAAATAATTTTGCTGCCTGATTTCTAACTCTTCAATAATCGAAATTGCTCCATCCACTAAAACAGGGTTCACATCATCCGAAATAACACTATTATCGCCATACATGGCATTCGCCCATTTATAGTAGGCATTAATCCAAATCGCCGGATCTTTTGGCTCCAGTTCAAATGGATAAAGCATAAATAAATGTTGTTGGATAATTCCTAGAACTTGTTCCAATAAACTTGGATTACTATTTTCGAGTTCTTCCGCTATGCCTGCAAAAAGCGCCTGCGCAAATTCATTATCAGCTAACATTGGAATTTCACTTGGATTAAAAAAAGCTTTTTTCTCCATTTTCCGCACTTCGACTGCTTCATTTATTTCTTTTTCTTGCATTAGTTCAAAAATCATTGACTGAACAAAAGGTGAACAATGCTCATCTGCTAGAAATTGTTTGAATGTCGGTAAAAAATCATCCAGTTCTAAAAATCGAGCTTCTTGTAAAAACTCCAGTTGTTCTGATGTTTGCCAAGATGCAAATTCACGAATATCTTTTCGGGGGACAAATTGTTTTGGAAATTGGATAACATTATCGGCAATTTGTTCCCTTGCTTCATTTTTTTCTTCTTCTATATAATGACGAACTAAAGTAAAATAAGTATCCATATTATCATCTTTCATAAAGGTAACAGATAATTCCCCAAGGATTTCTTTATTATAACCGTTCATTGTTAAAAAGTTTTGACCCATTTCTTGCGCTTTTTTTGTTTTATCAGTTTGATTATAAAATTGAATTAATCTATGTACAATTTCCTCGTTGCAAGGTTCTTGATGGTAGGCATTCTCCAAATAATGCAGGGTGCTCATTAACTCATCTTTCGACAACGAAGCAATTCCTTTTTCCATAAATTTTTTTACGCTCACTGGAAAAAAAGTGCCACTTTCATTCATTGTTTTATCTCCTTTTATTTGAAAAAGCATTTTTATACTTCTTAGTTTTACCCTTATTGTGAAAACTTTAACCATTTTCCAATTGAATGGTTGCTTTGGATTGGTTCATTCTACTTGGATACGTTGCTCCTGTCAAGGGTCTTAAGGCTTTATAATGTTGAAAGTTTGGTATTTTCTTTAAGTCCAAAATTCAAAACCTATGGATGATTAAACAGCTTATAAATGGACTGATTGTAACTGGATTACTCGTCTTGTTGCTAGCAGTATTATCGCTACTTAAACGGAAGTACATGCATAAAAACATAAATCCTTTAACTGAAAAAAAGCAGAAATCACGTTTATTCCATTTTGGAAAATGGATCTTTAAAGTGATTTCCGCTTTTTAATTTTCCATTCTAAACAAGCACCTCCTGTCAAATTCATCCATATGAATTCAGCAGAGATGCTTTTAATTATTGGCTCAAATAATTATTTTTCTGTGACTTACTCATAAAAGCACTTTAAATCACACATCAATACCTCACTCAAAGTAACGGCATTCTGGTGTGAAAGCCTGACCGTGCCTTTCTCAATGTTACTGTATCCACTCGTGTACTTGACAAAAGCACTATAATACTCCTAATGCCATTATCTCACAGTAAAATAATATCCATTAGTGAAATATCAAATATGCGCTCATCAAAACGCTGCAACTTCACTATCTTTCTTTCATGATCTAGATAAATTGGTACTACATATTTATACCTTGTGGATGATTATAGAGCAGTAAAATAATCGCGATAAATTAAAATGACTAAACATATCAGCGGTGGTAAGGACAAAAGGGCTCTGAAATGAAAAATAAGCAAGAATCAAGTATATTCCATTTAGTTGCAATGGCTCTATACAATGATTCTTACTTATTTATTTTCTGTTTTCATTGCTGCTGCTGAGGTTGTTCCATAGCTTCTGATGCAATATAGTATTCGCCATCTTCTTTATACAAAATAGTTCTAGGATAATCGTCCCCATTTTTTGCTTGATAAAGTTCTACTCCTTCATTTAATGAGTTAGAGGTAAAATCTTCATCTGGCGTTTGATAGCTTTTTATTTTCTGCTCAACCTCTCCAATTTTTTCCAAGGCATCTTCATTCTTTGCAGGTTCATTTGTCACTATATATACAAGTCCATCAACTTGCACCATTCCTACAAGATTATTTCTATCCACTAACCACTTTATTCCGAATGCTGAAACGCAAATAACTATTATCAAAATTATTAATATTAACCTGTTTTTTTTTTCATTTGATTAACTCTCTTTTCATTTTATTTATTACGGCTTTTTACATACGTACTTGAAGCAGTGCTTGTATATTTTGTTGTTGAACCAGTATATTTACCCGCACCATTATATTTTTTAACGGTCCACTTTGTAGCGTCTACATTTCCATATATCGCAGGTCTTGTCCATTTTTTGGGATTTGCACTAATAACCTGGCCATTTGATCCTGCTTTCGAAACAGACATACTAAATTTACCATATCCAACGCTAGCGCTAACTGACATTTTCGATTTACTGAAATAATAAGCAGAAATATTGTACTGATAATTTTTCCAACCAGGATGCCATGCGATAAATCCTTTTGATACTTTTCTTGTGGTCGATACTTTCGTCCATTTTTCATAGCCTAAAGTTGCGCTTTTTAACAACTGTCTTTCTTGATTAATAGGCTCACTTGGACTGATTTGTTCTCTAACAATAAATTCATCTGGTAATTCATCGCTATTATCTTGTATACCACTTTCGACTTCATTTTGCGTAATAACTGGAGTTGTATCAACATTCCTTACTGCTGCATCTGCAGGTGTAATTGAATTGTTACCACAAGTCCAACTACTATTGGTAACATCACATACTTTAAAAAAACCTTTTTCATAATAGCATTTCTCTCCCTTTTATGTTTAATCTAGATTTCAAAATGAGTGTATCATAAAAAGTCAGTGCATAACCAAAAATGTAATGAAATGTCCGATTCTTGTCATGAACGACTAAAAACGGGGCTTATTTAGATTAATTACTACACCACTTGTGTTAAATCGTTGTTTTTTCAAAATAATTCCTCACAAATCGTGTTATTATTCACAAATTATGCAAAAAAGACTTATAGCGTCACAAAATATTCATAAATAGACATAAATTTATATGTTTATTGTTCTAAAATTCATATATACGGACTATTGCAATGAATAGAACGCATGTTTATTCAATATTAACGATTATTTTAATAAAATATTGACTCATGATATGTGATTATGTAATACTAATCTCGTGAATTTATTTCATATTTCATTCAACTATTAGCTGTTTTTACTTAATATATTTCATTAACAAATAATGTATGTTTATTCAAAGCATTCTTCCATTTTAAACAAGCATCTTCTGTCAAATTCATCCATCTGAATTTAGCAGAGATGCTTTTTTTATTTAGACAATTATTTCATCAGAGAGTTGTTTACTCAAGATTACTCATAAAAACACTTTAAATCACACATTAAGATTTCGCTCAAGATAACGGCATTCTTATGCGAAAGTCTGACTGCACCTTTCTCAATATTACTGTATCCACTAGTGTATTTATATCCCATCTTCCTCGCAATAAAAGCTTGTGTAATTCCCCGCTGCAATCGTAGCTCTCGAATTTTATCCGTATTAATTCTTCTGGTGTCTACTGCTTTCATGTCATCTTCTCCTTATCTACACAGTTTGAGTTGTTAATACTATAATAACAACTCATTTAGTGACTGTCAATTGATAATTAATACGTTTTGTGTTAAAATGTAGCTAAATTGAGTAAGATATTGTATAATCAAACAGAAAGGAGTGAAATTATGCCAAATTTAAGTAATAGACTTACGTTACTCAGAGAAAAACAAGGTTGGTCAAAAGCAGAAACAGCTCGAAGACTTGGACTTAAAGCACCTTCTACTTATGGTAATTGGGAATATGGCATTCGTGAGCCAGATTTAGAGATGGTCACACAAATTGCTACACTTTATGATGTCAGTGTTGATTATTTACTTGGTCAACAAAGCATGCCCACTTTTGCCCCTAGTGAACTTGAAAGTGAAAAAGATATTGGCAAAAGAATGACGAAAATCAGTGAAGATTTAAGAAATGAGGACGATTTGAAATTGGACGGTCTCCCATTAGCTAATGAATCTGCTCACTTTCTTGCTGATTCGATTGATTTTATTTATGAACAAGCGAAAAAACTTAATAAGTAATACTCCATCTTCGTTTAACTTTAGCTTTTTTTGGGAATAATTAACAGTGTCAAAATAATAAAAGCAAAGGGGGAGTTTCATTTGTCAGAATGGTACTTCAAAAAGAAGGAGCAAAAAGTGGGACCTTTTACCAATATAGAGATGGTTGCTTTCTATAAAAAAAGGGAGATTCAAGATTCTACATTGGTTCAAAAATCCCCTCATCCAGAGTGGGTAACATTTAAACAAACAGAATTATATCGACATGCACAAAGTCACGGGAATTCTGAACTGAAAATCGGTCACCTTTTTTCCGCCGTTTTCAAAAAGCACTCCAAAGAAGAAGGAGAAAAAGTCTTTATTGCAGGAACAAAATACACTACGCCTGCAACAAGTGAAATATCAAGTACTTGGCCACATCCATGGGTATTCTCAAGAGTTTTTCTTGTATTAATCGTCACTTACTTTTTACTTCTTGCTTGTACATATTTATTCGATAATACTAATACGATTCCTGGTCTTATGGTGATTGGGTCATTCGCAGTTCCGTTTTCGGTATTATTATTCTTTTTTGAAACGAATGCACCTCGTAATATTAGTGTTTTCGATGTTGTTCGAATGTTTTTCATTGGGGGTGTCGCAGCGCTTGTTGCTACGCTTGTCATCTATTCAATTATTCCAGTTGGAAAATTAAATTACTTTAATGCGCTATTAGTTGGCTTTATTGAAGAAACTGGAAAAATGATCATTGTTGCCCTCTTCATTCGTTCATTAAATTCTAAGTATATTCTAAATGGGTTACTTATTGGTGCCGCAGTTGGTGCTGGATTTGCTGCTTTTGAATCACTCGGATATGCATTTAATTATAGCGTCGATGCAGCTTTCCTATTCAAGGATATTCATATTGCCGGAGAAACAATGTTAAATGTTATTTTTAGCCGTGGGTGGCAGTCAATTGGCGGTCATGTGGTATGGGCAGCAATTACTGGTGCTGCACTCGTTATTGCAAAAGGTGATGAAAAACTTGGGATGCACCATATTTTCACCGGAACTTTCTGGAAATTATTTATTATCCCTATTGCCTTGCATTTTGTTTGGGATTGTCCATTCAATCCACTACCAGCGATTGATTTTAAACAAATCGTATTGATTGTAGTTGTTTGGTTCGTTATTCTGCGCTTAATTAATAGAGGTTTAAAACAAGTGTCTACTATTTCAGCAGCGAGCAAAGCTACAAAATAAGCAAAAAGAGTGCTAAGAAAATTTCTTAGTACTTTTTTTATCGTTCTTTTCAAAAGAATACCGAAAATTATAAATTTTAATTGTAAAACAGTAATCTATTATAGACATATCGTCGTTTTCATGTAAAATAGAAGTATTATCTAATTAGCAGAGGGGTCATAGAGATGCGCGAATCTTTAAAGAATAGTAAGAGATTAGTGATCAAAGTTGGTACTAGTACATTAATGTATGGAAATGGCCATATTAATCTACGTACGATTGAAAAATTAGCGATGGTTTTATCCGATTTACGTAATGAAGGAAAAGAAGTTATTCTTGTTTCTTCCGGGGCAATTGGTGTTGGTTGTCACAAACTACAACTCCCAGTGAGACCAACAAGCATCCCTGAACTACAGGCAGTAGCCTCCGTTGGTCAAAGTGAACTAATGCATATTTATAGCAAATTTTTTGGTGAGTATGGACAAGTTGTTGGGCAAGTTTTACTTACACGCGATGTAACTGACTTTCCTATTAGTCGAGAAAATGTAATGAATACACTTGAAAGTCTTTTAAATAGAGGTATTATCCCGATTGTAAATGAAAATGACACAGTCGCTGTAGAGGAACTTGAACATATTACTAAATATGGTGATAACGATCTTCTTTCTGCTATTGTTGCTAAACTTGTACAGGCAGACTTGCTGATTATGTTGTCTGATATTGATGGCTTTTATGAAACAAACCCTACAACTAATCCAGATGCAGCTATGTTTTCTGAAATCAATCAAATCACCCCTGATATTGAGGCTCTAGCTGGAGGAAAGGGATCTGAATTTGGAACTGGTGGTATGTTAACAAAACTTTCCGCAGCCTCTTATTGTATTAATGGCGGTCAAAAAATGATTTTAACTAATGGGAAAAATCCCACTGTTATTTTCGATATTATGCAAGGCGAACCAGTCGGTACTTTATTTACCAGCCAAAAGGAGGAATATTTACATGACGGAACTCATTAAACAAGGAAACGCTGCAAAAGAAGCAGCTCTATTTTTAGCCCAAGCAAGTACAAAAGAAAAAAATGCAGCCTTACTTCATTTAAGTGATGATCTATTAGCTAACACGGATAGACTTCTTGTAGCGAATGAAAAGGATATTGTTCGGGCAAACGAAAAAGGAATACCAGAAACAATGGTTGATCGGCTGCGTTTAACAGAAGAACGAATCAAAGAAATAGCTGAAGCAGTCAAGCAAGTTGTCGTACTAAAAGATCCTATTGGTGAAGTGATTCATATGTGGAAAAATGATGCCGAATTAACTATCGGAAAAACAAGAGTTCCGCTTGGAGTAATTGGAATTATTTATGAATCTCGTCCAAATGTCACTGTAGACGCTTCTGTCCTATGCTTCAAAACTGGTAACGCGGTTATTTTACGAGGTGGAAGTGATGCAATTAACTCCAATAAAGCTTTAATGTCTGTCATTCAAAATTCCATAGAATCGTCAGGGTTTCCTCGTTCTAGTGTACAGTTAATTGAAGATACTTCCAGGGAAACTGCTCGTGATATGATGCACCTTAATCGCTTTTTAGATGTGCTTATTCCTCGAGGCGGCGCAAAACTTATCCAAACTGTGCTTGAAAATGCCACCGTCCCAGTTATCGAAACTGGAACAGGAAATTGTCATATCTACGTAGACAAAGCAGCAGAGAAACAAATGGCGATTGATATTTTAATAAACGCAAAATGTTCTCGTCCTTCTGTTTGTAATGCGGCTGAAACGTTACTCATTCATCGTGAAGTTGCTGAAGATTTCTTGCCAGCAATGGAAATTGAACTGAAAAAATACCAAGTGGAATTACGCGCGGATGATCGAGCTAGATTAATCTTAACTGATGCCAAAGAAGCTACAGAATCTGACTGGGAAGATGAGTTTTTAGACTTCATTTTAGCTGTAAAAGTAGTTGATTCGGCTGATGAAGCGATTGAACATATTAATAAATATGGTACAAAACATTCTGAAGCAATCGTTTCAAATGATTATTCTACTGGTCAAGCTTTCCAACAAAAAGTCGATGCTGCTACTGTTTATATCAATGCCTCTACTCGCTTTACTGATGGCTTTGCAATGGGTTTTGGAGCAGAAATTGGCATTAGTACACAAAAATTACATGCGCGTGGTCCAATGGGGTTAACTGAACTCACTTCTACAAAATATATCATTTTTGGTGATGGACAAATTAGAAACTAAAAACAGCTGAAAATTTAAAAAGCAAGAATCTTATCTTCTCCATTTTTTGTAATGGATATAGACAATGATTCTTGCTTATTTTATATACTGCTTTGTTCCAATCTTTTTATTTGAGCATTCATCCACGTAATCACATCTTGAAAAACAGTTTCTTTACAAAGTTCATTTACTAATTCATGACGGGCATGTTCATAAATTTTATATGTAACATCTTCTACACCGGCTTTTTCAAGAGCTAAAGCAATTTTGGGTGTGTCTTTACCGAAATGCCCTACAGGATCGTCACTACCTGATAACAATAATATAGGTAATTTTTTGGGTACGCTCCGATAGGTCTCCATTTGCTGGCTCACTTTTACCGCTTCCAAAAGATTATGAAAGAACCCTGTTGTTCCCACCACTGGACCACAAAATGGATCTTCTTCATAAGCTTGATATACTGCAGGATCTCTTGTGAGCCAACTGAAACGGTGATTTTCATTAAATGGTTTATTATATCCCCAAAATGCTAACTTATTAAGAAATCCACTTCTTTTCATAGCATCTTTCTTTATTCGCTGTGCCGTAATGAGTTGTCCCATTTTTAACAAAGAATCTGATTGCAAACCGCTACCAGAAAGAATTACGCCATCTGCTTCATATTTTGTAATAAAAGTTCTAATGAGGAAGCTTCCCATACTATGAGCAAAAAGGAAATATGGAAGTCCAGGATATGTTGTCATTAAATAATCTTTCACCATCGCTTCATCTTGAAGCATATCTTTAAAACCTGTATTTTCATCTAAGTGACCTAAGTATGCCTCATCGTTAGCAGATTTACCAAAACCGCGATGATCATCAGCTATGACTATAAATCCTGCTTGGTTTAGGCGCTCTGCAAAATGGCCGTATCTAGCGCCATGTTCTGCCATTCCATGGACAATTTGAACTATCCCGACTGGATTTTCGACCTCATCCCAAATATGTAAATGCAAATCCAAGCCATCTACTGCTTTTAATTTTATTTGTTTGTACATGTGTCTCCCTCCCGATTCATCTTATATTTAGTATACCATCTAAGTTTTATTTTCACTATTTACAGCATTCTTATTAGGACTTTTGTATAACTAGTTAAAAAGTTACAGTTCCAACTATTCATTTATCCGTAAAAGTTTGTTCAGGTAATCACAATGTGATATACTATTTCTATAAGGAGATGACACACATGGATAACTGTTTAGCGCAATTACAAATGTATGATTATTTACTAAAAAAATATCGTAACAAAGAGGTTTTTCCTGAAACTAGGATGATTGTTGAAATTGATGGCAAGCTTTGGACTGGCGATTTCTTACAATTAGATGACTGTCATATCATCGAAGTTGACTGGGAAGATACGCGGTTCACTCGAATTGAACGTACAAAAGATGCTATCAATGATGAATTCAATGAAAAAGTCACCAACTCAAATGTCAATGTCAGCGAAAACCGTATTGATTCCAAAATTGCTAGTTTAAAAAATATTGAAATTTTATATCAAGAAATTGGTAACTTTGTCAGACAAGTAGAAACTTCGACTACGACTTTAAAACCTTTACTATACAACGCTTACTGTCTGGACACAAGAGTTAAATTACCATTTTTAGATTTAAATAAAAAAGAAATTACATTAGTTTCTCTAACAAACTAAATTCCAAAAACCACGAAAGCTAATTTTCGTGGTTTTTTTTTATGTTGTTTTCAATGTGTTTCACATGATTTTCCCTCAAATTTTGCAATTCTGTCACAAGAAATCTGGGTAATATCAAGAATTCTGCCAGCTTACTAATATCGATCCATTTAAATGTGAGCACATATGGTTCTTCATTAAATTGACCAAATTCTTCTACCTTGGTAAATGAATTTTGCGCAATTAACGAACTGTCTTCAGGAAGCTTTACCGCAAAATAAAACTCGATACTATCTATTTCACTTCCACGGTACATAAACTTGTTTTCCGCAATAATTTTTAATTCTTGAACAACCACTTCTTCCCCTAACTCTTCCCTCATTTCCCTGATTAAGCCTTCTTTTATAAATTCTTGTTCTACCGCGCCGCCTGGAAGAGTCCAGTAATCATTATCTTGGCTTGAATGAAATAAAATTTTATTATCATGGATGATTATCGCTACAGTTCTTATATGTTTCAATTTTCTCACTCCTTCTTTTTCATTTTATCATATAAATTGGTTGCGCTTTCACTTTTTTTATAGTATAGTAATGGCAAACAACTTGTATATACAAGTTGAAAAAGGAGGAAGCTTTATGGTTGACTATAAAAAGGATGCAAGTGAGCTCTTAACATTAATCGGTGGCAAAGAAAATATTTCTTCTGTTACACACTGCGCTACTAGAATGCGCTTTGTTTTACAAAATCCAGATAATGCAGACATCGAAGCAATTGAAGAAATCCCAGCGGTAAAAGGTACATTCACACAAGCTGGACAATTCCAAGTAATTATTGGTAATGATGTAGCCATTTTTTATAATGAATTTTCGAAGATTAGTGGAGTTGAAGGTGTCAATAAAGAAGATGCCAAAGTAGATGCGAAGAAAAATATGAGTATACTGCAACGAATGCTTGCAGGTCTGGCAGAAATATTCACACCACTCATTCCCGCTATTGTTGTTGGTGGTCTTATTCTTGGTTTCCGTAACGTCATTGGGGATATTAAATTTTTAGATGATGGTACGAAAACGATTGTTGATGTCTATCCATTTTGGGCAGGCGTTTATAGTTTCTTATGGTTAATCGGAGAAGCAGTCTTCCACTTCCTACCAGTTGGGATTACCTGGTCGATTGCGAAAAAAATGGGGACAACCCAGATTCTTGGGATTGTTCTTGGTTTGACGCTCGTTTCACCTCAACTACTAAATGCTTATAGTGTGGTTGAAACAAAAGCTGGCGATATACCCGTTTGGGACTTCGGCTTTGCTCAAGTGCAAATGATTGGGTATCAAGCACAAGTTATCCCAGCAATTATGGCTGGATTTTTACTCGCTTATTTAGAAATTTGGTTGCGTAAATTTATTCCGAATGCCATTTCAATGATTTTTGTTCCGTTTTTCGCCCTTGTACCAACAGTTCTTGCAGCGCATGTCATTCTTGGACCAATTGGATGGAAAATTGGTGATGCGATTTCGAACGTGGTTTATGCTGGTTTAACAGGTGGACTTAGCTGGTTATTCGCTGCCCTATTTGGCTTCTTGTATGCCCCACTCGTTGTAACTGGACTCCATCATATGACGAATGCGATTGATTTACAATTGATGAGTCAATTCGGTGGTACCAATCTATGGCCGATGATTGCTCTTTCAAATATCGCACAAGGTTCGGCAGTTCTAGCAATAATTTTCTTACATCGTGGAAATGAAAAAGAAGAGCAAGTGTCAATCCCGGCAACTATTTCCTGTTATCTTGGAGTGACTGAGCCAGCGATGTTCGGTATTAATTTAAAATACTTATACCCATTTGTTGCTGCAATGATCGGTTCATCTATCGCTGCAGTCGTCTCTGTTTCAAGCGGAGTAATGGCAAATTCTATTGGTGTTGGTGGCTTACCAGGAATTCTTTCCATTAATCCAAAATACTATGCGATATTCGCGTTATGTATGCTGATTACCATCGTTGTTCCATTCATTCTTACTGTTTTATTCCGCAAATATAACATTTTAAACAAAGTAGACACTGCACCAATTCGTACTTTTGGAAAAAAAGAGTATCGTGAATCTGCTAAAACAACCAACTAAAAAGTGAGGCTTTTCTATATGACAACTTTTGCTCAAAAAACAATTTATCAAGTTTATCCAAAATCTTTTTTTGATACGAATGGTGACGGGATTGGCGATATTCCCGGAATAACTGCTAAACTTGATTATCTACAAAAATTAGGGATTGAAATGATTTGGATTAATCCATTTTATCCTTCCCCTCAAAATGATAACGGTTATGATATAGCCGACTATACAGCTGTTGATCCGTTGTTTGGAACGATGGATGATGTTTCTACTCTTATTCGTGAAGGAAAAAAAAGAAACATTGGAATTATGATTGATTTAGTACTTAATCATACTTCTACTGAACATCCTTGGTTTCAAAAGGCTTTGGCGGGTGACCCATTTTACCGTGACTTCTATTTTTTCCGTGAAGGTAAGAGAGACGGAACCCCTCCAACAAACTGGGAATCCAAATTCGGTGGTAATGCTTGGGAAAAATTACCCGATTCGACAGAGTATTACTTGCATTTATATGATGTCACACAAGCTGATTTGAACTGGGCAAACCCTAATGTCCGGGATGCACTTTATGATGTAGTTAATTTTTGGATTGATAAAGGTGTAGAAGGTTTCCGACTAGATGTCCTTAATGTTATTTCGAAACCTAAATTTTTAGAAGATGATTTTGAAGGTGATGGCAGACGTTTCTATACGGATGGCCCTAAAATTCACACTTATTTAAAGGAATTACATGAACGCACTTTTGGTGAAAAATCAATTATTACTGTTGGCGAGATGTCGTCTACTGATATCGCTAATTGTGTTCGCTATAGTAACCCGGAAGAAAAAGAATTATCCATGGTATTTCATTTTCATCATCTGAAAGTAGATTATCCAAATGGCGAAAAGTGGCGTTTAGGGGAAATGAATTTGGCAACTTTAAAATCTATTTTCCATACATGGCAAGTAGCAATGTCTGAGGAAAATGGTTGGGATGCGCTGTTTTGGAACAATCATGATCAGCCAAGAGCTCTGGGACGATTTGTCTCTGATGCGCCTGAACATAATTATCATGCAGCTACCCTACTTGCTGCAACAACTCATTTTATGCGTGGTACTCCATTTGTTTACATGGGAGAAGAAATTGGGATGATGAACCCAAAATTCCCTGTGATTAATGATTATGTTGATATTGAAACGCTAAATCATTTCGGTATTTTACAACAGCAAGGATTTTCTGAATCAGAAGTTATGGCAATTATTAAAGAACGCTCCCGTGATAATAGTCGCACACCAATGCAGTGGGATGATACTGAAAATGCAGGTTTTACAACTGGAAAACCTTGGCTAAAAGTAGCGGAAAATGCAAATGAAATTAATGTTCAGCAGGCTTTACAAACGAAAACAAGTATTTTCTATTTTTACCAAAAATTAATAGCTCTACGAAAAGATTATCCTGTCATTCAAAATGGCGATTATACACCTGCTCTTACGGATGAAGATTCTATTATCGCTTATACACGTTCACTCGAAGATTCTAAGCTACTTTCGATTCACAACTTTGCTTCAGAAAAGCAGATTTTAACGCTTCCTAGTGGATTCTCAAATGCTAAAATCTTACTTTCTAACTATCAGCGGGAAGAGCTTAATTCGACCATAGAGCTTTCTCCATACGAAACACTAACTTTACTACAATAATAAAAAGCCCGAGACATTTTCTCGGGCTTTTTAGCGCCTTCTAGCAAAATCAATAAAACGAAACTTATCCAGACGATGGCGAGATTCGGTATATTGAAATAGCGTAGTATCTTTTAAAAATACCGTGCTTTTTACGACAACTACATGCGTATCGCCATGAAGTGCTAAATATTTTTTATCAGTAGCATTTAACGGCTCCACAGTAATTTCTTTTTGGGCATAACTTATTTCGTAGCCTTTTTCATTTTCTAAATATTGATACAGGGAATCTTCGAGGATACTGTTTTCAATTGGTTCAGCCGTTTCATCTAGTAAATAATCATAATCTAATATGGTCGCTTCACCTTCTAAATAACGTACTCGTAAAATTTTGAGACATGAAGACCCTCGCGGAAGTCCTGCAAAGTCAGCAATTCTGTCTGGTAAGGTTGTTCGTTCATTTTTAAGAACTTTTGTTGTCGCGTTCATATGCTCAGACTCTTGCAATTCCTTAAAGCTAGTAAGTCCGGAAACAGGAAATGAATATCGCTCTCGATCAATGACAATAGATCCTTTTCCTTGAAGTTTCTGAATGCAGCCATTTTCGAGTAATAATACGAGTGCTTTTCTAATAGTTTCACGGGATACTGAAAAACGCTTAGCCAAAACATTTTCACTTGGAAGTAATGCCCCTGCCGGATAAACGCCTGATGTAATATCTTGCTCTAGTTCTAAATAGATATCGAAAAACTTATTTTTTTTATTCAAATTAATTCACCCACCGTAATTGTAGCATATTTGCAATTAAATGTAACCGAAATTTATTAACCCACTTTATTATCAAAATCACGTGAAATTTGTTACACTAATATTAGAAAGTATTGTTCAAGTGTTTGATTTAAGAGGAGGTAATTTTTTTGACTAAAGTTATTTTAACCGTAATTGCAATAATAGTTCCAGCATTTTTAGGATTTCTACTTGCTTACCAAATTTATAAGAAAAAAACTGCCACTTATATGCCGCTTAAAAACGAATTTGTGCACTGGGCAAAGTAAGCATTAGTTGAGGGGGGAACAAAATGAAAAAAGCAAAAAGTGAAAAACCACTTGTCATTAAAATTGTTATCAGTGTTCTTGTAGGTTTATTTTTACTTAATTTAATGCCATTCCTAGCTATTTTCGGCTAATTTTTTTACCCAAAAGTGCTTGAAGGTCATTATTTTTTATGGTATATTGTAAATTGTGTTGAAATGAATAGCAATTTTTTATGGTGAGACAATTAATGGCAGATATGTCAGTTAATGCTTTTTTTATAAAAAGACTCCAGAGTGCCGTTTGGGTGGTATTCTTGGGTCTTTTTTTGTGTGGAAAGGAGAAATGAAGATGAAAAAGAAAACTGGATGGAACATTGCAAAAATTGTTGTAGGAGCGCTAATTTTCTCGCTCGCAGTGAATGTTTTCGCTATCCCAAATAATCTTGGTGAAGGTGGCGTTACTGGGTTAACGATGATGCTTTATTACTTACTCGGCTGGACACCTGCTGTAACGACATTAATATTTAATGGAATTTTACTTATTATAGGTTATAAATTTCTAGATCGAATGACAATTGTCTGGACGATTGTCGCTATTAGTTTCACTTCCCTATTCTTACATTTTTCTGAGCCACTTGCTTTTGTGGCGAACCAATCCATTGTTGCTGCGATTTTTGCCGGGTTAATGATGGGGATTGGTATGGGACTAATTATGAATGGCGGCGGAACAACTGCTGGTAGTGCTATTCTAGCAAAAATTGCTAATAAATACCTTGGATGGAACACTAGCTATGCTTTACTTTTCTTTGATTTAATTGTCGTAATCCCCTCTGTTTTTGTTATTGGTTTCGAAAATATGTTGTTTACTATCGTTTCGCTTTATATTTCAACCAAAGTGCTGGATTTCATTCTTGAGGGTTATAATCCTAAAAAATCTGTTACAATTATTTCTGATTACTATGAGGAAATTGCTACAGAAATTGATGCTAATTTGGAACGCGGAATCACGCTATTTAACGGGCAAGGATTCTACATGCGTCAAGATAAAAAAATCCTTTATATTGTAATTAGTCGTGATCAGCTTCTACCACTTACCAAAATTGTGAATAAATATGATGAAAAAGCATTCTTTATTATTAATGATGTTCAAAGTGTTATTGGTGAAGGATTTACTAAACAGATTACAAGTGAATAATGTCGTTTGGCAAAACTTATGTTACAATAATGGGGAAATTATAATATGTAAGTGAGGCGTCCTTATGAGAATATCTAAACCAGCGTATCTAGCTTTACTTGTTGTTGGCTTGGTTTTTGTTTTTTTAGGACTATCCAATATCGGAATCTCATTTTTCTGGGATTTTAGTGACCTAGAAAATTTGATGGTTGGCTTATTTTTAATCTTCATCGGTTTAGTCACACTCAGAATCCGATATTCGATAAAAAAAAGAGGATAGAAAAGTACTGCGATTAGATTGCAGTGCTTTTCTAATATATATTTTTAAAAAATCACATTTTCTTGAATAACATCTAATTTTTTTATAATAATATAACGATTTTTCATTGTGATAACCCCTTCTGATTTCAATTGTTGGAAAATACGATTGACACTACTTGCTGAATTGATTCCACAAAAATGACCAATTTCTTCATTACTTACTAAAAAGTCAATTAGAAATTGATTTTCTTCTATTTCTACTCCGAATAAATTATATAGCTCATATAATTGCGTACAAATTGCGCCTAATTTCCCATTCATCAACATTTGCTGCATTTTTTTAATGGATTGTAAAAGCCTTGTTCGATAGTAATCTTTTACATAAAACTGCAAATCTTTATCTTGATTGACATCTCGCCAAAATCGAACTCGATCAACTTGATAAAGCTCCGCACTGTCTGATTCAACCCGGATGTTAAATGGCGCATTAGCAAACTGTGAATATTCATCTTTTAAAAGTGATACGATGTCCATTTTATTAATATAACCTAAATTAAATTCCCGACCATCTCTTGATATGATACTGGTTTTAATAATTCCCTTTTTTAATATATAAACGTAAGAATCCTCAAGTCCTTCATAGGTTAAATATTTTCGTTTTTTTCGTGTAATCACTTGAAAATCATTGGAATTTACATAATCATTTAGAATGTCATGATCCATTGCTCACCCTCCTTTTTCTTCGCTCTAGCAAAATTTCCTTTTAATCATACAAAATAATACTACCATTTTTTTCAACATATGTTATACATTTTTGTCTATATCAGAAAGAAATAACAAACTTAAAAATACAAAACAGAAAAATCCCCTATAATATTGCTTGTCGCTGAGAAAAATAGCAGATTACAAGTAGAAAGGGATTTTATTTTATGAAAGAAAAATTATTTAACAAGGGTTTTATCTTGATTACATTGATTAACTTTGTTGTTTATCTGGTTTATTATTTGCTGATGGTTATTATCGCCGTGATTGCCCAAGAGGAGTTGAATGCGTCACTTGGCGAGGCTGGTTTTGCTTCTGGTATTTATATTATCGGAACCTTACTTGCCAGATTATATATGGGTAAAAAGTTAGAATTACTGGGACGTAAGCGAGTTTTAAGATATGGCATTATATTTTTCTTACTAACTACGGTAGCTTACTTATATATGCCGACCATTGGGATAATGTTCTTTATACGCTTCTTAAATGGTTTTGCGTATGGAACAACATCTACGGCCACCAATGCGATTGTAACGGCCTACATTCCTCCGTCTAGAAATGGAGAAGGAATTAATTATTACGGACTTAGCACGAGTCTTGCAGCTGCTATTGGGCCTTTTATTGGGATGATTTTATTAAGTTATACAAGTTTTTATACGATCATTATTTTCTCTTCTGTCATTGTTTTCCTAACAGCCATTCTTTGTTTCTATCTTCCAGTTAAAAATATTGTTTTAACGCCTGAACACAAAAAAGCTTTACAAACTTGGACTGTGAAAAGTTTTATCGAATACAAAGTTATTCCAATTACGTTTATTGCCTTTTTAATGGGGATTTCTTATTCCAGTGTACTCACATTCCTCGCTTCTTATGCAAGAGAAATTAATTTAGTAAGTGCTGGAACTTTTTTCTTTGTTGTTTATGCGTTAGTTATTACCTTTACAAGACCGATGTCCGGGAAAATCTTTGATGCGAAAGGTGAAAAATATGTTATGTACCCTAGTTACATCTTTTTGGCAGTAGGTTTAGTAGTTTTAAGCACTGCGACTTCTAGTTTAGTTTTACTTATCTCAGGTGGACTGATTGGCTTAGGTTACGGCACCTTTATGTCCAATGGCCAAGCTGTTTGTTTGAAGGTTTGTGAGCCACATCGAATTGGTATTGGACTATCTACTTATTTTATTGGACTTGATTTAGGGTTAGGAATTGGTCCTTATATTATGGGCGAAATCCATCATGTATTGTCGTTCCAAGGGATTTATATTATTGCAGGTTTAATTGCCTTTGCCTGTATTTTCATTTATATGTTTTTGTCTAGAAAAAAATCGGTTCATAACACAGTAGAACAAATACAAAGGAGCGAAGAAATATGAATAAATTATTATTAGTTACGGCAGCAGGATATATCGTTGGAATTCACGCCGCTGAGACAGAAAAAACAGCTTCCATTCTTTTAAGTGATGTATATATTAATAACCCTGCACAGCGATTAATTGATCACTTTGAAAGCTTAGAAATTGCTAAAGAACAAATTATTGGCCACAAAAAGTTATCCACAGAAGATGCCAAAGATTTAATTAGTAGATGGCAAGCAAACTACTTTACCACTTCATGATATTAGTAAAAGCATTGCGCTAAGTCGCAATGCTTTTTTATAAAGTTTGATGATTGATATCTAATAATATATTTTCTTGATAGTCGGTCGAAATTTCTATTCTGTTTGGTTTAAGTGGAATGTGTTGTAATATATACGGGAGATTATTGACGATACCGGTATTTTCAGGATTTAAGATCCAAGTTTTTTTCTTAAAATCAAGTATGCCTTCCTCTGTAGCTTTGGGAGTCGGGTAATGATAATCTTCCGGAAGTTTTGCGATAAATAAATGCATGCCGCCAAGATTTTCTCCATTAACAAACCATTTCATTACACCAATATCACGAATTTGATAAGCATTTGCGGGAATACCTGTTTCTTCGGTAATTTCACGTTTAATCGAATGAAGAAGCGATTCTCCCTGCTCAATTTTGCCACCCACTCCATTCCAACTTCCCATCCACGGACTTTTTTGTCTATTTAATAATAAAATTTCATCTGCACGCTCGATAAAGCAAAGTGTATATTGATACATGTCCCCACCTACATTTTCATTTTTGTTTTAGTATAGCACAAATAACAGCATCCGCGTTTTAGTAGGGAGACGGATGCTGTCAGGTGAGCTATTTTATTGAAAAAAGGTTACGCTTAATATAACGAATAAATATGAATAGACTATGAACAATTTATGAAAGTTCATGTTTAATTTTCTCTAATAAATAATCGCCTTGTTTGGTCATGCTGTAATATTTTTGATGTGTATTATTTTTATCACGTTCAATAAAGCCATGAAATTCTAACCAATAAGTACAATATAAAAGTTCATTTCTGGTTGCGTCCCCAACAATACTGCTCTGTAAAAAGTTAATGGTTAGGGATTTAATATTGTAAGTTGGATTTTTCACGACGTTTAGTACCATAAAAATCAGCCTATTACTTGGCCTTTCCATGCCAGAGCCCTTCTTTTCGTTAAATTATCGTTTTCTTGCCTCGTTCACTTTAAGGCGTCTCCCCTTCACTTTACGGGAACGCATCATTTCGAGAACTGCCGGCCCTTTTCCATTAAGTATTTCTACAAATGAAACGTGGTCTTCTATTGTAATAATGCCAATATCTTCTGATGTAATGCCCTCTAATTTTGAAATTGTCCCTACAAAATCTACTGCTCGGATTTTTTTCTTTTTACCACCATTAAAATAGAGTTTCATGATGTTTTTATTTAGTTTTTCGCCGCGTGCTTTCTTGATTGTAGGACGTTTTTGTTGTTTCTTACGGAATGCTTCTTCACTTGCTTTTACTTCAATGATGGTTGGTTTGCGTTTCTTTTGAATCGTGATGTTTAACATGTCTTCAATATCTCGAAGTAATGGATTTTCATTTGTTTTTACGAAACTAATTGCTTTCCCACTATTTCCTGCGCGACCAGTCCGGCCGATACGATGGACATAATTTTCTTTTTCAATAGGTAAGTCGTAATTAATAACTAATGTAACATTTTCCACATCAATTCCTCGTCCAGCTACATCTGTTGCAATTAAAAAGCGTGATTTACCACTTTTAAAATCATCCATCGCACGGAAACGCTCTTCTTGTCGCAGGCCACCATGAATTTTAGCTGCATTTACTTGTAGTAAATCACTTAGTTCATCTACTTGATTTTTAGTGTTACAAAAAATAATCGCACTATCTGGATTTTCTGTGATCAAAACATCTTGAAGCGTCTTTTCTTTGTTTTCTGTTTGCATTTCGATATGTGTGATTGGATTTGTTTTTTCTGCTGCCATTTCAATGACAACGGGATCATCTTGATATCGTTTGATTAAATCATGCATTTCCTCTGGCATTGTTGCCGAAAAGAATAAATTTTGGCGCTTTTTCGGTAAAAACTGTAAAATTTCTTCTACTTGATCAATAAAACCCATACTTAACATTTCGTCTACTTCATCTAATACTAAATAGGCTACTTTATCTACATTCAGTGTGCCTTTTTCAATATGATCTAATAAACGTCCTGGAGTTCCAACAACGATATGATTTTTTTGACTTAGTTCTAGTTTTTGTTTAGCAAAGGGCGATTGACCATAAATTGCCGCCGCTTTAATGCGTTTAAATCTACCAATATTTGTACATTCTGTTTTAACTTGTACGCCGAGTTCTCTCGTTGGAACGATAATTAATGCTTGTGGTTTGTTCTCTTCCCAAATGACTTGTTCAGCAATCGGAATCGCAAATGCGGCTGTTTTACCACTTCCTGTTTGTGATTTTGCCACAATGTCTTTTCCTGTTAATGCAACAGGGATAACTTCTTTTTGAACAGGTGTCGCGTCTTTATATCCTAGTTCATTAATTGCTCGTTTAATTTCTTCACTTAATTTTAAATTATTCATGTCAGTCCTCATTTCCTCATCCCATCATACCATATTTGTTCCCCTAGGATAATACGAATTGTTTGTACTTCCTGCTTTCTTCCTCTAAAATGAACTATAAGCCCCCAAAATAAGGAGGAAAACAATGAATTTAGAGGATTTAAAGAATAAAGTAACTGAATCATTGCCACTGGAAAACCTCGGTCAACTAACAGAAGATGCCACTAACAAAGCAACAGAACTCGGCGAACAAGCGACGAACGTGACGGAAAACTTACAAAATGAAGCGACCAACTTAACGGAAAACTTGCAAGATCAAGCAAGCGGACTTACAGAAAACATACAAGATACTGCAAATGAATTGACTGGTGGTTTTTTGGATAAAATAAAGAACTTATTTCAATAAAAATAGCCTCTTATTAGAATCTATTTCTAATAAGAGGCTATTTTTTAAGTTGTTGCTGTTTTAACTGCTTCGATATGCGCTCCGTTCTCAAAATCATGATTAATGAAGTTAACAAGGCTAAATGTGCCATTTTCATATTCGAATTTTAAAATACATCCGTTTTTCAATCCACTTATTTTGCCAATTTTACTTGTATTTTCCCAGTAACGGGCAAATTGCGCACATGCTGCTCCATGAGAAACAGCAAAAATTACTTCATGCTGTTCTTGACTCATAATACTGTCCATCGTCGAAACTATCCGATTTTGGAAGTCTTTTTCTCGTTCTCCGCCATATGCAGCAAAAAAGTCTCCGTATGGCAGTGTTGGATTTAAATCTTCACTTTCCCCTTCAAATGTTCCAAAATTCCACTCTTTCAATCCTTTTAATCTTATGTAATCCATTTTTGTGACTAATTCTAATGTGTCTGAAGCTCGTTCTGATGTGGAACTGTAGGCTTTATCAAACCGGATATTATTTTCTTGAAAGTAGCTTCCCGCTATTTTGGCTTGTTTGATTCCAAGTTCTGTCAGTGGTGCATCACAAAAGCCTTGAATTTTTTTTCGTTCATTAAACAATGTTTGGCCGTGACGCATTAAATATACTATTTTTTCCATGTAATTCCCTCCAAAATATGGTTTATTTATAGTCTACCATTCCGGAGTAACTCCAAGTCAAGTAATTGTTTAGCTTAATTTTTCCTCTTTTCAACTGTATCTGCTATAATAAAACCACTTAAATGATTCTTACTTGAACGAATATAAATCAAGGAGGAGTTCCAATGGTTTTAAATGTTTATTTGACTTTCAGGACACAATCCAGAGATGCTATTACGTTTTATGAAGAAGTTTTTGGGGGTAAATGTACAGATTTAATGACGTACGGCGAAGTCCATCCAGAAAATGAACCGATTGATAATGAGCTAAAAGATCTAGTGATGAATGCAAGTTTACTGATTGATGGGGTAAAAGTGATGTTTTCTGATATTCCTAAATCTATGCCACTCACTTTTGGTGATAATATTACCTTAGTGATTGATACAGCTGATGAAATGCAACTTACTAAGCAATTTAATCAGCTTTCTGAAGGTGGTACTGTCATCATGCCGCTTGCCAAAACTTTTTGGTCAGAAAAATATGGTCAGGTTACTGATCGCTTTGGTATTGGTTGGCAATTTAATTTATCTTAATTTCAAAAAAGAATCTGAAATAGCTTTCAGGTTCTTTCTTTTCATCCAATTTGCATGACCTTCCATATTAAGTTAAAATAACACGTACCACAGAATGATAAACAACCGAAACGAGGTATTCTTTTATGGCAAAAACGGAATTAAATCCAAAAGTAGACGCATTTCTTAACAAACCAAGTAACTGGCAAGCAGAATTTAAAGCTTTAAGAGCAATTGCAGTCGAGTTCGGACTAACAGAAGAGTTCAAATGGGGCAAACCTTGTTACGCTTTAAATGGTGGCAATGTTTTCCTCATCCATGGCTTTAAAGAGTACTGTGCCCTTCTATTTATGAAAGGTGCGCTACTACGTGATCCTGCAAATATTCTAGTACAACAAACTGAAAATGTGCAAGCTGCAAGGCAAATCAGATTCACTAGCCTTCAACAGATTTTAGATAGGGAGTCTACTTTAAAAAGTTACATTCAAAATGCAATCGAAGTAGAAGCTGCAGGTCTAAAAGTGGCGATGAAGCAGGATAGAGAATTCCCTATTCCCGAAGAACTTCAAACGAAATTTGACGAGCTACCAGCATTTAAAGAGGCATTCGAAGCTTTAACGCCTGGACGTCAACGAGCTTACTTGTTATTTTTTGCAGCACCAAAACAATCTAAAACACGGATTTCACGGATTGAAAAATACCAGGAACAGATATTTGATGGATTAGGACTCAATGATTAAATTTAATGAAGCGCCGGCACGAGACTTAAGATTGTCTTGTATCGGCGCTTATATTCCCGTTTTTTTGTTCTGCGTTTATATCATCCTCTCTTAATAAATTTTATCCTTTATTTTCAATTGAATTATCATGATTTATGGATGTTTTTCACATAGAAATAAAATAAACAAGGATATATATTTATTAGGATGCTCATGCACTCCTCCAAAAAAGATCTCAAAAATAAATTTGAGATCTTTGAAAGATTATTCTTTTTTCTTTTTAACAGTCGGTATAATTGCTATTGAATAGGCAATCGTTGCAATAATCAACACGCTAATATCAAAATTTTTAAATAGAAGTGTTCCAGCACTAAATATTACGATGAAAAAAAGTATGTATCCAATCCATTTTTTATAATTCAAGATGGTTAGCTCCCTAATGATTTTTATCTTCTCACTTTTTGATAACTCGTTTTTACTGGACCTTTCCAAGTCGTTTTACTGTTTGAAAATTCATTTATAACTTTATAATAGTAATATTTTTTATCTGATTTTTTGTAAATCGTTTGCCTCATATATTTATAGGTATCAAATAAACCACTTAATCCTGTTGTAATCATTGCTCTAGCAGCTGCTTTTCCCATTGGTACGGAACCAAGACCACCAGCAATCAAAGCTCTGTACACAAGGTTAACTCCTATGCTTTCTAAATTAACTACTTGTTTGGAAACATATTTATAACTAGATCCGCCACCATCCGTTTGGTTAGAAGTAACCATTTGGAAGATTGGTTCTGCACTCGTTTCTAAATTGCTATTTAAGAAATTAACAGTCTTGCTATTGGTAGACATCTTCCCTCCTATACTATTCTTTTCTTGGTTCTCATTAGCTAATGAAACTGATGGTGCTATGTTTGCAAAAATGAAACAAGTGGCTACTGTAATTATCCATTTTTTTTTCATGTTTTCCCTCTTTCTAAGATGTTTTAGAAATATAGGATAACATGAATAAGGTATGTATAACCGAAACTGTAAAGAAGCGCTAACTTTTTATTTCGAATGGCAATAAAAATGGTTGCCTTAAGAAAATTGTTACATGGCATTGAGCATGATAATGATTTTTATGCTTAAAATATTCTTTCTTTGAGTCATTATTTACAATTTATACAAAGTTAAATTAGGCTGTCACAAAAAATTCATTTTTAAATAAGTTTACATACTATTTTTATATTAAATATGAAAGATTTATTACTTTTTTTAACATAATTTTAAATAGAGGCTGTATATTTATGTATATAGATTACTCGTATCCGTATTATTCATATTAGAAAGCTAAACTCTCTCCTTTTTCAGTATCATGGTAAATATAGAGAATACGGAAATAGCCATCAGTAATGCAAATGTTAATTGAAAAATCGCTGTTTGTTCTGAAAAATAAGCAATCTTTGGTACCATGAGAAAAATAATAATTGGATGTAATATATAAGGATATAACGTATTATTCCCGACTACTATTAAATTAGTTTTTTTAGTAGGAACTAGTATTATCATTAGCATAATCCATAAAAACGCTAAAACAAAAGAGGCAAATACACTTATTAAATAACCTATTATTGATGCACTAAATGTTGCTTTTCCTGCAAAACCTACAAATAAAGAAAAATATGCATTCGGATTCTCTGAAAATAAATAATATGTAAAACTGACTAATATTACTAATGTCACTATACCTATGTATTTATATCTTTTTATCAATTCACGTGTTCTTAATAAGCCATTTGTACTTAAATAAAAACCTGCAATAAAATAAGGAGCAAAGCTAAGTATTCTAGTGATAGTCAAAAATTGTGTACTATAAAAATATCTATTAACAACTGCTAAAACTAACAAAACAACTACTAATAACAATGTGTCCACTGCATATTTCCCCCGTTTATTCGCATAAATTACCAATAATGTCCAAGCTGCGAGTGCTAATAAATACCACAAATGATAAGCTGGAGTAACTAACATTTTCATAGTAATGGCTGGATAATATCCAACCAGGAACCCCAATAATAAAAAGAGTGGCTGGAAAATAATAAAAAGGCCAATTAATCTACCTATTTTCTTAAAATTCCCCTTTTGACTGCATATACCACTAATAAAAATGAATGCCGGCATATGAAATGAATAAATAATATCAAATATCACATCCTCTTTAGAGCCCACTATTAACAAAATATGCCCTAGTATTACCAAAAAAATAAGCATCCCTTTCATGTTAGATATTTGTATGTCGTATCCCGTTGTTTTCAAATTTTCCCCTCCAATAATTAAATAATATCTTTCTCAACTTATAATATACTCTAGAATAAAATTTAAAACAATATAATAACAAAATACTATATATACGGTCTTTTTTTCAAACATAAAAAAGTAAATCCGTCCCCTAATTCAGATTTTAACTTGAAATTGGGAGAATAGAGTCAAACAATGAAAGGATTTTATAGACCAGTTATTTATAGCCTTCACAATTATTTTATCTATTTAATTTGTACACCAATTAAGCTCTCATAGGCTTGGTAAAGCTAGCATAATACTTAATTACTCAACTCTTTTCTCTCCTTCTGTATAAAATAGTACGATTAAAAAGAATTATCAAGGGACGAAAATCCACTTATAGACTACACAATCTCTTAGGCTTTTTCAAATATGTATCTCAATTTAAAAACTATGTATAAAACAAAAGTTAGTATTTACTTGTGTAGCTTTTTTACATGCACTATAAGAAAATTTTTTTATTAAATCAACATATAAAAAAACCGTAAAATAGGCACTGCCACTAAAAAATGAGAAAAAAAGAAAAACACTTTCGTTGAATTCATGTAAAATGAAATTAACGGCGGTGTTTTTTGTGAGTACAAGTGTTGTGTATCCAGTAGAAATAAAAGTAGAAGCAATCAAAATGACGCTAGCTAGCAAAGCAACCAAAGAAATTATGGACACAGCAAGAATCCGACACAAGGGAAAATTTGGTGCGCTGGTATCGAAATGGAGTAACCCATCAGTTTCATCAAGGGGTAGGAAAACAATATAAATATCAAAAAGGTCTCGTTGAATTACCCGAAATAGAGCAATTAAAAATAGCTCTTCGCCAAAAAGAAGAGGGACTGGAAATCTTAAAAAAGTACAAGGCGTTGGAATTGTAAAAGATTACATTAAATATGATAAAAAAAGAATGCAACAAAAATTAGGCCACCAGTCTCCCGTTAATTTCAGGGAACAAGCAGCCTAATCAAAAGTATTTTTATTCAATTCTCATTTTCCTATGTTAGTGTAAATACGAGGGTTTAGCTTTTTTTGAAATCACGCAATGTTGTATCCTAAAATCCTTGGTGTCAACGTATCAATGGCTGTTTCACCATGCCAGTAAATGTGGTACTTACTTTCCCCACTTGGATGCGTTCCCCAAATTTATAGCTTACTTCTTTTTTATAAGCTGACAAGTTCCAAATAATATCACCATATATATAGGCCCCGTTATCCGTAATACATTTTGGAGTAACTAAGCTTCCATCTGGTTTTTTGACCGTAATTGGGATAACTAAATCTGGCTCGTAAGTCACAGGGGTTTCCACTATTTTTTGATAAACCACATCTAGAGAGGTTAGATTTTTCAAACCATATAGCGGTGTTAAATCACTTATTTGATTCCCTTTCAAATCTAATACTTTTAGATTAGTTAAATCTTTTAACGGAGTAATATCCTTTATTTGATTAGACGCTAAAAATAGCACTTCTAATTTATTCAAAAGTTGTAAGCCTTCAAGAGATTTAATGTTGCTTTCATTACCATTTAATCCTTGCACACTATCTAATTCCTTTTGAGAAACAACATCTGTAACACTTTGTTTTCCTAAAGTTCGTTTTACTACTTTCGCTAGATCAGGATCTGGAAAAATTTGATTAATAGGCATCGGATGTGAAATACTTGCTGCATGTACCTTTGTTCCAGAACCAATATTAATACAAAAACCTACAATTAATACTAACATTGCTACTACTACACTTTTTAACCAATTGCTTTTTCTCACTGATCTTCACTCCTTAAAAAAAATTAGAAAAGGAAAATTTCTCTTCATTTCAACAAATTCTTTCTATCGATTTTCCTCATCTCTATATACATATCATACTTGAAATACACAATATCCCCCTTAACAAGTGTTAATTTTTTCTGTTTTTTTACATAAACAATATAAAATATATAGCTTTTCACAATAATAAAGGATAAATTGGCTACAAAATGCAATTAAAACCGGGAATAAATGGACATAAAAAATCTCCAAAACGTTTACTACCCCTAATTCCACGGGAGTCACGTTTTGAAGATTTTCTTAAGTTAATAAGATGAGCTAAAAGAAATTAATATTCATTGGTGTCAAACTATTGCAAGTTACATATCACCATTTATTTTGTTAAGCCACATAGGTAAAATGAAGCTCTTTTCATATTCTCTCGCTTCTTTGGGTATAACGGTTGGATAACTATACCATTAAATAAGACATCCTGCTCCCCAATTTTCACTGTTTTAGCAAACGTGTAGTATACTTTTTCCATATAAATAGGTAAGTTCCACTTAAATTGACCACCTGTATAGCTTCCATTATCGCTAATATAGTTTGGTGTAATTAAGACGCTATCCGGACCTTTGACAGTATTTGAAATAACTAATTTTGATTTGTATTTTAATGGTTCATTTACACATTTTTGGTTGGCCAAATGAATCGAGATTAACTTCTCCAATTTTGCTAATGGGGTTAAGTCTGATAGTTCATTTCTATTTAAATCCAATATTTTTAGGTTGGTTAAATTGGCAAGTCCATCAATATTTCTTAACTGATTTTTACTAATAAACAATGTTTCAAGTTTCGTCAAACCTGCAAGTGCATCAACTTGTGTGAGTTCATTATCTTCGAGTGATAAGCGGACTAATTTATTACTTGGGATGCCATTCAAATTTTCCAGTTTATTATTATCCAAACTGAGTATCGCCAAATCAGTTAAATCTTTTAAAGGAGTGAGATCTCGTATGTGGTTACGCGACAGATATAGCTCTTTTAAATTAGTAAGGTATTGTATGCCTTTGATAGATGTAATCGTGCGACCATTAGCATTACATATTTTCACCTCATCTAGTTCCCCTTGCGAAACAACATCTGTTATATCGCTCTTTTTAAGAATTTCTTTCACTCTTTCCGCTAAAGCACGGTCTGGAAAGATTTGAATAATTGGCAGCGGCTGTGTAATTTTAGCAGCTTGGGCCTTTTTTTCCAAACCTATATTGATGCATACAACAATAACTGTTACTAATATTGCTATTAAAACATTTTTCAACAAATCATTTTTCCTCAATGTTTTACACTCCTCTTTCATAAATTAGAAACAGCAAAAAGAACTTTCGAACGGAATGTGTTTTGTCATCTAGCTAAATATCCTCAAATCTTTCCTCCATTTCAAATATATATTTTAATAAAAGCAATGATTTATGTATATAACAAAAGTTAATCCCCCTATTATCGAGGATAGACAGCACTAAAAGTGTTATATCATCCTCATCTATCCGATAAAAATTCAAATTTAATTTAATGATTCAAGCTCCATTTTGACTCTCGCCTATTGCGAAAGTGAATAATAATCTTTTCAAAAATGTTATTGAACTCTAAAAAAAAACACACTATACTATAAAATGAATAATAAATGACTTTATTTCATTAAAAATGATGGAGGAAATATGGAAAAATTTAAAATTATAAAAACAATACCCAAAATATGCGGTGCTTTCATTTTTTTACTCTTTTTCACATTTTTATTTGGCCACTATGGTGAGCTGAAAACACAAGCTAGTGATGAGTATCCAGGTAATTTTAAGATTACTTCACACAACGTTTATTTATTTTCTAGGAATATATATCCTAATTGGGGACAAATGCACCGAGCTGATTTAATTGCACAAGCGGACTATATGAAAGGTAATGATGTCGTTATTTTAAACGAAGCTTTTGATACAAGTGCTTCACATCGACTATTAAATAATCTTAGAGAAATGTACCCTCATCAAACGCCCGTAATTGGGAGAAGTAAACAAGGTTGGGATAAAACGGAAGGAAATTATTCCAATTTTGCTTTGGAAGATGGTGGAGTGGCTGTCGTTAGCAAGTGGCCTATTGTCGAAAAAAGCCAACATATTTTTCAGCGCGGCGGTGGCGCAGATCGGCTCAGTAATAAAGGATTCGCCTATGTTAAAATTATGAAAAACGGAAAACCTTATCATATAATTGGAACTCATACCCAAGCGGATGACTCGAGTATTTCTAAAGATACTAGCCGGGAGATTCGTGCAGAACAAATGCAAGAAATTCAAACATTTATTGCCCATAAAAATATATCTAAAGAAGAAGTTATCTTTATTGGAGGCGATTTGAATGTTAACTACGGTACAGATGAGTATCATGATATGTTAAAACTTTTAAAAGTTAGCTCTCCAGCAAACTTTAACGGACAAATGGCTACTTGGGATCCAACAACTAATTCGATGTTGAAAGAAAGTTATCCAAAGGCAGCACCAGAATACCTTGATTATATTTTTGTTGAAAACAATCACGCACGTCCAGATTCATGGCATAACAAAGTCTTGCATACCAAGTCACCACAATGGTCTGTGAGATCTTGGTTTAAAACTTATACGTATCAAGATTTTTCGGATCATTATCCTGTAGTTGGTTTTACTGATAATAACTAAAAAACAGCTACAATTTTAAAATTGAAGTACCGTCATTTATTATTCTAACTAGTTAGATTCAGCGTGTGGACCAAAAGTGTCAACTGGGACTTTTTGCTTCACACGTATTTTTTTCTTGAAATCCATTCTAAATAGTCTGATTATAAAGAATTAGGTTGATAATCTTCCAAGAAAGAATCTCATCTAGCTTAATAGAATACACTTATAAATAAAAAAAGTTTGGGACATAACTAAATCTTAACAATAAAAGTTGGAACACAGAAAAGCAGAAATCATTGTATAGTGCCATTTCGAAAAATGGAATAGACATGATTTCTGCTTGTTTTTCATTTTAGAGACCCTTTTGTCCACCCTCAACAAATCTATAGATACTATTTTTACATCCATTAAATCTTCTAAAATACTTAAATGAATTCTTAAATTCCTAGTAAAACTTTTATCCCATTATTTCCAGAAAAAGAGAGTCTTTAAACCCGCTAATGCGTTCATTTGTTAATCTCTATTATCTAAAGAATAATGTCTCTAACAGTTAAATTCTGAAATTTCTTGGCTATTGAGGTTGATTTTATTAATAGGTAACTTTAAATACAACGGTTGTATCACTGTCCCATCAAATTTAGTCTCGATTTCCCAAACTCGCTCATTTTTTTTAAATGTATAGACTACTTCTTTTTTATAAAAAGGTAAATTCCATGTAATATGACCGTTTGCATATTCCCCGTTATCACTAATATCTCTCGGGAAGACTAGCGCGCAATTCGGACCTTTGACCGTATTTGGAATAACGACTTTTGGTTGGTATTCGACTGGTTGATTCACGCATATTTGCCCAGACGCATTTAATGAATTTAACTTCTTCAACTTTCTTAATGGACTTAAATCGCTTAACTCATTTTTACTCAAGTTTAATGTTCTAAGATTAGTTAAATTGGCAAGTCCGTTGATGTTTTTCAGCTTATTCTTACTCATAGATAAGTTTTCTAGGTACTGCGAATGATTCAGTGGATTTACTTCGGATAGTTCATTATTGTCTACTACTAAGTGAACTAATTGTGCAGTCGGTACTCCACTTAAACTTTTTAGCTTATTGTTTTTCAAATAAAGTGAGGATAAATTAGTTAAATCCTTTAACGGACTTAAATCGCTTATTTGGTTCTCGCATGCATGTAACTCCTCCAAGTTTGTTAAAAATTGAACCCCTTCAAGAGATTTGATGTTGCTTCCATCGCAATTCAAATATTTCTTTATTTTATTTAGTTCTTTTTGCGTAACAATATCTGACACACTCTTTTTGCCTAAAACTCTCTTCACTTCATTTGCTAGGCCAGGATCCGGAAAAATGTCATTGATAGGTCTCGGTTTGGAGATTCTTACAGTGCGAGATTCATCTAATTCCCCCTTTGGCTCAACATCCGTATTATTCTTTTTTCTTAGACTTTCATCTTGTCCTTTTGTTTGATTGGACTCCGAAAAATCTTTTTCATCTTCATTATTAGGAAGTAATGGTTGTATCACTGTACCATCAAACAGAGCTTTCGTTTGTCCTACTCTTACAACTCGGCTAAAATTATAGCTTACTTCACTTGTATAAGTTGGTAAGTCCCATGTAACCTGTCCATTTATATACATTCCATTATTACTAATAAAACTTGGGGAAATTATTTTTTTATTTGGAGCTTTGATAGTGTTTGGAATAACCAATTTAGAGTTATATTCCACTGGTTCATTCACACATTTTTGACAAGTCAAATCTAGCCAGCTTATCTTCTTTAGTCTTTTTAATGGAGATAAATTTCTTAATTCATTTCTACTCAAGTCCAATAATTTTAGTTTGGATAAATGGGAGAGCCCTTCAATATTTTTTAATTTATTTTTACTAATAGATAAAGTCTCTAGATACTTCAAATGTGTAAGTGAATTGGCATCTCTGAGCTCGTTATCATCGGCCAATAAGCGAACTAATTGAGCAGTAGGAATATCACTTAAATTCTCTAGTTTATTTTTGTTTATACACAATAGGCTCAATTTAGCTAAATCCTTTAATGGACTAAGATCATTTATCAGATTGCGAGACAAATACAGTTCTTTTAAATTAGTAAAATATTGTAGTCCTTCAATAGATTCGATGTTGCAGCCATTACCATTAAATACTAGTACGCGATTTAGCTCCCATTGTGAAACTAAGTCGGTTACGCTCTTTTTCCCTAAACTTTTTTTCACCTTTTCTGCTAGACCAGAATCTGGAAAAATTTGATTAATGGGCAATGGCTTTGAAATACTTGCAGCCTGTACCTTTGTTCCAAAACCCATCATAATACATAAACCTACAATGAAAACTAGCATAGCTATAACTTCTTTCAACCAATTACTTTTTCTCAATACATTGCACTCCTTTTGCATAAATTAGCAACACTCAAAGACTTTTCGGACGGATAGGCCTTTCATATAACCATCTAAAAATAGCTTCAACATGTTCCAACTCTGTATTTTAGATTAAAAAAGAAACAATTTATATCACAAAAGTTAATAACCTCATTCACCTTCAATGAGACAATTGACTAAATATTAATGCTAACTTGCTTTCGACCTTTAATCTTGCAATATGCATAGCAGTTCACACCAAACATACCTTGTATTTTTATTGCAAAAAAGCTCTCACTATAAAGCAAGAGCAAAAATATATACGAATATACCTTTTCTAACTACTATGTACAATTTCGTTCATTGTAACGTAGTAATTGGCATACCTACTAAAATCTTCTAGTTTAATTAAATTAATCATTAACTACTTTGAGTTTACCCTAGACTCACCTTTATTGTCTCATTTCATTAATCCGCTCGCGTTAACCATTTAACGGAAATAATGTTTCCAAAGGATATGGTATCACATAAATAAAGACTTCTTAAGTTGCATAAACATGGCATTTCCTCTATTTGCATCACGAAATTCTTTTGCTTTATCTAATTCATTCTGTGGCCTTGCTTCTGTACTATCCTGTTTTCTTAAGCCTTTTTTAAGTGCTTCTGCTAGATTTGACTCTGGTAAAGCTTGGTTAATAGAGGTTCCTTTTTCATCAGCTGATGTCTCTAATTCCAATGGTTGAATTACTACACCACTAAATAGAACATGATCTTTTCCGATGTTTAAAATCTCCTTAAACTTATAACTTACTTCTGTTTTATACATCAGCAACTCCCATACAACAACAGTATTTACATATTCCCCATTATCGCTAATAAAATTTGGAGTAATTGGTTTTCCTATCATGTCTTTAATCGTATTTGGAATAACCAATTTAGGTTTGTATACAATAGGATTATTGACGCAGATTTGTTCCTCTGCCTCTACATATTCTAAATTCTCCAACCCTTCTAATGCCCATAAATCTCTTAATTGATTGTTACCCATATACAAATATCTTAATTTGGTCAAGTTAACTAATGGATCAATGTCCTTTAGCTTATTTTGCATTAAAGATAACAACTCTATTTGAGTCAAAGAAGTAAGCATGCTAATATCGCTTATCTGATTATAAGATAGGTATAACTGCTTTAAATTAGTAAGATATTGTATCCCTTTAATACATTTAATATTGCAATTATTCCCATTTAACCTTTGCACTCCATCTAATTCTCTTTGCGAAATAAGATCTGTAACACTTTGCTTTCCTAAGTGTCGTTTCACCGCATTTGCTAAACCATAATCCGGAAAAACTTCATTTATAGGCATCGGACATTGAATACTTGCCGCGTGTACCTTTGTTTCAGAACTAACATTGATACAAAAACCTACAATTAATACTAACATTGCTACTACTACATTTTTTAACCCAATTTTTTTCCTCAATGATTTACACTCCCTTAAATAAATTGGAACGGTCAAAAAGAATAGTTTTGGTCAGCTAAACACTTACGTATCTTTTTAACTTATTCCAACTATGCATTTTAATAAAAAAAAGAATTTATTTATATAACAATAGTTAACATTTAACTCATAACTATATTTTTTTATCGAAAAAAAGCTGTATTTGGGTAATAATTTCAATTTATTTACTGCAATTGCCTTTACAATAAGCAGCAGAGTAACCTTGATTACTCTTCACTTAAATTTTTTTACATTAGCTAAAAGTATATACGCTTGTTTCTTTACATACAACTGACTATTTTGTACAGGTTCGGCGATTGTAAATGTAATCCATTATTTTTCGCTCCATTTAAAATCTTTTCGTTTGATTAAATGGTTGATTGTGTTTCTGGCATTCGCACTGTTCATTTTATAAGACCAAATAGAGAGACACTCTAATTGTTTCATTTTTAAGAGTTCAGCAATGCTTTCATCTGTTAAATCATTATTATTTAAAGATACTTCTGATAAATGCGCTAAATTTTCTAAAGGATAAATATCACGTATTTGGTTATCAGATAGATGTAGGGTTCTTAAGTTGGACAAATATTGCATCCCTTCAATAGAGTAAATAGTTTTATTCTCTGCCTTGATTTGTTCCACTTTATTTAGTTCGCTTTGTGATATAACATCTGTCAATTCCTTCTTTCTTAAGGTGTTTTTTATTACTTTGGCCAAATTGTAATCTGGAAAAATTTTGTTAATGGGCATCGCTCTTTTTATTAAAGGCATCTCTGAGTATAGTTGATGCACTACCATACCATTAAATGTGGTCATTGTTTTCCCAACACTTATAAGTTGTCCGAACTTATAGCTTACTTCTTGCCTATAAGTAGGTAAATTCCATATAATATCACCATTTATATATATTCCATTATCACTAATAAAATGGGGGCGAACCATCTCACCATCTGGACCTTTGATGGCATTTACAATAACTATTTTTGGTTGGTAAGCTATTTTTTCAGTCCATTTTTGATAAGCTAGATCTACCATTGTTAGCTGCTTTAACCCTTTTAATGCATTTAAATCTCTTATTTCATTTATTCTTAAATCCAATACTCTTAGTTCTGTTAAATTTTTTAAAGGACTGATATCACTTATCTGATTACCTGATAAATCCAAGTTGTTTAATTTAGTACAATACTGTAATCCTTCAATAGATTGAATGTTGCGTTCATTAGCATTAAATATATCTATACGTTCTAATTCCATTTGAGAAATAACATTTGTCACACTTTTCTTTCCTAAAACTTTTTTCACTTCTTCTGCTAAATTAGGATCTGGAAAGATTTGATTAATTGGCAATGCCCCTGTAATACTCGTAGCCTGCACCTTGTTTTCCAAACTTGTGTTCACACCTACAATAATAATCGTTACTAGCGTGATTATTAATAGATTCTTTAACCATTTTGTTTTTCTCAATAAATTTTCCTCCTTTTATTACATTAAAAATAGCAAAAAAGGCTTCAATGGATTGTTTTTTTATCACTTAGCCACTTATACCTCTTTTTACTAGATTCCAACTGAGTATTTTAGCTAAAAAAAGGAACTTCTTATATAACAAAAGTTACTATTTTTTCCTATCCATCATTTTCTTCATTGAGAAAATAAAACATACATCTATTAATGCTAAATTGTAGCAGATACTTGGCGTGTTTTATGGCATAAAAAAGCCCCGCAAAACGAATGCGAGGACTCAATTTAAAAATGGAACCTTTTAATATAGTGGTTGTTTCACCATACCAGTAAATGTGGTACGTGTTTTACCAACGTTTATAAATTCCCCAAACTTATAGCTTACTTCTTTCTTATAGCGAGGTAAATTCCATATAATGTCACCGTATATATAAGCTCCGTTATCCGTAATACATTTCGGTGTAATCAAACTGTCATCTGGCTTTTTAACCGTAATTGGAATAACTAAGTCCGGTTCGAATGGTACGGAGTCTTCAACTATTTTTTGATAAATCACATCTAGACAAGTTATCTTATCCAATCCTCTTAGAGGTGTTAAATCTTTTATTTCATTCATTTTTAAATCTAATACTCTTAGTTCCGTTAAATCTCTCAAAGGACTAATATCCTTTATTTGGTTAGAAGACAAAAATAGTTCTTCTAATTTAGTCAAATATTGTAGCCCTTCTAGAGATTCAATATTAGCTTGAATACCATTGAATTTTCGTACTTTATCTAGCGTCTTTTGAGAAACACGATCTGTAATATTTTTTAACCCTAAATTTTGTTTCACAGCTTTGGCTAGATCCGGATCTGGAAAAATTTGATTAATAGGCATCGGATGTGAAATCTTTGCAGCCTGTACCTTAGTCCCAGAACCTGTATTAATACACAAACCTACCACTAATACTAACATTGCTACTACCACATTTTGTAACCACTTATTTTTTCTCACTGCACTTCACTCCTTAGAAATAAATTTAGAAATACAAAAAAACACTATGTCATCTACCTTTTCCATGTCTCTTTGTATACTCATATTTTAGCAAATAAAAGAAGGCGCTTACATAACAAATGTTAATTTTTTACTGCGATTAGTGATCTTTTTTAATAGTAAAAAATAACTCATTTTTAATTAGGTAAAAAAAGCCCCCGCTATGAAGCGAGAGCATAGAATAACTATATGTTCACTAACATTTATGCATAAGGTTGCTCATGGTAAACGTAGTAGTGTTCTGGAAAATTATTGTTCACACCAATTAAAATCTTTTAGTTTGGTTAAATTGTTCATTAAATTTCTAGCCATTGCCCCACTCACTTTATTATCTCTAATAGAAAGTGTGTTTAAGTTCGCTAAGTTGATAAGTCCACTAACGCTCTTATCCGTTAAAGCATTATTATCTAAGTATAATTCTTTTATTTGAGTTAATACTTCTAAAGAACGAATATCGCTTATTTGGTTATCAGCTAAATAAAGTTTATTTAAATTAGATAAATATTGCAGTCCTTCAATGGAAGTAACACCTCTATCCTCTGCGTGGACTTCTGTTATTTTGTCCAATTCATGTTGCGAAACAAGATCCGTAACATGCTTTTTCTTTAAAGCTCTTCTAAGGATTTCTGCTAGATTTGCATCTGGGAAAATTTGTTTAATAGGCTTTAACTCTTCAATAAATAGGTTCTTTCGTTCTAATGGTTGTATTACTCTTCCATGAAATTTGGCTCGTGTTTTTCCAACCCTTATTATCTCATCAAAGGTGTAACTTACTTCATTAACATAACTAGATAACACCCACTGAACATTCTCCTGGACATATTTACCATTATTCCTAATTTTTTTTGGTGCAATAGACTTACCTTCCAAACCTTTGATACTATTGGGGATCATTAAGTAAGGTTGATAGCATATGGGTTCATTTATGCAATCTTGATTAACTATCTCTACATACTCTAAATTACTCAATCCTTCTAAACCTGTTATATTGCTTATTTGATTTCCACTCAAACGTAACATTTTTAATTTTTTCAAGCTAGCTAGTGCTTGAATACTACTTAATTTATTATGCATTACATCTAAAGTTTCCAAATTAGTTAAATTAGCTAATGCACTAATATCTGTTAGTTGATTATTATTTAGAAATAAGCGTTTTAACGCACTCGAGCTTGAGAATTTAATTATATCACTTATGTCACTTAACTCATTGTCTGCCAAATTTAATACGACTAATTTTTTTAATTTTTTTAAAGGGCTAATATTAGTTATTTGATTCCCAGACAAATACAGCACTTCTAAATTAGTTAAATACTGTAACCCTTCAATTGATTGAATATTTTTATGCTCTGCATTGAATTGGGTTTTCGCTTCTAATTCTTTTGGCGTAATAACATCTGTTACACTTTTCTTTCCTAAGGCTATTTTCATCTCATTCGCTAGACTAGAATCTGGAAAAACCTTATCAATAGGCATCGGATGTGGAATACTTGCGGCATTTCCCTTCATTCCTAAACTTGTGTTCACACACGCCACAATAAATGTTAGTAAAAGTGCCCGTAATACTTTTTTTAACCATTCTTTTTTTCTCAACAGTTTACACTCCTCTTCCATAAATTAGAAACGTCAAAAAGAATTTTCATATAGATAGTTTTTCACATAACCATTAACTATATCTCTTTAACATCTTCCAATTTTTTATTGTATATAAAAAAAGGAATTATTTATATAACAAAAGTTAATTTTTTCATTGAAAGTAAAAAATTCTAAAAATAATTAGCCTAAATGACTCTAATGAGGCTGGGGCATAACTAAAGTTCGGCAATAAAATTGGAAAATAGAAAAGCAGAAATCATTGTATAGAGCCATTTTGAAAAATGGAATAGACATGATTTCTGCTTTTGCCTTTTAGAGACCTTTTTATCCTAGTCTCTAGTTATGATATTATGCGTAAATTTTTAGAATAGCCCTTATACTAAATATAACTACCTAAGTTTTGTACATAAGTATGGTATCTTTTATTATCTTTTCAACCTTAGATTGGCTGCTTTTGTCCAGCCAGCTCCTTTGATCCGATACCATTGTTGACCTCCAATAGTTGCTTTCCGATTCACAGTTAAATTCTTGTGACTAATTTTTTGAAGTTTGCCACGACTAATTGTTCCATCCGCAACCGGTAGACTGTAATACAAATTGTTTTTCTTTCTTGCGACCACGTAACAAGTTCCAGCTGCTTTTTTCTCCATACTAGGTTTATAGAAAACAGCTAAATTTTTAGCTGCTAACCAGCCAATCGTCTTTTTGCCTACTCTAACTTGATAATAAATGCCACTCCTTGTTTTTGCTTCTCGTAAAATCCGTAAGTTTTTACTGGTATAATGCGATAAAGGTCCTACCGCTTTGTAACCAGCAGTACGATATGGGGTGGACCATACCATAGGTGTTTTTACTTTCGCATAAGCGATGACGGCTTTATTGTAGAATACTTTATCGTAGCGCAAGGCAGACACGTTTGTTGCTTTCACCCAGCCAACTCCTTGCAGCCGCACCCACTTTTCTTTTCCAATCGTGACTTCTCGTTGTAAAATGAGTTTTTTCCCTTTGAATCTTGCAAGTGTTCCTCCATCAATAGCTGCGTCTGCGACAGGAAGTTTATAGACATGTTGGCCTTCTTTTCCCGGGACAATGTAGCGGGTACCTTTGACTTTTTTCTCCATACTTGGTTTATAGAAAACAGTCAAATTTTTAGCTTCTATCCAGCCAATCATCTTTTTACCTGCTCTAACTTGATAATAAACGCCACTTCTTGTTTTTGCTTCTCGTAAGATGCGTAAGTTTTTACCAGTATAGCGTGACAAAGATCCTATCGCCTTATTGCCAGCATTACGATATGGACTGGACCACACCATTACTGTTTTTACTCTCGCATAGGCAGTGATTGCTTTATTGTAGAATACTTTATTATAGCGCAAGGCAGACACGTTTGTTGCTTTCACCCAGCCAACTCCTTGCAGCCGCACCCACTTTTCTTTTCCAATCGTGACTTCTCGTTGTAGAGTGAGTTTTTTTCCTTTGAATCTTGCAAGTGTTCCTCCATCGATAGCTGCATCTACGACAGGAAGTTTATAAATATGTTGGCCTTCTTTTCCCGGGACAATGTAGCGGGTGCCTTTTGCTTTTTTCTCCATGCTTGGCTTATAGAAAACAGTCAAATTTTTAGCTTCTATCCAGCCAATCGTCTTTTTACCTGCTCTAACTTGATAATAAATACCACTCCTTGTTTTTGCTTCTCGTAAGATGCGTAAATTTTTACCAGTATAGCGAGATAAAGAACCTATCACTTTGTAGCCAGCAGTGCGATATGGGGTGGACCACACATGTTTACCTTTAGCTGTTTTTACTCTCGCATAGGCGGTGACGGCTTTATTGTAGAGTACTTTATCATAATGCTCAGTGGACAAGTTAGTTGCTTTTACCCAACCAATGCCTTGAAGTAGCGCCCATTTTTCTTTTCCAATCGTGACTTCTCGTTGTAAAATGAGTTTTTTTCCTTTGAATTTTGCAAGTGTTCCTTCATCGATAGCTGCATCTACGACAGGAAGTTTATAGACATGTTGACCTTCTTTTCCAGGAACAATGTAGCGAGCGCCTTTTGCTTTTTTCTCCATGCTTGGTTTGTAGAAAACAGCGATATCTTTGGCTTCTACCCAGCCAATCATTTTTTTACCTACTCTAATTTGGTAGTAACTGCCGCTTGTTGTTTTTGCTTCTTGTATGATGCGTAAATTTTTACCAGCGTAGGATGAAAGTGTTCCTAGCTGTTTGGCGCCTTTTGTTCTATCAGCATGGGACCAAACAGCGCTTTTTACTCCAGATTTAACACGACCATATGCTGTGATGGCATTATTGGTCTTTGTTGCATCCAGCTTGTTTAATGGTTGAACTACTGTACCTCTAAAATAACTTCCTGCTTGTCCAATTATTACATATTGTTCAAATTCATAACTTACTTCTTTTTTATACGTAGGTAAGTTCCAAGTGATGTTTGGCTTTTTATAATTGCCATTGTCACTGATAGTATCTGGTGCTATCAATCTACCGGACATATCTTTAATTGTATTAGGGATAGTTATTTTCTCTTGATAGTCTATAATAGAATTTGTAAATAATTGATTAGATAACTCTAACTCGTCAAGATTATTTAATCCTGCCAGTGGACTTATATCCATTATAGCATTGCGGTCTAGCTTTAATTCTTTCAGTTTTGTTAAACTACTTAACGCTTCAACATCTTGTATGCGGTTACCCTCTGCATGCAACTGTTTTAGCTTAGTTAAATTAGCTAATGGGCTTATATTTATTACTTTGTTATTATTAAAAATCACTCCAACTAAATTGGGTAATTCCGCTAGTACATCTATATTAGTTACCTGATTATCATTAAAAACTAAGTAAGTTAAATGGTTTAAATTTGCTAATACACTTATATCTTTTACTTGATTCCCATCAAAAGCTAAATAAACTAGAATATCCAAATTCTTTAATACACTTATATCTTTTACTTGATTTTGACTAAAAGCTAAAGTAGTTAATTTAACTAACTTCACTAATGGAGCTATATCATTTACTTTGTTTTCTCTAAACCCTAATTCTGTTAGATTGGTTAATTTTGCTAATGCAGCAATATTAGTTACTTGGTTTTCACTGAAATCTAATTCAGTTAAATTGGTTAATTTCGATAGTACATTTATATTAGTTAGTTGATTGTTATTCAAATTCAAATATTTTAATTTCCCTAAATTAGATAAGGCATCAATATCTGCAATTTGGTTTTTACTCAGATTTAGCGTATTTAAATTGGTCAAGCTAGCTAGTGCACTAATATCGTTTAGTTGATTTCCGTTCAAGTTTACTTCTTCTAACTTAGATAAATTTGCAAGCTTACTTATATTTTGGATAAGGTTGTTTTCCAAAGATATTTTTCTTAAGTTGGATAAATATTCAATCCCTTCGAGATATTCTATCCAGCTTTCATTTGCATAAAGCTCGTCTATGCTCGATAACTCTTGTTGAGAAACTACATCTGTAATTTTGTTTTTTGATAATATCTCTGCAATCGTTTCTGCTAGACAAGTATCTGGAAAAATTTGATTAATAGGTGTTGGTTGCGAAATACTTGCTGCTCGCACCTTTGTTCCAAAATCCATGCTTACACATGCAACAATCATTGTTAGCAATGTTGCAATTAATACATGTTTCAACGAATCTTTTTCCCTCAAGATTTTACACTCCTTTTATATAAATTGGAAACACCAAAAGCATTTTTGCATGAATGGTATTTTATTACCCACTAAATACATCATTGTTTAATGTATTCCGAGTATGTATTTTAGTTGAAAAAAAGTGCTACGTATACAACAAAAGTTAATATTTTGACTTTGAAAAACTTATTTATTGATACTTTTATTTGAAGCAATATAGAACTTAGTCTAAGGATTACATTATAAAGAAAACATAGTTGAAAACTTATCGTTAACCTTTTTCACAAAAGATACTAAACTCCTCGAAAATAATCTTCGAATCGTCTATTCATCACAAAGTATCAAATTTTTCACCGATTTGAAGATTTATTCTAGGACTTGTTTATACCATGTAGAAAATGCAGTATTTTTTTATTGTTAGCTTGAATATGTCTCTCTATCTATTTCTTTTTGGTAAACAGCCTCTGTACCAACTTTCTGGTGTCTTAGAATATAATGGCTGTTCTACTACACCGTTAAACAAGGTCTCCGTTTTCCCAACTTTTACATTTTGCCCAAATGTATAGTTTACTTCTTTTGTATATGCAGGTAAATTCCATACAACATGACCCTCTATATATTCTCCATCATCGCTAATAAAATATGGTGTAATCAATACTCCTTCTGTATTTCTAATATTATTCGGAATAATCACTTTTGATTGATATTCCGCTGGTTCGTTTACACATTTTTGACAAGCTAAAACTGCCCGCATTACCTCTTTCAACGCTCCTAAGGCACTTACATCTCTTAATTCATTGTATCTCAAATCCAATATTTTTAGCTTGGATAAATGTGCGAGTGCGTCAATGTTTCTTAGTTTATTTTTACGAATAGTTAATACCTCTAATTGTGTCAAATGAGCAAGTGAATCGGCATCTGTGAGTTCATTATCGTCTACATGTAACCGAGTTAACTTGGTACTTGGCAATCCATTTAGATTCTTCAATTTATTATCATTCGCACACAACAGATTTAAATTAGTTAAGTTTTTTAAAGGACTAAGATCGCTTACCTGATTATGAAACAGATACAACTCTTTCAAAAATGTAAAATATTGTAGTCCTTCAATGGATTTAATGTTAAGACCATTAGCATTAAACTCTTGTACTTCATCTAGCTCTCTTTGCGAAATTAAATCTTTTATGCTCGCCTTTTTAAAACTTCTTTTTACTTCATTTGCTAAAGCTCGATCTGGAAAAATTTTACTAATTGGCATTGGATGCGGAAGACTCGCAGCCTGCACCTTTGCTTCTAAGCTTGTGTTAACACATGTAGTAATAACCATAACTGACACTGCTATTAATAGATTCTTTAACCAAATTTTTTTCCTCAATGAATTACACTCCTCTATCGTAAATTAGAAACATTCAAAGAATTATCATATGAATAGTTTTTGATTATTTAATCCTTTCCATATCTCTTTAACATGCTCCAAATTTGAATTTTATCTAAAAAACGCTACAATTTATATAACAAATGTTATTATTTCGCCGAAAACTATATATATCATCTAGAAACTGCTATTGCTGTTCGGTATTATGTATCTTCTAAATGATGCTGACATTTAATGAAACCCGTTTAGAATCTTATTACTACGAATAAGAGAAAATAGCCCTCGCTATTGAGCGAGAGCGAAAGATATACACGATTTGTGCAGACAGCAAACATTTATGCAATTTCATTAGTCGCTTACATACAAATGCTACTTTCCACACCAATTAAAATCGTGTAGTTTAGTTAAATTGATCAATATATTCCTAGCAATTGCTCCACTGACTTTATTACCCCTAATAGAGAGAGACTCTAATTGTTTTATTTTTATAAGCGCATTGACACTCCTATCTGTTAAATCATTATTATCTAAATATAGTTCTGTTAAATGAGTTGATTCTTCTAATGAATTAATGTCACTAATGTGATTATCAGATAAAAAGAGTTTTCTTAAGTTAGATAAATATTGCAGTCCTTCGATCGAAGTAATGTCTCTATTATCAGCATGAAGTTCATATAGTTTATCTAATTCATTTTGTGAAACAACATCCGTTACAAGCTTTTTTCTTAAAGCTCTTTTAAGCACTTCTGCTAAATTGGAGTCCAAGAATATTTTGTTAATAGATGTTGGTTTATCAATAATAGGCATTTTTGAATAGAAAGGTTGTATTACTACACCATCGTATCTGGTGGTTGTTTCTCCAATCCTTACATTTTCACTAAATGTAAAAGTCACTTCTTTTGTATAAGTAGGCAATTGCCATATAACACAACCATCTCTATATATTCCATTATTACTTATATAATTTGGAGAGATTAATGCTCCATCTGGTCTTTTGACAGTCTTTGTAATGGACAATTCTGGTTGAAATTTCATTGGTTTATTAACATATTTTTGTAGTGCTAAATCTACATAAGTTAGCTTTTTTAAATTTCTTAATGCACTTAAATCTCTTATTTCATTCACACTCAAATCTAATTCTTTTAAGTTGGTTAAATGAGCAATTCCATCAATGTTCCTTATTTTATTTTCTCCGATAAACAATGACTCTAAGTTCCTTAACCGGAAAAGCGCATCAACGTCTGTGAGTTCGTTCTTACCTGCATACAGGCTGACTAATGCCATACTTGGAATTCCGTTTAAACTTTTCAAACCATTCCCGTTCACATCCAATACATCTAACTTAGTTAAATTCTTTAAAGGACTAAGATCATTTATCTGATTACGAGGTAAATATAGCTGTTTTAAATTAGTAAAATATTGTAAGCCCTCAAGAGAATTTATATTGCGATTATAAGCGAGTAACTTAGTCACACTCTCTAATTCTCTTTGAGAGACAAAATCTGACACACTTTGCTTCCCTAAACTTTTCTTCACTACTTCTGCTAGGTTTGGATCTGTAAAAACTTGGTTAATTGGCTTTGGACTTGTCAGATTTGCAGCATGTACCTTTGTCTCCAAACTTGTGTTGATACATATAACCATAATTACTGTTAAACATACTATTAACCAGTTTTTTAAACAATCTTTTTTTTTCAATAAATTACACTCCTTACAAAATTTATCTTATTTAACCCTCTTTTCTAGTAAGGTACTTAAAATATTAAAGTTCATCTACAACAAAGGTTAAAGAAACATTCGTCATATAATACAAGGGATTATTAGGACTAGTTCCTTACCAAAACAAAAAGCATGCTATTATAGCACGCTCTTTAAACCTACCTGAAATTTTCACATGCAAAATACTGCTTTTGTGCTGCTGAGCTTGTTCCATAGCTTCTGATGCAGTATAGTACTCACCACCTTCATTATACGAATAATTCTAGGATAATTGCCTCCTTTTTTTTACTTGATAAAGTTTTCCCTTCATATAAGGAGTTCGAGATTAAATCTAGAAGCAGTATTTGTACTTTTGCTGATGATTCTGTGTATATTCTTTTTTTACTTTCCATTCACTCGCCTCTCGTTTCCATATATGGCCAATTTTGCCCATTATATAATTTTATCAGGAAAGTGATTGTATAGCCAAAAATGTAATGAAATATCGGTTACTTGTCAAAAAAGACTAAAATGAAACCACTTTAGAATAATCATACACAAGTTGTGTAAAACTATGGTTTTATCTGCGAAAGAAGTATAAAAGGAGGGCACACTCATCTATTAAATCATTTTTATTTAATTTTAGTTATATTAAACGAGTTAATATTTCTAAATAAAATATCTAATTTAGATAGTTATCACATAAATAGAGATTTTTTAAGTTGAATAAACATAACATTTCCCCTATTTTCATCGTGAAATTCAATGGCTTTATCTAATTCATTCTGCGGGCCGACATTCATACCATTATTTTTCCTTAAGCTTTTTTTTAGTACTTCTACGAAACTAGATTCGGGTAACACTCGGTTTATATTACCTGTATTTTCAATAGCAGGGCTCTGTGGCTTTATCGGTTGTATTACTACACCACTAAATAAAACTTGCTCTTTTCCGATATTTTGAACTTCTTCAAAACTATAACTTACCTCGGTTATAAAATTAGGATTAGGCAAATCCCATGTTACATCCGTATTTATATAAGTTCCATTATCACTAATAAAGTTCGGAATAATTGGCTTGCCTATCATATCCTTGATAGTATTTGTAATAACCAAGTTTGGTTGATATTCAACTGGTTTATTGATGCATTTTTGTTCTGCGGCGTCTATATATTTTAGATTGCCCATCGCTTCAAGTGCCCATAAATCCCTCAGTGCATTGTTACCGACATACAAACCTTCTAATGTAGGTATATCCACAAGTATGTCAATATTTTCTAGCTTATTGTGTTCTAAAATCAACAACTCAAGTTGACGTAATGAAGTAAGAACTTTAACATCACTTATCTGATTATAAGACATAGATAGCTGTTTTAAATGACGAAAATATTGCACCCCCTCCATAGATGAAATATTACAACCATTTCCATTTAAAATTTGTACTTTGTCCAGTTCCCTTTGTGCAACAACATCTGTCACACTTTGCTTTCCTAAGTGTCGTTTCACTACATTCGCTAGATTATAGTCTGGAAAAATTTGATTAATAGGCATTGCATGTGGAATACTCATAGCTTGTACCTTTACTCCCAAACTTGTGTTTACCCACATAGCAATAGTAATGATTAAAAAGATTGTTAATCCCTTTTTTAAATAATTATTTCTTTTCAACTGTTTTACACTCCTCATAAATAAATTAGAGAGACTTAAATAATCTTCTGATCGGTAGTCCCTTTCCATATGGTACCAATTGAACTCCAAAAATATTTTCAACATGTTCCAACATTATATTTTAGCTAAAAAAAGAAGCTATTTATATAACAAAAGTTAATAGTACTGCTCATTTCTAAACAGAAAAATGATTAAATATTTATAAATGCCAACCAGCGTCCTTGCAATAATAACCCTATAAATAAGTAATTTTATGTTTGCTCTTTTCGTACGCTATTCTAGGTTACTTCCAGTAGTAAGCATTTTTTGGCATAAAAAAGGGTCCCACAAAAGCAAGACCAAACATTCTTATTCAACTATCTTTTTGATATTATATTTCTCACCGCAATAAATCCGTTAATTTATGCCTCTTTTTTCAAGACATAAAAGACTTTACTATCCCCATCAGCAGAATACCATTCTTTTTGAGCGTCGTGAGCTTTATACCCATTGTTTCTAAGTTACCTTGTTATCTGTATTTATATTTATGCTTTTTTGAAATCCAAAAAAACACCGCAAACATCGAATTATCAACGTTTACAGTGTTTTATTTTACGTCCTGAGAGGGATTCGAACCCCCGACCGACGGCTTAGAAGGCCGTTGCTCTATCCAGCTGAGCTATCAGGACAAATGGCACTGTTTTTTCAACAGCCAAATACCATTTTATGTTTAAATTGCTTGTTTGTCAATGGTTTTCTTTAAGTTATTGGATTTTTTCTTTTTGGGATGACTTTTGACCTAGTTATGTTTGGTTAATGGAAAAACTTGGGTTAACTCGGTTAGTTCATTATCTTCTCGGTCCATGAAACGAACTTTAATTCCTTCTGTTGTAGAATCAATCAATGCGTATGTTTTTATCCGGATGCGGCCTCTTGGTAATGAGATGCTGCCGGGGTTTAAGATAATGGTGTCATCTAGCATATCTACACCTAATTCATGAGAATGACCAAAGAACGCGAAATCAGCGTTTAATTCGCGTGCACGGTATCTTAAATTCATCAGTGTCATTTTAATATTATATAAGTGACCATGAGTGGTGAAAATTCGGTAACCATCTACTTTTCCTACCCAATCATTTGGAAAACCGCCGCCAAAGTCACAATTGCCGCGAACGGTATGGAAGCCCTGAATTGCTGGGTCGTCTGCTTCTAGTTCAGAATCACCACAATGAATCATTGCATCAACTGTGTTTTCGTATTTTTCTTTTAGATGAATTAAACAGTCACGTTCTGAGTGGCTGTCGCTAACTACTAATAATTTCATTTTATTTCCTCCCCCATGCTACTGCTTCTTATTCTCTCACTTTTTGGTGACTTTTTCTACTACTTCTGCTAAATCTTTTTCGAGCATTTTTATCGCATTCGCGCGGTGGCTGATTTGATTTTTCTTTTCTGCAGGTATTTCAGCCATTGTGCAACCAAATTCAGGTAAGAAAAATAATGGATCATAGCCAAATCCATTTGTTCCACATAATTCTTCTGCAATAACGCCTTCTACTTCGCCAGTATAAAAACTCGTTTTCTCAGAAGGTGTTGCTACTGCAAGCGTACAGTGAAAACGAGCAGTTCTTTTAGCTGGTTCAACGCCTTGTAAATTAGCGAGTAGTTTTTCGTTATTTTTAGCATCATCGTGAGCTACTCCAGCATAACGCGCGGAATAGACGCCAGGAGCTCCGTCAAGCGCATCTACTATTAAACCGGAATCATCAGCAATAACTGTTTGATTGAGCAAGCTAGCTACCGTTTCTGCCTTGAGAGCAGCATTCTCAGCAAAAGTAGTTCCAGTTTCTTCGATTTCACCGATTTCTGGAAAGTCAGCCAGTGTCGCCACCTCGATATTATATTTCGCAAAAATCTTTTCGAATTCTTTCGCTTTTCCTTTACTAGCTGTTGCAATAATAATTTTACTCATCTGATTACTCTCCTTTTATTCTTGCTGTGACATTTTCACCAAGTGTTTCTTTTTGGATCTCGATTAATTCGGCAATTCCTTTTTTCCCAAGGGTGATTAATTCAGCAAGCTCGGTTTCTGAGAATGTGGCTTCTTCTCCTGTTCCTTGAAGTTCCACAAAAGCGCCACTTCCAGTCATGATAATGTTCATGTCTACTTGTGCAGCACTGTCTTCTACATAATTTAAATCAAGTACCGTTCCACCTTCTTCTAATACACCCACACTTGTTGCTGCTAGGAAGTCTTTCACAGGGAATTTCGTAAATGGAACTTCTGTATCTAATTTAGCAATTGCCAATACCATTGCGATAAAAGCGCCTGTAATAGAAGCTGTTCGTGTACCCCCATCTGCTTGGATTACATCACAATCAAGCCAAATTGTTCTTTCACCAAGTGCATCTAAATCAACGACAGCACGCAATGCACGACCGATTAAGCGTTGAATTTCCATGGTTCTCCCAGTTACTTTACCTTTGGATGATTCACGAATATTACGCGTATTGGTTGCTCGTGGTAACATCGCATATTCCGCAGAAATCCAGCCGCGACCTTCTCCACGCATGAACGGTGGTACTTTAGTTTCTACACTCGCGGAGCAAATTACTTTTGTGTTTCCTGATGCAATTAAAACCGAACCTTCTGGGTGCATTAAATAATCCGGTGTTACTTCGATTTTTCGTAATGCATTACTTTCTCTTCCATCAACTCTCATTTGGCGCACCTCTTATTTTCCTAATTTTATATGTTCTACAGTCATTTCTGGCATATTTAACCAATCTTTAGCAATATCTTGAAAAATTTGTGTAGAGCCTGTGGTGAAAAAACGGTGCTGAATTTCTTTATCTGAAGCATCTAATAAATTATGATAATCAAGTAGCGCACTCACTTCACTTGCGGTTTCTTCGCCTGAATTAATAACCGCAACATCATCCCCCATAAAATTTTCGATAATTGGTTTTAAAAGTGGATAATGGGTACAACCTAAGATCACTGTATCAATCTTGGTACTTTTTAGTGGTAAAAGTGATTCGGCTACTACTTTTTTGGCAATGGCGCTTTTGTATTCACCTGATTCTACAACTGATACAAATTTTGGACAAGCCAGAGAATCAACTTCAACACGGCGGTTTAAACCTTTGAGTGCTCTTGGATAAGCCATACTTTCGACAGTCCCAATGGTTCCGAGTACGCCGATTTTATTATTTCTAGTTGCTTTTAATGCTGCTCGCGAACCTGGTTGAATAACACCAATCACAGGGATATCGAATTTTGCTCTAATATCATATAAAGCTGCTGCTGTCGCGGTATTACATGCGATGACAAGCATTTTGATGCCACGATCAACTAGAAAATTCGTCATTTCCCAGGTAAACTGGCGTACTTCTTCTTTATCACGTGGTCCATATGGGCAACGGGCGGTATCACCTAAGTAATATATTTGTTCGTGGGGTAGCTGCTTTAATACTTCTCGCACCACTGTCAAACCGCCAACTCCCGAATCAATAAATCCAATAGCTTGTTTCACAGTCTCGCCTCAATTTCTCTATTAATTTCCAATTTTTTTATCTATACCTTCCATTTTCTTATTTTTTCTGCTTTTTCGCAAGTCTTTTTTATGAAAAAAGGGTTTTTATAGAAATTTCTCTGTTGTGCTTTCCATTTTAGGGTGATTTTGGTTATAATGGTTTATGAAAGTGAGGTATTCGAAATGACAGAAAATGAACAGAATGGACACGAAGAACATGTACTCGTTCCAAGCTTTGGTTTAGATTTACTACGAAATTATTTAATCCCTGAAATACTTGGAGATGAAGCACCTCACATTATGTACTGGGCTGGCAAAGATTTAGCACGTAAATTCCCGCTTGATTCATTTGAAGCGATTATTGATTTCTTTGAAAAAGCTTCTTGGGGTAAACTTAGTATGTTAAAAGAAAAGAAAGATGAATTTCGGTTACTTTTGGAAGGAGAAATGGTTGATTCGCGCTTTTTTTCTCAAGAAAATCCTACTTTTAAATTAGAAGCTGGTTTTATTGCCGAACAACTACAATCACAAAAAGAGCTTTATACAGAAAGTTATGATGAAATTGATAAACGCAAAAAACAAGTAACTATTATTGTCAAATGGGATCGTAAAGAAACAATTGATAACGAAGAACGCTACTAAAAAAACTTGAGGTAACTGAAAAACTTCTTTCTGTAAGGAGTTCATCGGCTACTTCAAGTTCTTTTTTATTTATCTAAGTCAAATTGATCGTGTAATACTTGAGCTGCTTCTACCATTTTTCTTGCGGGAACTACGGTGGAAACTTTAATTTCTGAGGTACTAATCATTTTGATTGGAATATTATTTTCGGTAAGTGCTTCAAACATCTGTGCTGCAACGCCAGGATTGCTTACCATTCCGGAGCCAACTATGGAGACTTTTGCTAGCTCTTGCTCTGATTCTAATTTTTCAATTTGCAAAAGTTCTTTACTTTCTTCTAAAACAGCTAGCGTTTGTAGTAATGCACTTGTTTTAATAGTGAATGATAGATTACCGTGGCCTAAACCGGTGATTCCTTGAATGATAATGTCGACATCAATATTATTTTCTGCTAATTTTGTAAAAACTTTAGAAACACGCATTGCTTCTTTTTGTTTCCAGTGAATCGTTACGCGTGTAATTTGGTCTTCAAAAGCGATACCACGAACTACTTTGGTATTTTCCATTGTTAAATCCTCCTCTATCATCGTTCCGGAAACTTGTTCATGACTTGCTCTTACTTCGAGTGGAATCCGGAAATTTTTGGCATATTCAACCGAGCGTGGATGTAGAACTCCGGCGCCAAGGTTAGCTAATTCTAGCATTTCATCATAAGTAATTTGTTCGAGTTTTTTGGCTTTTTTTACGTAACGAGGGTCTGTTGTGAAAACACCAACCACATCGGTACAAATAGCGCATTTTTCTGCTTTTAGGGCAGATGCAATGGCTACAGCTGTCGTATCAGAACCACCGCGACCGAGCGTTGTAATTTCATCATCTGTTGTTAATCCTTGGAAGCCAGCAACAACAACGATTTTCCCAGTATCAAGTGCGGATTCAATTCGAGCGCTATCGATATCAGTAATTCGCGCATTACTATGTACTGCCTCAGTTTCAATTCCAGCTTGCCATCCTGTGTAAGAAATAGCATCATGACCTTTTTCTTTTAGTGTCATTGCAAGTAGTGAAATGGTGATTTGTTCTCCAGTTGACAGTAACATATCCATTTCACGCTTATCTGGTAGTTCGCTTATTTCTTCAGCCATTGCGACTAATTTATCGGTTGATTTTCCCATCGCAGAAACGACAACAATGACTTTATTCCCTTGTTTTTTCTCATAAATGGCTTGATCAGCTGTTTTTCCGATTTTATCCACGGTGCTGACAGAAGTTCCGCCAAATTTTAATACCACTAGTCCCACAATCGTTCCCCCTGCCTTAATTATCTTTTTGCATCAATATTCTTATTTTAGCGCATTTGTGGGGTGAAGGGAAGAGGGAATGGATTTAGTTTGAACTATAAAAAAATAGCCAATAACACTTTAGCATTATTGGCTGAGTTTAGTAAGTGATTGGATTTTTATTAATGACTTTTAACCCCGAATGTTCATTTATTCTATTTTCTTATAAAGATATCAACAAAGCTCAAAATTATTTTTGTTCTGTGTTATTTGCTTTTTCATTGAAAGCGGTAATATGTTTGTGGACTTCTTCTGCTACATTTAGTGGTACGCCTGCTTCTTTGATTTCTGAAATGGAAGCTTCTTTTAATTTTTTCATCGAGCCAAAATGTTTGAGTAGTTTTTTCTTTCTGCCTGGACCAACACCAGGGATACCATCAAGGATTGACTGGAAGCCTGTTTTGCTGCGTAATTGGCGGTGGAAAGTGATGGCAAAACGATGGACTTCATCTTGCATTCGTTGTAGTAAATAGAATTCTTGGCTATTTCGTTCTAGTGGAATTATTTCTAGCGGGTCACCAAATAATAACTGGCTAGTCCGATGCTTGTCGTCTTTGGCAAGTCCGGCTACTGGAATATCTAGGCCAAGTTCGTTCGTTAAGACGTCTTTGGCGCTATCAATCTGCCCTTTTCCGCCATCAATTAAAATTAAATCGGGCATTGGCAATCCTTCTTTTAGTACACGCCAGTAACGACGACGGATTACTTCGCGCATCGTTGCGTAGTCATCTGGACCTTCGACTGTTTTAATTTTATATTTGCGGTAATCGTTTTTGCTTGGTTTACCGTCGAGGAATGTAACCATTGCTGAAACTGGGTCTGTTCCGTGAATATTAGAGTTATCGAAGGCTTCGACGCGAGATGGTGTCGGAATTCCCATCGCCTCTCCAAGTCGTTCTACAGCACCAACTGTTCGCTCTTCGTTTCGCTCGAGTAACATGAATTTTTCGTTTAGCGCTATTTTGGCATTTTTATATGCTAATTTCACTAAATCTTTTTTGTTGCCGCGTTGTGGTACGATGATTTTTGTGTCTGGAACGACAGCTTGGACGGCCTCACTATCCACGTCATCTGGCAGGTAAATTTCTTTTGGTGGGATATGGTTTGTTTTTTGGTAGAATTGACCAATAAAAGTAAGAAAATCTTCATCGGCATCATTATAAAAAGGAAATTGTGAAACGTCGCGCTCGATTAATTTCCCTTGGCGAATGAAGAAAACTTGGACGCACATCCAGCCTTTATCAATTGCGTAGCCGAAAACATCTCGGTCTAGAAAATCGTTCATTGTCATTTTTTGTTTTTCCATGGTTGTTTCAATTGCATTTATTTGGTCGCGAAATTCTCCCGCTTTTTCGAATTCCATATTTTCTGCTGCGAGTTGCATTTTTTTCATTAAATCATTTTTTACAGTTTTATAGCCACCATTGAGGAAAGCGACTATCTCGTCTTGCATTTCTTTATATTTGCTTGCTTCGACATCGAATACGCACGGAGCGAGACATTGGCCTAAGTGGTAATATAAGCAGACTTGGTTTGGTAGTGTGCTGCATTTTCTTAGTGGGTATAAGCGGTCTAAAATGCGTTTCACTTCATTTGCAGCGTATACGTTCGGGTACGGTCCGAAATACTTGCCTTTGTCTTTTTTGACTTGGCGAGTAATAATTAACCGCGGATGTCTTTCATTAGTGATTTTTATAAATGGGTAGGTTTTGTCATCTTTTAGGCGAATGTTAAAGCGTGGATCATGCTTTTTAATTAAGTTAATTTCAAGCAATAATGCTTCTACATTGGAAGATGTTACGATATATTCAAAGTCAACAATTTCTTGGACTAAGCGTTGCGTTTTACTATCATGTGTTCCTGAAAAATAAGAACGAACACGATTTTTTAAAATTTTTGCTTTACCGACATAAATAATCGTTCCTTGTCTATCTTTCATCAAGTAACAACCTGGTTGGTCTGGTAATAGCGCTAATTTGTTTTGGATATGTTCAGAAGACATTTTATCAACTCCAGTTACGCATTTAAAAAGAAGCTCCGACTTTGTTAGTCTGGAGCTTCTTTTATTTTAGCATAATTTTAAACGTATTTGTTGATGACTTCATCCAGTTCTTCTTTTGGACGGTAACCGATAATTGTATCAACTACCACTCCATCTTTTTTAATAAGAAGGGTTGGAATGCTCAGTACACCAAAGCTTCCCGGTGTTTCTGGATTTTCATCTACGTCCATTTTGACGATTTTAAGTGTATCACCGCGTTCTTCTTGTATTTCTTCTAAAACTGGAGCCACCATGCGGCAAGGACCACACCATGTTGCCCAGAAATCTGTTAATACTAAACCTTCACTAGTTTCTTGTTCAAATGTTGCATCTGTAATTTCTTTTACCATGATTATTCACTCCTTATGACTTTTGTAACCACAGTATAGCATTTACACCTATTTCGAGCTATGTTTTTGCTCAGTAGTTTACTTAAACTCTACAATAGTTACACCATTGCCACCCTCTGCTGCTGCACCAAAACGAATAGATTTCACCATACGATGATTTTTCAAGTATTCGGTAACCCCAGTTCGAAGGGCACCTGTTCCTTTACCATGAATAATTGCGACTTGTGGATAACCAGCCATTAATGCTTCATCGAGATATTTATCTACTTTTTGGAGTGCGTCTTCGTAACGTTCACCGCGCAAATCTAGTTCACTTTTTGCTGGGGAATCGCTGCTATGGACAGATGTGATAATGCGTTGTTTTTTCGGTTTTTCGGGTTGAATGTACTCTAAATCGGTTGTTTTGATTTTCATTTTGATAATGCCGATTTGCACATTCCATTCTGTGTCGTTTATTTTGTTTAATAGCGTTCCTTTTTGTCCAAGTGAGAGCACGCGCACATTATCGCCATTTTTAAAAACGTGTGGCTTTTGTTTCGGTGCTTGGGGAATCGTTTTGTTGATTGTTTTTGGTTTTGCTTTACCTAGTCTGGTTTTTGCGTCGATTAGTTCATGCTCTTTTATTCCAGCTGCTCCGTTTAATTGCATCGTGCGGAGTTCGTGGATAATTTCTTCTGCCTCTGCTTCAGCTTTTTCAACAATTGTGGCTGCTTTGTTACTCGCTTGTTCGATTAATTTATCTTTTTGTTGGTAGTAGTTGCTAATTTCTTTTTGTAAGTCTTTAAGTAAAGCTTCAGCCCCGCGAGCTAGTTCCCGTGCTTCTTCGTATTCTGATTCAGCAAGATTTCGTTTTTCTTCTAAACTAGAAATCATATCATTTAAGTCGGCGCTTTCTGTATCAACTAAGCTTCTTGCTTCGGTTATGATTGTCTCACTTAAACCTAACCGACGAGAAATATCAAAGGCATTGCTTCGTCCTGGTACGCCAATCAGTAATTTATAAGTTGGGCTTAGGGTTTCAACATTGAACTCTACTGAAGCATTGGTCGCATGAGCACGATTATAACCATATGCTTTTAGTTCTGGGTAATGAGTCGTCGCAACAACACTTGCTCCTTTTGCATGGCTCGCGTCTAAAATCGAAATCGCAAGGGCCGCTCCTTCTTGTGGATCTGTTCCAGCGCCAAGTTCATCATACAAAATAAGTGATTTGTGATTTACTTTTGCTAAAATGGAAACGATATTGGTCATATGAGAGGAGAAAGTACTCAAGCTTTGTTCGATGGATTGTTCGTCACCAATATCAGCAAAGACATGTTCAAATACGGCAATAGTTGAATCCTCTTGGGCAGGGATTTGTAAACCAGATTGCGCCATCAACGTGAGCAACCCTAATGTCTTCAGTGTAATGGTTTTTCCGCCTGTATTTGGTCCAGTAATAACGATAGTCGTGAAATCTTCCCCTAAATAAATATCATTGGCAACCACTTTGTCTCTTTCTAGTAGTGGGTGTCTTGCCCCTAAAAGTCGAACAACTCCATCATCGCTTAAATGCGGTGTTACAGCTTTCATCGCCTTACCAAAACGTGCTTTGGCAAGAATAAAATCGAACCGTCCAAGAATAAAGGTATTATGGTGAATTTCCTTAATCCAACCAGCTAATGAGGCAGAAATTTCAGCAAGGATACGTTCGATTTCTTGGTTTTCTTTTGCTTGTAGTGCTTTACGCTCATTATTTAAGTCTACTACGCTTTGTGGTTCGATAAAGAGAGTTTGACCAGAAGCGGATTGATCGTGAACAATCCCGCCGTAATGACCTTTATATTCTTGCTTCACGGGAATAACATAGCGATCATTTCGAATCGTAATAACGGCGTCACTTAACATTTTTGAAGCGTTACGATCGCGCAAATATGATTCTAATTTTTCACGTACTCGGTCTTCGGTACGGCGTAAAGTCCGGCGAATCGAACTTAGTGCTTCACTTGCCGTATCGAGTACTTTCCCGCTTTCATCTATCGAAATGGTGATATCTTCTTCCACATCTTTTAATACTAAAAGTTCCTCAGAAAGTGCGCCGAGGAGTGGAAGTTCCACACCTACTTCAAGTAAATCCGCCATAAAGTTTTTCATTTGACGACTTACGCGAAGGTTGCTACCGATTTGGTAGATTTCTAAACCATTTAAATCCCCACCGATTTCAAGTCGTTTCAAATGGGCATTTACATCGGTCAAACCAGTAATTGGCGCGCTGCCTCGCAAACGAATAATTTTCGCTCCTTCTTCGGTTTCAAGTTGTGCTTTTTGAACTACTTGAAAGTCCGTATCTGGAGTTAACGCTAAAATAGCTTGTTCTCCAAGTGAAGAAGAAGCAAATTCGGTCAGTTGTTTTTTTATTTTATCAAATTCTAAAATTGCTTCTACTTTTTTATCCATTAGTCATCCTTCTTTTTCAAAGTTATTTATTCTGTAAAAATTGTTTAAATTCGGCCGCTGATTTTGTATTAAGTACCATGGACTTGTCTAACCATGCTTTTTTAGCAGCACGAACGCCAAGTGACATGAAAGCTAAATGTTTCGTATCATGTGCATCGGTGTTAATAGCTACTGGGACACCTGCTATTTGCGCCATTTCTAAATGTTCTCGGTTTAAATCAAGTCTTTGCGGATTCGCATTAAGTTCCAGTGCCGTTCCAGTATTTTTTGCTAGTTCAATTAGTTCTTTCATATTAACATGATATGGCTTTCTTTTCACGATAATTCTTCCAGTTGGGTGCGCGATCAATCTTACATAAGGATTTTCACATGCTGTTTTTAAGCGTTTCATAATATCTTTTTCTGTTTGTCCAAAACTGGAGTGAATCGACGCAATAACAAAGTCAAGTTGCTCTAGTGTTTCGTCTTCAAAATCAAGCGAGCCATCTGGTAAAATGTCCATTTCAACCCCAGAATAGACATCAATTTCCGGATAATTAGCAGCGACTTTTTTGATTTCAGCTTGTTGTTCAAGCAATCTTTTTTCATCTAGTCCATTGGCGACACGTAAAAATTTACCGTGATCAGTAATAACCATATATTCGTAACCCTTTGCAATACAAGCTTCAATCATTTCTGGAATCGCATATGCTCCATCAGACCAAGTGGTATGCATATGCAAGTCCCCGCGAATATCATCTAATTCAAGAAATTTAGTGTCTTTTTTGACGCGTTCGATTTCTGAACCATCTCGACGAACTTCTGGTGGTAAAAACGGAATATTGAAATGCTCAAAAAATGCTTCTTCTGATTCAAAATAGCGCATCGTTCCGTCTGCTTGCTCCACACCGTATTCACTAATTTTTTCATTTGATTGCTTTGCCAGTTGACGCATTTTGATATTATGATCTTTTGACCCGGTAAAATGATGTATCGTTGTGGCAAAAGCTTTCTTTTCTACTAAGCGAAAATCCACTGAAATGGTAATATTATCTTCTAAAACTGCAGAAACTTTCGTATCACCAGTAACATCAGTAATCAATGGGAATTCGAGTAAAGCTTTTTGAACTTTTTCTGGTTTTTCTGTCGCAATGACATAATCTAAATCTTTCACCGTTTCTCGTAATCTTCTGAGACTTCCAGCTTGAAGAAAAGTATCAATTTCTTTGATTCCAGCTAAATATTCTTCAACTTTCTCGATTATTGGTAGAACATCATTTAGTGGGTATCTATCTGGTCGTTCACCCATTTCTCGCACTGCTTCTGCCATTTTCTCTGCTGATTTTTTGCCAAATCCTTTTAAAGCTTCTATTTGGCCATTTTCTACTTGTTCTAGTAAAGTGGTTTTATCGGTTACTCCTAGTTCGTGATAGAGTCGAGATAATTTTTTACCACCAAGACCTGGAACCTCAAGTAACGGGACTAATCCAGCAGGCACTTCTTTTTTTAATTCAACAAGTTCTGGGCATTCTCCAGTTGCTAAAAAATGTTGGATAATTTCTCCAGTTGTTTTTCCAATTCCACTAATTTTTGTAAAATCATCTATTTCAGTCAAACTCCGACTGTCGAGCTCAATTGCTTGGGCAGCTTTTCGGAATGCCGATATTTTGAAGCTATTTTCTCCTTTTAATTCCATGTAAATAGCAATTTCTTCTAACAAATGTATAATTTCTTTTTTATTTCCAACCATGTTTATCCCCCCGTAAAGTCATTAAAAATACCAGCGTAATCTTATCCAAAATCGGCTAAGAATGTACATCTGGTATCTGTTGTTTCTTTTATTTTGGTAAAATGTCAGTCATCCAATCATAGAATTGCATGGATAATATTGGTGTGTTTTCAAGTATCCACTGGGCAATACTCGAACCATGTAACACGTTTTCCGTCCAAGTCGCTGGATAAACAGCCATAATAAACAAAGCAACAAAAATAAATAAGTATGAGTTAATTACACCAATAACTGCTGCAAGTAAACCATTGATTTGTCGCAAAATCGGAATTTTAGTAAGTCCACCTGCAAGGGAAGCTAACATATGAACGATAATAATCGCCACAATAAAAATAATCACGAAGCTTAAAACATTATAATAAGCTGATTCTGTTCTAAGTTCTTCTAATATAGTAGAAAGTCCATTTGTACTATCCACGCTTGGATACGGGATAAAAGTAAGATGTGGCGCTAAATCTTCGTAGTATGTATACGAAACAAAAAATGCCAAAATGTACCCTACTAATAAAATAAGTTGTTTGATTAGCCCTGCTCGAAATCCTGCAAAAAAGCTACAAACAAGTATAATTAAAATAATCGCATTTAAAATCATTAATCTCTTCCTTTAATACGAGCTAGTTCTTCTTCCAACTCTCTGAATTTTTGTTCTAGTTTTAAATAATCGTGGGTTGCATTCACTGCGGTTAGGACAGCGAGTCTTCCACTATCGAGCGCATGGTTTTGGGAGCCGATTTCGTGCATTTTTTCATCGACCTCGCGAGCTACTTTTCGTAAGTGATCTGCTGTTTCTACTCCAACAATGGTATATTCTCGACCGTAAATCGTTGTCACTACTTTATTTCTCTCATTTGCCACGTAAAATTCCTCCTCGCCCAAGTTCATTTAGGACGCTACTTGTCATAATCTTATCACGAAAAAGCTGGAAAGAAAAGAGTCAACTACCCGCTTAGATGATATTCAGTCTTTCGTCGTAGTATGTTACAATAGAACTTTGAAAGGATGATGCTTTATCGCAAATACAGTTATCTTAGTTAACCAAGCAACAATGGAAAAAATGAAACAAACTTATCTCCCCTTTTCAAGTGCTAAACTTCCACCGGGTGCCGTTTTTGCAGCTAAAAAGCCTGGTGTTTCGATTACAGGATATAAATCATTAAAAGTGATGTTTCAAGGTGTAAATGGAGAAGCTGAAGCAAAAAAATGGGTTGCGACTCTTCCAACAACTACAAGTAAAACTCCAAGCGTATCAAAAGGTGTACTTCCCGCTAACTTTACTAGTAAAAATGTGCTTGGTTCTGATGAAGTTGGCACTGGAGATTTTTTTGGACCAATTACGGTTTGTGCTGCTTATGTGGAAGAATCCATGATGCCACGTTTAAAAGAACTCGGTGTGAAAGATTCGAAAGCAATGAAAGATCCAGAAATTTGTCGCATTGCCGAGAAGATTATGCCAGTTGTTCCGCATAGTGTCTTACTTTGCCCAAATCCAAAATATAATGAAATGCAAAGTCGTGGTATGAACCAAGGTCAAATGAAAGCTCTATTACATAACCGCGCACTTGAAAATGTCTTAAAAAAAATCGCCCCTACGAAACCTGAGGCAATTTTAATTGATCAATTTGCGGAAAAAAATATCTACTATCGTTATTTAGCAAAAGAACCAACCATTATTCGCGAAAATGTTTTCTTCGCCACCAAAGCTGAAGGATTGCATCTTTCTGTAGCAGCCGCTTCCATTATTGCGCGTTATAAATTTGTGCAAGCTTTTGAAGAGATGTCTCGTGAAGTAGGGGTTCCACTACCAAAAGGAGCTGGGCCTCATGTCGATACAGTTGCAGCAGAAATTATCGAACGTTTCGGGATGGAGACGCTGGCCAAATACACGAAAAAACATTTTGCTAACACCGAAAAAGCTTTAAAGATTGCTAAAAAATAAATGAAACAGCTCGTCAAGCATTAACGAGCTGTTTTCATTTATATAGAAGGAATTTGCCAATCAATTGGTTTAACACCAAAATTCTCCAGAAAAATATTTGTTTTGGAGAAGTGTTTACAGCCTATAAAACCTCGCGAAGCAGAAAGTGGACTCGGATGAACGGATGTGAAGACTTGATGAAGCGGATTCGTCAACAGTTGCATCTTTTCTTTTGCATTGTTTCCCCAAAGTAAAAATACGACAGGCTCTTCTTTTTGATTAATAAATTCAATGATCCGATTTGTCAATATTTCCCAGCCCTGTCCGCGGTGAGAATTTGCTTGACCGGCCCGAACAGTTAATACGGTGTTAAGCAGTAGCACACCTTGATCTGCCCAGGGAATAAGATAACCATTGTTTGGAATATCACAATTCAAATCATTCTTAAGCTCCAAATAAATATTTTGTAATGATGGTGGGATTTGTACGCCTTTTTGGACGGAAAATGAAAAACCATGTGCTTGGCCACTTCCATGATATGGATCTTGACCTAGAATTACGACCTTCACATCTTGGTAGGATGTATGTTTTAACGAATTAAAAATATCATACATATCCGGAAAAACGGTTTTTGTTTGGTATTCATTTTTGAGGAATTGGCGTAGTTTTAAATAATAAGACTTGTTAAACTCATCTTTTAATAACTCATCCCAGTCATTTCCGAGTGCTATCATTTGTTGTTTTCCTCCCTTAATCATTCATCTCTATACAAGTATCATAGCAAAATAACCCGAATTTTCCAAACCAAATTAAAAGCCGCACTTGTAAAATTGAAGTGCGGCTTTTTTATTTAGTTATTTTTTCGGTGGTACGTTTTCTTGATGGTCTCCTTTTCTAGTAATAAATGGCCACCAGTTACCGCGACCGAATAATTTTACCATTACTGGAACAAAGAGTGGTAGGATGACGACAGCGTAAAGGATGAGACCGATAAGAACTACCGTCGCAATTTCTAATAGGGAAAGTACTCCTGCTGGCATCATTGCGGCGAATGTTCCACCGAGAATGATTACTGCTGAGAAGATGACTCCACCCATATTTTTCATTGCTTTAATCATCCGTTCACGCACTGGAAGTCCATTATATTCGTTAAATCGTGACATGAGGAAGATGGAATAATCTATCCCGAGTGCGACGAGTACCACGAATCCAAAGAATGGAGTCGCCCAAGTTAAACCACTATAGCCGAGAATTCGCATGAAAATGATTTCTGCAAACCCAAGTGCGGCGAAGTAAGTTAGTACCAGTGAAGCAATTAAATAAAGAGGCATTACTAGTGAACGTAATACAATCACAAGAGTCACAAATACACTTGCTAAAACGATAACGAGTACTAAGTGATAGTCCGCAGTTGACATGTCACGTGTATCATAGTTGGTGCTCGTCATTCCACCAATTCCAATCTTAGCATTCTCTAATTTAGTCCCTTTCATACTTGCATCTAACTGGTCGTTGATGTCATCAATCGAATCCATGGCGGCATTAGAGTAGGGGTTTTTTGTTAACACAACATTAATTGTTGCTAGTTTTCCGTCATCGGATATATATTGATCTAATACTTTTTGGAAGTCTTTATTTTGAAGCAATTCTTCTGGTACATAGATTCCAGAACTAGCATATGGAACCTTAGACCAATCGTTGATAAGACCGTTAGCTGTGTTTAGACCATTTTGTACTTTGCCTAAACCATCTGCTCCAGAAGTTAAGCCATCGGTAAGTTCGCCCATTTGTCCAGTAATTCCAGAAAATCCATCTTTTAATGTGCCTTGTCCTGCTGCAATTTGCGATAGGGCACTCGAGATTTCTGGCATTTTAGCAACTACTTGGCTTTGACCATCTGCAGCTTGATTTAAGCCTTGCTCTAATTGATCAAGTCCTGTTTCGATTTGACCAAGCCCAGAATTAAATGCGTCAAGTCCCGTCGAAATTTGTTTGGATTGTTCATTTAATTGGTTCATTGCAGTAGCAAGTTGTTGAATTCCTTGGTTCAATTCGGTCATTTTTGATTGTAATGCCGCCATTTGTTTTCCTGCAGCTGTTTTAAGCTCGGTTCCTGCTGTTTGTAGCCCTTGAATATCAGTCGCTAATTGCTGGAATTTAGGGTCATTTCTAACTTCTGGATGTGCAGCTGCAAAAGTTTGGAATGAATCACCAATTTTTTTGAACTGTGCTTCTAATTTAGATGTATCAATTGCTTGTGAATTAGGATTCTCAAAACTTTTTAGTTGATTTGCTACATTTTGGAGATTTTTTTGAATTTCAACATAGCCAGCTTGAATTTGCGCTTCCCCGTTTTGTAAAGTGGTGAGTTGCGACCTTGCTTCAGCCACGCCTTGTTTTAGATCCCCTGCTCCACTTGCGCCACTTTCAATACCTGTTTGGATTTGCGTAAGGGCACTTTGAAGTTGATTTACACCTTGTTGTGTAGCGACGGTTCCTTTTTGTAAATCGTTAATACCTTGGACAGCTTGGTCAAGTGCTGGTTCTGATTTTTTTAATTCAGAACTAGCAGAATCAAGTCCTTCTTTGACTTGGCCAACGCCATCTGTGGCTTGATCGACCCCATCATTTACTTGGCCAGCTTGATTGTTAATATAAATATCATCCACGCGTTTCCCGGCTGGCCGTGAAGCACTCATGACCATATCCACACCTTTTAAGTGGGATAAATCAGCAGAAATTTTTTCGATTTGCGCAATATAGTCAGTGGTTCGCATATCATCATCATTTTCGATAAAGATTTGTGTTGGTGCTACTTGACCGGCTCCAAAACTATCCGAAACAATTTCAAATCCTTTTTTTGATGGATATTTATCGCTAATTTCATCGAGTGAGTTAAAGGATTCTGTTCCAGTATGAAGTAAGATTGGTGGTAAAGTAATGGCAGCAACTATTAGTAATGCAATCCACGGTCTTCTAAAGGTGAATTTACCAGCTGCTCCCCATATTTTATTTTCTTTGTGGCTAATGTTTTTATTTAATGGCCAGAACAAATGCGTTCCAAGCGTACTCATGAAAAATGGTACTAGTGTATAAAGTGAGACAAGTAAGACAATAATTCCGACTCCTACTGCTACTGCAGAACGATATAACTCAAATTGGACAAAATAAAGCGATGTAAATGCAACTAAAACTGCAACCCCACTATAAATTACTGTTTTTCCTGCTGTACGATACGTTGCATGAACAGCTTCCTGTGGATTTAGTCCAGCGCCCATTTCTTCCTTAAATCGACTCATCAAGAGTATACAATAATCGGTTCCTATCCCAAACATGATACAAACCATAAATATCTGCGTATACGTGGAAACAGGGAAATTAAAGAGATCTATTAAAAAGGCTACCGTACTTTGCGCAACGAGATAACTTATCCCAACTGTAATTAGCGGAATAAATGGCGCCACAGCAGAGCGGAATACAAGGAATAATACGACGAGAATAAAGACGACAGTAATTCCTTCCGTTTTATGTAAACCATCTTCGGAACCTTGGATAACATCTTCTTGTATTAGTTTATTTCCAGTTAAATAGGTATCTACTCCTTTGATATCCATTTTTTTATCTAAATCGGTACGAATACTTTCAACAGAAGCATCTGAATCGTCTACTGTTAAAGTGGCTACCATTGTTTTCCCATCTTTAGAAAGAAATTTATCTTTTAATTCGGGCTGGTTAAAGCTTGATAAAACATTGGTTACATGAAGTTCTTCTTTATCTGCATCAATGGAATCCAATGATTTTTCGATGTTGTTTAATTCTGTTCCAGTTAATTTATGGTCGGCCGTATAAACAGCAATATAAGCGGAACCTTTGTCATCTGGATTATGTTTCTTTTGCATTTCTGTAGCAAGCGACGACGGATAGCCATCTGGTAATTTAAGTTCCCCTTTTTCGCGCACAAGATCAGCCATGGGCGGCGCAATTAACATCAATACAACTGCAGCTACAAGCCAAAAAGCTAAAATAGCCCAGCGCAGTTTTAAAATCCATTTCATGCCAAATCTCTCCTTTTATCTCCTAGTTTGAATGACTGACTTGGTGATTTTTTCATATAGCATTAAAAATTGTTCGCTATCTTTTTCTCCTAAAATTTCTAACCATTCATTGACTAGATTTTCTAATTTCTGTTCACATTCTTGATAGATTTCCTTACCTTTTTTCGTGATAGTTAAAACAATGGCTCGCTTGTCTTTCTCATTTTTCTCTCGTCTGATATACCCTTTTTCTTCTAGTTTTTTGAGTTTTGGAGTGACGGCGCTTTTATTTACAAGCAAGCATAAAGCTAAATCGCTAGCACTAATTCCATCGTTCTCGGCAATCTCTCGTAAAACAAAAAACTGCTCAATCGAAATATCTGCTGTATTGATGGAAAGTTCTGATATAGCTTGATGGATTTGAGTTAATGCAAATATGTAGGTTTGTTGATAGCTATGAATCAGCTGTTTTACTTTTTGTTTTTCCAAATAAAGTTCACCCCTTTAACTATTTTTTAAGTTTAGTATTTTTTGGAATGTTAGTCAAATAAAATAACCTGCTAAAAAGCAGGTTATTTATTACTCCACTGATTTAAGTGCTTCAATCATATCAATTCGTTTTAATTTGATATGCATGACAATCATAACCACAGAGGCAAATACTAAAGTGAGAATGCTGGAAAATAGATAGCTCGTCCAATCAATTGCTGGACTGAACATCATTTGGTCAACTTCTGCCGTCGTAATAATGAAGCGATGTAAGAAAAAGCCGAGTACAAATCCTGTGACAATTCCCATTAAAGTCAAAATAATATTCTCTCGGTATACATACATCGTGACTTCTTTTGGATAAAAACCGAGCACTTTAATAGTCGACAATTCTCGAATACGCTCGGACACGTTGATGTTTGTTAAATTATATAATACAACAAAAGCGAGTAGTGCAGCTGAGGTGATTAGTACGACAATAACAATATTTAAACTATCCAATGTATCCGTCAACATCGAACTTACATTGTTCGAGAAGGTTACATTTAAGGTTGATTTACTGTCTACTAGTTTTTCTGCAAAGTCAGTTTCTGTCTTTTGCGAAGTATCATTTAGCATTAGCAAGTCTAAATTATAAACAGGTTTTTCATCAAAAATTTGCTGATAATAACTTGATGTCATGTAAAGATAATGCATTGCATAGTTTTCGGTGATAGCACTAACTTTAATAGTAAATTTATCATTATGGGCATTTTTGACAGTGATTTTATCGCCTGGTTTTATGTTATATAATTTAGCCAGTTTTTCACTAATAATTGCCCCGTCATCGGTGAGTTTTTCGGTTGTATGACTTGCCCGGTCGCGAAGAACGATATAATCTGGTAATTCATTTAAATTTTTCGGGACAATAATCGACATTGCTTGCGCCGATTGACCAGACTTGACAGCATCCATATTCGTTTGGGCGATTGGTAGTTTGCTATCCACATTCGGGTCATCTAGAAGTTCTTTATAGGTTTCTTTAGCAGTTTTTGGTGCACTCATATCTTGATAAACTGCCGCATCATACTTCATGATTTCTCCGTACTGCATCGTTGCAATATCACTAATTGAATTTCTAAGACCAAAACCTGTTAGAATCAAAGCTGTACAACCTGCAACACCAAGAACTGTCATTAACATCCGCTGTTTGTAGCGGAAAAGATTCCGAGCAGTTACTTTACTTGTAAAATTCATTCGTTTCCAAATAAAGTTCATTCGTTCTAAGAAAATTCTTTTGCCGACTTTTGGTGCTTTTGGTCGCATTAAGGTAGCTGAATTTGCCCGAAGTTCCGAACGACAAGCAACATATGCAGTAAATGTAGTACATAATAGTGCTACAAATAAAGCCAATAGGCTGTAACTCCAGTAAAAAGCTATATCCACTGATGGCATTTCATACATTGATTTATAGGCATTAAAAATGATATTTGGGAAGAACTGAAAACCAATTAAGATTCCCACTATACTTCCAAGGATACTCGCAATCGAACCGTAAACAAGGTATTTTAAAATAATGCTACCATTGGAATAACCAAATGCTTTTAAGGTTCCAATCTGTGTTCTTTGTTCTTCCACCATTCGAGTCATTGTTGTTAAACAAACGAGCGCAGCAATTAAGAAAAAGAAAATTGGAAATGCTGTTGAAAGTGATGTTAAGCGATCAGCATTTTCTTTGTACTCACTATAACCTGGATTATCATTTCGATCTAGCACATAATATTTAGGAGATTTTAATGCATCTAGTTTCTCCTGACCAATTTGGACTTTTTTCTCTGCCTTCGAAAGTTTGATATCTGCTTTTTTCTTCTCGGCCGTAAATAGGTTTAGATTTTTTTCGTATTCGGCTTCTGCGGCATTTAGTTTAGTAAGCGCATTTTGTAGTTCCACACGCCCGGTTTCTTTTCCAGAAGCTAATTCATTCTTGGCAGAAGCAAGTTTTTTCATCCCTGTTTGATATTGTGCTAACCCAGTTTGATAAGATGCTTTCGCGGTCTGTAATTCTTGGTTTTTCTGAGCAAGTGTTTTAGCACCTTGATCTAATTGACGTCTTCCTTTATCTAATGCAGTTCTAGCAGTTTGATATTCTTGTTCTGCGTTAGCGACTTGTTCTAGTGCCGTATTTAAAGCAGCGCGAATTTCAGCATCCGTAATGTCACCATTCTCGTAGTCGTCCATCAATCTATTCAAGCTTTCCTTATAATCAGCCTTCTCGCTCTCTGAAAGATTTAACTCTGTCCCTACCATGTTAAAAGCATTCGTTAAGCTATTTCGGTCTAATTCGTAATCGGCTAGATCCGGTTGGCTTAATGCATTTTCTAATGTCGATCTTGCATTACTCAGGTAACTATTAACGCTATTTAAAAGATTATTATTCGCTTCCCACCTAGCTTGATTTTCTTTCAGTTCTTCCTCTGTTTGTAAGAGAGTTTTTTCTCCCTCCGCAATTTGAACCTTAGCAGCATCGAGTTTATTTTTGGCATTTGCAAGAGCTTGTTCTCCGGCAATAATCTCTGCCTCACCTTGCTTTATTTTCGTTTCATAGCTTGCTTTAGCAGTATTATATTCGGTAACACCCGCGCCAATTTGTGCTTTTGCATCTGCTAGTTTAGCTTCATTTCTCTGCAGTTCTGTCCTCGCATTTTTGATTTCGTTTGTTGCATCGTCAAGCTTTTTTTGTTCTGTTTGTTTGATTTTTGCCAAACGATTTGCTGGTTGATCTTTGATAGCCTTTTCAATACTTGCTTTATCTTTTTCTTCCGTAGAAATATATTCATCACTAAAAGCTTTTTCGTCAGCTAAATTTTGAAATGTTATATTGGCAACTGTATATTCTGGCAAATCAAAATCTTGTGCTGGGATAACTCCAAATGCATCCGTTTTTCCTTTGCCAACAGTGCTTGAGCCACGTTCGGCTTTTTGAATATAAGATGGTGACTGAACAAATCCAACTACTTTATAAGTTGATTCAACTAATGTATTGGTTAAGTTGTTGCCATCATTATCCACAAAAGTAACTTCATCGCCTAGTTGAACATTTTCATGCATCGTTTTATTGTTATCAAGTGCGATTTCTCCTGATTTCTCTGGTAAATGTCCGCTTACTATTTTGTATTCATTTAGCTTCTCTTTATTTGATATGGAGTACAATTTAGTAACGATATTTTTGTCTTTCATGAGTGTATCCGCGGTATAACCGAGTTCCACTTCTTCAACACCAGCAATGGATTCTAATACATGTTTGTCGGTTTTATCTATCCCATAGGTTGATTGTACGCGAAAGTTGGCTAATTCGTATTTACTAAAATAATTGTTCGCTGTCAAAAGCATATCTGGTCCTGTTGCTTTAAGGCCGGAGAAAAAAGCAACTCCAAGCATAATCAACATAAAAATGGAGATAAAACGGCTTTTTGAATGCCAAATTTCACGGAAGATGTCTTTCCATAATGCTGTACGTTTCACTAGTTGCCCCTTCCTACCATTCTAAGTCGTCAATAGACATTGGCTCTGGATTTTCTTTAATACTACGAACTTTTGCATTATTAATTTCGATAATTCGGTCCGCGATTGGCGTAATGGCTGTATTATGTGTAATGATAATAACTGTTGTACCAGTATTTTTGCAGGTTTCTTGCAAAAGTTTTAAGACTGATTTCCCGGTATCATAATCCAGTGCACCAGTTGGCTCATCGCAAAGTAATAGTTTAGGTGCTTTTGCAAGAGCCCTAGCAATTGCGACTCGTTGTTGTTCTCCACCAGAAAGTTGTGCTGGAAAATTATCTAATCGATGACTTAAACCCACTTGATTTAAAACCGTTTCTGCATCTAGAGCATTTGGTGCTATTTGGGCAGCTAATTCGACGTTTTCTTTGGCAGTTAAGTTGGGTACTAAATTATAAAATTGGAATACAAAACCAACATCCGTACGACGATATTTAGTTAATTGTTTGGCATTATATTGAGCAATATCTTGGTTATCCACCATGATTTTCCCCTCACTAGCGTTGTCCATCCCGCCTAGAATATTTAGTACAGTGGATTTACCTGCACCAGAAGGACCAACGATAATAACTAACTCCCCTTTTTTTATGCCAAAAGTTATTTTATCATTTGCTGTGACAACGTTTTCACCCATTTGATAGTATTTGGATAAATCTTTCATTTCTACATAGGTCATTTTTCCCGTCCTCTTTTGTGTGCCTTATTGAACATTATACCATGCATTATTTCATTAAGTGAAGTAAAAAATAGAACTAACCAGCAGGAAAATTTCTCCATACAGGTTAGTTCTTCTGATTAACGAATAACCGCGTTTAATTTTTCTTGCAACGCATCTACTACTTTGTTGGTTGCTTTTTGTACATCTTCTTCGACCAGTGTTCTTTCGCTATCAAGGAAAGTTAACGTATAAGCTAACGATTTTTTGTTTTCGCCAAGGCTTTCTCCTTCAAAAATATCAAATAACTCGATATCCACTAATAACTTACCACCATGCGCTTTAATTACTTCTGCAATAGTCGCATGATTGGTATTTTTATCTACTAGTAAAGCTAAGTCGCGAGTCATTTCTGGATAGCGAGGAATTGGCTGATAAACTACTTTTTCTTTGGCAGCTCCAAGTAAAGCTTCTACGTTCAATTCAAATACATAGGTTTCTTTTAAATCAGCATTTGCTTCTACAGCCGGATGAACTCCACCCAAGTAACCAATTTCTTTTCCTTCTATATAAATACTTGCGGTTCTTCCAGGATGTAGTTCTTCTTTCTCTGTTTGTTTCCATACTAACTCTGCTTTTATACCTAATTTTTTCACTAAACCTTCGACAATTCCTTTTAGGACAAAAAAGTCTACTGGCTTTGGTGTTTTTTGCCAGTCCGCCTCGTGCCAGTTGCCAGTAATTAATCCGGCCAAATGCTCTTGTTCAATTGGTAAATTATCGCCTTCTGTTGCATAAAACACGGTTCCCATTTCGTAAAGTGCCACGTCCATATTTTTACGGGCAATATTATAACTTGCACTTCGAATTAATTGTGGTACGATACTTGTTCTTAAATGGCTATGTTCTTCACTCATTGGCATCGAAAGTGCAACTGTTTTTTCATTGGATAAAGCTAAACGAGTCGCATCTTTTTTAGAAGTGAGCGAATAAGTTAATGCCTGGTTAAGCCCAGCTCCTTCTAAATAAGCACGCATGACACGACGAGCTTTTTGGCTATCCGATAAGCCACCAGTTGTGCTCGTTGCAGGAAGTGTAACCGGAATTTCATCGTAGCCATAAATACGTGCTACCTCTTCTAAAATATCGGCTTCGATTGTAATATCCCAACGTCTAGATGGTACTTCAATCATGAGTGTATCTTCTTTTACTTCAAGTACAAAGCCTAGTCGATTAAAAATGGTTTCGATTTCAGAAAGTGTAATAGCTGTTCCTAAAATGCGATTAATCCGAGTTAAGCTTGTTTCGATTTTATTGATTGCTTTTTCACGGTTATCTACTTCGACAACACCACCTACAAGCGTTCCTCCGCTCAGTTCAGCGATAAGCGCCCCACCATGAGCAAGTGCTTTCTCTACTTTAAAAGCGTCAGATCCTTTGTCATAACGAATGCTTGCTTCTGTACGTAAATATAATTCTCTGGAAGCTTTACCAATAGAGGAGCTACTGAAAATAGCGCCTTCTAATGCTACAGTTGTTGTATTTGCTGTAACTTCAGAAGACTCCCCGCCCATTACACCTGCAATGGCAATCGGATCGGTTCCATTAGTAATAACCGTATGACCGGCTTGAAGTTTACGTTTTTCACCATCTAAAGTAGTTATTTCTTCTTGTTCTTTGGCAGAACGAACAATAATTTTTTTACTACCAATTTTGTCGTAATCAAATGAATGAAGTGGTTGACCATATAATAAATTGATATAGTTAGTAACATCGACTACATTATTGTGTGGACGTATTCCCGCTTTCATTAGTTTCGTTTGTAGCCAAAGCGGTGATTCTTTAATCGTAATATTTTCCACCATTTTGATGGCATAATAAGGTGTTTCCATAGGATTTTCCACTTCTACCGTTAAAAAAGAATCTGCTTTTCCTTTTTCAGATACATCGGGTTGAGTTGGTTGTGCTGGTTTTTGGTGGATAATTGCCCCGACTTCATGCGCTACCCCGGTCATACTTAAGGCATCTGCACGGTTAGGTGTAATCGCCATATCCAAAATTGCATCATCTAGACCAAGTAAACGAATAGCACTCACGCCTACTTCTACATGTTCAGGTAACACATAAATCCCCTCCGCATAAGCTTTAGGGACTACTTTACTTTCAAAACCCAATTCTGCCAGTGAACAAATCATTCCTTCTGATACTTCGCCGCGTAATTTAGCACGTTTGATTTTAAGTCCACCAGGAAGTCTTGCGCCTACTTTAGCAACAATGACTTTTTGTCCAGCTGCCACATTTGGAGCCCCGCAAATGATTTGCACAGGTTCTGCTTCATCTGTTTGAACGATACATTTATTTAGTTTTTCTGCATTAGGGTGCCGTTCGCATGTTAAAACTTCTCCCACAACAACATTTTTCAAACTAGCGCTTAATTCTTCCACGCCTTCAATTTCGATTCCAGTTCTGGTAATTGCTTCTCCTAGCTCTTCTGCTGATAACGGGAACTCTTCAAAAAATTCTTTGACCCAATTATATGAAACTAACATTAGATTTCCCCCGTTTCTGTGCTTTGAAATTGTTTCGTAAAGCGTAAATCATTCGTATATAAATGGCGAATATCATCCACCGCATATTTCAACATAGCCACACGTTCTGGCCCAAGCCCAAAAGCAAATCCACTATAACGCGTGGAATCAATTCCCGACATTTCAAGCACGTTTGGATGAACCATACCACTACCTAAAATTTCAATCCAACCAGTTCCTTTACAGACACGGCAACCTTTTCCACCACATTTGAAGCAAGAAATATCCATTTCAACAGAGGGCTCTGTGAATGGGAAAAATGATGGACGTAAACGAATTTCACGGTCTTCTCCAAACATCGTTTTTGCAAGAACAGTCAATGTTCCTTTTAAGTCTGCAAAAGTAATATTTTCACCGACTACGAGTCCTTCAATTTGAGTAAATTGGTGCGAATGGGTCGCATCATCATTATCACGACGGTATACTTTCCCCGGACAGATCACTTTAATTGGTCCATTTTTAAAATCATGTTTTTCCATTGTTCTTGCTTGTACAGGTGAAGTTTGCGTGCGTAAAAGCGTGTTTTCTGTAATATAAAAACTATCTTGCATATCACGAGCTGGGTGATCTTTTGGTAAGTTTAATGCTTCAAAGTTATAGTAATCTAGCTCTACTTCGGGGCCTTCTGCAATGGCATAACCCATTCCAATAAACATGTCTTCCATTTCTTCAATGACTTGTGTGAGTAAATGAGCAGTTCCGATACTTGGATGCGTACCTGGTAAAGTAACATCGATTGTTTCGGATTTTAATTTTTCATTGATTGCTTCTTTTTCTAAAATTTCTTGTTTGCTTGAAATCGCTTCGGTTAGAGCTGTTCTAACTTCATTAGCGAGTGAGCCCATTTTTGGACGTTCTTCTGCTGAAAGTTTCCCCATTTGTTTCATAATTTCAGTCATTGGCCCTTTTTTTCCAAGGTATTTCACTCGTAAGTCGTTCAATGTTTTTAAATCTGTTGCCACTGCAATTTGTACTTCTGCCTCACTTTTCAGCGTTTTCAATTGTTCTAACATACCGTTCACTCCTTCTTTTTAGACAAAATAAAAAAGCTCTATCCACAAAGGGACGAGACTTCTCGCGGTACCACCCTAATAAGAACAAATAAATTGCTCCCACTCAAAATTTTGATAACGGCTTAGTAACCGATCCACCTTCACGTCAGATACGCTTCCCAGTGGCGACTCCAGAGCTGAAATGTTCGCAAATTAGTCTGTAAAGTGGTTTTCAGTCTATGACCACTTCTCCCTATTACAAACATGCTTTGTTACTTTTCTCTTTCATTGTCTTTTGATATTTAGATAGTTTCTATTATAGTATGGTTCAGGCAAAGATTCAAGTTAAAAAAATTCTAGAAAACATAAACATAGGTTACAAAAAAATTTTGATAGATAGTTTAGTTAACTCGTTTGAATGATTTTTTTAATAGATATCTTTTGTTTGAAAAGATTATTTATAGTAGTGTTTTCTTGTAGAATTTTGATAACATGGGTTTTCAGATATGTTTTTCTAACGAATATACTTTTGTCTATGATAAAGTCATTCGGCATAGAGACATTCCACCTGTTGATTAATTATACACGGGAATGTCTCTATTGGTATTTGAAATGTATCGGTATCTATTCTTACAAAATATATTTAACTAGTAGTTTTTTTTTTGCTCTTAGTCCTAAAATCATAATTATTAAACCCATTATAAATCCTAAAATCATATAAATAGAATCAACTATATGAAAAGCGAAAAGTATAGCTGGTATAATAAAAATTAACTGACCTAAATAAATAACAATTTTATAGTTAATCATTTATCTCATCCTCCTTCATATTCTTATTACTTGGACAAAAATAAATAGAACTTAATTCGCTTTTCTTTCAAAATCGTTTGGTGTTAAGTAGCCTAAAGATTGATGAATACGCTTTGTATTATAAAAACCATAATTATAGCTAAATACAGCTTGATACACATCGTTAATGTGCTGAAAATCAAGCCGGTATAATTGTTCTCGTTTAATACTGGCGTGGTAAGATTCGATTTTTGCATTATCATAAGGATAACCTGCCTTACTATAAGAAACTATCACGTTATTTTCATTTAGTAAATCGCGATAGCTACCCGCGGTATATTGGCTGCCACGATCAGAATGCAGTAAAGTGATACTGGGATATTTTTCTAAAACTGCCTTTGTATGACCATCTACAAAGGTGCTATCCATTTGTTTTCCAACACCAAAATGAAGGACCTTTCGGGTAAAGGCGTCTAAAAATGTAATGACATACACCCATTTATCTTTTTGCGTCCATACATAGGTCATATCCGTTAATACATGCGTTCCTGCGGTTGTCGGTTGATTTGTTTTTATTTCATTTGTCAGGAGTTCTTCTTGCTTCGTACCCTTCTTAGATCGCCATTTTTTAATATAACAACAACGTAGTTGTAGTCTTTTCATATCTGCTGAAATCGTTCGAACCGTCACCATGATTCCTTCTTTTTGTAACAAAAACTGTAACTTTCGAGCTCCATAAATCTGCTTATTTTCATAAAATAACGCTTGGACACGTTTCTCCCTTAGTTTTCGTGCCCGCTCTCTTCGGCTTATTGCTCTCCTTTTGTATTCGTAGTACGTAGATTTCGCTAATTTAATCATTTGTAACAAGGATCCTAGTGCATGCATCTCTCGGTGTTTTTCAATCCAAGCCACTTTTTCTGAACCCCTTAGTTTTTCTTTTTCTCCGTGAAGATGCTGATACACTTTTTTAAAATCTCATTTTCCTCTTTCAATCGCTGGATTTCTTTTTGCATCTCCACATGCTCTGTCGCCAACTCTGGACGATTCTGTTTTTCTTCTTTTGTTTGCTTATTTTTAATCCATGTATAGATGGTTGCTTTTGCAATGCCATAATCTTCTGATAAAGTTTGCACGGAAGTGCCAGCTATATACAGTTCTACAATTGTTTCTTTAAATCTGGTGTCCCATTTCCCTAGCTTTCTCATTGAACAAATTCCTCCGATGTTTTCGATAGGTTTTATTCTATCATCTTTTGTCCAATTTTAATTCTACACCCATATACATTCTCTCCTGAAATCGAAAAAACAGAAAAACTAAGAAAAATAATACCAATCATAATAAATAGTTTTTTCATAATAAAAGCCTCCATTTTTTATATAGTCTAACTATTTAAAATTAACATATAATTAAAAATATGTCTGCAAAAAATATATTTAAATTGTACATTCTATTCGCAAAAAAAAAGCTTCAATTGAAGAATTAACTTAATAATTTCGATTAATGTGATAAAAATTATTTTATGTCAAATGATATTTTATTTCGCAACTTCAATGCATTGATTTTGAGATTATTGTTTTTTTGGTAATAAGTTCTTCTAACGAATGAAACATTTATCTATGATAAAATCGTTGATCACCAATTCGTTGTGATTGTTCTGCTATTCCATTTTACTAAGAAAAAAAGACACTTGATTTTAGAAATAGATTGTACTCTTACAATCACGGAGGGTGGGACATAACTAAATCTCAGCAATAAAAATCGGAAAATAGAAAAGCAGAAATCATTGTATAGAGCCATTTCAAAAAATGGAATAGACATAATTTCTGCTTGTTTTTCATTTTAGAGACCCTTTTGTCCCAGCTTCTTGTTCTTCAGCTGAAAGCCTCTCTTTACGACCTAAGCCTAAAGGCTTTCTGAATGGTTCGCCTTTTGTACCACATTCTCATCCAAATTCTACTAGAATTTAGTTAGTTTTTTCCACGTATCTTTTTTCCAGTAAACGGGTCTACCTCTTCAAATAAATTTAATTGGTCCATTTGGTAGTCTTCCCTAAGTTGATTTCGGATGTAGTCTTCTATCGTTCTTTGATTTCTTCCTACCGTATCTACATAATACCCTCTACACCAAAATTTTCTGTTTCCATATTTATATTTCAAATTAGCGTGTCTATCAAATATTATCAAACTGCTTTTTCCTTTTAGATAGCCTACAAAGGATGATACGCTTATCTTTGGAGGTATCTCACTAATAAATGAATAGGATCTTTACATGCATTAGCCTCATGAATAATCACAGCTTTCCGCTCACATAATAAACGAATAATGGTTCCTATACTCGCTTTGTATCTACCATAGATAATCTGTCTCCTATATTTTGGTGCAAAAACAAGATGATACTTACATTTCCATACTGTATGTGCTAAACTTGAATCGTCTTTCATGACATAGCCTCCTTATGCTTTTAAATGTGGTTGGCGAACCTCATTTATCTTAGCATTTTATGGAGGCTTTTTTAATACCACGCTAAAGCTCTCTGGAACCACAGGCTAAGCCTGTGGTTTTCACAAGAATATAAAAAATAATCCCTCCATTTGTGGTGGAGAGATTATCCTTCATTTAATTTGCTACTTCCACCCATTTATCAGCCCAGCACTGAACTTCAAGCATGACTTCTTGGAGTGCTTTCCCTTTTTCAGTTAGTTCATATTCAATGCGTACAGGAGTTTCTGGATAAACTTGTCTTACGCAAATATCCATTTCCTCAAGTTCCTTCAAACGCTCTGCAAGCACCCGATCACTCATTTGTGGGATTTCGGCAGCAACTTGTTTAAATCTCTTCGGACCAGTCAGTAAGACATTAATGATAAGTCCTGTCCAGCGTTTACCTAACAATTGGAACGCCGATTCAAACTTCGGACATACAACATGTGCATCAGTCATAATTCTCACCTCTCAGGATATTGTAACATATTTATCAACAGAAAGTAACTAATTAATATTATGTTGCTTATATTTAGTAAGTTAATAGCTTGTTTGACCTATTTCTTCAATTAACTTAAACTATAATTAAAATCGCCGATATAAAGGAGGTCCTTTCTTATGCCATCTAGTCGTTACATTGTAAAAACAGATGTGGCTGAAACTTTTGAAATTATTAAACAAGGTCAAGTAGGTTCTAATATTGTATTTTCGGAACTTCGAACATTTGATTTTGGCGAACTAGCAACCATTGCTTGTGAGAAATACTATTTTCGTTCCTCTAATCGAGCAGCCTTATTTGTGAATATAAATAATTTTCACGGTGAAACAGAAGTAACCATTATCTCAACCGGTAGCTCGAATGGCTTTTTCTCAGGGATTGATTGGGGCGCGGCTTTTGATTATATGCATAGTGTCGTGGCCGATTTAAAGCGAGTCGCTATTCGCGAAGGAGCAATGGAGAAAGACAATGAAATTTAAAAAAGTGGTCGCTAAGTTATTGAAAGCTTAGCGACCACTTTTTCTTATTTTCTTAAACCATACAACAAAATCCCCGCGGCTACAGCGACGTTCAAAGATTCGCTTTTGCCATAAATTGGGATATATACTTTTTCAGAAAGTCTGGCTTGTAATTCTTCGGAGATTCCTTTTCCTTCATTGCCGACTATTAAAGCAAGTGTATCTCGTTTTGAAATATCATTTAAGGACTTAGCCTGCGCATCAAGCACTGCACCAATTACTGGAACACCTTCTTCTTCTAAGTTCGCAATCCAATCAAATAAGTTTGCTTGAATGACAGGAATATGAAAATGACTACCTTGAGTACTACGAATTACTTTTGGATTATAAAGATCTGCGCTACCACGACCAAGTATTACCGCATCGTATCCAGCTGCATCTGCTGTTCGTATCAGTGTCCCGACATTCCCAGGGTCTTGAACAGCATCCACTAATAGTAATTTTTTTCCATATAGTAACATCATATCCGGCTCAGTCGTAGCAACTACCGCAAATACACCTTGTTCTGTCATTGTTTCACTAATAAAATGACTGATTTCTGTGCTAATCTCAAAAACATCATAATTTCCTTTTAGCCACTCTTCTGGAACAGATACATCTTTTGAAACAAGTAGCTCTACTACAAGTCCATCTTGGTGCAATGCTTCCTCCACTAAATGAAAACCTTCCACCAAATAGGTGCCTGTTTTATCACGGCCTTTTCTTGTTTGTAATTTTTTCCATGTTTTCACACGGTCGTTTTTTACAGATTGAATCTGTTCCATGAAAATTTGCCTCTTTTCTCGAAACTCAACCTAGTCGAATTTCTGTTACTTTTTCTTGATCTAAACGTTTGACTACTTCGGTAATTAGTTTTACCGCATTTTCGAAATCATCGCGATGTAACATGGATGAATGCGAGTGAATGTAGCGGGTTGCAATTGTGATGGATAAGGAAGGGATTCCATTACCCGTTAAATGAATCGATCCGGAATCTGTTCCTCCCATTGGAATTGCTTCGAACTGGTAAGGAATAGCTAATTCATCGGCTACATCAGTTACAAAGTCACGAAGACCAGCGTGTGCAACCATCGATGCGTCATAGATGACAATTTGCGGACCTTTGCCCATTTTGCTCATTGCTTCTTTCTCTGTTACACCAGGTGTGTCCCCAGCGATACCAACGTCGACACCAAAACCAATATCTGGTTGAACGAAATGTGCCGCTGTTTTTGCACCACGTAGACCTACTTCTTCTTGAACTGTTCCTACACCATATACCACATTTGGATGCTGTTCTTTTTGTAAGTTTTTAAGTACTTCGATAGCGATTGCAAGTCCAATTCTGTTATCCCATGCTTTCGCAAGTAAAAATTTCTCGTTTTTCATTACTGTAAAATCAAAAGCGGGAACAATCATGTCACCAGGACGAATTCCGTAACTTTCTACTTCGGATTTATCTACTGCACCGACATCAATAAACATGTCTTTAATGTCAAATGATTTTTGACGTTCTGCAGCTGTCATCACGTGTGGTGGTTTAGAACCAATCACTCCGATAATTTCTTCTCCTGCACGTGTTACAATCGTTACTTTTTGTGCTAGCATTACTTGAGAAACCCAACCACCAACTGTTTGAAATTTGATGAAACCTTTATCGTCAATTTGGCTTACCATAAAACCAACTTCATCCAAATGACCAGCTATCATAATTTTTGGTCCCGCCTCATTACCAACTTTTTTCGCAATTGCACTTCCTAAACCGTCTGTTTCAAAACTATCAGCAAGCGGCTCAATATACTCACGAAATACATTTCTAACTGCACGTTCATTACCAGGAATACCCTTCGCATCAGTTAACGCTTTTAACATCTTTAATTGTTCATCCATATAAATAACCCCTCCTTATAAACTCCTTATCCATTATAACAGTTTCTACTAAAAAAACCTGTTAAAATGCAAAAAAAGCCGAGATGGACTCTTCAGCTTTTTGAAAACATTTTTACCAAGCGAATGATTGAATACTCAACAATGGTGTGTTTTTCACTAGCTTTCCTTTGTGCTCTTCTTTTACTAGTCTTGTTTTATGAAGTTCTGTAGTGTCCACAGTCATATTGATTACTAAACGATTTTGATCATCCGTTTTTAGAAGTGATTCTAAGGTTGGCGAATAGTCTTCTGATTGGTAAAAATTCTTAATAGAGGTACTTTCTATCCAACCGATAGACTTACCATTTTGATGAATATGATACCATAAAATATTCGAATCAGGGAGTTTCACTTCTTGATTAATAGAAACTTTTCGACTACTATATTTGGAAACTTTTTCTATTGGCTTAGCATCTTTTGTTCCACTTGGAGCGGACCAAATAAAGCTATTATCAATAGATGCTACTTCTCCTGCAGCTTTGATTGCTTTTTCGGATACAGGTTCACTATAAACCATATCATATTTAGTTAGATTTGCTTTTTTTATTAGTTCGATTAATTTTGCTGCATACTCTGGATCAGAGGAATATCCCGTTTTTCCAAGTGCTATCGCAGCTTTTTCAAAATCAAATTCTTTGATTAAACCAGCATATAAGTTTTTGTTCCAAGATGGACCATTAACAAATAAAAGCGCATGGTCATTTAGTGATTCATACCAACTTGGATATGCTCGGAATTTAGCATCTGTTCCAACCCAAACAACACCATTGTGCTCTTTAGTTGGCAGCTTAATAGAAGCTCCTTTGTAAGCTCCTTTAATACCAAATAGATTGTTACCGTCTTTTGCGAGCTTGCTTTCTCCCCAATTGGATTCAAGGATTGCTTGCGAAATAGTAATACTGGCTAAAATACCATGTTCTTTTTGTACTTTCACTGCATGCGGCGCAATCTCATTAATAAACTTCTCTTGCTTGGAAGTTAAGCCGTCCTCTAGACCAGCAGCTTGGCTATGGAGTGGTAATGCACATAATGTAATTGTAAGTCCAATTCCAATTGTCACCAAATGCTTCTTTGCGAGTTGTAACATAATGATCCTTTGCACATCCTTTTTGAGTTATCCTTCTAGTTTTTTTGCTTAACTAGAAACCAGTGTCCTTTAAACAACCACTTTATTCTATCAAAAGTTTCTTGTAATACACATTACTTTTAGGTGACATATATTACAAAACGTGGCAGTATTTGGTATTTAAGTTGTTTGCTTTGGTCGCTTTTTTGCAAATAAAAAAGAAAAAGACTACATAAAGGACTATTTGCCTATAAATAAGACAAGCCTTTTTGCGTCTTTTTCCGTTATTTTGCTACTTTTTTTCAATTAATTCTTGCTTTACCCAGCCAATTGGCTCGTCGGTTACAGCAATTTGATACCATGTTCCACTGTCTGTTTTTGCTTCACGCAAGAGTTTTAAATCTTCTCGTTTATAGTAGTTAATTTCTTCTACTTTTTGCGCACCGGATAATCCATATGGTCTTGTCCATATGGCACCTGAAACATCCTCTTTTACATTACCATAACCAGTTGCTTTGGTATCATAATAGACTTTATCATCGATTCTATCATATAGTTGTAAATCATAGTTTTCAATGATAGTCGTTAATTTCTCTGCATAGTCTGGGTCCGTTGCATAGCCAGCTGCTTGTAACTCTTGTGCGGCTTTTTTATAATCGTCAGCTGCTACAACACCATTGTATTTGTCTTTGTTCCAAGTAGTTCCATTCAAGAAAAGTTTTGCATGTGCATCGAGTGACTCATTCCAGTCTTTATACTTTCGGAAGTTAGCATTTACTTCAATCCAATTTCCATCAACAAACTCTTTTGTCGACATGGTTATGAGCGGCTGCGGTGATTTTCCTTTAACACCGAATAAATTATTCCCTTTCTGTGCTAAATCACTCTGTCCCCAGTCTGATTCTAAAATTGCCTGCGCTAACGTGATACTGGTTAAAATGCCATGTTTTTCTTGAATTTCTTGCGCGTGAGGTGACAGTTCATTTAGAAAATTTTGCTCTTTGGAATGAAATGCTGGATCGGGTTCTGGGGCTGTCATAATTAAATATTGCTGTCTAACAACCGAAGCAATGACTCCTACTAAAACAATAAGAACTAGTACTCCTGCTATTCCAAGTAGTCTTTTTTGTTTTTTCTTTTTTGATAGTTTTCGATATTTCAGATTTCGTCACGCCTTTCTATCTACGAATCCCCTGATGATTTTAGAATACGTTACTTTTACCACAATTGCAATCCATCTAGTGTTCATTTAAGAAATCTTAAACTTTTAAAAAAATTACTTTTCTTCTATATAAATGATACTAAGCCTAACCTCACTTTGAACATGCTTTACTTTTCAAAAATAAATTGTTATACTCTAGCGGAAAGGTGGTGTGAAAATGTCAAAGGCAAGCTTTATGGCTTCTTTGTTACAACAAGGTCTATACATTGAAAAGTATAAAGAAGCAGGAAATTCCATGTTGCCAATTATAAAATCGAACCAACCAGTCAGGCTTATTCCGATTACAGCTGATACGACACTTGAGGTAAAAGATATTGTGTTTTGTAAAGTGAAAGGTAATTACTACACGCACTTGATTTCAGCGATTCGTACGCGGAATAATCAAGTAGAATATCAAATTTCTAATAACCACGGATTTGTTAATGGATGGGTTAAACAACGAAATATATTTGGTAAAGTCGTAAAAATTTGGTGAATCATCAAATTTTATTTTTTTTGGCTTCTTTTGGTGTCAACCATCATTTGCATGGGACAGTTTTGTTCACAATATAAAAGCAAGCATTATTCGATTTTTAGTACGAATAACACCTGCTTTTAGCTTTCACCAATTTTTTTATTTAGATACGACACTAAAACGTTGCTTCAAATGTTTGGCATTTTCGATTTCGTCCACGAGTGCAATCGCATAATCAGCATAACTAATTTCGCTATTTCCTGATGCATTGGTAGTTAAGATGTTAATCGCTGTTTTGTATTCCCCAGTTCTAGCTCCGTTTGGATTGAAGAAAGCTGCTGGACTAATGTAGGTCCAGGTGACATCCGTTTCTTTTTGAAGCGCATTAAAAGCTTCTCCCATGTTGGTTGCTGTCGGTAAATAGGCGGCTGGAAAATCTGCTGTATCCATGACACGAATGGTTTCCTCAGGATCAACGTATAAGCTCCCTGCCCCGCCAACAACGATTAAGCGTGTATTTGTTCCTTTTAATATAGTTGAAAGATGTTTTAATGAAGTTTGGTGTAAGTTTTCTTCGCCTGGTGCTGCATTAAACGCATCAACGACCACATCAAAACCTTCTAAGTAACTTGTAGTTAGGTCGAAAATATCTTTTTCCATTGTTTTAATTTCGGTGGTGAGTTTTGCTTTATTACGAACGAATCCTGTGACATCATGCCCGCGACGAACTGCTTCCTTCGTAATTTCATTTCCTGCTTTTCCAGTTGCTCCGATAATAGCTATTTTCATCATCTATTCCTCCAATTTAATTAGTAACCAAAACAGTTACATTTAGTGTAAAAATGAACGGGAAATAAATCCCGCTAGTTTGTTGCTTTTTGTTTTATATCCGCAGTTATTTGACTCAAATTAGTTCGTTTTAAATCTGCTTCCATCTGTTGTTGCGCGTGGTTAAAAACAGTGTCAAGTGTATCTTGAATATTCGCACCTACTTCACAGTTCGGATTTGGATTTTTATGAATGTCAAAAAGCTGCTCTGTCCCATCCACCGCGGCATAAATATCATACAACGTGATTTCCGAGGCTGCTTTTAATAAATAAGTACCACTAACACCTGGACTTGAATGAATTAGCCCGGCTTTTTTCAGTTTACTCATGATTCGTCTAATGACAACTGGGTTCGTATTTACGCTTGCGGCAATAAAGTCAGATGTAATCGCGCGTTCTTGGTTTATATCGATTAATGTTAAAATATGGACGGCGACGCTAAAACGTGTTGAAATGGCCATTTCTTCACCTCTTTGTAACAATTATAGTTACATTTGTTTTTATTGTCAAGTGTTGCTGTTTAGATTGTTTATTTTTCGCGTAAGATTGATAAACATTTTGCCATAGAGGATGACAAGAAACAGTAGTACCGCAAAAATGAATAGCGTACTACCCGAAAAATTATTTATTTGAAAAACGATTAAAAAATTCACTATAATCATAATGCTTATTAAGGCACCAAATAAAGACCACCGCTTACGAATTTTTCTAAATAGCTGACTAAGAGATTCTTTATCGGTGAAAATAGCCTGGCTTGTTTCATCCACGGTTATAAGTTTGCGAAAATACATCCAATTCCCATTCAAAATCGGATAGGAATAGACATGTTCCCAACCCGCATCTGCAAAAAGGGTTTTATATTCCTCCTCATCGCCGGTCGTTTCTTTATAATCAATCGCATAGCTATACTCTGCCGGTGTTCCCTTTACGAAATGGTATCTAAATGATTTGTATTCTTTCAAAAACCAACCTTGTTGCGCCATATCATTTAAATAAGCCACTTCTTTTTCCATATTATCGACTGTGAAAAATTTGATAGTTTTTTTCTCCATGATTATATCCCCCTCGTATTTCTATACAATTCTTCAATCCGCGTTTTTTCTAAATGTAGGATTTCTTTACCAGTTTCTGTTATTTGATAGATTTTTCGATTGCTTTCTTCTTGGATAATTTGGATTAATCCGTCTTTACTCATTTTGGATAAACTGCCGTAAATTGTTCCTGGACCGAGCTTGATACGATTTTTGGTCATGCCGGCGACGTTTTCAATAATTGCATAGCCATGTCTAGGTTCTATTAATGACAGCAATATATAAAAAGCTGTTTCTGTCATTGGCAAATATGTTTTTTGCAATTTTTCATCCATAATTATATCGCACCTCGATGTATTTGATAATTATACTATATCACGGCTCGATATAGTTTGCAAGATTTTTTTGATTTCACTTTTTTTCTTGATAGTGAGCCATTTTTGTGGCTTTTCCATTCTTTTATTTTGGATAATTGGCTTGGTTTTGCTATCAAATAAGTTATCCCAGTAAAACATTTGCTTGAGCATTTTTATTCGAATTGGATAGTGCGCTGACTCAATCCGAAGTAATTGCTTAATTTGGCGTTTAATTAATTGATAGCGGATTTGGTGTTTTGGTATGTCTAGAAAAATGACAACATCTGCTTGTGTGAAGCTTTCCATTGCCCATGATTCGATATGTACTCCTTCAATAATCCAATCTGGTTGGCAGATAATTTGTTTTAGCAGTTCCCTTTTTTCGGGTTCTGTTCGTCTTACTTCGGTTTGTTCTCGTTTCCATACAATTCGGTCGGTTTCGAAAAAAGAAATGCCTTCCATATCTGAAAGTTTTTTTGCCAAAGTTGTTTTACCACTGCCTACTGATCCAATAATACGAATTTTCATAAAAAACCTCCGTCAAATTAAATACTATCTTTTTACCCCTAGTTTACTTTATAATTAGTTCATTGTGATAAAAAAGGAGGAGCATTCTTGATTATATTATTTATTGTATCTGGTCTTCTTGCTGGAATGGTTTTACCAGTGCAAACGGCCATTAATACGCGTCTTAGTACATATACGAAATCACCGTTCCTAGCTTCTTGGGTTTCTTTTATGGTCGGAACAACCGTTTTGCTTGTTGTTTGTTTATTTACTCAAAAATCATGGCCAATATCATCAGAAATGATCGCCTCAAATCCTTGGTATATTTGGGTTGGTGGTGGAACTTTAGGGGTTATTTTTTTAACTGCCAATATTTTACTTTTACCACGTCTAGGTTCAGCACTTCTTGTGATGATTACGGTTTGTGGACAAATGATTATGGCTATTATAATTGATAATTTTGGTTTGTTCCAGGTGCCAATGCATGAAATGAATCTCGAGCGGTTACTTGGAGTTATTTTAATGTTTGGCGGCATTTATTTGATGCAGCGATTTTAAAAGGGGGCGAAAACATGACAAAAAGATCTTCCAAATCATTACTACTTTTTATGGCGATGGGGCTTGTATCTGGCTTACTTTCACCAATTCAAACATCCATTAATAGTCAGTTGCGCGAGACAGTTAATTCACCCTTTGTGGCATCATTTATTTCATTTTTAGTAGGAACCACTTTGCTGACGATTATTTGTTTAATTGTAGAGCGACGGTTGACATTCCAGCTTAAGGGTGTTGGGCGAATTCCTTGGTGGGTATTCACTGGGGGCGCGCTTGGAGTACTTTTCGTTACTTCGAATATTTTACTTTTACCGTTACTTGGATCAGCTATGACAGTTGTTTTGGCACTTTGTGGCCAGATGATTATCGCACTGATTATTGACCATTTTGGCTTTTTTGGAGTCATTCCTCATCCAATTAACCGTTACCGAATGATTGGCGTTTTATTGATGCTTATCGGCGTATTTTTAATTCAACGTTTTTAAAAGAAAAACCTCTCCTGTAGTTTGCGGGAGAGGTTTTTTGCTTATTTCTTTTTATTTCGAAAAACAAGTTCGGAGTTTTTATAAAAAATATCTGTTTTACCAGCACGAAAATTAACTACTCGGGCCACGGCAAAAAAATAATCTGACAAGCGGTTTACATATTTGAGTACTTCCTGGTTAGATGCGGCAATTTTTTGCATGCCGACAATTTCGCGTTCTGCTCTTCTTGCTACAGTTCTTGCCATGTGGAGTAAAGAAGCTGCCCCTGTACCGCCTGGTAAGATGAATTTTTCGATTTCTGGTGGTTCGTCGGCGTAGATGTCAATTCGGTCTTCTAACCAAGCTACTGGCTCGCTAGTTAGCTTATAAGGACGTTTGCCTTCTTCTGTCGCTAAATCCCCTCCTGCATCAAATAATTGTTGCTGGATTTGTTCTAATTCTGCTTGGATTTCTGGTTCATCCGTAAGTGTTGTAATTGTAAAACCAAGTAGTGAATTTAATTCGTCAAGGGTTCCGTAAGCGTTGATTCGAATGTTGTCTTTACTAACTTTACTCCCCCCGATAATTCTTGTCATTCCTTTATCACCGGTTTTGGTGTAGATACGCATATTTTTTCTCCTTTCATGATTTTTTCTAGCTTATCCATTTGAATGTTTTCTTCTAAAAGTGTTGCTAATTTATTGTATTCTTGCTCTTTATGCGCTTTTAGTGGAGTGATTTCATGAGGATAGATCATTTGCTGTTTTTTCATTAGTAATTCATGGAAAAGGTTTTTCAGAAATATTGGATTATCAAAAACACCGTGGATATATGTGCCAATAATGTTTTTACTCGCAGAAACAGCGCCGTCTTGGTGGATTTCACTATTACCGTTTACTGCTTGAATTTCACAGAATGGCTGGATATTTTTACTGCGGGTCGTCTTACCCATATGGATTTCGTATCCTTCCACTTGTTCACCTGAAAGCGTAACTCCACTGATTTGTGTCGTTTGTTTTTGGTCTTGAAAAGTAGTTTCGGTATAAAGTAAACCTAAACCAGCGATTTCAAGTTGGCTACTTTCTACTTGGTTTGGATCTAACATTTTTTCGCCAAGCATTTGATAACCGCCACAAATTCCAATTATTTTTCCATTTTTCTCTGCAAAGTGCTGAATTGCTTTTTTTAAGCCTGATTCTTCTAAAAAGGTCATGTCTGCTATTGTGTTTTTACTTCCGGGAATGATGAGCAGGTCTGGGTTACCGAAATCATTGGTGCTTCTTATGTAACGCACACTTATATCTGGTTGGATTTCCAAAACATGAAAATCAGTAAAATTGGAAATTCTTGGCAAACAAACGACGGCAATATCAAGTAGTGCGTTATCATCGGCTGTTGTTTTTTTACCACTAAGGGCGACACTATCTTCTTCTTCTAGTTGTAAATTAGCATACGGAATTACGCCGATTACCGGAACATTAGTTAATGCTTCAATCATTTCGATTCCAGGTTGTAAAAGCGCCACATCACCACGAAACTTATTGATAATTACGCCTTTTAACCGAGTGCGTTCTTCGTCTTTTAAGAGCATAATTGTTCCGTAAATCGAGGCAAAGACGCCACCTTTATCAATATCTGCAACTAAAACAACTGGTGCATCAACCATTTTTGCCATGCCCATGTTGACGATATCTCGGTCGTTTAAATTGATTTCGGCTGGACTACCCGCGCCTTCTAAGACAATGATATCATTTTCTGCGGCTAAACTCTGGTAAACAGCTTGGATTTTTGGAATGAGCGTTTGTTTGAAGTCGTGGTAGCGGACCGCATCCATATTTGCTAAAATACTGCCCATAAAAATCACTTGGGACTGGCGGTCGTTGGTTGGTTTTAGTAACACTGGGTTCATCCGGACGTCTGGAAAAACACCGGCTGCTTCTGCTTGGAAGACTTGTGCTCGCCCCATTTCATCTCCTGTGGCTGTGATAAAAGAATTAAGCGACATATTTTGCGATTTAAACGGGACAACGCGGAATCCTTTATTTTTAAATAACCGGCAGAGACCAGCTACTAGAACACTTTTGCCGGCATCTGAGGCGGTACCTTGAATCATGATTTGTTGTACCATTAATTTTCACCTCTTTTTGTATGCGCGAAAAATTGCGCTTCTTTTTTAAATAGCGGATAGCCTGCTTGTTGATGCAGTTTAATTAACCACGGTTGAACTAGGTCAGCTTCCTCGATATTGTCTTTCTCTAAGAAAACTTGACTCGTTTCTCCGTCCGTTAAAACTTCTCCATTTTTTAATACATAAACATAATCACATATTTCGTAAATCAGATCGATATCGTGGCTTGAAATAAGAATTTTCTTTCCTTCATTAGCCAAGCGTTCAATAATTTCCATCATGATTTTTTTACCTATCGGGTCAAGTCCGGCGGTAGGTTCATCGAGCAAGAGCCAATCTGTGTCGAGTACGAGCGCTCCGGCAATTGCGACGCGTTTTTTCTGACCATAGCTCAAGTATTGCACTGGTTTATCTTGGAATTCTTTTGCTCCAACGGTTTCTAGCACGCTTGTGACTCTTTTTTCCACTTCTCGTTCGCTTACACCAAGATTTCTAAGTGCAAAAGCAACATCATCACGAACATTGGAATAAAAAATTTGCTGATCTGGGTCTTGAAATACGATACTTACTTTTTTTCGTAAAGCAAACAATGCTTTTTTGTCGTAAGTAAGTGGCTTGTCGTCAAAATACACTTTGCCTTTTGTTGGTTTATTGATTCCTAGCAGCTGCATAAAAAGGGTGGATTTCCCCGAACCATTTGCTCCAATTAGGCCAATAATGTCTCCTTTTGCTAAATCAATCGACACATCGGTTAGCGCTTTTTTTCCGTCTTCGTACTCAAATGAAATATGTTCTGTTTTAAGCACCTTGGCTTCCTCCTAGATATGAAATTCTCCTTGATATAACTTAACATCAAGTGTTATCACCATTTCATTATATCTTTTCATAACTCGATTAAATAATGTATTAACAAGCATCCCAAATGAGCGATAACTATTTTTAATTCCGTGGTAACCAAAACGTAGGCTCTGTGCTTTACGAATTGCCACTGCTTCTTCCAAGAAAATGAAGATAAAGCGGTAAATCAAAATCGTTAATTCGATAAGTATTTTAGGAATAAAAATTTGTTTCATTACTTTCGTTAACTGTACCACGGGAACTGTTAAGACAAAAAAGTAAGTTGCGGATAAACAAGCAATACTACGAAAGAAAACTTGCGTGGCGGTTGTAATTGTCACATCAGAAATTCCTAGGTAAAAACTGCCAATTGAAACAGAAGTAATAAAACTGCTTGGGTCTTTAGAAATCGAAATTAAGATGGATAACAAGCTGAAAAGTAGAAATGAAAATGGTAGCAGGAGCCATTTTAGATATTGTTTGAAGTGAATTTTTACTACATATAATGTTAATGGCACCATACATAAAAACAAGCTGGCTTGAACGAGTACAGGGCCTGTTAGAGATAAGACTAAAATAATTAAATAAAACAATGATTTTCCAGATGGTGAGTATGCTATCCAGCGATTTTGATAGGCATACTTATCAATCGTTAGCATCATTTTCAGCTTTCCGTTTGCCGCGGCTTACCCCGATAACATAAGCGATAATCCCGGTTCCAATACATCCTTGTAGCGTAAATAACAAGCTTTCAATTTCGCCACTTTTTGGTTCATAAATCGGTGTAAACCATGGTTCGTAACTCGGATCAATTTTAGTAATTTCTGCTTCTGCTTCTCCGTCTGAACCGCCATATTCCCCAGTTTTATTGAAGAAGAATGGGCTTACCATTAGTAAAATGACTAAAAGTATCAAAATGACATTAATATTAATTTTTTTCATCGTAATTGCGCCACCTTTTCTGGTAGATTTTTGCTAATTAAGTTGTACATAACTACGGTCAGTAAGCCTTCTGCAATCGCAATTGGTACTTGGGTGACACAGAAAATCGCCATAAATTTAAGAATGGATGCCATCATACCTGATGCTGGATCTGGGAAGACAACTCCTAGCTGGACACTGGTCGTAAAGTAGGTTGCAAGGTCGGCAGTCATCGCACATAAGAAAATCGATACACTTTTATTACAATTTAGTTTACGCGCTAATTTATAGACGACAAAACCGACCATTGGGCCAATTACTGCCATTGACATTGCATTTGCTCCGAGTGTTGTAATGCCACCGTGGGCAAGAAGTAACGCTTGGAAAAGCAAAACAATTACTCCAAGAACACTGACTACTAGTGGCCCAAACATAACTGTTGCCAGTCCCACACCAGTTGGATGCGAACAAGAACCTGTTACAGAAGGAATTTTTAATGCTGATAAAACAAAGATAAACGCAGCGCATAGTGCTAATAACAGTTTATTATTTTTATCAAGCGCGATTAATTTGCGAATCCGGATTAAACCAAGCACAAGAAATGGAATGAAAACAATTAGCCAAAACACAGCCCATTTAACTGGTAAAAAACCCTCCATAATATGCATTGCGTGTGCAGATTCTGGGTTAGTTAATGTGAAGTAAATGACCCCCATTAAAACAAATGGGATAAATTTCCATAATTTTTTCACCTGTATTGCTCCTTTCTTTTTTTCACAATAATCGTTGTGAAATAAGACATTTTTTCTTCTGGATTTATTTCCTGCATGCCGTAGATGATCTTTTCAGTGGACATTGCAACGTCGCTAACAACAACGGCTGAATCAAGTAAATTGGTTTTTTTAAGTAAGTTTTTTACAAGTGGTAAATTACTAGCTGCTTTCATCAAGACAATAGTGTCAAAGAGGTTCAAGGCTTGCTCTATTTTTTCAGGACCCGCCGTAACTGGAATCACGGCAAAGCTTTCTTCCTCCATAACGAGCGGTAATTCGATTCTAGAGGCGATATTAGCAAAGGAAGAAATCCCTGCTAATGTGACTGTTTCTACCTCTCCTTTTAAAAGCTCTAGTAGATAGCTGTATGTGCTGAAAATCATCGGGTCACCAAGTGTGATAAAGCCAACATCGTGTCCCTGGTTGATGTCTGTTTTAATTTCTGCGGCAATTTCTTCCCAAGCGAGCTTTTTTTCTTCTTTGTTGTAACTCATTGGAAAATGGCGCTCTTTAATGATAAGAGAGTCTTTTAAATACGGAGCAACTATTTTTTTCGCTAAACTGTCGCCGCCTTTTTTCGGTTGTGGTGTATAAAGGATTGCAAGTTTCCCAAGTCGTTCTGCTGCTTCAATGGTGACTAATTTACTGTCGCCTGGTCCAGTTCCTATTCCGTAAAATTTAGCCACGTGGATTCACCCTTTCGATTGCTGTATGAATATGGTCGATGAACTGGGCTTGAATAAGTGGATTTTCACCTAGGCCTTGTAAATGACATTCTGTTTCAATGCCTGCTTGTTCTAACGTGCTTTTCCAGGAATCTTCCTCGTCCGAAGCCATATCATTCGTGGCATGATCACCAGCAACGAGCATGAATGGCATAAGGTGCGCTTTCTTGATTCCGGCTTTATGCAATTGCTGAATCACTTGATCAAGCCCAGGATAACTTTCTACCGCACAAAGATAGATAGGTTCATTTAGTAGCATATGGTCCAAACAAGCATAAGCACTAAAAGCGTGATGCTTCGAACCGTGTCCCATTAAAATTAATGCTTCATTTTCGGTTAGTTTTGGCATTTGGTAACGAATGGCTTCGATCGCTTTTTCATAATCTTCTTTGGAGTCAAGTAGCGGTTGGCTGATGATAATTGAATCAAAGGCGGATTGGAATTTTTCCACTTGTGCTGTGATTTTTTCGAATTCCCCGCCACTAATAATATGTAACGATTGAATAATGACTTCGTTGTATCCTAATTCTTTTAGTTTATTCAATGCTTGGCTTGGTGTAGCGACATCCATATTGTCACGTGTTTTCAGTTTTTTAATGATTTTATTTGAAGTGAAGGCACGGAAAACCGTATAATCCGGAAATTCTTTTGCGACTCTTTTTTCGCAGGCTTCAATTGTTTTTGCTCTTGTTTCCGGATAACTTGTTCCGAAACTAACAACTAAAATGGCTTTTTTCATTGCAGTACTCCTTCTAGTTTTGTTTTTTGGATTAACTCGATGAAACTTTCTGGTGTGGCATTTTCGGCTTCATAATAATTCGTAAAACCAAATGATGCTAAAGTAGCGCTTGTGAATTTGCCAATAGATAAAATCGTTTTTTGTTGTAAAAGTGCTTTTTCTTCCGTGGTTAGAACTGCAAGCAAGTTATGAACCGCGCGCGAACTAGAAAAACAAATTTGATCAAAGCATTCGAGGTCAAATGGGCGTTCTGTCACTGGGCGCATATCGTATAACGGCATGGTTTGAACTGTTTCAATTCCTGCTAACATCGTTTGTACTTCTGCAGTATCAAGCACGCTTCCAATAATTAGACTACTTTGATTAGCTTTAAAACGTGGCGCATGCTCTAAAATTAATTCTTGGCTACGTCTTTTTATAAAACTATCGGGTATAATTCCTTTTTCTGTAAATGCTTCTTTTGTTTGTTTGCCAATTGCAGTTAGATGGGTGTTTTTCAAGCTACGAACGTCTGAATTAATGGATGCTAAGTAATTGAAGAAACGTTCGACTGCTTCTTTGGAGGTGAAAAGTAGTTCTTGATATTCCGCGAGTTGTCCAGCAGTTTTTGTTGGAGCGATATCGAGTACTTGGATGTTTGGGTACATGGTTACTTCGCCGCCTAAATCACGAATATTTTCCGCGAGCATACTTTTGCCTTTGCGTGCTCTTGGTAGTAAAACTTTCGTATGGAAAAGAGGCAATTCTTCAAAAAAGTTCAATTGTGGTCTTAAAGTTACAACATCCCCTACAACAATAAGTGCCGGTGAGGAAATACCAGATTCTGCTACTTTTTGCTCAATAGTTGCTAAGTTTCCAGTGACAGTTAGTTGTTTCCCGCGCGAGGCCCATTGAACAATTCCGACGGCTGTTTCTGGGTTACGGCCCTCTTGCAGCAAGTTCGCGCAAATATTGGGCAGGTTAGTCATTCCCATTAGAAAAATAAGCGTTCCTTCTAACCGCGCTAATGCTTCCCAATCAAGTGGGTCGCGGCCTTTTTTTAAGTGACCAGTAATTACGTGAAAGCTCGAGGCGAAATCACGGTGGGTCACGGGAATTCCAGCATAAGCCAAACCGCCAATCGCCGAAGTAATTCCCGGAATAACTTCAAATGGAATTCCTGCTTGATAAAGCGTTTCTCCTTCTTCGCCACCACGACCAAACACATACGGATCACCTGCTTTTAAGCGTACTACTAGATCATTTGTTTTTGATTCTCTAACAAGTATTTGTTCGATCTCCTCTTGTGGAATTGGATGATGTAATGGTTCTTTTCCAACATAAATGAGTTTGCAACTTGATTTTCGTTCTTGAAGCATTGCCGGTTCGACTAAACGATCATAGACAATGACATCTGCTTTTTGAAGTGCGGCTAGGCCTTTTACTGTCAGTAGCTGTGCATCTCCAGGACCGGCACCGATTAATATGACTTTTCCCATTAGTAGACCTCCCATTGTGTTAAAATTTCTGGTAGTTCTGTTACATGATTTATTTCGATTGGGTAGTTTAAAATTTTTCGGCGGATAACGACGACCGGAATGTTTAATTCTGCTGCTGCCGCTAGTTTTTCTTGAAAACCACCTTGTTTGCCACTTTCTTTTGTAATTAAAACATCTGCTTGTGTCATTTCTAGTTGCGTTTTATTAGCTTCTTTCGTAAAAGGACCTTTCATGCCGATTAACTGATCCGCAACTAACCCTAAATTTTCCGCAGAACGAATCACATCTGACACTGGTAAAATGCGTGCGATAAGATGTTTACCTGTTAAGCGTTCGACAAATTCTGGTAAATTTTTGCTTCCGGTTGTAAGGAAAATCCGTTCTCCCAGTTTGTTAGCAGTTGTACATGCTTCTTCAATATTAGCGACTAAAAATGTATTTTCCGCTTGCTCACTTGTTCTTTCAAAGCGAATGTATGGGATAGCTGCTTCTAGACAAGCTTCCATGGCTGTTTCAGAAACAATCGTTGCAAAAGGATGGGTCGCATCAATGACAGCAGTTACGTTTTCTGTTTGCCACTTTGCTAGCATTTCTGTTTTGGATAATCTCCCGCAAAATACTTTTTTGGCATGCTGTTTTGCAAGTGTTTCACCGTAATCTGTTGCAACCGATAGTGAGAAATCGAGTCCTTTTTCCGTTAGCCAATCGCTAATTATTAGGCTATCAGAAGTTCCACCGAGAACAAAAATCATAGCGTGTATCCTCGTGGTGTGATCATTTTGCCGTTTTTCACATAGGTTTCTTTGTTACCAACAATAACCATCGTTGTCATGTCTACTAATTCATAATCAATTTCGCGCATCGTAGTGATGATTTTCCGTTCTTCTTTACGCCCGACATCTTTTACTATGCCAACGACCGTATCGGCTGATTTAAATTCCATCATTTTTTGAAAAGCATTGGCTAAATGATTTGCGCGTCCTTTACTTCTTGGATTATAAAAACAAACGACAAAATCAGCCATTGCTGCATGTAGCAAACGTTTTTCAATCACTTCCCAAGGAGTCATTAAATCACTTAGACTAATATGACAAAAGTCGTGCATAATCGGCGCGCCAAGTACTGCCGCTGCGCCAATACTGGCTGTAATTCCGGGAACTACTTTTACTTCAAGTTCTGGATTACTTTTTTCAGCTAATTCTAAAACTAAACCGGCCATACCATATATCCCTGCATCGCCACTGGAAACAACCGCTACATTTTTTCCAGTTAGTGCGATATCAACAGCTTCTTGGCAGCGATCAATTTCCCGGCGCATACCAGTTTTTACTATTTCTTTGTCCTTGATAAGTTCTTTGATTAATTTAATATATGTTACATAACCAACGATAACTTCTGCTTCTTCTATTGCTTGTAGTGCCTCGCCTGTCATTAAGCTTTTATCTCCAGGTCCAATCCCAATCACATAAATCATTTTGCCACCTCATTATTTTTAGTTAATTTTCCTGCTGCAAATGTCACACCAGTTTCTGCAAATCTAGGGGAAATTACGTTGCCGCTACTTCCGATATCAGCCGAGGATAAAGCAACATTGCCAACTTGTACTGTTTTTTTGACAAATTCAGATGTTGGATATTTTTCAGCTACGGTTTGCAGTTCCTCTGCTGAATGGACAATAAATTTCATCTCCCATTTCTCTGCTAAATGCCTAATTGCAGGCTCTTGTTCTTTAATAGAAATACTATGAATTTCAGCGAATGCGCGTGGATGAATGTTTTCTTGTTCACAAAAGTGTTTAAAAGCAGTATCAATAGTTTCCGTTGAAATGCCTTTTCGACAACCAACACCAAGTACGCGGTGCCTTGGGATGAGCCGGATTCTTTCTAAGTCTGTCTCTGGAAGTTGCCATTTAGTAGAAATATAGATAAGCGGACTAACTGCTTTTTCTGTAAAACCTCTTTGGTCGATAGTTAGTGGTTCATCCAAGTAAATTCCAACTTCTTCTCCAGCAGCGAGTAGACTGTTAATACGTTTCGTTGTTGCTTTAAAATCTGGTAAATAGCCATCAATAGCTTTAGCGATATTGTCAATTGCCGCTACATTTGCGCGGTCAGTTGCGGTCGTAATGACAGCTTTGCCATTTGTTAAAGCGGCAACTTTTTCTGTCAGTTCGTTTGCCCCGCCGACATGTCCTGAAAGTAAGCTAATAACGAATTCACCATTTTCATCCATAACAAGTACGGCTGGGTCGGATAATTTATCTTGAATGACTGGTGCAAGTGTTCGAACGACTATTCCAGTAGCCATAATACAAATTAAACCTTGATACTTAGAAAAAAGTGTTTGCATTCCAGTTCGAAAATCAGGTTGTAGGGCTTGGCTTTTACTGTTTGCATGCTTTGCTGGTACAAAAATAGTTGCATCAATAGTATTGGTTAGTTGGATTGCCAAATCTCGGCCACGAGCTGTGACTGCAATAATCGCAATCTTATCTATACTCATGCTTGAAGTCCTTGTCATATAGTTTGGAGTAATAAAATTCTTCTCCAAGGAAATCGCCAACCATGATTAGTGCTGTTTTTGTAATGCCTGCTTCTGTGACTTTTTCAGCGATGTCTTGAAGTGTTCCTGTGACTTTTTTCTCTTCTGCCCAAGTCGCTTTGTAAATGACGGCAGCTGGGGTTTCGGGTTTGTAGCCGCCTTTGATTAACTCCGAAACAACTTTCCGGATTCCTTGAACAGAAAGAAAAATGACCATGGATGTTTGGTGAGCCGCATAAGATCTGAGCGATTCGCGGGATGGCACCGGGGTTCTTCCAGCCATTCGGGTAATAATAACACTTTGGCTTACTTCCGGAACGGTATATTCTACTCCGAAGCTACTTGCTGCCCCAAGGAAAGAACTAACTCCTGGAGTACATGTGAATGGAATTGAACGCTTTTTCATTTCTTCTACTTGTTCACGAATCGAACCATAAATGGAGAAATCGCCTGTTTGCAAGCGAACTACTTCTTTCCCGGCAGTCACGCCTTTTTCCATACAATCAATTATTTCGATTAAGTTCATACTTGCACTATTATGAATTTCGCAGTCTGCTTTACAGTATTCTAATAGTTCTGGATTCACTAGCGAACCTGCGTAAATCACCACATCTGCTTCTTTTAGTAAGTGGTATCCTTTTAATGTAATTAGTTCTTTGTCTCCAGGGCCTGCTCCGACGAAATGTACTTGTGCCATTTTATTCACTCCTTATTTTTTTTACAGCCAATAATCATGGTTGGATTTTGTGGTGCAAAGTAATGTCCTGCACCGAGTTTATGCCAATTTGCTACTTGGATTTGTTTCATCGTCAATTCACTCACCGCACATTCTTCTAAATGCTGCATGGCGGTAAGGGCGTTCTCGAGCAAAATAAAGTTGAGTACTAAATGCCCGTCTGTATTCAAATGCTCTAATGACCAATCAATAATATCGGTTAAATTTCCACCACTTCCGCCAATAAAAATCGCATCGAATTGATTAGTTGCTGGCATTTCTACTGGGGCATAAGCTTCGATAACAGCGATATTTTGCAACCCGAATTTTGCTTTATTCTGGTTGATAAGTTCTACTGCTTCTGGATTTCGCTCGATAGCTGTTACCTCGATTTCTGGATACGCGCAAGCAATTTGGAGCCCCACGCTTCCTGTACCAGCGCCAACATCTAGCACTTTTCGGCACGTATTATTTAATCCAAGTAAATCAATGCTTGCTGCTCGAACTTCCGCTTTTGTCATTGGAACTTTGCCGCGAATAAATACTTCATCCTTCATCTACAATCACCACAACATTCATATCGTATTTTTTTGCTACTTTATTCGGCGAAAGTTGATGGATTCGCTCTTCAGCTGAACTTAAGTTTTCACCAATATAGATTATTTTTTTCAAGTCTCGTTTTAAAATTTCTTGGGCGATTTCGTACGGACCAATCAGTGTATCTGTTACCATCGCTACTTTGGAATGTTGTAATAAAAAGTTGAAATCCGGAGTTTTCCCGTGACTACTTGTGATAAAACAATCATTCATAGGAAGACCAATTTTATGAAACATGATTTGGATGGAACTAATACCTGGAATAATCCGGACTTCTTCTGGAAAATGTGTCATCGCCCAGTTCCCAATCCCGTACAACAACGGGTCTCCAGAAGCTAAAATAACCACTTCCTTGCCTTTATGTTGGATGGTTTTTAAATCTGCTAACTTTTTTGGTAAAAGTTCTTTTGTTGCTGTTGTTATATTGCTTACTTCTTGTAGTTGCCGCTTGGAACCAAAAATTGTATCGGCCGTTTCAAGCGCCACTATTGCTTCACGCGTTAAAAAACTCGAATTACCTGGCCCAATTCCTACCACACTAATCACTGCCATTCCTCCCGTAAAACCTCGATATTTTTCGTGGAAGCAAGTAAGCCTCGTTCGGTTGAAAAAGTTACTACATCAATTTCTACGCTTGGTTTGGTAAACTTGAGAAAGCGTTCAGACCTTGCTTTAATTTTTTGAACAATTACGTCATAAACTTGCGTAAAACCCGCTGCTTCAATTAATTCACCTGCTGCTTCGGTTGTATTGCATTTTTCGACTTCTTGTAATAGTGAAAGTGGGGCGCCGAGAAGAGCGAGGTTGGCGACCAAGATTTCTGCACGCGCATCCGCATCTTTACTGTAGGTCGTAAATATTCCCGCCGATACTTTAACTAATTTGCCGAAGTGCCCTACCATTAAAACTCGTTTAAAGGCAAGACGTTGTGTTTCTTTCAGCATATAGCCTACAAAATTACTCATCGAAACAACTTGATTGCTCGAAAATCCAAGTATATTTTGGACAAAATCATCGCCGTAATTTCCTGGAACTAAAATGATTTGGTCCATTCCTTGTGTTCGCTTCATTTCCAATTCGATGGATAGCGACTTTTTCCAGCCTTCATCTGACATGGGCGTGACAATTCCAGTTGTTCCAAGGATAGAAATTCCGCCGATAATACCAAGATTACTGTTCATTGTACGTTTGGCGCGTTCTTCTCCTTCTGGTGCATAAACTAAAATATTGGCTCCACTAGTTGCACCAAGCGACTCGTGGACAGTTGACAGGATATTTTTTCGTGGCGCCGGGTTAATAGCCGCCTCACCAACTGCCACAGAAATTCCTTTTTGTGTAGCACGACCAATGCCAATTCCTCCGTCTAAATGGATTTCGTCATCATCCGTTAGCTCCACATCCACAAAAATCCACATGCCATGAGTTGCATCAATATCATCTCCGCCATCTTTTTGTACCGCAGCAGTTGCTTTTGTTTTAGAAAATTGTTGTTTTGCTACTGGGATTTCCAGTATCTGTCCGCCGGTTGTTTCTACTTGAACAGCATTCACTTCTTCTTGCGTTAAAATCATTTCCACACAAGCTTTGGCGGCTGCGGCTGCGCATGTTCCAGTTGTATAACCTTTTCGATATTTTTTGCCATTATAATAAATAAAATCTTCCATATTGGCCTGCCTTCTTTACATTGTGATAAGAATTGCGTTGACAATCGCGGCAGCTAAATTACTACCACCTTTTCTTCCGCGGGCCACAATAGCTGGAATATCCGTCGCAAGAATTTCTTCTTTGCATTCCGCAGCGCCTACAAAGCCTACAGGAACAGCAATTACGGCATCCGGTTGCAACTGGCCGCTTTCTGTCATTTCGATAATTTTATAAACAGCAGTTGGAGCATTTCCAAGAACAAATAGTTTCGGTCCGTCTTTTAATGAAGCAAGTTTTATTCCGGCCATAGATCTTGTAATACCATGTTGCTTAGCGATTTCGATTGTTTCAGGATCACTTACGTAACAATGATATTTACAACCTAGTTCATCTAAAAGTCGTTTATTAATACCACTAAGCGCCATATTCGTATCGGTAAAAATGGTTCCTTTATTTTGTAAACAATGAATAATTTTTGAAATCACATCCTGTTGAAAAACCAGACTATCTAAATAATCAAAATCTGCTGTCGTATGTATTGCTCGTTTAATAATTGCTTCTTCTAGCTTATTTTGGAACGTGTAATCTGGTCTAATATCATCAATAATTTGTTGAATTATTTCGAAGCTTTTTTCTTCAATTTTTGCGGGGTTTTTAATGTAGTTCATTTTTTCACTCCTTAAAATAGTAATAAATGTATCGTTGCGAAAAGAATAAATGCACAACTGGATGCGGTATAAAGTAATTTAATTGTTTGGATAATTTGTTGCTGGGTAACTGGACTTGCGCCGGCACCAATTGTTGGTTTCACAACTGTTTCGCCAAAATATTCATGTGTTCCACCGAGCGTAATATCGAGTGCTCCTGCAACAGCGCCTTCTGGATAAGCACAATTGGGACTTGTATGTTTTTTTCGATCCCGTAAGCCTATTTTCCACGCTGCTCGACTATTATATTTTAAAAGAAAGCTCGCAATTACTAGGAATAGCCAAGTGAGCCGCGCTGGGATAAAATTTGCGATGTCATCCATTTTGGCAGAAACAAAACCAATCGCACGATATTTTTCTGTCTTATAGCCAACCATCGAATCCAGTGTATTCACCGCCTTATACATTAAGGCAAGCACCGGACCACCAATGAATAAGTAAAAAAGTGGAGCAATGACCCCGTCCGCGGTATTTTCGGCAACTGTTTCAATTGTTGCTTTACTAATTTGCTCTCTGGAAAGATTTTCTGTGTCACGACCAACTATCATGCCAACTTGAATTCTTGCTGCTGCTAAATCCCCAGTCGTTAGCGTACGCTGGATTTTCCGCGCTTCTTTCGCAAGGCATGTCACAGCGAGCGTCGTGTAGCTTAAATAGATAAAAACAATCACATACAACCAGTAAGCCACTTTTGCACTAATAAAAAGTAGAAATGCGGACAAAGCGCCGGTCAAGCCAACTGTCAAAACGAATAAGATTCCACCAGCAACATACAGCCATTTTTCCGATTCACTTATTTTTCGTAAAAAAGTAACTAACAGCTGGATGAAGTTGCCAATTGCTTTAATTGGATGTGGCCAACTATAAGGATCCCCCAAAAGGCAATCTAATATAAAAGATGTCGTATAAAACAGCACCGTCATCGTTTCATCGCTCCAAACATCTGCGTTAAGATAGCAGGATTTTGGTAGAAATGGATGTGCAGATAACTCGCAAAAGTATTCCCTTTTTGATAGCCGCCGCACCATTCTTTAATAACTGCTCCGTCGCGCATTTTAGACAAATTTAGACAAGTTTTTTCCGTTGTTTCGAAAATGGAGTGATGAAATTCATGTCCGCGAATCGTTGTCCCGGTTTTGCCAAGTAGTGTATCGTATGCTGGAGTTGCAAAACAATAACCAAATTTCCGAAGTCGCTCCGTCATCTTACTCACCCCTTCAAAAATGCCTACCATATCGTAAAGCGTCCCATTCACTTCCAAACTTGTACCGAGATACATCAAGCCACCACATTCTGCATATATCGGAATGCCGTTTTCATGCGCCGTCAAAATGGATTCGCGCATCGAGTAATTTTGTGCTAGCCTACTTGCAAATACTTCTGGAAATCCTCCGCCAATATAAATGAAATCAGCTTCTGGCAACGCTTTATCTTCCAGTGGACTAAATGGAATTAATTCTACCCCGGTCGATTTGATTAAGTCTAAATTATCTTGGTAGTAAAAATGAAATGCTTCATCTAGCGCGTATGCTACTTTCTTGCCAGAAAAATCAGGTAGTTGAACTTTCGGATTAGTATTCACAAGTTCTCCGCCAAGTTCACTAATTTGCAACAATCTTTCCATATCGACATGCGTTTCGATTAAATCTCCAAGTAACGCCCACTTCGCCTCTAGTTCATCCATTTCCTCTTGCGGAACTAAACCGAGATGTCTTTCAGGAAGCGCAACCTCCGAATTTTTCGGCAAATAACCCAACACAGGAACATCCGTATATCGTTCAATCGCCCCTTTTATTAAGGAAAAATGGCTTTCTGACGCTACCCGATTGACAATCACTCCAGCTAATTGCAGTTCCGGATCAAAGCTGTTAAAACCAGCGACAATTGCGGCAGCAGAAGTAGAGATTGCCTTTCCATCAACCACTAAAATAACCGGTGTTTTCGTACATTTAGCTATAAAAGAAGTACTGGCGTTATCCCGGTCTATGCCTAACCCGTCAAAAAGCCCCATCACGCCTTCAATCACAGATATATCTGCGAGTGCAGCATGCTTTTGAAACAGAGAAGCTAGCAAACAATCGTCAGCTATTAAGAAACTATCCAAATTGATCGACGGGACACCGGTAATTGCTTGATGATAATTCGTATCAATATAATCGGGTCCCACTTTGAATGGTTGAACACGTTGACCTCTTTTTTTCAAAGCCTGCATAATACCAAGCGTTACAGTTGTTTTCCCGGCCCCACTTGATGCTGCGGCAATTACGATTTTCTTCATCTGATTTCACCTTTCCATTTAGCCATAAAAAAAGACGCCAAACAGAACTTTGGCGTCTTTTTGCAGATTTATCCTAGGTATTTCTTTCAAACTCAAAGAAACGTTCCTATTATGAAACCTGATTAATAAAGACAACTCGCTCCCTTAGAAGTTGTTTCTTAAATATTGAATATACTAGCGGTCTCCTGACTTAACTTCATCCTACTCACCAGTCTTCCCAGAAAAAAATTTCCAGTGACTTTAGTTTCATTTGGCTTTCGTCCGTATTACAGTAGCTAGGGCCTGTAGAGGATTTTCACCTCTTTCCCGGATTAATATATTCACCTATTTAGTTTTTAGTAACCGGCAATTCGCTTTTTCCAGCGTTCCGGTAAAACTTGATACACGATTTCTGCTACAAAAATATTGCAAATCGTGCCAATCGCAAGGACTGGAAATAATGCCAATACTGCTTCGTGCATAAATGGGTAAAGTGCTAATAAAGATAGCGGACAGTTAAAAACAAAAGCAACTAGACTGGATAAACCAACGCTAATTAGTTGTGTTTTTTCTGCCAACATTTGACGTGTAAAGCCATAAGCAATCATCGTAATGCCCATCATTCCAGCAACAATTAAGTGAATCGGTAGCGTTAACGGAAAACCCGCTAGTAACGCGGAAGTTAAATGACCGAATATCCCAAGAATTGCCCCGTACATTGGACCAAGTAATAAGGTACCGATAAAAGCTGGTGTCGCATCAAATGCAACTGAACCCATTAATTTTATGTTTGCGCCAATTACACACATCGCAATTAACATCGCACATAATACTAATTTTTGAATCTTCAACTGAAAAGATCACCCTCTCGTGAAAGCGTTATTTTCACCTTATTATATCCCTGTTAAACCACTGGTACAAGGGGATGCACGGGCTAGAAAGCAAAATAGTGCAAGCTTTCATAATCGCCCCGTTCCAACGTTTTGCTGTCAAATTAGCCACCAGTGTGAATTTTTTCTCATATATTCTACTTCACTAAACAAAAATGACAATATTTTGTTATAAAAAAGAATTTATTGTTCTATTTAAAATACAGGATAAAACGTTATTTTAAGCTATTTTATGGTATAATTGCGGTAGAAATAAATGGAGGAGTGAGGCATTTTGGAGAAAGAAAAGATTATAAATATTCAACCCGTTATGTTGAACCAAGTAGAAAACCAATTTACAGAGCAAATTCAAGCCGATTTTAACCAAAAAAATCCTGATCACTCCGCCCTGCTCCATTCACTTGAAACGGTGGAAGTGCTGGATGTTTTGAGTGATTATTACATGGCCCATGAAAAACAAAAAGAACCAAAAAAAGAAGTCGCGTCTTCAAATAAAGTCGGCGGAGAGCATAAAGAAATCAAGCAAGCAATTCGCTTCATTAAAAAAAATATCCACCGTTCTATCACATTAGAAGAAGTCGCAAATTATGTGTATCTAAGCCCGTTTTATTTGAGTAAATTATTTAAAAATGAACTAAACATAAATTTTATCAACTATGTAAACGAACAAAAAATGCTTTACGCGAAAGACCAGCTAGAAAAAAGCGACTGGGCTGTACATACAATCGCAAAAAACTTAGGCTTTTCTAGAGCAAGTTACTTTTGTAAAGTTTTCAAAAAAACCTTTGATATGACTCCAAAAGAATATCGTGATTCTTTAAAATAAAAAATGATTCCAACGAAAGTCGCTGGAATCATTTTTTATTATTACGACTGCCAATCAGCCGGATACGTAACATAAACAAATCTTGCTTCTCCAGTTACTGAAAATTTGATTTTACTTCCTTTTGGAATAAAAATAATTTCTCCTGGACCTGCGGAAATCGTTCTGCCATCAATGACAACATCTAGTCGTCCTTCAATGATATAGTCTACTTCATCATAGTCTAAGAACCAATCAAATGTAGTGTCTTTCATTTCCATTAAACCGAAACCTAGTCGTTTGCTTTCTTCTAAAGTGACTAAATCTTTTGTATAAACAACATCACCAGGTTTTCCCGTGTCTAGTCGGTCTTCTTCCGCGACTTTTACTTCTGGAAGTTTAATGGATAAGATTCCACTGACGTCAACTTGTTTAGTTTTATTCCCCATCTTTTCTAAGACAACTTGTTTGACTAATTGTTCTAGTAAATCTCTTGAAATATCAGCCATTATTTTTCACCGCCGTTTGTTCTTTTGCTTTATTCTTCTTCAACATTCGGTTAGCCATATAAATAGCTACTCCAACTGCTGTAACCCCGCCAACTAATTTTCCGACAATCATTGGGAAAATCATATCTTTGGCGACACCAGCTGTAAATCCTAAGTGATCTCCAAGGACAAAGGCTGCCGATACTGCGAACGCCACGTTAATAATCTTACCGCGTTCGTCCATATCTTTTAACATTTGGAACATGGGAATACTGTTTGCAAGTGTAGCAACCATACCAGCTGCAGCAACTTCATTCATGCCTAATAGTTGACCCATTTTCATAAGTGGCTTGTTGAAGACTTTTGTAATAACGAACACCAAACAGAAGGCTCCGGCAAGTACAAGAGCGATACCACCAACGATTTCGATCCCTTCACTTACTGGTGCAATTCCCGGAATGATTGTTAAACCAGTTAATTGTTGAATTGCCCCAGCAACTAGCCCGATCGTAGCGACGATAACGACACCTTTTCCGAAAACAGTAAAGCCTTTAATCATTGCTTCAGGTTTAAACCAAAGACCAATCATAATTAAAACAGCTACGAGTATAATTGGTACTAAGTTTTTGAAAATCATAACTGGAGAGAATCCTGCAACAAGTCCACCGATTAAACAACCGATTGGAATTGTAATAATACCAGAAAGTACTCCAGTTGCTAAATATTTATGATCTTCTTTTTTTATAATTCCTAGAGCTACTGGAATCGTGAAAACAATGGTTGGTCCCATCATCGAACCTAAAATTGCCCCAGCAAAAAGTCCAGCATCCGGAGTTTGTGCAAGTTCTTGAGCTAGCGCGAAGCCACCCATATCATTTGCTAAAAGTGTTGTTGCAAACATCGCTGGATCTGCTCCTAGCGCGGTGTAAATTGGTACAACAATCGGGCTTAAAATTTTTGCTAAAACTGGTGCAAGCGTTATAATACCAACCATCGCAAGGGTTAACGACCCCATCGCCATAATTCCTTCTTCAAACTGTGCCCCTAGGCCAAATTTATTACCAATAATTTTGTCGATGGCGCCAAGAATCATAAAGATTACCATTAAATAAATAATAATTTCATTAATGCTCAAAAGTGTTCCTCCATTCTATAGATAGCGTTTTAAAAGTTCATCAGGAGAAGGAATGATCGTATGATGTATCACCTTTTTTTGTTCCGCAGTATCTATTAAGATCTGCATCCCTTCTTTGATAGCACTAACTTCCCCTGTAAAAACAGCCACAAATTTCCCACCAATCGAGGCACCGAGCGTCATCCGCTTTAAATGAATGGCTGATTTTTTCAACGCTTCATTCACGGCATTTAACCCTGCGCCTAATTGACTGATTTCGATAATTCCAACTGCATCAATGTCCACTTTAGTGTGTTTATTTTGTAAAAAATGGAGCAATTCTTCATGTACTAAATGAATTATGTAAGAAGAAACGTGGAATTTCCCTGCTTCTTCTTTTGCATCTTGCATCGCACTAGTAAGTTCACCGGAAGCACCTTGCAAAATAATTAGAAATTTACCTGGACAAGTAGGACGAAAAGTAAACAAAGTCACATTGCCAGCTTTTAAGAAATTATCAGCCATTTCGTAACCTTTGCTTATACTTCTGAGTTCAAGAATACCTAAGGACTTTTCAGCCATCACGTTCTACCGAGTCGATAATACCAACGATACATGCATCTACAGGAATCGTATTATCTCCGGTTGATGCTCGTGCCGCGCTACCAGTTGTAACGAGAACAATATCGCCACTACCAGCTCCGGCGTTATCAGCTGCCACTATGGAATGTCTTACTTCTTCCACTTCATCGGTACAAATTTCTACTAGTAGTAGTTTCAAACCATTTAGTTTCTCATCTTTTCTCGTTGCCCATAAACTTCCGGTAACTTTTCCAATTTGCATGCGGCTCTTCCTTCCTAACTTTCTTTAATGCTAATTCGTTTTTCCTGTAAATAATCTTTTGCAAGTGGTGTTAAAAAACTTCCTTTTGGTAAAATAAATGCTGACTTGTTTTTTGTTCGTTTTTCCACATCTTGCGCAGTAATTACTTTGGTTGTTTTCGCTACGCTAGCTGAATTCGTGATAAATTCTACCCCAAAGCGAGTTAATTTATCTTCGTATTCTTGTAGTAATTGCCTGATACCATATTTAGTCGTCCGTCTGTATTCATGAGCTTTGACCCCATCTTTTAAAATTGCTACAGGAACACCTTGTAAAAGTTGATCAGTGATAAATTGTTCTTTTTTGTTCATTGGTGCAAGCAAACTAATGCGAGCCATTTCAGCGATTTCGATAGATTCCAACAACAGAAAATCACAAGCGCGTTCAGATCGATCGTAAAGCGAAACTTGGTAATCAGCTTTATAACACTGTCTGAGAGTGTGATCTACGTCCTCTCCCATGATAATCATTTTTTTGGTCGGTAATAATTGGAGTCGCTTCATGACTTCTTCCGTAACGGATTTTATGAGTGATTCTGTATCCATATTCATTTGACCGGGGTTTTCTTAATGATTTGACCTCGAATTCCCTTTTTAAATCCGCACGCATTGGCTTCATCATAATCAATATGCATATATGTAGCGAAATCAGGGCTAATTCGAACAACTACATCATCAAAAATGAGTGGTCTTTCGCCGTTAATTTTCACTTGAACAATTTCACTTTGTGTTACTTGATGTTTTTCAGCATCTTGTGGTGTCATATGGATATGGCGCTTGGCAACAATTAATCCTTCTGTTAGTTGGACACTGTTTTTAGGGGCTAAAAGTAAAATACCTGGTGTGTTACTAATATCTCCACTTTCGCGAACAGGTGCTTTTATTCCTAGCGCAGTTCCATCAGTAGAGCTAATTTCCACTTGGGTTTTCTTGCGGATTGGTCCAAGGATAACGACATTATGAATGACGCTTTTTGGTCCAACGATACTAATTCTTTCTTTACAAACATATTGACCTGGTTGAGAAAGATCACGGAAATGGGTCAGTTCATACCCAGTTCCGAAAAGTTCATCCACCGTTTCACGATCTAAATGCACGTGACGACCGGATGCTTCTACTTCAACGCCTGTTTCAAGTAGCGCGCGACGAGTAACTTCTTCAATAAGGCTTGTGATTAATTCATTATTCATGGTAAGCCTCCTTACTATTTGTATTCACCAGTTCTTACGCGAAACATAAGTATCCAAAACAAGCTGGATAACCGATTGAGCGCTTGCATAATATCTGGCCTTTTTACCGAATAATCCGCTTCCTTAAATGCTGTAAACGCAGCGAGTTCGGTTTCACGGACCATCGTTCTTAATTTGTTTAAATGAATCACTACACTTCCCATCGTATAATCGGGCATAAAGTGGGTCATTTGATAATATTTTTTAGGATTATGACTACGTTCCCGCAGTTCTTTTTCATCCATTCCTAGCATTTGGACTGTTTCGATTTGCTCGTTCAATACTTCTGATCGAACGATATTTCTTACAAAGTTGAGGATTTCTTGTAAATCTTCTGCGAGGCCCTTATATTCACTAGCAACCGAACACTGAATTTCCAGTATTTCTGCTTCAAGTGAATCAAGTTTTCCGCGGAAGGCAATTTGTGGATGGTCTTTAAATACCAGCAAGCTACCGCGAAGATGGGTCATATGCTCTGGCTTTTCGTCTAAAGAACCACCATAAATCGTTTGGAATTTTGCACGCGATGTTTCTTTTTTAACTGGCTCTACTACAACTTTTGTTTCTTTTATTTCATCGATAAAATGAAGCTCGATTTTCTTTTCAGATAAAAAACTTTTAGCTGAAGGAGTAATAATCGTTCCTTTTTGTATATCTAGCTTTTTTTTCGTCCTTAAATCGGTGTGTAAATAGGCTTTTCGTAATTCATCTTCTGTCAAAATAGCCAAAGAACCACATCCTTTTATCCCATTTACAATTGGTGTTAGTAATGTTGGGAAGCTTAGTCTTACAAAATCTGGCAAAAAGCGAAAGTACTAACATACGCATTTGATGGAACGCCCTGCTAGTTACTACCGCTTTTTCCTGATTTGTGTTAAAAATTCGTTTTATTATTCAGCACTTTTTGGTAGAATTGCGTCTACTTCGCTGTGTGGACGTGGGATTACGTGTACAGATAGTAATTCTCCAACACGTTCTGCTGCTGCTGCGCCTGCATCTGTTGCTGCTTTTACTGCGCCAACATCGCCGCGAACCATTACTGTTACTAGACCGCCACCAACTTGTTCTTTACCCATAAGTGTTACGTTCGCTGCTTTCACCATTGCGTCTGCTGCTTCTACTGCTCCTACTAAACCTTTTGTTTCGATCATACCTAATGCGTTTGCGTTTGCCATTTTAAAATTCCTCCAATTAGTGTTTTATTTTTTATTTTAATTCTGCTAATACTTTTTCGACTAAACTTTGGATGAGTGCGTCTGCATCAGCCGGAAGTTCAGATGTTGCTTGGTTTTCTTCTTTACGAATGTCTTCTAATTCTCTAACTCCTGTTGCGATACGGCGAATGTTGAATAGATTTTCTGGTCCGATATTGTCAGACGACGAACTTCCACCAACTGCTCCACAACCGAGTGTTAAAGCAGGTACTAAGTTAGTTGTTGCGCCAATTCCGCCAAGTGCTCCTGGTGTATTTACAAGTAGACGGGAAACTGGTTTTTTCAGTGCGAATTCGCGAATAATCGCTTTATCTTCGGAGTGAATAATTAATGTATGTCCAGCTCCTTCATGATAAAGAATATCCATGCTAAGTTCACAAGCATCTTGCCAAGTTTCGGCTGTGTAGAATGCTAAAATTGGGGCCAATTTTTCTCTTGAATAAGGGATTTTTGCGCCAACTTTTGTTTCTTCAGCAATAAGTACTCGTGCATCAGCTGGAACGGTTAGGCCAGCTAAGTTAGCGATATGTTGTACGCTTTTACCTACGATTGCTGGGTTCATTGAGCCATTTGGACGTAAAATGAATTTACCTAACTGAATCGCTTCTGCATCGGATAAGAAGTGTGCACCTTGTTTTCTAAATTCAGCTATCACAGCTTCTTTATTCACACGTTCCACAACGACTGATTGCTCTGATGCACAAATTGTTCCGTTGTCGAATGTTTTTGAATCAAGAATATGTTTGACTGCTTGAGGTATGTTAGCACTACGTTCGATAAATGCTGGGCCGTTTCCTGGACCTACGCCAATTGCCGGAGTTCCAGAAGAATAAGCGGCTTTTACCATCGCAGAACCACCTGTTGCAAGGATAACTGCTGTATCTTTATGTTTCATTAATTGATCTGTTCCTTGAATTGTTGGAACAGTCATGCAGCTAATCGCACCTTTTGGACAGCCAGCTTTTTCAGCTGCTTCACTAATAATTTTTACTGTCTCAAGGATTGCTTTAAGCGCATTTGGATGTGGAGAAAACACAATACTATTTCCGGCTTTAATCGAAATAAGTGTTTTGTAAATGACAGTCGAAGTAGGGTTTGTTGACGGGATTAATCCAGCAACTACGCCTAGTGGAACTGCAACCTCCATTACTTGTTTTTCATTATCTTCTTTCAACATACCAATGGTTTTCATATCTTTGATGTAATTGTAGACGTGTTTTGAGGCAAAGACGTTTTTAATTACTTTGTCTTGCCAAATTCCGAAGCCAGTTTCTTCATGAGCCATTTTTGCGAGTTTTTCGCGGGCATCGTAACCAGCATCAGCTATTGCCTTTACAATGGTGTCGATTTGTTGTTGGCTCATTGCAGCAAGTTCTTTTTGTGCTGTGTTAGCTGATGCAATGAGGTTACGAACTTCTTGGATAGAGCGCAAATCTTTATCTTCTAGTGCCACTAGTTTTCACTCCTTCCATAAATATCTTTTAGTGCGTGAACAAGTTTTTCTTTGTTCGCATATTTAATCTTGCTTTTTGGGATAGGCACATTAGCTAATGTGTAAGCAAGTTTCCTTAAATCAATGACTTTCATTTCGCGAAGTTTTTGTTCGGTTGAATCTGTGATTGTTGTTACTTCTCTGATTTCTTGGATAACTTCTTCTTCTTTTTCTTGCTCTGTAGGGACAAAGAGTGATTTAGTTTCCTCACTCATTCTTGCAATCACGTGACTAGAAACGAGGCAACCTAAGCTTTCTGTTGCTGCTTTTCCTGCTTCAATAGCTGCGTTTACCGCACCAACATCGCCAGTTAATTCAACGGTTGTTAGTCCACCTTTAATGACTTCACACTGAATTAGTTCGACATTGGCTGCTTTTAAACAAGTATCTGCGGCAACTACAGCACCTAGAAAACCTGTAACTTCAATTAAACCAAGTGCTTCATTTGGCATTTTTCAGCACCGCCTTAATATTGAAGTGGATTTTCAGCCACGTTTTCTACTGCCATTTTAAATGCGTCACAAGCAGCTTTACATGCAGATTGGCTACCAGTTAATAATGCACCACCGAAGTTTGTTTCGGACGGCGGACCATAAAAAGTACCAATCGTTACATCAGCGGCTTTAAGTGCTGCATCTAGTGCGTACATTGCTTCTAGTGGGGGTGCGATTAAGTATGCAATCGCTTCACCTTCTGCAACATTTGCTTCTTTGGAAAGGAACGTACCAGTTCTTGAAACACAGTGAGCAAAATAAGGAACACTGTCATCTTCGTTGGCACTGATGAAACTAGCACCATTTTCGATGAAATCTACAGCTACAGAAAGGCCACTTTTTACTTCAGCTGGGCTTGGTCCGGCAATAATCCCGATTACTTCACCAGCTAATTTAGTGGATGCATTCAAAGCACCAGCGTACATGCTTTTCGCGTAAACAACATCTACTTCTGCTGCTTTTGTTGCTTCGTCAAGGGCTGTATAAGTTACATCATCACAATCAGATGTAATAATACCAAGACTTCTTTGATGCGGTTTTAAGTCAAGTTGTTTGAATAAACCATTGTCTACATTAGATACCACTTTGACACTTAAAACGGATGCAGGTAATTTATCATTTTTCATGAAGTTTCCTCCTCTAATTAGTTTATTTTAAATCAATTCCAGAACATTTTTTCTCTAGCATATTGTGGATTAGTTCCGCAATATATGCTCCGGCTTCAACTGGTGGTGTTCCGCCGCTATGTATATTGGAAATAACCGTACGACGAGCTTCTGGCATGCCGATTGTTGGTTTGTAAGCAATATACGCACTCATAGATTCTGCAGTTACAAGTCCGGGACGTTCCCCGACAAGTAAGCAAACTACGTCAGCGCCAGTAATTTCGCCAATTTGGTCCATAGATGGTACACGACAATGTTTAACAAAAATAATGTTTCCAAAGTCTAAATTGTACATTTTCAATCCTTGTTTAATGGATGGTAAAATGTCTTTGATGTTTGCTTCGATAGCCGCTGAGCTAAGTCCATCACCGACAACGATTTGTAATTTAGCGTTTTTCGTTGTGTTGGCGCGAATAACTTCGACCATTTCATCGGAGAATTCACGACCTAAGTCTGGACGAGTTAAGTATTCATCTTTATCTTGGCATTTCGTATTAACTGGGATGAAATTCATTTCTTTAATTAAATCCTCGGAAACATAAGAGAAAACGGAATCTTGCGCAACCGCATGATCGGCGCGGAAACGAAGGATTGTTTCTGTTTTGTAACGTGGGCCTGCACGCCATAAACCAAGTCTAGCAGGAGTCATTTGTTTCATTTTCAAATAGCCTTCGCGGTCAGCTGGTTCTGGGACAAGTAATTGTTTTTTAATGTCTACTTCGGTAATATCTGGAATGCTTCCTTCTGTTACAACTGTTTCAGTAACTGCTTTTGTAGGCATAGCTGAATCTGTTTCAGTCGCTTTTTCGCCACCAGACATTTCAGTTAAAATGCCTTCAATCATTTGTTTTAATTCTTGTTCGTTCATCGCTTTGTTCCTCCCTTCCTTATTTTAGGAAAATAGATGCATCTCCAGCACGGCTAGTTAATTTACCATTTTCGCTGAAGCCCATTTTTTCCATCCAAGCATCGAATTCTTTAATTGGTTTTAAGCCAAACATTTCGCGTAATGTAGCTGTTTCATGGTAACCAGTTGTTTGGTAATTAAGCATAACGTCATCACCATGTGGAATTCCCATAATAAAGTTACATCCAGCTGCTGTTAGTAATACAGATAAGTTTTCTACGTCATTTTGGTCCGCTTTCATATGGTTGGTGTAACAAACGTCACAGCCCATCGAAATACCAGTTAATTTACCCATAAAGTGATCTTCAAGACCAGCACGGATAACTTGTTTTGAGTCATATAAATACTCTGGTCCGATAAATCCAACTACAGTATTAACTAGGAATGGATCAAATTTCTTCGCAAAACCGTAACAACGAGCTTCCATCGTTACTTGGTCTACGCCAAAATGCGCGTCTGAGGAAAGTTCAGAACCTTGACCTGTTTCAAAATACATCACGTTTGGTCCAGTTGCAGCTCCACTTTGAAGGGCTAATTGTCTAGCTTCTTCAATGGTTGCTCCATCAAATCCAAAAGCAGTATTTCCTTTTTCAGAACCAGCAATTGATTGGAACACTAGGCCTGTTGGAGCGCCGCGTCGCATTGCTTCCATTTGTGTTTTCACATGGGCAAGGACACAAGTTTGTGTTGGTACATCCCATTTGCTACGGAATTCTTCAAATTTATTTAGTAGACGAACAACGCTATCAGTAGAATCATCTACTGGGTTAAGTCCGATTACTGCATCCCCAATACCATATGTTAATCCTTCCATTAATGAAGCAAGGATACCATCTGGATCATCAGTTGGGTGATTTGGTTGTAGTCTGGCAGAGAATGTTCCTGGAAGACCGATTGTTGTGTTTGCATGAGCGATTACGCGGATTTTTTTTGCGCCATAAATTAAATCTAGGTTGGACATTAATTTAGTTACTGCGGCAATTATTTCTGATGTAAGCCCGCGTGCAACACGTTTAATGTCTGCATCTGTTGTTTTATGGTCTAAAATCCATTCCCGTAATTCTTCCACTGTCCAGTTTTTGATGGAATCATGAATACGGTCATTTACTTGGTCTTGAATAATACGAGTTACCTCATCCGTTTCGTATGGGACAACAGGATTATTACGTAATTCACCAAGCGTCATTTTAGAAAGCACTACTTTGGCAGCTACACGTTCTTCTGCAGATTCAGCAGCAACTCCGGCTAAGCGATCGCCTGATTTTTCTTCGTTTGCTTTTGCCAACACATCAGTGATGGATTTAAACTGGTATGTATGGCCGAATAAATTCGTTTTTAAAATCATTCGATAAATCCTCCTCTCAAAATTAAAGCAGTTTTATGGATCAGTTAAAGACTAAGGTTTTTACTACTACTGGTAGCACTTTCCCGTCAGCAACTGGTTTTCCTATATCAATATAATCACCATTGTCGACTTTGACACTATCTAGGCAAATTAGTGGATAATCCGCTGGTAAGTGTCCGAAAATACTTTGTCCAAGCGCTTTTGCCATGTCGTGCCAAGTAATGATAATTAGCGGATGACCGAGTGCAATTGGTTCTCGCATTCCGTCACATATCGCTTTTGCGTACGCTGTTACTGTTTGGAAACTAGGACTATTCTCGCCTTCAATCGCGAGTGCAATCCGTTCCATTTCATTATCTATTTTGAACCAGTTAAGTTTTTCCTGGATGATTTCTGCCATATTCTCTTTTTCTTCTTGTTTGGCAAGTTTCAAAATCGGAATGTTTTTCACTGGGAAAATTTTCTCGGTGTAAGTGATTGTACTTCCGCTAATTTCAGCTGTATGTGAACCGGCTCCGACCACAGTTGCTCGTATGGTTTCGACAGATTCGATATACTTTTTTTCAGTCATCAAGCTAGATTCAGCTATTTTCTTTCCAAGTAAGAGGCCAATATCCCCGTATCTAAATGGGTCATTTAAAGCACCCGTCGCGATACAATCTGCCACCCCACCCGAAAACGAAATACAATCAATTTCATTGGCGCGTTTTAATCCTTTATTGGTGATGATGGTCGCGTAGTAATCATTCGGCTCACCAAGTCCAACACTATTTTTTAAAAGTTCCACCATTTCGTCTAAAATTGGCGCTAATTTTTCTGGGGAAGTGATGTCACCAAGTGCAATCGGATAATGACGTTTTTCAATTAAAACTTGAATTTTTGGTGCGATATAAGTAATTTTTTTGGTTTCACGATCAACTTTGATTAACCGACCACCAATATCCAAACACGCCGTATCAATGAGTTCACCGCGGTCAAATAGGGATAAGTTTGTCGTCCCGCCGCCAATGTCCAAGTTCACAACAGCCGTATTATTTTCTTTGGAATAGGTATGTGCTCCTGCTCCTTTTCCGGCGATGATACTTTCTAAATCTGGGCCAGCAGTTGCAACGACAAAATCTCCTGCAAAACCACTCATTGCATCGAGAACGTTACTGGCATTATCTTTTCGAGCTGTTTCCCCTGTGATAATAACCGCGCCCATGCCAATTTCTTCTTTTTTAATACCAGCGTTTGCATACTCTTTCGTAACAAAATCACGAATTGCTTCTACATCAATTAAGTTGTCCGCAAGTATCGGGGTAAAAAGTATTTCACTTCTGAAAATAATCCGTTTATCCGAAATAACAATCCGTGGCACGGTAAAGCTTGATGCCATATTTTGAATTTCTAATTCCGATAAAATCAGCTGTGTCGTTGATGTCCCAAGGTCGATTCCTACACTTAAAATCGTTTCCGCCAATCCTCTCACTCCTTTCTTTCCAAAAAGAAAAAGCTTAAAGACAAATAACAGTATCGTTACTTGGCTTTAAGCTTCATCGCTTTTTTCATAGCTACTTCTTTGTAGCATGGATAGAATTGTATTTAAAATCAAACATTGTTTTGGTTCCATGTTCATTGGATTCAATTGTTACTTTGCCGCGAAGTTTATCTTTAATATAGCTTTTTACAATCGAAAGTCCGAGGCTCTTCTCAGATACTTTACGAACGTTGAAGCCATGTCCGTTGTCGGTTACTTCGGCATGAATAATATTTTTTTCTTCTTTTATTTGAAGTAAAATTTCGCCTGATTCATTTGGATGAAATGCGTGGTCATAAGAATTTTGTAGTAATTCATTCATGACTAGAGCAAGTGCGACGGTTCGGTCACTATCCAAATAAATTCGTTTATCAATATCCATCCGGACCGCTATTTTTGGGCAATCGGTACAACATCTTTCCACGTTGTAAGCAACTGTCTCAATCACCATGTAAAGGTTAATACCGTCTTCCATTTGCTTCGAGAGTAGTTCGTGTGTTGCAGCAATGGCTAAAATCCGGCTGACACTTTCATTTAGAATTTTTTGCGCTTCCACACTAGTAGATCTACGCCCCTGAATTCGGAGCAGCGATACGACTGATTGAAGGTTATTCTTTACACGGTGGTGAATTTCACGAATCGCGACTGACTTCGATACGATTTCCGCTTCTTTTACTTTAATATCGGTAACATCATGCAAGATAAGAATAAATCTGCACTCCTGCGCGTCATCTTCTTTGACAAAAATTTGCTTCATAATGAAATAATTATTTGCAATGACGACCTCTTTTTTTAACTGAATTGGTTGCTTGCCAGTTTCGATTTGATACATAATCGCATCAAACATCATTTGATCAAGCGACAAATTATCATAATGCATGCCATGGATATTTTCCATATAACCAAGTCGTTCGTAGTATTGGTCGGCTGCATAATTTTTCTGTTGCAAAATACCATTTCGGTCAAAAATTAAAATCGCATCGTCTAACTGATCGGTTATCGAATCCGTTAATTTACTCATTGCGGAAAGCGTAGTGGATACATCTCGATAAGCCATATCTTCATTACCAATTTCAAAATGAGCCTTAATTTCTGCGCTAATGTCGTTTTCCAAAATCAAAACAGCGATAACGCGTTGCTTGTTGCGAATTGGATAAACTTTTTGGCGAATCAACACATTTTCTTGTGTTTTCGCGAGTAAATCGTTGGAGTTCATTCCTGTTTCAAGCGTTCTGAGTACACCTGGCTCATTACTACGCAAGGCGGTTTCTCCGACGACGTTATTTTTATAAAGTGATTTGGTTGTTTTTGGTGGTGTGTGGTGGATAACGAGCGCTTCACTAGTTAACTTGTTGTAGACATCAATAAAAACATCGACATCTTGATACATGGAAGACTTACTAAGTGACTCCGCTGTATGCATTAATTCATCAATATCATATTCAGCTAAATCCGTATAACGTAAACACATTTCTCTGATTGTTTTAGTCATCACTCATCACAATCGTTTCTGCGATTTCCATCATTGGACATCGTTTATCCATGCTTAAGTTTCGAATCATGTTGTATGCTTCTTCTTCTGTGATATTATTCTCAATCATAAGCACACCTTTAGCTTTTTCAATCACTTTTCGTTCTTCTAGCTTTTTGGTTAATTTTTCTAATTGCAGTTCTAATTTTCTTGTTTCGCGTCCTTTGGCAATACTCATTTCAACTGTTGGAATCAAACTTTTTTCATCGAGCGGTTTTACTAAATAACCAAGTGCTCCAAAGCCTTTTGCTTTTTCGGTGTTTTTAGGATCACTAAACGCAGTAAGTAAAATTATTCCACCGGCTAAACCTTCTGAAATAATTCGTTTTCCTGCTTTCAAACCGTCTAAGAGTGGCATTTGAATGTCCATGATAACAAGATCTGGTTGATGGCTTTTACAAAGTTCGATTGCTTCAAAACCATCTGTTGCTTCCCCTACAACATTGTAGTTCGCTTCTTCCAGTATGTCCCGGATATCCATTCTTGTAATAGGTTCATCATCGGCTATTACAATTCTTCCATTCATTCCTGTCACGTCCTCTTCTTCTGCTATTAGTTGATATGTACATAAATACGTACCACTATTTAGAAGCATTTACTTGAGCGAAAGAGTCAAAGAGCTAGAGAAAAAATCTCCAAGAAAATAGAAAGAGCCCCTTAAAAATATTGTGTAATATTTTTGAGGGAGCCCCGTTGCTCTGCTATATTTATTATCCACACGTCTTTGTGCTCGGTTCTATTATAAGGTAGCATGAAAACGATGTCAATAGGTTATTTATTTCACAACCATAATTAACTTAAATTTAAGCGAGCATTTTTTCCAAAATGGCACTTACATCTGTTTCTGTAGGTGTTCTTGGGTTCGTTGCAGTACATCCATCGTTTAGCGCACCTTCTGCAATTTGTGTAATATTTTCATTTAGGTCTGCTCGGCTAATACCACATTCAGTCAAAGTCGTTGGCATATTAAGTTTCTTTTGGAGTTGTTTAATTGCATTTATTAGACTGCGCACGCCAAGTCTTGTGTTTGATGCTGGCATTTTAAGTAACTTCGCAATCGCTGTGTAACGTTCTGCTGCACGGTTATCTGGATTGTTACCAAAATCACTTGTAAGTCCAGCATTATAGCTAATAACATGAGGTAAAAGTAATGTGTTCATCCGACCGTGCGGGATTTTGAATTTAGCTCCTGCCGTATGTGCGATACCATGGTTTAACCCAAGTGATGTAATATTAAAGGCCATCCCAGCAAGACAAGAAGCATTATGCATTTTTTCGCGAGCTTCTAAATCATTTCCATCTTTATAGGCACGTTCTAAATAAGTGAAAACCAACTGAATTACTTTTTCGGCCATTGCATCAGAGTAGTCATTGGCTTTAGTTGAAACATAAGCTTCTAAAGCATGCGTTAGTACATCCATCCCAGTGTCTGCTGTGATTGCTGGTGGTACCGATTTCACTAAATCCGCATCTAAAATCGCTTCATCTGGCAAAATAGCATCAGTAATAAGTGGATATTTAATGGCTTTTTCTTTGTTGGTAATTACGGAAAAACTAGTTACTTCTGAACCAGTTCCACTTGTTGTTGGAATTACGATAAATGGCATCGCACGCACCGTACCAAGTTTTTGTCCGAAAAATTTCATTGCTTTCGCCGCATCAATAGCTGATCCGCCACCAATCGCAATCATTAAATTCGCATCACACTGGTTTAAAACTTCGATTCCAGCAACGACGTTTTCAATCGGTGGGTCAGGAATAATTTCACTAAAAATCGTGTATGTATTCGATTTGTCAATTTTTTCTGTAATCGCGTTAATCATGCCAGAACTAACCATAAATGGATCTGTGACGATAAAAATTTGCTTGTCCTTAAAATCTAGTAAACGATCTGTTGCTCCTTGGCCAATATAAAGATCTGTTTTAAAACTAACTTTTTGCATGAGATTACCTCCTAATTTTTTAAAACTAAAAAAAGAAGCTTTGAGTAGAGGGTTCTCCTCTTCCAACTCAAAGCTTCTTTGCTAAGTAAACAGTACGCCTTTGTACCGTAAAATATTTTATTTGTCCACTTTATTAAAAACCAAACGAGTGGAAATGTCAAATCTTTTTTTGTTAATAGGCAATGTAGATACGTTCCTTGTATCCCTCTTTTCAGCATTGAAAAGACCATTGCCCACTATAACTTTAGCGGTGCACATCTTTGTGCGTATGGTGCTTGATAAACGATTAATTCGGTCACTTCTCGGCACCAAAACCTTTACAGTGGGCTTATTTGTTTTAAAAACAAATAAAAAAGCCCCAGTGAGACAACTACACTGGAACCAAGAATTGTACTTGCTTTGCCTCGAAGCAGTACAACCAGTTAAAACAAGCAGATAAAAGACCTGACTTAGAGTGTCTAACTCCTTACAGTGGCGGGACCGTGCTGGATTTTCACCAGACTTCCAGTATCTATTTGTTTGTATGAGCGAATTCGTTTATCAACGTTATTATAGCATAAATCCGGCGCGGTGCAAGACAAATTTGGCTTATGAAATAATTTGAACTCCACCAGTTGTCCATTCCCGGAAATAATATCTACTGTAAAAAGTCGTGACATAGCGCCGTTCTAACTCAAATAATATTTCTAGCGGATCGGTTTTTTGTTGCTCATATAATAAACCAACAACGGTCCCACTATGCGACACATTTAAACCCGGCAAATCCAACTTTTCAATCACTTCTAACATTTCTTTAAAAAAAGGTTTCGGTAAAATGGCTTGATTACTTTCGGCGCTAATCGTTGCAGAAGCTCCGAGTAAATCTACCTTTTGTTGGCGGATTGCTTGTTCAAAAAGCGCAAATCCCCGAGCTAAATTCGCTTCATTTTGCAAAAGTTGGTTTTGGTGACTTTCTTGTCTAAATAGCGCTGTTTCTAGAATAGTAAGTGGTTCTAAAACAACTACCCCTAGTTTTGGTAGCCATTCTGTTGAGCGAATCGTCGCCCCTTTTAGATGGTCAAAAAGCGTTAATGTTTGAAAAATAGTGCTATCAGTTGGTTCTAGTTGCAAACAAAGCTTGGCAATTTCCGTTTCTGTTATTGTTTGTTGTAACCAACTTGCTGTGGCACCTATTGTTGCTGCAATATCAGCGGTAGAACTAGCCATCCCTTTCGCTACTGGAATAGTTGATTTAACTTGGAGCGACACGGGTGGACGTTCGTTTTCTGGCACACCAAAGTACTCGCAAGTTTGTTGAAAAGCGAGCCAGGCTTTCGTGTTACCAGTTTTGTTTGCGATTAGTTTATCAGACAGAGTAACTTCAGAAAACCAGTTAATTGGATACGAAATCAATTTTTCGCTCCCCTCTATCCATCCTTGCAAAAGCTCCCCACAAGAAGCCGGACATTTCGCTTTAATTTCCACTAAAAATCACCTCAAGTGCCTTTAAAAGTTGTTCATTATCCGCGCGACTTTTGACAGCGACACGGTAGTAACTCTCAGAAAGCCCTTGATAATTAGCGCAACTGCGAATGAAGATTTTTTGCTGTAATAAGGCTTTTCGTAAATCTAATTTTTCTTCTAAATGGAAAAAAATATAATTCACGCTTGGCTCATAAACAGTAAGTTCCGGAAACTGCTGTAGGCCTTGATACAAAAAAGCACGTTCCCGAGAAAGCCAGCGATACGTTTGTTGGATGTATGATTCATCGTCAAATAAGCATTGGCCAGCAATATCAGCAAAAGCATTAATTGACCACGGTTCGCGAATTTGTAGTAAGTGTTCCGCAATAAAATGATTCTTTGTAAGTAAATAGCCAAGTCGTAAACCAGGGATAGCAAAAAACTTCGTAAAAGCGCGAATGATTACAAGCTGCTTGTAATCAGCCAAATAATTTATCATTGAAATTTCTTCGCTTGCTTCTAAAAAGTCCATAAAAGCTTCGTCAATAATTAAATAGATGTTTCTTTTTTCACATAAATCGGCAATTTCCCGCATCTCTTGTTGGCTAATTAATTGCCCAGTAGGATTATTCGGATTGCATAAACAGACCGCAGCTAATTCTGGTTCGTGTTTAATCGTTTCTAACACTTTTTCAAAAGCGGCAAAGTTATTTTCTTTTGTGAGTTCTGCGTAAATTATATCGGCATCACAAAAAGCACGTTCATATTCCGCAAAAGTAGGCGCAAGTAAAAGAACTTTTTGCGCCTTCGTTACTTTCGCAATTCCGAAAATCAGTTCTGTCGCTCCGTTTCCAGGAATTACATTGCTGATTTCAAGCTGATGAAACGACGCAATACGCGCACGTAGGGCCAAATAATCCGGCTCAGGATACTCCACAAGTTTGTCCAGATTTTCTGTTATCTTCGTTTTTAAACTAGCTGGAACTCCCAGCGGATTAATATTTGCGCTAAAATCAAGCACCATTTCTTTCGTCAGTCCTTGCTTTTTCGCAAGTTCGCCGTAGTTGCCGCCGTGCGCAGCCGTCGTTATTTTCACCCAAAACCGCTCCTATCTTGTCGGTTGTTTTGCGTATTTTTCTACATCTCGAGCAATCATTAGTTCCTCGTTCGTAGGAATAATGCAAACTTTTACCGCTTGATCATTTTCGCTAATTATCATATCACCCGCATTATTTTTTGTCACATCACATGTTACCCCAAGATAGCTTAACTGTTCTGTCACCATTTTACGAATTAGTGGCGAATTTTCTCCAACACCTGCCGTAAATAATAACGCATCACAGCCATTCATCGCCGAAGCGTAAGCGCCAATGTAATTACAAATTTGGCCAGTAAACATTCTTAAAGTTAATTGTGCGCGTGTATTTCCTTCCTCTGCAGCGACTTCAATATCTCTAAAGTCACTAGAAATTCCGGACACGCCAAGAACACCAGATTCACTAGACATCATCTGAACAACTTCATCCAAGCTGTAGCCTAGTTCGTCCACTAAATACGGGATAATGGTCGCGTCAATTGTACCAGAACGTGTTCCCATCATCAAGCCTGCATTTGGCGTGAAGCCCATTGATGTGTTCACTGATTTTCCGTCTTCAATTGCACAGACACTAGCCCCATTACCTAAATGACAAGAAATGATTTTTAATTTTTCTAAAGGTTTTCCAAGAACTTCTGCGGCCTTTCCAGCCACATACTGGTGACTTGTTCCGTGAAAACCGTATTTTCGAATATGATGTTTTTCATAAAGTTCATAAGGAAGTGCATATAAGAAATTTTCTTCAGGAATGGTTTGATGAAAAGCGGTATCAAAAACTGCCACGGAAATAGCTTCTGGCAGTAATTCACGGAAGGTTTTAATCCCAATAATGTTAGCTGGATTGTGTAACGGAGCAAGACTTGTTACAGCTTCAATTCCTTGTACTACTTCATCTGTTACCACACATGACTTCACAAAATCTTCTCCGCCGTGTGCCACACGATGACCCACGCCAGCAATTTCTGAAAGATTATTAATTACTTGATGTGCCTTTAGCTGTTCTAATAACGTTTCTACTGCTTCACCGTGATTATTTATTTTACAAACTTCTTTAATTTTTTCATTTTGAAAGGACATGTTGAATATGGCACCTGGTAATCCAATTCTTTCAATTAAGCCCTTCACTAAGACTTCTTCTCCTGGCATTTCGAAAATCTGGAATTTCAGTGAAGAACTCCCTGCGTTTATCGCCATCATTTTTTGCATATTAATCCGTCCTTTCTAATCTTTAAAGGAGTAAACAACGAATTAGTCGTTTACTCCAAGTTATTTTTTTATAGTAAAATGTTATAAAGTCCAACGGCAAGTATACCACCAATAATTGGTCCTACAATTGGAATCCAGGCATAGCGCCAGTCAGATCCGCTTTTGTTTGGAACTGGTAGTAAGAAATAGGCAAGTCTTGGTCCGAAATCACGAGCTGGGTTAATTGCATAACCTGTAGTTGGTCCGAAACTCATTCCGATTGCTACTACTAAAAAGCCAAGAATCAGTGGGTTTAAACCATCTGTGAAACTATTTGCACCAATCATCAGTAGACCGAAAATAAAAGCAAAAGTAGCGATTATTTCACTAATTAAGTTGAATGGTGTATTACGAATTGCTGGTCCAGTAGAGAAAATACCATGTGTATCAATTTCTTGTGGAGTTGCTTTGAAGTGCGGATAGTAATGTAAAATAACGATCGATGCTCCGACAAATGCACCGGCAACTTGTGCGATGATATAAGGAACAACATCAGTCCAAGGGAACGTTCCACCTACTGCCAGTGCGATTGTTACCGCCGGATTTAAGTGAGCACCACTATAAGCTCCAGCGACATAAATCCCAATCATTACCGCAAAACCCCAACCAAATGTTACAACAACCCAGTTCGCTCCTTGCGATAAAGATTTATTTAAGTTTAGTCCTGCTAAAAGCCCGTTCCCGAACATAATCAAAACCATCGTACCAATAAATTCCGCCAAATATGCTGACATAGTTTATCCTCCTTTTTAATGTATCTCTAAATTATTTGTTCTAAAATTTCTTTTAGTTCTTGATGTGTTGGTGTTGTGGGACTCGTTGGCAAACAAGCATCTTTAAGAGCATTCGTCGCTATCTCATCCATTTTGGCATGCACTTTTTCTTTAGCCACACCTGCAGCTGTTAATGTTTGCGGCATTTGCATATGTTCCATCATGAAAGTGATCCTCCCGCGTAACAATCTAACCGCAGTTTCATTAGAATCAGATCTAGAAGCAATACCACAAATCCGCGCCATTTCTGCATATTTTTGCTCGGTTTCTGGGTTTTTAAATGCATTAAAACGAATTACGGCATCGAGTAAAATCGCATTTGCTAAACCGTGCGGCACGTGAAATTGAGCGCCTAGTTGGTGCGCGATGCTATGATTTAAACCGAGATTAGCACAGTTAAATGCCATTCCAGCCATGGTCGAAGCATTATGCATTTTTTCTCGATTATGAAGATTTCGCCCATCATCATAACAGCTCGTTAAGTAGCGCAATGTTAACTGAACACTTTTTTCACCTAGCGCATCTGTATAATCATTGGCATCTTTTGAGACATAGGCTTCAATTGCATGTGTTAATACATCCATTCCTGTATTTGCAGTGATAACAGGTGGCACGGTGACAACAAGTTGCGCGTCAAGAATTGCCATATCTGGAATCAACTCATCAAGGAATAACGGGTATTTGATTTTCGTTGTTGGGTCAGTAATAACGGTTGCAGCTGTTACTTCTGAACCAGTTCCACTAGTTGTTGGGACAGCGATAAATGTATCAATATTAATTTTTTCCAATCGTTTAGCAAAATAATAAATTCCTTTTGCTGTGTCAATCGCTGAACCACCACCAAAAGCAATCATTACTTGTGGCTGAATTTTGCCAGCTTCACTAACGCCACTCGCCACTTTGGAAATTGGTGGATCTGGAACAACATCCGTAAAAATATGCACATTGTTCGAAGCATCTAGCTTACCAACCAAGCTTTGTAAACCCTCGCCGTCAGCTAAAAACCGATCACAAATTACCCAAACATTTTTATTTTTAATTTCTGTTAATGCTTGTAAACTATTTGTACCAAAAGCAACTTTTGTCTTGATTTGAAAGCTATTCATTTACGTGTGCCTCCTCTTAACGAATCGAAAAACCATCTGTTAAAACACAACGACGGCGTCTAGCAAAGTGTCGCGCTGTAGTAGTTCCTTCACCTGTTGGGGTAGCGATAGTGAAAGTCGCACTGCCTTCTCCTCCAAAGCCAAGTCCAGCAAACGATGGTCCATTTTTCACAAAAATAGATGTTTGCATATCTCGTGCTGCTTTGTTCAGTCTAGAGATATTTTGGGAATGCATTGTTGCCGTATGATGCAAGCCTTGTTCTAACTCAAGCGCCACTTCAAGTGCTTGATCAAAATCAGCTACTCGTACCACTGGAACAATCGGCATTAAAAGTTCTACCGTTGCAAATGGATGTGATTTATCTGTTTCAACAATAATTAATCGAGGAGTGAAATCACATGCTATCCCTGCTTCTTTTAAAATTTCCGAAGCGCTTTTACCAACTAACTTCTTGTTTGTAACGCCTTTTTCGGTAACTGCCACTTTTTCCAACTTGCGAATATCGTTTGGATTCGTAACGTGTAAAGCCCCATTTTTTTCCATTTGAAATAATAGAAAATCAGTGATGCTATCCACTGCTACTACGCTTTTTTCTGCGATACATAAAATATTATGATCAAAAGATGCGCCCGCAACGATATCAGCTGCTGCTTTTTCGATATTCGCTGTTTCGTCTACAATAGAAGGTGGATTTCCCGCGCCTGCTCCGATTACTTTCTTACCGGATTGCATCGCTTGAAGAACAACACCAGGACCTCCAGTGATAACTAGTAACGGTACTTTTGGATGGTTCATCATTTCTTGTGCTGCTTGAATAGATGGTTTTTCTACTGTAACGACTAGGTTATCAATCCCGCAGCTTTCACGAACAATCGTATTTAGTTTTTCAATCAACCAAAGCGAAATATTTTTTGCACCTGGATGTGGGCTGTAAAAAACTGCATTTCCAGCTGCAAGCATTCCAATTGTGTTGCAAATTAATGTTTCGGTTGGATTCGTACTTGGAGCAACAGCACCAATAACACCATAAGGAGAAAGTTCATAAAGCGTCATACCATTATCGCCTGTAGCTACTTCTGTATAGAGATCTTCTACTCCTGGTGTTTTTTCAATTGCTAACGTATTTTTCAAAATTTTATCGGCTAGGTTACCCATACCTGTTTCAGCAACTGCACGTGTCGCAATATTTTCGATTTCCGGATAAAGTGCTTCGCGAATTGCTTTTACTACATTTCTACGGTCTTCTAGCGACTTTTCTTTGTAGCTATTTTGCGCAATTACTGCTGCTTGAACTGCCTCATCCACTGTGTCAAAAATGCCACTTTTCGCACCTTGGCTTGGTTTTTTTGGTGTTTCTTTGTTTTGTCCTGCTAATTTTTCTAAGAGAACTTTTTTCACCAGTTGTTCGAGTTCTAATGATTCCATACTGAATTACCCCTTCTCTATCATTGATAATGCTTTTTTTGCAATGCGGATATCTTGCTCTACTGATCCACCACTAATGCCAATTCCACCAATTATTGTTCCGTCTTTTGCGTACAGCGGAACCCCTCCACCGAAAGTAACGATATCACCATTCGTTAAAGTTTCTAATTGGTAAAGTGCGGCACCAGGTTGGACTGCTTCTGTTAAATTTTCTGTGCTTGTTTTCATTGCTACTGCTGAGTAGGCTTTTTTCGTTGCAAGTTCTGCACTGACGAGGAGAGCATGCTCCATCCGGTAGTTAAACCTAGTATTCCCGTGCGCATCAACCACCGCAAGTGTAACCGGAACGCCTTCTTCTTCAGAAACGATACAAACTTTACGCATTAAATTTTCACAAAAGGAGAAAGATAGATTTGCCGTAATCGGCTTTTTTTCTTCGGTTATTTCTAAGTACCTGGCAACAATTAATTTGGTTGCTTTATCAAGCATTTGTCTGAAATCTTCTTCTCTAGCAACGATATACAAGCAATCAGATAATCGATTCACAAATTGAAGTAGCTCTTTTCTAACCGGAGTTTGTTCAGCAAAACGAACTAATAATCGTTCCGCGCGTCTGGCGATTGTGCGCGCACTATGGAGAAATGCTCCTGCTGTACTAGAACCTGGCAAAACAAAGCTATCTACTTTTGGTAGTTTTGCAGTGTAAGTATCAATTACTTGTTCTAAATCACTTATATCATTTTGTGTGATGATGATTTTACTAGCAAGGGCTGCTTCATTTTCTGTCGCAAGCTCTGCGCAAACATAAAACAATTGCCGTTCGATATTTCGAAGTAACGTTTTATTTTCGGCAGAAGTCACAAATTTTTCAGCAACACTAATTTCTGCATTTAGTTCATCAAAAGAGCCATATGTCTCTACGCGATCGTCATATTTTTTCACACGACTACCATCAAATAGCGCAGTGGTTCCTTTATCACCAGTTTTTGTATAAATACTCACGAGTTATTCACTCCTTACTTATCAAAACTATCGACAATTGCAATAATCGCCGAATCAATTGCACTATTTGGTTCCATAAAAACACTTCTAGCAGCATTTCCACGAGCAACGAGAACGTATTCGCCAATTCCCGCGCCAACTGAGTCACATGCTACTTCTTCTGAGCGAACATTTTCTCCGTTTGCATCAACGGGTTGTACAATCATTAATTTTTTACCTACAAGCGAGTCCTCTTTTTTCGTGGAAACTACACTTCCGGTAATTTTTGCCATAAACATTACGTCACTGCCTTTCCCGCACTGCAATATTATTTTTGATTAAAAATTCATTTGCAAGCGGTGTAACAAGCTGTTTTTTATTTTTGCAAAGTGTACTTCCGCTTGGAATTATTGCGCTATCGCTGTAACAAATTACGCGCCTTGTTGAATGAACGAGTTGTTCTCCGTTAATACTATAAATTGGTAACGATATTTGGGTTAACATTTGGTAGTCAAGCCAAGGTTCTCCGCTATCAAAAAGTTCCAGTTCCAAAGTAACATCGTATTCCGCTGCTTTTTCTATCCAGCAAGTTAAATATCCGGGGCGGTTTCCACTAAGCAATCGTTCTAGGAAATGCTGATTGACTTGTGTTAACCGAACTGTCCCGCTTTCGATAAAAAGAGCAACTGGATCTCGCGGCATTTTGGAAATGGGTATCGAAGTTCGGTTTGCTTCACGGGCCATTAAGCGCGCAACGATTATTTTCACTAATTTTTCTATCATATTCCGCTCCCTGAACTCATTGCAATACCAAGCGGCGTAACATATTGCGGATAATTTGGTTGGAAAACAGGCATTTTCAAATAGGCTTCAAATGTACCTTTGAACTGACTATAAGCAGAAGCACCGCCAACAATAAAAAGTGGTTCCGAGGGCGATTTTTCGAGATGAACTCGCGTGATTTCCGCCATTTTTTCAACTACCGGACGCATCACCGAAAAATGTTCACTAGAATCTTTTTTGATTCGTTTTTTTTGTTCTGCTTCTTCTACGGAGACGCCATAATATCCTGCAAGAACAAGGGTCATATGCGTTCCTCCAGTTGGTTCATCTGCGGTATAAATCACTTTTCCATCTTGAAAAACACTAATTCCGGTTGTACCACCACCGACATCTACTACAGCGCCATCTTTCAAATCTAGTACGGCAGCAGCAGCAGTTGGTTCATCAATCGTATAAAGAGCTTCCATTCCAGCACTTTCGATAACATTGGCAACTACTTTTTTATTGTTACCTACCGTTCCAGGTGGAATAGCTCCAGAAGCATGTGTAAGTGTTATCCCAAGACACTGCTCTGCCCTTTCTTTCAGTCGGGTTACTACCTCTACTGATTCCCGGTAATTAACAACAAGCCCATCCCTTACAGCATCAGCAAATTCAAAAGCACCAAATAGCGGTACATTTTCTTCGTCTAATACAACAAAAACGATCGAGGAAGTTCCTAAATCGACGCCAACTTTCACGTTTGTTCCCTCAGCAACTGGTTGGATAATATCTTTATTCATTAATGCTGCGAGCTCTTCCATCCGTTCATTTGCTCCTTGTAAAACATCCATTTTCACACCTCCTTAACTGTCACGGCTTGATAATTTTTGCAAAAGCATTGCCAGCAATGTCTGCTGCATTCGCTTCATCTGTATCAATGTGCATTTCTGGAATAAACTGATTGTTTACCCGAATCGTGCAATGATGCAAAATAAGGCTTCTTAACTCTGAACCAACTTCCACAGAAACTTCATCGCCTTGTTTTACGCCGTATTCAGCTGCTACATTTTCTGGCAAATGAATATGACGTTTCGCAACGATGACACCTTTTGGTAAAGTTAATTCACGCGTTTTGGAAACTAATTTAATTCCTGGTGTGCCTTCGATATCACCGGAAATACGAATTGGAATTTGTAAACCAAGCATTCTCGCATCCGTTTTAGAAAGTTCTACTTGCGAAAATTTCCGCAACGGTCCTAAAATTCGAACACGTTTTAATTCGCCTTTATCAGACACAACTGTAAGCGTCTGTTCTGCTGCGAATTCGCCTGGTTGTTTTAGCCATTTTTTCACTTGAATTGGCTCATTCGGGAATAGTTGGTTGTAGTCCGATTCTGTCAGATGAATGTGGCGGTTAGAGACTCCAATTGGAATCTCTGTTTCCGCACCATTTATTGTATCTGCCACTATTTTTTTAATCAGACTTTTCAATTCTTCTCTTTCCACAGTTTACAGACCTTTTGGTAGCAATGTTTCTACATCGTTATGAGGACGAGGGATAACATGGATAGATTGTACTTCTCCAACATTACGAGCTGCTGCTGCCCCTGCGTCTGTGGCTGCTTTTACTGCACCAACATCACCGCGTACCATAACTGTTACAAGTCCAGAACCGATTTTTTCATAACCTACAAGTGATACGTTTGCTGCTTTTACCATTGCGTCAGCTGCTTCAATTGCGCCAACAAGTCCTTTAGTTTCGATCATTCCAAGTGCATTATTCATTATATTTCCTCCTCAAAATTGGGTTTATTTCTCTTCTTCAAAATGAATACAATCTTGTCTAGGATCCCCTTTTACCCGTGGGCAAGCTGGATCATGACATAAATTACAAGTAGCTTCTGCCGTTACTTCGGGCTCAGCTGGTTTTTCTTGTTCGATTTGAACTGGCTCTTCTTTCACTGGTTCTGGCGTTACTTCTTCTCTTGGCCAAAAAACAGTAAAAATTTCTTCTCCTGGACGAGGAATGACTTTTTTAGCAACAAAGCTATCTGATGCTAAAGCGGTTTGTTCCCCTGCTTCGAGAGCTGCATTTACTGCCGCGACATCTCCTTCAATTTTCACCATAATCCAGCCAAAACCTTTTGCCTTTTCGGTGCCAATTAATTCGATATTTGCCACTTTTGCCATTGTATCGGCCACAGTAATTGCGGAAGCGAGTCCTTTAATTTCGATAATACCAATTGCTTGATGCATTCCTTCACCTCCTTATTTAAAAGGTACACCCTTGACGAGCCGTGCAGCATTCATTCCCATGTTACGCTTTTCTTCGCTCGTATTTGCTTCGAAACGATACGCTGAAAAAAGCGGTTGATCAGGTGGCAAATTACGATAATGAATGACTAAATGATCATTTTTCAGCGTAACCCCAACTAGGAGTGGTGAACTCGCAGAAGCTCGAAATGCTGCCTCTACTTCATCTTTCAAGGGCTTGATTTCTAACTCACAAGGAATGCCTTCTTCTTCTATTCCGAATAAAACTTGCTTAATACTTTCTGGACTCGCATCTGTGTCGGCATGAAAGTAAATTGCTGGCTTATTTAGCACTGGAATCATGCTCATCGCCTCGCTTATTAGAAAGTATTAAACCTGTTGCTACTGCATTCCTTGGACCTTCCTTACCACGAATATTCCCACGTCCAGCCACAAGCGAATAATGTGAAAGTGCATCCGTAATTAATTGCGGAATTTCAAAATCGAGCGCGGAACCTCCGACAATTACAACAAATGGAATATCACGAATATTACCAGTTGGGCTGACATATTTTAAGGCCCGAATCGTGTTTGTTACAAAAACCCGCTCTTTAGCAGAACGACGAACTAATTTAATTTTTTCAATCGAGACATCACCAGGAATCGGCACAAAGCCATCCGGTTTTACAATCACGACTTTTGCAAACACGCTTGGAGAAAGTGGTGTATCGAAAAACTGCACCGTACCATCTTCATGACGAATATGGAAAATGCTTTCTACTTTTGCAAGTGGATATTTTTTAATATCTTCTGCTAAGTAGCGATCCTCTAAACCAATTTCCGACTGAATAATCATGGTTACCATATCACCCGCGCCTGCCAAATGCGTTGCGATGATTTCTCCTTTACCATTGATAATGGAAGCATCGGTCGAACCTGCACCAAGATCTAAAATCGCTAGTGGCGTATTAGTTCCGGGAGTTGTAAGTGCACCAAGAATTGCGGCTTCTGCTTCAGCTCCTCCGATTTTGACAGCAACGTTTAATTCCCGCTCAATTTCAGAAGCGATAGCGGCCATTTGCAAATGATCACTTTTGACCATTGATGCAGTCCCAACCGCTTGCTCCATCGAAAATTCGCCAGCAAGTCCACCTTGCACATTCATCGGAACAAAAGTATCCACAGCAAGTAAATCTTGAATAAAAATATCTGCTGGAAGTTTATCTGTAAGCCCGGCCATTGTTTGCCGAACTTTTTCTAGCATTCCGCCAATATTTGTTCCTGGTTCTCCACTAGCATTATCCAGTTTTGGTAATGACGTAATTGCTTGCATAATTTTTTCAGAACCTTCAGCTACGTTTACTCGAAGCGTCCGACTTCCTGAGGCGAGCTCAATATGTCCAGCTGGAATAGTTCGAGCTTTGACGTCACCTTCTGGCGTTTTAATTACGACAGCAGAACGGTTTCCAATTAAAGCACGTGCGACGGGAATAATATTCTTTGTTTCATCAGAACTTAAATGAAATACTGTCGCGATACCATATGGATTAGAAATCGTCTCAATCACTTTACCAGGTGCAGCAACTTCAACTGCTGCTAACATCCCTACTGGAACTTTATCAATAAAACTAACTTCATCTACAATCGGTATTTTATGATTTAAACGGTTATGAACAAGTACACCGTCATCTGCTTGAAGAATAGCAGCAGTTATTTGATAACCACTTTCACTATACTTATTCATCACGATTGCTGCATCCTCAAAATCTACTGTTTTTGGAATGATAACGATGTAACTTCCATCTTTAGGTTTAGAAGCTAATTCATCCAAAAGAACAGTTATACCTGAGCCCATTCCTAGTCCACCAGGGGTTTTTGGATTATGCCCAATCATGGTAGATTCGGTGATAATTGTTTCGGTAATTGTTTCCATTGCCACATCACCAATCACGGGAGTCGCTTCATTAATCCGTATTTCCATTAAGTCCGCAGTGGTTGCATTTACTTTTTCCAAAGCAAGTTTTAATGCTTTAAAAATTCCGTGAAGGTTTTGTTTTGTTCCTTTGATACCAGTTGTTTCAGAAATAGCACTGGCAACAAAATCCGGCTTATTTTGTGCGTCTGTTGTTGCCAGTGCTACCTCAGTTGTTGAATTCCCGATATCAATGCCTGCAATATATTTCATTCACTTCACCGCATTTCCTAGATAATCGAGAGCAAGGTGTTTTTAATTATCACCTTTTAATTTTTTACGCTCTTGATAAAGCTCTGCTGCCTCGCGTACATAACTAGAGCAAATCGTTGCATGATAAACATTTTCTAATTCGTCAGCAATCGCAAATAATTCTGCTTTAGAAGAACGATAAGGACGCATCGCATTATAAATTTCTAAAATCCGCTCATCCGGAACAATGGTTAATTCAGCTGCCCGCTCAAAATTGTTAGCAAGTGTTGCACGTCCTGCGTCTCTCGCTACTTGTGCTTGCATTTTTAGTGTTTCGGCTGTAACCCTTACATCTTCTGGCTTAATCGTACCGTCTAAAACATTTTTCAAAGTGATATCGTCTAATGATTTTTTTGTAGATGTTTTCACAAGTTCAGGTCGTTTTGTACCTAGTGGATAATCACGGACTGTTAGCGTATCTCCACTTACTTTTTGGGAAGTAGTTGTTTTTACTGCGCCACTATTCACTTCTTGTAAAATATCTCTGACCATATTTTCTAATGCTTCTTGATTCATTATTTTCTCACCTCACTATTAGTTTACTTGTAATTCAACCGCGTTTTTCCCTTGAACCACATGCTTTGTTTCTTTGATATGAAGTAAAGCTGCTTTTGCTTGGAATTTCGGACGAGCCATTTGATCATTTACCATTGGGACTGGATTTGGTGATTCGCCTTTCGCATATTTTGCTGCATTTTTTCCAATTGCCCGGTAAGTTTCTAGCGTAATCAGTGGTGCTTGTGGGAAAAGTTCTAAGTTGGAAAGTGGTTGTAAGTCTTTTTGGTGGATTAAAGCTGTTCCACGTGACTGAATTCCGATACAAATACCAGAACCACTTAATTTATCTCCTTCTACTGCGACGAATGCTACATCAGAAGAACGGAATACACGAACAACACGTGCTTTTAATCCCTCTTCTTCAATTCCAGCAATCACTTCACGTAAAATTTGTTTATGTGGTACACCCACAATATTTTTTGTTTGGTATTTTCCAAAAGCTGGAGCAACTGCGATCACAACTTCATCTTTTTGTCTGCCAGGTTCCGCTTCCCCAACTTCTGTTAGAAAACATTCTCCTGAAACAGCTACAGCAGGCGCTTCTTTTTGGAAAGAAACTTTATCTTCTTTTAGCTGTAATTCATCTAGCACTTCTGCAATAATTCCGCGAAGTACTTTTTCGTTAATTTCAACCATGTCTTTTAGTCCTCCTTTTAAAAAAATGGGAAGTAGCTTAGTCTAATTCGTTTGCATCGACTGCAACAGCGATATCTTTTAGTTTTTCCCAGCGTTCGCCTTCTAAGCGATAACCAGTTCCTGGACCAGCGTAATCATTTAAATCATTGACCGAACTAATAACATTCCAGTCTTTATCAATAATTGCTGAAGTATGCAGGAAGTCTCCAGATACACGTTGTTTCAACATATTTAGTACGCTTTCGGCAACATCATCAAATCCACCAGCAGATAACGCTTTAACAACATCCAGACCAGTTACACCGCGGTCCATCATTTCTGCTGCTGCTTTAATATCTTCTACCATGTTACGTTCTGGCATATCTTTACTTCCACGTGCGTAAGTTGCTGCTTCTACTTCTTCATCCGTCACTTTTGGAAGACCTAATTGTTCAAACACAACTTGGATAACACGTGCTGCTTTATTTCTAACTGTAACAACTTCTTCTTCAGTAACCGGCGTTAAACCACCGTCTACTTTTAAATCACGTTGTAAAATATTGTAATCATCAAAATCATCTGCATCAAAATTGGAACCAGCGAACATATTATCGTAGTTTGGAGTTGCACTATAACCAGAGGAAATATAATCTGTTCCTGGTAAAAATTGCATTAGTAAACGGGCTGTACGACGAATATCAGAGTGCGAGAATGTTTGGTCATTACCAGAAGCAACTTCGAGATCAAGCATTACTGCGATTAAATTCTCTGCAAGTACGGCACGAATTCCACTTGGTACTGCTCCTGGAATCCCGATACAACTAATTGATCCATTTTGAAGTCCTTGAACACCGGCTGCTTTTGTAATGAAAATACAGCGGGATTCTAGGTAAAGCATCGATTTTCCTTCTGCATAGCCCATTTGAACTTCGGAACCTGTTCCTGAAGTGAAACGCATTTTCAGACCACGAGAAGCATAAGCACTAGCCAAAATCCCCTTGGACCAAGGTGTGTCATCTCCATCTGTGAATACTGGTTCTGTTCCATAAACGGAAATAGTTTCTGCATAACAAGTTAAACCACGCATACCTAGTTCTAATTCGGTTGCTTCTTCTAAGGAACATTGTGTAAGTACGCCGCCACGACCAGTTTGTGAACCAACTAGTAAGCTAAGTGCATTAAACGGTGCATAACGAACTACCGCAACGGTTGTTTCTTGCTCATCAAAACCACGAATAGCTGCTTCTGCTGCATCTGCTGCGATTTGTACTGGATTATCACGTAAATTAGTTACGTGAGCCTGTGTAGTTGGAGTTCGACGTGAACGCATTTTTTGCATGGACATCATCATTTCCACCACATTCATTTGTGAAACTACTTCTACAATTTTTGCCGGTGTCATTGCAGTTGTAAGTAAAACGATTTTTTCACGCGGAACATTTGGATCACAAAGCATATTTGCTAGCTTCACGGAATCCATTTGCATAACTTCTTCTACACGCGATAAATCAATGCCATATTTAGCGATAAAATGGTCAATTAAGTCAAATTCAGCTAATTTTTTGTTATCCATTTCGACTACTTTACCATTTTCTATTTTAATACTAGGTTTTGGATCGTTTGGGCTTTCCATCGCAATTAAGCCTTCTTCAATCCATTCCTTTACAAAACCATCTTGATTAACCGGGCGTTTTGCTAATTCTTCAAAGCGTTTTGATTTCATCAGTCGTTACCCTCCGTTCTAAATGTAGGATGGACGATCATTTTTCGGTTCATCCCCTAAAGCTCCAAGTAATTTTTTACCAATTTCACGTGCTGAAACAACTGCTTGACGTACTGCACCAGAATCTCCTGAAATACAAAGAATCACTTCATTGGAGAAGCTTGTTCCGTCAGCTGGTGAAGAATAAGCCACCACATCTACGTTAGCGGATTTCACTGCTGTATCAGCCATGACAACACCGATTCCAGCTGGGCCACCAACAATAATTCCGAAAGCTTTGCCAACCGGTGCGCCAAATGCTTTTTCAAGTGCATGACTCGCACGTGCTGTATATTGAAGTTCAATATGACCAGCCTCGTTGCCGTATACATCACCGAAAGTTTTATCTAATTCATTAAGCGCCACTTCTACTGCGCGTTTTACGTCAGAAACATCATTTCCACCGAAGATAATTAAAGAACCGTGACCTGCACCGCCTTTTGTATCTCGTGGTAATTCGATTTTCACTACTTCTGTGTTCGTTGCTTTTACGGCTTCATCTGCTGCCATAATATGTGGGCCTGCACCTGTACGGGCTCCTAAAATACCAATAGAACGATACGACTTTTCAAGCTTCATTGCTTCTAAAAGTTGACCATCTACATTTGCAATCACTAGGCCGATTGTATCTCCAATCGCTGTTCCAACAAATTCTGTTAATTGAACTGCTTTTTCACTCATTTGATGTGAGCCTCCATCCTCTACTAATTTTTCCGGGTCATTACCCACCGTTTCCATTACCTGTTTCAGAATTTCGTCAATCAGCTTATTTTGCTCACTCATCTGACTTCACCCTTACTGGTAAAATTTCTTCCACATCTGTGTGTGGACGAGGAATAACATGTGTACTCATTACCGTGCCGACATTCCTTGCTGCCGCCGCTCCTGCTTCTGTTGCTGCTTTAACTGCACCAACATCACCGCGAACCATGACTGTAACAAGTCCAGACCCGATTTTTTCGTACCCAGTTAGCGTTACATTAGCTGATTTAACCATGGCGTCAGCGGCTTCAATGGCGCCAACTAGCCCTTTAGTTTCAACTAAACCTAGTGCTTCTTGCATGGGTGTACCTCCTTCTTGAAAATAAGTATTTTACTCTCTCAGTATATGCAATTAGCAGTATAAATAGTTGGCACTTCCAAGAATAAAAAAAGAAGACGCAAATCGTGTTTTAACACAATTTTGCGCCTTAAAAAAAAATAACGACAAAAATCCATCCCCTCATGCATGGTTTGGGCTTTCCTCTATGAAATTGGTCGTAGCAATATATTGTTATCTTCATGGCAAGAAAATGTAAGCGCATTATAAATATGCTATACTTAAAGCGACTAATCACGCCAAGTATCGCCGAAAGGGGAATCACTATGTTACTACAGTCCAAAAGCAACGAAATACTTCTTGAAAAAGTCATGGATGAATTTTCAGCTGCAACAAGTCTAGCATCGGTTGTTGTCGATATCCACGGCACCGAAGTTTCTAGATTTTGTAACTTTACTCCTTTTTGCCAACTTATTCGTTCCAATCCAAAATATCGCTCGTTATGCCAAAAATGTGATATGTTCGGTGGGCTCGAAGCTTCCAAAACTGGCAAACCACTTATTTACCGCTGCCACGCCGGATTAACAGATTTTTCTGTTCCAATCGTCGTCGAAAATCAACTTAGTGGCTTTTTATTAAGTGGTCAAGTCATTTGTGAAGAAAATAGCCAAGTTGGTAACATTCAAACAGAAGAAACTGACTGGAAAAATGATAAAGATCTTATTTCCGCGTTTCGCTCTGTACCTGTTTTTAGCGCAAAAAAAATCAACTCATCCGCAGAAATGCTGACGATTATTTCGCAGTACTACTTAAAATCCGAAATGGAAAAAGGACGCGAAGAACAGAAACAAAAAATTGTTTTCCATCATACCAAAGTAGCACATCATGAAGATAATAAAGAAATTCGCAAAGCACTCAAATACATTGAAAAGAACCTAAACCGCCCGATTACATTAGATGAAGTAGCAAGTCATGTTTACTTAAGCTCTTATTATTTCAGTAAACTGTTTAAAAAAGAAATGGGCGTTAACTTCATCAATTACGTCAACCAAAAGAAAATGTCGCTTGCAAAGGATATGTTGAAAAATCCGCGTTGGTCGATTGATAATGTAGCAAGAAACTTAGGCTTCACACAAACCAGTTATTTCTGTAAAGTCTTCCGTAAAGAATTCGATATCACACCAAAGGGTTACCGGGAAACGTTAAAATGATTACTATAAGTCATGTTCACTTATGGAATGTGACTTTTTTCATTCCCGGAAAACAAAAAAACTTCCATCCAAAATCGAATGAGAGTTATCTACATAGCAAATAAAATCGCTATGTTCACTCGCATACGCTTTTTAGGACCCCGAAAAAGTGTTGCTTTCCGTCTCATTTGGCGAGTATCCTGACTTGGCTTCTTCCAAAAATCGAACCTTCCCATACGCTAAAGTCGCGTACAGTGGCAATCTCCATTTTTGTCCACCTTACAGTTGCGGGGGCAGTTTCGGCATCTCACCGAATTCCTCTTTCAGAAATGTACATACATTCCACCAACATAAGACCTATTTAATTACCTACATCTTATCATAAATCTTTTATAAAAAAAGCCTGTATTACCAAAACAACAATAATCTATTATTCATTATAAATTGTAAAACTAGCTGACTCATTGTCCCACAGCGAATAAAACCCTTGTTTAAAATCAGCATCCCAATATTGTGCTATTTTCTGTTTTTGTAAAAAAAGCACGATTAACCGTAAAACCCCTAGATGGCCTACTATTAAAACCGTATTTAACTTTTGCCAATTTTCCCATTCTGCATGAAGTTTTCCCATTACACGTTTGTAAAACACCGGAAAGTTTTCACCATTCGGAAAGTTTGCTGTCTGCCAATTATCGCAGTAAGCCTTCCAAGCATCAGGAAACAGCTCACTAATTTCCTGATACGTAAGCCCTTCAAAATCACCGAAATCCAGTTCATTTAACGCAGAAAAATGAACTGTTTTCGCATCACTCAAAATCACTGCAGATTCTTTTACCCGTTTCAAATCACTTGTAACAACTAAATCAATCGGATACGAAGCTAATTTCCCCTGCAAAAGTTCCATCTGTTTTTGACCAGTAGCATTTAACGAGACATCTAATTTTCCACAATATTTTTTTGCTTGATTCATGTCTGTTTCTCCGTGTCTAACAAAAATAAGCTGCAATCAAATCAACCCCCAAATTAACACCAGACAAAACAAACAAACGAGTTGCCCCATCTGTCCTCCAGCGCCAAGTGTATCGCCATTCATCCCGCCAATTCGTTTATACACGAAAGCCCGATAAATCACAGTAAACAACACCACAAGCGCATACGAAAGCACCCCAACATAAGAGAAAAACAAACCTACAACCACCAAAACAATGACTTGAGAAAAAGCAATTGTCCAGAATGAAACCCCTAGAAAAATAGCGCCCAGACCTTCCTTCGATCCAGTATAGCTCATTTTTATAAATAGCAACATCGTCACACCTTTAGCAACTACTGGCAAGACTAAAAATAACCAGCCAATTTGCGTGGCATCAGGAACTGAAATAAATAGCGCCGCATAGAATAGAAAATAAAAACAAATGGCAATAACACCATTCGCCCCAACTCGGCTATCTTTCATAATTTCCAGCATCCGCTCTTTTTTACGAGAAGAAAAAAGTCCATCTGCTGTATCAGCCAGCGCATCCACATGAAAACCACCAGTAATAATAATTTCGGCAAAAAGTCCCGCAATAATCGCTACTGGAAGCGGCATAACAAAATCGACTAACGAAAAAACAAGCCAGTTCCAAGCCCCAATAATTAACCCGACAAAAGGTAACAACACGCTCCCTTTCTTCAAGTTAATCTCCGCCATATTAATTTCCACTGGCACAGGAATTCGTGTAAAAAATTGAATCAATAAAATCAATGTTTTCATGCTATTTCCACCTTTTCGGAATGCCACTTACAACAAAATATACTTCATCTGCTTGCAATGCGATTTGTTGATTTACTCGCCCGATAATATCCCTGAAAATCCGCGTCATTTTGTCTTCTGGGACGACACCAAGCCCAATTTCATTTGTCACAAAAATAAGTGTGGCAGTCGATTTTTTTCCAGCATGTAAAATTTCTTGAATAACTGACTGGATTTTCGTTTCAATTTCATCTGCCAATTGATTAGTTAGTTCTTGCTCTTTCAGTAAATCAAAAAATAAATTAGTCACTAACATCGTTACACAATCCAGTAAAACAACCTCATAACGATCCGCACGTTTTCCTAAATAGGCCGGAATTCCCTGAAAAGCTTCATGCGTTTCCCAGTTTGCCGGCCTTGATTGTTGATGTTTTTTAATTCTCGCTTGAAATTCGGTATCATCTGGAAAAGCAATCCCGGTGGCAACATATAAAACGCTACTTGCTTTTGAAGCTTCTTTTTCCGCAAAGTTACTTTTTCCGCTCCTAGCGCCACCTGTTACAAGTATCATTTCTCCCATGATAAATCCTCTTTTCTGCGTATATCGCCTAACCGTTTAGCACTAGGAAACTTCTCCCAAAATTTTGCCGATACATTTGCTTTTACAGCTGCCAAAATAACAGAAGCCGGGCCAGCAGTTTTCTTCATTTTTGCTACCGTTAGCGTTTCATCAGGAATAAAGACACAATCATTTGTTTCGGCCAAAAGGTGCGCCTCGTAAGCCATTCCTTTCGAGCCAACAGGTACGACTTCTAAAACGGCGCTATTTGCAATTAGTCGCTTCACTAACTCGTAATCAGGCATTTGATCCATATTTTGCAAAACTTCTTCACCAACAAATGGCTTTCCAAACGCAAATAAGACCGCAGCTTGATGCACATTGGTTATTTTCAGTGCCGCTCTAGTCGCAAATCCAGTCACAAGCACACCTACACTTGTCGCTGATACTTCGATATTTTCTTCTGTACTACCATTCAGTTCAATATGTTCTAAATTAGCTTTTTTTAATTCGTTCTTTAATCCGGCGATAACTCGTCTTCCGGTTGGCTCCATTTCTGCACCAACTACATCGCTTACCGCCACCACTTCTGCACCAGTTGCAATCATTTCGAGTAATGCCACTCGTAGCGTTAATTGCCCCGTCACTTCAGGGGCAACAGCTAAACTATCATGAATTTTCTCCCCAAAACCTGCACTAATATCACAACTTGTTAAAACACAACCACTTGGTACATCAATAATAGATAAATCCCTCACTTGAGGCATAAACAGCACCTCCACCTATAAAAAATTAATCTTCCAAATACGTTCGTAGTTCTTCTATGCCAGTTTCTTCTACTGACGAAATATAAAAGATTTTCTTCGCGCCAGCCATTCTTAATTCTCGTTCAGCCCGCTCAATATCTTGATCCGTCTCTGCTAAATCCACTTTTGTGACAATCCCAATAACCGGTTTAGCAAAAATACTAGCAAACATTGGTGAAAATGTCTGTTTTTTCTCCGTGACACTTTGTAAAATCGCGATAACTGCCGCATCTGCCGCTGTCACCGTAAGCGCACTATAAAGTTGTCGATGTTGTACAAACTCTCCTGGCGTATCAATCATTTCTTGAAAATACTCCACAGCCTGCGTTTTCTTATATAAAATATCATAACCATGCAATTTCTGGCACAGTGTTGTTTTTCCACAACCAACCGAGCCCATTACCATCATTTTCTTCAAGCGACTCAGCTCCTAGTAAGTTTTGGAATAGAGAAATCCAAAATTTCATGTAAGGTATAAACCACTTGTTGTAAAGCTGATTCCACCGAAGACACATCTCCGGTTAAGACAACTGATCCGCTAAAACGATCGATAAAACCAATTCGCACATCACCTGATTTAGTTGCAATATCACTTGCAATAATGGATGCTTCACTTGGAGTTATAGTCAAAATACCAATCGCACTTGCGCCTTCTTCTAACCCTAATTTTGTATAAATATCACGGTTAGGGTTGGCAATTAAATGTGCGAGTGTCACCTGTTTACCTGGTACATATTCTTGAATTACACGTTCTTTATTATCATCAAAACTCATTATATACACTCCTTTATCTAGACAAACTCTCTCAAAGTAATCCTAACATACTAAAACACCACTATTTTGTCAGATTCGACAAAAGGCACGCAACCTCAGTCAGTGCGCACCTTTTGTGGAAAGCCAGTGACAATATAGTGTTATCTTTTTAATAAATTAAACTCTCGAAAACTTCTTTCCGCGGACGAGGAATCACTACTTTATTAATTAAAAGTGCTTCTTCCTTCGCTGCAGCAAGCCCTGCTTCTACTGCTGCTTCACATGCCGCCGTATCACCAGTAAGAACCACAAATGATTTCCCTGCAATACCTGTGGCTAGCCGAATGTCCATTAACTGTACATCTGCGGCCTTCACTGCTGCATCGGCGGCAATAATTGAACCGGAACAAGAATAATATTCCATCACACCAACTGCATTCATTTCGTCCGGTACTTCTGTTTTATTAATGGCCTTAATAACTTGATCCGACACTCGCGGAATCACTAAGTTGCCCACAATATTTGCAGCACCAATCTTCGTGCCTGCTTCAATTGATTGCGCAACTGAATCAACTGTTCCAGCAATTAAAATATAATATTTACCTGGACAGCTTGCTTTTGCATAAATCAATTCTGAATTTGCGGCTTTAAGCATGGTATCTACCGCTTCAATTCCTTTAGAAATACTATTTAGTTCTAAAAATCCCAACGTATCCATTTTCATGACATCACCTTCTTAATATGAACTTTGTCTTCGGTAATACGAATAATCTGGCCATCAATGCTCGCATGAATATTAGCACCTAAAGCCGTATCAGGAATTTTAGCAATTAAGTCGCCTTTTTTTACTAACTCGCCTTCACTGACAACTGGAATGGACGGCGCGCCAATGTGCATTTTTGTTGGAATAAACACTTCATCCACTTCTAAATAATGCATTTTCTCTAGATGAATATCAGCATATTGTTGCAAGCCCATTTTGATTAAAATATTTTTCGGGGCAATGGCTTTATACTCACGCATTGGGTCAGGCGTAAATTCTTTTTTGTCGGTTTGATAACGTATTCCTTGTTTTAGAAGTTCTTTTTTCACATGAATATTCACTTGGCGTGGGGACAGACCCATTGGACAAGCGATTACTTCACAAATTCCACACTCACAACAAATCATAGCTTCTTCCCAAATCGGATCATCTTTAATCGCCGAAATATCTTCCGCAACAGCAAAATGACGCATAACTTTATGAGGATGAATATCGTGGCCAAGCTGTTTACGCGGGCATAAATCTGTGCAAAGTGTACACTGAATACAAGCCGATTTTGTTTCATTAAAAATTTGCTCTACTGTTTGATAATGAAGTTTATGCAAATAGCCCGTATCTTCCGCAACAATCAACCCTGAAGTTGTTTTCGTTACCACTTTTTCAGCAAGGGTGGATTGGTTGTTTAATTTCCCCATCATTGGTCCACCATCTAAAAATAAATACTCGGATAAATTCGTACCACCTGCTGCAGCCAAACATACTTCAAATGGCGTTCCCACCGGCACATCTAAAAGTTTCGGTTCCCCGACTGCTCCAGTAACGGTTAATTGTTTCCGAATCACGGGAGCATCGTCATCAATCGCGTGAAAGACATTCCACATCGTCGAAACATTCGAAACGATACAACCAACCATTAACGGAATTCCGCTCGGTGGAACTACTCGCCCAGTTACTTCAAATACCATTACTTGCTCATCACCAGTGGGATAGACATTATCCATCTCGTGAATCGTGACACTGGAATCTAATTCTTGAATTGCTGCTCGTAATGCCGCAATTTCTTCTGTGTAGTAACGCTTCGTTGCAACCACCGCAAACTCCGCACCTACTTGGCTTTTAACCATTTCAATTGCTTTAATCGTTTCTACTGCATGGTTTCTCATCACAAAATGATCGGTTTTTAGTAGCGGTTCACATTCAGCCGCATTAATAATTAAATATTCCACTTCTCCGCTAAACTTGGCATGCGTCGGGAAACCCGCTCCACCACAACCAACAACGCCAGCATCTTTAATTTTTTCTAAAATAGACATTTGGCTTCAACACCCTCTTAAAAAGTTTTTCAGTATACTTCCATGATAGAGCGTTTACATTCCAAAATCTATAGTAAAATTTTGCAAGGGAAAAGACAGCAATATAATAGAATAAAAAAACCTCTGCTAAAAAACAGAGGCTACAAACATTATTTTATTAATTCAGGAAGTGTCTCCGTAACTTTTAACTCCGTATACGCAATGCTTTTCTTCCATAATTCAGTTCGGTTATTTTCATCATAAGATAATGGAGAAGACAAGCTTTCTACACCTCGATCAAAATATTTCCCAGTAACATGATCATATTTGGAATCTGTCATCAAATTTGCTAAAGCTTCACTTGATACTTCTAAGGTGCCGATACGATCCTCGATTTGTTTCATAAACTCTTCCGTAAAACGTGATTTATCCGGCGCAAAATTAGTCGTTGTCAACAATCCCGGATTAAAGGCATTCACGGTAATTTTCGATTTCGTATATGCTAATTTTTCTACTAATGAATACGTGAAATACAAATTACATAGCTTCGAATAAGAATAACGACTAAAATGAGTTTTTAAAGGTTCTATCGGATATGCCAAAGCAGGAACTCCCGGCCAGGTTAATTTATCACCAGGTGGATTGTGCATATCACTACTCACAACCACAATTCGTCCGTCTTCTCGCATAAAAGGAACTAACAAATTCGTTAATAAAAAGTGTCCTAAATGGTTTGTCTCAAATACGACATCAAAGCCGTCTGTTGTAAGCCCAGTATTATTTCCATTTATCCCGGCATTACACAAAACACCATCTAATAAACCTAAATCCGCCGCCTGAAAGTTAGCAACAAATTTTCTGACAGAAAGAAGCGAAGATACATCCAATTCCATCGCAATGATATTCTGATTATCCGTACTTTTCTGTAGTTCATTTACTGCCATATTTGCTTTTTCGAGATTCCGACAAGCAAGTAGAATCTGATAATCTTTGTATCTACTTGCAATTATTTTAGCGGCCGCAAAACCTAATCCTGAATTCCCACCAGTAATCATGATTGTTTTCTTATTCTTTGTCATATTCGCTTACTCCTTTAGCTTATTATTTTGGATTCACGACTCTTTTTAGCACACTCGTACTAGTTGTTATGTTGACAGATTAGCACAACCGTACTACAATGTCAATAAATAGCTGATTTAGATAAGAGGGATGATTGATATGAAAAAAGATACGAAACAAGAAATTATCGAGACTGCCTTTAAGCTTTTCCATGAACAAGGTTATGCTAATGTCTCCGTTCGAAATATTGCGGACAAATTAAACATCAGTGTGGGCAACTTAACCTATCACTTCAAAAAAAAGGAAGATTTAATTGAAGCAGTCATTATTGACCAATATGAAAATTTTCAAGCTCCAGAAACTCCAACGACTATTTCTGAGCTAAATGACTTCTTCTTACTCGGTGTATCGCATCAAAAACAAGAAGATTACTTTTTCGCGCATTACGGCGAACTAGCATCTATTAGTCCAAAAGTATACGAAGTGCAAGTCGCTGCCATTCAAAAAAGAAAACAAAAATTACAAGCAGCCTTTCAAAACTTACAACAAAATGGCGATATGTTAGCAGAAGAAGTCCCCGGACAAATCAATGCTTTAATTGATGTATTAAACATGATCAAAATATATTGGACACCTAATCAAGAAGCATTTACTAGTGCGAAAGAAAGCCCCTTTGATTGTTTATGGAGCTTGATTTATCCTAGATTGACGGCTAAAGGAAAAGCTGCATTTCAAGAAGACATTCAAACTAGAAACATTGCTTAAAACCAAACGAGAGCTAAAAACCATTTTTTCGATTGGTTTTTAGCTCTCGTTTAATTCTTTCTGACACGATAAGCAATTTCTTCCGTTTCTAGTTTTTCTACTAGATTAGCTATTTCGAGTTTTACTTTTTTGGCATAGCTTGGATTTCCGCCACCTGTCGAAATCCCAATGACTAACTCATCTTTTGTCACTGTTGCCATATTAAAAAAAGCAGCATTCGCTTGATTAGTCGTATCATTAACTAATTGATCAGCTGAAGCATCCTCGGCAACTGCTTGATTTACTTCGCGATTATCTGTACAAATAAATACTAGAAAAGCTCCGTAAAGATGCTCTTTTCGGTAAGGTTCTTCTAAAACTTGAATACCTAGCTCCTTTATCTCTGGTAAAACAGTTAAACCAACGACTAGCACATCCGCAGCCGCCTCCACTAATCCCTGGGCCTTACGAAGTGCTACCTTTCCACCACCAATGATCACCACTTTTTTCCCAGTTAAATCTAACATAATCGGATACTTCATCGTCTATCCCCCGCACATTTTTCTTCATTTTAACACATAATTCCATTAAATTACGGGTATATTAGAAATAAATCAAAAGGAGGTAGAACAAATGTTTAATTATGCAAAGCCTGTTTCGACTTTCCTTACTTTTAATGGAAACGCCGAAGAAGCAATGAATTTTTATCTAGCAACTTTTCCAGATGCAAAAAAAATCTCCCTCACCTATTTTACCAAACCAGAACAAGGCGGTGACATTGGCAAAGTATTAAACGGCACTTTTGAAATTAAAAATGCTGCCTTCATGGTAATGGACATGACAAATAACGCCTCACCAGATTTCAGTTGGTCCACTTCTACCATTTACTTCGCTAGTACGGAAAGTGAATTTGATGATTTATTTGATAAACTTTCCAAAGAAGGAACAGTGATGATGGGGCCAGAAGCAGTTGAATTGCTACGAAAAGTCGCGTGGGTTACCGATAAATACGGCGTTACATGGCAGCTGGTTTTTGAATAATTGCTCTTAAGAAAGCGCGGAAAAACGCGTTTTCTTTTTATGAGGTTAACTCTATTCAAAATGTTTGACCATTTTCGACCATTGTGCTAAGATACTTGTGATACAACTAATACAAGGCTTTTAAGGAGGAATTTTTCATGGCAGACAATAAAAATAATGAAAACATCACCAACATCCTTACCCAAAAACTAATTGATACACGTACGGTTTTAATTTATGGCGAAATTAACCAGGAGCTAGCAGAAGACGTTTCAAAGCAACTCTTGTTACTAGAATCTATCAGTGATGAGCCAATTACCATTTTCATCAATAGCCAAGGCGGACACGTCGAAGCTGGTGATACAATTCATGATATGATTAAATTCATTAAGCCAACAGTCAAAGTCGTTGGAACTGGCTGGGTTGCAAGCGCCGGAATTACTATCTACTTAGCTGCCGAAAAAGAAAACCGCTTTAGCTTACCAAATACCCGCTACATGATTCACCAACCAGCTGGCGGCGTCCAAGGCCAAAGCACCGAAATCGAAATCGAAGCAAAAGAAATTATCCGGATGCGTGAACGAATTAATCGTCTAATCGCTGAAGCAACTGGTCAAACTTACGAAAAAATTTCCAAAGATACTGACCGCAACTTCTGGTTATCTGTAAACGAAGCAAAAGATTATGGTATCGTAAGTGAAATTATTGAAAATCGCGATGGCTTAAAATAAACAAAGAGGCTGGGACATATAGATCTTTAAAATGAAAAACAAGCAGAAATCATGTCTATTCCATTTTCAGAAATGGCTCTATACAATGATTTCTGCTTTTCTATTTTTCAATTTTTATTTCTGAGTTTTAGTTATGTCCTAGCCCCCTTTTTATTGAAAGGATGGGTATAAATGGAATTAACAAAGGAAAATTTTCAAAAGTTAGACGAAATTCATTTATCCACGGATAACCGGCAATCTATGGAAAAAATTATCGCTATTTTAAGCGAGTCTTATATAGAGATAACAAAAAGCGGTCAAATAACAGACTATGCGTATTATAAATCACTAACCTCTTTAAGTACCAATCCGCTAGAAATAATCGACTACGCGATAAAAATAATGGATCCAACAAAAGTGCTTAGCTACTATAAACTAAAAGATACCGTGGAAAATACTTATACAATGAGAAGTAATTTATGGGTACTTGAAAACGGCGCTTGGAAACTTACTTTTCATCAAGGGACGAAAATAGTCGCTCCCTAAACTATATCAAAAGAGAAGTCTAGCATTTTGTTAGCCCCCTCTTTTTGTGTCATTTTGCTACTTTTTATATTTCCGAACACGTTCATCCTCAATCACGCCAGAAAAATCCAACCCATAAGCAAAATCATAAGCATGTCCAAGTTCGTCTGTGTAAGGCGTCATATCATGCGCAACATCTTCTTTTTGTGTTTCAACGACATCCATACTTGCTGGCATTTGGAATGGTAATAAGCCACTTGGTTCTGTTTCGCCGCAAAGAATCGTTAGTAATGCTTGCGTGGTAGCGGAAAAATGAACTAACAAGCCATCAATTGCAGTTTCGAACTCAGCGACAACTGTCGGATTGGCACTATCTAAACAAACAATTACTGGTTTATTTCCCATTATTTTTTTCGTTGTTAAAATGGCATCTAAATCAGATTCGTTTGTCGTTTTATTCGTTTTGTTTTTATAAGAACGATTAGTTGACTCCTCAAGCGGATCTCCACCAGCAATACTGATTTCACGAGCAAGTTTAGCAGTATACGGCCGATATTGTAAAGAAATTGGCAAGTAGCCATCTTGTTCGGTATAGGCAACAGACTGTGGTGATTCGATAAAGACAAGCGCAAAATCAGCTTCCTTTGGGTCTTCTACTAATTGATAAAATTTAGCTACTATTTGTTTATCTACCGGAAACTGACTTGTTGCAGCAATCTTTTTGCCAAACCAATCAAACGTTTCTGGACGAGTTCGCTCCGGAATATATACTTTTAACTTTTTCGCCAGTGGTAAGACTTGTTTTTTATTTTTAAGAAGTACCACTGATTTTTTCTGTGCCTCAAATCCAGCTTCCATATAAGTAGGATTTCCACATATTTCTTTGGATTTTGCTAGCGATAAGTAAGGGTTTTCGAATAAGCCTGTTTGAAAAATGTTGCGTAATAAGCGGTGCGCACTTTGTTCGAAGCGGTTGCGCATCACATCTTCACCAAATTGCGCTTTACCCATTTCATAGGCAGCAAGTACTGGTTTTAAATCATTGTTTCCACCAAACTGATCAACGCCTGCTAAAATCGATTGATAATGCCGTTCTTCCACTGATTTATCTTCCACACCCCAACTTTTCCCAGAAATAAATTGACTCATACTGTGATTGTCGTGCGTAATATTCCAATCAGTACAAACAACCCCATCATATTTATATTTACCACGTAGTAAATCTTGAACTAAATAACGGTTAAAGCCATTGCCAACATTACTGGGAGTTTGATTGTAGGAAATTGTATAATAGGGCATAATAGCGCTTGCGTAACCCGTTTTATCTAGTTTAAAGGCGCCTTCCGTAAATGGTATTAAATGCTCATTAAAATTATCCCCCGGGTACACGGCATATTTTCCGTAAGCATAATGCGCATCTCGACCAGCTTCCCCACTACCGCCACCGGGCCAATGTTTCACCATCGCATTAACACTATCACTTCCAAAGCCTGCGTCACTATTTTGGAAGCCTTCACAATAAGCTTTTGCCATATCCGCACTCAGCTTGCTATCTTCACCAAAAGTCCCGTTAAACCGCATCCAACGTGGCTCGGTTGCAATATCGACTTGTGGCGATAATGCTGTTGTAATCCCTAACGCGCGATATTCTAATGAAGCAATCTCACCAAATTGTTTTACTACCTCTGGATTGAAAGTGGCAGCAAGTCCGAGCGGTTCCGGCCATTTGGAAATATCGCCACCAGAACCTGCATTAAATTCTGTATTCGCTTCACTCGTATGGCGTGGATCGCTACTCATATTAATCGGAATCCCAAAATCCAAGTTTTCCACAAAAGCTTGCATTTGGTTATTCCAAGTCACGGCAGCTTCGGTGTTTTCCACTGCTGTTAATAACACATGACGCAATCTATCCTCTTTTAAAAATGCCTTTTGCTGATCGGTAATATCAGAAATTTTTGCCTGCTTATTTTCCTTTAAAGATAAGCCAGCATAAGTCCCCGCAAACATCTCCGCAAATCGCCCGGTTGTTGCCACACTTTGGTGCCCACTATAAAGCATTAATCCCGCAATCTCTTCCAGCGGCAATTGTGAAACTAAATCCGTAATTCGTTCCTCCATCGGTAAACGCCAATCTTCATAAGGATCTAGGCGGCCGTTTTTATTTAAATCTTTAAAAGCAAAGCCATCTATTTCTAAAATTTCTACTGTGCTGTCTTTTGCAAGGCCTAGAGTTGCCCCATTTTCATTTTCAATTAAAACATAGGTATCTTTGTCAGTTACTTTATATTTTTTCATCTTGAAAACTCCTTTTCTTAATCAATCAGTTCTATTTCCGAATCAAAATATTGTTCGATAAAATAAACTTTTTTTGTCATTTCTTCTAAGGAAAGTTGTTCCCCTAGGGAAGTTGCTATCCATTTTTCCTCGACATCATCTTTTCTAGTGATAATTGCAATGAGTTCCCCTGTAAAAGTTGTCAATGGCTCATCCACTTTACTAGAAATAATATAAACATCCTGCTCTTCGTCATCCCCGCCGATAATTCCGCTTACAAAACCGTAATTTATTGGATATGTATTACCAAATTTATCTTTGTAACCAATTGGCCTATCAACCGTGATTTTTAACTTTAATTTTTTCATTTTCATCTGTATTTCACAACCTTTTTTTGTATGTGTCCATTTTATTCCCTACAAAAGAAATAGTCTCAGTAAGATTTGCTTGCTGTTCATAAAGAGCTTCCAAATGTCTGTCTAGCATCTTCATCCTATCTGGCAATGAAGTATCTCCAAGCTTTTGCAATCTCGCAAACTCTTTCATATTTCTTAGTGTCATACCTGTTTGTTTCATTTTGAGCAATAACTGCACCCAACAAAAATCTTCCTCACTGTATATTCGGTAATTTTTTTCATTTCGTGCTGGTATTAATAATTTTTCTTCCTCATAATATCGAAGTGTATCAATGGATAGTCCCGTTTTATTCGAAAATTCTTTAATAAACATTGAATTCCTCCTTGCTACCGAGTGTACTCCATACTTTAAGCTTAACATATTAAAAGGAGGAGAAGAAATGAGAACTGATCATTATTTATATTGTACTGCGGTTATTCAAACAACTGGGAAAGTGCCTTACGAGCAACCTGTCGAACACTTGGCAAAATTAAGAGAGCAAACCATAGCAGAAACTGGATGTATCATGTTTAAAGTCGTTCCATTAGAAAAAACAACAGGTCGGTTTGCTCTTTGGGAAATCTGGGAAAATCAAACTGCTTTTTATACACACCACGATCAAACTTACACAAAAGAATTTTTCCAAGCTGAACTTGATACGATAGAATTTTTCGAAAGCTCCGAGAAAGTAGAATTGTGAGAGCCAAAAACAGCCTGTAAATATTTCTGTAGACAGGCTGTTTCTATTAAATTTATTTTATAATCCTATTCAACTTCCCTTTCTCCAAATAAATCCGCTCTTCCGCTAAATCCAGCGTTGTTTCACGGTGGGAAATTACCAAAACCGTTTTATCCTTAACCTCTGAGCGTAAAGTTGTAAGAATCGCCTGCTCATTCACATAATCCAAATTACTCGTTGGTTCATCGAGCAGTAAAAGCGGCGCATCATGAAGAAATAGTCGTGCTAGGCCAATTCGTTGGCGTTCCCCATCAGATAAATTCCGTGCTTGACCGCCAACTTTCGTATCATATCCCTCTGGTAAAGTTTCAATCCACTCGTCTAAAGCGGCTTTTCTCGCGGCTTCTTTTACTTCTTCCAAAGTTGCATCCTTTTTCCCTAACCGAATATTATTACCAAGTGTATCTTCAAATAAAAATGTACTTTGCTCCATCACGCCTTCAAGTTGATGCAGTGATGATTCTTTAAGATTTGGAAGATTTTTTCCATTTAAGCTAACTTGCCCCTCTGGATCAAAATATCGCATCAGAATTTTCATCAACGTACTTTTCCCACTACCACTTTCTCCACCAATTCCTAACCATTTTCCATTTGGCAAATCAAGCGACACCTCACTCAAAATTGACTGGTTGCCATCATAGCTAAAACTTACTTTATCAAGTTCTGCTTTTTCAAAATCCGTTAATTCTAGCTGACCGTCAAAAACAACCGTTGTTTTTTCTTCCGTTAAAGCATTCAACCGTTTCCCACTAGCAAAAGTAGTTAACAAAGCCGTTCCTAAGCCATTTAACGCTAACACCGACCCAAAAGAACCTAAACTTAACACTGTCCCAATTAAAACAGTTTCCACTGGTAATTGCCAGAAACTTCCTAACCCTAAAACCAAAGCAGCAGTTCCAATCAAAACCCATTCACTCAAAATTTGTAGCTGAGTTCCCTGTTTTAATTTCTTTTGATACTGCCTATTCAACTTTTGCCCGCTCTCATTTAACATAGCTAAGCGCTTTTTCCCTAATTTAAATTGAAAAACATCTTGTAAACTAGCAACATTTTCCATCACTGCTTGATTTAACCCAACAAATTCCCTTTGATAATCCGCTCCAATCTGCTTGTTTCGGTTATAACTAATTACTGGTAAAACGATACCAACTAAAACTTGACCAATGAAAAGTATTAACGCTAAACCAACATCATAAGTCCCTAAATAGCCCACTGTCACTATCGTCGTTCCAAGCGCAATGAAAACTGGTGAAATAGTATGCGCAAAAAACACTTCCAAAGCTTCCACATCGGTTGTAATTGCCGTAATTAAGTCACCACTTTTTTTACCAGATAAGCGTGCAGGCCCAAGTTTTCTAAGCGTCGCAAAAATTCGTTCCCGAATAATCGCTAATAATCGAAAAGCAATATCGTGATTTAAATACTGTTCCGCGTACCTCGCCAGCCCACGAATTATTCCACAGCCCACCATTACGATAAGCCACTTTTGCGGACTCAGAGCTTGTCCTAAAACAACCGCCAAAATTCCATATGCTCCAATTAAAGAAATCGCAATCACCGATAAATTACTAATAATACCAAGTAAAATTGCCATAATCATTCGCAGCTTTAACGGTTTAACAAAGCCTAATAACCAACGAACAATCACCCATTCTGTCATTTTAAGCACCCCCTTTGAGCAACTGTGATTCTTCTGAAAAGTAATTTTTAAAATAACTTGAATCTTGTTGTAACTGCGCCGATTTGCCAATTTCCACTAATTTTCCAGATTCAAATACCAGCACTTGGTCCGCCTCCAAAACATTATATAAACGATGCGAAATAAAAAGCACTATTTTCTCTTTGGCTAATTTTTGTATAACTGCCAAAATAATTTTTTCGCTCTCTAAGTCCACGCCAGATGTGATTTCATCAAAAACATAAAGTTCTGCTTCCCTTAGTAACGCACGTGCTAGGATAAGCCTTTGTCGCTGTCCACCTGATAAGTTACTTCCATTTTCTTGTAAAGTTTCTGCCAATTGTTCTGGTAATTCTTTTACAAAATCTGCTAAACAAACACGCTCTAACACAGCCCATAAGTCACCATCACTTATTTGCTTATTTCCCATTATCAAATTTGCACGAATACTATCTGCATAGAGATAACCATGATGATCTACCATTAGACTTTGCTCGCGAATAGTCTCCTCACTTAAATCTGTAAGCGCTAGATTGTTCCAACTAATTTCACCTTGATAACCAGTTAATTGTTGTAATAACACACGTGCAAAAGTGCTTTTTCCAGACCCCGATTTTCCAACAAGTGCTGAAAAACTACCACGACTAAAACTAGCTGTTATCTTTTGAAGGGTAGGCAAGTTTGCTTTGTTATATGTATAAACCAATTCGCGAGCTTCAATAATTTTCAATGGTGCTTTTAGTTCTTTTGTTCCGTACAGATGCTCTTCTAGTTCCAAATAAGCAAATAATTTACTACAAGCACTAATTCCGTTCATCGCAACATGAAACAATGAGCCCAATTGGCGCATTGGAATAAAAAACTCGGCACTTAGTAAAAGGAACATCAACACACCCACCGTACTAATTGCTTCATTTGTATAAGCAATTAATGCAATACCAATACCGAGAGCTGCTCCACTATAGGAAATAATATCCATAATCGTAATTGAATTTAGTTGCATCGATAAAAGACTCATCGTCACCTTACGAAACCGTTCAGCATCCGTTGCAATTTCTTCTTGTTTATACTTATCTTGGTCGTAAGCTTTTAAAATACTAAACCCGCTCAAATTTTCATGAAATTTAGCACCCAGGTTCGTATAATCCGACCAGTAACCACTCAAAATTTTCTTTGCCATTTTCATTATCGCCATAATTACAACTGGAATCATCGGCATACAAATAAGTAATACTACTGCTGGCTGCCACGCAAACCCAACCAAACTGCCAAAAATCATCAATGAAGCAATCAAACAATAAAATAACTGCGGTAAAAAACGCGCATAATAAATTTCGAGCTGTTCAATCCCATCCACCGCAAGCTGTGTTAAAGTGGACGCTTTTAATTGCCCCTCGTTATTCCCTAATCGAAATGCTTTTGCCATAACCGCCCGTCGCATTGACAAACGTAATTCTGCAGAAGCTTTGTAGGTTTGCTTTTCCATTAATTTTGTAAGCACTGATTTGCCAATTAAAACGAGCGCAACCGTGCCAACTAAATAATATATATCGATCCTTTGTCCATCTAAATAATTCGTTAATTGTTGAGCAAAAATGAACCACAAAGTAATCATTAGCCCTAAATGGATAGTACGGAAAAGAATTAGCAAAATTAATGGCTTTTTTTCGACCAATTGGAAGAGACGTTTATCAATCATTATTGTTTCCCCCAATCATATATGGATATTGCTTTTTCATATAACTTGTTTTTTTGGCTCTATTAGCCGTTTTCTTTGTTATTTTCCCCATGTTTTTGCATACCCCTTCTAATAAATCTTTGTTTATTATATCACAAAAAACCACATTTGATAATGATAATCATTATCAAATGTGGTTTTTATTGAACATGCAATATTTAGTTGCTATCCTATTTGGATACTTCCAACCAAAATAATTTCTCTTATGAAGGAGTTAGACCTATTCATTAAAAACAGTGGTTAACTCTCCTCTGTAGTATAATCTTTAAAAAATGCTAACTGCCAATCTTGTGTTTTCTGCGCCGTTTTATTTAAATCTCGACACCAAGCAGGATAAAATCTAGCTGCCATCTTCCCTTTAGCCCCCGCACTTCTCAAAATACCTTTCTCCACCAAGACTTGCTTCGGAAAGACAAATACACCTTGTAAGTGGTTATCCGTAACAACAATACATAAAAAATCTGCCGGATTCTTCTTATCATAAGCAACATTAGTATTTTCGTTATTTTTCTCCCAAAAAGCAACAAAGTATCCTGCTTTTTTATCTGTTTTCTTTGCTAATCGCGTCCGAATTATTTGGTTTTTGGGGATAGTTTTTAATAACATACCTCGATATTCCTTATTTTGATTCTCATAATGAATTAACTCACTTGCACCAAACTCTTCATCTAAAAGCTCTTCATAAGTCATATTTTCCTCCATATTCGCTATATTTAAATCCGTTTTATCAACTGTCACCACTATTTTTACTCTGATACTTATTTAATCACTAGCAATATACTGTAATCTTCCACATATAACACTAATGAAAATTCACTATCAGTCTGTTCTATCTAGTGAAACGGTTTGATTTTTTCTTTAAACCCACTTAAAATTCTCCTTGTCTATTATATAATTTTGCTGATTCCATTAAGTCCACCCAAAGCGCGCTAATGAAAATGATAATTAAAAATAATATTCAAGCAAGAATGGCTTCAGGATCCTGCTTGTCACACACATCAATTTAAAAAAATGCTAATAAGCTTTAAGCAAGTTCTTCACTCATAATTGAATAAGACTGACCATTTTCATCTATTGCAGTTATTTCTAGGAAGTCAAATCCATCAGCTTTGGTGTCTTCCCAAGAAATATATCGACCATCAATTAATAACACATTACCATCTTCATCAAAGTCGTAATTTTCTTTTTCACTTTCATAATCTATTCCTATCCCAACTAAAAAATTAATTTTAACAATGTTATTCAGAGGATACTGTATTAATTCCCGATTATCAATTGCCTTTTGGTCATAAACATCACAAAACATATTATCATATCCATAAAAAGCGCCATCAAAAAGTACTATTTCTTTATTTGTAAGTGTACTTTTAGCAACGATTTTAAGGGGAACCTTCATATCTTCTGCTGTAATTAATTGATCATCCCCACTTTTCCAAATCATTCCGCAATAAAAAATTTCAAAATATTCGTCTACATCCTTAGTTGTGATTTCCAAATG